>NZ_JBIAPA010000002.1:1231045-2057263 GCF_042888005.1 Nocardia sp. NPDC003269
CCAGCGGCTGGGACGCGGGCTGGGCGCCGGCGTCGGAGTTCGGTGTGGGGTGTCGGCAGCGGCTGGGACGCGGGCTGGGCGCCGGCGTCGGAGTTCGGTGTGGGGTGTCGGCAGCGGCTGGGACGCGGGCTGGGCGCCGGCGTCGGAGTTCGGCGTGGGCCGTCAGCAGCGGCCGGGGCGCGTGTCGAGGCATGGTGCGTGCCGAGGCCCGGTGCGTGCCGAGGCCTGGTGCGGACTCCGCTGTCGGTGGCGGTGCCCGGCTGGTGCCGCTGGCGGAGCCCTGGCGCGGTTTTCGGGGCGCGGCGCAGGCTGGGCACCGACGTCGGAGCTCGGCCTGCGCCGTCGGCAGCGGCCGGGGCGCGTGTCAAGGCCTGGTGCGTGCGAGGTCTGGTGCGGACTCCGCTGTCGTGGCAGTGCCCGGCTGGTGCCGCTGGCGGAGCCCTGGCGCGGCTTCCGTGTCAGTGGTCCGGCGCGGTGTCCGGGTGTGTGCCCGTACCGGAGGACAGCGCCGCAGCTCAGCCGGCGTCGGTTGTCGGTGGTCCGAAGACGTCGCGCCGTCCCGGCGGCAGCCCGGCGGATCGCTTCAGCTCGTCGAGCATCGCCTGCAGCTTGTCGACGTTCGCCCGTTCGATATCGAAGGCACGGAACGTCCCCGTCACGGTGATCCCCGCCGCATCGGTCGCGGTCGGCGGAACCGGATCGGAGCTCACCCGATCGAGCGGGCTGGTCGCCGGCGCATCCGGCCCGCCTGGATTCGCCGCGGCGAACCCGCCGGTCTGCGTCCGCTCGCCGCCATAGCCACCCGCGGCCTCGATGCCCGGGTACCGGTGGTCGGTCGTCGAAGAGCCGAATCGCGTGGTGGGCTCGACGCCCGCGTCGCCTCGGCCGCTCAGGGTCTCCCCGAATCGAGTCGTAGGCTCCAGGCGCGCGCTTCCGTCATCACCGCTAGGTGCGCCGAATCGCGTCGTGGGTTCGAAGGCCGTGCCGCCGTGGTCGGTGGTCGAACCGTCGAATCGGGTCGCGGGTTCGATACCTGCGTTGTCTCGGCTGCTCGTCGAGGCGCCGAATCGCGTTGTCGGTTCGATGCCCGCGTCGCCTCGGTCGCTCAGGGTCTCCCCGAATCGAGTCGTAGGCTCCAGGCGCGCGCTTCCGTCATCGCCGCTAGGTGCGCCGAATCGCGTCGTGGGTTCGAAGGCCGTGCCGCCGTGGTCGGTCGTAGAGCCGTCGAATCGGGTCGTGGGTTCGATGCCCGCGCTGTCTCGGGTGCTCGTCGAGGCGCCGAATCCGCTGGCGGGCGTTGTGCCTGCGCCTGCCGAGTCGGTCGTAGGTGTGCCGAATCCGGTTGCGGGCGATAGGCCCATGCTCGGCTGGTCGGTTGTCGGTGCGCCGAATCGGGCCGTGGGTTCCGGGCCCGTGTTCGGCGTGGCGGTCGGCGAGGCGCCGAATCCGGCCGGTGCTTCACCGCCGGTGGTCTGCGTGGTGTCCTTCGGCGCGGACAGGCGGGCGGGCGGTGACGACGGCGACGTGTCACCGGGGGCGGTCAGGCGCTCTCGCGGGGCCGCGTCGTCGAAGATCGATCCGGGGCGCTGGGTGTCACCGGTGAAGCCGTTGCGGGCGTGGCCGTTCGAGCTCGGGGTGGACGGTGTGGTCAGGTCCTCGTCGGTGAAGGTCCAATGGATGCCGCTGGCGGTGGTGCCCGAGCCGGCGGATCCCGGTGCCGCGGTGGATCGCGGATCGAACCCGTTCACCTGGTGGGTGTTCGCCGCGGTCTCGCCACGAACACCGGCGGTGAGACCGGCCGATCGGGGATCGCTCACGACCCGCTCGGGTTCGCCGCTCGAGACATCGATCCGATTGCCGGACAATGCCTCCGATGATCCGGTACCCACGACGGGCGCGACTGTCCCGCCTACGGGCCTGCCGACCGGCCTGGCCCGCTCCACACCCGCCTCGCCGGGCGGTCGCACCCCGGTCTCGGTCGGGGGATCCGACAGCGCGTCGACGGCAGCGGCACTAGCCTGCGGCGCCACGACACCGTTGATCACGCCATCACCGCCACGCGCGGCAACCCCCGGTGCTGTCCGCCCCGGCACGGTGAGCTCATCCCCGGCCCCGGCCCCGGCCCCGGCCCCGATCTCGGTCCTGGGCCCGATCTCGGTCCTGGACCTGATCTCGGCCCCGGCCCTGGTCCCGATGTCGGTTCCGGCCCCGATCTCGGTCTCGGCCCTAGTCTCGGCTCCGGCCCCAATCCTGGTTCCGACCTCAGCTGCGGTTCCGTCCCCAGCCATAGCCCCTGTCGTCACCCCTGACAGCCCCGCGTCCGGCGACACCCCATTGCGCCCGAGCGCGGAGATCGACACCGTCCGCCCGGCGACCTCGGCGTCACCACCCGAAGCGCCGGCCGCACCACCCAGGCTCGCGCCGTTCTGCGGCAACCGCTGCGTGACTTGCCAGTCCACGGCCTCGATCACACTGTCGTCCGACAACTCGACCGCCCGGCCGTTCGCTGACCCCAACCGCGCGGCGACACCGCCGGTCGTCCCGGCCCGCTCCGCGGTCGCGGCCTCCCGGCTCCGTTCGGCGGCGGCCGCGCGCATATCCAGTTCGGCCGCGGCGGCGAGGCGGTCGGCCCATTCGCGGGCGGTAGCCGTGGGAACGACATCGTCGACCTGCTGTTGCGCGGCGGCCGCGAGCCGGTCGGCCCACTCCCGCGCGGCCGCGGTCGGGACGACGTCGCCCGTCGGCTGGTCCGCGGCCGCCGCCGCGAGCCGATCGGCCCACCGCCGCGCGGACTCGGCCGCGGCGACATCATCGACCGGCTGCGCGGTCGCGACCCTCGTCTCCTCGGTCTGCTGCTGCGGTACGGACACACCAGTGCCCGGCTCGCGCGCCGCGAGCTTCGCGTCGTCCCGCTCGATTCCCTTCGCCGACACCGTCGCCGCGGCGTCGTCCGCCGACGCTGCCGATCCGCCGACACCTCGCGATCCATCGACCCGCGCGGCGGCTCCGGCATCCGAGCCTGCCGCAGCACCCGCACCCGCCGACAAGGGGAGGGCAGACCCGTCCGCCACCGGCGCGGCGATCCGCACACCCAGCACACGGTCACCGACGCCCGACTCTCCCCGCGCAGGCAGCTCGTGCACCGCCCCCGCCTCGTCGAGCACCCGAACCCCGTTGCGCGGCTTCACACCATTGACTCTGGACGCACCGTTCACCGGCGCCCTGCCGTTCACGGGTGGCACACGGTCGGTGCCATCACCGGCCACCCGGCTCACACCGTTCACCCGCACCGCACGATCGCTGCCGTTCACCGGCGGCACCGACCCGGCGGCATCCTCCGACAGCGTCCCCACGGCCGACCCGGTTGGTGACCCGAAGCCCCCTGTCGCAGACCCCTCAGCCGACCGTCCTGCGCGACCCGAGCGCACAGCCCGCGCGGTATCGGCGAACGGCGCTGCCTCGGAAGCCGACTCACCGACCGGTTCGAAGCTCGTCGAGGAACGGGGGACCGGGGCGACGGTGAGCGGCCAGGTCGGGTCGCCGAGGTGATCGGTCCGGGAATGCCGGCGCTCCAGCGGCGGCCGGTCGCCGGGCGGGGCCGAGAACTCTTCTCCCGCGCCCGGATCGGTGGCCGCGCGCTCGGCGGCTTCGGCGGCCTCCCGCACTTCCCGGCGGCTGCGGGTGCCCCGGGCGCGGGGTGCCGGTTCGGGATCGCCACCGTCGAGGGCGTCGAGCCGGGCGCTGAGCCGGGAAATGTCCTGTGACGCATGGAATGCCCAGGTCTCGAGCCTGCGGATCCTGGTCTGGTCGGGCAGATCCTCGTCGGCGGGGAAGGCGGGGACTTCCTGCTGGACCCGGGCGGCGACGATATCGAGCTTGTCACTGACCTCACGCAGCGCCGCGGCGATACTCGCCAGCATCGACCCGATGGACTCGTCGTGCTCAGCGTGGTTCATGCACACCCTACTTCCCGTGCTCGGCGAGCGTGCCCGCCCCGGCCGCAGCGATCATATCCACCGGGCGCTGCGGCCGCGTCGTCGCGATGTCCCGGTGACCGGATCGGCGACGCGCCGAAGCGTTTCGTAATCCGGACGAAATGGACGGGCAACAGGCCCGGTCTGTGTATCGAAATGATCAAGATCTCGGCGACGTTCTGCGACGTCGGCACAATGAAATAGCTTGATATTCAAGTGGAGTCGCGTTTGTGATCTCGATCACCGGTCGGTGACGCACCCGAGCGCGGGTCAAGGGGGCTGGCGGCCTGTCGGTGGCTGCGGGAACCTGGAGAACAGGGCGTGGGCGCGGGCACACGTCAGGGTCCCTGGTGAGGGAGTGTGGTGTGAGGACGAAGCGGCGAAGCGACACCCAGGTGGTGTGCGGACGGCGGGCGCTGCTCGACGAACTCGGCATCTCCGAAGGGACCCGGCGGGCGGCGCCGGAACGCACCGGATACGGCTGTGGTTGCCCCGAATGCGTGGCGACCCAATGGAATACCCAGCGGCTCGAACACTGGATCTGCGGCAGGCTGACAGCGGCGGGCGCCGAGGAAGCCGAGGTCGACGCCCGGGTCGGCGACATCCCGGTCGACATCTTCTGGCGACGCGGCGACCGGCGCTGCGTGGTCGAGGTGCGCAGCGGCCCCCTCGACATCACCGCGGCCCGCGCACACCGCAGACGCCTGCAGGCGGTGGGCATCGACGACGTGCTGTGGGTCTGCCCGCAGGGCTACTGGGTGCCGCTGGTGCCCGCGGTCGGCATCGCCGATTTCTCGCCCGCGGCCGCCGACTACCGCATCGACCAGGGCATGCTCGCCGCAGGCGAGACGGGTTTCGCCGGTCCGGTGCGGCCGGGCTGGGAACTGCGTGACTTCCTCGCGGGGTGGGTGACCGGCGAGATCCACTGGGGTCACGCGGATTCGACGACAGGAGGGTGGGCCGAGGTGGACACCTGGGAACGGCATACCGCGGCGCAGGCCGCGATGATCGAGCATCAGCGCGGGGAACTGCGTGACCAGCGGGTCCAGCTGGCGGTGTCGCGACAGACCGTGCGCGACAAGCAGAAGCTGGTCACCCGCCTGCACCACCGGATCGACCGCGCGGGCGTGAACGCCGACGCCGAGGCGATCACCCTGGCCGGGGTGCGCAGCGAGCTGGTCGCCCAGCAGCGGATCGCGGCGGGCCTGCGCGCGACGATCGGGCGGATGGACCGCACGATCAATCAGTGGCAGTGGCTCACCTGCTGCGCGATGCTGCTGGTGATCACCGTGCTGGCCGGTGCGATGGTGACGCGCTGAGGCGCATGGGCGTCCGATCCCACCGCCAGTCGTTGCGCAGAACGAGACCTGCGAGGTCGAGCAGCTCGAGGCCGGTCTCGGCGCGCAGGCTCGCCAGCGCGCCCCGATCGTAGGGGCCCCGGTCGAGATCGGCGGCGATGCGTTCCTCGATCGCCGGGTCGGTGGCGCGGGCCCGTAGCCGGGCCGGGTCCAGCGCGCTGCCGGTCCACGCCAGCCAGCCCCAGCCGTGGTCGTGGGCGTAGGCGCGGGCGAGCTCGCTCTGGATCCGGGTGTGGTGGAAGGCGATCCGGCCCAGCGGGACGACGTCGACGAGCACCATCCGGCCGTCGGCGAGCTGGGCGGCGGCCGTCGGATAGTGCACGTGGTCCGCGCCGTCGAAGCTGTAGGTGAGCGCCGTCGGTTCCTCCTGGAACGCCGTCACCGCGGCGCCGGCGTCGAGGGTGCGCAGCAGCCGGGCCGCCAGCGCGGAGTCGTAGGCGACGTCGCGGCCGACGGTGGCGAGATAGAAGCGGCCGCGGCCGTCGTCGTCACCGTCGGCGACGCGGGCCGAGGCGGTCGGCAGGGGAGCGGGGGTGCCGGTGGCCCACTCGACGTCGTCGAGCAGCGGCCCCAGCTCGTCGGTCTCGTCGAGGGGGTGCAGTTTGGCCAGGATGCTGGCGGTCTTCTTCTGCCAGCCCAGGATTCGCTGCATCACGTATCCGGCGACGCGCTTGGCGTCGGCCTGGTCGTGCCCGGCCAGGCGCAGCTTCAGATACGACCATTCCATCGCCACCAGATCGGTGTCGGTGGCGTAGGTCTCGGCGAGCAGTTCCCGCACCAGCCGCAGATCGCCCGCGTCGCGCGGGTAGCGGTGCCCGAACACCTCGGCGCAGCGATGCCCGGAGCGGGCGGCTTCGCGCACGAGCTGCCCGATCGCCTTGGCGTAGAGCTGGCGGACCCGGTCGCGGGCCAGGTCGTAGCGGGCGCCGATGCGGGTGAGGGTTTCGGGGCGCTGCCCGCCGATGCCCAAGCGCAGGGCGACGATGCGCGCGTCCCTGGCCGCGCGTTCGGCGTGCTCGGTGAGCAGTTCGGCGACCAGCTCGTCGAGTTCCTCGAGCTCGAAGGAGACATCGGTAGCGATGTCGTGATCGAGTTCCCGCCCACTCCCGGTACTCACTGGGCCACCTCCCGCTCGCTCGTGTCGGGTCAGCGTAGCGGGGCGGGCCGACAGTTCCCGGCTACAGCGCGGTGATGTACTCGCCGTAGAACAGGCACAGCCCGATCGCCGACGCGATGCCCGCGAGCACCCAGAACCGGATGATCACCGCGGTTTCGGGCCAGTTGTTCAGTTCGAAGTGGTGATGGAACGGCGCCATCCGGAACAACCGCGTGTGCGTGGTGCGGAAGACGACGATCTGCAGCACCACCGACATGATCTCCGCGACGAACAGCGCGCCGAGCACCACCGCGAGCAGTTCGGTGCGGCTGGTGATCGACAGTCCGGCCACCAGACCACCGAGGCCGAGCGAGCCGGTGTCGCCCATGAAGATCTTGGCGGGCGCCGCGTTCCACCACAGGAACCCGATGCACGCGCCCGCGGCGGCGGCGCTGACCACCGCGAGATCGAGCGGATCGCGCACGTTGTAGCAGCCGCGCCCGGGGCTGAGCTCGCACGAGTTCTCGAACTGCCACAGCGTGATCACCACGTAGGCGCCCAGCGTCAGGCTCATCGAACCGGCCGCGAGACCGTCGAGCCCGTCGGTGATGTTGACGGCGTTCGACCACGCCACCACCAGCAGGCAGATGAACGCGACGAAGATCAGCGACCCGAAGGCGATGGTGTTGATGTCGCGGACGTAGGAGAGATTGTGGCCGGCGGGGGTGAGCCCGGTCGCGCCGGGGAAACGCAGCGCGAGCACCGCGAACACCACCGCGGCGCCGAT
The DNA here is from genome assembly GCF_042888005.1 of Nocardia sp. NPDC003269. Taxonomy (NCBI): domain Bacteria; kingdom Bacillati; phylum Actinomycetota; class Actinomycetes; order Mycobacteriales; family Nocardiaceae; genus Nocardia; species Nocardia sp. NPDC003269. The sequence goes on from NZ_JBIAPA010000002.1 coordinate 1,238,261, forward strand.
CTGCCCGAGATACTTGCCCGCCGCGGTCAGGCCGAGATTGCGGTGTTTGCGCAGCTTGATCGAGTCGTCGAGGAAGCCGACCATGCCCAGTGCCGAGGCCAGCAGCAGCACCAGAATGCCCGAAGCGCTGGGCCCCGGCGCGTCCCACAGCAGGCCGATCAGGTGCGAGCCGAGGAATCCGGCCCACACGCCCGCACCGATCGCCAGCCCACCCATCGTCGGGGTGCCGCGTTTGGTCTGGTGGCTGGCGGGTCCGTCGATCCGGATCTCCTGCCCGAAGCCGCGGCGCGCGAACACCCGGATCAGGACCGGGGTGAGGGTGATGGTGACGAACAGGGCGATCCCCGCCGACAACAGGATCTGCCTCAACTGCTCGCCCCTCCGTACTGCTGGTCCGCGTCGCCGTCACCGGCCCGGCGACGCCGAGTGCCGATCCTAGGGGAGCGCCGACGGAATCCGGGCCGGGAGTGACCTGGGTTACATGCCGTGGCCCGTCGGGCCCGGAAACGCAAGAAGGCCCCGGTCGAAACCGGGGCCTTCTTGTGGTGCGCGATACTGGGATTGAACCAGTGACCTCTTCCGTGTCAGGGAAGCGCTCTCCCGCTGAGCTAATCGCGCGAGGTGGAGACGGGAATCGAACCCGTGTGCACGGCTTTGCAGGCCGTTGCCTCACCACTCGGCCACTCCACCGCGCAAAGGAGGATGGACATGAATGCCTAACCTACCTCTCGAGCGGATGACGGGATTTGAACCCGCGACCCTCACCTTGGCAAGGTGATGCGCTACCACTGCGCTACATCCGCATTCGCACTTCCGGAGGCTGTCGGCCTTGCGGCTTGGCTGCTCTCCGTGGTGCGAGGAAAACATTAGCCGACGGTCGGCGCAGACTACAAATCGGCTGGTAGATGGGCCTAAATGTGAATTACAGACGTGTTGTTCGGTCGTCGGCGGGGTGTGGCGGCGGTGGATGCGCGCCGAATCGTCCGTGACGGTTGCGGTCGGGGCTTGGACTTCCCGGTCGGGCCGAGCTCTCGATCGAGCTGCCGCCTCTTACATGAAATAACGTAGATATGCGCACTAAACCATGCGACTGGTGGAACCCCGGCTGAACCCGGGGCGCGCGGGCGGCGGTCCACAGAACAAGCTGTGGACCCCGAAGCCCCCGTTCACGAGGCGATTTGGTGTCACCCGGGTGCACCGTGCTAATGTTCCATCTCGTTCGAGAGGCCCTCCAAATCCTCTCGACACAGTGTTCGGTCCCATAGCTCAGCGGGAGAGCGTCCGCCTCACACGCGGAAGGTCGCTGGTTCGAAACCAGCTGGGACCACACATAATGTCTGGTCAGACATGGTTTCCCATGTCGGCCAGCCATTTTTTCGTGCAGAATGCGTGCAGAATCGTGAGTACTTCCGAGGGCCGTGCAGCCTTCGGTCAACTCCCCTGAACCCGGTCGGGGCGCCCGCCTCTCGCACGGGGAAACGGGCGCCCGGGTGGGGCAGACAGGCGCTTGGAGAGCGCGGCGGGTCGGCCGATGTCGGTGCGTACGGCGGGGATGAGCCTTGATTCGATTACACCGTCCGCGACCAGCTGTGCTCCCCGCGCGAGCTGGGCCGTCGATCAGCCGACGAGGCCGCCGCTACATGCCAGGACCTCCCCGGTGACATAGTCGGACTCCGGCAGGCACAGCAGGTAGACCGCTCCCGCGGCCTCCTCGGGTGTGCCGAGGCGGCCGAGTGGTGCCAGATGCTGGGCGGCCTGCAGGACCAGGGGATTCACCCCGACGCGGATCTCGCGGTCGCCGACGGTGATCGAGGCATCCTCGCCCGCGGTGGCTTCGGTCAGCCGGGTCCGGATGAGGCCGAACGCCACGGCGTTCACCGTGACGCGGTAGCGGCCCCACTCCTTGGCCATCGCCTTGGTCATGCCGAGTAGCCCGGCCTTGGCCGAGGAGTAGTTGATCTGGCCCGCGTTGCCGGACAACCCGGCCAGCGAGGAGATGTTGACGACCTTGCGGGTGACGGGGTTCCCCTCGGCCTGTTCACGTTTGGCGGCCGTGCTGATCACCGGCTGGGCGGCACGCAGGATCCGGAAGGGCGCCTTGAGGTGGACGTCGAGAATGGCGTCCCACTGCTCGTCGCTCATCTTCTGCACCACCCCGTCCCAGGTGTAGCCGGCGTTGTTGACGATGATGTCCAGCCCGCCGAACTCGTCGACCGCGGTGGCCACGAAGTGGTCGGCGAAACCGGCCTCGGTCACGTCGCCCGCGCAGGCGACGGCGGTGCCGCCGCGTGCGGTGATGTCGGCGGTGACCTCCGCCGCGGCCGCCGGGTCGAGATCGTTGACGACGACCCGCGCTCCGTGGGCGGCGAGTTTGCGGGCGATCTCGGCGCCGATGCCGCGGCCGCTGCCGCTGACGAGGGCGACGCGGTCGGTGAGGGTGTTCATCAGGTGGTGGTCCTTCCGGTGGTGTCGAAACTGCCGTGTCGGCCCGCGCCGGCGGCGAACCGCCCGGCGCCGGTGAGAGTGTCTGCGGCGAGGGAGATCGAACCGTGCCGAAATTCGCCGGCCGCCGCCTCGGTCTCGGTCAGGCCGTCCTGTTCGAGCAGTGACAGGCGATCGTGCCGCAGGCAGGTCTGCGGAAAGATAGCGAGTTGTTCGGCGAGGGCGACCGCCTCGTCCAGGGCACGGCCAGGTGGGACGACGCGATTCGCCAGGCCGAGGGCGTGTGCTTCGGCTGCGTCCACCGGGCGGCCGGTCAGTACCAGGTCCATGGCGCGGCTGGTGCCGATGAGCCGCGGGAGCCGGTAGGTGCCGCCATCGATGAGCGGTACGCCCCAGCGGCGGCAGAAGACACCGAGGACCGCGGTCTCTTCCACGACCCGCAGGTCTGCCCAGATCGCCAGCTCCAGACCGCCTGCGACCGCGTGACCGGCGATCGCGGCGATCACCGGTTTGCCCAGCATCATTCGGGTCGGGCCCATCGGCCCGTCACCGTCGGGCGCGAAGCGATTGGGTGACCCCGACGCGACGGCCTTGAGATCGGCTCCGGCACAGAATGTTCCGCCGATGCCGTGGAGCACGGCCACGGCACTGTCCGGGTCGGTGTCGAAGGCGCGGAAGGCGTCGGCGAGGGCGGTCGCGGTGGCGAGATCGACGGCGTTGCGCACCTCGGGGCGGTTGATCCCGATCAGGGTGACAGGGCCGCGCTGTTCGGTGACGACGGTGGTGGCACTCATCTCAGGCCTGCTCTCCGGTGCGGGAACGGTGGCGTTTGTGGTCGCCGAAGGGCTCATCGCGTTCGCGCACGGCCTCGCGGAAACCGGCAGTGGCCGAACGCAGCTGGAAGGCGTAACCCTCGCGGGTATGGCGGGAGATGCCGTCGAAGACGGTGCTGATCATGCCCGAGTTGGTGACACCCTGGCTGTGCAGTGCGGAGTTGAGCGCCAGCTTGGCCATCATCAGCTGGTTGACCGGCATGCGGGAGATGCGCGCGACGAGCGCCTCGGTCCGCTCGTCGAGTTCGTCGGCGGGACGGGACTCTACGGCCAGGCCCCACTCGGCGGCCTGTTTGCCGGTGATGCAGTCACCGGTGAACAGCAGCCGCTTGGCGCGCTGGTCACCGAGGCGGTGCGCCCACATGCCCGCCGCCGGGATGCCCCAGACCCGGGTGGGTGGATAGCCGATCTTGGTGTCGTCGGCGCAGATGATCTGGTCGCAGAACAGGGCGATATCGGTGCCGCCCGCGACCGCGAAGCCGTGCAGTTTGGCGACGGTCGGTTTGTTCGCGTGCAGCAGGCTGGCGAAGCCGCGATTGAAGCGGCTCATCATGGCGTAGTCGAGCATAGGGTCCCAGGTGCCCCAGGGGTTGTGGTTGATCGCCTGGGCGACCGGGTCGATCGCAGTGCCCTCGGTGGATTCGGTGCCCTCGGCGGGCGTGCCCTGTTCGGCGAACATGCTCAGGTCGTAGCCGCCGCAGAACCCCTTGCCGCGGCCGGAGACCACGATGACGTGTACGCGAGGGTCCAGATCGGCGCGCTCGACCGCGTCGGCCAGCTCGACCGGGGTGTCGGGGGTGATGGAGTTGCCCTTCTCCGGCCGGTCGAAGGTGATGCGCGCGATGCGCCCGTCCCGCTCGTAGGTGAGGGTCCGGTATTCACGTCCGGCCGGGGGTTCGCCCCGGTTCGCCCACGGGGAACCCGGGACCTCGGTCCAGTTCTCGTACCAGGCGGCAGGCCGCAGGCCGTCGTGTTCGTGCTGGTCAGGCACGGTTCTCCTTTCGGATGACCCGTCGTCGGAGGGATCGACGTCGGGATGTGTATTGCAAATTTACATCGCGCGCTTCAAACTCGTAATAGATATCTGCCGCGATCCCGTCTGCCGGTCCGCGGCCCGTCCGGTGAACGGAGACCTGCCCCATGCCGACCCATTCGGTCACCAACCAGGCATTGCCCCTGGTCGACTTCGACGCCGCCGACCAGCCGGTCGTCCTGGAAGCCCTGCGTCGTGGCGGCGCCGAGCACGCACTGCCTGAACTGCACGAGCTGGGCCGCCTGGCCGGCAGCGCCTACGCCCAGGAACTCGGTGACCTCGCCGAGGCCCATCAGCCCGTGCTGCACACCCACGACCGCTACGGCCACCGCGTCGACGAGGTCCGCTACGACCCCGCCTACCACGAGCTCATGAGCCTGGCGACCGGGTTCGGACTGCACGGCTCCCCGTGGGCCGACACCCGGCCCGCGCCGCATCTGGTCCGGGCGGCGAAGATGAGCGTCTGGAGCCAGGTCGACGGCGGACACGGCTGCCCCATCTCGATGACCTACGCCGTCGTGCCCGCTCTGCGGGCGAACCCGGAGCTGGCCGCCCAGCTCGAACCGCTGCTGACCTCGCGCGTCTACGATCCCGTGCTCGCCCCGCTCGCGAGCAAGCCCGGGTTGATCGCGGGCATGTCGATGACGGAGAAGCAGGGCGGCTCCGACGTCCGCGCCAACACCACGACCGCCGTCGTCCAGGCCGACGGCAGCTACCGGATCACCGGGCACAAGTGGTTCACCTCGGCGCCCATGTCGGACTTCTTCCTGGTCCTCGCCCAGGCGCCGGGCGGACTGTCGTGCTTCTTCGTCCCCCGAGTCCTGCCGGACGGCACCCGTAATCCGTTCCACCTGCAGCGGCTGAAGAACAAGCTGGGTAACCGTTCCAACGCCAGCAGCGAGGTCGAGTACGACAACACGGTCGGCTGGCTGGTCGGTGACGAGGGCCGTGGCGTGCCGACCATCATCGAGATGGTCAACCTCACCCGCCTCGACTGCACGCTCGGATCGGCGACCGTCATGCGCACCGGCGCGGTCAATGCCGTGCACCACGCCGTGTACCGGAAGGCCTTCGGCGCGAACCTCATCGACCAGCCGCTCATGCGCAATGTACTGGCGGATCTGGTGGTGGAGGCCGAGGGAGCCACCACGGCCGCGCTGTGGCTGGCCGCGCTGACCGATCTGGCCGTCACCGGCGACGAGGAGGCCGATCTGCTGCGGCGGATCAGCCTGGCGGTCAGCAAGTACTACGTGTGCAAGCGTGCGCCGATCCACACCGCCGAGGCCCTGGAGTGCCTCGGCGGCAACGGTTACGTCGAGGACTCCCGGATGCCGCGGCTCTATCGCGAAGCGCCGTTGATGTCGGTGTGGGAGGGTTCGGGCAATGTGGCCGCGCTGGATACGTTGCGGGCCATGGCGAAACAGCCCGCCGCACTCGGGGCCTTCCTCGACGAGGTGAAACTCGCCGCGGGCGCCGACGCCGAGCTGGATGCCGCGGTCACCCGGCTGGAGGGCGAGTTCACCGACTTCGAGACCGCGCAGCACCGTGCCCGCCGCATCGTCGGCGACATGGCGCTGGTCCTGCAGGGTTCGCTGCTGGTCCGCTTCGGCCACCCCGCCGTCGCCGACGCTTTCACCCGCACGCGGCTCGGCCGTGACCGCGGCGATGTCTTCGGCACCTTGCCGGTCGGCTTGGACACCGGAGCGATCATCGACCGGCTCACCCCGAAACTCGGCTAGGACAAGGAGACAATGATGACCGCAGCTCAACGGTTGCCGGATGATCGCAATCGCGCCGGTGAACCGGCCGACTACGCGCGATTGCTGCACGAACTGGCGGACGCCTCCGTCCACCGCCACTTCGATCCCTATCGTGACGTGCCGTGGGACGCATCAGAAGCCCGGGTGGTGCCCGATGACCCGCGCTGGATCCTGCCCGCGTTCGACCCGATCGGCGGCCATCCCTGGTACCGGGCGCAGTCACGAGAACGGCAGATCGCCATCGGCATGTACCGGCAGGCGAACACGGCACGAGTCGGTTTGCAGTTCGAACAGCTGCTCATCGCCGGCTTCATGGTCTACCTGGTGCGGCTGCCGAACGGATCGGCCGAATTCCGCTACGGCACCCACGAGGTCATCGAGGAGTGCAACCACACCCTGATGTTCCAGGAGGCGGTGAACCGGACCGGGGTCGACGCACCGGGATTCGGTCCGCTGTTCCAGCTGGTCTCGCCGCTGGTCGCGTTGTTCCCGCGCATCTCGGCGTCGTTCTTCTTCATGTGCGTGCTCGCCGGTGAGGAACCGATCGACCACGTCCAGAAGCAGTATCTGCGCGGCGAGGACGACTACCACCCGCTGGTCCGCGGTGTCATGCGGATTCATGTGGCCGAGGAAGCCCGCCACATCTCTTTCGCGCACGAATTCCTGCGCCGGCACGTTCCGCGCGCGTCCGCGCCCGCACGACTGTTGTTGTCGCTGGTCTTCCCGATCGCGCTGCGGGTCGCCTGCGAATTGATCGTGGTGCCGCCACGGACGTTCTGGAACGAGTTCGACATCCCGGACGAGGTGCGGCGCGAGGTGTTCTGGGGATCGCCGTCTGCGCGCGCGACGCTGCGCGGCTACTTCGGTGACGTGCGGATGCTGGCCGAAGAGATCGGTTTGATGAACGCGGTGTCCCGGAGACTATGGCGGGTGCTCGGCATCGATGGACGGGCGTCACGGCACCGGGGTGAGCCCGATCGCTCGCGGAAGCCGGCGTGAATCACAGGATCTGCGGCGGCCGCTCGCCGAGGTGCTCGACCGCGAAGTCGTAGAACTCGCTGCGAAACCCGGCATAAGCGGTGCGCATCGCGGTGCCCGGCCAGTCGGCGGGCAGCAGTTCGTCCGGCAGGACCGGATCGTCGAGGATATGACGGACCATCGCGGCCGCGACCTCGAAACGGGCCGTGAGAGTGCCTGCTCCGGCGAACGTGGCCAGCAGTTCGTCCGCGCGGGCGGCCCAGCGGGCGGGCTCGAACAGCCGGTCGGCCAGGGCGTTCGACGGCTCCTCTGGCCGGCCGTGGAACAGGGTGAGGCGGTCGCGGGCAGCGTCGGGCAGGCTGAGGGCGATGTTGTCCGGCCTGCCCCACACACCCTCGCGGAGTTCACCGAACCGGGCCTGCCGCAAGGTTTCCCGGAACGCGGCCCGGTCGGTGGAATCGGTGGCGCCCACGGTCACCAGGGCAAGCACCCACTGGCCCTGCCACGGCCGCGGGCTGGGGGAGACGGCGGCGTCCTGGCGGCGCTGTCGTTCGGCGAGGCGTTCGGAGAGCCGGTAGGTCGCGTCACTGCGTTCGAGATCGCCCGCCCCGACCATACGAGTCAACGCGGCCCGGACTGCGGACTCCTGCAGGCCGAGCGCGGTCCCGACCCGAACGATCGACCTGGCCGTCGCTTCGGCGGGATGCGCGCCGAGCAGGACGCTCAAGATGGCCGACCGCGCGGTGAGAGCGCGGTCGAGCGGACTGGCGGCAGGCATCCGCCGATCGTATCGGCTAACGGAGTTCGTCGAGCATCTGTGCCCACCGGTCGGCGACGAGGCCGCGACGGCGGGAGTCGTCGTTGAGCATGCCTGCCAGGCCGAGGCCGCGAGCACTGTCGAGGAAGGCTTGGACAGTGGTACGCACGGTGGGGTTGTTGCCGTCCAGATGCAGCAACTCGATCAGGGCCCAGAAGCCGCGGGCACCGACCTCGAGTTCCATAGCCGCGACCCGCGGTGCGAGCACCGGGTCGTCCGAGGCGGCGATGCACAGTTGCAGGGCGGCCTTGAACGTCGGGCCCTGATGCAGCTCGACGATCCGGTGGACGGTGTCGCGAGTGCTGTCGGGACCCGGGCCGGCTGCGTGCTGGAACGCCTCGATCTCCCGGATACGGGTGTCCATGATGTGCGCAACCGAGGCGGTGAACAGCCCGTCCCGGTCCTTGAAATGGTGCTGAACGGCGCCACGGGTCACCCCGGCGCGCTCGGCCACCTCAGCGACGCTGGCATTGCGCCAGCCGCGGGTGGCGAGCACTTCGAGTGCCGCCTCCACGATGCGCTGATGAGTAGCGACGCCGTTCTCGTTCTGTTGCCGGCGTCGCGAGCTCGCGGTCATCGCCGACCTACAGCTCGACAGTCAGCGATCCCTCGGCACGTGACACACATGGGAGAAAGTATCCCGCCTCCAATTCCTGCGGGGTCAGGGCGGTCGACCTGTGGTCGGGGATACCCGCGAGCACGCGCACAGCGCACGAGCGACAGAACCCCTGCTGACAGGAGTAGGTAGCGTCCGGGCGGGCGGACAGGATCGCGTCCAACGCCGTCTGTTCGGCTCCGACGGTCAAGACCTCGCCGGTGCCCGCCAGACAGATGTCGAATTCTTCGCCGTCGATGACCGGAGCCGCGGAGAACCGTTCGTAGTGGAACTCGACATCTGGCCGGTCCGCCAGGGCGGCGCGTAGCGCGTCGACCATCGGCGCCGGTCCACAGGTGTACACCGCGGGTGTGCCGGACAGGTCGCCCAGCAGTGTGGCGGGCGCGGCGAAGCCGGACTCGTCGTCGCTGTGGACGGTGATCTTGTGCCGATAGGGCTCGAGCTCAGGCAGGAAGGCCATGGAGTCGATGGTGCGTCCGCAGTAGATCATCGACCACGGCATCCCCACCTGCTCGAGCAGCGCGATCATCGGCAGGATCGGGGTGATGCCGATACCGCCTGCGATCAGGCGCACCGCGGTCGTGCGCTGATTGTAGCCGCCGACCGCGAGCGGGAAAGCGTTGCGCGGCATGCCGATCCGCAGCTCGGCTCCCACCGGCAGCTCTCGGTGGACTTCGGCGGAACCGCCACGGCCGTGCGGGATGAGACGGACCGCGATGCGATAGCGGGCCCGGTCGGTGGGGTCACCGCACAGCGAGTACTGGCGCAGGGTGCCCGAGGGCAGCTCGACATCGAGGTGCGCACCCGGCCGCCAGTTCGGCAGCTGCCCGCCGTCGGGCAGTTCGAAGGTCAACGCGACGACATTCTCGTCGAGGGCGACCAGACGACGGTCGGTGACCACCACGCCTAAGAACTGCTGAGGCTGCCCGGGCACGCGCTCCGGTGGCTCGGTGAAGCCGTCGATCCAGTTCAGGACGTCGATGCCGGTCGCGATCAGCGCCATCAGTGGATCGCGCCGGAATCGCCCGTGGGCATGGGCGGGTACGTCGCGCAGACGAAGCCGGTAGGACATGATCACCCCTGCTGTGCCGTGGGACGGGACTCGATGGTGGCCAGATGGGACAGCGCTTGGGCCATCGAGCCGGTGTCGTCGGGGCGGAATCGGGGCTTGAGGTAGTCGAAGGCAGAGCTCAGGACGGTGGTCAACGTCGGGAGCAGCCCGAGCCGTCCGCCGCGCAGCACGTCGCGCAACACCCGCAGCCGCGACGTAGGCGCGGCGGGGTCGTTCTTGACGAGGTACCAGATGAACCGACTCGACAGCCAGATCGTCATGGGGAACACCAGCAGCATGGTGCGCACTCGCCGGTAGTACCGGTTGTCGAAGTACTCGGCCAGATCGTGGGCGACGTTGCGGTGTTCCATCTCTTCGGCGCCGTGCCAGCGGAACAGCGCCGTCATGTTCGGGTCGGCGCGGTACTCGTCCCACGTGCAGTTGAGCACGAAATGTCCGAGAAAGGCAGTGAAATTCTCGAGTGCGGCGGTGATCGCCAATCGGTTGATCAGATGTTGCCGAACCCGGCGCGGATTGCGATAGGTTCTGGCGCCGAGCACCTTGCCGAGCAGGAACCGCGATTGGGCCAGCAGCGGCTCAGGATCGATGCCGTTGCGTCCGAAGAAGTCGTCGAGTGACTCCTCGTGTGCGTTGGAGTGCATGGTCTCCTGGCCGATGAACCCGAGCACGTCTTCGCGAAGGCGAGGGTCGTGAACGTCGGGCAATGCTTCCTTGAACGCCTCGATGAAGAATCGCTCGACCTCGGGAAACAACAGGTGGTAGGCGCTCACCGTGTGCGAGGCGACTGGATGACCGGGAATCCAGTGCAGTGGCGTTGCGGTCAGATCGAAGGACACTTGACGGGCTTTGAGCTGCAGTGGTCCGATGTCGACGGAGTCCATCGGGAATCGGCTCTTCTTGCGCAACTTCATGGTCAGGCTCCTCTGCCGACGTAGTCGATGATGTGCCGGGTGACGAGATCGGGTTGATCCAGATGCGCGAAATGGCCCGCGGCAGGGACGATGGTCCGACGGCTGCCCAGGGGAAGGTGTTCGAGTGCGTCGGCGCCGGTGTCGACCAGACCGCACGTGTCCTCGGCACCCTGGAGGTACAGCGTCGGTACCCGTGGCGCGGCGAACGCGGCCAGCTGCTCGTAGCGGTAGGCGGCTGCGCGCCGGTAGAGCGGATTCCAGACGGCCCGGTAGTAGCTGAATGCGGCACGCCGGCGCGCACGGCCCGCGAGTGCTGCTGAACCCAGTTCGCGGTAGCGGGTCGTCGTCGCGTTCGGCGCCCACGTCCGCCACAGCCGGTCGATCAACCATCCACCGATCACCTCGGAAAGCCAGGGCAGGGAGACCACTGTCATGTACCAGCTGCGCGGGGCCTGCCGGGTGAGCCGACGGAAGTTCCGGGGGAGCCGCGACGGGGCGAACAATGCCTTGACCGTGGCCAGCGGTGGGATCGCGACGAGCACGCTGCGGTCGAACAGCTCAGGGTGAGCCGCGGTCAGGGCGCTGACGATCGCACCGCCCCAGTCGTGCCCGACCACGATCGCCCGTTTGTCGGCTCCGATGGCGCGATGGATGACGACGATGTCGTTGACCAGTGAGCCGATCGAGTAGTCGTCGTCGGTGGCCAGGGAGCTGGGGGCGTAGCCGCGGGTGAAGGGAGCGACGACATACCGGCCCGTCGCGGCGAGCGCGGGCCCGACCACTTCCCAGGTCCAGGCGCTGTCGGGAAACCCGTGCACTAGCAGAGCCGCTGGGGCGCCGGGATCACCCCAGGTCAGCGCTTCCAGTTCGGCCGTGTTCGACCGGAACCGCCTCGGTACGGGAGTGGTGCTCGACATGTGCGCCCTTTCGGTCCCGTAGCCGGAACGGTGTTGCAATTTCACATTCACTAGTGCATGGTTTTACATGTTACGTGAAGTATCGTCAATTGCGGATGTAGCAAAGGCTCAGGTAGTTGCCAGTTGTCCTGCTACGTCAATGCTCGATCCTTGACCTGTACGACATGCAATGAAGCACGAAAGGGGCCGGTGTGGGTAGCTACGACCTGGTCATCCGCGACGGGATCTGGTTCGACGGTTCGGGAGCGCCGGCGCGCGTCGCCGATATCGGCATCAAGAACGGTGAGGTCGTGGAGGTCAGCTCCCGGCCGCTCGACGACACCTCTGCTGTGGAGGCGATCGACGCCGCCGGCAAGTGGGTGATGCCCGGCTTCGTCGACATCCACACCCACTACGACGTCGAGATGCTCGCCGCCCCCGCGCTGACCGAGTCACTCCGTCACGGCGTGACCACCACCATCATCGGAAACTGTTCGCTCACCACCATTCTCGCCTCGAATGTCGAGTGCGCGGACATCTTCAGCCGCGTCGAGGCAGTGCCGCGCGAGATCGTCATCGGCACCCTGGACGAGCACCGGACCTGGTCGACCCCGACCGAGTACGCGACCGCGATCGATGCCCTGAACCTCGGACCGAACGTCGCGACCTTTCTCGGCCAGTCCGACATGCGCATCCACGTGATGGGGATGGACCGGGCAGTCGACGACAAAGCGAAGCCCACCGCCGCCGAACTCGACCGGATGACCGCGATCCTGGGCGAAGCGCTCGACGCCGGATTCGTCGGTATGTCGGCCACCACCAACTGGATCGACAAACTCGACGGCGACCTGTACCGATCCCGCTCGCTGCCGACCACGTTCGTCAAGCGACGGGAGTTCCGCGCGCTCAACAAGGTCCTGCGCGAACGGGATCGCATCCTGCAGAGCACCCCGGAGATCTCGCTCACGCCCAATCTGCCCAAGTTCTTCCTCGCCGCGGGTGGCCGGTTCCGGCGCAAGCGGCTCAAGGTCTCGCTGCTGGCGGCGGCCGATTCCAAGGCCTACCCGCCCCTGGTGTATTTCATGATGTACGGCGCGCCGATCATCAACCGCCTGCTCAACGGCGAATTCCGCTGGCAGCACCTGCCGGTGCCGTTCACGGTGTACGCCGACGGTATCGACCTCGTCGTGTTCGAGGAGTTCGGTTCCGGCGCCGCCGCACTCGACATCAAAGACCACGTGGAGCGCAACGAACTGCTGCGCGGCGAGGAGTATCGGCGCTGGTTCCGCCGCGACTACGAGAACAAGCTCACCCCGAAGATCTGGCACCGCAACCTCTACGACGCCACCGTCGTCGACAGCCCCGACCCCGGCCACATCGGCAAGAGCTTCGGGCAACTCGCCGACGAGCGCGGTATCCATCCGGTCGACGCCTTCCTCGACCTCGTCGTCGAGCACGGCCGCAAGATCCGCTGGCGCACCACGATCGCCAACCACCGCCCCGCGTACGCCGACAAGCTCGCCGCCAACAAGCACGTGCACATGGGCTTCGGCGACGCCGGGGCGCACCTGCGCAACATGGCCTTCTACAACTATCACCTGCGGCTGCTCGAACGCGTCAAGTCGTCGCAGGGCAAGCCTCAGCCGTTCCTCACCCTCGAACACGCGGTGCATCGGCTCACCGGCGAGCTGGCCGACTGGTTCGACCTCGACGCAGGCCACCTGCGCGTCGGTGACCGCGCCGACATCGTCATCGTCGACCCGCAGGGGCTCGATGGTGAGGTGCACGAGCTCGCCGAGCAGGAAGTCCCCGAGTACAACGGCCTGCGCCGCATGGTCAACCGCAATGATCGCGCCGTAGCGGCGACCATCGTCAACGGCCGCATCGTCTACCGCGATGGAAAGTTCGCCGACGGTCTCGGAACCGACTGGGGGACAGGATGTTTCCTTCCCGCCGGGCGCAAGGTCCGCGGGCAGGCCCCTGCCGCTCCCACTACGTCGGCATAGTCGTGCCGGAAAGGAATATCGTGCTGGACCCCACGAAACTCGCGCGCTCGCTCACCCTGCCCGTGGTCGCGGCGCCCATGTTTCTCATCTCCAAACCGAAGCTGGTTGTCGCACAGTCGCGTTCCGGCGTCATCGGATCGTTCCCGACCCTGAACGCGCGCTCGGTGGAATCGCTACGGGACTGGCTGGCCGAGATCGGCGAGGCGGTCTCCGGCGCGCCCTACGCCGCGAACCTGATCGTGCACCGGTCGAACACCCGCTGGGAAGCCGATCTCGCGGCGGTGGTCGAACACCGCGTGCCGGTGGTCATCACCTCGCTCGGATTGCGGTCCGAGGTCGTCGGCGCGGTCCACTCCTATGGCGGCATCGTCCTGCACGATGTGATCAACAACCGGTTCGCCCGCAAGGCCGCCGAGGCCGGGTACGACGGCTTGATCGCGGTCGCCGCCGGCGCCGGCGGACACGCGGGAACCTTGTCGCCGTTCGCCCTGCTCTCCGAGATCCGGCAATGGTTCGACGGCCTGCTCCTGCTCTCCGGCGCGATCGCACACGGGCGCTCGGTCCTGGCCGCCCAGGCCGCGGGCGCCGACCTCGCCTATGTCGGCTCGGCGTTCATCGCCACCGAGGAGGCCGACGCCGCGGACGCCTACAAACAGCAGATCTCCTCGTCAGCGGCCGCCGATATCGTCTACACGAACCTGTTCACCGGCGTGCACGGAAACTATCTGCGCGGCAGCATCATCGCGGCCGGACTCGACCCGGACAATCTGCCGGTCTCGGACCCCTCGGCGATGAACTTCGGCTCCGGTGGCAACACCGATGCCAAGGCCTGGCGCGACATCTGGGGTTCGGGTCAGGGGATCGGGACGATCGACGAAGTCGTGCCCGTGGCGTCCTTGATCGAACGTTTGACGCGTGAGTACACCGAAGCGGGCCGACGCCTGACCGCGTTGGCGACGACCGACCTGCTGCCCGTTTCCTGAATCCACCGACCACCTCCGAGGACGATATGGCCTACGAAGAGATCCTGTACTCGGTGTGCGACCACATCGCCACCATCAGCCTGAACCGCCCCCAGCAACGCAACGGATACACGCTGACCATCGCCGCCGAACTCGGCGAGGCGTTCACGGTGGCAGACCGCGACCCGGACGTGTGCGCGATCATCCTGACCGGTGAGGGAACCGACTTCTGCGTCGGTATGGACCTGTCCGGTGGTGCACCGGGCGGCGACGTCGACGACGATTGGCTCGAACCCGCCGGGCAGTGCTCGCGCCGGATCTTCGAGTGCACCAAACCTGTCATCGCCGCGATCCGTGGTGCCGCCGTCGGCGCCGGGTCGACCATCATCCTGCCCGCGGACTATCGCATCGCCGCCACCGACAGCCGCTTCGGCTATGTCTTCACCCGGCGCGGATTCTTCCCCGAGGGCGCCTCGGCATGGCATCTGCCGCGCGTCGTGGGTATGGGGCGGGCGATGGACTGGATGCTGTCCGGGCGGGTGTTTCCCGCGGCCGAAGCGCTGGCCGGCGGGCTCGTCCACCAGGTTGTCGAGCCCGACGAGGTCCTGCCCGCCGCCCGGGCCTACGCACAGGATCTCATCGAGCACACCTCGCCGGTGTCGGTAGCGGTGACGAGGCAGATGCTGTTGCGGCTGAGCGCTTTCGACAGCCCGTACCCCGCACACGCACTGGATTCCAAGCTGATCGGGGGACTGGTCGACAGTGCGGACGCGGTCGAGGGCATCACCTCGTTCCTCCAACGGCGCCGCCCGGACTTCCCCGGGCGCGTCCCTGCTGACATACCGGACTTCGTCCCGTGGACCGGAATCGACGACGCGGCCACTGCGCCAGTGCGCGAATCCCGCTAGTCGAAGCCATCGAACGCCCTGGGCTTCACGGCGACCCTGGGACCCACCGGGTTGGCCCACCGACTGCTCGACTACACCGCACGCCGCCTCACCGACTACGACCGGGTCTACTGCCTCGGACTCCGCGTCGGTGCCACCGCCGCCTGGATCGCCTCCGCGGACGAGCACTTCGACACGGTCATCCCCGTCTAAAGATCTCGCATCCGCGACCCGGCCGGCCTCGAGCCGGTTCGGTCGTTTGTGCAATATACGTGCAATAGCGCAGCCCAATCCTGCCCATTGATGCCTACGCGTGCTCGGGCGGGGCGGTGCGCGATCGCCCTGGTCGGGCCAAGTTTTATCGAGGTAGGGGCCGGTTTCGGCGACTGAGTGTTGGCGGGTTCGAAACCAGCTGGGACCACACATAATGGCTGGTCAGACATGGTTTCCCGTGTCGGCCAGCCATTTTTCGTGCATAATGCGTGCAGAAATGCGGCCGACTTCGACGAACGTGAACGTAGTCGCCTATGTGGCGGACCTGCACGCGGTGCGATCGATATCGCGCGCGTCCGGCGCACCTCTAGCCTTCGACGTGCGGATTGCGAGTTGGCTCGCCGAGCGCCGCAGTCATGGCGACACCTGCCACGTGGGGCGGTTGCAGAATCCCGAGAGCTCGGCAGCGCCGACCGATCTACGGGCTGCGGCATAGCTCGTGACCCACGATATGGCAGATCAGTCCCTAGGCCGCGGCACGCAGGAGGCGCCAACGGCCAGCCCGCATACCCCTAGACCCAGCTCGGTGTGGTCGAGAGCGATCAATTCTCGACTGCTGTGCGGTCGCATACGCGTGGGGAGTTCATGGTGCTCGCGACGGGCGGCCAAATTCGTGGTTCGACATTGTTCGGCTTCCCGACGCCATCATCGCCCCAATCGAACACCGGCGGAGGCGGACCCCACTGCCGCGGCCGGGTGAAGGCTATTCGCCCCGAGCCGAAGTCGGCAGCTACGAAACTGGATATGCCCGCGAACGTCGCCTCTTCGAACGTGGCGTTGGTGGTGAACGTCGCATCGTGGAACGTGACGTTGCCGGTGAAGGTCGCCTCGTCGAACTTGGCGAAGCTGGTGAACGTCGCTTCGTCGAACGTCGCGTCGCCGGTGAACGTCGTCCTGTCGAACTTGGCGAAGCCGATGAACGTCGCCTCTTCGAACCTGGCGTCGCCGGTGAAGATCACCTTGGTGAACCAGCCATCGCTGAACGTCGCCCGGTCGAATGTGGCGTCACTGAACGTCGCCCCCTGAAACACGGACAGCCCGGTAAACGTCGACCCTTCGAAGGTGGCGTCGGCGGTGAACGTCGCCTTGTTGAACGTGGCGCTGCTGGTGAAGGCCACCTTGTCGAAGATCGCGTCACCGTTGAACGTCACCCCGTCGAAGGAGACGACGCGGGTGAACGTCGCCTTACTGAAGTTTGCGGCGCTGGTGAAGGTCGCCTCGTCGAAGGTGGTGAAGCCGGTGAACGTCGCGTCTTCGAAGATGGCGCTACGGGTGAATGTTGCGCCTTCGAACGTCGCGGCACCGGTGAACGTTGTCTCGGCGAACCTCGCGGCGCCGGAGAATGCCGCACGGCTCAAGTCGGCGTCTTCGAGGTGAGCGGTGCGGAAGTCGAAGTCGCTTGCCGACCAACTGTATTCGGCCTCCGGTCGCAGGCGATCGGCAATCACTCGCACGATGGTCTTCCGGACCTCGCTGTCATTCTGCCGATACTCGATGTGTTCCTCGGTTTCCCCACGAACTCGCCCGTGCTCGACGCGGGGCGCTTTGACCACGAACTTGGTCCGGCCACTGGCGCCGTGCTCGGCGTCATAGGGCAGACGCAGATAGCCACAGAGGACATCGATGCACTGTTGGCGGCGTAGGCCCTCGGATTCGTCGGCGGCGCCGGCCATCGCGTACACCCCGGCGATTCGGACGGCGACGTCGGTCGCCCCGAGCTGGGCCGCTGCGGCACCGAAGCGCTCCACGAACCGGCCTTGCTCGAGATCACGCTGGCGTCTGTAGGCGATCACCAGCGCGACCACACCACCCACACCCGCCACAACCGTCAACGCCATCCTGGTCACGTCGATCTCGGCCGCGGCCTTGGCCTTATCGACAGGCGTAATCCAGCGAAGGAGCCCGTAGGCAGCGAACGCCACGACCAGTCCGGCGACCAGCATGAGCCCAACTGCGGCGAACAATCGGATCCGACCTGTGCGGCGACTCAGTGCCGCCCGGTCCATTCGCGCACGCATCGCGGTCGACTTCATTCGCGCTCGTGCGCCAGCGGCGCTCACCCACTTGAGCATCGCTTGATTGTGCTGGAAACCGTGCCCTACTTCGACAAACGCCACGGGAGTGTTGCGGTGTCGTCGAGGCGTGGTTCGGTCACGCGGGGCTGCCCGAATAGGACCGGAGCCGGTGAGGGCTCGGTCGAGGCGCGGGTGGCTGGGGGAGTCCAGATGTCGCTTTCGCCATTTTCGTGCAGAATGCGTGCCGCTCGGGGACCGCTCAGAGGCCCAGGTAGTCCGAGAGCTCGTGGTAGTCGCTCATCCACAAGCCCGCGGTGCCCTTCGGGTATTGCGAGCGGAAGCCGATCAGACTCTGCACCCGCGGCGACAGCGTGCGCGCCACGAGGGTGCACGAGCGCCGCGCGCCGATTCGTGGCCGCTTTCAACGCTACGCACACCGATGCCATCGCCACGACGCTGGCCGACACAGCCGCGCTGTTGTTGCCGCGACTGCCGTGTGAACGGAACTGGACAATTCCGTAGTCGTCGGCGGTGGCCACGGTCGCGGACAGCTCGCCGGTGGCGGCGCGCGGCCTCCGTCGGGAGCCGGTCCAGATAGCAGTCGACGAGCGCGCGGAGGACGCGCTGCTGCTCCTCCGTCAGGAAGCGGTCGATGTGGATGCCGCGCGGCATCGCACGGCGGCGGACGCCGCCGACCTGCGACGGATCATCGCGCGGATGTGGCTGCACGCGACCGACCGCGCGAGTTCATGCGGGACAACTGGGATCTGCACCGACGGATCGCCGATATCGCCAGGAACCCCTTCGCCCAGAGCGTGTACCTGAGCGCGATGGCGCACGTGCAGGGCCTGCCGAGTCAGCCAGATCAGGCCACCGCCGACGACGACCAGGGTTACCTCGTCGAGCGGGTCGCCATCCACGCCGACCTGGTCGAGGCCATCATCGCCAACGATCCGCACCGGACCGCCCGCGCCGTCGATGCCATCGCGCGGTGACGGTCGAACACGGACCCGGCTGATCCCGTCGCCGACGCCCGAGGCCCTGCTCGTCGAGGTCTACGATGCGCCGAGCGCGGCCAGTATCGCGATGGGCGCCAACAGGATCCACTGCGGCAACCGCAGCAAGGGGGCGCGGTCCGGCATGCGTAGCGCGATCACGAAGAACACAAGCGAGTATCCCGCGAACCGCGCCGCAGTCAGGGCCGCGACCAGTTCGGTCCCGGCGGGGTGCCACCACGCCAAGGAGAGCAGGGTCGCCGTGGTCGCCAGCAGGTCGACGCTGACCATGTGCCACACCGCGTGCAGCGTCCGCTTCGTGACATCGGCCAGCGAGCAGGCCAGCAGCGGTCGCACCGGATCGAAATGCCCGCCGACGAGATGGATCGCCGACACGACCGTCGTGAGCAGGCCGGCGGTGAGCAGGTACCCGTTCATCGCGGCCCGATTCCGGCTGTGACGATTCTGCCGAGCCGGGCGGCGAGGTCGGGTGTCGGTGGTTCGCCGAGGACGCCGAGGTGGAAGAAGATCGTGCCCGCGATCGCGTCGAGGACGAGTTCGATCGCGACGTCCTCGCCCACCTCGCCACGCGCCCGCGCGCGTTCGAAGATCTCGCCCATCCGCGTCCTCGCGGGAGCCAGGAACGTATCACGCAGTACGGTGCGCAGTCTCGGGTCGGCGGCGAAGTCGGCGAGCAGGCCGGGGAACGCGGCGGCTGCGGCGGGTGCGCTGAGCTCGTCGATCAAGGCGTCGATCAGGTCGGTGACGTCGGCCTGCGTTGTGCCCTTGTCGGGTACCGGTCCCAGGTCGACGCGGGTGAACACCGCCTCGTAGACGACTTCGGGCTTCCCTGTCCAGCGTCGGTAGATCGCGTCCTTACCGACACCGGCGCGCGCGGCGATACCGGTGATCGAGGTTGCCGAGTAGCCGATCTCGACGACGAGCTCTTCGGCGGCGTGGAGGATGGCCGCGTGCGTGCGGTGATCGCGGGGGCGCCCGACCGGAGCGGGTGAACTCATGCGACTAACAATACGGGTCTACCCGTATTGTTAGTCAAGGGTCGAGTGGCTGAATGCCCGCTGCCGACGCCGGGGCCGGTCTCGACGACTTCGCCACGCCCTGGCATCGTGATGCCGTCGTGGCCGGCGGAGTGGCGGAAACCTCACTGATGGGGAGCCGGTCGCAGTGAAAACGCGGTGCTCCTTAGCATCGATGGTGACTGTCAACGAGAACCTGAGGACGTGTGGTGACCACCGAACAACTTGACCGCTGGAACGCTCAGGAAGCCGCCGCCGAGGCGATGATCCCGATCATCGGCACGCTGTACCGCGGCACGGGCGTGACGATCCTGCTGCACAGCCGGTCGCTGGTGAACAAGTCGGTGATCAGCATCCTGCGGACGCACCGGTTCGCGCGGCAGATCGCCGGCGAGGAACTGTCCGTCGACGAGACCCTGCCCTTCCTGCAGGCGCTCAGCGAGCTGGACCTGGGGCCGTGCAAGATCGACCTCGGTCAGCTGGTGATGGCCTACCGCGCCGACGACCGCGGACTGTCCATCGCGGAGTTCACCGCGACCGTGCTGGCCGAGGTGATCGACGGCAACAAGGCCGAGCCGCAGGGCCCGCGCGATGTCGTGCTCTACGGCTTCGGCCGCATCGGTCGGCTGGTTACCCGGCTGCTCATCGAGAAGGCGGGCTCCGGCAACGGGCTGACCCTGCGTGCCGTCGTGGTGCGCAAGGGCGGCGACGACGATCTGGCCAAGCGTGCCTCGCTGCTGCGCCGGGACTCGGTGCACGGCCACTTCAACGGCACCATCAAGGTCGACACCGACAACGACACGATCACCGCCAACGGCAATGTCATCAAGTTCATCTACAGCGATGATCCGACCACGATCGACTACACCGCGTACGGCATCGACAACGCCATCCTGATCGACAACACCGGCCGGTGGCGCGATCGCGACGGTCTGTCCCAGCACCTGCGTCCCGGTATCGCCAAGGTCGTGCTGACCGCGCCGGGCAAGGGCGATGTGCCCAACATCGTGCACGGCGTGAACCACCGCAGCCTGGACCTGTCCCAGCAGATCTTCTCCTGCGCCTCCTGCACGACCAACGCGATCGTGCCGCCGCTCAAGGCGATGGACGACGAATTCGGCATCCTGCGTGGACATGTCGAGACGGTGCACTCGTTCACCAACGATCAGAACCTGCTCGACAACTACCACAAGGCCGACCGTCGCGGCCGGTCCGCGCCGTTCAACCTGGTGCTCACCGAGACCGGCGCCGCGTCCGCCGTCGCGAAGGCGATGCCGGACTTCAAGGCCAAGATCACCGGTAACTCGATCCGGGTGCCCACGCCGGACGTCTCGGTGGCGATCCTGAACCTGCAGCTCGCGCAGGAGACGACCAAGGAGGACGTGCTCGCGTACCTGCGTCAGGTCTCGCTGGCGGGTCCGCTGAGCCGCAACCTGGACTACACCGCCGCCAACGACGTGGTCTCGAGCGACTTCATCGGCTCGCGCGCGGCGTCGATCATCGACGCCAACGCCACGATCGTCGAGGGCGACACCGCGATCCTCTACGTCTGGTACGACAACGAGTTCGGTTACTCGTGCCAGGTCGTGCGCACCGTGCAGTACATCTCGGGCATCGAGTACCCGACCTACCCGCAGATCGGCGCGCCGACCGCCGAGCCCGCGCTGGCGGCCGCCGACGGGCGGTAATTCGCACCGCGACCTGCGGATCAGGCGGGCGCGCGACCTCCGGTCGGCGCCCGCCTGCCCGGCCCTCGCGTTGTCGAGCCGGGCGGCGATGTGCATACTGGGCACATGACATCCAGTCGAAAGGGCGTTCGGCGCCCGGGCCGTTGAGCCCCCTGCCGGTCATCGCACCGGCTTCCCTCCCGCTCGATCGAGCGGAAATCCCGCAGTATCCGCGCGCGTCCGGCCCACCCGGTGACGCTGCCCGCCTCGCCTGCTGGCTGCGGGTCCGTGAATTCGCGGTACCACCCACCATGATCGATCGCGCCACCGCACGGCGGCGCGTCGGCGACTGGGTCGGAGCCTGCGCCGCGGCCCACGTCGACATCGACATCGATCTCCGCGCGCTCGCCCGGACCCACGGCGGGGAACTCGCCGCGCGGGTGCGCGCCGATCTGCGTCACCTGGCACCGGACCTGCTGCGCTGGCACCTGCCCAGGGTCGCACCCGACGGACTGCTCCGGCCGGGCCTGACGATCACCCTGGCGCGCTATCCGAGCACCGAAACCTCCGGTGGCAGTGACGGATTCGTGCACCTGGTGGTGCGGACCGCACCGGCGTGGGCCGAGGCCGGGCAGCGGATCACGCTCGCGCTCTGGGACGGTTCCGGAACGAGCCCGCACCCGCACGCCCGGCCGCACCGGCGCTTCCGGCTCGATCTGCACCGGCACCTGTGGGACGCGCGCAGGACCGGCGAACTGCCGGGCCGATCCGGCGCTGGCTCCGGCCCGGCAGCACGCTGGATGCCCACCGGGACAACGGAATCCACCGCTGACAACGGGCCGTGGACAGCCCTGGAGTCGGAGGGATGCGCGGTCGGTCGATGGGCCGCCGAGGCCGCGATCCTGCTGCGCGCCGAGCGGTCACCCGCCGGTCTGGTTCTCGTGCGCTACGGCGCCCGTCAGCGGATGGTCCTCGATCTGAGTGAGGAGCCCGCGGCATCGGGCGTGCTCGACGCCGAACCGTTGCCGCGGATCGCGCGGAACCACACGCGCGGAGCGGAATCCGCGCTTCCGGTGCTGCCCGATGCCGCGACCTGGATCCTCCCCGATCTGCTGTTGCTGCGTGCCGGCGCGATCACCGCGGATCGGCTCCATCCTCTGGTCACCGCGGCCCTCGACCCGGACGGCAGATCGGTCGGCCCGGACCGCGATCCCGACGCCGGTGGCCCGCGGATCGTCGAATGCCGGGGCGCGCGGCACCGGATCGGCTTCGTGAACGGTACGCTCGCCGCGCTTGATCACGACCCGGCCGAAATCCGGCGGGAGGAACTGCTGGTCGCGCTGACCGGCACCGCGCTGCCGTGCCTGCGGGCCATCGACGCGGCGCATCGGCGGCCCGACCGCCTCGCCGGTATCCGGGAGCGGCTGGACCACGGCGACACCGACGGCGCGCTGGCCGTGGTCGAGGGCCTGCTCGGCGCGGGCGCGCAGCTGCGCGACGGACCGCTGCGCGACGAACTGGAATCCGCCGTGCGGCGGCGGATCACCTACGGCCTGTTCCGGGCTGGGCTGTCCGCGCCCGGCCACGGTCTCGACCGGTCCGCCCCGCGTCCCCGCAGTGCGCGGGCGGCGCATCCGCGTCACACCCGAACCTCCTGACCCGCACGCGGCAGGCCCGCGCCGCGCTCACCCATCGTCTGGACGACCGCCGTCCGACAACGACGTGGGCGCCACCGCCGGACCTGCGCGCGACTCCCCATTCCTCTTCGACCCCGAGGTGATTCCCCATGACTGTGCGTACCCTTTTCCCGCCGCGTCCGACGACCGGCACCCAGCTCCGCGTCGCCGACGAACTGCTCGCCCTGCTCGGCGCGACGACGACCGAACCACGCCCCGATACCCGGCTGGAAGCCCTGACCCTCGCCGTCGCCGCCGATCTGCCGGTGCTGCTGTGGGGCGAGCCGGGGATCGGCAAGACCGCCGCGCTGACCCAGCTCGCCGACTCGCTCGACCTGCCGTTGACCACCGTGATCGCGAGTGTGCACGAGCCGTCGGACTTCTCGGGCCTGCCCATCCTCGGCGACGATCCGGCGGTCCAGGGCGTGCCGATGGCGCCGCCGGACTGGGCGGTGCAGTTGGTCAGGGCCGGGCGCGGTCTGCTGTTCCTCGACGAACTGTCGACCGCACCGCCCGCGGTGCAAGCCGCCCTGCTGCGGCTGGTGCTCGAGCGGCGGATCGGCTCGTTGCAGTTGCCGCCCGGTGTCCGCATCGTCGCCGCGGCCAACCCGCGCTCCTCGGCCGCCGACGGCTGGGAACTGAGCCCGCCGCTGGCCAACCGCTTCGTGCACCTGCAGTGGACGCACGACCACGAGGTCGTCGTGCGTGGCCTCGGCGGGACCTGGCCGCGGGCGACGCTGCCCCGGCTGAATCCCGAAAAACTGCCGGAGGCAGTGGCTTTCGCGCGGCGCGCAGTGTGCGAGCTGCTCGCGGGCCGCCCGAAACTGGTGCACCAGCTGCCGACCACCGAGACCCGGCGCGGCGGTGCGTGGCCGTCGCCGCGCAGCTGGGAGATGACCGTCCGGCTGATCGCCTTCGCCACCGCGGCGGGCACCGACCGCGATGTGCTGTCGACCCTGGTGCGCGGCGCCGTCGGTGACGGCCCCGGCTTCGAGCTGCTGACCAGCATCGACCGGATGGACCTGCCCGATCCCGAAGTGCTGCTGGCCGATCCGGCGGCCGCCGCGCTGCCCGCCCGGGGCGATCTGCGCCAAGCCGTGCTCGACGCCGTCGTGGCCGCCGTGCGCAGGCGCCCGGAGAAGGCGCGCTGGGAGGCGGCGTGGGCGCTGCTGGCCGGAGCCGTGGCGACCGGGGCGCCGGATCTGGTGGTGGTCCCCGCGACCACGCTGGCCACCCTGCGCCGCGACGACTGGGAGATCCCGGCCGCGATCGAGCACCTCGCCGGCTCCGTCTCGGTGTCGCGTCAGGCCGAGCAGGCCACGGCCCGCGTCACCGGGGCACGCCGATGACGACTGTGCTGGATCACGAGAAGCTGTATGCCGCACGGCTGTTCGCGGTGTCGGCGCGGCCCTACCTGGCCACCGCCCTGTACGCGCTGCACATCGTCGAGTCCCGGCAGGTGCCGACGATGGGGGTGGACAAGTATTGGCGCTGCTATGTCTCACCCGCGTTCGTGGCCGGTACTCCGGTGGAAGAACTCGCCTCGATCCTGGTGCACGAGGTGTCGCACCTGCTGCGCGATCATCACGCGCGCAGCGATCGCTACGCTCGCGCGCACGAGCTGACCGGTGCGGCGGAGCGCCTGCGGATGAACATCGCCGCCGACGCCGAGATCAACGACGACGCGTTCGGTGACGGTCTCGTCACGCCGGCGGGGGCGGTCCTGCCCGCTGACCTCGGTCTGCCCGCGGGCGAGCTCATGGAGGACTACCTCGGTCAGTTCCGGCTGGGACGGCTGACCGAGCACCTCGCCTGGCTCGACTGCGGCAGCGGCGCCGACGGACTCGACCGGGTCTGGGAACTCGGTCCCGACGGTGCCGACGGCCTCAGCGAGCAGGAACGCGACGCGGTCCGCTTCCGGGTGGCGCAGGGCATCGTCGGCAGGCCGGGCGACGCGCCCCAGGGATGGCAGCGGTGGGCCGAGGCGGCTCTGCATCCGCCGCAGCCGTGGCGGGACCTGCTCGGCGCCGCACTCCGCTCGGCGGCGTCGGCCCCGGGCGTCGGCGCGGACTACACCTACGGCCGCCCCGCACGGCGCTCGGCCGCGCTGCCCGGGGTGGTGCTGCCCAGCCTGCGCCGCATCCCCCCTCGGGTCGCGGTCGTCATCGATACCTCGGGGTCGGTCAGCGATGTCGAATTGGGCAGCGCGCTACTGGAAGTCGCCGCCATCACCCGCGCGGTCGGCGGCCGCCGCGACCTGGTCACCGTCCTGTCGTGCGACGCCGCGGTTTGGATCGCCGACCCGCTGTGCCGGGCCGAGGGCATGACGTTGATGGGTGGTGGCGGCACCGATCTGCGCACCGGATTCACCGCGGCC
Source organism: Nocardia sp. NPDC003269 (assembly GCF_042888005.1). NCBI lineage: Bacteria > Bacillati > Actinomycetota > Actinomycetes > Mycobacteriales > Nocardiaceae > Nocardia > Nocardia sp. NPDC003269. The sequence continues at coordinate 1,263,514 of NZ_JBIAPA010000002.1, forward strand.
CTGCGCACCCACCCGGACGTGGTGGTGGCCCTGACCGACGGCCAGACCCCGTGGCCGGCCACCCGTCCGCCGTGCCGGACGATCGTCGGGCTGTTCCGCCGGCCGGGCGCGTGGAGCGAGTCCGACCCGGACTACGTTCCGGATCTGCCTCCCGCCTGGGCGCGGGTGGTCGACATCGGCTGAGACCGACGTCGCCCACCCGGGCCCGGGCAGGTCAGACCTTCGCGCCGACGAGTTGCCGGTAGTCACCGTTGCGGGCAACCAAGTCGTCGTGCGGGCCGGTGTCGACGATCCGTCCCTCCTTGAGGAACACGACGGTGTCCGCTTCACGAATCGTGGGCAGGCGATGCGCGATGACCAACAGCGCGCACTCCTTCCGCACGGACTGGATCGTCACGTTCAACGCCTGCTCGGTCTCGGCATCCAGCATCGCGGTCGGCTCGTCCAGCATCATCAGCACGGGCCGCCGAATCAATGCCCGTGCCAATGCCACTCGCTGCCGTTCGCCGCCGGAGAGGAGAACACCGTGCTCACCCACCGGGGTGTCGAGGCCACGGGGTAGCCCCGCGACGAGATCGGCCAGGCCGGCCAGCTCGATCGCGCGCCGCAGATCATCGTCGGTGAGACCTGGCTGTCGATAGGTCACATTGTCGCGGAGGCTACCGAACAACAGCGGCGCGTTCTGTTCCAGCAGACTGATTTCCGAGCGCCAAGCTCGACGCGGCTGATCGACATACGACCGACCGGCCAGCAGGATGTCACCGCCGTTCGGGTTGTAGAACCTGCTCACCAACGAGAAGACCGTGGACTTTCCCGCGCCCGAATGCCCGACCAGCGCGACATGGCCGCCCGGTGGTACCGCGAAGGACACTCCGTCGAGGATGGTCCGCTCATCGTAGGAGAAGCGCACATCCCGGAACTCGAGCGCGTGATCGCTGTCGTCGGCGCGCTCCGCACACGTTGTGCTCGCCGGTTCGGCGTCGTTCCGCCGGACGTCGTCGACCTCCTCGGAAGGCAGGTCGAGGGTGGATTGGATCCGGCTGAGCGCGCCCAGCGCCTGTTGCAGCCCGACCGATCCGTTGAAGAGGTCGCTGACCGGGATCAGCAGATTCATGGCGAGAAGCATCATCGATACCAGACCACTCAACTCCATCTGGTGATGTGCCACCCGGACACCACCGACGAGGAGTGAGACGACGAACGACCCGGTCACCGCCAGATGCATGGCCGGATTTCCCAGCGCCTTCAGCCTGGCGGCACGCATGCCGGCGGCGAACGCGACCTCGGCCAGCTCGGTCAGATGTTCGTGCTCACGGTCCTCGGCATTGTTCACCTTGACGGTGCGCACCCCGGTGAGTGCTCGTTCGATGTCCGCGGACAGCGCGCCGACGCTCGCTTGCAACTGCGTCGAAGCTTTCTCGATTCTCGTCATGACCAGCAACATCGCGCCCGCGGCGACCGAAACGGTGGCGATGACGATCGAGAACAGCAGCCAGTCGATGTAGATCATCACCGCGATCGTGCCGACCAGGGTGATCGCGCCTGTCAGGAGCTGCACGAGGCTGGAACCGATGGCGTTGCGAACCACCGTCGAATCGAGCGTCACGCGGGAAATCAGGTCCCCGACCCGCAGCGACTCGAGGGTGGGAATTCTCAATCTCAGCAGATGCCCGGCCAGCCGACTGCGCACCGTCAAGAGCATCGACTCGCTGGATCGCTCCAGGATGTAGTGCCCGCCGGTGTCTGTCACCGCGAAGAGGAAATAGGCCCCGACCAGCGCCGCGAGTGACCATCCGATCGCCTCACCCGCGACCGCGTCACGAACGACCTGCCCGGCCAGGAGCGGTTGCACCAGTGATAGCCCGGTGCCCACCAGGAGAAGGGCGGTCGCGCCCGCCAACGAGCCCCGATGTGGTGCGACCAGTGTCAGCAGCGCACCGACTCTGCGGAGCCACGAGCTACTCGGTGGCGGATTATCGTTGTCAACCGACATCGTCACTCACGTCCCCCTGTCGGCCGACGACGATCAGCCGACGGTAGGTGTCCATCCCGCCCGGCTCACCGACCAGCTCGCCGTCTGCTTCGACCCATGCGTGTGCGGCAAAGGGTAGTTCCTGTGCCGAGGGCATGACGTCGATAGAGGAAGCCTAGGCGGCGACGCGGCGCCGGGCCGAAAGTCGCTGCGCCACCAGCATGTACAGGCCGGAGAACAGCAGTCCGGCGAGGGGGATCAGGGGGAGGTAGGACACCCAGACGATCGGCTCCGGCAGGGAGAGGGCGATGACGGTCGCGACGACGGTGACCACGAAGACCGCGGCCGACCAGCGATGCAGGCGACGGGCATTGGCGCGCCCGCCGGTCGCCGCTGCCTGCCGTGCCCTGGCGCGGTAGTACCGGACGAACAGGATGCTGCCGGAGAGGAAGAGTCCGGCGAGGGGGAGCAGCGGGAGATAGGAGACCCACTCCGGTCCGCTCAGCGCCAGCACGACCATCGTGAGGACCACGATCGTGGTGAAAGCGATGGCGAGCCACCGGTGGGATCGGCGTACCCAGGTGCTGGTCATCGGGAACCCTTTCGTTGTCTGGTCTGCGGAAACGATGTTTCCACCGACCCCGGGCACGGCGCTTCTCGATTCCTGATCGTTCCGGCCGGCAGGGGGAGCGGGCCCGGACGTATTGCATGTGGTGCACGTCACAGTTGAGTCGCGATTCGTCCCATTCGCCTCGAGAACTTTCCATACGCTTGGGTAGTTCTTTACTATTGGCCGGACCCTGTGTCTCGGGTCGAGTCTCTCTTCGAGCAGTGCCGTTCCGCCGCCGTTCGCTCGCAGCTCAGCATCAATTGCCAGTGCATGTTCGACCGATGAACCGGGAGCCGAGCGGCCCCGGCGAAGGAGAATGATGACCGACAATGATCCGGGCCATTCGCTGAAAGCTGTTCTTCAGCAAGATCTTCCAGCATCACTCGTGGTGTTTCTCGTCGCCTTGCCGCTCTCCCTCGGGGTGGCGCTCGCCTCCGGCGCCCCCGTCGTCGCCGGACTCATCGCCGCCGCGATCGGCGGCGTGGTCGCCGGGTTACTCGGCGGCTCGTCGGTCCAGGTGAGCGGGCCGACCGCCAGTCTCGCCGTCGTCGTCGCCGGTGCCGTCCAGCAATTCGGTTGGGCCGCCATGTGTTTCATCACCGTGGGGGCCGGTCTTCTGCAGATCCTGTTCGGGCTCAGCCGGATCGCGCGCGCCGCGCTCGGCATCGCCCCGGTCGTGGTGCACGCCATGCTCGCCGGGATCGGCGTGATCATCGCCCTGCAGCAGGTACACGTGCTGCTCGGCGGGACCACCGTCAGCTCGCCGTGGGCGAGCATCGTGGCACTGCCCAACCAGGTGATGTCGGTGCACAAGGGCGACCTGTTCGTCGGGCTGCTCGTGATCGCCATCCTGATCGGCTGGCAGTACCTGCCGCGCCGCGTCCGGGTGGTGCCCGGCCCGCTGGTCGCGGTGGTGGTGGCCACCGTCGTCTCGCTGGTCCTGCCGCTGACGGTGGACCGGGTGCGCCTGGACGGCTCGCTGATCGACGGCATCGGGTTGCCCGCGCTGCCGCACGGTGGCTGGGTCCCGATCGCGCTCACCATGCTCACCGTCGCGCTCATCGCCAGCGTGGAGACCCTGCTCTCGGCCGTCGCCGTCGACAAGATGCGGCCCCAGCAGCGCACCGACTTCGATCGCGAACTGCTCGGTCAGGGTGCCGCCAACATGGCCTCCGGCGCGCTCGGCGGCCTGCCGATCGCCGCCGTCATCGTCCGCAGCATCACCAATGCCAACGCGGGCGCCCGCAGCCGGGCCGCCACCGTGCTGCACGGCTGCTGGATCCTGGTCTTCGCGATCGCGCTGGTCGGCCTGGTCCGGCAGATCCCGACCGCCGCGCTGGCCGGGCTGCTGGTGCTGATCGGCGTGCAACTGGTGAAGCTGGCACACATCAAGCGCGCCCGCCGCACCGGTGACATCTACGTCTACCTGGTCACGGTGGTGGCCGTCGTCTCGCTGAATCTGTTGCAGGGCATGGTGATCGGCCTGATCGCCTCGTTCGCGCTGCTGCTGTGGCGGGTCGTGAAGTTCACCATCGCCGCGGCGCCGCGCACCGACGGCACCTGGCTGGTGCGCATCGACGGCACCTGCACCTTCCTGGCCGTGCCCCGGCTCACCAGTGAACTGGCGAAAGTGCCCGCCGGCGTGGACGTGACGGTGGAGCTGAGCGTCGACTTCCTCGACCACGCCGCCTGCGAGCTGCTCTCCGAGTGGGCCGACGCGCGCGAATCCGGCGGCGGCACGGTCGATTTCGTCGAACTCGGCACCGCGCGGATGGCGCGCGCGCACGACGGGCCGCCCGAGCACGGCCACGCCCGCAAGGCGGTCGACGAGGCGATCCGGCCGTGGCGCCGCAGCGGTGGCGTCGACCCGATCGCGGCCGGCATCGCGGCCTACCACCGCGGGCACGCGCACCTGCTGCGCCCGCACCTGGCGGGCTTGCGGCACCGTCCCGACGCCGACACCTTCTTCCTCACCTGCGCCGATGCCCGCATCGTGCCCAATGTCATCACCAGCAGCGGGCCCGGTGACCTGTTCACCGTCCGCAACGTGGGCAATCTGGTGCCGGTCGGCGGCAGCGACGTCTCGGTGGAAGCGGCGCTGATCTACGCGCTCGACAAGCTCGACGTGCGTGCGGTCGTGGTGTGCGGGCACAGCGGGTGCGGGGCCATGGAAGCGCTGTACGCGCAGGTCCAGGCGGGTCCCGGTCTCGACGACTGGCTGGCGCACGCCGCGCCCACGTTGACGGCGTTCCACGCGGGGCATCCGGTGGCCGAGGCGGCCCGGCGGGCGGGCTTCGGCCCGGTCGACCAGCTGGGCATGGTGAACGTCGCCCGGCAGGTCCAGACCCTGATGGACTATCCGGCGGTGCGCGACGGGATCGCGGAGCGCGGGGTCGTGGTGTCGGGTCTGTTCTTCGATCTGGCGACCGCGCGGGTCATCGAGGTGACCGCCGACGGGATCGCCGAATTCGACGACAGTCACCGCCGTGTCGCCGCCGAACCGGTGTGAGCGCCCGGGTCCGGTGTGGGTCACACCACACCGGGCCTGCGGTTATGGCGACACCCACTCTTCGTGCGGCACACTGGTTTTGCCAAGTCTTTACCAATACGGTGGTTGGCACCTCACCCCGGTTCGCCGACGTACCGGGGTTCTCGTCGCTTCATCACGGGAAGCTGTTCCGCGGTCGACCGACCGCGCACGACACGTAGATCGTCCATCGACCACGGCCGCGCGCCGCGTCGCCGAAGGAGAACCATGTCTGTCGCGAACGACCTAGCTCCACCCGCCGCATCGGCGGCGCCCACGCCCGAACCCGCGCCGCCGTCCTGGCGGCAGACCCTGCTGCGGCACGATCTGCCCGCCTCGATCGTGGTCTTCCTCGTCGCCCTGCCGCTGTCGCTCGGCATCGCCGTCGCCTCCGGCGCCCCGGTCGCCGCCGGTCTCGTCGCCGCGGTCATCGGTGGCATCGTCGCCGGTGTGCTCGGCGGTTCGGTGCTGCAGGTCAGTGGCCCCGCCGCGGGCCTCACCGTCGTCGTCGCCGAATCCATCGCCCAATTCGGCTGGCGAACTACCTGTTTCATCGTCGTTGCCGCGGGCGTGTTACAGATCCTGTTCGGGCTCAGCCGGATCGCCCGTGCCGCGCTCGCCGTCGCGCCGGTGGTGGTGCACGCGATGCTCGCCGGGATCGGCATCACCATCGCGTTGCAGCAGGTCCATGTGCTGCTCGGTGGTTCCTCGCACAGCACCGCCTGGCGCAATCTGATCGAGCTGCCCGGCCAGCTGCTGTCGCTGCACGGCGGTGACGCGTTCGTCGGCGCCGTCGTGATCGTGGTGATGCTGGGCTGGAAGTACCTGCCGCCGAAGATTCGCGCGGTGCCCGGTCCGCTGGTCGCGGTCGTCGCGGGCACCCTGCTGTCGATGGTGCTGCCCGCCGAGGTGGAGCGGATCGTGTTGAGCGGCTCGCTCTTCGACGCGTTGCAGTTGCCGGAGCTGCCGTCCGGGAACTGGTCGGCGATCGCCATGATGGTGCTCACCATCGCCCTCATCGCGAGCGTCGAGAGCCTGCTCTCCGCCGTGGCGGTGGACAAGATGCACACCGGTCCGCGGACCAATTTCGACCGCGAGCTCGTCGGCCAGGGTTCGGCGAACGTGCTGTCGGGCCTGGTCGGCGGTCTGCCGATCACCGGCGTCATCGTGCGCAGCGCCACCAATGTGCAGGCCGGCGCGCGCAGCCGCGCCTCGACGATCCTGCACGGCTGCTGGATCCTGCTGTTCTCGGTCGCCCTGGTCGGCCTGGTCGAGCAGATCCCGAAGGCCGCGCTGGCCGGGCTGCTCATCGTCATCGGCATCCAGCTGGTGAAGCTGGCCCACATCCGGCTGGCCCGGCGCACCGGCGACCTGCTGGTGTACCTGGTCACCGTGCTCGGCGTGGTGTTCCTGAACCTGCTCGAGGGCGTGATCATCGGTCTCGCACTGGCTTTCGGGCTGCTGCTGTGGCGCGTGGTGCGCGTACAGGTGGCGGCGACGCCGCTGCCCGTGGGCGAGCGCTGGCTGGTCCGCATCGATGGGTCGTGCACCTTCCTGGCCCTGCCGAAACTGTCCGCCGAACTCGGCAAGGTGCCCCCTGGCGCCGACGTCACCGTGGAGATGACGGTCGACTTCCTCGACCATGCCGCCTTCGAGGCCATCGAGAGCTGGCAGCACCAGCAGGAAAGCGGCGGCGGCAGTGTCGATTTCGTGGAGATCGGCAGCGCCAGGATGGCCGACACCGTCGGCGCCCCGCCCGCCCGCGGCTTCGGCCGCGCGACCTGGGACGAGCTGCTCGGACCGTGGCGGCACCAGAAGTCCGGCAGCGACGCGCTGACCGCGGGCGTCTCGGCGTTCCACCGCAGTCACGCCCACGTGGTGCGCCCGCACCTGGATGAGCTGCGCGACCGGCAGGACCCGGACTCCTTCTTCCTCACCTGCTCGGACTCGCGGATCGTGCCCAATGTGATCACCTCGAGCGGGCCCGGTGACCTGTTCACCGTCCGCAATGTCGGCAATCTCGTGCCGACCACCGGGGACGACTCGGTCGAGGCGGCGCTGGTGTTCGCGCTCGAGGAGCTCGCCGTGCGCTCGGTCGTGGTGTGCGGGCACTCCGCCTGCGGCGCCATGAAGGCGGTCTACCGGGGCGCCGAGGCCGACGGCGGGCTGAGCTCGTGGCTGCGGCACGCCGAGGCGAGCCTGGACCGGTTCCGGGCCGATCATCCGGTCGCGGTGGCGGCGCGGGCCGCGGGCTTCGACGAGGTCGACCAGCTCGGGATGGTCAATGTCGCCGTGCAGCTCGAGACGCTGCACCGGCATCCGGCCGTGCGCCGCGCGGTCGCCGAACGCGGGCTGGCGGTGTCGGGACTGTTCTTCGACATCGCGGGCGCGCGGGTGATCGAGGTCACCGCCGAGGGCGTGCGCACCATCGACGATCGGGACGAGGCCCCGGTCACGGGGTGATTCCGGCATCGGCGGCTCGTAGGCTGGAACGATGACGAGCAAGCCGACCGCCCCGACCACCGACGCCCCGGCGGATTCCACCGCCGGGGCGTCGGCGGACGAGCGGGTCTCCACACACCGCTGGCGCGCCTTCCGGGCGAGCATCGAGCACCGCCCTACCCTGAATCTCGGCTACCGCATCGCCGTCGGCGTGGTCGGTGGGCTGGTGCTGTTGATCGGGATCGTCACGATCCCGTACCCGGGACCCGGCTGGGCGCTGGTGTTCGCGGGCTTCGGCATCCTGGCCACCGAGTTCGTCTGGGCCCACCACACCCTGACCTGGGTGCGCGGCAAGTACCGGATCGTCATGGATTGGTACACCTCACGCGGGTGGACGATCAAGATCCTCGGCGCGGTGGCCACCTTCGCCCTCGTCGTCGCGACGCTGTGGGTGCTCGGCACATTTTCGATGGTCTCAGGGTGGATCGGAGTCGATTGGCCATGGTTGCGCAGTCCCCTGATGTCGTGAGCACCGTCCCCGGACGCCTGCTCACCGATCCCGCGTGGGTCGCGGACCGGATCGGCGAGATGAGCCGTGCGTGGGGCACCGAGACCCCGCGCGTCGGCGGCACGCTGTGGTGGTGCATGGTCGCCTCCGCGCTCGTCGACCAGATCACCACCGCCTACGCCGCGGGCGTCCCCGCCCCGATCGCTGCGCTGGACGAGCTCGACTGCGAGATCCGCCCCGACGGCGGCGTCGAGCACGTGCGCTTCCGGTCGAGGGTCGCGCTCGCCTCGCCCGCCGACCGCGACGCCGCCACCGAGGCGGTCGGCACCGCCCTGCGGGAGACCCTGACCGCGGTGATCCTGCAGGTCGCCGCCGTTTCCGGTGCGGGTGTGCCCGCGCTGTGGGCCGTGGTCACCGACGCGATCGGCAACCGCGCGCTCGACGCCGGCGCGCCCGAAGCCGCCACCCGGCTGGCCGGCGAGGTCGGCGCGCGCCTGCTCGCCCCGCGCTTCGTCACCGTCGGCGAGCGCACCTTCGTCAAACGCCTGTCCTGCTGCCTCGTCTACGAGGTACCGGGCTGCCAGATGTGCACCAGCTGCCCGAAACGCCCCGCGTCCGAACGCGAGGCCCTGCTGGCCGAGGCGTGATCTGAGGACCTCGATCAGCCGATCGGTGGCGCGAGATACTCCAGCGCGTAACCGGCGCCGGAGGGGGTTACGCGGGCGATGCCGGGGGAGTCGAGGTGGGCGCCCGCGACGAAGTGATCCGGTCGAATCAGCTGTTCGAGCAGGGCCGCGCGTGCGACGCGGGCCTGGGCCTGGTCGCCGTCGAACTCCCAGGACAAGTTCGGCTGATCGAATTGGAGCGTGGGAACGTGCACGGTGTCGCCCCAGACGAGAAGGCGGCCTGCGCCGCTCCTGACGTCGTAGACGGTGTGGCCGGGGGTGTGGCCCGGTGTCGGGATCGCGGTGACCCAGTCGTTGATCGCGACCTGCTCGGTCACGGGGACGACCCGGTCGCGGAGCGGCGCGAGCCGCCCCGTGAACACCGCGGTGTCACCCGCGCCGATCCACACCCGTTCCAGTTCGGGGAACGCCTCCGCGCCGTCCGGCGTGATCAGGCCGCTCACGTGGTCTTCGTGGTTGTGGGTGATGGCGGCGTCGGTGATCCGCGCGCGGTCGATACCCGCCTCGTCGAGTGCGTCGTAGATCAAGCCCATGGTGGGGTCGTGCCAGACGTCGGACGCGCCGGTGTCGATGAGCACCGACCGGGTGCCGTCGGTGACGAAGAAGGCGTTGACCGACAGCCGCAGATTGTCGCCGGCCAGCGGCACGGCGGTCGGCAGGACGGGGAGCGGGCGCCCTTCCTCGTCGCGGAGCCGGGTCGGTGGCATGTCGATGTACCCGTCGCGCAACGAGATCACGTGTAGGTCACCGAATTCGAACGTGGCATGGTGCCGGCCGGTCGAGATCAAACGCATGGAAGCCTCCGTCGTGGGCGCCGCTGCGCCTCTACTTTGGGAGACTAGTTCTCCTATAGGAGAATGTCTACACTGTGGGCGGCGGATACCCAGCAACCGAGGAGCGCGGTGGTCGAGCAAGGCGGAGACGTGGCCGAACCACCCCGGGGTGACGACCTGGCCGGTGCGTTCGGTGCCAATGTCCGGCGACGCCGTGAGGACGCGGGTCTGACGCTGGAGCAGCTGTCCACGCAGTCCTCGGTCAGCCGGGCGATGCTGTCCAAGGTCGAACGCGGCGAGAAGAGTCCGACGATCGGCGTCGCCTCCCGGATCGCCCACGCGCTCGACGCGTCGCTGTCGGACCTGATCGGCGGGGGAGCCGCTACGACATCCGGTGTGGCCGTTGTGCTGCGCAAGAGCGATCGCCCCGTTTTCCGTGACCCCGACACCGGCTTCGAGCGGCACATGGTGTCGGCGGCCCCTGGCGTGGGCGGCGGCGAAATGGTCGCCCACTACCTGCCCGCACAGGTCTCCACCGGGCTGCTGCCCGCGTATCCGCCGGGGAGCGAGAAGCAACTCGTGGTGCTCGACGGCACCCTCACCGTCGCGATCGGCGGCATCATCGAGACGCTGAACGCGGGCGACTCGATCTTCTTCCAGGCCGACGCGGACCACGGTTTCGCCAACCGGACGGACGCTCCCTGCGAATACCTCATGGTCATCTCGCGCAGAACCTGAACGGCGGCGGGACCGGATTTCGCTCTCGCGACCGAGTGCCGCGCGCGGCGGCGACTCGATGCGAACCGCCGGCCGCCCGCGATCCGCGACACGAACACGACTCTGGCCAGAATCGCGGGGAGGCGGAACAGCTAGCATGGTCGCGTTCGCAGGATCGAGCCTGCGCCGTGCGGGACAGCCCCGCCGGACGTGACGTCAAGGAGAGCATTCCCGTGACCACCTCTGCACCGATCAGCCCTGTCGCCCTCGTCCGGGTGCCGGCCGGGACTACCGCGGGCGCGGCGGTGCGGGAAGCGGGGTTGCCGACCAAGGGACCGGACACGATCGTGGTGGTCCGCGACGCCGAGGGCGCGCTCAAGGACCTGTCCTGGATCCCGGACACCGACGTCGAGGTCGAGGCCGTCGCCGCCGACACCGAGGACGGCCGCAGCGTGATCCGGCACTCGGCCGCGCACGTGCTGGCCCAGGCGGTGCAGCAGGAGTTCCCCGACGCCAAGCTGGGCATCGGCCCGCCGATCAAGGACGGCTTCTACTACGACTTCCGGGTCGACCGGCCCTTCACCCCCGAGGATCTGGCCAAGCTGGAGTCCCGGATGAAGAAGATCATCAAAGGCGCGCAGCGCTTTTCGCGTCGCGTCGTCGAGATCGACGAGGCGCGGGAGGAACTGGCGAAGGAGCCGTTCAAGCTCGAGCTGATCAGCGACAAGTCCGGCATCGACGACCCGGAGATCATGGAGGTCGGCGGCAACGAGCTGACCATCTACGACAACCTGGACCCGCGCACCGGCGAGAAGATCTGGGGCGACCTGTGCCGCGGCCCGCACATCCCCACCACCAAGTTCATCCCCGCCTTCAAGCTGACCCGCAGCTCGGCCGCCTACTGGCGCGGTGACCAGGACCGCGAGGACCTGCAGCGCGTCTACGGCACCGCCTGGGAATCGGCCGAGGCGATGGACGAGTACCTGCACCTGCTGGCCGAGGCCGAGCGCCGCGACCACCGCAAGCTGGGCCTCGAGCTGGACCTGTTCAGCTTCCCCGACGAGCTCGGTTCGGGCCTGCCGGTGTTCCACCCCAAGGGCGGCATCATCCGCAAGGAGATGGAGGAGTACTCGCGGCAGCGCCACATCGACGCGGGCTACGAGTTCGTCAACACCCCGCACATCACCAAGGGGCATCTGTTCGAGGTCTCCGGTCACCTCGACTGGTACAGGGACGGCATGTTCCCGGCCATGCACCTCGACGCCGAACTCAACGAGGACGGCTCCGTGCGGAAACCCGGCCAGGACTACTACGTCAAGCCGATGAACTGCCCGATGCACAACCTGATCTTCCGTTCGCGCGGCCGCTCCTACCGTGAGCTGCCGCTGCGGATGTTCGAGTTCGGCTCGGTGTACCGCTACGAGAAGTCCGGCGTGGTGCACGGCCTGACCCGCGTGCGTGGCATGACCCAGGACGACGCGCACATCTACTGCACCAAGGAGCAGATGCACGCGGAACTGACCACCACGCTGCAGTTCGTGCTGTCGCTGCTCAAGGACTACGGCCTCGACGACTTCTACCTCGAGCTGTCCACCAAGGACCCGAAGAAGTTCGTCGGCTCCGACGAGCTGTGGGAAGAGGCCACCGAGACCCTGGCCAAGGTCGCCGAGGCCTCGGGCCTGGACCTGGTGCCGGACCCGGGCGGCGCCGCGTTCTACGGCCCGAAGATCTCCGTGCAGGCCAAGGACGCGCTGGGCCGCACCTGGCAGATGTCGACCATCCAGCTCGACTTCAACCTGCCCGAGCGGTTCGACCTGGAATACACCTCCTCCGACGGCACCAAGCAGCGTCCGGTGATGATCCACCGCGCGCTGTTCGGTTCGATCGAGCGGTTCTTCGGCGTGCTCACCGAGCACTACGCCGGTGCCTTCCCGGCCTGGCTCGCGCCGGTGCAGGTCGTCGGCATCCCGGTCGCGGAGAACTTCGCCCCGCACCTGGACGCGGTGATCGAGCGGCTGCGGGACGGGGGCGTGCGCGCCCAGGTCGACCGCAGTGACGACCGGATGCAGAAGAAGATCTTCAACCAGACCGCGCAGAAGGTGCCGTTCATGCTGCTGGCCGGCGCGCGCGACGTGGAGGCCGGCGCGGTCAGCTTCCGGTTCCGCGACGGCAGCCAGGTCAACGGCGTGCCGGTCGACGACGCGGTCGCCACCGTCCTGAGCTGGATCGCCAACCGCGAGAACACCTCGCCCACCGCGGACGGGTTCGAGGTCGTCGGCGCGGCGAAGGCGTCCTCATGAGTGAGAGCATCGCCTCGGAGGCCGGGTCGATCGTCGACGCGGGTGCCGGTCAGCCCGACCGGTTGCAGCGGCTGTGGACGCCGTACCGGATGTCCTACATCACCGGCGAGATCAAGCCCAAGGACGCCACGGGTCACCCGTTCACCGACATCCCGAAGATGTCGGACGAGGACGGGTTGATCATCGCGCGCGGCGAACAGGTCTATGCGGTGCTCAACTTGTACCCGTACAACCCAGGGCACATGATGGTGGTGCCGTACCGCCGGGTCGCCGACCTGGAGGATCTGACGGCCGCCGAGAGCGCGGAGCTGATGGCCTTCACACAGCGGGCCATCCGGGTGATGAAGCGGGTCTCGCGGCCCGCCGGATTCAATGTCGGGCTCAATCTCGGCGGCGTGGCCGGTGGTTCGCTGGCCGACCACCTGCACCAGCACATCGTGCCGCGCTGGGGTGGGGATGCGAACTTCATCACCGTGGTCGGCGGGGTGAAGGTGATGCCTCAGCTGTTGCGCGAGACGCGGCAGCTGCTGGCGGAGGCGTGGGAGGAATAACAACCGTGCTCAGCTTCTTCGGCCGCCAGACGTTTGCGAAAGCGACTGCGCCGCTGGGCAAAGCGCTCGTCGGTACCGGGCTCACCCCGGACGCGATGACACTGATCGGTACCACCGCGACGATCGCGGCCGCGGTGACCCTGTTCCCCACCGGGCACCTGTTCTGGGGCACGATGGTCATCTGGCTGTTCGTCATGTTCGACATGCTGGACGGGGCGATGGCCCGGGCCCGCGGCGGCGGCACGAAGTACGGCGCGGTCCTCGACGCTACCTGCGACCGGGTCGCCGACGGCGCGATCTTCGGCGGTCTGGCCTGGTGGGCGGTCTACCACGAGCAGAGCAAGGAGCTGTTCGCGGCGACGCTGATCGTGCTGGTCACCTCGCAGGTGATCTCGTACGCGAAGGCGCGCGCCGAGGCCAGTGGTCTGTCCGCCGACGGCGGGCTGATCGAGCGGCCGGACCGGCTGGTCATCGTGCTGGTCGGCGCCGGGCTCACCGGCATCGGCGGGCACTGGGGCATCGAATGGCTCACCTGGGCCGTCTACGTGGCCATGTGGATCCTGGTGGTGGCCAGCGTCATCACCGTGTTCCAGCGGGTGCTCGCGGTGCGCAACTCGCCGGGCGCGCGGACCGTCATCCCGCCTGCCCCGCAGCCCGGCGCGACCGGAGGTGCGGCGTCGTGACCCTCGCCGAGCGGGTGAGCGATCTGGGCTACGCCGCCGGGTGGCGCGTGGTGCGGTCGGCGCCGGAACCCCTGGTGCGCAAGGTGTTCGACCTGGGCGCCGATCGGGCGGTGAAGAACGGGGGACCGGAGCAGTTGCGGCGCAATCTCGCGCGCGTGCTGGGGGTGCGTCCCGACGAGGTGCCCGCGGACCTGATGCGCGCGAGCATTCGCTCCTACGCCAGGTATTGGCGCGAGGCGTTCCGGCTGCCCAGCATGGACCACAGCACCATCGACTATTACGTCGACGGCCTCGAACACCTCGACGCGGCCCTGGAGCGGGGCCGCGGCGTCATCTTCGTGCTGCCGCACTCGGGCAACTGGGACATGGCCGGGGTGTGGCTGGTGCAGCACTACGACACCTTCACCACGGTGGCCGAACGGTTGAAGCCGGAGTCGCTGTTCGAGCGCTTCGTCGCCTATCGGGAGAGCCTGGGTTTCGAGGTGTTCCCGCTGACCGGTGGTGAGCAGCCGCCGTTCGGGCAGCTCGCGGACCGGCTGCGGCAGAACCGGATCGTCTGCCTGATGGGCGAGCGCGACCTCACCGGCAAGGGTGTGCCGGTCGACTTCTTCGGCGAGCGCACCTGGATGCCCGCCGGCGCCGCCAAGCTGGCCATCGAGACCGGCGCCGCGCTGATGCCGGTGCACGGGTGGTTCACCGTCGAGGCCGACGGCACCGAGAACTGGGGACTGAAAACCGAAGCGCCACTGGATGTCTCCGTGGGCGTCGCGGCCGCCACCCAGGCGCTGGCCGACCGGTTCGCGGCCAATATCGCCGAGCATCCGGCCGACTGGCACATGCTGCAACCGCTGTGGGAAGCCGATCTGTCGCCCGAGCGACGGGCCCGCATCGCCGCCGCGCAGACAGGGGGAGCGCGGTGAAGATCGGCATGGTGTGCCCGTACTCCTTCGACGTTCCCGGCGGGGTGCAGGCCCATGTGGTCGAGCTGGCCCGGGTCTTCCTCGAACGCGGACACAAGGTGAGCGTGCTCGCGCCCGCCTCCGACGACACCCCGCTACCCGATTTCGTGGTGTCGGCGGGCCGCGCGGTGGCGATTCCGTACAACGGGTCGGTGGCGCGGCTGTCGTTCGGGCCGATGGCCTACACCCGGATCCGGCGCTGGATCGACAGCAACGACTTCGACGTGCTGCACATCCACGAGCCCAACGCGCCGAGCCTGTCGATGCTCGCGCTCAAGATCGCCGAGGGCCCGATCGTCGCGACCTTCCACACCTCGACCACGAAATCGCTGGTACTGAGCACTTTTCAGGGCGTGCTGCGGCCGTACCACGAGAAGATCAACGGCCGCATCGCCGTCTCCGAGCTGGCCAGGCGCTGGCAGGTCGAGGCGCTCGGCTCGGACGCGGTGGAGATCCCCAACGGTGTCGACGTCTCGGCGTTCGCCCGCGGCCCGCTGCTCGACGGCTATCCGCGCGCGGGTGCGACGGTGCTGTTCCTCGGCCGCTTCGACGAGCCGCGCAAGGGCATGGACGTGCTGCTCGGCGCGCTGCCCACGCTGATCGACCGGCATCCCGACGTGCAGATCCTCATCGTCGGGCGCGGCGACGAGGACCGGCTGCGCCGCGAGGCGGGCGAGCACGCCGGGCACCTGCGCTTCCTCGGCCAGGTCTCCGACGCGGAGAAGGCCGCGGCGATGCGCAGTGCCGATGTCTACGTCGCGCCGAATCTGGGCGGGGAGAGCTTCGGCATCATCCTGATCGAGGCGATGGCCGCGGGCACCCCGGTGGTGGCCAGTGAGCTCGACGCCTTCCGCCGGGTGCTGCGCGACGGGACCGCGGGCCTGCTCACCCCCGTCGGCGATTCCGCCGCCCTGGCCACCGCGATCGACACCGTCCTCACCGACGACGAGACCAGGCAGCGACTGGTGCGCACCGCGACCCAGGTGGTCGCCGCCTACGACTGGCCGGTGGTGGCCGAGCAGATCCTGCGGGTCTACGAGACCGTCACCGTCGGCGATCTCCGCGTGCGGGCCGCCGGATGATCACGTTCTCCGCGACCTCGGTCCTCGTTCTCGGGCTGATCGCCGTCCTCGTCCTCGCGCTCGGTGTCTGGGCGTACTCCACGGCCAACCGGCTCGACCGGCTGCACGTGCGCTCGGATCAGTCCTGGCAGGCGCTCGACGCGGCGCTGGCCCGGCGCGCGGTGGTAGCGCGCGCGGTGGCGATGGCGATCGCCGGGCCGGTGAGCACCGACTCGCGGCGTGGTGAGCGGGCCGCCCAGCTCGCCGCGCTGGCCGATCGCGCGGAGCGGGCCGATCGCGGTGACCGCGAGACCGTCGAGAACCAGCTCTCCGCCGCGCTGAGCCTGGTCGACATCGACCAGCTGCGGCCGCAGCTGGTCGCCGAGCTCGCCGACGCCGAGGCACGCGTGCTGATCGCGCGCCGATTCCACAACGACGCCGTCCGCGACACCCTCGCGCTGCGTACCCGGCGGCCGGTGCGGGTGCTGCACCTGGGCGGTACCGCGCCGCTGCCGCACTACTTCGAGATCACCGAGCGGGCCACGCCCGCCGCGGCGACCGGCCTGGACGTGAACACCACCCGCACCTCCGCCCGGGTGGTCCTGCTCGACGAGCAGGACCGGGTGCTGCTGCTGCGCGGCCACGATCCGATGCTGCCCGAGGTGGCGTTCTGGTTCACCGTCGGCGGCGGGGTCGAACCGGGGGAGAGCCTGCGCGACGCCGCGGTGCGCGAGCTGTACGAGGAGACCGGCCAGCGGGTCGATCCGGCCGCGCTGCGCGGTCCGCTGTGGCGCCGGGTCGCGGTGTTCCCGTTCAACGGTGAGCTCATCCGCTCCGAGGAACTGTTCTTCACACTGCGCGCCCCGAGCTTCGAGTGGCGGCCCGCGGCCCTGAACGCGCTCGAACGCCGCACCATCACCGATCACCGCTGGTGCGCCCCCGCCGACATCCGCGCCCTCGACGATCAGGGCGAGGCGGTCTACCCGTACCACCTCGACGAACTCCTCACCGAGGCCGCCGCGGTGGCCTCCGACGACACCGAACACGTCGTCCGCTCGATCCGCTGACCCGATCGGGCGCAAAACAACTGGCGCGGACGATGTTCCCGCGCATACGGTGGGCGGGTGAATTCTCCGGAGGCATCCAGAAGGTAGCCGTCCGGCCCACGGGCCGGATGGCGTCGCGTGAACGAGCTCCCTCGGTCCGATGACCGGGGCGACGTGTCGTTCGCGATGCCGGATGATCCTCGATTCCTCGCGGCGGGCCGTACTCCGCCCGTGCCGCGTCCTCTCGGACACCGCGCGTGCGGTGTCCCGATCTCCGGAGAGTTGATCAACCATGCCCATCGGGGTTTTCGTGCTCGCTGTCGCGGTATTCGCGCAGGGCACATCGGAATTCATGATGTCGGGGCTGCTGGCGCGGACCGCCGGCGACCTCGGCGTCTCGCTCGGGACCGTCGGGTTGCTGACCGCGGTGTACGCGGTCGGCATGGTGCTCGGCGCGCCGACGATGGCCCTCACCGCGGGCCGGTGGCCGCTGCGGCGTTCGGCGACAACGTTTCTCGCGGTGTTCTGTCTCGCCCACGTCGTCGGCGCGCTCGCGGGCGACATCACGGTGCTGGTCGCGACACGGGTCGTCGCCGCGGTCGCCAACGCCGGGTTCCTGGCGATCGTGCTGGCCGCGCTGCCGACGCTGGTCGGGCCCGCGCTGATCGGGCGGGCGACCTCGGTGGTCGTGTCGGGCGTGACGGTGGCCTGCGTCGCCGGGGTTCCGGCGGGCACCGTGCTCGGTCAGCTGTGGGGGTGGCGTTCGGCCTTCTGGGCGGTCGCGCTGGTGAGCGCGGTGGTGCTCGTCCCGGTGGCGCTGCTGCTGCCGCGGGCCGCCGACACCACCGCGGGCACCTCGATCCGCGCCGAATGGGCGGTCCTCGGCGTGCGTCCGGTGCGGGTCGCGGTGGCCGCCGGGGTCCTGGTCAACGCCGCGACCTTCGCGGGGTTCACCTACCTGGGCACCATCACCGCCGCAGTCGCCGGGACGGACAGCGGCTGGGTGCCCGCGGCCCTGGCGGTGTTCGGTCTCGGCTCGTTCGCCGGGGTGACCCTCACCGGCCGGTTCAGCGACCGGTTCGGCCCGTCGATCATCACCGTCGGCACGGCCGGACTCGTCGCGGTCTGGGCACTCGCGGCCCTGACCGCGCGGACGACGGCGGGTGTCGCGGTCATGACGTTCGTCACCGGCGCGGCCGCGTTCGGCGTCGGGTCGGCGTTGATCGCGACCATCGTGCGGACCTCGGCGCGCACCGCGCCCCGTCTCGCCGGCGCGCTGGCGACCACCGCGCTGAACATCGGCGCGATCCTGGGTCCGGTGGCCGCCGGGGTGGTGGTCGATCGGGTGGGCGACCCGGTCGCGGCGCTGTGGTGCGGCGCAGCGGCGGCCGCGGGCGCGGCGCTGATCGTGCTCGCCGACCGGTTCGGACGCCGCCCGGTGCCGACCGTGGAAACGGCCGACGCGTGCTGAGCGGCGGGCCACCGGAGCAGGCCAGCGACGGGTGGCGGCGGCATCGCCGCTGGTCGCGGCAAGGCCAGTGGACCTCAACTGGCTATGAAGGCCGAATGGGGACGGTTCTAGAATCGACGGTGTCCATACCGAGCGACCTGATTGGCGCACATGACACAGGAGACAGCCGTGACTACGCCTGAGACCACCACCACCGTCGGCACCGCCCGCGTGAAGCGCGGCATGGCCGAGATGCTCAAGGGCGGCGTGATCATGGACGTGGTCACCCCGGACCAGGCCAAGATCGCCGAGGACGCCGGCGCGGTGGCCGTCATGGCGCTCGAGCGGGTCCCGGCCGACATCCGCGCCCAGGGCGGCGTCTCCCGGATGAGCGACCCGGACATGATCGACGGCATCATCTCCGCCGTCTCCATCCCCGTGATGGCCAAGGCCCGCATCGGCCACTTCGTGGAGGCGCAGATCCTGCAGAGCCTCGGCGTCGACTACATCGACGAGTCCGAGGTGCTCACCCCCGCCGACTACGCCAACCACATCGACAAGTGGAACTTCACCGTCCCCTTCGTCTGTGGCGCCACCAACTTGGGTGAGGCCCTGCGCCGCATCACCGAGGGCGCGGCCATGATCCGCTCCAAGGGCGAGGCGGGCACCGGTGACGTGTCCAACGCGACCACCCACATGCGCACCATCCGCGCCGAGATCCGCCGCCTGACCTCGCTGTCGGAGGACGAGTTGTTCGTCGCCGCCAAGGAACTGCAGGCCCCGTACGAGCTGGTCCGCGAGGTCGCCCAGACCGGCAAGCTGCCGGTCGTCATGTTCACCGCCGGTGGCATCGCCACCCCGGCCGACGCCGCGATGATGATGCAGCTCGGCGCCGAGGGCGTGTTCGTCGGCTCCGGCATCTTCAAGTCGGGCAACCCCGAGCAGCGCGCCGCCGCCATCGTGAAGGCCACCACCTTCTACGACGACCCGGACGTGCTGGCCAAGGTCTCGCGCGGCCTGGGCGAGGCCATGGTCGGCATCAACGTCGAGGAGATCCCGCAGCCGCACCGCCTCGCCGAGCGCGGCTGGTGAGCTGAGGCCGATCCGGCCTCGAAGTCGTCGGTACCGGTGGGCGTCGTGCGTGAGCACGGCGCCCACCGTCGTCGGGGGCCCGAGGGCCGAATTGCTGCCGTGTGGACATACCGTACAGTCGGTCCGTGACCGCGCTCGACTTCTTCTTGCTGGTCGTCGCGGGATTCTTCACCGGACTGGTGGGGTTCGTCACCGGGATGGCCTCGATCGTCTCCTACCCGGCCCTGCTGGCCGCCGGGTTGCCGCCCGTCGCCGCCAATGTCACCAACACGGTCGCGATGGTGGCCGTCGGAGTCGGGGCGACGGCCAATTCCGGGCGCGAACTCGTCGATCGTGGGCCGACCCTGGTGCGCTGGGCGGCGCTCTCGGCGATCGGCGGGCTGCTGGGCGCGCTGGCCTTGCTGGTGGCACCCGACGGCGCGTTCGAGGTGGTGGTGCCGTTCCTGGTCGCGATCGCCTCGATCGCCCTGCTGGTGCAGCCGCTGGTGCGCCGTCATGTCGGTGAGCTGAGCGCGCCCTGGATCGTGCCGCTCGGGATCCTGTTGATCTCCACCTACGGCGGCTATTTCGGCGCGGGCGCCGGGGTCATCTATCTGTCGATGATGCTGCTGTGCACCTCCGAATCGCTCTGGAGCGCTTCGGTTCTGAAGAGCTTCCTGCTCGGCATCGCCAATCTGGTCGCCGCCGTCGGTTTCGCCGCCTTCGGCCCGGTGCACTGGGGCGCGGCGCTCGCGCTGGCGCTGGGCGCGCTGGCGGGCGGCTGGTGCGGTCCGCCGGTGGTGAAGGTGATTCCGCCGACGCTGCTGCGGGTGACCGTCGGCGTCCTCGGCCTCGGTCTGGCCGTCTACCTGGCCCGCTGACGTCGGTAGGGTCGGGGGAATGGAACTTCGGCAGTTGCGGTACTTCGTGGTGCTCGCCGAGGAACTGCACTTCCGGCGCGCGGCCGAGCGCCTGTTCATCACGGCGCCAACGCTGAGTCAGCAGATCCGGGTACTCGAACGCGAACTCGGCGGTCCACTGCTGGTGCGCGAACCACGCGTGGAGCTCACCGCGGCGGGGGAGACCCTGGTGCGCACCGGCCGCGCCGTCCTGGCGGCCGCGGAGACGGCGGTGCGCGAGACCCGGCGCGCGAGTACCGACGGTGCCCAGGTGGTGCGGTTCGGCCTGCTCAACGGTGCGCCTGCCTGGCTGCCCGCGCGGTTCGAAGCGCTCGCCGGTGCGGTCGGCGCGCGCCTGGTCCTCACCGGTGGCACCACCGCCGATCAGCTGCGCATGCTCGCGGCCGACGAGGTGGACCTCGCGCTGGTCCGCGGGCCGCTCGAGATTCCCGAGCAGTTCACCGCCCGGCCGATCGCCAGTGAGGGACTCGGCCTCGTGATGTCCGCGCGGCATCTCCTCGCCGGGCACGCCGAGATCACCCCCGAGCTGCTCGACGACCACGAACTGGTGCTCTTCGCCCGCGACTCCGCGCCCGGCCTGCATCGCGCGCTGCTCGCCGAACTGGCCGCACGCGGTGCCCGAATCCGGTTGAGCGACAGCGCGATGGGACACGCGCAGCTGCTCGCGGTCCTCCCGCATCGCACCGATCTGGTCGGCCTGAGCTCCGATCGGGTCCGCGACCATCCCGGTCTCGCGTGGCGCCCGCTGCGCGACGGCCCGATCCCGGTCGACTACGTGGCGGTATGGCGGGCCGCGAGCGGGCATCCGATCCACGCCGCGGTGGCCGAGACCACCGCGGCGGGCCGGTGGCGTG
Source organism: Nocardia sp. NPDC003269 (assembly GCF_042888005.1). NCBI lineage: Bacteria > Bacillati > Actinomycetota > Actinomycetes > Mycobacteriales > Nocardiaceae > Nocardia > Nocardia sp. NPDC003269. The sequence continues at coordinate 1,284,644 of NZ_JBIAPA010000002.1, forward strand.
CGCCGATGTGACGGCCGGTTCTCGTTCGCCCGCAGGTGATCTTCGGGGTGCGTAGCCTGGAGACGGTGCACCACTCGGATGTTGAAATCGCAGTTCACGCAACACAAGTCGCTTCGGGAGTGATCCGGTCCGCGTTCCACGCGCCGCTCACCCGGTACGCCAAGGAGGGTGACGATTTCGCCACCCAGGCAGACCTCGCCGCCGAACAGGCCATTCTCGATGTTCTCGCGACCGCCTGTCCGGGTGATCGCTTTCTCGCCGAGGAATCGGGGGTGACCGGCGCGGCCCGCAGCGACCGCACCTGGCTCGTCGACCCCCTGTGCGGGACACGGAATTTCGCGGTGGGCACGGAGTTCGTCGCGGTGAACGTCGCGCTGCGGACCGGCGCCGCCATCGGGGTCGCCGCCGTCGCCGATCCGTTCGCCGACGAGGTGTTCTGGACGGCGGGCGACGGCGCCTACCTACGCAGCGACGGCGCGGATCAACCGCTCCTACCCCGGGCCGACAGCCGGCTCGTCGATGTCGATCTGGATCACGACTTCCCCTGGTCGAGTCCCGCGCGCCTGTTCGACGCGCCCGGTTTCGCCGGGGAGTTCCACGCGCGCGTGCTGTCGACCTCACTGGCCCTGGCCTGGGTGGCGGCCGGTCGCCGGGCCGCGTACGTCACCGGCGGAGATCTGCGCGACAGCGTGCATTTCGCCGCCGCCATCGCGGTGTGTGAGGCCGCGGGCTGCACCGTCACCAACCTGGCGGGCGGCCCGCTGCACACCGCGCCGCACGGGCTGATCGCGGCCGCCGACGCGTCGACCGGTGCCCGGCTGGTCGCCGCGGTCGCCGCGCTGCGCTGACCGTCGCGGGCACGAGCGCATCGTGCGACAGGCGGTGCGCTCGTGGCCCGTGAGCTGGGCTGTTAGGGATCGGCGAACGCCGGTTCGGCTGCCGGACATGGAGTTTCGCCCTGCCTCGGTGCTGAGCTGGCTCCATGAGTGAGAACAGCACAGTGATCATCGGCGGCAGCTCGGGCATGGGTCTGGCCCTGGCGCATCGGCTGCTCGCCGACGGCGCCGAGGTGACCATCGCGGGCCGGTCGGCGGATCGGCTCGCGACGGCGGCGCGGGAACTCGACCAGCACCCGGGCACCCTGCGCACGGTCGTCGCCGACATCACCAGGGAGGCCGACATCGCCCGCCTGTTCGGCGCGACCGGCACCGTCGACCACGTCGTCGTCACCGCCGCCGACATGACCGGCGCCTACCAGCCGATCACCGCCTTCGACACCGACATCGCGGCGAAAGTGGTGGCGGCCAAGATGATCGGCCCCGCCCTCGTCGCCAAACACGCCAGGGTCGCCGACGGCGGTTCGATCACGGTCACCTCCGGTATCGCCGCCTACCGGCCCGCCCCCGGCGGATCCCTGGTCGCCATGGTCAACGCCGCGCTCGCGGGCTTGGTCGCCGCGCTCGCGGTGGAACTCGCTCCGCTGCGCGTCAACGCCGTGTCGCCCGGCTGGGTGGACACGCCGATCTGGAATGCCTTCGCCCCCGCCGACAAAGCCGAACGCCACCGCGCCATGGCCGCCCGCCTCCCCGCCGGCCGACTCGGCACGCCCGCCGACCTCGCCGAGGCCTTCCTCGCGGTCCAGCGCAACCCGTTCGTCACGGGCACGGTCCTGCACGTCGACGGTGGCCACCGCCTGGTGTGATGTCGTGCGCCCGGCCACCTCTCACAGACCATCGTTGCCGGGTTCTCAGAGTTTCCACACCATCGCTGGGTAGCGTCCGGGCCGTGGCATCGAGGCCTGCGTCGTGTGGCGCGGGTCCGTGCCGTCGCCCGGAGGGCGAAGAGCCTGACCCGAACGTAAGGACGAGTGGATGAAGTTTGGTAAGACCGGACGTATCGCTATCGCAGGTCTGGCCGTGGTCGCGGCTCTCGGGCTGAGCGCGTGCAGCGACGACAAGGGCGACAAGCCCGCCGCGAAGACCACCACCAGCGCCAAGGCCCCGGCCACGAACGCCGCGAACCTGCCGCCCGTGCCGACGGTTCCGCAGCTGAGCGAGCAGCTCACCACCGCGCTGGATCCCGCCGTCCCGAACGAGCAGAAGCTCGACTTCGTGCAGGGTGTCTCCGCCGATCCGGAGCTGCCGAACCGTTTGGCCCAGGCGGCCAAGGACGCCAATGTGCAGGTGCAGGTCACCGAGGTGACCTCCTTCGGTGACAGTGTGAACGCGAAGGCGAACTTCACGGTGAACGGTCAGACCAATGTGGTCGATGTGCCGTTCGTGGCCGAGGACGGCAAGTGGAAGGTCCAGAAGGCCTGGGCGTGCACCATGCTGACCAACCTGGGTCAGCAGTCGGTCGCCTGCGCCTGATCCCGTGACCCGAGAGCCCCGGCCGGTGTATCGGCCGGGGCTCTCGACTATCCGGGTCATGGGCCGATGCGCAGGGCCGCCCGGTCCGGGTGGTCCCAGCGCAGTGTCCAGGTGGCGGTCTCGGGGTGTTCGGCGGCGTGCTCGCGCAGGGCGGGCAGCGTCCACCGCTCCGCGGGCGGGGTGCGGCGCAGCGCGGCCTGGTCGCTCAGCTCGAGACGCACGGTGAGATCGAAGTCCAGGCCGCGACCCAGCAGCATCGGCCCGGCGAGCACCAGGACCAGATCGGCGGGCGCGGGGCGGATCGAGGCCCTGGCCGACCGGTCCCGCGCCTCGTCCCAGAGCGCGGGCAACCAGCGCCCGGCGGTCCGGACCGCGTCGAGGATCTCGCGGCGCACCGCGTCGTAGTCGAACCAGGCTGTGCGATAAGACCATTCGTCGTCGCGGCCGTATTCCATCCGCAGCGAGGCCGGGCGGACGAAATCGTGCAGCGCGACCACTTCGGCCGACCGTCCCCGCTCGGCGAGCGTGTCGGCGATCCGGCGGGCCAGCTCGACCGGCGCGGCCGCGTCGGCACCGTCGACGGCGAGCACCCGTCGTCCCGGCAAGGCGGCCAGCCGGTCGGCGACGAGCCCCGCCACCGCCGCGGGGGAGATGGGCGTGAACGTCGGCACCGCACTATCACAGCAAATTCCGGGGCACAGTGCCGAGCCGGACAGACCAGACAGCAGGCGACGGGATAATCTCGAGCGCATGGCGACTATCGAAGAGGCGCTCGAGATCGAGCAGCTGGAACGGGACATCTTCCGTGGTGCGGCCACCGAATCCCAGCTGACGCGCACCTTCGGCGGCCAGGTCGCGGGCCGGGCACTGGTCTCGGCGGTGCGCACCGTCGACCCCGCCTTCCAGGTGCACTCGCTGCACGGCTACTTCCTGCGACCGGGCAATCCGGAGGAACCCACCGTCTACCTGGTGGAGCGCATCCGCGACGGCCGGTCCTTCTGCACCCGCCGGGTCACCGGCGTGCAGGACGGCCAGGCGATCTTCACGATGTCGGCCTCGTTCCACCGCGGCGACGAGGGGCCGGAGCACCAGGACGTGATGCCCGCGGTCGAAGGGCCGGACCTGCTGCCCGACGCCAGCGTCACCATGAGCCCCGAGCGGCTGTGGGCGATGCGCGAGTGGGAGCACTGGGACATCCGCACCGTCCCGTCGGATCAGGTCACCCAGCGGGAGGGCTTCGTCTCCCAGCAGCAGGTGTGGTTCCGGTACCGCCACAAGCTGCCCGACGACCCGCTGTTCCACGTCTGCACCCTCGCCTACATGAGCGATATGACGCTGCTCGGTTCGTCCAAGGTGGCCCACCCCGGTGAGCCGACCCAGGACGCCTCGCTCGACCACGCGATGTGGTTCCTGCGCCCGTTCCGCGCCGACGAATGGCTGCTCTACGACCAGTCCTCGCCCTCGGCCGGGTTCGGTCGCGCGCTCACCGGCGGCCGGATCTGGGACCGCGACGGCAACCTTGTCGCCGCGGTCGTCCAGGAGGGCCTGATCCGGACGCCGCGCCACAAGTAGGCCGGGGTCTCAGCTCACCTGGACGCGCAGGTGGCACACCACGGTGTCGGGCATCTTGCGCAGGACGCGTTCGAGCTCGTCGCTGCGATGGCTCGGCAGGACCCGCGCCCAGCCCGAGGGCGGATCGATCTCCGCGATGACGACCACCTTGCGCCGGCCCGCGAAATGCGTACGGACGTAGGCGGCGACGGGTCCGCCGACGGTCGCGTCGCTGTCCTCGAGCATGACCAGGTGGACTTCGGGATGCCACGCCTCCCACGCCTCGGCGAACGCCGTCGCCGACTCGCCGGGCAGGCAGACGTGCACCGCGGTGACGTCGTCACCGATCGACATGGCCGCCGACAGCGCCTCCCGGCTCAGCTCACAGACCTCGGCGATCGGCACGATGATGGCGGTGCCGGTGCGGCGCGGTGGCGCGGGCAGGACGCCGACGATGCCGCGGGAATGTCCGATCCTGGTGTAGGCGTTGCGGATTCGCTCCATCCCGACCATGAGCGCGGGCAGGACCAGCACGATCAGCCAGGCGCCTTCGGCGAACTTCATCGCGGTGGTGACGATCGCGGCGACGAAGGTCAGCACGGCGCCGAAGCCGTTGAGCGCGATCCGCCACCGCCAGCCGTCGCTCCTGGCCTGCCACCAGTGCAGGACCATGCCGGTCTGCGCGATGGTGAAACCGACGAACACGCCGATCGCGAACAGGGGGACCAGGACGTTCATCTTGCCCGCGGCCGCCACCAGCAGCGCCGCGGCGCTCACGCCGAGAGTCAGCACGCCGTAGCGATACACCTGGCGCGGCGTCGCGACGGCGAAGCGGTGGGGCAGGCAATTGTCGTCGGCGAGCAGCCGGGTCAGCGTCGGCAGGCCGCCGTAGGAGGTGTTGGCCGCCAGCGCCAGCAGCACCACCGTCGCGAACTGCACGACGTAGTAGCCGACCCCGTGACCCAGCGCCGCCTCGGTCAGCTGCGAGAGCACGGTGGTGCCCTCGATCGGCCGCAGCGAGAACTTCTCGATCAGGACCGCCAGCCCGATCAGCATCGTGCCGAGCAGCAGCCCCAGCGCGACCTCGGCCCGCTGCGCGCGCTCGACCCGAGGTTCCTGGAAGCTGGGCACCGCGTTGGCGATCGCCTCCACGCCGGTCAGCGCCGCGCACCCGCTGGAGAACGCCTTGAGCAACAGCAGCACGCCCACGGTGTGGATATCGCTCACCGCCGCCGTCCCGGTGGTGACAGCGGCGGGCTCCGAGCGCAGCAACCCGCCGATGATCACCACGAAGATCCCCGCCACGAACACCGCCGTCGGCACCATGAACGCACGAGCGCTCTCGGTGATGCCGAGCAGGTTCAGCGCGGTGATGCCGACCAGCACCGCCAGGCAGATCCAGATCGTGTAGTGGTGCAATGCGGGGAACGCCGAGGTCAGCGCCGCGACACCGGCGGCGATCGACACCGCCACGTTCAGCACGTAGTCCACGATCAGCGAGGCGGCCGCCAGCAGGCTGGTGCGGTGCCCGAGATGACGCTTGGCGACCGCGTAGGCGCCGCCGCCGTTCGGGAACGCCGCGATGACCTGGCGGTAGGAGGCGATGAGGACCGCCAGCAGGGCGGCGATGGCCAGCGTCACCGGCAGGGTCATCCCGAGGCCGAGACCGCCCGCGGTGGCCAGCACCAGGACGATCGCCTCGGGGCCGTAGGAGACCGACGCCATCGCGTCCAGGGACAGCCCGGCCAATCCGGTCGAGACGGTGAGCCCGCGACGGTGCGCGACGATCGGCGCTGGTCCGGAGCTCCTGCGTGGCAGAAGTGCAATCACACACCGAGTGTCGACCCGATCCGGGCGAATGCACCCCGGCGTTGACGGAATGTTGACAAAGACCGTGAGCGGGCGCACACCGGCCCGCCTCGTAAGCTCAGCGCCTGTGAACGCAACCTCGCCTGCCGCCCGGCCGACCATCGGCGTCCTCGCGCTCCAGGGTGACGTGCGCGAACACGTTGCCGCGCTGGACCACTGTGGCGCCGACGCGGTGCTGGTGCGGCGCGAAGCCGAGCTGGCCGCCGTCGACGGACTGGTGCTGCCCGGCGGTGAGTCGACCGCCATCTCCAAGCTGCTGCAGGCCTTCGACCTGCTCGAGCCGCTGCGCGCCCGGCTGCGCGACGGGCTGCCCGCCTTCGGCTCCTGCGCGGGCATGATCCTGCTGGCCTCGGAGGTGCTCGACACCAGGGCCGACGCCCAGCACCTGTCCGGCATCGATATGACGGTGCGCCGCAACGCCTTCGGCCGTCAGGTCGACTCCTTCGAGACCGACCTCGAGTTCGCCGGGCTCGACACGCCGGTGCGGGCCGTGTTCATCCGCGCCCCGTGGGTCGAGCGGGTCGGCGCGGGTGTCGAGGTCCTGGCCCGGGTGCCGCACGGTCCGGCGCAGGGTCGCATCGTCGCCGCCCGGCAGGGCAATGTCGTGGCGACCTCGTTCCACCCCGAGGTGACCGGCGATCTGCGGGTGCACGAACTGTTCGTCGACCTGGTTCGTTCGGCACGGTAACGCCCGCGGCCACTGCGCGCGCACGGTCCGAGTAGGCTGGATCGAGCTTGTCCGCCCGGGCAGACGCGCAACCGACCTGAAGGAAGTAGGGCATGAGCGGCCACTCCAAATGGGCCACCACCAAGCACAAGAAGGCGGGAATCGACGCCAAGCGCGGCAAACTCTTCGCCAAGCTGATCAAGAACATCGAGGTGGCGGCCCGCACTGGTGGTAGTGACCCTGCGGGTAACCCGACGCTGTACGACGCCATCCAGAAGGCGAAGAAGTCGTCGGTCCCCAACGACAACATCGAGCGCGCCCGCAAGCGCGGCGGCGGCGAGGAAGCCGGCGGCGCCGACTGGCAGACGATCATGTACGAGGGCTACGGCCCCAACGGCGTCGCCGTGCTGATCGAGTGCCTCACCGACAACCGCAACCGCGCCGCGGGCGAGGTCCGCGTCGCGATGACCCGCAACGGCGGCAACATGGCCGACCCGGGTTCGGTGGCGTACCTGTTCGGCCGCAAGGGTGTGGTGACCCTCGAGAAGAACGGCCTGTCCGAGGACGACATCCTCGAGCACGTCCTCGACGCGGGCGCCGAAGAGGTCAACGACCTGGGTGAGTCCTTCGAGATCATCAGCGAGCCCGGCGATCTGATCGCCGTGCGCAGCGCCCTGCAGGCCGCGGGCATCGACTACGACTCGGCCGAGTCCGGCTTCCAGGCGTCGGTGTCGGTCGCGGTCGACGCCGAGGGCGCCCGCAAGGTGCTCAAGCTGGTCGACGCGCTCGAGGACAGCGACGACGTGCAGAACGTCTACACCAACGTCGACATCTCCGACGAGGTCGCCGCCGAGCTCGACGACGAGTAGCGACACACGCACACACGCACCGCCCCGGCCGGGACTTCGGCCGGGGCGGTGCGTGTTTCGGGCTAGGACGCGCGCTCGGTGTAGTACGCCGCCATCGACGGGTAGTAATCCGCGAACTTCGGGCGCTCGGTCTGCGTGCACGCGGCGACGAACATGTCCGCGTAGTACTCCCAGCCGGGACCGATCTGCGGGATCTCGGCCAGCTGGTACTCCGAGGTGAGGTGGTGGACCAGGCGCACGTCGGTGGCCGCCCCGGTGTCGAGCAGCGTCACCTCGAGCCGCCACACCCCGATCTGATCGGTCGAGGACAGCCCGAGATGGATCGGCGGGGTGCAGTCGTCGATGTTCATGCCCGTCCACGGCTCGCCCTCCTCGAACCGCATCTGCACCCGGATGGTGTTGCCGGTGCCCGCTTCGCCCTCCCAGGTGCCGTACCAGCCCGCGGTCAGGTGCGGATCGGTCAGTCGGGCCCACACCTCCTCGATCGGCAGGCCCAGCGACCGGGTGATCAGCAGATCACGGCCGTCGGGTGTCGGCTGGAGCTCGCCGGTGGGTGTGGGCATGCGCGGTTCTCCTCGGCTCGGGTGGAGCGACGATCTGCGACGGTGTCGACGGTACGCCGCGATATCCGCTGGTGTCGCGCTCGGCGCGGCGAGCAGAATGGTCCGATGACCCGGATCGAGGCCGTACGCGGCGACATCACCGAACAGGCGGTCGACGCGGTGGTCAATGCCGCCAACTCCTCGCTGCTCGGCGGTGGCGGCGTCGACGGCGCGATCCACCGCAAGGGTGGGCCCGAGATCCTGTCCGCGTGCCGTGACCTGCGCGCCTCGCACTACGGGAAGGGCCTGGCGACCGGTCAGGCGGTCGCGACGACCGCGGGACGGCTGCCCGCGCGCTGGGTGATCCACACCGTCGGCCCGGTGTGGTCGGCCACCGAGGACCGCTCGGACCTGCTGGCCTCCTGCTATCGCGAATCCCTGCGCGTCGCCGCCGAACTGGGTGCTCGCACGGTCGCGTTCCCGGCCATCTCCACGGGCATCTTCGGCTGGCCGAAGGACGACGGCGCCCGCATCGCCGTGGCGACCGTGCGCGCGGCCGACCCGGCCGTCGACGAGGTGCGGTTCGTGCTGTTCGACGATCGCGCGCTCGCGGTGTTCACCGCGGCCCTGGGCTGAGCGCTACCGGGGCGAACTGATCTCCCTGACCTCGCGCAGGTGCTGTTCCATCGCGGCGGCCGCCGCCGGGCCGTCGTGGGCGTCGACCGCGCGCAGGATCTCGATGTGCCCGTGCACCGAGATCCGGCGGCCCAGGGGCGTGCGGTGCGAGAGCACCCGGGTGTGTCTGGTCCACTCGGTGGTCATCGTGCACAGCGTCACCAGCAGAGGGTTCTGCGCCGAATGGGCCAGCAGCGTGTGGAATTCGATGTCGAGGGCCATCGATTCCTCGGGGCTCAGCGACTCGTCGGAGCGGTCGAGGACCGCGTGCAGGGACAGCAGATTCGATTCCAGCGCCCGCTGGGCGGCGAGCTGGGCGATGCGGGGTTCGACCAGATCGCGGAGCTCGGTCGCGTAGCCGAGTTCGGTATCGAGGTCGGCGAGGTTGTCGTGGAGTTCGGCCGCGCCGCGGGACGGATCGGTGACGGTGCTGCCGCGCCCCTGCCTGCGGTCGACGAGCTTCTTGGACTCCAGTTCGAACATCGCCTCGCGCAACGAGGATCGGGAGACCTGGAGCGTGGCCGCCAGTTCCCGCTCCGGCGGCAACCGATCGCCCGCGCGCAGCGCGCCGTCGATGATCAGCCGTTCCAGGTGCGCGGCCACCTCGGCGCCGACACTGCCGGTGCGGCGACGGAGCGGGGGAATGGGCGCGACGCTCACGAACGGACTCCCTCACGAGGCTGAATTGGTCCGGCCAATCTTACTCGAGCCCCTGGATACCGGCACATATTGCGCCGGCGTAAAGCCTCTGTTACGCAAGTTTCGCCCGGTAGCAAGGGGTTTCATAGTGGCATACCGTTATCGAATCAGATGGTCGGACCAATATTCGGCATCGGCTCGTTGACAGCGGAGGAACCACCGTGACCGCAGTGGCAGGCGACCAGATCGCGGCAGCATTCCCGGTCCTGCAACAGGGCGCCGGACTCGCCCCGGGGGCCACCTACGTGCCCGCCGATCCGGCGCGGGTGCTCTGGGGCAGGCTCCCGAAGCGGGGAGACACCCCGGTGACGACCGTGGCGCCGGGCGCGACGGTCGTGATCGACACGATCAGCCACGAGGGCCTGCTCGACGACCAGGGCTCCGACCCGGCCGCGTACTTCGGCGGTCACGGCGTGGCCAGGGACCAGGTCCTCGACGACGCGGTCGAGGTGGTCGCGCGGCGGACCCGCGCGGCCGGGGCGGGCCCGCACATCGTCACCGGGCCGATCGCGGTCGCCGGGGCGCGCCCCGGCGATCTGCTCGCCGTCCGGGTCGAGCACCTGGCCCTGCGCGCGCCCTACGGCGTCATCTCCACCCGGCACGGTCGCGGCATGCTGGCGGGCACGGCGTACGACGGGTCCTACGGCCAGTTCTGCACGGTGACCGGGGAGCCCGACGCGTGGTTCGGCGCCATGCCGATCGCGCCCGGCAGCGCGCACCAGGCGCGATTCCCGCTGGCGCCGTTCCTCGGCATCATGGGCGTCGCCACCGACAGCGCGGATCGGGCGCACTCGGTGCCGCCCGGTCCGCACGGCGGCAATATCGACGTCAAGCTGCTCACGCCCGGCGCCACCCTGTTCCTGCCGGTGCAGGTGCCCGACGCGTTGTTCTACGTCGGTGACCCGCATTTCGCGCAGGGCGACGGGGAGGTCGCGCTCACCGCGCTGGAAGCGCCGCTGCGGGCGACGGTGCGGCTGGACCTGATCGCGGCCGACCAGGTCGCCGATCTCGGTATCGGCCCGTTCGCCGCGGGCCACGGGCTGGTGATCCCGACCGGGCTCGATCCCGATCTCGACACCGCGCTGTCGCTGTGCGTCGGCAACGCCGTCGACCTGCTGGGCGCGCTGTTCGAGACCGATCCCCGCCGCGCCTACCTCTACCTCAGTGCCGCCGCCGATTTCACCGTCTCGCAGGCGGTCGACCTGACCAGGGGCGTGCACGGCAAGATCCGCATCGCCGACTTCGCGCACACCGCGAGCACCGAGCTGGCCCGCTACGTCCTGGAGCGGGCCCGGTGACCGCGCGAGTGCGCGACGCGGTGGACACCACGGTGTGGCGTGAGATCGGCGCGCCACTGGTCCCCGCGACGGCCACCGGCCCGCTGACCGGGCACACCGTGGCGGTGAAGGATCTGTTCGCGGTGGCCGGGTATCCCGTCGGCGCCGGGGTCGCCGCCTACCTCTCCGAGCGCGCCCCCGAATCCCGGCACGCCACCATCGTGGCCGCACTCCTCGCGGCGGGCGCTGATCTCACCGGCATCGCCACCACCGACGAATTCGCCTACAGCATCACCGGCGGCAACGGCCGCACCGGAATGCCGGTGAATCCCGCTGCGCCACAGCGTGTTCCGGGCGGCTCGTCCAGCGGACCCGCGGTCGCGGTCGCCCGGGGCGAGGCGAGCATCGGGCTCGGCACCGACACCGCGGGCTCTATTCGGGTGCCCGGCGCGTACCAGGGACTCTGGGGAATCCGGACCACTCACGGCAGTCTCGACACCACCGGCCTGCTGCCGCTGGCCCCGTCGTTCGACACGATCGGCTGGCTCGCCCGCGACGCCGCCACCCTCGCCGCTGTCACCGAGGCGGTGTTTGCCGCGCGGCAGGCTCCGGCCGATCCAGGCCGCGTGGCTCCGGATGATCCGCCAGTCAGTGGAGCATGCGGCCCCGTCGCGCCCACGGCCGCGCGTGCCCGGACTCGGACGGCGGCAGCGCCGCGGGTGCCGGGTGCTGTGCAGCGAACCGAGCCCGGGCGACTCGTCGTCGATCCGGCGTTGTGCGCCGCCGCGCCGTCGTCGGCCGAGCAGTGCCTGTGGGCCGCACGCGAACTCGGTGCCGTACGGGTCGCTCTCGGCGCCGAGCTGGACCGCTGGTTCGGTGCCTTCCGGACCGTGCAGGCGCACGAGGCGTGGGCCGCGCACGGCGACTGGATCGTCGCCCATCCCGGCGCCCTCGAGCCCGAAGTGGCCGACCGGTTCGCCTGGGCGGCAACGGTCACCGATGAGGGCGCCGCTGCCGCACGGAATCTCGTGGCCCAGGCGTCGGTGCGGATCACCGATGTCGTGGGCGACGGGGTGCTGCTGCTGCCGACCACGGCCGGCCCGCCCCCGTATCGCGACGCCGACGTCCGCACTCGCGATGCCGCGCGCACCGCCACCCTGCGCCTGACCTGTCTCGCCGCGATCGCGGGCCTGCCCGCGGTCACCCTGCCGCTACCGCGTCACGACGGGCTTCCCATCGGGTTGTGCCTGCTAGGCGCGGCCCACACCGACCACGCGCTGATCGGGCTGGCTGCCCGGTGCGCCTCGGCCCTCACCGGTTCCGCCTGACCACCCTTTGTACGACCCGCCACCTCGACGGCGTGGTCCCGGCATCGCGGGCGGCGGCGCCGGACACTCGATAGGAATCATCATGAAACATCCATCGCGACACGTCCTCTCGGCGTTGTTCACCGCACTGATGCTGGTCCTCGGCCTGACCGCGTGCATCGCCACGCCCGACGGCGGCGGCGACCCGGCCACGATCAAGATCGGCACCCTGCGCGGCCAGCCCCACCTCTACGCGCCCTACTTCATGCAGCGGTTCGCGCCCGCGGGCACCACCTACGACATCGTGCTGTTCGAGAACTCACCCGACATCAAGAACGCGCTCGCCTCGGGCGCCATCGACTTCGGTGTCCTCGGCGCGCCGTCGATGCTGGCGGGCAGCGCGGCGGGTCAGGACGTGCGGATCGTGGCCTCGGCCGCCGACGGCGGGTCGGCGTTCGTCGGCAAACCCGAGATCGCGACACCGAACGACCTGCGCGGCAAGAAGATCGGCTTCCCGCCCGGCTCCTCCCAGGAGATCGTGCTGAAGCTGACGCTGCGCGCCCACGGTCTCGATCCGGCGACCGACGTCCAGCTGGTGAACCTGGCCTACTCGGACATGGCCAACGCCTACAGGTCCGGGCAGATCGACGCCTTCCTCAGCGCCGAGACCGCGCCGTCGATCGTCAAGCAGATCGGCGCGCACGCGATCGTCTCGCCCTACGACACCCCGATCGGCGGGGTGAACATCGTCTTCGGCACCCGGGGCGCGCTGATCGAGCAGGACCGCGATCGGGTCCAGCAGACCGTGCGCAGCTTCGTCCAGGCCATCGAGTTCATGAAGGGCGATCACCAGGCATGGGTCGACGGGCTCGTCAGCACCTTCGGCCTGGACCGCGCGATCGTCGAGACCGCGACCGGGAACGTCTGGCTGCGCTGGGAACTCGACGACGCGTACCGCGGCCGGGTCGGCGCGCTCGCCGAGCAGATGCGGGCCTTCGACCAGCTGGCCCGCACACCGGACCTGACGAAGGTCTTCGACACCGGGTTCCTGACCGCGGCGGGCGTCGGACGATGACCGCGCTCGACGCACCACCCACCGAGCGGCCGACCGCGCCGCCCGCCGCCGCACCCGGCACCCGGCGCGCGGTGCGGGTGCCGGGCAGGGTGGTCGCGGTGCTGTGGGCGCTGCCGGTCCCGCTGCTGCTCGGGCTGCTGTGGGACCGCGGTGTCGCGGGCGGCTGGACCCTGCCGTTCGGCATCCAGATGCGGTTCCTGCCCACGCCCTACGACGTGGCGCGGCGGCTGGCCGATCTCGCGGTCGGCGGCGTCATCGACGACACCTACAGCGGCACCCTCTGGCTGCACCTCTACGCCAGCACCCTGCGGGTCGTGCAGGGCTTCGCGCTGGCCGCCGCCGTCGCCATCCCGCTCGGGATCGTGATGGGCCGCTCCCGGCTGGTGTACCGGATGCTCGAACCGACCATCAACCTGGTGCGCCCGATCCCGGTCACCGCCTGGGCGCCGCTGTCGCTGCTGATCATCGGGTTCGGCGACCGCTCGACCATCTTCCTGGTGTTCCTGGCGGCGGTGTTCTCGATCCTGCTCAACACCATCGCGGGGGTCAGGGCGGTCCCGGAACGGTTGCTCGAGGCCGCCGCGATGCTGGGCACCCCACCCGCGCACACGCTGTACAAGGTGGTGCTGCCCGCCGCGGTGCCGAGCATCGTCGCCGGACTGCGGATCGCGCTCGGGCTGTCCTGGGTGATCCTGGTCGTCGGTGAGACGGTCGGCATCCGGATCGGGCTGGGCGCCTTGATCACCCAGGCCAGGGAGCAATCGCGGACCGATCTGATCATCGCGGTGATGATCGTGATCGGGCTGGCCGGATTCCTCGCCGACCGGCTGCTGATGCTGCTGGTCCGGCTCCTCGCGGGGCGCAGGCCCCTGCTCCCGTGACCACGCAGACAGGACCGGTATGAAGATCTACTCCACCCGCCGCCGCCCGCATCGCCCGGCGCGGATCGTCGTCGACGGACTCGGCAAGCGCTACCCCGGCGCACCCGGCTTCGCGGTCGACGGCGTCGAACTCGAGATCGCCGCGGGGGAATTCGTCTGTGTGGTCGGCGCGAGCGGCTGCGGCAAATCGACGCTGCTGCGCATTCTCGCCGGGTTCGAGGAGACCACCACCGGCGCCGTCACCGTCGGGGACGAACCGATCAGCGGACCCGGCCCGGAACGCGGGGTGGTCTTCCAGGACTACGGGCTGTTCCCATGGCTGACCGTCGCCGAGAACATCGCCTACGGACCGAGGCAGGCCAGGATGACCCGCCCCGACATCCGCGAGATCACCGACCGCTGGCTCGACACCGTCGGCCTCACCCGGGTGCGGACCTCGTTCCCGCACCAGCTCTCCGGCGGCATGCAGCAGCGGGTCGCCATCGCCCGGGTGCTGGCCAACAGCCCCGCCGTGCTGCTGATGGACGAACCGTTCGGCGCGCTGGACGCGCTCACCCGCACCGAGATGCAGGCCGAGCTCAAGCGCATCCACCGCGAGACCGCGGTGACCGTCGTCTTCGTCACCCACGGCATCGACGAGGCGGTGTATCTGGCCGATCGCGTGGTGGTGATGGCGGGTGGCTCGGCGCACGGCAACGCCGGGCACGTGCGCGAGATCGTCAAGATCGACCTGCCCGCCGAACGCGACTCCACCACACCGGAATTCAACGCCTACAAGCGGCGCATCGACGCGCTGGTCCACCAGGGAAACCGCACCCCGGTCTGATCGCCGGCCCGCGCGCGGTCCCGCCACGATCGGGGCCGCGCGCTGCGGACCCGCGTGCGGAGACGGCGGCGCGAGATCCGGTACCGGTCACCGCACCGGTACCGGGCGCAGGATTTCGGTGGTGCGCGTGGTGCGGGCGACGACGCGACCCGCTTTCACGACATAGCAGCGGTCGGGGCGGTCGAGCAGGGCGTCGGTGAGCCGGTGGGTCCCGAGGACGACGAGGTCGGCCTGCGCGCCGACCCGGATGCCGTGCCGGTCGCCGATGCCGAGCACCGCCGCCGCGTCGGCGGTGGCCATCGCCAGGACCCGGCGCAAGTCGTCGGCGCTCGACAGATGGCCGGTCTGGGCGAGGAACAGGCCGATATCGAGCAGGTCGGCGTTGCCGTAGGGAGTGAAGGCATTGCGAATGTTGTTGGAGGAGTAGGCGGTCGTGACCCCGGCCGCCCAGAGTTCCCGGACCGGGGCGACTCCGCGTCGCACGGCGGTCTCGTCTCCGCGGCCACCCAGATGCATGTCGGTCGCGGGCAGCGGGACCACCGCGACCCCGGCCTCGGCCAGGCGCGCTATCGTGGCCCGCCGCTCACCGGGTGGACGGCCGGCGAGCGAGGTGACGTGCCCGATCGCGACCCGGCCGCCGAGCCCGGCGCGCTCGGTGGCGGTGGCGATGTAGTCGGCCATGGCGAAGCGCGGATCGGTCGCGTCGTCGGCGAAATCGGCGTGGATGTCGACGGGGACACCGAATTCGGCGGCCAGCTCGAAGACCAGGTCGACGTGGCGTTCGCAGTCCGCGACGTCGGCTTCGTTGTAGGAGCACCCGCCGATCACGTCCGCGCCGCGCCCCAGCGCCGCGCGCAGCAGCTCGAGCGTGCCGGGCGCGCGCAGGATGCCCTCCTGTGGGAACGCGACGATCTGCAGATCGATCAGGCCGCGGTACTCCTCGCGCAGGTCCAGCAGTACCTCGACCCCGAGCAGTCCCACGATCGGGTCGACATCGGGATGGGCGCGGATCGCGGTGGTGCCGTGCGCGATCGCGAGGTCGAGCACCTTGCGGGCCCGCGCCGCCACGTCGGCGGCGGTGAAACCACGCTTGAGCTCCCCGGTGATCGCGATGGCGCCGGCCAGGGTGTTGTCGGGTGCGGTGGCCTGCGTGTCCAGTAGTGCCTTGTCCAGGTGGACGTGCGGTTCGATCAAACCGGGGATGACCACCCGTGCGGCGCAGTCGATCTCGGTCGCCGCCGGGCCCCGCAGGTCGGGTTCGACGGCGGTGATGATCCCGTCGGTGACGGCGATGTCGACGAGCTCGGCGTCATCGGCGACGCGGGCGCGGCGCAGCACTAGATCGGCCACGAAAACCTCCTGGACACACGGGGGGACCGTCTTTGTATACGACCATCGTGTTTCCGGGGGAGGCAGGCTATGCTGCGGGTGTGTTACGCGTCCGCTGGGCGGTTGCGCAGCCGGTAGGCGGAGTCGGCGTGGGCGATGTGCTCGGCGACCACCGCGCGGGCCCGCTCGGCGTCGCCGGCCTCCAGCGCGGCGCAGATCTGTTCGTGCTCGTGCCAGGAGTCCTCGGCCCGGCGCGGCAGCTCGACCGCGTACACCCAGGCGATCTTCCAGCTGAGCTGGGTGATCAGCTGGGTCAGCAGGGCGCTGCCCGACGCCTCGGCCAGTACCTCGTGGAAGCGGCTGTTGAGCCGGGCCAGCTCGTCGAGCCTGCCGTCGCGCACCGCCTCCTGGCCCAGCGAGGTGAGTTCTTTGAGCCTGCCCAGCTGTTCGGGGCTGTGCCGGGTGGCCGCGCGGCTCGCGCAGAGCGGCTCGAGCAGGGCGCGGATCTCGAGGAGATCGGCCGCCTCGGCCTCGGTCAGCTCGGCGACGAAGGTGCCCGCGTACGGCCGTGACGTGGCGAAACCCTCGGCTTCGAGGGTGCGCAGCGCTTCGCGCACCGGCACCCGGGAGACGCCGTAGCGCTCGGCCAGGGTGTCCTCGGTCAGGCGCTGGCCGGAGACGAAGTCGCCGCGGATGATGTCGTCGCGGATGGCCCGGCAGACCTGCTGCGGCGTCATCCGGCGCACGGTGCTGCTCACATCGCCTCCAGGGTCGATCGCGGGGGAGTGCCGCGCTGTTCGTCTACGATCCGCGGCCGATATCCCTCGAATCTACGGCATGGTGCCGCTCGACCGGCCGGTGGCGAGGCTCACCGGCGCTCACCGAGCCCCGCGTTATTCGTTCGTATACGATCGCGCCACGCTCTTCGGAAAGGTAGTCATGGATCCCGTGCACATGGCCCTGCTGCTGGCCGCTGGTGTCGGGGCAGGTTTCTGCAACGCCATCGCCGGCGGCGGCAGTCTGCTGTCGTTTCCCGCCCTGCTGGCGTTCGGGCTGCCGCCGGTCACCGCGACGGTCACCAATGCCGTCGCGGTGTGGCCCGGCTACCTGGGCGGCGCCGCGGCGCTGCGCAAGCGGACGGGGGAGTTCCGGGAACTGCTGCCGCGCCTGGTGATCGCCGGGACCGCGGGCGCGCTCGGCGGTGTCCTCGTGCTGCTCGCCGCACCGCCCGCGGTGTTCGCGGCGCTGGTGCCGTACCTGGTGCTCGGGGCCACCGCGCTGTTCGCGGCGCAGCCGTGGCTCTCCCGCAGACTGGCCG
Organism: Nocardia sp. NPDC003269; assembly: GCF_042888005.1. NCBI lineage: Bacteria > Bacillati > Actinomycetota > Actinomycetes > Mycobacteriales > Nocardiaceae > Nocardia > Nocardia sp. NPDC003269. The sequence goes on from NZ_JBIAPA010000002.1 coordinate 1,301,898, forward strand.
TGCGGCAATCGGATTCGCGGCTCCTGCTGTTCGCCGGGGTGTTCCTCGGCGGCGCGTACGGCGCCTACTTCAACGGCGGGATGGGGATCGTCCTGCTGACCGCGCTCGCGCTCGGCCTCGACGCCTCGGCGCAGCTGCTCAACGGGCTCAAGAGCGTGCTCACCGTCGCGGTGTCCACCACCGCGATGATCGCGGTCGCGCTGTTCGGTCCCGTGCATTGGCTCGCCGTCGCCCTCCTGGCGCCCGCCTGTCTCGCCGGTGGCGTGCTCGGTGCGCGGTTCGCCGACCGCCTGCGGCCCACCGTGTTCCGTGGGGTCGTGATCGTCTTCGGTGCCGGTGCGGGCACCGCCATGTTGCTCACCGCCTGACCAGGGCGATCGTCCCCGAGGAGGACCCGAGATGACCGAACTGCTCCTGCGCGGAGGCAGGCCGTGGACCCCGGGCGCCCCGCCGATCCCGGCCGACGTGCATCTGCGCGACGGCCGGATCGCCGCCATCGGCGCCGGACTCGACGCGCCCGCCGCCGAGGTGATCGACCTCGACGGCGCGCTCGTGCTGCCCGGCCTGGTCGACACCCACTGCCACCTGGACAAGACCCTGTGGAGCGGGCCGTGGGTACCGAACACGGGCGGCCGCACCCTGGCCGGGCGCATCGCCAACGGGGAGCGCCGCCGCGTCGAACTCGGTATCCCGAACGTCGACTACGCGGGAAACCTGCTCGCCGCCATGGTCGCCGCGGGCACGACCCACGTCCGCAGTCACGTCGACGTCGACCCCGAGATCGGGCTCGCCGGCATCGAGGTGGTCCGGGCCGCCGCGGCCCGGCACCGCGACCGCGTCGACGTGGAACTGGTCGCCTTCCCGCAGGGCGGCCTGCTCCGCCGCCCCGGCACCGCGAAACTGCTCGAGGCGGCGCTGGCCGACGGGGTCGAGGTGATCGGCGGGCTCGACCCCGCCGGCTACGACAACGACGCCGCCGGCCACCTCGATCTGATCTTCGGCCTGGCCGAGCGCTACGGCGCGAAGATCGACATCCACCTGCACGACGGTGGTTCCCTCGGCGCCTGGCAGTTCGGCTTGATCATCGAACGCACCCGCGCGCTCGGGCTCGCGGGGCGGGTCACCATCAGCCACGCCTACGCGATGGGTCAGCAGGAACCCGACGAGCAGCGCCGCATCGCCGACGAACTCGCCGCCGCGGGTGTCGCGATGGTGACCTGCGCGGTCGGCGAGGCGCCGGTGGTGCCGGTGCGGGTGCTGGCCGCGGCCGGGGCGACGCTGGCGCTGGGCAACGACGGCATCCGCGATCTGTGGACGCCCTACGGCGACGGCGACATGCTGCGCCGGATCGGCACCGTCGCCTACCGGGACCGCCTGGTTGCCGACGCGGAGATCGAGCTGGCGCTGCGGGCCGGAACCCACGGCGGCGCACAGGTTCTCGGCCTCGCCGAGTACGGGCTGACGCCGGGCGCGCCCGCCGATCTGTGCGTCGTGGACGGGGCGACGCCCGCCGCCGCGGTCGTCGCGCTGCCCCCGCGACGCCTGGTGCTCAAGCGCGGCCGGGTGGTCGCCGCGAACGGCGCGCTGAGCGCTGGGGATTGATCGTATACGAAACAAGCGTGTAATCCGCCGGACCGCGATCGGCAACGACCGGTCACTAGAAATAGTCCATGAGCGCAACGGCTTCCACCGCGTCGCCCGCCGCCGACTCGTATACGAGAATCGACAGCGGCCTCGACCCCGAACCGGCCCTGGCCTTCGACGGCGTTTCCCTCGTCTTCGGTGACGGCACCCGGGCCCTGTCCGATATCGACCTGCGGGTCCGGCCCGGCGAGTTCGTCTCGCTGGTCGGCCCGTCCGGCTGTGGGAAATCGACCCTGCTGCGGCTGGCCGCCGGCTTCGAACAGCCGACCGCGGGCCGTGTCGCGGTCGGCACCGGCAGACTGGGCTACGTCTTCCAGGAATCGACCCTGCTGGCCTGGCGCAGCGTCGCCGCCAATGTCGAATTGCCCGCCGAGCTGGCCGGTGTCGACCGGGCCACCCGGCGTGCGGACGCGCGGGACGCGATCGAGCGGGTCGGCCTGGCGGGCTTCGAGAAGCACAAGCCGGCGCAGCTGTCCGGCGGCATGCGGATGCGGGCCTCCATCGCCAGGGCGCTCACGCTGCGACCGGAGCTGTTCCTGTTCGACGAACCCTTCGGCGCGCTCGACGAGATCACCCGGCAGCGACTCAACGAGGAGGTCGGCGCGCTGTTCCGGCGCGACGGCTTCGCCGGTGTGTTCGTCACGCACTCGGTCGGCGAGGCGGTGTTCATGTCGACCCGGGTGGTCGTCCTGACCGGCAGGCCGGGCCGGGTGGCCGCCGAGATCGCGGTGCCCTTCGACTTCCCGCGGCTGCCGCAACTGCGCTACACCCCGGAGTTCGCGGCGATCTCGGCCGAGGTCTCGGCGGCGCTGCGCGGTGCCGAGCAGGAGACGGCCGCGTGACCGCCGTGGTGGTGCCCGGTGCCGGGCTCGGTGCGGCGGCGCCGCCGGCCCGGCGCCGCTGGCCGTTCCGGATCTCCCCGATCCGGATCCTCGCCCCGATCGTGGTGTTCGTCGCGGTGCTGGCCTGCTGGTCGCTGGTGAGTCACGTCCTGCTCGACCCGCAGTCGCGGTTCCTGCTGCCCGCGCCGGAACAGGTCATCGCCAAGGGCCTGCTCGACCCGGTCGCGCGGACCGCCATCCTGGCCGCGCTGTGGTCGACCGTGCAGGTGGCGCTGGTCGGGCTGGTCGTCGCGATCGCGCTCGGGGTGAGCTTCGCGGTGGTGATGAGCCAGGCGCGCTGGGCCGAGTACTCGCTGTACCCGTACGCGGTCGTGCTGCAGACGATTCCGATCCTCGCGGTGGTCCCGCTGTTCGGGTTCTGGTTCGGCTACGAGTTCTCCAGCCGGGTGATCGTGTGCGTCATGGTCTCGCTGTTCCCGGTCGTCACCAATACGCTGTTCGGCCTGAAATCGGTGGCGCCCGCCGAACACGACCTGTTCACCCTGCACGGGGCGAGCCGGTGGCAGCGGCTGCGGAAACTTCAGTTGCCCACCGCGCTGCCCGCGATGATCTCCGGCTTCAAGATCTCCGGTGGCATGGCGATCATCGGGTCCATCGTCGCCGACTTCTTCTTCCGGCAGGGCGAACCCGGCATCGGCCGGATGATCGACGTCTACCGCCAGCAGCTGGCCACCGAGGAACTGCTCACCGCGCTGCTGCTGTCCTCGCTCGTCGGCCTGATCCTGTTCTGGCTCTTCGACTTCCTGGCCCGGCGCGTCGACCGCGCGCAGGGTCTGCGCCGCGACGCCTGACCCCGACTGTCCCACCCTCGTATTCGCTCGACCCCGAAGGAACCTCCGGTGCAGAAACATCTCCTCGCCACGGCCGTGCTGGCCGGCACCACCGCACTGACCGCCTGTACCGGCACGACCTCGGTGCCCGCGCCGACCGGTCAGGGCGCGCTCGCCGGGGTCTGCCCGGCGACCGTCGTCATCCAGACCGACTGGTACGCCACGCCCGAGCGGGCCGCCGCCTATCAGCTGGTCGGGCCGAATGGCACCGTCGACGTGCAGAAGGGCGCCTACTCCGGCCCGCTCGGTGACACCGGCGTGAATGTCGAAGTGCGCCTGGGCGGTCCGTTCCTCGGCGGGCAGCCGGTGCCCGCCCAGATGTATCAGGACCAGAGCATCACCCTCGGCTTCGTCCCGACCGACGACGCGGTGCGCGCCGCCGCCAAGTTCCCGGTGACCGGGGTGTTCGCCTCCCTCGACGTGAACCCGCAGATCGTGCTGTTCGACCCGGCGACATATCCGCAGGTCAGCTCGTGGAAGGACGTGCCGGGCACCGGCGCGCCGGTGGTCTACAGCGAGGGCAAGCTGTTCATGGACTACCTGATCGCGCACGGCGACGTCTCCGCCGCCCAGGCCGACGCCTCCTTCGACGGCACGCCGAGCCGCTTCGTGGCCGAGCGTGGCAAGGCGATGCAGCAGGGGTACGTCTCCAACGAGCCGTATCGCTGGGAGCACGACGTGAAGGGCTGGCTCAAGCCGGTGAAATCGCTGCTGGTGCACGAATCCGGCTACGAGATCTACCCGCACGCGTGGTCGGTGCGCAGCGGCGAGCTGGACGCGCTGGCGCCGTGCCTGAGCAAGCTCGTGCCGATGCTGCAGCAGGCCCAGGTCGACTACGTCCGTGATCCCGAGCCGGTCAACCAGGCGCTGCTGCGGATCGCTCAGACGATTCCGGACGGGCCGCCGATGACCGCGGGCGGCAATACCGATTCGGTGCGGGTGCAACTCGCGCAGAAGATCGTCGGGAACGGACCCGACGCCACCCTCGGCGATTTCGACACCGGGCGGGTCGACCGGGTGATCGGCGTGGTCACGCCCATCCTGCGCGCCCGCGGGCTCACGGTCCCCGACGGCATCACCGCGGGCGCGATCGTCACCAACCGGTTCGTCGACCCGGCGATCGGCTTGCCGAGCACGCCGTAGCCGGTCGGTTCCGTCGGGTAGTGTCCTGGCTCTATCCGCTTGTGCCCGAGGGGGACCGATGACCTATCAGCCGCCACCGCCGCCGTATCAGGGCGGGTATCCGCAAGGTCAGGGTGGGTATCCGCAGGGCGGGTACCCACCGAACTACGGGTATCCGCAGCCGCCGAAGAAGAAGCCGGTCTGGCCGTGGATCGTCGGCGGTGTCGTGCTGGTGCTGGTCCTGCTCGGCGGCGGCTGCGCGGCGATCATCGGCGTGGCGGCCTGGCAGGTCGACAAAGAGGTCAACAGCAGCGCCGACCTGGTCTACGAGGTGGGCGGCACCGCCTCGCAGGTCGACATCACCTACTACAGCGGCGATTTCGACCAGAACACCGCGAACGGGTCGAGCGTGCCCTGGCGCAAGGACGTCACCGTCTCCGGCTTCGCCAAGATGGGCAGCATCACCGTGACGACGACCGGCCTGGAGGAAGGCACCGTCAGCTGCCGGATCCTGCGCGACGGCAAGGTGCTCGACGAGGACACCTCCACCGGCACCTTCGGCTTCGTCACCTGCAGCGCCACCATCGACTGAGCGCGGAACCTGTCGGACCCCGCTGCCACACTGGCGGGCATGACGGAATCTGCTGTGCCGTTTCGGGTCCGGATCCCCGTGCGCGTCACGGACCTCGACGCCCAACTGCACGTCACCGGCTCGGCCTACCAGCAGTACGCCGATCACGCGCGGTTCGCGTGTGTGGCGGCGGCGGGTGTCTCGGTGCCCGACCTGCTGGCGGCGGGCCTCGGGCCGGTGAATCTCGAGCTGAATGTCCGCTACCACCGGGAGCTGCGCGCCGACGACACCGTGGAGATCGACTGCCGGTGGACCTGGAGCGGCGGCAAGACCTATCGGGTCGAGCACACGCTGACCAGGGACGACGGCGAGGTCGCCGCGACCGTGTCGTACGTGGCCGGTCTGCTCGACCTGGGCGAGCGCAAGCTCGTCGCCGATCCCGCCAGGGTCTGGGCCGAATTCGCGAAGGATCACGCCCTGCTCGGGCTGGCCTGACCGGCGGGTGGCGTCCGTGTCGTTGGTCGGGCGCAGCGGGGGAATGCTCTAGACTTTCGAACAATTGTTCGTGTCTTCGAAGGGGCTGCCGGTGCGGGTGATGGGCGTCGATCCCGGGCTCACCCGGTGCGGGCTCAGCATGGTGGACAGCGGGCCGGGGCGTAAGGTCGTCGCGCTCGATGTCGGGGTGGTGCGGACACCGCCCGAGGCGGAGCTGGCGCACCGGTTGATGGCGGTGGCCGACGCGGCCGAGCACTGGATGGACACGCATCGGCCCGAGGCCGTCGCGATCGAGCGAGTCTTCGCCCAGCACAACGTGCGCACCGCGATGGGCACCGCGCAGGCGGGCGGGGTGATCGCGCTGGCCGCGGCCCGGCGCGGGATCAAGGTCGCCTTCCATACACCCAGTGAGGTGAAGGCCGCGGTCACCGGCAACGGCACCGCGGGCAAGGCGCAGGTCACCGCCATGGTGACCCGGATTCTCGGGCTGCAGGTCGCCCCGAAACCCGCCGACGCCGCCGACGCGCTCGCCCTGGCGATCTGTCATTGTTGGCGGGCGCCGCTGATGGACCGGATGGCGGCCGCGCAGGCGCAGGCGGACGAGGTCCGCCGCCGCTACGAAGAACGGCTGGCCGAACAACGGAAGGTGGTGCGCGGGTGATCGCGTCGGTTCGCGGCGAGGTACTCGAGATCGCGCTCGACCATGTGGTGATCGAAGCCGCGGGCGTCGGCTACCGGCTCAACGCCACCCCGGCGACGCTGGCCGGGCTCAGCCGCGGCGAGGAGACCCGCCTGTACACGGCGATGATCGTGCGCGAGGACTCGATGACCCTGTTCGGCTTCGCCGACACCGAGGCACGCGACCTGTTCGGGCTGCTGCAGACGGTGTCCGGCGTCGGCCCCCGGCTGGCGATGGCGGTGCTGGCCGTCCTCGAACCGGAGGCGCTGCGCAAGGCGCTGGCGGAGAGCAATGTCGCCGCGCTCACCCGGGTGCCCGGCATCGGCAAGCGGGGCGCCGAACGCATGGTCGTCGAACTGCGCGACAAGGTGAACCTGGTGCCGGTGCCCGCCGGTCCGCCCGGTACGCAGGTCCCGGTCACCCCCGTCCGCGAGCAGGTCACCGAGGCGCTCGTCGGGCTCGGCTTCCCGGTGAAGCAGGCCGAACCGGCCGTCGACGCCGTCCTGGCCGACCAGCCCACCGCCACCACCTCCGTCGCCCTGCGCGCCGCCCTCGGCCTGCTCGGCAAGAACAGGTAGGCCATGGACGACGATTTCGAGCTCGCGCCCGGCGAACCCGACGAATCCGCCGTCACCGCGCGGTATCTGCACTCCGACGGCGAAGCCGAGACCGGCCTGCGCCCCACCTCGCTCGACGACTTCATCGGCCAGCCCCGGGTCCGCGAACAGCTCGCCCTGGTGCTGCGCGGCGCCAGGCAGCGCGGCGCCACCCCCGATCACGTGCTGCTCTCGGGCCCGCCCGGCCTCGGCAAGACCAGCATGGCGATGATCATCGCCGCCGAACTGGGCACCGCGCTGCGCATCACCTCCGGGCCCGCCCTGGAACGCGCGGGCGACCTCGCCGCCATGCTGTCCAACCTGGTCGAGGGCGATGTGCTGTTCATCGACGAGATCCACCGGATGGCCCGCCCCGCCGAGGAGATGCTGTACCTGGCGATGGAGGACTTCCGGGTCGACGTCGTGGTCGGCAAGGGCCCCGGCGCGACCTCGATCCCGCTCGACATCGCCCCGTTCACCCTGGTCGGCGCCACCACCCGCTCCGGCGCGCTGACCGGCCCGCTGCGCGACCGGTTCGGCTTCACCGGCCACATGGACTTCTACGAGCCCGCCGAGCTGCTGCGGATCCTGCAGCGCTCGGCACGCATCCTCGGCGTGCAGATCGACCACGACGCCGCCGCGGAGGTCGCGGGCCGCTCCCGCGGCACCCCGCGCATCGCCAACCGCCTGCTGCGCCGCGTCCGCGACTTCGCCGAGGTCAGGGCCGACGGCGTGATCACCCACCCGATCGCGATGGCCGCACTCGAGGTCTACGACGTCGACGCGCTCGGCCTGGACCGGCTCGACCGCGCCGTGCTCGGCGCGCTGGTGCGCGGTTTCGGCGGGGGACCGGTGGGCGTGTCCACGCTCGCGGTCGCCGTCGGCGAGGAAGCGGCCACCGTCGAAGAGGTGTGCGAGCCGTTCCTGGTGCGCGCCGGGCTCGTCGCCCGGACCCCGCGCGGCCGGGTCGCGACGGCGGCGGCCTGGGAGCATCTCGGGCTGGTGCCCCCGCCCGATCTGGTCATCGGCGCCATCGAAGTGCGTGGGCGCGAACCGCAACCGAGCATGGACCTGCTCGACTGAGCCAGGTGGGCGAGGCGCCCGATCGTCGTCTACTGTCGGCCGGGTGGCAGTCCATGCGGTGGTGCAGCGATTCCCCGAGCCGTTGCGTTCCCTGCTCCTGAAGCATCGGGAGCTCCTGAAGTTCGCGGTCGTCGGCGCGATCACCTGGTTCATCGACACCGGCGTCGTGTACGCGGTGAAGCTGACGGTGCTCGGCGACAAGCCGCTGACCGCGCGCCTGCTCGGCGCGCTGATCGCGACCATCGCCTCCTACATCCTCAACCGCGAGTGGTCCTTCCGCACCAGGGGCGGCAGGCAGCGCAGCCACGAGGCGGCGCTGTTCTTCACCGTCAGCGCCCTGGGTATCGGCGTCACGATGATCCCGCAGGCGATCTCGCTGTACGTGCTGAATCTGCGGGTGCCGCACGTGGATCCGGTGGTGCAGGCGGTGGCCAACTTCGTCTCCGGGCAGATCCTGGGCGTGCTGCTGGCCATGGCGTTCCGGTTCTGGGCGTTCCGCCGCTACGTCTTCCCCGACGACCTGCGCGAGGCCGAACTGCACAGCATCCAGGGCTGATCAGACCGCGCTCACTGCCTGCGTTCGGCGTGTTCGAGCGCGGTGATCACCAGGTCGATGAAGGCGTCGACCTCCTCGCGGGAGTAGCCGCGGGTGCCGAGGCGGGTGTCGGTGAAGCGCACGCCGCGAACGTCGGCGGCGGTCAGGCTGCCCGGACCGTTGTGCGCCAGCGTCGCGGCGACCAGGTCGAGGAAGGCGTCGACCTCTTCCTCGTGATACCCCCGCCTGCCGACCGTCGACTGGCTGAACCGCATGCGGTGCACGTCGTCGGGGGTGAGCATCTCGGCCACGTCGTCGCCGGGCCGGGCCGCGGGGACGGGGGCGCCGCCCTTCTGCCGGTATTCGAGCTCGGTCCTGACCCGGTCCAGGAAGTCGTCGACCTGGTCGGCCTGATAGCCGCGGCCACCGAACCGCGGGGCGCCGAAATGCACGTGACGGATGTCGTCGGCGGTGAGGACGCCCTGCCCGTCCAGGGTGGCCGAGACCAGTTCGAGGAACGCGTCGACCTCGTCTGCGTGGTAGCCGCGATGGCCCAGGGTCGGCATGGCGAAGTGGGTGCGGCTCACATCGTCGGGCGTCACAGCGGTCATTGTGTCAGGATTGCCCTTCTATCCCACGGGTTTTCGTCATCGCGCAGCAACTCGGACGCCTTCGATGAACAGCCGCCGTACCGCGTGACTGTACACCGCGAGCAGCGCCGGATCAGGGGTTCGCATGCCGTGCACGATGCCCGCGACCACCATCCCCAGCGCCGCTTTCGCCGTGGTGGGAGTATCCAGATCAGCCCGTAGATAACCCCAGCGGACGCCGTGGTCCAGATAGCCGGTGATGACGATCTCGGTGGAGTCGAGCAGCCCGAACACCCGGGCGGTGAGTTCGTCGTCGATGCCGGTCGCGTGCAGCAGTAGCAGCTGCGGCACCCGGGGATCGTCGAGCAGCACCCGGTTGAGCGATTCGCCGATCCGGTCGAGCAGCGCGGTGTACTCGTCGAGGGTGGTGGCGGTCTCGGGGCTGAGCTCGGTCGCCAGCGCGGTGAACACGCGGCTGGTCACGTCGTCGATGACGTGGTCGATGATGTCGCGCTTGTTGGCGAAGTAGCGGTAGAAGGTGCCGTGCCCGATGCCGAGGCGCACGGCGATGTCGGCGATGCCGGTGGCGTGATAGCCCTTCTCGGAGAAGCAGTCGAACGCGGTGTCGATGATCTCCCTGCGCAATTCGGCTTTGCGCTGTTCGACGCGGGCGGATGGCTTCGTCACCGGGCTGATGTTACTGTCGCCGCCGACGGAATGATGTGTCATTCTGTTACAGACACCTGATGTATGTGGAGGTTCGGCGTGGCACCTCAGTTGGACGCGGTCGTGGTCGGGGCGGGATTCGGCGGCATCGGCGCCGCGATCGAGCTCGACCGGCTCGGACTGCACGATTTCGTGATCCTCGAGCGCGAGGACGACCTGGGCGGCACCTGGCATGTGAACCGGTATCCCGGTCTGGCCGTCGACATCGCCTCGGTGACCTACTCCTATTCCTTCGAGCCGAATCCGCGCTGGTCCCGGCTGTTCGCCCCCGGCGCCGAGCTCAAGAAATACGCCGAGCACGTGGCCGACAAGTACGACCTGCGCAGGCGGATGCGGTTCGGCACCGTCGTCGACGGCGCCCGCTGGGACGAGGACAACCAGCAGTGGTTGGTCTCGATCGCCGGCGGGGAGACCGTGACGGCGCGCTATCTGCTCGCGGCGACCGGCTTCCTGTCCCAGCCGTACACCCCGCCGTTCCCCGGGATCGAGTCCTTCGCGGGCAAGATCATCCACACCACCGACTGGGACGCCGACTACGACCTGACCGGGCGCAAGGCCGCGATCATCGGCACCGGTGCCACCGCGGTCCAGCTGGTGCCCGAGGTGGCCGAGCGGGTCGCCGCGCTGACCGTCTTCCAGCGCACGCCCATCTGGGTGGTGCCCAAGGTCGACGCCCCGATCCCCGGCGCCGTCCAGGAGCTGTTCGCCAAGGTGCCGCTCACCCAGAAGGCGGCCCGGCTGGTCAACACGGGCATGCTCGAGGCGCTGATGGTCGTCGGCGTGCTGCACTACGCGCAGGCCAAGCCGCTGAACAAGGCGGCCGCCGCGCTGGCCAAGGCGCACCTGTTCGCCCAGGTCCGCGACAAGGAGACCAGGGCCAAGCTCACCCCGCACTACGACTTCGGCTGCAAGCGCCCGACCTTCTCCAACCGGTACTTCAAGACGTTCAACGAACCGCACGTGCGGCTGGAGACGAACTCGATCGACCACGTCGAACCCGACGGCATCGTCACCGCCGACGGGCACAAGACCGAGATCGACACGCTGCTGCTGGCCACCGGCTTCAACCTGTGGGACGTGAACTTCCCGGCCATCGAGATCGTCGGCCGCGACGGGGTGAACCTCGGAAAGTTCTGGCGCGACAACCGCTTCCAGGCCTACGAGGGCATCACCGTGCCCAAGTTCCCCAACTTCCTCAGCCTCAACAGCCCCTACTCCTACAGCGGGCTGTCGTACTTCACCACCATCGAGGCGCAGATGAAGCACATGGGCAGGCTGTTCACCGAGCTGTTCCGGCGCGGCGAGCAGACCTTCGAGGTCACCGAGCGGGCCAACACCGAGTTCCTGGACCGGGTCACCGACAAACTGGGCTCCTCGGTGTTCTATGGCGGCGACTGCGCCACCGCGCGCAGCTACTACTTCAACCAGCACGGTGAGGCGGCGCTGCTGCGCCCGACCAGCACCGCCGACGCGCACCGTGAGGCGGTCACCTTCCCGCTCGACGACTACACCTACGGCCGCACCGCCTGAGCGGCGCGCGGAGGGAGAGACGGTGTCCGGTGTGTCGTCGCGGCGGGGAACTGGCAGACTGTCAGGCGTACATGCACGTCCACCACTGACTAGGGACTGACTTCGACGATGGACTTCCTGTTTCCGCTGCTGATCCTCGCCCTGCTCGTGCCGATGTTCTTCGGTATCCGCAAACAGAAGCGGGAGGCCGAGAAGGTCTCGTCGATGCAGGAGGGTCTGAAGGTCGGTGACCAGGTCGTCACCACGTCGGGCCTGTACGGCACCGTCGTCGACCTCGACGACACCACCGTCGACCTGGAGATCGCCGAGGACGTCGTCACCACCTGGCTGCGTCAGGCGATCCGCGAGGTGCGGGCCGACGAGCAGGCGGTCGAGGAGACCACCCCCGCGACCGACGCCGCCGTCGAGGAGTCCGCGGAGCAGACCGAGACCCGGCTGACCAAGGACTGATCGCACTCCCTCGTCGCCGGTGCCCCGCGTTGCGGCAGGCACCGGCGCGGGCATCGTCGTGCCCACCCGTTCCGACCTCGACTTCCGCCTAGGAGATGACCTGCTGTGCCACCTTCCCAAGGATCGGCGCATCCGTACCGGTTGCTCGGCGTCTACGCCGCGCTGCTGGCCGTGATCTACGCGCTGGTGTTCTTCACCGGTGACCATTCCCCCACGCCCAAGCTCGGCATCGACCTGCAGGGCGGTACCCGCGTCACCCTGACCGCGCGCACCCCCGACGGCAGCAGGCCCAGCCAGGACAGCCTGAAGAAGGCCCAGGAGATCATCGAGAACCGGGTCAACGGTCTCGGTGTCTCCGGCTCCGAAGTGGTCATCGACGGCGACAACCTCGTCATCACGGTGCCCGGTGAGGACAGCCAGCAGGCCCGCGCGCTGGCCACCACCGCCAAGCTGTACATCCGGCCGGTGCTGGCCGCGACGCAGCCGCAGGCCGGTGGCGCCGCGCCGCAGGTGCCGCCCGCCCAGGGCGGGACGCCGACCACGAGCGCGCCGGCGCCCGGCGAGACGCCGGCCCCCGCGACCGGTGAGACCACCGCGCCCGCGGCGGGCGAGCCGACCACGCCTGCCCCGCAGTCGCGGGTGTTCCCGGCGCAGGCACCGCCGACGCCGACCCCGGCGCCCGGCGGCACCTCCGTCCAGCAGCAGCAGGCCAAGGAGATCGCCGACGCCAAGGCGCTGCGGCAGAGCACCGATCAGGCCGTGCAGCAGGTCGCCGTGGCGAGCATGGACTGCACCAAGCCCGACCCGCTGGCGGGCAACGACGACCCGGCGCTGCCGCTGGTCACCTGCTCGCAGGACGGCACCGAGGTGTTCCTGCTCGGTCCGAGCCGCATCGACGGCCAGGAGATCGCCGACGCGACCTCCGGCCTGAACTCCCAGCAGGCCCGGCACGAGGTGAACCTCGAGTTCAAGTCCGCGGGCGCGGACGCCTGGCAGGCGCTGACCGGTGAGTACGTCTACAAGCGGGTCGCGTTCGTGCTCGACTCGAAGGTCGTCAGCGCGCCGCAGGTGCAGCAGGGTCCGCAGATGGGTGGTCGCACCTCGATCTCGGGCAGCTTCACCGCCGACAGCGCCTCCGAGCTGGCCAACACGCTCAAGTACGGCTCGCTGCCGCTGTCGTTCCAGACCTCGGAGGCGGAGACCGTCTCGGCGACGCTGGGCCTGTCCTCGCTGAAGGCGGGTCTGCTCGCGGGCGCCATCGGCCTGATCGCGGTGCTGCTGTACTGCCTGCTCGTCTACCGGATGCTGGGCCTGATCGCCGGGTTCTCGCTGATCGCGGCCGGTGCCGCCGTCTACGGCATCATCGTGCTGCTCGGGCGCTGGATCGGGTTCACCCTCGACCTGGCCGGCATCGCCGGTCTGATCATCGGTATCGGCCTCACCGCCGACTCGTTCGTCGTGTTCTTCGAGCGCATCAAGGACGAGATGCGCGAGGGCCGCAGTTTCCGCTCGGCGGTGCCGCGCGGCTGGGCCAGGGCGCAGCGCACCAACCTGTCCGGTAAGACGGTCAGCCTGATCGCCTCGGTCGTGCTGTACCTGCTCGCCGCCGGCCAGGTGAAGGGCTTCGCCTTCACCCTCGGTATCACCACCGTCCTCGACGTGATCGTGCTCTACCTGGTCACCGCGCCGCTGATGATGATCGTCTCGCGCTCGCCGTTCTGGGCGAAGCCGTCGGTGAACGGTCTCGGCTCGGTGCAGCAGATCGCCAGGGAGCGCGCCGCGGGCCAGCCAAGGCCGAAGGAGATGTCACGATGACCAACGCCCATCCCACCGACGAGTCGGTGTACCTGGACCAGGCCGAGGCGTCGCAGGCCCCGAAGCACGGGTTCTTCGAGCGGCTCTACACCGGCACCGGCGGTTTCCCCATCGTCAGCCGCCGCAAGCTGTTCTACGGCATCGCGGCGGCCCTGCTGCTGATCTCGGTGCTGAGCATCGCGGTGCGCGGCTTCACCCTCGGCATCGACTTCGCCGGCGGTTCGCGCATCCAGATCCCGGCCGCCGACATCTCCACCCAGCAGGTGGAGGACGTCTACGCGCAGACCCTCGGCCACGGCCCGGTGTCGGTGCAGAAGGTCGGCTCCGGTGCCTCGGCCACCATCCAGGTGCGCTCGGAGACCCTGGACGCGGCGCAGACCGAGCAGGTCCAGACCGCGCTGTTCGAGGCGTTCCAGCCGAAGGACTCCGACGGCCAGGTCAGCCGCAACGCGATCAGCATCGCCGAGATCAGTGAGACCTGGGGCGGGCAGATCACCAACAAGGCGCTGATCGCGCTCGGGGTGTTCGTCGCGCTCACGATGATCTACATCGCGATCCGCTTCGAGCGGGACATGTCGGTCGCGGCGATCGTGTCGCTGTTCTTCAACCTCATCGTCACCGCGGGCATCTATTCGCTGGTCGGCTTCGAGGTGACCCCCGCCGCGGTGATCGGTCTGCTCACGATTCTGGGTTACGTGCTCTACGACAACGTGGTCGTCTTCGACAAGGTCGAGGAGAACACTCGTGGCGTACTGCACCTGAACAAGCGCACCTATGCCGAGCAGGCCAACCTCGCCGCCAACCAGACGCTCATGCGGTCGATCAGCACCACCGTCATCGGCATCCTGCCGATCATCGGAATGCTGGTGATCGCGGTCTGGCTGCTCGGCGTCGGCACGCTCAAGGACCTCGCGCTGGTGCAGCTGGTCGGCATGATCGTCGGCGCCTACTCGTCGATCTTCCTCGCCGTCCCGGTGCTGGTGTCGATCAAGGAGCGCTGGGGCCCGGTGGCCGCGCACACCAAGAAGGTGCTGGCCAAGCGGGCCGCGGGCCCGGCAGCCCGGGTACCGGTGGGTGCCGCCGCCGGCGCGCCGCGTGGTCCGCGTCCGAGCGATGCCGGGGCGCCGCGGCCGGGTGCCCGGCCCAGCGGGAAGCGGCACAAGAGAAGGAACTGACGGCGACAGCAGGGGGTCTCATCATGCGACGCGGCACGATACGACTGATCACCGTCCTGGCCACGGCGGCCCTGGGCACCGGCCTGGTGGCCGGCTGCTCGAGCAAGAACCAGGTGCCCTCCATCGGGTACGCCGTCGACGCGGCGGTCGCCAGCTACAACGGCGGCAGCACGCTCGGCGCGAGCAGCGGCGCGGCCGCGGTGTTCGGCCGGGTGCTCACCGGGTTCTTCTACACCGGACCGGACGGTCAGCAGGTCGCCGACACCGACGCGGGCACCGCGAAGGAAGTGCCGGGCGAGACGCAGACCGTGCAGTACCGGCTCAACCCGGACGGGGTGTACTCCGACGGCGTGAAGACCTCCTGCGACGATCTGGTGCTCGCCTGGTCGGCGCGCTCGGGCCGGTTCACCCGGCCGGGCGAGCGCGGCCCGGTCCCGCTGTTCGACGCGGCGAGCACCGCCGGTTACGCCGATATCGAGCGGGTCGACTGCCAGCCGGGCTCCAAGGACGCCACCGTGGTGTTCCGCCCCGGCAGGCACTACCTGCCGTGGCGGACGCTGTTCACCGCCGCCGAGCTGATGCCGGCGCACGTGGTGGCACAGGCCGTCGGCGTGCCCAGCGTGGTGAGCGCCCTGCAGACCGGTGACGGTGCCGTGCTGGGCCGCATCGCCGACTTCTGGAACGCGGGCTGGACCATGAAGGCGGGTTCGCTCGACCTGACCAAGTTCCCGTCTTCGGGGCCGTACCGGATCGAATCCTTCACCGCGAAGGACGGTCTGGTCCTGGTCGCGAACGAGAAGTGGTGGGGCAGCCCGCCGGCGACCAGCCGGATCGTGGTGTGGCCCAAGGGCACCGACTACGCGGCGAAGGCGAAGGAGAACGCGTTCGGCGTCGTCGATCTGGGTGCCGGGTCGGTCGCCGACCTGGCGCTCGACGGTTTCGACGAACAGACCGTCGCCAGCCGGAGCGCCGAGCAGCTCGTGCTCGCCACCGGCGGGGTGTTCGGTCCCGTCGAGGTCCGTCGCGCGTTCGCCCAGTGTGTGCCGCGCCAGGCGCTGTTCGACACCCTCGGCAAGGCCGGGGACCCGCCGAAGAGCGGCCTGGGCGCCGGTCCGCTCAACGCTCATGTCGTGCAGCAGGATTCGCTGTACTACCCGGCGGTGATCGGCGGGGCCGACCGGTACAAGGGCGCCGACATCCCCGCCGCGACGGCGACCCTGGCCTCGGCGCGGGCGCCGCAGCCCACCGTCCGGATCGGCTACCAGGCCCCGGACGCACGCCGGGCGAAGACCGTCGCCATGATCGCCGAGTCCTGCCGCGGGGCGGGGATCACCGTGGTCGACGCGGGCGCACCGGATTTCACCCCGGCCAGGCTGGCCGAGGGCGCGGTCGACGCGGTGCTCGGTGGCACCGCGGCGGTCCCCGGCCCGGCCGGATCGACCACCGGGGTGGCCGCGTTCGCGGCGTTGCGGGCCGGTAACGGCCTCGATGTCGGTGGGTTCGCCAACGGTCGCTACGATGCGATCACCGATCAGCTTGCGGGCGAGACGAACTCGACCGTGACGCTGAATCTGCTGACCGAGGCCGAGAACCTGCTGTGGGCGCAGCTGCCGAGCATCCCGTTGTTCGCGACGCCGCGCCTGATCGCCTTCGGCAACGGCATGCAGAACGGGATCGCCGGGCCGACCCAGGCCGGAACCGGGTGGAACATGGATCGCTGGGTGTTGCAGCGATGAGCAGTGGTGACAGTCACGCGGGGCGTGACCGTGAGGGAGAGGTGTCGATGAGCAAGCACGCGGTGGTCGAGTCCGACGACCAGGTCAGCGCGCGGACCGGCAAGGCCGCCGACGCGGTGTCGCGGTTGACCCGCTGGCACGACGACTTCCCCACGCCGGGTGTGCGTTTCGCCGATCTGACCCCGGTCTTCGCCGACGCCGAGGGCTTCCGCGCTGTCATCGACTGCTTCGCCGCCGTCGCCCCCGACGCCGACATCGTCGCCGGGGTGGACGCGCGTGGCTTCCTGCTCGGCGCGGGCGTCGCGGCCACCCTCGGTACCGGTGTGCTCGCCATCCGCAAGGGCGGCAAGCTGCCGCCGCCGGTGGTGTCGCGCGAGTACCAGCTCGAATACGGTTCCGCCGCACTGGAAATCCCGGCCGACGGGGTCGAGCTCGCGGGCAAGCGCATCCTGCTGCTCGACGACGTGCTCGCCACCGGCGGCACGCTCGCCGCCGCGGCCGCGCTGTTCACCGAGGTCGGCGCCGAGGTGGTCGCCGCCGCCGTCGTCCTGGAGCTCGAGTTCCTGAAGGGCCGCGAGCACCAGGGCGACTACCCGGTGACCTCGATCGTCAAGCTCTAGCCGCGCGCCACATCAGCCACAGCGGCGGGCCGCCGGGGATCCGGATCTCGTCGGTGACGGTGAAGCCGAAGCGCTCGTAGTACGGCACGTTGTCGGGGTTGCTGGATTCGAGATAGGCGGCCGCCCCGTCGGCGTCGATGCGATCGAGCCGGGAGCTGAGCAGCGTGTGGCCGTAGCCCGCGCCGCGATCCTCCGGTCGGGTGCCGATCATCCCCAGGTACCAGTGCGGAGTCGACGGGTGATGCTTTTTGAGCAGGTCACCGAGTGTTTTGGCCGCCCCGGTGCGACGCCCGAAGGCGCGGATCAGACCGGGCACGACGCGCAGTTCGGCGCTCGCGGCGGGCTGATGCTCCGGCGGCGTCCACAGCGTGGCGCCCGCGACGGAACCGTCGGGGCGGACCGCGAGGTCGGAGGCGCCGGCGGGGAAGAAGACATGGCGGGCCATGGTGGCGAAGAACCGGGGCAGGCCGACGGCGCGCCGGTGCTCGTCGGGCAGGATCCAGCTCATCACCGGGTCGTGCTGGAATGCGGCACCGAGCGCGTCGCCCGCGGCTCGCACGTCTCCCGGTGCGGCGGCGCGTAGTCGTTTCGGCTCCGTCATCACGGTCCTCCGATCACAGGTCCAGCCTCCGTCGGCTGAGTATCACCCTGGGGTCCAGGCTAGCCGTCACGACGAGCGGTAGCGGACGGGGCCGAACTGTCCCGCGCCCGATCGAACGCCGCCGGGTGAGCGCGCTCACCGTGCCGGAAAAGGGGTGGCGCGAAGGTGGGGTGCGGTGTTATCAATGAGTGGTCTTGTTCCCGGCGATCGGAGTCATGCGTTGATTTCTTGAGGTAGCGCTCCCGGACGGTCCGCACTCTGCGCACCGTGTCTCCGTCGCACCTCAAGGGGATCCGTATGACCTCTCTTTCTCTTTCCGATCTGTCCTTCCACTGGCCGGACGGCACCGTCGTGTTCGACGGGCTCGACGCCGTCGTCGGACCCGGCCAGGTCGGCCTGGTCGGCAGCAACGGCGCGGGCAAATCCACCCTGATGCGGCTGATCACCGGCGCGTTGCGCCCGAACCGCGGCTCGATCACGGCACCCGGCCGGATCGGCTACCTGCGCCAGGACCTCGGCATGCAAGCGCGACAGCGGGTGGAGACCGTGCTCGGCATCGCCGAGGTGCGGTCCGCGCTGCACCGCATCGAGCGCGGCGAGGGCACACCCGAGGACTTCGACACCGTCGGTGTGCACTGGCAGATCGAGGACGAGGCGATCGCGCTGCTCGGCAAGCTGGGCCTGGACTATGTCGCCGGTTCCGTCGCCGACCTGGACCGCACCCTCGACACGCTCTCCGGCGGCGAGACCGTGCTGCTCGGACTGGTCGCCGAACTCCTGCGCGAGCCCGACGTGCTGCTGCTCGACGAGCCGACCAACAACCTCGACGCGGTCGCGCGCACGCGCCTCTACGAGGTCATCCGGCAGTTCCCCGGCACGGTCGTGGTGGTGAGCCACGATCGGGAACTGCTGGACCGGATGGACGGCGTCGCCGAGTTGCGAGCGGGCGAGATCCGTTCCTTCGGCGGCAATTTCACCGAGTACGAACGGATCGTCGAGCAGGAACAGGAGGCGGCCCGCGCGGCGGTGCGCGACGCGCGCAGCGATGTCCGCAAGCAGGCCCGCGAGCTGGTCGAGGCGCGGACCAAGCTGGACCGCAGGCAGCGGTTCGCGCAGAAGATGCAGGACAACAAGCGGGTGCCGAAGATCGTGGCGGGGTTGCGCAAGAACGCCGCCGAGGTGTCGGCGGGCAAGCTGCGCACCTCGCACATCGAGAAGCTCGACTCCGCGCGCGAAACCCTCGACCACGCCGAGGAATTGGTGCGCGCGGACCGGGAGATCCGGATCGACCTGCCGGGGACCCGGCTGTATCCGGGGCAGGACGTCGTCACGCTCGAGCAGGCGCGGCTGGCCAACGGTCCGGTGGTGGATCTGCGGGTGAGCGGGCCGGAGCGGATCGCGCTCACCGGGCGCAACGGTGCGGGCAAGTCCACGCTGCTGCGCCGGATCGTCGAGGAACAGCCGAAGGTGCCGTGGCGGCTGCTGCCCCAGCGGCTCGACGTGTTCGACGAGACGCGCAGTGTGTTCGACAATGTCGCCGATGCCGCGCCGCACGCGAGTGCCGAGCAGATCCGAGGTCAGTTGGCGCGCTTCCTGTTCCGCGGTGCCGACGCCGATATCGCGGCGGCGGCGCTGTCGGGCGGGGAACGGTTGCGGGCCGCGTTGGCGACCCTGCTGCTCGCCGAACCGGCGCCGAAACTGCTGATGCTCGACGAGCCGACCAACAACCTCGACCTGCCCAGCCTGGGGCACCTGACCCAGGCGCTGGCGAGTTTCGAGGGCGCGCTCATCGTGGTGAGCCACGACGCGCGGTTCCTCGACGACATCGGGGTGACCCGCACCCTCGAGCTCACGCCCGAGGGACTGGTCGAGTAGCGGGGGCTACCGCGCGGCGGCCCGGCGGATGACCGCCGGGTACCGGAGCATGGTCGGCCCCAGCCACAGCGCGACCGCGGTGATCGCGAGCCAGGGACGCAGATGCGGGCGCATCCGGCGGATGCGCCCGTCCGGGGCGAGGTCGAGCACCATCGCCTCGGTCATCCGCAGCGGGCCGAACCTGGCCTCGCCCAACAGGATCCGGGTATCGCCCGAGCCGATGGTGTCGGTCCAGCGCAGCTCGGCGAGCGCGCGGTAGATCAGTGTCAGCAGCGGGGCGAGGTCGGCGCGGCCGCGGAACACCAGCCGGCCCGAGACCGGCGAGACGAGTTCGGCGTCCTCGGTCAGGGTGTCGAGCAGGGCGGGGATGTCGTTGGCGGTGGTGGCGTGGCGGAACCGGGCGACCGGATCGCCCACCTGGCTGTCTGCGAGTGCGTCGGTCACGATCGCACTCCTTCCTCACGGACGGAATTCCCGGACAATCCGACCGTAACCAGCTAGCTTGCAAAAAGCAATGGACTACGATGGTGGTATGGCCAAGACGGAGTTCGCCGACATCGTGTGCTCGATCGCCCGCACGGTGGGCATCGTGGGGGAGCGGTGGACCCCGCTGATCCTGCGCGACCTGTTCCTCGGCATCACCCGCTTCGAGGATCTGCGCCGCGACCTCGGCATCGCCTCCAACGTCCTCGCCGATCGCCTGCGCACGCTGCGCGACAACGAGATCGTGGAAGCCCGTGTCTACCAAGACAATCCGGTCCGCACCGAATACGTCCTCACCGAACGCGGCCGCGACCTCTACCCCGTCCTGACGATGCTCCTGGCCTGGGGCGACCGCTGGCTGTCCGCCCCCGACGGCCCACCCCTGACCGTCGTCCACCGCGACTGCGGCCACATCACCGAGGGTGTCGTCGTCTGCCACCACTGCGCCACCCCCCTCACCGCCACCAACGTCACCTGGCACCCCGGCCCCGGCGGCCGCCCCGGCCCCGGCGCCACCCTCATCGCCCACCACCTCACCCCGCTGCCCGGGTCGTCGGGCAGAGAGTGATCGGGTGGCGTCAGGCCAGGAGGTCGGCTGCTCGGTTGACTTCGAGTGCCTTGCGGAGCCATCGCTGGAGCTGGTCGAGATCGTCGCAGCTCATAATCCGCTCGTGGACCTCGGCGGGTACGGCGATCCCGCGGGCGTCGAGCACTGTCAGCACGGATTTGGCCTCGCCACGGGCCTCGCCCTGAGCCTCGCCTTCCGCGAAGTACCTGCGGGCGAACTCGCTGCGATATTCGTAGCCTTGGAGCCCGGCGGCCATCAGTGCCTCCCACTCGGATCGCGCTGCGGCGGGCAGCGTCGACAGGATGAAGTCATAGTACAGCGCGGCCCGGTCGCCACCCAGGGCGCCGAGGGCCGCGAGCAGGGCTTTCCAGATCTCGCGGTGGTCGGGATGGCGCGCGTGTGCCAGGGCGGACAGCACCGCCAGTTCGGGTAGATCGACCGCCGCGTCGAGGTCGGTGACCACCGGGACTCCCGCCGGGTCGAGCACCAGTGGGGACAATCCCACCGACGGATTGCCATACCCGAGATCGATCGGTTTCGCGGCCCAGCGGGCGGTCCTGGCATCAGGGCACACGACCAGCAGCAGTGTCGGGCAGCGGAGGCGGGCGCGCAGCGAGGCGACGTAGACCGGCCAGGACCACCGTTTGTCGGGGTCCGGCCGCAATTGGACCTCGACGACCACGGCCAGGATCCGCTCGCCGCCACGATGGAACGCGACTACCGCGTCGGCGTGATATTCGGTCGGTGCCAGGACTGTCGCGTCGCCTGGCACGGTCGTGATCGACTCGTATTCGGGTAGGTGACAGCCCAATTCGGTCAGGAGCGGGGCGACGAGCGCCGGTTGCTGCTGGAAGAGATCGATCACCACTTCGTGCGGAGCCGATGGCATGCGCCAGAAGGTAGCCGATGGTGTCGGTGAACGGCGAATCGGCTGGGGCTCTTGACGATTGTTGTTTTGGTTGAATAGACTAAAAGCACGCTGACGAGAGGGAGTGGTTCTGATGGGGTATGGGCATTGGGATGACAGTGCGTACCGGGCGGGGAAGACGTTTCGGGCGCGGGCGGGGGAGGACGATTTCGGGTATACCGCGCAGATGCGGGAGCGGCCGTATGACACGTGGTGTGCGCATCCGTTGCTGGATCCGTTCGGGGTGGGAACGCGGGAGTGCCGGGATTCGGCCGAGCACGGGAACTCGCTGCCGGTGGCCGTGCTGTTCGATGTCACCGGGTCGATGGGGCGGGTGCCGCGGATCATGCAGGACAAGCTCGGCAAACTGCACGGACTGCTGAAGAACAAGGGCTACGCCGAGGATCCGCAGATCCTGTTCGGGGCGATCGGCGACGCCGACACCGATCGGGTGCCGTTGCAGATCGGGCAGTTCGAATCCGACAATCGGATGGACGAGCAGTTGCGGGCCGTCCTGCTCGAGGGCGGCGGGGGCGGGCAGAAGTCCGAAAGCTACGAGCTGGCCGCCTATTTCATGGCGGAGCACGTCGCGACCGACGCGTGGGACAAGCGCGGGAAGCGGGGCTACCTGTTCATCATCGGCGACGAGCTGAACAAGCCGCGGCTGGCGGCTCGCCACATCAGGGCGGTCATCGGCGATCACGTGCGGCGCGATGTGTCGGTGGAGTCGATCTATCGCGAGCTGGCCGAACGCTGGCACGTGTACTACATCCTGCCGAATCAGTCGTCGTACTACCGGGATCCGGAGATCGCCGAGCACTGGCGCGGCCTGCTCGGCCAGAACTTCCTGAAGCTCGACGATCCCGGCGCGGTCTGCGAACTGATCGCGCTGACCATCGGGCTGGGTGAGGACCGGGTCGACGTCGACACCGGCCTGGCCGACCTGCGCGATGTCGGGTCGGTCGACGAGGCCGACGCGGTGAGCCGGGCCCTCGGCGCACAGCCGCCCAGGGGCGTCCGCGCCCTGCCGCCCGGCAAGTGACACACGAAAAGGGAAGGGGTACAGCAGTGTTCGACACCGAGCACCTCGTCGTCGTCGATCTTGGCTTCGGCGACGCGGGCAAGGGCGCGACGGTCGACTGGCTGTGCGCACCCGAGGCGGACCTCGGGGTGGCGGCGGTCGTGCGGTTCAACGGCGGCGCGCAGGCCGCGCACAATGTCGTCGCCGACGGCCGCCACCACACCTTCGCCCAGTTCGGCGCGGGCACCTTCCACGGTGTGCCGACCGTGCTCTCCCGGCACGTGCTCGTGGAGCCGATCGCGCTCGCCGCCGAATCCGAGCGGCTCGCGGCACTGGGGGTGCGCGATCCGCTGGGGCTGCTCGCCGTCGACGGCCGGGCCCTGCTCACCACGCCGATCCACATCGCGGCGAACCGTGCCCGCGAGGACGCGAGGGGTTCCTCGCGGCACGGTTCCTGCGGTCGGGGCATCGGCGAAACCGCCTGGTACGCACTGGAACACGACGCGCCGACGGTCGCCGACTGCCGGACGCCCGCGATCCTGCGCGACAAACTGGACCGGCTGGCCGCGCACTACGACGCGCTGATCGGGCCCAGCGCGCACGGCTACGAATCGGTCGACGCGCTGGTGGCGATGTACCGCGATTTCGCCGGCGCGGTCCGCGTCACCGACGACGGCGAGCTCACCCGCGCCGCGGCGCGGGGCAGGCTCGTCTTCGAAGGGGCGCAAGGGGTTCTGCTCGACGAGTGGCGCGGACTGCATCCGCACACCACGTGGTCGACGGTCGAGCCGCGCCATGCCCGCGCCCTGATCGCCGAGGTCGGGGGCACGGCCAGGGTGCTCGGCGTCACCCGCACCTATATGACCCGGCACGGCGCGGGCCCGCTGCCGACCGAAGCGCCGCTGGGACACCCGGAGCCGCACAACGGCACCGGTCCCTATCAGGGCGCGTTCCGGCAGGGGCACCTCGATCCGATCCTGCTCCGCTACGCGATCGAGGTCTGCGGTGGGATCGACGGACTGGTGGTCAATCATCTCGATGCTCCCGGAACCCTCGGTGCCGCAGCGGCATACGACACCGCGGCGGGTCGGGTCACCGAGCTGACGCCCGGTCCATGGCGTGATCTCGAGCACCAGCAACGACTCACCGACCGGCTGTCCGCGGCGACCCCGATGCTCGAACCCGTCGTCGGCGACCCGGCGGACTGGCTCGCCCACCGCCTCGGTGTGCCGGTCGTGTTGACCGGGCACGGGCCGGACCGGCGGGACCGCAGGGTGCGCCGACCTCTACTTGGCGCGACCGGCGGGGACCGCGTCGCGACGGCCGCCCGGTCCGCGTGAGCGAATCCAGGGCGCCGGGCCGGCCGTGGCATGAGCTCGGCGGCGGTCTCCGCGCGGCGGACCCGCGCCGCCCGCCGACGTCGGCGTGGGTTCCCATTCGGCGCGGGATTCCGGCAGGATGGGACGACGTGGAGCAATCCGTCGTATCGATCGATGTCGTCACGTTGCGGTGCTGGGAGACCGACAGCGCGGTGCGCGTCGGGATCGCCGCCCGCGAGTTCGAACCGTTCACCGGCGAACTCGCGCTGCCCGGCGTGCTGCTCGGCCGGGGCGAGCGGCTGGCCGAGGCCGCGCGGCGGGCGGTGCACACCAAGCTGGGTGTGCCGGTCGAGGCGATCGGCGCGGTCGGTCAGCTGGTCACCTTCGACGAACCGCATCGCGATCCGCGCGGGCCGACGCTGTCGATCGCCATGTGGGCGGTCGTCGCCGAGCACGAGGGACCGGCCGAGTGGGTGGAGTTCGACGCGGTGCCCCCGCTGGCCTTCGACCACAACCGGATCGTCGAGACCAGCCGGAGTCTGCTCGCCGGTCTGCTGTGGAAGGACCGGACGCTGACCAGGGCGCTGGCGGGCGCGGAGTTCCCCGCCACCCGCGCGGTCGAGCTGAGCACCTCGCTGCACGGCACGCGTCCCGACCCCGCCAATCTCAATCGCACGCTGGCCGCGATCCCGGGGCTGGACCGCACCGGTGAGCGGCGGCGGGTGAAGGCCACCGGCAGGCCCGCGGTCGTGTGGGCCTTCGACGTCACCGAGAACTAGCCGGGCAGGTCGTAGACGGCGTAGGTCCGGCGCAGCACCGGGTAGGACACATTGCGCACGGGCACCCCGCCCGCGGTATGCCCGCACTCGCTGCCCGCGTGGGCGTGCCCGTGCAGCGCGAGCGTGGCGCGTCCCGCGTCGATCGCCTCGCCCGTGGCGTGACATCCCAGGCCGGGATAGATGGACGTGGGCTCGCCGACGAGGGTGTCGACGACGGGGGCGAAGTGGGTGAGGGCGATCCGGGTGGGGCAGTCCAGGCGCTCGAGCGCCGCGCGCAGGCGGGCGGCGTCGACCGGGCCGCGGCGCATCCTGGCCCGATGCTCGGCCGATCCCGTCTCGGGATCACCGGGATGGCCGGGGAAGCCGCCCGATCCGCCCATCACCCCGGCGACCCCGACCCGCTGCCCGCGGATCGTCAGCGTCGTCGAATCACCGTCCAGCACAACGACACCGGTCTCGGTGAGCCGGCGCGTGATGAACTCGCCGCGGTTCTCGTCGTGGTCGTGGTTGCCCAGGACGGCGAGCACCGGAATCGGGAGATCGGCCAATTCGGCGCAGAGCAACTCGGTGTTGGCCCTGGTTCCGCCCTCGGTGAGGTCACCGCCGAGGAGCAGCAGGTCGGCGTGGCGGTCCAGGTCGAGGAAGCCGGGCCGGAACTTCCCGGCGACGGCCGGTCGCAGGTGCAGGTCGGCGGTGGCGGCGAGACGGATCGGCGCGATGTTCCCCACCCGCCAAGCAGGCCACAGCGGTGCGCGGCTGTCAACGCGATTCCCCACGCCACCCAGGGGGCGGGAGTGCCCACCCTGAGGGTTCGGCGGGTGGCCCCTGAGGTCTCTTCCGGTGCGCGGCCGAGGAGCGCAGAGTAGTAGCTACGCCCCCGAACCCTCCGAAGGAACCCACGACATGCAGTCGAGCTACGTGCACCACGTCAGGCAGCAGTTCTCCCGGTACGCGGACACCCGTTCCTACATCTACCTGCGGGAATCCGGGCGTGACCTGGTCGAGGAGGTCGTCACCTACCGCGAGCTCGACCGCGACGCCCGCGCGTTTGCCCAGTGGTTGTCGCAGCAGCCGGAGGCGGCCCAGCCGGTGGTGCTGCTCTACCTCGACGGGATGGCGTTCCTGCGGGCCTTCCTCGGCTGCCTGTACGCCGGTGTCGTCGCCGTTCCGGCGCCGCTGCCGCACGAGGACCGGGCCGCGCAGCGGGTGCGCGGCGTCATCGCCGACTCCGGCGCGCGGCTCGTGCTCACCACGACCGACTTCGCACCGCTCGTCGAATCCAGCACCGGCGCGACCGTCGTCGCCACGGATCAGCCGCTCGGCGACGCCGACGCCTGGCAGCTGCCCGACATCGACCTCGGCACCATCGCCTTCCTGCAGTACACCTCGGGATCGACGGGCACGCCCAAGGGCGTCGTCGTCACGCACCGCAATCTGCTGCACAACGAGGCCGCGATCGCCGCGCGGGGGATGACCGCGGACTCGACCGGCGTCAGCTGGATCCCGCAGTTCCACGACATGGGCCTGATCGGCATGCTGCTCGGCGCCGCCTACGCGGGCGCGAACCTGGTGTTCATGGCGCCGACGACGTTCATCAAGCGCCCGGTGCGCTGGCTGCAGGTCATCGACCGGTACCGGGCGACCTACACCGCCGCCCCGAACTTCGCCTACGACCTGATCCTGCGCCGGGTCACCGACGAGCAACTCGCCGAACTCGACCTGAGCAGCCTCGAAGCCGCCCTCAGCGGCGCCGAGCCGGTGCGGGCCCGCACGATCGAGGCGGTGCTGGAGCGTTTCGCGCCCGCCGGGCTGCGTCCCACCGCGTTCCTGCCCGCCTACGGGATGGCCGAGGTGACGCTGCTGGCCAGCTCCGCGACGATGGGCGCGGCTCCGGTCTACTACGACCGGCCGGGCGACGCCCCGCTGGTCGGCTGTGGCCGCGCGGCCGACGGCCTCGAGATCCGCATCGTCGACCCGTCGACCCTGGAAGAACTGCCGGACGGCGCCACCGGGGAGATCTGGGTGCGCGGGGACAGCGTCGCCGCCGGGTACTGGAACCGGCCCGCCGAGACCCGCGCGACCTTCGACGCCCACCTCGGCACCGAGGGGCCGTTCCTGCGGACCGGCGATCTCGGCCTGCTCCACGACGGCGACCTGTTCGTCGCGGGCCGCCTCAAGGACCTGCTGATCGTCAACGGCCGCAATGTCCACCCGGCCGATGTGGAGGAACGCGTGCAGGAACTGCACCCGGCGCTGGCGGGCAACGCGGGTGCCGTTGTCTCGGTGGACGTGCTCGACAAGGAACGGCTGGTCGTGATGCAGGGCGTGCGGCCGGAGCTGCTCGGTGACACCACGCTCGTCGAGCTGACCTCCGCGATCAAGATCGCGGTGGCCCGTGGCTTCGATGTGCCCGCCCCGAACGTCGTGCTCGTCGCCGCCCGCTCCGCGCGCTCGGTGCATCGCACCACCAGCGGCAAGATCCAGCGCGGCTCGATGCGCGAGGCCTTCCTGACCCACCGTCTCGAACGGGTACTGCACGAGGACCTCGAACCGGCGCTCGACCACGCGCTGACCGTCTGATCGACCCCAACCAGCCAGGAGCCGACCATGTTCCGCACCACCACCGCCCACCCGTCGACCTCGATCCAGGACTGGCTCGTCGAACGGGTCGCCGACTACACCGACCGCGCCCCGCACCAGGTGGATCCGTCGATCCCGCTGGCCGAGCTCGGCATGGACTCCGTCTCGGCGGTCTCGCTGTGCGGGGAGATCGAGGACCGCTGGTCGCTCGAGATCGACCCCACGCTGGTCTTCGACTATCCGACCATCGCCGCGATCGCCGGCTATCTCGCCGACGAGTTCGCCTACGCGGCATGAACGGTCAGTGCTCGGCGGCGGCGGTGGGAGTCACCGCCCGGGCAGACCGCGGGGGGACGGCATGAGCGATATCGCGATCGTCGGGCTGGATTGCCGCTTTCCGCAGGCGGCCGATCCGGCGGCACTGTGGCAGCTGTTGCTCGACGGCCGGGACGCGATCTCGGCGGTGCCCGCGAATCGCTGGCACGCCGAGGACTTCCACGATCCGGCGGGCGGGCCGGGCACCATCAACACCCACAGCGGCGGATTCATCGACGACGCCGACGCGTTCGATCACGAGTTCTTCGGGATCACCCCGCACGAGGCCGAGACGATGGACCCCCAGCAGCGGCTGCTGTTGCAGGCGACCTGGCGCGCCTTCGAGGACGCGACCCTCGACCCCCGGGCCCAATCCGGTTCGCGCACCGGCGTGTACATCGGGGTGATGGCCAACGAATGGGCCAATCTGCAGATGTCGGACTACGCGGCGATCACCCCGCAGCACGGTTCGGGCAACGGCTACTTCATGACCGCCAACCGGCTGTCCTACCAGCTCGATCTGCGTGGCCCGAGCCTCGCGGTCGACACCGCGTGCTCGTCGTCGCTGGTCGCGGTCCATCTCGCCTGTGCCGCGCTGCTGTCCGGCGAGTGCGAGCAGGCCGTCGCCGGTGGGGTGAACCTGGTACTCACCCCGGCGGTCGGGGTGTTCTACACCCAGGCGGGGCTGTCGGCGCCCGACGCGCGCTGTAAACCGTTCAGCGGCAACGCCGACGGGATCGTCCGCGGCGAGGGTGTCGCGGTGCTCGTGCTGCGCCGCCTGGCCGACGCGCAGGCCGCGGGACTGCCGATCTACGCCGTGATCAAGGGCAGCGCGGTGAACTCCGACGGGCGCAGCAACGGCATCAGCGCGCCGAACCGGTGGGCCCAGCAGCACGTGATCGCCGAGGCGTATCGCCGGGCCGGGGTGGAGGCCGGTGCGGTCGATTTCATCGAGGCGCACGGGACCGGGACCGTCCTCGGCGACATGATCGAGGTCAAGGCGCTGGGCGGGCTGCACGGGCGGGACCGCGCCCGGCCCTGCGGAATCGGTTCCATCAAAGGCAATCTCGGCCACACCGAGGGCGCGGCGGGCGTCGCGGGGCTCATCAAGGTCGCGCTGAGCCTGCACCACGGTGTCGTCGCGCCGACCCGGTTCGCCGAGCAGGAGAACCCGCGATTGCAGCTGGAACGGCACGGGCTGCGCCTGCTCGCCGAACCGATGCCGTTGACCGGACCGGCGCTGGCCGGGGTCAGCGGCTTCGGGATCGGCGGCACCAACGCCCACCTCGTGCTGGCGGGCGCGCCGGTGGGGGACGACCCGCCGGCGGCCGGTGGCGGGGTGCTCACCGTGTCGGCGGACAACGCGAAAGGCCTGGAGCGCAACGCACGTCGGCTGGCGGAGACGCTGGACGCGGTCCCCGCCGACCGGTTCGCGCAGGTGTGCTGGACGAGTAATCGGGTGAAATCCTCAGGGCGGCACCGGCTCGCGATCGTCGCCGACGATCCGGCGGACGCGATCGCCCGGCTGCGCGCCGGTGCGGACAGCGGCGTGGCGGGTCCGATGCGGGTCGGCTGGGTGTTCACCGGGCAGGGGTCGCAATTCGCCGGGATGGCCGGGGCCGCTGTCGCGGCGAGCCCGGCGTTCCGGCGCGCGCTGGGGACCGTCGACGCCGCGATGGCCGCGCACCTCGGCGCCTCGGTGCGGGAGCTGCTGCTCGACGACACCGTCGACATCGATCGCACCGGACTCGCGCAACCGGCGATCTTCGCCATGGAATACGCACTGGCGCAGGCACTCGCCGACGCCGGTGTCCGCCCGGCGTGGGTGCTGGGGCACAGCATCGGGGAGTTCGCCGCGGCCGCGGTGGCGGGCGTGCTCGACCTCGAGGACGCCTGCCGGCTGGTCGTCGCGCGTGGCAGGCTGATGCAGGAATTGCCCGGCGGCGGTGCGATGCTCGCGGTCCGGGCGACACGCGCGCAGGTCGCCGATCTGCTCGCGGGGGAACCGGAGGTCGCTCTGGCCGCGGTCAACGGGCCCGCCGATATGGTGCTCTCCGGCGCCGCCATCGCGCTCGACCGGATCCGGTCCGCCCTCGCGGAACGGGGGATCGTCGCCAAGCCGCTGACCGTGTCGCACGCCTTCCACAGTCCGCTCATGGCACCGATGCTGGACGAGTTCGCGGCCGTCGCCCGGGACCGCGCCTATCGGGTCGCGGCTCTGCCGATCTACTCGACCGTGCGCGGCAGGCTGCTCGAGCCGACCGAGACCATGGACGCCGGTTACTGGACCGAACACATCGGCGCCACCGTCCTTTTCGGCGACGCGCTGTCGGCCGCGCTCGACACCGACCCCACCCATGTCGTCGAGATCGGTCCGCGCCGTCAGCTGATCCCGCTCATCGGCCGGGCCCGCCCCGAACTGCTGCCGCGGTGCCTGGCGCCGAGTCCCGGCCCCGGCGCGACCGGGCGCGAACTCGCCGAGACCGTCGCCGCGCTGTACCGCGACGGCCTCGACCCCGACTGGGACCACCTCTACGAGCCCGCCCAGCGGGTCCGGCGGCGGCTGCCGGTCTACGAGTTCGCCATCGAGCACCGCTTCTGGATCGAACCGACCACCCTCACCCCACCCGCCCCGCAGGCCGAGGACACCACCATGGACCAGATGATCGCGCTCTTCCGCGAACAGAACGCGCTGCTCGCGCGGATGGCGCCGGGCGCGACGGCGGCCGTCGCGCCGCCGTCGGCCGCTCCCGGCACCCCCGAGGTCGACCCGAACGCCGTCGCCGCCATCGTGCTGGCCGAATGCGGGCGGGTCAGCGGATTCGCGGTCGAACGGCTGCGCGACGGCGAAACCCTCACCGGCGAACTCGGATTCGACTCGATGATGCTGTCGGATCTGTTCGGTGGCCTGATGCGCAAGCTGCCAGGGCTACAGGTGGATCCGGCGTGGCCGAGCGCCGCCACCACCGTCGGGGACGTGGTCGGGTACGTCACCGCTCAGGTGGCCGGAGCGGCCCCGGCGCCCGCCCCGGCCCCGGTCGCGCCCGAACCGGCACCGGGGCCGGTCGCGCCCGAGTACCGGATCGCCGACTTCCCGGAGGTGCGGGCGATCGAGGACCGGATGACCGGAGCGGCGGCGCTGGGCCTGGACAACCCGTACTTCCTGATCAACGACGGCGTCACCCGCGACACCTCGCTGATCGACGGTGTCCCGGTGCTGAACTTCTCCAGCTACAACTACCTGGGGCTGTCCGGGCACCCGGCGGTCGTCGCGGCCGTGCAGGACGCCGTCGCCCGGTACGGCAGCTCCTGCTCGGCGAGCCGGGTGCTCTCCGGCGAGAAGCCGGTGCATCGGGAACTGGAGGCCGAACTCGCGCGGTTGCTCGGCACCGAGGACGCGATCGCGCTGGTCGGCGGCCATTCCACCAATGTCACCGTCATCGGGCACCTGGTCGGACCCGACGACCTGGTGATCCACGACAGCCTCGCCCACGACAGCATCCTGCAGGGGTGTGTGCTGTCGGGCGCGACGCGACGGCCCTTCCCGCACAACGACCACGCGGCCCTGGACCGGCTGCTCGGCGAACTCCGGCCCCGCTACCGCCGGGTGCTGATCCTCATCGAGGGCGTCTACAGCCAGGACGGCGACATCCCCGACCTGCCCGCGATCATCGAGATCAAGAAGCGGCACCGGGCCCTGCTGATGATCGACGAGGCGCACAGCATCGGCGTGCTCGGCGCGCACGGCGGCGGCATCGGCGAGCACTTCGGGGTGGACCGCGACGACGTCGAACTGTGGTCGGGCACCATGTCCAAGGCGCTCGCCGGCTGCGGGGGATACGTGGCGGGCAGCGCCGAGCTGATCCGCTTCCTCAAGTACACGACGCCCGGCTTCGTCTACAGCGTCGGCATGACCCCGATGAACGCCGCCGCCTCGGCCGAGGCGATCCGGCAGCTGCGCACCGACCCCGCCCCGCTGGTCCGGTTGCGGCACAACGCGCGGCTGTTCCTGGAGCTGGCCCGCGCGGCCGGGATCGACACCGGCGACAGCGCCGACACTCCCATCATCCCGTGCATCGTCGGCGATTCCCTGCGGACCATGCGGCTGTCGAACACGCTGCTGCGCCGGGGGATCAACGTCAATCCGATCATCTATCCGGCGGTCCCCGAAGACCTCGCGCGCCTGCGGTTCTTCGTCACCGCCTGTCACACCGACGACCAGATCCGCGAGACCGTCGCGATCCTCGCCGAGGAACTGGCCGCGTCGGCCTAGGCGACGAGGCGGCAAGGCGCTGTTGGCTTCTCGTTCAGCGGGGCGACCGGGACGCGCGCGACCGGTGAAACGTCGATGAACACCGCCGTGCCGCCCTCGCCGGGCCGCCCGCGCTGCCGCATCGTGAGGACATGCGCGAGATGTCGGCGCCGGCGCGCGTGCTCGTCGCGCTGGCCACCGCCCTGCTGACCCTCCCGCTGCTGTGCTCGGCCGCGGGCTCCGGCACCGCCTTCGACCGGCCCGTCCCCGCCGTCGACGCGGCGGCCGCGTTCGGCGTCCCGCGTCCGGGCGGGCCGGTCGCGAAGGTCGTCGTGATCGGGATCGACGGGCTGCTGTTCGACAAGGCCGACCGCGTCCAGGCACCCCGGCTGCGGCACCTCGCCGCGCAGGGACTGCTCTCGCGCGGCAGCATCGCCGGGCACATCACCGTCTCCGGACCGTCCTGGGCGAGCGCGCTGACCGGCGTGTGGGACACCGAGCACGGCATCACCGGCAACGAGTTCGACGCGAGCGCGTTCCTGGCCCACCCCAGCGTGTTCACCCGGATCGAACGCGCCGACCCCGCCCGGCACACCGTCTCCATCGGCACCTGGGACCAGTTCGCGACCATCGCGCGCAGCGGCGACCGGCGCGCCGACCTCGCGCTGACCACCGCGCCCGAGGCCGGCGACCTCGACGAGTCGGCCACCGACGCCGCCACCGCCACCGAGGTCGCGCGCACGATCGCGCGCACCGGGCCCGATCTGGTCGTCACCCACCTCGACCAGATCGACCTGGCGGGTCACCGGCACGGCGGCGCCTCGCGTGCCTATCTCGCGGCGATCCGCCGGGTCGACGCGCTGGTCGGGCAGATCGTCGCCGCCGTCGACCGCCGGGCCGCGGACCATCCGCGCGAACAGTGGACCGTCCTGGTCACCACCGACCACGGCCACCGCCCGGCCGGCGGGCACGGCGGCCAGACGCCGGACGAGACCGCCAACTTCGTCATCGCCCGCGGCGCCGACTTCGCCCCCGGCACCGCGACCAGCGCGTACACGCTGATCGACCTCACCCCGACCGTCCTGGACCTGCTCGGCGTACCACCGGGGCGGCTCGACGGCCACAGCCTGCGCAGCCCGCGGCCACCGGTCGACGAACGCTGAACAATTCGCAGGTCGAGGCCGGTTTTCGGGCCGAGTCGCTACCGTCGCACGCCTGTGACCGCAGGGAACCGAACACCAGGTCGGTGTGGGGACTAAAGTTGGTGGTCCGGGCGGTTGCAGCACTCGGCCGACAAGGTCCGAATGCAGCGTGAGAGGCGGTGGCATGACTCGACAACTCGGCGAGGCGAAGGTTGGGCAGGATTCCACCGGCGCCCCGCGGAACGATGGTGCCCCGGCGACCCCCGAACCGGCCAAACAGTCACCGACCGCCTCCGTGCCCAGCTCGGCCTCCCGGCGCGTGTGGGCCAGGCTCGCGCGCCGGATGACCGGTCAGCGCGGCATCGCGGCGGTCAAGCCGGTGCTGGAACCGCTGGCCACCGTCCACCGGGAGCTGTACCCGAAGGCCAATCTCGCGCTGCTGCAGCGCGCCTTCGACGTCGCCGACGAGCGGCACGCCAAGCAGTTCCGCAAGTCCGGTGACCCCTACATCACCCACCCGCTGGCGGTCGCCAACATCCTCGCCGAACTCGGCATGGACACCACGACGCTGGTCGCGGCGCTGCTGCACGACACCGTCGAGGACACCGGCTACTCGCTCGAACAGCTCAAGGAGGAGTTCGGGCAGGAGGTGGCCCACCTCGTCGACGGCGTCACCAAGCTCGACAAGGTCAACCTGGGCGCGGCCGCCGAGGCCGAGACCATCCGCAAGATGATCATCGCCATGGCCCGCGACCCGCGCGTGCTGGTGATCAAGGTCGCCGACCGGCTGCACAACATGCGCACCATGCGCTTCCTGCCGCCGGAGAAGCAGGCCAAGAAGGCCAAGGAGACCCTCGAGGTGATCGCGCCGCTGGCGCACCGCCTCGGCATGGCCACCGTCAAATGGGAGCTGGAGGACCTCGCGTTCGCGATCCTGCACCCCAAGAAGTACGACGAGATCGTGCGCCTGGTCGCCGACCGCGCGCCCTCGCGCGACACCTACCTGGCGAAGGTGCGCGCCGAGATCGTCAACACGCTGGCCGCCTCGCGGATCAACGCCGTCGTCGAGGGCAGGCCCAAGCACTACTGGTCCATCTATCAGAAGATGATCGTCAAGGGTAAGGACTTCGACGACATCCACGACCTGGTCGGCATGCGCATCCTGTGCGACGAGGTCCGCGACTGCTACGCCGCGGTCGGCGTCGTGCACTCGCTGTGGCAGCCGATGGCGGGCCGGTTCAAGGACTACATCGCCCAGCCGCGCTACGGCGTGTACCAGTCGCTGCACACCACCGTCGTCGGTCCCGACGGCAAGCCGCTGGAGGTGCAGATCCGGACCCAGGACATGCACCGCACCGCCGAGTTCGGCATCGCGGCGCACTGGCGGTACAAGGAGACCAAGGGCAAGCACTCCGGGGACGCCGCCGAGGTCGACGACATGGCGTGGATGCGCCAGCTGCTCGACTGGCAGCGGGAGGCCGCCGACCCCGCCGAGTTCCTCGAATCGCTGCGCTTCGACCTGAAGTCGCCGGAGATCTTCGTGTTCACGCCCAAGGGCGATGTGATCACGCTGCCGCAGAAGTCGACCCCGGTCGACTTCGCCTACGCCGTGCACACCGAGGTCGGGCACAAGTGCATCGGCGCCAGGGTCAACGGGCGGCTGGTCGCGCTGGAACGGCAGCTGGAGAACGGCGAGGTCGTGGAGGTGTTCACCTCCAAGGCGCAGAACGCGGGCCCGAGCCGGGACTGGCAGAACTTCGTCGTCTCGCCACGCGCGAAGGCCAAGATTCGCCAATGGTTTGCCAAGGAACGTCGCGAGGAGGCCCTCGACAGCGGCAAGGAACAGATCTCCAAGGAGGTCCGCCGGGTCGGGCTGCCGCTGCAGCGGCTGATGAGCGTGGACGCGATGACCGCGGTCGCGCACGAGCTGCACTACTCCGACATCTCCGCGCTCTACACCGCCGTCGGCGAGCACCAGGTCTCCGCGCACCACGTGGTGCAGCGGCTGATGGCCCAGCTCGGCGGCATCGGTGACGTCGAGAACGAACTGGCCGAGCGGTCGACACCGTCGACGACGCCGAGCAGGCAGCGAGTCACCGGCGACGCCGGCGTGCTCATCCCCGGCGCGCCGGGCACGGTGGCGAAGCTGGCCAAGTGCTGCACGCCGGTGCCGGGCGACGAGATCATGGGCTTCGTGACCCGTGGTGGCGCGGTGAGCGTGCACCGGACCGATTGCACCAATGCCGGATCGTTGCAGGAACAGTCGGAGCGCATCATCGAGGTCGAGTGGGCGCCCTCGCCGTCGTCGGTGTTCCTCGTCGCCATCCAGATCGAGGCGCTCGACCGCACCCGGCTGCTGTCGGACGTCACCAAGGTGCTGGCCGACGAGAAGGTCAACATCCTGTCCGCCTCGGTGGCCACCCACGGCGACCGCGTCGCGATCAGCAAGTTCACCTTCGAGATGGGTGACCCGAAGCATCTGGGCCACCTGCTCAATGTCGTGCGCAATGTGGAAGGCGTCTACGACGTCTACCGGGTGACCTCCGCGGCCTGACCCGAACCCCGGCCCGGGCACTCTCGATCACGAGGGTGCCCGGGCCGCTGTCTGCCCGGGCACAGCCGTGGATCGCCAGAAGATTGCTGGGACAACGGCGTTTGCCGGGGGCAGTGAAAGGGCCGCTTTGGGCAGGGGTTCGGGGTCCCGGAATCTGTTACGGTTTACTGCGTTTCAACGCTCCACTGGTCAGCCGAAACGGACTGTGATGCGGATCGATATGGCTCGGTGCACGACACGACTCACGGGGACGATCATCGCGTTCACCGTCGCTTCGGTGACGGTATCGGCAGGCGTGGCCACCGCGGACGAGGCCGCGCCCGGTGCCCCGTCCACCCAGGTGTCGATCTCGGCGTGTCCGGCACTGTACGCCTTGGGGATCCAGGGCACAGGAGAATCGTCGCCGGACGCCGCGCCCAGTACCGATACCGGCATGCTGTCGACGGTCTTCCGGCCGATGTTCGCCAAGGCCGCCGAGCCGGGGCTGGTCGATCGCGCGTATGTGCCCTACGAGGCCGGCTTCGGCGGCGCGGTACCCGGTGGAGTCGTGCCCTACACCCAGTCGGTCGACGGCGGCCTCGAGCGGCTGCGGTCGATGGCCACCCAGGTCGTGCAGCGCTGCCCGGACTCGCGGATCGCGGTGGTCGGGTATTCGCAAGGCGCCCACGTGGCCTCGCTGTTCGCCCAGGAAGTGGGCGCGGGCACCGGCACGGTGGCGGCCGACAAGGTCGCCGCGGTCGCGCTGTTCGCCGACCCGACCCGCGGCGCCAACGCCCCGGTGTTCCCCGGCGCCCCCGACCGGACGACGCCGACCACCGCGCCCGGCACCTCCGGCGCCGCGCTCGACGACGTCGCCGCGGTCCGCCAGGCTCCCGCGCCCGGCGGCGGGCTCGGTTCCAGCGACACCCAGCCCGCCGACTTCGGCAAGCTCACCGGCCGGGTCGCGAGCTTCTGCGCGACAGGTGATCTCGCCTGTGACGCGCCACAGGGCGCTCCGCTGCTGCGGGCGGTGACCAATCTCGTCAGCCAGGTGAAGCTGTCCGGCGGCGACCCGATCGGCTCGCTGGTCTCGATCGCCCAGGCGCTGGCCTACACCTCCATCAAGACCGCGACGACCGTGGTGAACGAGGACATCTCCGGCAGCACGCTCGCCGATGTCTCGCTCTCGCCGAAGAAGTCGATCTCCCAGCGCATCGCCGACGCCTCCGACCCGCGCGGTCAGCTCGACGTGAACGCGGCCTACCAGGCGCTGCTGAAGGTCGGCATGATCGGGCTCAACGCCGTCACCACCGTGGTGAAGACCGTGCTCAACCCGGCGAGCATCGCCGAATTGGCCACCGCGACACTGTCCAACCCGCTGGTCGGGCTGACCCTGCTCGGCACCAAGCTCGTCGGCGCCGTGCCGCAGCTGGTGCCGCCGACCACCGGGGTCCGCCTGGTCAGCGAGGCGTACACGGCCGTGCAGCAGAACATCACCGACAACGCCGAGTTGCTCGACGTGACCACCTGGGTGCGCTACTGGAACACCACCCAGCGTCACGACGCCTACTCGCGCATGGGCGTCGGCGCGCAGGGCGCGACCCCGACCCAGTACGTCGCGGACTGGTTCGCCGCGGTCGCGCGGGACGCGGCGGGCGCCTCCGGACAGGGCGCGGTGCCGGTCGGCGGATCGGACAAACGCGGTGCCGGAATCTTCACCAGCCCGACCGGCGCGTCTACGACACCCAAACCTTCCGGTGGGGGACAATTTCCGTTCGGGACAGGAGCCGATGGCGCCTCATCCGGCGGCGCGACGACTCCGCCTGCCGCGTTACCCGGAACCACCGCTCCCACCACCCGTCCGTTCTCTGTGAACTGATCACCGAGAGGTCTGCAATGCGAATCCTTGTGCCCGGCGCCGCGGAAAGGGGTGAATGTTGAAGTCGTACAACGAACTGTCGCGCTGGTACTCGGCGCTCGAACCGGAGACCGAGGCGGCCGACCCCGCGCGCCGGGACACCGCCGACCCGGCGGCGGGCGAGGACGACGGTCCCGCCCGATATTCGCAGCGCCCCGAGCGCGCCCCGTCCGCCGCACCGGCAGCCGAGCCCACCGGGCCCGTGCCGCCCCCGGTGGCGGCGGAGCCGAGCCGGACACCAGGGGACGAGGACCGCGACGACTACTACGGCGTCGCGGGCGACCACGACCGCCCGGTCCACGAAGCGCGCCCGTACTCGGTCGACGTCGCCCCGGAGCCCCCACCCGCACCGCCTGCCGAGCTGGCCGCGCGGCGCAGCGAATTCACCGGCGGCTGGTCGGATTGGGTCGCCGGGCCCGCGCCGGGCCCCGACGACGAGTACGACGCCGAACTGGTCCAGTTCCCGTGGACGGACGCCGCCGACGACGAATACGACGAGGCCCGGGTGCTCGAGCCCTCCGGCTCGCTGCGCGGCCGCAACCGCAACCGGACCTGGATCGTGCTCGCCGTGTCGGTGCTGGTGCTCGTCCTCGCCGCCACCGGCGTGTTCTTCCTGCTGTTCGGCCGCGGCGGCGACACCGCCAAGCACGCCGCGCCGCCGCTGCACTTCACGGCGGGCAACCTGACCGCCGAGACGGCAGGCCAGTGCCCGACCGAGAACACCGGTGCCGTCGTGCGCAGCGCCGAGGCCGGTGGCACCGGTTCCGGCCCCGACGCCGTGCTCGCCTTCCAGTACGCCTACTACGTGAACCGATCGGGGGAGCAGGCCCGTGCGGTCGTGACCCCCGACGCCGATGTCTCGCCGGCCGCCGTGATCCAGCGCGGTATCGATTCCATCCCGGTGGGGACCACCCACTGCGTGCGGATCACCACCGTCGCCGCCGACCGGTTCACGGTGGAGGTCACCGAGTTCCGGCCCGCGGGCGCGCCGGCCACCTACACCAAGCAGTCGGTGCGCACAGCGCTGGTCGGCGATCGCACGCTCATCACGGGCATCGCGGCAGGGTAAGGAGCAGAGGCGATGACAGACGACTGGAGCCGATGGCTCGACGACGCCCCCGCGGGGGAGCCGTCGGGTGACGCGGCGCGTGATCCGGCTCCGGTGGTGCGGTTGCGGCGCAGGTCCGGCGAACGTTCCGAGGGCACCCGCAGGCCGATCCTCGTCGTCGGCGGCTGCGGCGGCGCCGGCACCACCACGACGACGCTGGGGCTGGCCGCGGAACTGGTCACCGAGGCGGCGGCGCCGGTGGCGGTGGACGCGACCGCCGCCGGTAGCGATCTCGCGCTGCGTGGCGCCGACAAACACCTGCACCCGGTGAACCTGCAGTCGTGGGTCTACGGCCGCGGCGACGACGAACCGGCGCCGATCGAGGACTGCCTGTCCCGCTCCACCTCCGGCTTCGGACTGCTCTGGCGCGACGCGACGCCGCTGCGCAGGCGCGCGACATATCTCACTGTCGCCAGGGCTTTGGACACCGGCGGCTACACCGCGGTCTACGACGGCGGCAGCCCGATTGCCGGTCGGCAACTGCGCCCGCTGCTCGACGACGCCGACATCGCACTGGTCCTGACCATTCCGGCCCGCGTCGACGCGGCCAACCGCCTGCGGGTGACGCTGGAATGGCTCGACGACCACTACGGCGACGACGGCGCCGGGGTGGTGGCCGATACCACGATCGTTGTCTCCCACCAGTATTCGCACGACGACTCCCGCGTAGCCGAGCATTTGCGCGAGCATCTGTCCGGCTGGGTCCGCGAGGTCGTCGAGATTCCCTACGACCCGCATCTGGCCCGCGGTGAGCTGGTTCGGCACAGCGAGCTGGCCGAGCCGACGCGTGCGGCCTATGGGCGGTTGCTCGCCGGGGTGGCATCATGACGGCCGCTATGAATCTTCGTCGTCGTCGTGAACCGGCGCCCACCGGTGTCGGTGTCGTCGCACCCCCCGAATCGCTGCGCGCGCAGATCTGGGAGCGGCCGGTGCCCGGAGTCGGTCGCGCGCCCCTGGTGTGGTTGCTCGGCGTCCACGGTGGCTCCGGTGCCACCACCCTCGCGCACGTCCTCGCGCCCGCCGCCGATGCGCGCGGCAAGTGGCCCGGGGTGTACGAGCGCGAATCCCCCTACGTCGTCCTCGTCGCGCGCGAGACCATCTCCGGTCTCACCCGCGCGCACGACCTGCTGCGCCAGCACCACGCGTTGCTGGCCGGTCCGGCGCTGGTCCTCGGCCTGATCACGGTCGCGGCCCGCCCCGGCCGGGTACCGCCGGAGATCCGGCGCTACCGGGACGTGGTCGGCTCGCTGGCCGGGCACGTCTGGCAGGTGCCGTGGATCGAGGAATGGACGCTTGTCGAGTCCGAGGCGCTGCCGGTGTGGTCGCCCGGAGACGAGATCGCGCCCAGGAAGCGCCGGGTCGATCCGCTCGACGAGGTACCGGCCGAGATCGGTGAGCTCGGTACCGATCTGGTCGCCGCGATCCGCGCGAGCATCGACGATCCCGCACCGGGGGAGGGTCGATCATGATCGCCGGGCAAGCCGGCCGCCGGTGGTGTACAAACGTGTGTCGGCGTCGAAGTGTTTGTGGCACAACACCTTTACAGTGGGAGAAAGGCACCCGATGAGCATGATCCTCCTCGCCGTGCAGGACACGTACGGCACCGTCCTGGCCCAGGTGGGTAATCCGACCCCGGAAGCTCCCCCCGGTTCGGAGAAGATCCTGCAGCTGGTGCGGTATCTCACCTGGTTCGTGCTGCTGTCGGGCATCTGCGGTATCACCTACGCCGGCGGCAAGTTCGCCTGGGAGCGCTGGACCGGTGGCGGCCTCGAGTCGCCGAAGATGGTGGCGGGCGCCATGATCGGCGGCGTCGTCGCGACCAGCGCGGGCACCATCATGAACGCGGTCATCGGTACGTGATGATCACCGTGTTCGCCTACAAGCAGATCCCGGCCGACGTGCTGGCGCCGATGATGCAGCTGCTCAACTGGCTGCTCTGGTTCGTCCTGCTGTCGTGCCTGGCCTGGATGATCCTGTCGGCAGGCCGGCTGTGGATCGCCTTCCGCTCCGACCTGGCCGTCAACGACGCCTCGCACGGTGTCCTGATGAGCCTGCTCGGTGCCGCGGTGGCCAGTACCGCGTCCGCGATCGCGCTGGCGTTCCTGCCGGCGTGAGGGGGAGCACCATGACACGGCCGGTCGCGGTCGGTATCGCGTTGCTGGCCGCGGCGGTGGGCTGCGGCCGCGGCGGCGATACCGGCCCCGATCTGTCCGCCGCTCCGACCGGGGTGCGCTGGCAGGACTACCAGGGCATCGCCCTGCCCCAGTCCGACCAGGGCCCCGCCTCGGTGACCCAGGGCGCCGCAACGGGTTTCGAGCACTCCCCGCGCGGCGCCGGGCTGGCGGCACTGACGCACACCATCCGGTTGTCGGTGGCGCCCGACAACCAGTGGGCCACCGTGGTGAATCAGGAACTGGTGCCGGGACCGGCCCGCGACGAGTGGGCGATCAACCGGGTGCAGTTGTCGATCACCGGGCCCGCCGCGCCCGAGTACGCGCCGAGATTGTTGGGCTACAAAATTACCGAATACCGTGACGAACAGTCCCGAGTCGATGTCTATACCGAATATTCGGACAGATCACGCGCCGTGAACCACACCACCGTCGGCTGGTACGGCGGAGACTGGCGACTGCAGTTACCCGATCCGCAGTCCACCGACCGACCCGTCGACGCGATCGACGAACTACCCACCGACATCGTGGCATTGGAGGCACCACAGTGAGCGTGAAGGAGCCGGGCGCGCGCGACCGCGCTTCTTTCGGCATGATCGCCTCGGGTGCGCTGCTCGCCCTGATCCTGGTCGTCGGCGCGGTCGTGTACTTCACCAGCAGCGGTGGCGCCGAGGAGGACGCCGCGCCCCCGCCCGCGCAGGCCGCGGGCGGAACGGGGTTCGCCGATCCCGAGGTCGACCTGTTCGGCAGGCGGGTGGACGTGCCGAACAACCCGGCGGGACAGCCGCTGGCACAGGACGAGTCGATCCAGCGCTCGCCGGTGGATTCGGACTGGCTGACCGCCGCGCCCGAGGGCACGACGAAACCGCACGGCTGGCAGCGGGTCTACGGCGCGTCGGTGCCGTTCTCCACCTCCGACGGCCCGGCCCGGATCGAGGACGGCCTTGCCGTCGGCTACGCGCGCACCCCGCAGGGTGCCGCGCTGGCCGCCGCGCAGATCACCTACCGGCTCAACGCCAGGCCCGCCGACCGTTCGCTGTACGTGACACAGGTGCGGGTCAGCACCGCGCAGCTGGCCGCCTACGACTCGGCGCTGTCGAGCGACCGGCTGCCGAAGCAGCAGCCGGAGAAGGTGACCCGCTATTTCGTGGCGTCGGACGCGTTCAAGATCGATGACTACGCCGACGACATGGCGATCGTGCGGCTCGCCTCGCGCGGGCCGGTGATCGACGGAAAGCAGTTGTATGCCGCCATGCGGATGATCGTGGTGTGGGACGCGGGCGACTGGCGGCTCAAGCCGTCGTCGACGACCAACACCCAGACGGAATACGTGGAATCGCTGGCGGGGTGGACGAAATGGTGAGCATCGGTGTACAGCAGCACAGCCCGGATCGATTCCCTGCGGACCATCGAGGGGTGCCAACAATGCTGAGGCGAATACTCACAATCGTCGCGGTGATCTTCACCGTGATGATCGCGACGCCGACCGTGGCCTACGGCCAGACCTACGGCTTCGACCAGGCCTGCAACGAATTGCACGACACGCTCGACGGTGTCGCCATTCCCGGGATCTCCCTGGGCGACGCGGCCTCGGCGGTGTGCAAGGCGGGCAACGCCGCCTCGCATCCGGGCGACGCGGCCACGGCGGTCAAGGACAAGGCGTGGGACTCCACCTTCGGCAAGGTGGTCGACTCGCTGATGAAGGGTCTCGGTGAGGCCCTGATCCTGGCGCTGACCTTCTGGATGAAGGTGCCCAACGAGGCGGTGAGCGACTCCGGCGCCCTGTTCACCAAGATCAACGACTACACCTATCAGATCCAGATGCTGTTGCTGATCGCGTCGGTGATCATCACGGGCGGGCGATTGGCCGAGGCCAGACGCGGGGCGGCCGTGAGCGAGGCCGCCGAGTCGTTCCGGTTGTTCGCCCGGGTCGTGTTCAGCTCGTGGATGCTCGGCGCGGTGATCGTCGCGGGCACCCGGGCCTCGGACAAGTTCTCGGAGTGGATCATCCAGGACGCCACCGGCGGCAATGCCAAGAACATGGCCGAGCTGATGGTGAAGACGTCCAAGTTGCAGGCGTTCTCGCCCGGTCTGGTGCTGATCATCGCGATCGTCGGCCTGCTCGGCGCGCTCGCCCAGATCGTGCTGGCCATCGTTCGGCAGGGTCTGCTGGTGGTCGCCGCCGGCGTGCTGCCGCTGGCCGCGGCCGCGTCGGCGACCGGGACGGGTAAGCAGTCGTATCAGAAGCTGGTCGGCTGGATCATCGCGTTCATGCTGTTCAAGCCGGTGGCGGCGATCGTGTACATGATCGCGTTCACCACCGCGGGACACGTCGACGAGACCACCACCTCGGGCGGGCTGCCGGAAGGCGAACAGGCACAGCGGATGCTGGTCGCGCTGGTGCTGCTGTGCAGCGTCGCGTTCGTGCTGCCCGCGCTGATGCGCCTGGTGGCCCCCGCGGTCGCCACGGTCGGCACCGGCGGTTCAGGTCTGATGGTGGCCGGTGGTACCGCGGTCGGCGCGATGGCGCTCGGCGCGATCGGCACCAAGGCGGTCGCCTCGCGGCCTGCGGCGGCGCCCGGTTCGGCAGGCTACTTCGGCAGCGGCGGCCCGGGCCCGCGGCCCGGCGGCGCCGGTGGCGCGGGCGGCGGCGCGCCGCGCGGCCCGGCCCCGACTCCGTCACCGCGCGGCGGTGGTCCGGCGCAGGCGGCGCCCAGTTCGGGCTCGGTACCCTCGGGCGCGGCCCGCAACGTCGTCGCCGCGCGCGCCGCGGCGGGCAGCGCGGCCCGCGCCGATCAGGCGGCGGGCGACCTCGCCGGTGACCGCTGGGCGAATCGTTCACCCGACCTCGGCAGGAGCACGATCCCGCGATGACCACCACCTCGACCGACACCTACGAGCGGCGCTCGTACGGGCTGTGGCAGAAGCCGCGCAGCGCGGGCCTTTTCGGCCTGCGCTGGGAAGAGACCGTGATCGGTTTCGTCGTGGTGATCACCGCCCTGATCAGCGCCATGGTCGGTGGGTTCAAATGGGGTTTCGTCGTCGGCGGCCTCGGCGCGCTGGTGATGGTGCCCCTGGTGTGGCGGACGGGGGGCCGTTCGGGCTACGAGACGGGATTGATGATGTTCAACTGGATGCGCTCGCGCAAGAACGGCGAGCACGTGTACCGCGGCGGCCGGTTCTCCCGGATCCCCGGCGGCGTCACCAAGCTGCCGGGGCTGCTCGCGCCGTCGAAGCTCTACGAGGGCATCGACGCGGGCGGCTACCACTTCGGGATGATCCACCTGCCCGCCTTCGCGCAGTACACCGTGGTGCTGCGGGCCTGGCCGCAGGGCCACGAGGCGGTCGACCAGCCGGTGATCGACCGCTGGGTCGCCGCGTGGGGCACCTTCCTCGCCTCGGTCGGCCAGACCAGCGACATCGTCGCCGTGGTGCCGGTGATCGACACCGTGCCCGAGACCGGCAACCGGCTGCTCAACGAGGTCTCCACGATCACCCGCCCGGAGGCGCCGGACCTGGCCCAGCAGGTGATGTACGAGCTGGCTACCGAATTGCCGCAGGAGCGGGTGCAATTGCTGCCGCGCGTGGCGATCACCTTCAAGGCCACCACCGCCGAGCGGCGCAAGAACCCGGCCGAGGAGGCCGTGGAGATCGGGCGCAGGCTGCCCGGCATCTGCGCGGCGCTGGCCGAGGCGGGCGTGCGGGCGCAGCCGATGTCGGCGGAGGAGGTCATCTCCTTCATCCGGCGCAGCTACGACCCGGCCGCGCAGGCCGATCTCGAGGTCGCCGCCGCCGATCCCGGCGGGCACGGCCTGGGCTGGGACGACGCGGGTCCGGTCTCGCACGACGAGAAGTGGGATCACCTGATCCACGACGGTGGCCGCTCGGTCACCTGGGAGATGGACGCGGCGCCGGAGGGCGCGGTCGACGAGCGGGTGCTGCAGCGGCTGCTCGCGCCGAATCCCGAAGTGCCGCGCAAGCGCATCGCGATCGTCTACCGGCCGCACTCGGCCGCCGACGCCGCCGAGATCGTCGACGACGACTTCA
The DNA here is from genome assembly GCF_042888005.1 of Nocardia sp. NPDC003269. NCBI lineage: Bacteria > Bacillati > Actinomycetota > Actinomycetes > Mycobacteriales > Nocardiaceae > Nocardia > Nocardia sp. NPDC003269. The sequence goes on from NZ_JBIAPA010000002.1 coordinate 1,346,616, forward strand.
AGAACGCGCTCGTGGCGCAGCAGAGCGAACGCGGTGTCGTCTCGGCCGCCGCGACACTGCGGGTCGGCGCGACCCAGCAGGCTCGCGAGGAACAGGCCCGCGGGCACGGTGTGACCCGCTTCGGCGCGCTGGTGACGATCACCGAGCCGCTGCGCGGCGACCTGCCGCGCATCGAGGCCATCACCCGCGACCTCTCGACGCAGGCCCGGCTCAAGATCCGGCGTTGCTACCGCTACCAGGCCGCGGCGTTCGCGGCCTCCCTCGGTTGCGGCGTCATCCTGCCCGAGCACGCGACCATTCCGAAGGCATTGGCGGGGTGAGGCGATCATGGGACGCGACTTCGACGACATCGCGCTACGGCCCGTTCATCGGCCGCCCCGGATCCGCGGGGAGCGCGAACCACGACCGGCCGGGAGCGCGTCGCGCGTGAGCGACGAGGTGCTCGGCCTGGAGGAGCGCACCGAACGCGCCGAACGGGAGTCGGCGCGCGGTAGCTCCGTGGCCGACGAGCACGCCGAGCGCGAGCGCCGTCCGCGCGAGGGCAGGCCACGCACCGGGGAACCGGGCGGCCGCTCCCGCGCGGACGAGCCGCGTCGGCCCGCCGCCGAGCGCGCGCCGCACGACGAGGACCACCGCACGTCGCGCGCGGACGACGATCACCGCAGGCCGCGCACCGGCGAGAACCGCAGGCCGCGCGAGGACGACCCACGCGCCCGCCGCGACGAGCCGCGCGCGGGCCGGGGCGAGCGACCCGCGACGGGGGAGCGCCGCCCGCGCGGTCCGCGTCCCGACATCGACCGCGCCGCCAAGGCCAGGATCGACCGTGGCCTGCGCGCCGAGGACCACGGGCCGCGGCTGGACCACGAACGCGCGATGGATCCGCGCCGCAAGCCACGTCCGGCCGAGCCGAGCGCCTTCACCAAGGCGCCGCGCCCGGTGCGGGCCGACCGGCCCGACGACGCCGCCGACCGGGCGATGGGCACCGGCCGTGCGGCCAAGTCGCGCAACCGGTCCGACCGGCGCGGCCAGTCCGGGCCCTCGCTGCTCGACGACGCCACCCGCGCCCGCTACGAGATGATCGCCCGCGAGCAGTCGGGACTGCGCGCGGCCTGGGCGACCTTCCGCATCCACACCGACGACCTGCGCCGCAACAACGCGCAGGCGCGCACCGAGGCGGTCGTCAACGACGGATTCGACCGCACCACCGCGGAATTGACCGATCGCGGCTACTCGGGTCCCGGCGGCGGCAAGATGAACGTCGTCGGCCGCCCGGTCGAGTACCGGGCCACCACCGCCCAGGTCGCCGGTCTGTGGCCGTGGTCGGTGGGCGCCGGCGCGCCGCTGATCGGCACCCCGCTCGGCTCGCACCTGCACACCGGCGCGCCGGTCTGCTTCGACCCGATGAACTGGTTCATGCGCGGCAGCTTCATCACCGCGCCGAGCCTGTTCGTGCTCGGCCTCAACGGTTTCGGCAAGTCCTCGCTGGTGCGCCGGATCGTGCTCGGCGGCATCGCCCAGGGCATCACCCCGCTGATCCTGGCCGACGTGAAGCCCGACTACCGCAAGATGGTCGAGCTCGTCGGCGGTCAGGTGATCGACCTCGGCTACGGCCACGGCAAGCTGAACCCGCTCGCGGCGGGTGTGCTCGGCTCGGTGGTGCCCCGGCTCGGCGAGTTCCCCGCGCTGCAACGCCAGGTGCTGCAGGACCTGCGGGCCCGCCAGGTGACGCTCATCGCGGGCCTGGTGGAACTGGTCCGCGGCGCGCGGGTGGCCGACTTCGAGGAGACGCTGATCGCGACCGCGCTGCGCATCCTCTACCAGCCGGGCAGCGGCTACGCCCCCGACAAGCCGCCGATCATGGAGAACCTGCTCGAGGTGATCGTCGGCGGCGGAGCGGAACTCATGCTCGACGCCGGCGCGGACAACGAGGACGAGTACCAGAACGCGATCAAGAACTTGCGGCGTTCGCTGCGCGCGCTCACCCAGGGCCCGTTCGGCGCGATCTTCAACGGCCAGACCACCGTGCCGATCGACACCGGCGCCGTCGCGGTGTGCATCGACGTCTCGCACATCCCCACCGGCGACAAGAAGCTCAAAGCCGCGGTGATGCTGGCCTGCTGGGCCGACGGCTTCGCCTCGGTCGAGGCCGCGCACGTGCTGGCCGACGCGAAACTCGGTCCGCAGCGCTACTTCCAGGTGGTGATGGACGAGCTGTGGCAGGTGCTCGGCCTCGGCGACTTCATGGTCGACCGGGTCGACGAACTGACCCGCCTGCAGCGCGGCCTGGCCACCGCGCTGATCATGATCAGCCACACCATCAAGGACCTGCAGGCGCTCGGTTCCGACGCCGCCATCGCCAAGGCGATCGGCTTCCTGGAACGCGCGCGCGCCAAGATCTTCGGCGCCCTGCCCGCCGAGGAGATCAGCAGGCTCGACTCGACGGTGCCGTTCACCGCCGCCGAGCAGGAGATGGTCACCGGCTGGTCGGCGCCCCAGGCCCTCACGGGGGAGGCGCTCAAACCCGGTCAGCAACGGCCGTCGCCGCCCGGTACCGGCAAGTTCCTGCTCAAAATCGGTGAGGATCGCCGCCCCGGCATCCCCTTCCACATGGAGTTCACGGTGTCGGAGAAGGAAAGCGGAATCCACGACACGAACCAGCGGTTCAGCGAGTTCGGCGACAATCCGCGCGGAGCGCCCGATCCCTCGGCGGACGGGGGCGCGCAATGATGCCGCACCGGTCCTACCGCCGGGTCTCGCCCGAGGTGCGCGACGCCGCGGTCGCCCAGGTCGTCGCGCTGACCGACAAGCTGCGCAGCGAATCCGAGGCGTGCCGGGTCGTCGCCGAACAGATCGGTGTGCACGCCAATTCGGTGCGCAACTGGGTGCGCGCGGCCGAGGGCCCGAGCCTGGAGCGGATGGACGCCACCGCGCTGCGCCGCAAGGTGGCGCTGCTGCAACAGCAGCTCGCCGCCGCGGCCGAGATGAACCGCACGCTCGCCGACACGCTCAACGAAACCCGGCGCCGCACGTGATCACCGCCGCGGCGGACCCGGATCCCGGCGCCCGGCGCGGAACGCCAGGAGGCGGCCGGTGAATGCCCGCACGATGCTGATGTCGGCGCTGGGCTCGGTCATCGGGCTGATCGCGCTCGTGCTGGTCATCGTGCTGCCCTCCTCCGACGAGACCTGCGAGACCACCGGCGTGCTGAGCGGTTCGGCGGCACCGACACTGCCGCCGCTGGGCGGTGCGGCGACCGGCGATTCCCGGGCCGCCGGGTCCACCACGCCGACCGCCACATCGAATCCGGCCGTCACCGGCACGCCGTCGCTGGCCGCCGGCGTCGGTCCGCTGCGCCGGACGCTGCCGCTCGAGGTCGGCACCTTCACCATCTCCGACGTGTTCGGTTCGCGCGGCGGCGATCACAAGGGCATCGACATGGCCGCCGCCGACGGGACCACGATCTACTCGGTGTCCGACGGCCGGGTCGTGGCCGCCGGTCCGGCGTCGGGTTTCGGCAACTGGATCGTCGTCGACTCGGTCGACACCAACGGCCGCGCCTTCTCCGCCGTCTACGGCCACATGTGGGACCGCGGCGTGAAGGTACGCACCGGGGAGACCGTGACCGCGGGCCAGCCGATCGGGATGGTCGGCTCGGCCGGCGAATCCAGCGGCCCGCACCTGCATTTCGAGATCGTCCCCGGTGGCCGCTTCACCGGCGGCCGCCAGATCGACCCGATGCCGTGGCTCGACGGCGCGCCGACCCCGGATGTCGGTGGCGCGCGTGCCTTCTCGACCGACGCGAACTGCGTGCGCGGCTTCGGCAGCGCCGGTGGCGCGCTCGCCGACGGGAAGGTGCCCGCGGAGCTGGAGATCTGGTACCGCAGGGCGGGCACGGTGTGCCCGGAGATCTCGTCCTCGCTGCTGGCCGCGCAGGCCAAGCAGGAGTCGGGGTTCCGGCGCGGGCTCACCTCGCCCGCCGGTGCGCAGGGCCTGGCGCAGTTCCTGCCCGGCACCGCGGTCAGTATCAATCCCGACGACGGCAAGCCGTACGTCATCGATGCCGACGGCAACGGCACGGCCAGCGTCTGGGACGACGGTGACGCGATCATCGGCCAGGCCCGCTACATGTGCGCGATCGCGCACAAGATCGCGGGCTGGATGGCCGCGGGCAAGGTGTCCGGTGACCTGCCCGCGCTCACCCTGGCCGGGTACAACGCCGGTGAGGGCGCGGTGCTCGCCTCGGGCGGGATGCCCAATCAGTATGCGGCGCACTACTCCGAGACCCGGCCGTACGTCACCAACATCCTGTCGATGGAGCCGCAGTACCGCGCGCCCGGCGCGCAGGGCCGGTTCACGCCCGAACCGGGCGGTGGCGGCGCGCAGATCGTCGAGGCCGCGCACGACTGGCTGGGCATGCCGTACGTCTGGGGTGGCGGGGGCGTCCAGGGCCCGAGCAGCGGCGGTTTCGACGCGCCGGGCCTGACCGCCGCCGCGGTGTTCGCGGCGTCCTCGGGCTCGATCACCTTGCCGGGCACCGCCGAACAGCAGTGGGAATCGGGCCGTGAGGTGCCGATCTCGAAGGTGTCCGCCGGTGACCTGGTGTTCAGCGGTTTCGGGCCGAAGGGGCCGTCGAAGGTGGGGATCTACGCGGGCGACGGTCAGGTGATCCAGGCGGTGCCGCCGTCGAGCAGCGGTGGCGGCGGTGGCGTCACCGAGGTGGCGGTGCCGGGCGACGCGCGGGCGAGGAGGGTGTTGTGACCACACGTCCCTCGACACCGGGGATAACCTGGTGGGAGAGAACACGAATCCGCACAATTCCGGCGGTGATGCTCGTGGCGGTCCTGCTCCCGGTCGCCGCTTGCGGCGGCGATCCCGATGCCGCGCGCCCGGACTCGGCGACCTCGACCACCCGGCTGCTCGAAGCCGCGGCCACGGTTGACCCGACCACGGCCGACGGGGTCGCGGTCGTGGCCCTGCGGGAGATCTACACCTGGAACCCGGCCACCGAGCAACCGGGCGATTCCCTGCAACGCGCGCGGAAATGGCTGGGGCCCAGCATGATACGTATGCTGGACAGTTCGACGGGAACCACCGACACGCCGAAACCGTCGCTGCAGTGGGCGGACTGGGCGAAGGCGAAGGCGCACGTCGAGGCATTCGCCTTCGCCTCCGGGGAGCAGGCGCCGGCGAGCGCGGATCCCGCGGTGGCGCAGTACAAGATCGGCATCGAGCAGACGGTCGTCTACCCGAACGGGCGGTCCGAGGCCCTCCCACCGGGCACGGTCATCGCGACCGTGGTGCAGACGCCGCAAGGCTGGCGCCTCGACGCGTTCCGCTGAGCACCCACCACCATCCGACAAGGTCCACAAGGAGGCACACGTGGCGAAGAAGAAGGTGACGGATCCGGCCGCGGTCGGACCCGACACGACGCTGATCCTGATCGTGTTCGGCTTTGCGACGCTGATCACCCTCGCCGTCGCGCTGCACCTGGGCAACGCGCTGTCGGTGGTGCCGCAGAACATTCCGGCCAACCCGATCGCGGTGGTCGCCGATCTGGCGCGCGGCAAACTGCACTGGCCGCGCGCGTCCACGGTGATCGTGCTGCTGGTGATCGCCGCGGCCATCGCCTACGTGGTGGTCCGCAAGCAGATGAAGAAGCGCGCGGTCAAGGGCAGGCTGTCGATCGACGACAAGGCCGACCACATGGGCGTCGGCAGTGCCATCGCCTCGATCACCGAGGCGGGGGTGCGGCAGAAGGCGGTCGATCTCGGTGTGCGGCTGGGCAGCAACGACGCGCCCGGTGTGCCGATCGGCGTGGCCGTCGCCGACGGGTCCCCGCTCTACGGCTCCTACGAGGATCTGCATCTCGACATCTGGGGCCCACGCCAGGGCAAGTCCACCTCGCGGGTGATCCCGGCGATCCTGTCGGCCATCGGCCCGGTGCTGACCACCTCGAACAAGCGCGACGTGGTCGACGCAACCCGGAATGTGCGCGAGGCCAAGGGCAGCGCGACCTTCGTGTTCGACCCGCAGGGCGTGGCAGGCGAACGGCCGGTGTGGTTCTGGGATCCGCTGGCCTGGGTCGATCACCGCAAGGAGGGCTGCGAGATGCGGGCGGCCCGGCTGGCGGGCCACTTCGCCGACGCCGAGAGCGGCGGCGCCGACAACACCGACAGCTTCTTCGATCCCGAGGCCGAGGACCTCCTCGCCGGGTTGTTCCTGGCCGCCGCGATCGCGGGCAAGCCGATCACCCAGGTGTGGGAATGGGTGACCAACCCGCAGAACAGTGAGCCGATCGAGCATCTGCGCGGCGCCGGGCACGACTTCACCGCCTCGGGCCTGGCGATGCAGTACAACGCCGAACAGCGCACCAAGAGCGGCATCTTCGGCACGGCCAAGAAGATGGTGCGCTGCCTGCAGATGTCGAATGTGCACCCGTGGATCACCCGCGGCAACGGCGACCGGTTGCAGTTCGACGAGCTCGAGTTCATCGAGCGCAACGGCACGCTGTACTGCCTGTCGCTGGAAGGCCGCGGGTCGGCCGCGCCACTGGTCAGCGCGCTGACCGAGGCCGTCATCGATGTGGCCATGCGCAAGGCCTCGCTGTCGTCCGGCGGCCGGCTGCCGATCCCGCTGCTGGCGGTGCTCGACGAGGCGGCCAATGTGGTGCGCTGGAAGGATCTGCCCAAGCAGTACAGCCACTTCGGCTCGCGCGGCATCGTCGTGATGACCGTGCTGCAGTCCTGGGCGCAGGGCGCGCGCTGCTGGGGTGACGCCGGGATGAGCGCGCTGTGGTCGGCGGCCAACATCAAGGTGCTCGGCAGCGGTGTCGACGACATGGCGTTCCTGCGTGACCGATCCGAGGCGATCGGCGAGTACGACTCCATCTCGCAGTCGATGTCGCAGTCGGGCAGCAGCAAGAGCTACTCGCGCTCGCTCAGTTCCTCGGTGACCTTCACCGCGCAGGGCCTGGCGACGTTGCCGCGCGGTCGCGCGGTGGTGTTCACCTCGGGTCAGCCCGCCGTGCTGGTCCGGACCGTGCCCTGGTGGGAGGGGGAGTACGCCGAGGCGGTCAAGCAGTCGATCGAGTACAACGATCCGACCCGCAAGACCCGCATCGACGATCTGATCGGAACGCCGGTGCTGTCGAATTCCACTCCGCCGGAGCAGTACGGCGACGTCGAGGAGGTCAAGCCCCTGTGAGCGACCAGAATTCGGGTGCTCGGGACATCGTGAACGGGTATCCCAACGTGTTCGACTTCGTGAACGACTACCTCAGCAGGGTGTACAGCAGGCAGGTCACCGATATCAGCGACACGGTGTGGTGCACGGAATGGTGGCGCCACCCCGAGGCCGCGGTCCGGCTGCACGCGCTGTGGCAGGCCTGGGAGCACTTCCGGCTGGAGGGCGGTCCCGGCATCAGTGTCTGGTTCCTCGACCACGCCGACCCGCACATGGCGAAGTTGTTCGATCCACGTGGGCCGTTCAAGTACTGCAGTGTCCGCAACGGCCACAAGGGAATGCTCGACCGGCTTCCGCTGGAGGATCAGGTCGGCGCGGACCGGGCGCAGTTCACCGATCCCGACGTGAACCGGACGATGGACAAGACCAAGCCGTTCTAGCCACGCTGATCGTCGGGGGCCCTACGGTCGCCCCCGACGACGCGGTGCTCGCGGTCGTGGGTCAGCGGCCGCGTTCGAGACCGCGCGGGTCGATTCCGCGTTCGATTCCGGAGCGCCGAGCGCCCGCGTTGGTACGCCGGATGGCTTCCTCCGGCGAGATACCCTGCCCCATCTCGACCAGCATGCGAACTTCGGTCAATTCCGGTGCGACGCCCGCTCGTTCGAGATGGGCGGCGATGGCCGCGCGCCGTTCGACGGTGTCGTAGCCCACCTGGGGTGCGTTCCCGCCTGCCGCGGTGGCACTCGCCGCGAACGGGGAGGACGGGTCCTTCTCCAGCGTGAGCCCCCGCGGCTGGGCCGACTTCGAGCCGACCGACATCATCTGCACGAGTTCGATATTGCGCGGGTCCTTGGCCTTCAGATCACGGGCCTCGCGAACCTGCAGCTCGCGGGCTTCCTTCATCTTCGCCTCGACCGCCTTGGCGCGGGCCTCGGCCTCTTTCTGGCCGTGCTCCCGCGACTTGAGGGCGACCAGGGTGGCCATCTGCAGCATGGTGCGCATCATGGACGCCGTTTCGCTGCCGATGTCGTCGAGTTCCGCCATGACTGCTCCCCGATGCCGCTGTGGAAGTGGACAACTGAGCCTACCGCGCGAAGGACACGACTGTATGTCTGGCGGAGCCACGCAAGGGAGGTGTCGAGAAGTTTCGGTGGACATGGAGTGGCGAGGGAGAAAATACGGTGGGCGAGGCGGTCGGCCGGATGAACAATAGGATTGCCTTGCCTCTGATGATCTTCTGGCGGTGTCGGGGCCGGAAAACCGGAAACGGGCCGGACGCCGCGGTGGCGTCCGGCCCGTTTCGGGTGGTGCGAGGGGGTGTCAGCCCACCTTGACGGTGGTGAAGCTGATCGGCATCTTCGGCTTGCCGCCACCGGCCGACATGGAGCCGTCGTCGCCCGCGGCGCCGACCTTCTCCAGCGTCTTCAGGCCGGCCTCGTCGATGGTGCCGAAGATCGTGTACTTCGGCGGCAGGATGGTGTCGCCGTAGACCAGGAAGAACTGGCTGCCGTTGGTGCCCTCGGGGGTCAGGCCCGAGTTGGCCATCGCGATCACGCCACGCTTGTACTTGATCGGGCTGTTGAGCGCGGGATCGTTGTCCGGATCGGTCGTCGGGAACTGATCGGTCGGGTACTCGTTGGCGAAGCTGTAGCCGGGCCCGCCCATGCCGCTGGCGGTCGGGTCGCCGCACTGCAGCATCTCGAAGCCCTCCTCGGCCGAGATGCGGTGGCAGCTGGTCTTGTCGAAGTAGCCCTGCTGCGCCAGGCTCACGAAACTGTTGACGGTGCACGGCGATTCGGCACTGTCGAGCTCGAGGCCGATCGGGCCCTGCGTGGAGTCGATGGACACCTTGGTCTTCGGCGCGTCGGGGCCGGAGGCGACCGTGGTGGTGCTCGGCGGCGCCACCGGCTTGCTCGCGGGCTCGGCGCCGACCGGGTAGGCGCAGGTGACGGTGGCCGGCTTGGCGGCGACCGCGGGCGCGTCGGCGGCGGGGGGCAGTTCCCGCTTGCTGGTGGCGGAGGTGCTCGCGGTGGCCGAGGAATCCGCCTCGTCACCGCCCTTGGTGAGGAAGTACACGCCGGTCACCGCGGCGGCGACCACGATCACACCGAGTACCGAGCCCGCGATCACCAGGCGCTTGCGCTTCTTCTCCTGCTCGGCCCGTCGTTCCAGCTGGCGCTCCAGCTTGCGCTTGGCCGCCGCCCGTCGCTGTTCGTTGCTCGGCACTACCGCGTTCCTCCCGTGTTGTCGGATTCGTCTAGAGGGTAACCGGTTGGACTCGAGGGGCGCCCGTGGGGAAAACTGGATGATCGTGACCAAGACCAGCAGCTTCACCGCCCCGAAGGGGGTCCCGGATTACGTGCCGCCCGGCTCGGCCGAGTTCGTCGCCGTGCGCGACGGCTTGATCCACGCCGCCCGACTCGCCGGGTACGGGCACATCGAGCTGCCGGTATTCGAACAGACCGCCCTGTTCGCGCGTGGTGTCGGTGAGTCGACCGACGTGGTCAGCAAGGAGATGTGGACCTTCGCCGACCGCAACGGCGAGAGCTTCACCCTGCGCCCCGAAGGCACCGCCGGCGTGATGCGCGCGGTGATCCAGCACGGTCTGGACAAGAGCGGTCAGCTGCCGCTCAAGCTCTGCTACGCCGGTCCGTTCTTCCGCTACGAGCGCCCGCAGGCCGGCCGGTACCGGCAGCTGCAGCAGGTGGGCATCGAGGCGATCGGTGTCGACGATCCCGCGCTGGACGCGGAGGTCATCGCCATCGCCGACGCCGGCTTCCGCGGCCTCGGCCTGGACGGGTTCCGCCTCGAGATCACCTCGCTGGGCGACGAGACCTGCCGCCCGCAGTACCGGGAACTGCTGCAGGAGTTCCTGCTCGGGCTGCCGCTCGACGAGGAGACCCGCCGCCGCGCCCAGATCAACCCGCTGCGCGTCCTCGACGACAAGCGGCCCGAGGTGCGCGAGCTGACCGCGAACGCGCCGTTGATGATCGATCACCTGTCCGAGTCGGCGAAGACCCACTTCGAGCAGGTGCTCGCCCACCTCGACGCGCTGGGCGTGCCGTACGTGGTGAACCCGCGCATGGTCCGCGGCCTGGACTACTACACCAAGACGACCTTCGAATTCGTGCACGACCAGCTGGGCGCGCAGTCCGGCATCGGCGGCGGCGGTCGCTACGACGGGCTGATGGCCGAGCTGGGCGGGCAGCCGCTCTCGGGCATCGGCTTCGGGATCGGCGTCGACCGGACCGTGCTGGCCCTGGCGGCCGAGGGCAAAACCGCGGCCGACCCGGCGCGCTGCCAGGTCTACGGCATCGCGCTCGGTGACGCCGCCAAGGCGCGGCTGGTCGCGCTGGCCGGCGCGCTGCGCGGCGCGGGGATCAGTGTCGACCTGGCCTACGGCGGGCGCGGGATGAAGGGCGCGATGAAGGGCGCCGACCGCTCCGGCGCGACATTCACCCTGGTGCTGGGCGATCGCGATCTCGAGGAGAACTCGATCGGGGTCAAGGAGATGGCGACCGGCGAGCAGCGGCAGGTGCCGCTGGGCGAGGTCGTCGGCGTGCTGCGCACCGCGCTCGGCCACTGAGCCCGGCGGTCCGGGGCGCGGTAGTCTGACCGCGCCTCGGATCGGACCGGCCGGACCGGGTGGAGAGGACATGGTGGACGGGGAGTCCGGGCGGGCGGCGACGGAACCGGTCGGCATCGACCTGGTCGCGCCCGAGATGTTCGCGCCCATGCTGCGCAGGCTCGCGCTAGCCGCGATCGGTGTCGGCGTCGGCGTGACGCTGCTGTCCGCGATCTGGTTGAGCTGGCCGTTCGCGATTGTCCTCGGACTGGTCGTCGCGGTGCCGACCCTCGGCTATGTGTTCGCGTTCCGGCGTAGACGGATGTGGTTGAGCGGCACCGAGATCCACGCGCACCGGCTCTTCGGCGCGCGGCGGATCGACCTCGCGGGCGCGACCGGCGTGCAGCTGCTGGTCTACCCGGGCAGGCTCAGCCGGATCGTGCTGAAGGTGACCGTGGGCGCCGAGATCCAGGTGGTGCCGCTGGCGATGTACACCGACTCCGGCAGCGGCCGCGAACTGCACCTGCTCGGCCTGCGCAAGCTCGCCGACGCGCTGGCCGCCAGCGAACTCGCCGCCGCCGTGGCTGTGTCGGAGGTCCTGGTGCAGCAGTTGCGGGCCGAGGCGCGCGATGCGGGGCTGGGGGAGCGGCCGCTGTATCGCGGTGTGCGGCTGGTCCGGGCCAAGGACGCGGTGTCGCCTGTGGTGCTGACCGACGCCGAGGTCGCCGAGCTCGTCTGAGCCGCGTGGTGTTCTGCCTCACGGATCCCCGTGCGGGGACTCCTGACTGATTAGCGTGGGAGGCGCCAGAGTCGTCCAGCGCGAGGAGTCGGTCGTGAGCAACCCAGCCAGTAGCACTCCGGTCACCGTCAGCGTCACCGGTGGCGCGGGCCAGATCGCCTACGGACTGCTGTTCCGGATCGCCGCGGGGGCCATGCTCGGGCACGACACCCCGGTGCGGTTGCGGCTGCTCGAGGTGCCCGCCGCGGTGCGCGCGCTGGAAGGTGTCGCGATGGAGCTCGAGGACGGCGCGTTCCCGCTGCTGTCCTCGATCGAGATCACCGACGATCCCTCGGCCGGATTCGACGGCGCGAGCGTGGCGCTGCTGGTCGGCGCGCGACCGCGTGGCCCCGGGATGGAACGCGGCGATCTGCTCGCCGCGAACGGCCCGATCTTCACCGGTCAGGGCGCCGCGATCAACGCGGTCGCGGCCTCGGACGTGCGGGTGCTGGTCGTCGGTAATCCCGCGAATACCAACGCCTACATCGCCATGCGCAACGCCCCCGACGTGCCCGCCGACCGCTTCACCGCGCTGACCCGCCTCGACCACAATCGCGCCATCGCCCAGCTGGCCGCGCGCACCGGCGCCCCGGCGGCCGACATCACCCGGATGGCGGTGTGGGGCAACCACTCCGCGACCCAGTTCCCCGACCTGACGCACGCCACCGTCGCGGGCAAGCCCGCACCGGAACTGGTCGAGCCGGAGTGGGTGCGCGAGGTCTTCGTGCCGACCGTGCAGCAGCGCGGCACCGCGATCATCAAGGCGCGCGGCGCGTCCTCGGCCGCCAGCGCGGCCAGCGCCGCCATCGACCACATCCACGACTGGGTTCTCGGCACCCCCGCCGACGACTGGACCTCGATGGCGGTGCCCTCCGACGGCTCCTACGGCGTCCCGGAGGGGCTCGTGTGCTCGTTCCCGGTCACCTGCGCCGGTGGGCGGTACCGCATCGTCGACGATCTCGATCTCGACGACTACGCGCGGGCCAAGATCGACGCGGGCGTCGCCGAGTTGATCGCCGAACGCGACGCGGTCATCGATCTCGGCTTCGCCAAGGCGGACTGACCGCGGGTCTCACCCGAACAGCGCGAGCTGTTCGCTCGGCGGCACCGGGTCCGGTCCGGTCGGCACGGTCCGGCCCTGTGGTCGGCGCAGATCGTAGGCGGCCAGCAGCGGGTCGACCCGCTCGCGCAGCCAGGAACTGTAGGCGGGCGTGACCGAGCCACCGCGACCGTAGAGCTGACGGTAGCGGCGCACCAGCGCCGGATGTTCGGCGGCCAGCCAGCCGAGGAACCAGCCGCGCGTGCTGCCGCGCAGGTGCATGGCGAAGGCCGTGGCGCTGTCGGCGCCCGCGTCGGCGATCGCGGCGAACAGGGCGTCGAGGTGGGCGCGGCTGTCGGTCAGGCACGGGATGACCGGCGCCACCATGACATGCACGGCGAAGCCCGCGTCGGCCAGGGCGCGGACCAGATCCAGGCGTGCGCGGGGTGCCGGGGTGCCCGGCTCCAGGCTGCGGTGCAGGTCCTGGTCGAGGATCGCGATCGAGACCGCCACGCTGACCGCCACCCGTCGCGACGCCGCGGTTAGCAGCGGCAGGTCCCGGCGCAGCAGCGGCCCCTTGGTGAGGATGGAGAACGGCGTCCCGGAATCGGCGAGGGCGCCGATGATGCCCGGCATCAGCCGGTAGCGGCCCTCGGCCCGCTGGTACGGGTCGGTGTTGGTGCCCAGCGCCACCGGCTCGCGCTGCCAGGACCGCCGGGTCAGCTCCTTGCGCAGCACCGCCGCCACATTCGTCTTCACCACGATCTGCGAATCGAAGTCCTCGCCCGCGTCCAGCCCCAGGTATTCGTGACTGCCCCGGGCGAAGCAGTAGCGGCAGGCGTGCGAACACCCCCGCATCGGGTTGATCGTCCAGCGGAACGGCAGTGACGAACTCTCCGGCATCTTGTTCAGCGCGCTCTTGCACAGCACCTCGTGGAAGGTGATGCCGTCGAACTCGGGCGTCCGGACGGTGCGCACCAGCCCCGCCCGGGTCAGTCCGGGCAGGGCGCCGTCCTCGGCATCGAGTGCCTGCGCTTGCCACCGCATGCCCTGAGTCGAACATGTGTTCGAGATGGTGTCAAGCCTGGTCGGTTCGGATCGGTCGGCAGCGGCCGTCCTGTTGGTCGGTTCCGGCGTAAAATCGCAGGTGGCGGACCGTGCGGCCCGGCGATCCGCGATGTGGGTGACTCGGTGAGAAGTGTTCGATGGAAGGACCGTTGGTCGGTGCGGTCGTCGCTCAGCTCGTGCTCGGCCTGCTGTTTCCGGGTGCCGGCTCGGCACCCGCGGTGAGCTATGTCGCGCTCGGTGACTCCTATACCGCCGCACCGGGTCTGCTCGATCCCGTGCCGGGGAGTCCGGCGCTGTGTACGCGGTCCGCGCAGAACTATCCGCACCGGCTGGCGGCGGCGACCGGGTGGGAACTCACCGATGTCAGCTGCGCCTCGGCGGCGACGGCGCACATGACCACGGCCCAATACGCCGATCAGCCACCGCAATTCGACGCGCTGTCGGCGCGGACGCGGGTCGTGAGCTATCAGGCGGGCGGCAACGACCGCAATCTGTTCCAGACCATGGTGCTCACCTGCTCGGCGCTGAACGCGGGGAACGTCGGTGCCGTCGGGGCGCCGTGTCGCGACAGCCAGGGTTCGCGGTTCAGCGACGACATCGCGGCGGGCGAGCCCGCGATGGGCGTGGCGATCGGGCGGATCCGGGAGCTGGCACCGCACGCTCGGGTCTATGTCGTCGGCTACCCGGCGGTGCTGCCGGAAGCGGGGCACTGCTACCCGCAGATGCCGCTGAGTACGGGCGACGTCGACTACGCGCGGGGCATCGAACAAGAACTCAATGCCGCGCTGCGGCGCCAGGCCGAGGCCAACGGCGCGATCTACGTCGACATCTACACCCCGGCCATCGGGCACGACGCCTGCCGGGACCCCGCGACCCGCTGGGTCGAACCCGTGCTGCCAGCGCAGGCGAACGCCACCCCGGTGCACCCCAACGCCGCCGGACAGCAGGCCACCGCGGAGATCCTCCGCGCGGCCGTGACGGCGCCGGGGTGACCGGCACGCGGATTACGCGCTGCGCGGTGCGCGCAGGAAGTCGACCAGGTCGGCGACGGTCTCCTCGGTCGGGCGCGGGTGGTAGCCCAGCTCGCGTTCGGCCTTGCCGTGATCGACGATCGGGGCCGACAGGATCGCGCCGAGCGCCGCCTTGGACAGGATGTCGGAGCCGAGACGCTTGCTGATCGGCTCGACCACCGGCAGCACGGCGCCCAGCGCCTTGGCCGGAATCGCGAACCGCGGGCCCTTGGCGCCGGTGCGCGCCGCGGCCATCCGGCACAGGTCGATCAGCTGGGTCATGTACCCGCCGAGCAGGTAGTTCTCGCCCGTGCGGCCCTTCTCGCCCGCCAGGATCAGGCCCTGCGCCACATCGCGCACGTCGACCAGATCGAAACCGCCGCCGATCATCACCGGCATCCGGCCGCGCATCGCCTCCGCGGCGGTGCGATTGAGGCGGGACAGGTTCTTCGGGTGGTCGGCGGGGCCGTAGACGCCGGTCGGGTTCACGATCACCGCGTCGAGGCCGCGGTCGATGACCGGACGCAGCGCCTGCTCGCCCGCCCACTTGGACCGGTCGTAGACGGGCAGGCCCGGATCGGTGGAGCGCAGGGTGGTCTCGTCGATGTGGCCACCCGCGCGGTACTGGTCGAAGGCGTGGATCGAGCTGGTGTGCACGAACCGCCGCACGCCGGCCTCGAGCGCCGCCTCCGCGGTGACCCGGACGCCCTCGGTGTTGACCCGCCAGGCCAGGTCGTTCTTCTCGGCCAGCGTGATCAGCGCGACCAGGTGGTAGACCACCTCGGCGCCGTCGAGGGCGCCGCGCATCGACGCCGGATCGAGCACGTCACCGGACACCCAGGTGACGGCCGGATCGGACGTGGTCGGCGCAGCGCGATCGATGGCCACCACTTCGTGGCCACGCTCGAGGAGCTGCGGGATCAGGTTGGTACCGAGGTAGCCGGCTGCGCCGGTCACTGCGACCTTCATTCCGCCGAGGATATAGAACATGTTCTAGTTTTGAAAGCGGATCGGGTGGATCGGAGCCGACACGGCTCGAACGAGGTCGGGGTGTTCGGTTATATTTGGCGCACACTGCGCCTTCGCGCGGGCGCGTAGGGAGTTCCGCGGCCGCCGATCGCGCTCGCAGAGCAGGATTTTCACGACGAGTTGGGGGGATTCGCATGACCGATCTCTCGGTCGATACCGATGCCGTCGCCGCTTTCGCGACGACGAACGCGACCGTGGCGGGGGACATCGCGGCGGCGGGCATCACCGACGCGGCGGGCAACGTGGCGGCGATGACGCCGGTGTTCGGGCTCATCGGCGCCGATTACCTGGCGATGTTCGCCGCCGCACAGGCCCTGCAGGCCAAGGACATCAACGATCTGTCGGCCAAGTTCTCCAAGCTGTCCGACGCGGCCTTCAAGTCCTCGGTGACCTACAACACCGAGGACGTCTCGCTGGCCGTCGATCTGGCCCGCCAGGCCGCGGGGATGGGGGGCCTGGCATGAGGCCGCTGAGCACCGACGACGCGGGCGTCATCACTCCGGACACCGCGCTGGCCACCGCCGACGCCGCGACGCAGTCCGCGCTGGGCGCCGTCCCGGTCGACTACAGCGCCGCCGCCCAGGCGATCCTCGATGTGCCGCTGGTGCAGCTGCCCGAGGACTTCGAGGCCGTCGAGGAACCCGTCTTCACCCTCGCGCAGAAGATCACCGACGACGCGCAGAACGCCGCGGTCTCCCCGGCCGGGCTCTCCGGCCTGTCCGGCCTCGGCACCGGCGGCACCGTCGACGCGCAGGACATCCTGTCCGGCATCTCGACCGACGCCTCCGCCGCGCTGAGCGGCGCGCAGAGTGCCGTCAACCAGGTCGCCGGGCCCGCGCTGGCCACCGCGCAGACCGCGTTCGACCAGGCCAAGAGCGCGCTCACCAGCGCGGCCACCGGCGGCACCGCGAGCACGGCGAACTCCACCGCCTCGGCGGCGTCGACCACGCTCACCGAGGATCCGGTCTCCGCGCTGCTCAACGGCGTCTCCATTCCCGCGCTGCCGGGCATCGACTCGCTGTTCGAGCCGATCCTGCAGCTGCTGAGCAGTTTCGGCACCGGTGTCTTCGGCTCGCTCGACCCGACCACCCTGCTGAGCAACTCCTCCTCGCTGATCGAATCGGCGATGAGCGTCGCCCAGGGCGGTCTGAAGACGGTGCAGCAGCTGTGGGAGGGCGAGGCCTCCGACGCGGCGACCACCGCCAGTCAGCAGGCGCAGACCGAGGGCCAGGAGACCAGCCAGCGCGGCTTCGACATCTCCGCGTTGACCGAACAGGCCGCCGCGGTCGTCCAGTCGGGCAACGCGCAGCTGTCGGCGATCGCCACCACCTTCGCCGCCCAGGCCACCGCGCTCGCGCCGACGATCATGCTGCCGCCGACACAGGCCACCCTCATCGGTCTGGCCACCGAGCATCTCGGCTCGGCGGTCACGGTCGTCAACACCACCCGCGGTGAACTGGCCGGCTACACCGGACAGCTCAACGGCGTGGTGCAGAACCTGGTCGCCCAGAGCGGCCTGCCCTCGCCGGAGGAAGTGCTGTCGGCGGCCTCGGAGAACATCGCCGAGCCGCTGCTGACGCAGGCCGAGGACGCGCTGTCGGGCACCTCCGACGACTCGACCACCGCCGCGAGCACCACGCCGGGCAGCACCACCACCACGCCCGGATCGACCACCACCGCCGGCCTGAGCACCGGTGGTTCCGGTGGCAGCACCGGTGGCGCGCTGGGCGCCCTCGGCACCGCGCGAGGCGGTTCGAGTGGTAGCACCGGCGGCACCCCGAGCGCGGGCACGCCCAAGGCGACCACCGCCGTGCCGGGGTCGGCCATGCCCGCCGGTCGCGTCATGTCCACCGCCCTCGGCTCCACCGGCCTGGGCACCACCTCCACCGCCGGCACCAGCGGTTCCGGCTTCATGGGTGGCGGCGGCGCCGCGGGTGCGGGCGGCAAGGGTAACAACGACGAGGAACACGGCCGGACCGTGCAGCCCTACCAGAGCCGCACCGGCAACGACGACCTCACCGGGCCGCTCGGCGAATCCACGCCCGAGGTCATCGGCGCGGTGCACGAGGACGAACGCGACGCCGACGAGGACCGGTTCTAGCCACCGGATCCCCGGCGACGAACGACGGTGCCCCCGGCTTCGGCCGGGGGCACTGTCGTTCGGTCTGGGCTCAGCGCTTTTCCTTGAAGGCGTCGATCAGCTTCTTGGACAGATCGGTGAAGCGCTGGCGCGCGGCCTTCTGCTCGTCGTTGAGGCCGTCGGAGGAATCGGGGGAGTAGACGACGAGGTGGGTCTCGCCCTCGATGTCGGCCGGCATCAGATCGATGATCGTGGTGCCCTTGCCCTCACCGGCCGGGATCCCGAAATCGACCTCGCGCAGCGCGGTGATCTCCTCGCGCGCCGCCGCGAGCACGTCCTCGGGCACGGTGCCGTCGACCCGCTTGGCGGCGGTCTCGGGCTTGCGGTCCTTGCTCACCGCGTCGGGTGAGTGCACAGCCTTGCCGTCGGCGAAGACCTGCAGCACCGGCCGCAGATCGGTGCGCTGGGACCAGCCGTCCGGAATGGAGGTCACGCTGACCAGCGGTAGCGGCGCCGGCTCGGCCTGGGCGACGGCGCTCGCACCGGGCAGTGCGAGCGCGCAGACGAGCAGTCCGGTCATGGTCAGGCGCATATTTCCCCTCGAAAGACGATGTGGCGGTATCTCGTTGGGGGTCAGCGTAGCCCGGTCGGGTTGTTGAGGTCACCGGCGGAATAGGTGTCGCACGACTTGACCGATCCGGTCTTGTACCCGGTGAGGAACCACTTCTGGCGCTGCTCGGACGATCCGTGCGTCCACGACTCCGGGTTGACGCCGCGCCCGGCCGCGCGCTGGATCCGGTCGTCGCCGACGGCGTTGGCCGCCGAGAGCGCGTCGCGGATGTCGTTGTCCGACAGCGGCTTCAGGAACGGCTGGCTGCTGCCCGGCGCGGGCTGCTTGTCCGCGTAGTGGGCCCAGATCCCGGCGTAGCAGTCGGCCTGCAGCTCGGTGCGGACCGCGCCGGACTGGGCGCCCTGCGGGTCGCGCTGGGCGCGGCCGATGTCGCCGAGCTGGTTCTGGATGTGGTGACCGACCTCGTGGGCCACCACGTACTCCTGGGCCAGCGGTCCCGCGCTGGCCCCGAAGCGGTCGGTGAGCTCCTGGAAGAAGGCGGTGTCGAAGTAGGCGGTCTGATCGGCCGGGCAGTAGAACGGGCCGACGTCGCTGGTGGCGTTGCCGCAGCCGGTCGACACCGCGCCGGAGAACAGCACCAGCTTGGGCTCGATGTAGCGCTTGCCGGTCTGCCTTGGCAGTTCCTGCGACCAGACCCCGTCCAGGCTCTGCGCGGTCGCGACGACCCGGCAGTCGACGTACTTGTTCGCGTCGGCGCCGGTCTTGCAGTGCGACGGGGTGCCCGCGGTGCCCGGCTGGCTCTGCTGGGTGTCCTGCGCGCCGGTGAAGTTGCCGAGCACCGAGCCGGGGTCGCCGCCAAGGAGCAGCGTGATCACCAGCAGGATGAGACCGCCCGCGCCGCCGCCGATGGCGAGCTTGCCGCCCATGCCGGGGCCGCCGCCGGACGAGGCCCGGCCGGGATCGATCTCCATACCTTCGTTGAAGGTCATCGCGGTACTCGCCTTCGCTCGGTGTTCCAGCTGTCCTGCAGCACGATTCACCGCCGGAAGACCCACGGCCGGCGGGCACGCGTCACAAGCTTGACACGGCGACCGAGATATCGGTTTCCTCTCGGGGATCGTGTCTCACTACGATGGCGGGGAGTCCGTACGAAGTCTGTCGAAAGGAATACCGTGCTGCGCACCCACTTGGCTGGTTCGCTGCGAAGCGAGCACGCCGGTCAGACCGTCACCCTCACCGGCTGGGTGGCCCGGCGTCGTGACCACGGTGGTGTGACCTTCATCGATCTGCGCGACGCCTCGGGTGTCTCGCAGGTGGTCTTCCGCGAGGGCGAGGCGGCCGAGCAGGCCCACAAGCTCCGCGCGGAATACTGCGTGCAGGTCACCGGTGTGGTGGAGCAGCGCCCCGACGGCAACGAGAACCCCGAGCTGCCGACCGGGCAGATCGAGGTCGACGCCAAGGAGCTGGTCGTGCTCAACGAGAGCGCGCCGCTGCCGTTCCAGCTCGACGAGACCCCCGGCGACGAGGCCCGCCTCAAGTACCGCTACCTCGACCTGCGCCGCGAGGGCCCCGGGCACGCCATCCGGCTGCGCTCCAAGGTCAACGCCGCCGCCCGCGAGGTGCTGGCAAGCCACGAGTTCATCGAGGTGGAGACCCCCACGCTGACCCGCTCGACGCCCGAGGGTGCCCGCGACTTCCTGGTGCCGGCGCGCCTGCAGCCGGGCAGCTTCTACGCCCTGCCGCAGAGCCCGCAGCTGTTCAAGCAGCTGCTCATGGTCGGTGGCATCGAGCGCTACTTCCAGATCGCGCGCTGCTACCGCGACGAGGACTTCCGCGCCGACCGTCAGCCCGAGTTCACCCAGCTCGACATCGAGATGAGCTTCGTGCGCCAGGAGGACGTGATCCTGCTGGCCGAGGACATCCTGGTCGCGCTGTGGAAGCTGGTCGGCCACGACATCACCACCCCGATCCCGCACATGACCTACGCCGAGGCGATGCGCCGCTTCGGCTCGGACAAGCCGGACCTGCGCTTCGGTGTCGAGATCACCGAGCTCACCGACTACTTCAAGGACACCCCGTTCCGGGTGTTCCAGTCCGAGTACGTCGGCGCGGTCGTGATGCCGGGCGGCGCGAGCCAGCCGCGGCGTCAGCTCGACGCCTGGCAGGAGTGGGCCAAGCAGCGCGGCGCCAAGGGCCTGGCCTACATCCTGATCAACGAGGACGGCACCCTGGGCGGCCCGGTCGCCAAGAACCTGACCGACGCCGAGCGCGACGGGCTGGCCAAGCAGGTCGGCGCCGAGCCGGGCGACTGCGTGTTCTTCGCCGCGGGCACCACCAAGTCGAGCCGGGCCCTGCTGGGCGCCGCGCGCGGCGAGATCGCCCGCAAGTGCGACCTCATCGACCCGAACGCCTGGGCCTTCGTCTGGATCGTCGACGCGCCGATGTTCGAGCCGACCGCCGACGCCACCGCCAGCGGTGACGTGGCCCTTGGCTACTCGGCCTGGACCGCCGTGCACCACGCCTTCACCTCGCCCAAGCCGGAGTCGATCGACACCTTCGACACCGACCCGGGCGCGGCGCTGGCCTACGCCTACGACATCGTCTGCAACGGCAACGAGATCGGTGGCGGTTCCATCCGTATCCACCGTCGCGACGTGCAGGAACGCGTGTTCAAGGTGATGGGTATCGGCCACGACGAGGCGCAGGAGAAGTTCGGCTTCCTGCTCGACGCCTTCGCCTACGGCGCCCCGCCGCACGGCGGTATCGCCTTCGGCTGGGACCGCATCACCGCGCTGCTGGCCGGCGAGGACTCGATCCGCGAGGTGATCGCCTTCCCGAAGACCGGTGGCGGCGTCGACCCGCTCACCGACGCGCCGGCGCCGATCACCGCGCAGCAGCGCAAGGAAGCCGGCATCGACGCCAAGCCGGAGGTCAAGGGCGAGGCCAAGGCCGCCGCCGACGCGCCGAAAGCCGTTGCCTCCGAGAAATAGCGGTCACCGAGGGTAGCCCGGTACCTTCTGGTCAGTTCCCCGCCGTCGTGGCGGTATTGATCAGAAGGGCCACCGGTGCTGCATCTGCGAGTGATCAGTCCGCCCGAGCAGACCGACGCGCTCGTGCGGGCGCTGGAAGCCGACGCGGGCGTCACCCACCTGACGGTCGCGCGCGGGATCGCCGTCGACCCGCACGGTGATCTCGTGCAGGCCGACGTGGCGCGCGAGGCCGCCAACAAGGTCCTCGCCGACGTCAAGTCACTCGGGATCGAGCAGACCGGCGGCATCACGCTCGGCCCCGTCGAAGCCGTGCTGTCCGACGCGGCCGACCGGGCGGTGCGCGCCGCGCCCGGTGACCCGAGCGATGCCGTGGTCTGGGAGCAACTGCTCAAAGAGACCCATGAGGAGTCCTCGCTCAACGCGACCTTCGTCGCGTTCCTGACCATCGCCTGCCTGCTGGCCTCCATCGGCGTGGCGACGAACTCGCCGGTCACCATCGTCGGCGCGATGGTGGTGGGTCCGGAGTTCGGGCCACTGGCCGCGCTGTCGGTGGCCCTGGTGCGCCGCAACTGGCGGCTGGCCCGGCGCTCGGTCATCGCGCTGGCCGTGGCCTTCCCGGTGGCGATGGTGATCACGCTGTTCGCGACCCTGCTGTGGGAGCGGCTGGGCTGGGTGACCACCGAGGGGGTCATCGACGCGCACGACGTGGACTTCATCTACGAGGTCGGGCCGTTCTCCCTGGTCGTGGCCGTGCTCGCCGGCGCGGCGGGCATGCTGTCGCTGGTGACGGCCAAGTCGGCGGCGCTGATCGGGGTGTTCATCTCGGTCACCACGGTGCCCGCCGCCGGGTACGCGGTGGTGGCCGCCACGATCGGGCAGTGGCATCGCGCGTTCGAGTCGGCCGGTCAGCTCGCGGTGAATCTGGTGGGCATCGTCGTCGCCGGTGTCCTGGTGCTCGAGTTGCGGCCGCGCGCGGGGGACGATCCCGGCCCGTTCGAACGATTCAAGCGGGCCATCGGGATGAGCACCCCGCTGCGGCACTGAGCTCCCGGCTCAGATCCGGGCGACGGGTCCCGCGGTGAGCATGCGGTACGCGTAGGTCACCGCGATCGCGCAGACCGGGCCGGCGATGAACAGGCCGAGCCCGCACGCCGCCGCGCCGACGACGGTCACCAGGGTGACCGTGAGGGCCAGCAGCAGCGCGGCCCACAGGTTGGCCAGCACCAGCTGCGCGCTCGCCTTGATCGCTTCCAGCGGACCGTAGTCCTGATCGATCACGAAGTGCAGGGAGAACATGCACAGGAATCCGACGACCAGGCCGGGCAGCAGGCACAGCGACGCGGCGAGCAGGGTGGCGGCGAAGGCCAGCAGGGCCGTCAACAAGACATTGCCCGCGTTCACGAATCGGAAGAACGATCCGAAAGCCGGTGGATAACCGTCCGTTTCGTACAGCGCGCCGCGGATCATCACCGCCTGCAGCAGCCACAGCGCGACCAGGACCACCAGGAACAGGAACAGCACGGTGAACAGCGATGTCGGCTCGAAGATCTGGACGATCGCGAGGAATGCGAGATAGATGAGCACGCCCACCGCGGTGACCCCGAGCCACGGCCCGGGATTGGCGCGGAAACGGTCCCAGCCGTAGCTCAGCGAGCGGCCGACATCG
The DNA here is from genome assembly GCF_042888005.1 of Nocardia sp. NPDC003269. Taxonomy (NCBI): domain Bacteria; kingdom Bacillati; phylum Actinomycetota; class Actinomycetes; order Mycobacteriales; family Nocardiaceae; genus Nocardia; species Nocardia sp. NPDC003269. The sequence goes on from NZ_JBIAPA010000002.1 coordinate 1,369,594, forward strand.
AGGGCCTGTGCTCCCGAATGGTAGTAACCCGGCGTCTGCCCGCCACCGGTGGCCGACACGCCGGGTGCGGGTGCGGCCGCATACCCGGGATTGTCGGGTTTCGCCTGGGGGGCGGGGTAACCGGGTCCGGTGCCCGCGGGCCCGTACTGCGGTGCGCTGGGGGGCGGTCCGGCAATCGGCGGTGCAGGCTCGAGCGGCTCCTCGCCGTACTGCGCGGCGCCGGGACCCTCGAATTGCGGATAGCCTGCGCCACCGGCCATTCCGTGCCTGCTCGGCCCGGGGCCCGCCGCACCGGCCCGGCCCGGCGCCTCGTGCCTGCCCGTGCCCTCGGCGAACTGTCCGCCACCTCCGGGAACCGGTGGCCCACCGGGTGAATCGCTCGATGCGGCGTACGGCGTGTCGGTCACTGTGGTAGACCTTTCGACTCAACCGGTTTGCGGTGTGGCGCACTGCAGTTGACGATGAGAAAACCCGACGACAGTCGGGTGTGTCAAGCGAACAGTGACACTCGCGCAACCACGGTGCCAACACGCCGAGCGACGCGGAAAGGTTGTGTAACCGCTCGCTAGAAGTGACCAGGTACGAGTAGCTTGAGAGGCGATGACCGCACTATTGGCCGAACGCGCCGCCGACGTCGTGTCCGCAGCACAACAGTTGCTCACAAAGCGAATGGGTGCTCCGGTGAAGCTGAGCGATCCGATGGAGCTCAGCGGCAGTGGTAGGACGACAGTCCTACGCGTGCGTGTTGCGGAGAACGCATTTTCGTTGCCGCGCACGCTGATCGTGAAGCAGGTGCGCGGCTCCGCACAGGACCGCCGCACCGGTGGCTTGGCGCCCGGAGTCGCCAGCATCGACGCGGCATTCCTGCGCGAGGCGGTGTCCTACCAGTTCACCACCGCGCTCAGCCGCGAACAGCGCCCCGGCGCCTACCTGATCGCGCACAGCGTGCCCGACCGGCTGCTGGTGCTCTCCGATCTGGGCGACAACGCGCTGCTCACCTCGGTGCTGCAGACCCGCGCCGAGCCGGGCACCCGCAACGCGCTGATGGCGTTCGCGCAGGCACTGGGCCGGATGCACGCCGCGACCGTGGGGCGCGAGCCCGACTTCGTCGCGCTGATGCGCCGGGTCGACTCGGTGCATCGCGTCGACGGGATCGCCCAGCAGGCCCACGCCGCGATCGCCGATGTGCCGGGTCTGCTCGAGACCGAACTGGGCATCGAGGTGCCGGGGGAGATCGCCGAGCGGATCGTGCACGGCAATCGCCTGTTCACCGGTGGCCGCTACCGCGCGTTCAGCCCGTCGGATCTGTGCCCCGACAACGTGATCATGAACGACGAGGGCGCCCGCTTCCTCGACTACGAGTGGGGCGGCTTCCGCGACGCCACCCTCGACATCGCCTACGCGCTGGTCTCGTTCCCGGGGTGCCTGTGCGATTTCGAGCTCTCGCGCAGCCGTGCCAGGGAGATGGTCGAGGCCTGGCGCTCGGCCGTGGTCGGCGTGTGGCCGTCGCTGGCCGACGACACCGTGCTCGCCGAGCGGATCCTCGAGGCCCGGCTGATCTGGGTGTGGCTGTCGACCTACTGGTTCCTGCCCGCCGATCACACCCGCATCGCCACCGCCCGCGAACACGGCCTGTCCGTGCCGCGTTCGGAGGCGCTGATCAATCGCTGGTCGGCGCTGGCCGAGGACGCGCGTGTTACCGGCGACGACGCGGTCGGCGATTTCGCCGAGCAGGTGTCGGCGATGCTGGAAGAGCGCTGGTCGGAGTAGCCGCGCGGCGCAGGCTCCCCACTTCCCTCGCCGACGGGAGTACCGTCGGCGAGGGTCCGAGGAGTTGGGAGCAGCAGTGCCGAAACCGGTTACCGTCACCGTCGTCCGCAAGCAGTGGTTGACCCCGCACCTGGTGCGGATCGTCGGCACCGCCGACGGATTCACCCCGAACGTCTTCACCGACGCCTACGTGAAGCTGATCTTCCCGCCGCCCGGGGTCGAGTACCCGGAGCCGTTCGATCTCGATACCGTGCGCGCGACGCTCGGCCCGGAGAGCCAGCCGGTGCTGCGCACCTACACCGTGCGATCCTTCGATCCCGCGCGCAACGAGATCAGCATCGACTTCGTGGTGCACGGCGACGAGGGGATCGCGGGTCCGTGGGCGCGCTCGGTCGAGCCGGGCGCGCGGTTCCGGCTGAACGGCCCCGGCGGTGCGTTCGCGCCCGATCCGGCGGCCGAGTGGTACCTGTTCGCCGGGGACGAGTCGGCGTTGCCCGCCATCGCCGCCGCGCTCGAGGCACTGCCCGCGGGCGCGCCCGCGCAGGTGTTCGTCGAAGTGGGCGGCCCGGAGGACGAGATCGCGCTCACCTCGCCCGCCGACCTGCGCCTGCACTGGGTGCATCGCGGCGTGTCCTCGGACCGGATCCCCGACGACCTCGCCGGAGAGCACGCGCCGCTGGTGGCGGCGGTGCGCGCGGCCGAATGGCTGCCCGGGCAGGTCCAGGCGTTCGTGCACGGCGAGGCGGAGTCCGTCATGCGGCAGTTGCGTCCCTACCTGCGCAAGGAACGCCAGGTGGCGCCGAAGTGGCTGTCGGTCTCCGGGTACTGGCGGCGCGGCCGCACCGAGGAAGGTTTCCGCGAGTGGAAGCGCGCGCTGGCGGCCGAGGGCGCCTGATCCGCGCACAGTCACCCGCGGCATCAGCCGTCGGCTCCGCGGCGGCCTGGGGCGTGCTCCGGTCGCGGCGCACTGCCGGGGCCCGCGCCTTCGCTCAGGTGGTCAGTGCGGCCAGCTTGCCACGGAGATGCGCGCGCTCGACCGTGTTGTCGGTGAGCAGCAGCGCCGCCTCGTAGGCGGCGACGGCCTCCTCGACCCGGCCCACCTCGGCCAGGAAGGCCGCCCGCGCCGCGTCGAGGTAGCCGTAGGTCGCCAGGGCGGGCTCCGCGCCGAGCGGCCCCAGCAGCGCGAGCGCCCGCTCCGGATCGCCGCCGAGGCCGACGGCGATCGCGTAGTTGAGCCGGGCGACCGGTGACGGCCACACCCGCAGCAACAGCCGGTACAGGCCGATGATCTCGGCCCAGTCGGTCTCGGCCCAGCTGGGTGCTTCGTCGTGCACGGCGGCGATCGCGGCCTGCACCGTGTACCGATCCACGTGCGGCAGTGCCTGTTTCACCAGCGCGATGCCCTCGGTGATCGCCGCGCGGTCCCAGCGGGCGCGGTCCTGGTATTCGAGCGTGCACAGTTCGCCCGCCGCGTCGACCCGGGCGGCGCGGCGGGCGTCGGTGAGCAGGATCAGCGCCAGCAGTCCGGTGACCGACGGGTCGTCGGGGACCAGCGCGCGCATCATCCGCGCGAGTTGCAGTGCGCGTTCGACGAGATCGGCACGCACCAGACGGTCACCCGCAGGCGCGGTGTGGCCGGTGGTGAACAGCAGGTGGATGACCGCGCAGATCGCGTCGAGGCGCTGGGGCAGCTCCCGCACCGACGGCACCCGGTACGGGATGCCGGCGACGGCGATCTTCTTCTTGGCCCTGGTGATCCGCGCCGCCATGGTCGACTCGCTGACCAGGAACGCGCGCGCCACCTCGGCGGTGGTGACGCCGCAGACGAGCCGCAGCGTCAACGCGATCTGGGCCTGCGGCGCGAGCGCCGGGTGGCAGCAGGTGCTGATCAGCCGGAGCCGGTCGTCGGGGATCGTCGGGTCGGCCAGGGCGGCCAGCGCGAGGTCGGCGGTGTCGTCGGCCGGTTCGTCGACGACCAGCTCGGGCAGTGCCCGGCGGAAGGTGCTGTCGCGGCGCAGCAGGTCGAGGCCGCGGCGCCGGGCGACCGTGGTCAGCCAGGCGCCCGGTCTGGCCGGAACGCCGTCACTCGCCCAGGCGGTCAGGGCCGTCGCGTAGGCGTCCTGGACGCATTCCTCGGCCAGGTCGAAATCGCGGACCAGCCGCACCGTCGCGGCGAGCACGAAGGCCCACTCACGACGGTGCGCCTGCTCGACGGCCGCGGCCGCCGTCGTGGTCACGGCTGCGGGAAGACCTGGAGCGGGCGCACTTCGACGCCACCGGTCGGCGCGGGCACCTGCGCGGCGATCGCGATGGCGGCGTCCAGATCCGGCGCCTCGATCAGGTAGTAGCCGCCGAGCGCTTCCTTCGCCTCGGCGAAGGGTCCGTCGGTGATGACGACCTCGCCGCCGGCGTCGTGGCGGATAGAGGTGGCGGTGACGGTGGGCTGCAGTGCGTTGCCGCCGAGGTTGGCGTCACCGGCGAGCTGCTGGAAGGCGCGGTGCGCGGTCAGCATGTCACCGAGTTCGGCGGGGGACATGGCGGCGTAGGTGGCTTCGTCGCCGTAGATCAGGACCAGGTACTGGCTCATGACGGTGCTCCTTCGGATCCGGGCTGCCCGCTCGTCGGGTAGCCGTACTCACCCGACGAGCGACCGAGGCCGCGATCGACAGCCTGTCCGAAGAATTCTGCGCCGATTTCCGGGTCAGTGCACCGGAGTGGCCCGGGGTTCCAGCCGCCCGCCCGCGGGCACCGCGAACGAGGCGCCGTGCCGCAGGCCGGTCGCGGGGTCGGTGACATCGAGGACGTAGAACCAGTCCATCTGCGTCTGCGTCGGGGTCACCTCCAGCACACCGAAGCCGTGCGAGTCGAGCTCGGTGTAGCGCAGGTGATGGTTGGCCGCCTTGATGGCCTCCTCGGCGGGCACCGAGACGGTCCGGTTCGGCACTTTCAGCATGTCGCCGACGCTGGACGAGGTGACCGAGGGGACGACGAACTCCGCGCCCACGGTCGGCCCACCCGGATAGTTCGCGGCGTCGAGCGGCAGGTCCGCGGCCCAGGAGGTGTGGATGTCGCCGGTGAGGAACACGACGTCGCCCACGGTGTTGTCGGCGATGGTGCGGAACAGGGTGCGCCGGTCGGCGGTGTAGCCGTCCCACTGGTCGCCGTTGACGGTCAGGCCGCCCTGCGGCACGCCGATCGCCTCGGTGATCGCCTGGGTGGTGGCGGGTTCGAGCGGCGGGAACACCAGCGGCGCGACCATCACCGAGTTGCCGATCAGCTTCCACTGGGCGGGTGAGGAGCTCAGACCCGCGGTCAGCCAGTCCATCTGGGCGCGGCCGGTGATGGTGCGGGCCGGGTCGTCGGCCTGCCGCCAGCCCGCGCCGGGGCCAGCCTCGTGGTCGCGGTAGCTGCGCAGGTCCAGCATCGACAGCTCGGCCAGGGTGCCGAATCGCAGCCGGCGATAGATCTGCACCTCGGTGCCGGTACGGGCGGCGCGCACCGGCATCCACTCCAGGTAGGCCTGCGCGGAGGCGGCCCGGCGGGCGCTCCACGGACCGTGCACGGCGGGATCGTGGTTCTCCGAGCCCTCGCGCCAGGAGTTGTCGGCCGACTCGTGGTCGTCCCAGGTGCAGATGAACGGCACCGACGCGTGCAGCGCCAGCAGATCGGGATCGGTCTTGTACTGGCCGTGCCGGGTCCGGTAGTCGGCCAGGCTGACGATCTCGTTGACCGGATCATGGGCGCGCACCGCGCCGTTGCGGCCGGTGTACTTGCCGCGCGCGTACTCGTAGATGTAGTCGCCCAGGTGTACGACCGCGTCGAGGTCGGTGCGGGCGGCCAGGTGCCGGTACGACCCGAACCAGCCGGCTTCCCAGTTGGAGCAGGAGACCAGGCCCAGGCGCAGGCGGTCGACCTCGCTGTCGGCCGCGGGCGCGGTGCGGGTGCGGCCGACCGGCGAGGTCTCGCCGAGGGCGGTGAAGCGGTAGTAGTAGTCGGTGGCCGGTGCCAGGCCGGTCGCGTCGACCTTGACGGTGTGGTCGGTGTCGGCGGTCGCGGTCACGGTGCCCGAGGCGGCGATGCCGGCGAAGGACTCGTTCGCGGAGATCTCCCAGCGGACGGTCGCGTGGGCGCCGAGGCCGGAGCCGGGGACCGCGTCGTCGGCCACGCTGACCCGGGTCCACAGGATCACCGCGCCGGGCAGCGGGTCGCCGGAGGCGACGCCGTGGCGGAACACCGCGCCCGCCGCGTGCGCCGTCGCGGTACTCAGTACCACCACCGCGGCCGCCGCCGTCCCGCCTGTGAACAGGGTGCGCCGGGCGAACTGCCCTGTCGCGGAGGTGATGACGCCGTTGTTTTCGACCACGAGGAGCGATCTCATCCCACCGACGGGGTGACGCGCAAGTCCTGTTCGTAAAGTTGGTCAATCGTTCAATTTCGCGTCGGGTCGCCTCCGCCGCCGCGGACCTGTCCGACCGCCTCGGTACCCTGCCAGACGTGAGCGAGAGCCTGTTCGACGTGCCCGGAGAACCCGCCACGCCCGAGCACGGTCTCGACGCGGTGATCCGGCGCGACTCCGGTGCGCCACTGGCGGTCCGGATGCGGCCGTTGTCGCTCGACGAGGTGATCGGCCAGCAGCACCTGCTCGGGCCGGGCTCACCGCTGCGCCGCCTGGTCGAGGGCTCCGGCGCGGCCTCGGTCCTGCTCTACGGCCCGCCGGGCACCGGCAAGACCACCTTGGCCTCGCTGCTGTCCCAGGCCACCGGCCGCCGCTTCGAGGCGCTGTCGGCGCTGTCCGCGGGCGTCAAAGAGGTCCGCGCCGTCATCGACGTGGCGCGGCGCAGGTTGACGGTGGGCGAACAGACCGTCCTGTTCATCGACGAGGTGCACCGCTTCTCCAAGACCCAGCAGGACGCGCTGCTGGCCGCGGTCGAGAACCGGATCGTGCTGCTCGTCGGCGCGACCACCGAGAACCCGTCGTTCTCGGTGGTGTCGCCACTGCTGTCGCGGTCGCTGGTGTTGCAGTTGCAGTCGCTCACGCCCGACGACATCCGCCAGGTCCTCGACCGCGCGATCGCCGACCCGCGCGGGCTCGACGGGCAGTACACCGTCGCCGAGGACGCGCTCGACCACATCGTCCGGATCGCCGGCGGTGACGCGCGTCGCGCGCTGACCGCGCTGGAGGCCTCGGCCGAATCGTCGCTCGACGGCGTCGTCGACGTGGCGCTGGTGGAGGCCAGCGTCGACAAGGCCGCCGTCCGCTACGACCGCGCGGGCGATCAGCACTACGACGTGATCAGCGCCTTCATCAAGTCCATCCGCGGCTCCGACGTCGACGCCGCCCTGCACTATCTGGCCCGCATGCTCACCGCGGGTGAGGACCCCCGTTTCATCGCCCGCCGCCTGATGATCCACGCCAGCGAGGACATCGGGATGGCCGATCCGATGGCCCTGCAGACCGCCACCGCCGCCGCCCAGGTGGTGCAGCTGGTCGGCCTGCCCGAGGCGAAACTGGCCCTGGCCCAGGCCACCATCCATCTCGCCACCGCACCCAAGTCCGGCGCGGTGACCTCGGCGCTGGGCGCGGCCATGGCCGATATCGCCGCGGGCAAGGCGGGTGCGGTGCCCCCGCATCTGCGCGACGGCCACTACGCCGGTGCCGCCGCGCTCGGCAACGCCAAGGGCTACAAGTTCCCGCACGACGCCCGCGACGGTGTGCTCGCGCAGCAGTACCCACCCGACGACCTGGTCGGCACCGACTACTACGAGCCGACCGATCACGGCTTCGAGCGCGAAGTGGGCCCCCGCGTGTCCAAGCTGCGCCGCATCGTCCGGGGGACCTAGCCCGGCGGAGCCGCCGACGGCGAACGGCGCCGCCCTGGCGGACGCGTGGTGACCCGGCGCGCCCGCCGGCTCAGTCGACGGCGAACAGCGCCGTCCCGCCGACCGACCAGATCCGGCGCAACCTGCCCGCGACGGCCTCCATCAGGTCGATACCGCCGTGCTCGGGGTTCCCCGAGCGCTCGGAATGCCACCGGACCGCGAAGGTCCCGGACCCCTCGGCGTCGAGCGCCCCGCTCGCGGCCGAGTCGACGACGAAGCGCACGTCCGGCCGCTGCGCCCGGAAGCCGGTGACGAAGTCGGCCAGGTCGGTGGGGCCGCGCAGGTCGTCGGTGACGTCCCGGGTGGGGGCGGCGAACCGAATCCGGAAGTCGTCGGTGAGTACGTCGTGCGCGATGGTCGGGTCGGTGTTCCACAGCTCGGTCCAGCGGGCGGCGAGCCGGTCGGCGGTGGTCGATGCGGTGGTGGTCATGGGCTGCTCCTCGCGAAGGGCCGCCCCGGCGGCGGCCTGTGCCTCCCAGACTTCAGTCCGTCCGCGACAACGGTGTGTCGGTGATCGACGTCACATCGATCAGCCGCCCGTCGCCGGTCGGAACGGTCGACAGGTCGATGCCCCGGTCCGGCGCCGCCTCGTCGAGCATCCGCGCGCGCACCACCCGATCGAGCCGGAATCCGCGCAGCCCCGAGCGCATCCGGCACCAGGCGTAGAGGAACCAGTGCTCGCTGCCCGCCACGAAGGCCAACGGCTCGACCTCGCGTTCGGTGGGAACCCCGAGCCGGTCCAGGTAGTCGAGCCGCAGCACGCGTCGGCCCGCCACGGCGTCCAGCATCGCGGGGGAGAGGGCGGGCGCGGGCGCGACCGGGAAGAACCGCACCCGGTCGACCAGCGCCGTCGCCCGCAGCCGGTCCTGCTCGGGCAGCACCGCCACCACCTTGTGCACCGCCGACAGCGCGGCCGCCGCGAACGGGGTGCCCGCCAGCCGGGGCAGCGCGACGGCCAGCGCGGTCGCCTCCGCCGCGGTCAGGCTGACCGGCGCCAGGGTGCGGTGCCGGTCGAGGGCGTAGCCGCCCGCGCGGCCGGGCACCGTCCGGATCGGCAGCCCGGACTGTTGCAGCGCGGCCAGGTCGCGTTCGATCGTGCGGGTCGACACCTCGAAGCGGGCGGCCAGCTGACGTGCGGTGCGCGGCCGCGGACTGTAGGCGCGCAGCTCTTCGGCGAGGGCGTAGAGCCGCTCGGTCTTGGTCACGTCCGGATTGTCGCCGAGACCACCGACTCCGGCGCAAAACCCGCGGAATGCAGGCGGTAAGCTGGACAGCTGTGCAGACCCACGAGATTAGACGGCGTTTCCTGGACCATTTCGTCCGTGCCGGACACACCGAGGTGCCCAGTGCCTCGCTGATCCTGGCCGACCCCAACCTGCTGTTCGTCAACGCAGGCATGGTCCAGTTCGTGCCGTACTTCCTCGGTCAGCAGACCCCGCCGTACGCCACCGCGACCAGCGTGCAGAAGTGCGTGCGCACCCTCGACATCGAGAACGTCGGCATCACCACCCGCCACAACACCTTCTTCCAGATGGCGGGCAACTTCAGCTTCGGCGACTACTTCAAGCGCGAGGCCATCACCCTGGCCTGGACGCTGCTCACCAGCAGCGTCGCCGACGGCGGCTATGGCTTCGACCCGGAGCGCCTGTGGGTCACCGTCTACCTCGACGACGACGAGGCCGAGCGGATGTGGCTCGAGATGGGCGTGCCCGCCGACCGCATCCAGCGCCGCGGCATGGCCGACAACTACTGGTCGATGGGCATCCCCGGCCCGTGTGGCCCGTGCTCGGAGATCTACTACGACCGCGGCCCCGAGTACGGCGTCGAGGGCGGCCCCGAGGCCGACGAGGACCGCTACATCGAGATCTGGAATCTCGTGTTCATGCAGAACGAGCGCGGCGCCGGCATCGGCAAGGACAACTTCGAGATCCTCGGCCCGCTGCCCAAGCAGAACATCGACACCGGCATGGGCGTCGAGCGCGTGGCGTTCCTGCTCCAGGGCGTGGACAACGTCTACGAGACCGACCTGATGCGCCCGATCATCGACAAGGCCGAGCAGCTCACCGGCCGCTCCTACGGCGTCGAGCACACCGACGACGTGCGCTTCCGCGTCATCGCCGACCACGCCCGTACCGCCGCGATGCTCATCGCCGACGGCGTGAACCCCGGCAACGACGGCCGCGGCTACGTGCTGCGCCGCCTGCTGCGCCGCATCGTGCGCTCGGCCCGCCTGCTCGGCGCCGAGAAGCCGGTGATGGGCGAGCTGATGAAGGTCGTCTCCGACCTGATGTCGCCGTCCTACCCGGAGCTGGCCACCGACTTCGGCCGCATCGAGACCGTCGCGGTGGGCGAGGAGACGGCCTTCCTCAAGACCCTCAACACCGGCGAGACCCTCTTCGACAACGCCGCGACCGCGGTGAAGTCCAAGGGCGGCAAGCAGATCACCGGGTCGGACGCGTTCGCGCTGCACGACACCTACGGCTTCCCGATCGACCTCACCCTCGAGATGGCCGCCGAGGCGGGCCTGTCGGTGGACGAGGAGGGCTTCCGCTCGCTCATGGCCGAGCAGCGCAAGCGCGCCAAGGACGACGCCCAAGCCCGCAAGCACGCGCACGCCGACCTGACCGTCTACAAGGAACTCGTCGACCGCGGCGCCACCGAGTTCACCGGCTTCGACGAGCTCACCTCCGAGGCGAACGTGCTGGCCCTGATCGCCGACGGCGTGCGGGTGCCCGCCGCGCAGGCCGGGTCCGATGTCGAGGTCATCCTCGACCGCAGCCCGATGTACGCCGAGTCCGGCGGTCAGATCGCCGACCGCGGCACCATCACCGCCTCGGGCCTGAAGCTGCGCATCAACGATGTGCAGAAGATCGCCAAGAAGCTGTGGGTGCACAAGGCCACCGTCGAGCAGGGCCAGATCACCGAGGGCGATGTCGTGCTCGCGCAGGCCGATCCGGCCTGGCGCCGGGGCGCCACCCAGGGCCACTCCGGCACGCACATGGTGCACGCCGCGCTGCGCCAGGTGCTCGGCCCCAACGCGGTGCAGGCGGGTTCGCTGAACAAGCCCGGCTACCTGCGGTTCGACTTCAACTGGCAGGGCGCGCTGTCGGAGCAGCAGAAGGCCGACATCGAGGCCGTCTCCAACGACGCGGTCGGTGCCGACTTCCCGGTGAACACCTTCGTCACCGACCTGCCCAAGGCCAAGGAGATGGGCGCGATGGCCCTCTTCGGCGAGAACTACGGCGACGAGGTGCGCGTCGTGGAGATCGGCGGCCCGTTCTCGATGGAGCTGTGCGGTGGCACGCACGTCGAGCACTCCTCGCAGATCGGCCCGATCACCGTGCTCGGTGAGTCCTCGGTCGGTTCCGGCGTGCGCCGCGTCGAGGCGTTCGTCGGCCTGGACTCCTACAAGTACCTGGCCAAGGAGCGCGCGCTGCTGGCCGGTGTCGCGTCCTCGCTGAAGGTGCCGTCGGACGAGGTGCCCGGTCGCGTCGAGCAGCTCGTGGAGCGGCTCAAGGTGGCCGAGAAGGAACTCGAGCGCACCAAGATCGCCGCGGTGCTGTCCTCGGCGGGCACGTTCGTCGAGCAGGCCGAGCGGATCGGCTCGGTCCTGCTGGTCGCGGCCGCCGCGCCCGAGGGCGTCGCCGCGGGCGATCTGCGCACCCTGGCCACCGACATCCGCGGCCGCTTCGGCAGCGACGCCGCGGTGGTCGTGCTGCTCGGCAACACCGACGGCAAGGCGCCGTTCGTGGTGTCGGTCAACAAGGCCGCCCAGGATCTCGGCTTCAAGGCGGGTGACCTGGTGGCCAGCTTCGGCCCGAGCATCGCCGGCCGGGGCGGCGGCAAGCCGGAGATGGCGCAGGGCTCCGGTTCGGATCCGTCGGGTATCCCGGCCGGTCTGGCCGCGGTCCGTGCCCGGGTGGCCGAACTCGCCGGCTGATGCCACCGACCGCAGGTCCAGCCGACCAGGAACCGGCCGACCGACCGGATCCGGCGACCGACCCCGGTCGGGGCCGCCGGATCGCGATCGATGTCGGCAGCGTCCGGATCGGGGTCGCCTCGAGCGACCCCGACGGAATCCTCGCCACTCCGGTGGAGACCGTGCCGCGCGCCAAGCCGTCGAAGTCCGGCGGGCGCGCGGCGGGTCCGCCCGCCGACATCGCGAGAATTGCCGACATTGTGCGGGAGTACGAAGCCGTCGAGGTGATCATCGGGCTGCCGCGTACCCTGCGCGGTGAAAACGGCACGGCGGCGGGGATCGCGCGTCGGTTTGCCCGGGAGTTGCGCCGGGTGATCGACCCGATTCCGATACGCCTTTCCGACGAACGTTTGACTACGGTGTCTGCTGCACGTGCGCTGCGCGACAGCGGAGTTCGCGCACGTGGCCAGCGGCAGGTGATCGATCAGGCGGCAGCCGTGTCGATTCTGCAAGGATGGTTGGACGAGCGGAGTTCGGTGTTGAAGGACGCAGCAGACGCGAGCGTGGTCGGAGACGATGCATGACCGACCGATGGGCCAGGGCCGAGGAACGCTACCGGGCGCGGGAAGCTGATCGGCGCTATCCCCGCCGCGACGACTGGGGTCTGGATGCCCGGGAGGCGCGCGAGGAGCCGCAGCAGGCCGGTCCCGCGGGCTGGGACGACGATGACGACACCAACGTCATCCCGCGCTACGAGGACGAGCACTACGACGACGAGCCCGAACCCGAGCCGGTGGCTCCGCCGCGCCGGGTCGGTCAGCGGGCCGCCCCGGCGGGCCGCGCCGCGGGTGGACGGCCCGAGGGCGAGCGTGGCCGCGGTAAGCCGCCGTCCGGTCGCGACAAGCAGCCCGGGGGCCGTGGCAAGGCGGCGTCGGGCCGCAAGCGGTCGCGAATCGCCTCGCGTAAGGCCGCCGAGCGCAAACGGCGCCGCCGCAACCTCTGGGTGGTCGGCGCCCTGCTGGCCGTGCTCATCGTCTCCGCGGCCGGATTCGCCGGCTACAAGCTGATGAGCCGGTTCGCCCCGGCCGAGGACTTCGCCGGTCCGCCCGGTGCCCTCGTCGTGGTCCAGGTGCATCCCGGTGACACCGCGTCGCAGATCGCCGGCGCCATGCACGAGCGCGGAGTGGTCGCCAGCCGGGAGGCCTTCTACGAAGCGGCCGTGCGCAATTCGGGGATGAACAACGTGCAGCCCGGGTACTACGCGATCGGGGTGAACAGCCCGGCGGCCACCGCCGTCTCCACACTGGTGGGTGGGAAGTCGCGCGTCGGCAACGTCACCGTCTCCGAGGGGCGGCTGCTGCACGACAAGCACGACGCGAACACCGGTGGCCGCTACGACGGCATCTACCGCAAGGTCGCCCAGGCCAGCTGCATCGGCGCCGAGCAGAAGTGCGTCACCTACGAACAACTCGACGCGGCGGGCGCGAGCACCGACCTGGCCGCCCTCGGCGTGCCCGACTGGGCCATGAAGGGCGTGCGGGAATCCCCGGACCGGTCCCGGCAGCTGGAGGGCCTGATCGCGGCGGGCACCTGGGATTTCGATCCCAGCGGAACCCCGCAGCAGATCCTGCGGCAGCTGGTGACCTCGAGCGTGGAGCGCTACGAGTCGACCGGGCTGCTGCAGTCCGGCGCCACCACGGGCCTGACGCCGTACCAGACCCTGGTGTCCGCGTCGCTGGTGGAGCGCGAGGCGAAGCCGCAGGACATGAGCAAAGTGGCCAGGGTGATCGTGAACCGGCTCAAGGCCGACCAGATGCTGCAGTTCGACTCGACGGTCAACTACACCCTGGACACCACCGAGGTGGCGACCACCAACGCCGACCGGGCCAGGGAAACCGCCTGGAACACCTACGCGATGCGTGGCCTTCCCGTCACGCCGATCTCGGCCCCGTCGCTGGACGCGTTGCGGGCCATGGAGAATCCCGAGCCGGGGGCGTGGCTGTACTTCGTCACCGTCGACAAGGAGGGCACCACCCTGTTCACCGAGAGCTACTCCGAACACCTGCGGCTGGTCGCCCAGGCGCAGCGCAGCGGCATCCTCGACAGCTCCAAGCCCTACGGTGGCTGAGCCGCGCAAGGCGGCGGTGCTCGGCAAACCGATCGCGCACTCGCGGTCGCCGCAGCTGCACCTGGCCGCCTACCGGGCACTCGGGCTGGACTGGACCTACGAGCGGGTCGAGTGCTCGGCCGAGCAGCTGCCGGGTCTGGTCGACGGGCTCGGACCGGAATGGGTCGGACTCTCGGTGACGATGCCGGGCAAGGAAGCCGCGCTCGCCCACGCCGACACGCGCACCGACCGGGCGGTCCTGGTCGGCTCGGCGAACACGCTGGTGCGCACCGAGGCGGGTTGGCTGGCCGACTGCACCGATGTGGACGGCGTGCTCGGCGCGCTGCGCGGTGGCGGCGTCGACCGGGTGCGCGAGGGTGTGGTGCTCGGCGCGGGTGGCACCGCCCGGCCCGCCCTGCTGGCGCTGGCGGAACTGGGCGCGGAATCGGTGACGGTGGTCGCGCGCGATGCCGGACGGGCCCGCGACGCGCTGGAGCTCGCCGAACGCCTGGGCCTGGCCGTGTCCACGATCGACTTCGAGGCCGACGCCCTCGCCACCGTGTGCGCGACGGCGGGTGCGGTGGTCAGCACCATTCCCGCGGACGCGGCCGCCGCGGTCGCGGACCGGGTGGCGGCGGCCCCGGTGGTGCTCGACGCGATCTACAACCCGTGGCCGACCCCGCTGGCCGCGGCGGTGGCCGCGGCCGGGCACACCGTCGTCAGCGGTCTGCAGATGCTGCTCAACCAGGCCTACGGTCAGGTCGAGCTGTTCACCGGGCAGCCCGCACCGCGCGCCGCGATGGCGGCCGCGCTCGACGAGACCCTTCCGTCGGCCTGAGCGTCGTATTACCCTGGTGCCCAACGCAATCTAGGGGAGGGATTGGCTGTGTTCGGTCGAATCGTGGTCATGGTGCTGTCGGTTGTCGCCTCGGCGATCGTTGTCGGGGGTCCCGCCTCGGCGCAAGGGGGTTGTGCCTCGCCGCAACCGTCCTGGGGGTTCACCTGCGTGGCGTCGGCATCGAACGTCTCGCTGGCGAGTTGTCTGAAGGACGCGCCGCTGTGGAGCGATCGGGCGCGTTGTGAAGCGCGGACCGACGGTAGCGGCAGGTTCGACCTCTGGGTGCCGTCGAACTGACCGTCCCGGCGTCTCCGGGAATCGCCCGATCCGGTGGAATTGATACCTGTTCTAGTTTTTTCCGGTTAAGGTGTTGCTCATGACCGCTTGGGTGTTACGAGCCACTGTCCTGGGCGCGCTGGTCGTCGGCTTACGGTTGCTGCTCGCCGTCGCGATGGCGTTCGCGCCGACCTACGGCACGATCTGGCGGGTGGCCTGCCTCGCCGTGATCGTGGGTGTCGTGGTCGCCTGGGGAATGCGCGACGGCCAGGCGGGCGCCGCCACCGATCTCACCGTGCGCTGGCTGGCGGCCGGGGCCGTCGCCGGCCTCGCGAGCGGGGCCGTGTGCCTGGTCCTCGATCAGGTGCCCGGCATCGAACTCGGCGAAGCCGGTGCGCTGTTCGAACTGACCTCGGCGGCGTCGTTCATCCTGCTGCTGGTGTTCCTGCCCGCGATGGCGGGCGTCGCCCTCGGTCGTCGACGGGCGCGGCGCACCCCCGAATCCACCGCCACCGCTCCCCAGACCCAGCCGGAGTTCGCGCCGGTCGTCTGAGTCCACCGATACTGTGCCCGGCGAGGACCTCTCGCCGGGCACAGTGCCGTGTCAGAGCAGAATCGGGCCGCCGGTGGAGGCCTCACGCGCGATCGCCGAGTAGGCCGCGGCCAGCAGCGACGGATCGGGACCCTCGAGCCTGCCCGGCTTGGCCAGCCCGTCGAGCACCACGAACCGCAGCACGCCCGAGCGGGTCTTCTTGTCGGTCTGCATGGCGTCCATCAGCTGCGGGAGCGCGTCACCGTCGTAGCTGACCGGCAGTCCGACGCTCTCCAGGATGGTGCGGTGCCGGTCGGCGGTGGCGTCGTCGAGACGGCCGGCCAGCCTGCCCAGCTCGGCCGCGAACACCAGGCCGACGGAGACGGCGGCGCCGTGGCGCCAGCGGTAGCGTTCGCGGCGCTCCACGGCGTGGCCCAGCGTGTGGCCGTAGTTGAGGATCTCGCGCAGGCTCGACTCCTTGAGGTCGGCCGCCACGACATCGGCCTTGACCTGGATGGCGCGCCGGATCAGCTCCGGCAGCACGTCGCCGGTGGGATCGAGCGCGGCCTCCGGGTCGGCCTCGATGAGATCCAGGATCACCGGGTCGGCGATGAAACCGGCCTTGATGATCTCGGCCATGCCCGCGACGATCTCGTTGCGCGGCACCGTCTCCAGGGTGGCCAGGTCGACCAGGACGGCGCTCGGCTCGTGGAAGCTGCCGACGAGGTTCTTGCCCGCCTCGGTGTTGATGCCGGTCTTGCCGCCGACCGCGGCGTCGACCATCGCCAGCAGCGTGGTCGGCACGTGCACGATGCGCACCCCGCGCATCCAGGTGGCGGCGACGAAGCCGGCCAGGTCGGTGGCCGCGCCACCGCCGAGGCTCACGATGGCGTCGTTGCGGGTCAGCCCGATCCGGCCGAGCACCTCCCAGCAGAACCCGGCGACGGCCAGGTCCTTGCCGTCCTCGGCGTCGGGGATCTCGATGCGGTGCGCGTCGATCCCGGTGTCGGCCAGCGCTTTCCGCACGACCTCGGCGGTCTCGGCCAGGGGCGGCTGATGGAAGATCGCCACGGTCCGCACGGCGTTGCCCGCGGTGACCGCCTCGACGAGATCGCCGAGCAGCCCGCGTCCGATGATCACCGGGTACGGGTCGGCGGTGCGGACCTGGATGGTGGTCGGCTCTGTCACGTGCGCTGCTCCGATTCTTTCTGGTCGTTGGTCTTGCGCCGGCCGCCGCGTCGGCGCGGCCGGTTGCGCCGGGTGCGCTCGCCCTGGGCGGTCGCGCGGTCCGCGTCGCCGGGCTGGCCCGCTCCGGACCGCTGCCCGGTCGGCGGCGGAGTGCCGGTGCGCTGACCCGCCGGGCGATCCGGTGACGTCGCACCGGACTGGGCCGCGGGTTCCCCGCCGGGCGCGCGGGTCGACCTGGCATCGGCCTCGCGGTTCGTGCCCGCCGAGCGGATGCGGACCCCGCCGCGCCGGGACCTGGTGCGCCGGGACCGGCGGGCGCCGGTCGTGCGCGCCTCGCCCTGCGGTGTGCCCGCGTCACCGCCGGGTGCCGGGTCGGAGCCGGATCGCGTTGCCGCCGAACCGGTCCGGTCGATCGTGGCCTGCTCGGTCGCCCGGCGCGCGGCCGCGGCGCGCGCCCTGGCCCGACGTCGCGCCCTTGACCGGTTGCTGCCGATCCCGGGCCTGCTGGTGGCCGAACCCGAAGCGGCGGTACCGGATCCGCCGGTGGCGCGCTCGGCGTCGAGATCGGTGCGCACCGATTCCAGGCCGAGTTTGGTGAGGATCATCCGCACCACCCGGCCCGGGCTGCGCCCGTCGGTCCGCACGCGCACCGTGGCGACCTCGCGGTAGAGCGGGCGCCGGATCCGCATCAGCTCCCGGTACTTGGCACCGGGATCGGTTCCGTTGAGCAGCGGTCGCGCATTGCTGGAGCCGGTACGCCGAAGTCCTTCGGCCACACTGATTTCCAGGTAGACCACGGTCGCGGAACGCAACACCTCGCGAGTCCGCGCCGACAGCACCGACCCGCCACCGAGGGAGACGACGCCATCGTGCTCGAGCACCGCCCGCCGCACCACCAGCTCCTCGATCCGGCGGAACTCCGGCTCGCCGTCGGTCGCGAAGATCTCCGGAATCCCGCGCCCGGTGTCGGCCTCGATCCCGGCATCGGTGTCGTACAACTCGACCCCGAGCTCCCGCGCGAGCTTGCGCCCGATCGT
Organism: Nocardia sp. NPDC003269; assembly: GCF_042888005.1. NCBI lineage: Bacteria > Bacillati > Actinomycetota > Actinomycetes > Mycobacteriales > Nocardiaceae > Nocardia > Nocardia sp. NPDC003269. The sequence goes on from NZ_JBIAPA010000002.1 coordinate 1,387,141, forward strand.
CGACTTCCCCGACCCCGGCGGCCCGACCAGGACCACACGCGCACGAGGTTCGGCCACTGCCCCGCTATCGGCAGCGCCGGTCTGCTCAGCGGTCCCGGTCCCGGTCGCGTCGCCAGTCGCGTCAGTGGTCTCGGTCGGCTCGGCGTCACCGGATGCGCCAGTGGTCCCGGTCGGCTCGACGTCACCAGGTGCGCCAGCAGTCTCGGCCGACTCGACGTCAGCGGTCGCATCAGCGGTTCGGGACGCCTCGGGGTCGCTGGTTGTGTCGGCGTCACCGTTCGGGTTGGCGGCACTGGTACTGGTCTCGCCAGCAGCGCCAGCAGCGCCAGCAGCGCCAGCAGCGCCAGCAGCGCCAGTCGCGTCGGCAGTGCCGGTCGTGCCAGCGGGGCTGGTCGTGTCGGCAGTGCCGGTCGTGCCAGCGGGGCTGGTCGTGTCGGCAGTGCCAATTGCGCCAGCAGCGCTAATCGCGCCGGCTGTGCCGGTGCCGTCAGCGGTGTCGGTGGCGTTGACGGGGCTGCCTACTCGGTCGGCGCGATCGTTCGTGCCGACAGTCGATGGGGGACCCGCGTCGTTGTCCTCCGCGGCCCCCTCCTGTCCCTGCCCGGTCACGGCGTGCGGCTGTCCGCGGGCACGTGCGGGCGGTTGCCGATCCGCTTGATGTAGCTGGTGATGTTGTCGAGGGTCTCGGTCAGCGAGTCGCCGCCGAACTTCTCCAGCGCCGCCTGCGCCAGCACGAGCGCGACCATCGACTCCGCGACCACGGCGGCCGCGGGGACCGCGCACACATCCGAGCGCTGGTGGATGGCGACGGCTTCCTCGCCGGTGGACATGTCGACGGTCGACAGCGCGCGCGGCACGGTCGAGATCGGCTTCATCGCGGCGCGCACTCGCAGCGCCTCGCCGTTGGTCATGCCGCCTTCGAGACCGCCCGCGCGGTTGGTCGAGCGCAGCACGCCGTCGGGGCCGGGGCGCATCTCGTCGTGGGCCTGGCTGCCGCGCCTGCGCGCGGTCTCGAAACCGTCGCCCACCTCGACACCTTTGATCGCCTGGATGCCCATGAGGGCGGCGGCCAGCCGCGAGTCCAGCCGCTGCTCGCCGCTGATGAACGAGCCGAGCCCGATCGGCAGACCGTCGACGATCACCTCGACGACGCCGCCGAGCGTGTCGCCGTCCTTCTTGGCCGCCTCGATCTCGGCGATCATCGCCGCCTCGGCGTCGGCGTCGAACGCGCGGACCGGGCTGGCGTCGATGGCGTCGAGATCGTGCGCACCGGGGGTGACACCGGTGGTGTTGGCCGCGGTGCCGATCGACACCACGTGCGAGATCACCTCGACACCGAAGGCCTGACGCAGGAAGTTGCGGGCGACCGTGCCCGCCGCGACGCGGGCCGCGGTCTCGCGGGCACTGGCCCGTTCGAGCACCGGACGCGCGTCCTCGAAGTTGTACTTGAGCATGCCGGAGTAGTCGGCGTGACCGGGACGCGGACGGGTCAGGGGCGCGTTGCGCGCCATCCCAGCGAGCGCCTCCTCGTCGACCGGGTCGGCCGACATCACCTCGGTCCACTTGGGCCACTCGGAATTGGCGACCTCGATCGCGACCGGACCACCCATGGTCCGGCCGTGGCGCACGCCACCGACCAGGGTGACCTTGTCGGCCTCGAACTTCATCCGGGCGCCGCGCCCGTAACCGAGCCGACGGCGCGCGAGCTGTGCGGAGACGTCGTCCGATGTCACCTCGACTCCGGCGACCATCCCTTCCAGGAGGGCGACGAGAGCGGGACCATGGGATTCTCCGGCAGTTATCCAGCGCAACACGCCGACCATCTTCCCATGTCGCCGCGCGTGGTCGGGCACGTGGGCCGACGTGATGAGCGGCACGTCGCCGCCGCGCCGGGCCGCGCGGTGGCGGCCACCGCCCCGATCGTGCTGCACCGACCCGGTCCCGACCGGTGTCGGGGTACCGGCGCCAGGTGTGTGATCGGCCCGGCGCGTCGCGCTGCCGGTCATGCCAGCGCCATCGCGGTGACGGTGGCCAGGCACATGGCCGGACCGTGTGGCACCGGTCGTCGCGACCGCGGCCCGCCCGTGTCGCGACCCAGTGCCGCGCGCAGCCGGTGCCCACCGAGCATGCCCACCGCGATCGCCGCTGTGAGCGCGGGCGCGGCGATCGCCGCCCACACCCACGCGGGCGGTCCGGCGAGCGCGGCGGCGGCCCCGAGACCCACCGCCAGTTTCACGTCACCGGCGCCGAGCGCGGCCGGGGAGAGCAGATGGATCACCAGATACGGCATGGTCAGCAACGCGGCCCCGATGAGCGCCGTCGCCAGGTTCCCGGTGTACCCCGCGTAGAGGAACACCGCCGCCGCGCCGACGCCGGTGAGGGCGTTGGGGAGCCGGCGGGCGTGGATATCGAGGACACCCAGCAGCAAGCACCAGGCGATGAGCAGGCAGAACGCGGCAGTGGTCATGCGTTCGATCGTGCGCGGCGGCGCGCGCCCCGGCGAGGCCCGATCGGCGAATGTGGACAACTCCGCGCGATGTGGACAACGCGGTGTCCAGTCGGGCGCGCGGTGGACGCGCCGACGCCGGGAAAAGTGCCGAGTTCGGTGCCGACGTGTCGGTCGTCGAGCGGTAGCGTTGACCCATGTGTGCTGATACCCCGCGTCCCGATCACGCGGCACGGCGTGGTGCTCTGCGGAGCCTGCTGGTGGAGAACGGCGTCGACGCGCTGCTGGTCACCGATCTGGTCAATATCCGCTACCTGACCGGGTTCACCGGCTCCAATGCCGTGCTCCTGGTGCACTCCTGGGATATGCGCGGTGCCGAGGACCGCACCGTCATCGGCACCGACGGCCGCTATTCCGCGCAGGTGGCCGTGCAGGTCCCCGATCTGAGCGCCGAGATCTCCCGGGCCACCGCGCGGCGGATCATCGAGCTGGCCGGCGAATGGCAGCTGGGCCGGATCGGCTTCGAGAGCCACGTGGTCACCGTCGCCGAGCACACCTCGTTCCAGTCCTTGCGCACCGGACTGCAACTGGTACCGACCAACGGGCTGGTCGAGCAGCTGCGCATGGTCAAGGACGACTACGAGATCGCCCAGCTGCGCGCGGCCTGCGCGGCTGCCGACGCGGGTCTGGCCAGCCTGCTCGACCGCGGCCTGATCCGGCCGGGCCGCACCGAACGCCAGGTCGCCCGCGACCTGGAGTGGGCGATGTTCGAGCACGGCGCCGAAGCGATCTCGTTCGAGACGATCGTCGCCACCGGCGTGAACTCCGCCGTGCCGCATCACCGCCCGACCGGCGCGGTCCTGGCCACCGGCGACTTCGTCAAACTCGACTTCGGCGCGGTTGTCGACGGCTACCACTCCGACATGACCCGCACCCTCGTCCTCGGCAGGCCCGAGGACTGGCAGCGCGAGATCTACGAACTGGTGGCCCGTTCCCAGCGGGCGGGACGCGAGGCGCTGAAACCGGGCGCGGGGACCGCCGAGGTCGACGCCGCCGCCCGGGTCGTCATCGAGGAGGCGGGCTACGGTCCGCAGTTCGTGCACGGCCTCGGGCACGGGGTCGGGTTGCAGATCCACGAAGCGCCCGGAGTGGCGAAAACGAGTACCGGTACACTACTTGCTGGCGTGGCGGTGACCGTCGAACCTGGTGTGTATCTTCCCGGCCGCGGCGGGGTCCGGATCGAGGACACGCTCGTGGTACGCGAGGCGGGCCCGGACCTGCTCACCCTCACCAGCAAGGACCTGACCGTCGTCGAGTGACGCCGGTCCCCAGAGACCGCAGTAAACGAACGAGGAGATCCGAGGACAGTGGCGGACACCAGCGACTTCAAGAACGGCCTTGTGCTGAAAATCGACGGTCAGCTCCAGCAGATCGTCGAGTTCCAGCACGTCAAGCCGGGTAAGGGCCCCGCTTTCGTGCGGACCAAGCTGAAGAACGTCGTGTCCGGCAAGGTCGTCGACAAGACCTTCAACGCGGGCGTCAAGGTCGAGACCGCGACCGTCGACCGTCGCGACATGACCTACCTGTACCACGACGGCACCGACTACATCTTCATGGACGGTGACACCTACGACCAGATCTCCATCCCGGAGGCCACCATCGGTCAGGGTGCGCGCTTCCTGCTGGAGAACATGGGCGTGCAGGTGGCCGTGCACGAGGACGCGCCGCTGTTCGTCGAGCTCCCCGTCACCATCGAGCTGGTCGTGCAGCACACCGACATCGGCCTGCAGGGTGACCGCTCCACCGGTGGCACCAAGCCCGCCACCCTGGAAACCGGCGCCGAGGTGCAGGTCCCGCTGTTCATCAACACCGGCGACAAGCTGAAGATCGACTCGCGCGACGGCAACTACCTCGGCCGCGTCAACGCCTGATCGTGACGGACTCCCCGGCAGACAAAAAGGGCTCGTTCAAGAAGCTCGGCGCACGCCACAAGGCGCGCCGCCGGGCCGTGGACCTGCTGTTCGAGGCGGAGGCGCGCGACGTCGACGTCTCCGACCTGCTCTCCGAACGCGCCGACCTGGCGACTCGTGACCAGAGCGTGGCTCCCGTGCACGCCTACACCTCGGTCCTGGTCGAGGGCGTCGCCGACGACCTGGACCGGGTCGACGGCACCATCGAGGGCTACCTGCAGGACTGGACACTGTCGCGCCTGCCCGCCGTCGACCGGGCGATCCTGCGGATCGCGGTGTGGGAGCTGTTCCACGCCACCGACGTCCCCCCGGTGGTCGCGGTCGACGAGGCCGTCGAGCTGGCCAAGGAGCTGTCCACCGACGACTCGCCGTCGTTCGTGAACGGTGTGCTGGGGCAGGTCGTGCAGGTCGCGCCGCAGGTGCGCGCCGCCGCGGCCGCCACCAGGGCCGCGCGTCCCGCGCCGGAGGACCGGTCGTGACGAACAAGTACCTCGTCATGGTCATGCGCACCCCCGCGTTCGACCAGTCCGTGGTCGAACCGCACCGCGCGTTCCTGCAGGAACTGCTCGCCAAGGGACAGCTGCAGGAGAGTGGCCGGTTCACCGACGGCACCGGCGGCGCCTACGTCGTCCTGGCCGAAAGCCTGGACGCCGCAACGGCTCTCGCGCACGCCGATCCGGTGCACACCACCGGAGCGTCGGAACTGACGATCTACGAATGGGAGATCGCCGTCTCGGCGTGACACCTTCCGGCGACAGCCGCGCATCCTGCCCGGATGCGCGGCTGTCGCCGTTTTCCGGGCCACTTCCGATGCGGATCACGATGGCGTGCAGGAGAATGCAACCAGCATCGAACGCCGTCGGATCGGCGGGCTGGGGGAGACCGTGAGTGAGCATCCATCGCTGAGCAGCTGGCACATGACCCGGGCACAATTGCTCTGGGCCGCACTAGGTCTGGCGGTCGTCTTCGCGATCCTGATCATGGCGCGGGGCAGTGTGCGCGAGATCTTCAAGGTGCAGCCGGATTTCGTGCTCGGCCTCTCGCTGTCGATCAGCACGATCTTCTTCACCAAGGCGTTCTCCCGGTCGGGGATCGCCTCGGCGGTGCACCACATCCACGAACCGCGGGATCCGAATGTGCTGGCCGCCTTGGATTCCGCGGTCGATCAGCGGCTGCACGCGATGGGGTTGCACGAGAACGTCGCGCTGCTCAGCCGCGATATCGCGGTGGCGAGCAAGCGGATCAACGAGTTCTACGATCTGCAGGCGATGGAGCCGCGGTTCCACGCGACGGCGCCGCTGCTGCGGGTGGCGCTGACCGACCTCGACGACGCGCTGGCCATCGTCAGCCGGGTCGCCGACCGGATCGGCACCACCGAAACCACACAGGTGTACCGCATTCCGGAGGCGACCAGGTCGCATCTCACCGACGCGTTGCGCGATGTCATGGAGGCCTCGGCACGGCGCAACGAGACCTACGAGGCGCTGCGCGCGCAGGTCGCCGGCGAACCGATCGACGATCTGTGGGGGCTGTTCGCGGTGCTCACCTCCGACACCCTCAAGGCGCAACGCGACCTGGAATCGCTGGTGAGCAAGTCGATCCAGGCGGTGCCCGCCGACCGCATCGCCGTCCTGCAGGGCTATGTCGCGGCGTCGCTGAGCCGGCTGGTCACCGTGGGCGACCTGATCCGCGCGCGTGGGCTCGCCGCGCCGCCCGCCCTGCAGATCATCGCCGAGGATCTGCGGCGCGCGCAGGCCAAGCTGACCAGGGCACAGGAATCCGACGGCGACCAGCCCGCGACGCAGGCGGCGGTGGCCTGAGCCGGATCCCGACGGCCTCCGCCGGTGGGTGTACGGGAAACCGGCGGAGGCGCGACCGACGCTGGGTGGCGCGGTGTCGGGTGTGCGCGGGGCACATCGGTGATCTTGCTACCTCGAGTGCGCTCGAGGTCAAGCCGGTTCAGCGGTCGGCGTGCACCAGGGGCGCGAGGAAGCCGGTGACCTGCGCGGTCGACGGCTGGCCCAGCCTGCGGCCCAGGACGTCGGGTGCGTCGGCGACGGCGCGGCACCGATCGGGATCCGTATTTGCGGGGTCGGCCGAGTAGCGTTCGCCGACCATGATCGCGCGTCCGGCCTCCCGCCCGGTGCGCAGTTCGTAGACGGTGATCTCGTAGGTCGCCCGGAACAGATTGACCGTGCGGCCGATGGGGGAGCCCGGCGCCGCGGGGAGCTGGCAGGTCTGGACCAGATCGCCCAGGCTGGTCTGGCGCATGCAGGCGATGAGCTGGACCGTGGCCGGGTCGGTCGGATGCCAGGCGGGTGAGCTGTTCGTCGCGACCATGGTGGCCAGGTCGCCCGACAGGTAGGTCGGCCGCGCGCCGTCGCGCTGGTACTCCGCGGCATTCGGGAACGGCTTGCGGTCGTCGCACATCCGGTCGTAGTCCGCCATCTCGAACCGGCTCGCCTGCACGGCGGTGATGGCGAAGAAGCCCGCCCCGAACAGGGCGATGAACAGCAGCAGTCCGATGCCGGGCCCGATCCGCAGCCTGCGTCGCTCGCGCGGGCGTCGCTCGCGCACCGGCGTGTTGCGCCATCGCTCGAGCAGCGACGGCCCGCCGGACCGGCTCGAGAGCTGCTCCCGCGACCGGTTCGTGGCGGCCGGGCGGGCCGGGGTCCGATCCTGATCGACCCAGTCGCTCCAGTGCTCGGTGTCGTCGAATCGCTCGGCGCTGCCGTGGTGGGCGGAATCGGGGCTGCCCGATGATGCCGACCAGGCGGTGGCGGCGGCCCCGGCGGTACCGGCCGCGACGGCGTATCCGGGTGCCGCGTACGCCGGATCGTCGGGATCCTCGTCCTCCGGCCAGTCATCGTCATCGGCCATCGTCGGCTCGACTTCGTGCGGGACCTCGGCGTCCGAGTCATCGCCCGGTGCGGCGAAGCTGCTCGCGGCGGCACTCGGTGAAGCCAGGGGAGACTCGGTGGACCGGTCATCGGTCGACTTCACCAGCGACACAGCCGCTCCCGCATCCTCGCCGGAGGCCGGTGTCGCTGCGGTGACATCCGTACCAATGACGGATTCGTCCGGCTCCGCAGGGGCAGTGGCCGTTTCGTCGGGTGACGGAGCAGATCTGCCTTCCGCGCTGCCGGAAGCCTCGACTCCGGTGTCCGGTTGGTCCGTGGAGCCGTCCGGTCCGTGGACTTCGGCCACGACCTCGTCGTCGGTTTCGGCGGGTGACGGAGCAGATCCGTGTTCCGCGGTGCCGGAAACCTCGACCCCGGCGTCCGGTTGGTCCGTGGAGCCGTCCGGTCCATGGACCTCGGTCACGACCTCGTCGTCGGTGGGCTCCTCCGCCGTGGCGTCGGTACGCTCGGGCAGCGTGCCGACGGTGAGGGAAGCCGCTGGTGCCACGGGGTTTTCCGGATCGGGGGCGACAATGTCATCCGTTGTGGGCTCGGCCGCTCCGGTCTCGTGGGCAGGCGCCCGCGTCGGCTCGGCTGCCGCAGGGTGCTGTTCCTCTGCGTTCTCGACAGCGTGCCCGTTGTCGTCCGGAGGTGCGGTCTCGGTACCGGAGCCGGGTGCGGACGGCGCCGCTCGCACGGGTTCCGTGTCGGGTGCAGAGGCGGCATCTGCCGCGTGCTCGGCGAGATCGGCTTCGGGAGACGCGGCTGACTTCGCGGCCTGCTCGGGCTCACCCGGGGTGTCCTCGGGAAGCTCCGCCGAGACCTCGGTTCTCGGCGTCGACGCGGTCTGCGAGTCGTCGTCTGTGGCAGCCATACTCACCAATCTCGCCAACGGCGCGACAGCACCGTTCGACTCCTCGCTGTGCGCCGCAGTGCCGTCCGAGGTCGCGGAGACGGTGCTCGGCGCCTGGTCGGCGGATTCCGGCGCCGCCGGACCTGATTCCTCGGTGTCGGCGGAGGGCCGTGACCGATGCGTGAGCCGATCGATCGCGGCGAGGAACCCGGGTGTGCTCGCCTGCGCCACTCGGGTGCCCACCCGGGAGGCGCCACGGCCGGGGGCGGTCTCGCCCTCCTCGGCCTGCCCGAGTCCGGCGGCGGCCGGTGCGGCCCTGGTCGAGGTCGACGGTTCCAGCCGTGCCGGAAAACCCTGGTCCGCCAACGCGACCCGGGACGGCAGCAGGTGGCTGAGATTCAGGGCCGCGAAGACGCGGCGCACATCGTTGACGTTGAGCCGGACCGTGCGTCCGGTCTCGGCGTGGAAGTAGTCGCGCAGAGACGAGGAATCGTCGCGTTCGACCAGCACCGCCCGGTATCCGTCCGCGATGCGGGCCTCCTCGAGGGTGATCTGCGCGCCGGGCTGGGGGACCAGCGCGACCACGGCGTTCACCCAGCCGAAGATCCCGGACTGCTGCAGCAGGTTCTTGGCGGCGAAGACCTGCCTGCGCACCTGGACGAACGGATTGGGCACCCGCACCGCGTGATAGAGCGCGGCCTCCGCGCCGTCGACCGTCCAGGGGCCGTTGGGCGGGGTGGCGAGCACACCGTCCTGGCGCGCGGTGAACCCCTTCACCTCCACCACGGTGGCCCCCTGCGGCGTACACACCAGCGCGTCGACCTCGACCGATCCGCCCCGGCTCTCCGGCACATGGCAGCGGAAGATCGCCACGCCCCCTACCTCGGACGCGGCCCATTCCCGGATCGCCGCCGCGACGACCTCTTCTGCGCCTTCGAGTTCGGTTTCGTCCGCGACAACGACGATCACCACGACCCCCTGAGCAACCGATTGCGGACCCCTACCAGGATACGACCTCCGCCAGCGACATCGAAACCGAATCCTGTTGCCGAGCAACAGAATCGGCAATGGCGATTACCGCTCTCACCGGGCGCCGCCCGGGGTGTGGCGGGACGGGGACGAGGTCGCCCATTCCAGTGGCGGGCGGGTCACCTGACCTGCGACAACGGCCGTTCCCGTGGGCCGGTGTACGGCGAGGAAGCCGAACGGCCGGTCGATGCGGACGGCGGTGATCGTCGACCACTGCTCCTGGGGGACGCTGCCCATGCGCATCGCCACGGCGGTGACAGCGGCGGCCTCGAAGCCCTCGGCGTCGAATCGGGCCATCACGTGCTGCCCGGCGGCGCTCACCGCCAGCGGAGTGTCGGAGATCCCGGGGAAGTGCCCGGACTCCGCGTTGCCCGCGGCGCCGAGGCCGAACAGGGCGGCATGGCGGGTGAGGTCGTGCGCGCCGCGGACCTCGAACGGCGGGAGTTGCACCTGGACGCGGTCACCGCCCGCGCCGAAGATCTTGCGCCGCAGCACCGTCAGGCACGGGGCTGTCGTGTCGGCGGTGGGCGCGACCGCATCGGGGATCGCGCCGTCGAGCGCGGCCAGCCCGGCGGTCAACGCCTGCCGTGGCCCGTCGGCACCGATCAGCAGGTGCACGTCGAGATCACCGGTGCCGGTGACGATCACCCTGGTCACGTCGGTGCCGAGGACCGAGACGCTGCCGTCGGCGTGCCCGGTGCGGTACAACCCCGGTCCCTGATGTCCCCGCCAGGGTCCGGATTCCGGTGTCCAGCGGATCAGCTGGAACGGCGTCACCCAGCGGGTCCGGGCGACCAGCGCGGTGGCCAGCGCGAACACCGTCGAGGCGTCGACGGTGACCGGGAACGTCTCGATCAATCCGCCGGTGCGCTCGCTTGCCCAGGCATCGAGCGCGGCCTGATCCACCAGGGTTCCCGCCGAGCCCTCGGGCATGCTGCGGACCCACTCGTCCCGCAGCGCGATCCCCGGCCGCACCCAGGCGCCGGTCGCCAGCGCCACGTCGGCCGAGGAGTCGAGCGAGCGCAGCAGTTCCAGCCCGGCCTGATGCGCCGACTCGGCCGAAACCTCTACCGCCGCCGCCAATTCCGCCCGAGCCGCCCCTTGGGCAGCCCCCGCCAGAAGCGCCAGCAGTACCCATGCGCCCGCCCCCGACACCACGGCGTCGTCGTCGGCGAAGGTCGCGGTCCATCGCGCGGTCAGCGCATTCGACGAACGGACAGGCAACGCCACTCGACTCCCCATGCCCCGAATCCTACGGCCAGTGCCCGATCTCCGGCTCCGGCTCCCTCCTCATCGCCCGCCCCGGAGGCCGATTTCGAGAGCTCGCACTGCGCGGCCGGTCGCGGGCTGGCGGGACTACGGCCGCAACAGGACCGTGCCGAGGGCGCTCCGGTCCTCGAGTTTGCGGTGGGCGTCGGCGGCCGCGGTCAGCGGCAGAACGGAGTCGATGCCGACGGTCAACTGTCCCCGCGCGGCGGCGTCGAGGGCGTCCGCCCGTCGGCGGGCCACCTCGCCGAGCCAGGCGGGGCCCGCGCAGCCGGTGAGGGTGAGGCCGCGCAGGATCAGGTCGACGGCGGTGAGCTGGGTGGGGACGCCGGCCAGCCAGCCGTAGCTGAGGACGCGGCCGGTGCGCGGGGTGATCAGGTCGAGCAGCGGCGTCACGGAATCGCCGCCGATGGAGTCGAAGACGACGTCGACGGTGCCGCCCGCCAGCAGTTCGCGGAGCTGATCGGCCCAGTCGGGCGCGGTGTGGTCGACGACCTCGGCGGCGCCGTGCTCGCGGGCCAGCCGGGCCTTCTCGGCGCCGCCCGCGGTGGCGATCACCCGCACCCCGCGCGCCGCGCAGAGCTGGGTGAGCGCGCTGCCGACGCCGGTGGCGGCCGCTTCGACCAGGACGGTCTCGCCCGGCGCGAGCGCCGCGGTCGAGACCAGGGCCAGCGCGACCGAGCCGGGCATCTGGGTGGCGGCGGCGAGGTCGGTGCGCAGGCCGTCGGGGATGACGGTCAGCGAATCCGCCTCGGCCACCACGAGTTCGGCGTAGGCGCCGACGCCGCTGGTGGCGGCGACGACCCGGGCACCGAGCAGCGCCGGGTCCACACCGGTGCCGAGCTCGGTCACCGTGCCCGCCGCCTGGAACCCGAACACCGCGGGCAGCGCGACGGGGACGGGGAACTCGCCCGCCCGCACCTTGGTCTCCGGGTAGAGCACCGGGATCGCCTCGGCGCGGACGAGGACCTGCCCGTCGCCCGGGCGCGGTGCGTCGACCGCGCGCGGCACCAGCACCTCGGGGGCGCCGGTCTCGGTCATTACGATTGCCTGCATCAGAACTCCATAAGTTGACTGCCGGTCCAGATATTCGAACGATATGGACCGGCGGTCAACTTGTCAACGGATCGGCCGATGCCGAGGAAGCGATGCGATGACAGGCCCACGCCCCACCGAACGCGCCGACGCCGCGCGCAACCGTCGAGCGATCCTCGACGCCACCGCCGCGCTGCTGGCCGAACACGGTGCGGCCGGGGTGACCATGGACCGGGTCGCGGCCGCCGCAGGCGTCGGCAAGGGGACCATCTTCCACCGCTTCGGCAGCCGCGCCGGGCTGCTGTACGAGCTGGTGGCCGAGGGGGCGATCGCGTTGATGGCGGCGGTGACGAGCGGACCGCCGCCGCTGGGTCCCGGCGCCCCGGCGACCGACCGGCTACTGGCCTTCTTCGACGCGATGACGACCATGGTCACCGCCGACGTCGAGCTGATCGCCGCCTACCAGGCCATGCCGCCGCATCCCCGCAGCGCGGAATTCCATGCCTTCTGGGCCGAGCACATCACCACGCTGTTGCACGAGGTGCGCCCGGATATCGACGCGGAGACGGTCGGCGCGTTGCTGCTGTCGACGCTCGGCGGGGAACTCGCGCAGCAGCTGGCCAGGGCGGGTGAGGTCGACCGGTTGCGCGCGGGCGTGCGGGAACTCGTGCACTCGGTGCTGACCGTGCCGTAACCGGTTGCGGCACAGTCGGTGACGGTGCCCAGGGCTGGCCGGTGGGTGAACTGCTCGGCAGTCAGCCCGACCGCCGAGTTATGCCCGATCGCGAGGATCGTGCGGTAGCGGGGCCGGGGCGGTCTGTGCGGAGTCGTGGAACTCCGTGTCGGGCACGGGTTCCGGCTGGATCGTCAGCGAACGTTGCGCGGGCGGAACTGGATGCTGATGCGTGGACCGACCGGGCGCGTGGTCTTGGGTACCGCGTGCTCCCAGGTGCGCTGGCAGGCGCCGCCCATCACCAGCAGGTCACCGTGCCCGGCGGTGAACCGCACGCTGGCCCCGCCGCCGCGCGGGCGCAGCAGCAGGGCGCGTGGCGCGCCGACCGAGACGATCGCGACCATGGTGTCGTGGGTGGCGCCGCGCCCGATCGTGTCGCCGTGCCAGGCCACGCTGTCGCGGCCGTCGCGATAGAAGCACAGCCCGGCCGTGCGGAAGGGTTCGCCGAGCTCGGCGGCGTAGTGCTCGCTCAACGCGTCCCTGGCGGCGACGAGGATCCGGTCGGGGAGCGGGTCGTGCTCGCCGAAGAACGACACGAGGCGTGGCACGTCGACGACCCGGTCGTACATGGGTCGGCGCTCGGCGTGCCACGGCACCCGCTCCGCGAGCCGGTCGAACACCACGCTCGCGCCGCTCAGCCAGCCGGGCAGGACGTCCACCCAGGCTGTCGCGTCGAGCTGGGTGCGCCGGATCGTCTCGATCGAACCCAGCGCAACCGCCTCACCGTCGAACAGTGAACCTTGCAGGGGCAGCGACATGTCGACAGTCTAGCGCGCGTTCGAACGTATGTTCGGATCAGTGCCAGTATTCGTGTCGGGTGCCGTCGGTGTCGGCGACGAACACGATCGCGTCGGCGCCCGCGAGCCCGTCCGGTTCGAACGGGAGGTGACCGGGCACGATCGGCTCGCCCGCGCGGATCGACGGCGGGAGCGCGGCGCGCAGGGCGGGGGCGGGGAACAGCGTGCGGCGGGTGGTGGCCGCGGCCAGTTCGAACTGGAGGGTGCCCGGTGCGCTGGTCGGGTTGGCGTCGGTCGCCACGAACGTGTAGCGCTCGCCCAGGGTGAGCGCGACCAGCGCGCCCGCCGCGGACCAGTGCGCGTCCTCGCCGCCCATGGTCAGGGTGGATCCGGCGCGTTGCAGGTGCACGTTGTGCGCGAAGACCAGGGTCGGTCCGCGTCCCTGCTCGGCGGCGACGATCGCGTGCAAGTTGTCGGCCATCATCTCCGCGCGGACGCTGAGCAGGTTCGCGATGCGATCGGGGCCGGGCGTGGCCATGACGGCGTGGTAGCGGAGCAGGCCGAGTGCGGTGCGCGCGTAGGCGAGGGCGAGGTCGTAGCCGGCGGGGTCGGCGGGCCGCAGCGACGGTGCCGCGCGCCGCAGCGCGCTCGCGATGTCGTCGGCGACGACGCGCAGCGCGCGGGCGCGCTCGGAATCGCCGATCGAGACGGCCGGGTCGTACACGGCCGCCGGATTCGACCAGTCGGCATCCTCGCCGAGCAGCGCCTCGAGCTCGCGCATCGACGTCGGCCGCAGCGGTTCGGGCAGATACTCGCCGGCCGTGGTCAGCGCGACTCGGGGGCTGGGCACGTCGGTCTGCTCGGTCGGCGCGTCGAAGCCGTGGAAGCGAAAGCGGTCGGCGGGGGCGCGGTCGGCGTTGTACTCGCGCAGCCATTCGACGAGTTCGCGATTGCCGGGCACGGCGCCGAAATGGTGACTGAAGCCGGTCGCCAGGACCGTCTCGAGGTCGGTCGCCGCTCCGTTGATGTAGTCGTCGACGATCGAGGCGGCGAAGACATCGGATTCCAGCGCGATCGATCGGAACCCCCGCTCGGCCAGCTGGGCCAGGAGTTCGTTGCGCAGCAACGGAAATGCCGCGATCCCGTGGGTGGGTTCGCCGAGGGCGAGCAGGACCGGCGGTTCGGCGCGGGTGGCGAGCAGGTCGTCGACGGCGCGGCCCAGGCTCGCCGAGTCGTCGAGCTCGCGGCCGAGGTCGCGTGGGGTGGTGACGGTAGGCATGAACACTCCTTGGTCGGTAGGCATGCCTTCGACAGTATCGTTGAAGGTTCGGGTGAAACTTTCTCGAATATTGCCTGCTGATAGCCGGGAAAAGTCTCAAAGGAGGTAGAGCTTGCGGCCGATCGATCTGGCCCGGGAACACGGATTGTCCGCTCAGGCGATCCGCAATTACGACGAGGCGGGCATCCTCCCGGCGGCCGAGCGCAGCGCGTCGGGATACCGGCGCTATTCAGCCCGGCACGCGCAGGCGTTGCGGGCCTTCCTCGCGCTGCGCGGCGGGCACGGGCATCAGCAGGCGGCCGCGATCCTGCGGGCCGTCCATCGCGGTGATCGCGAATCCGCGTACCGGCTCCTCGATGTCGCCCATGTCGCGCTGCTCGACGAGCGCGCCACCCGCACCGAGGTCGCCACCGCCCTCGGGAGCCTGTCGACCGCCGAGCCCGCGCCGATCGCCGGTCGCGCGTTGACCGTCGGCGAGCTCGCGCGCCGGATCGGTGTGCATCCGGCGACGCTGCGCACGTGGGAAGACGCGGGCATCCTGCGTCCCGAACGCGACCAGGGAACGGGTTATCGAATCTACGGAGCAGCGGCGGTGCGCGATGCCGAAATCGCGCGCCAGCTCCGGCGCGGCGGCTACCGGCTGGTCCAGGTGGCGCAGTTCGCCGAGTCCCTGCGCGCGGCGGGCGGGACCGAGGCGTTGCGCGTCTTCCTCGAGGATTGGCAGGATCGGCTGACCGCGCGCGGCAGGCACCTGCTCGCCGGTGCGGCCCAGCTAGACGGCTATCTGTGCCTGCTCGACGAGCCGTAGCGGCGGCGGGGGAGTCGGCGAAAGCCGGAGCGGGCGAGGCCGAATCGCTCTTCGCCCCTTCCAAGGTATAGCCGACCCGGGGGCTTGCGGCAAGACCCCGGTCCTCCTGCACAATCTCACCTCGACATTCGGACCGGCGACAAATGGGAGTGACGCGAGTGCGTGAAATGAAGACCGACGTGATCGTGGTCGGCGCCGGACCTGCCGGGTTGATGCTGGCCGGGGAACTGTCCCTGGCCGGGGTGCGCCCCGTGGTGCTCGAACGACGCGCGGAGCCGGGCACCGCGCACAAGGCCAGCGGCCTGGGCGGCCGGATCCTGGACATGCTGCGCTACCGCGGCCTGCTCGACCGCTTCACCGCCGTCGGCAGCCCGATCCCGGCCCCGATCTTCCCGTTCGGTGGCATGCACGTCGACTTCGGTCCGCTGGCGGACGGGCCGATGGACGCGATGGGCATTCCGCAGGCGCGGGTCGAAGAGCTGCTCGCCGAGCGGGCTGTCGAACTGGGCGCGGAGATCCGCCGCGGGCACGAGGTGATCGCGCTCGCGCAGGACGACGACGCGGTGACCGTCGAAGTCACCGGGCCGGACGGGCCGTACCGGGTGCGCGCGCAGTACGTGGCCGGGTGCGACGGCGGACGCAGCCGGGTCCGGGAACTGGCCGCGATCCCGTTCCCCGGCAACACCTTTCCCGAGGTCAACCGGCTCGGAGTGGTCGCGCTGCCGGACTCGGTCGCCGTGCTCGACGACGGCGGCATCGACGTGCCCGGCTTCGGCCCGATCCAGCCCGGCTTCACCCGGACCGAGCGCGGTGTCTTCGCGATCGGTCCGGTGCGGGCCGACGAGCGGGTGATGTTCTTCCAGACCACCGAGGAGGAGTTCACCGAATACGACAACGACGACCCGCTGACCCTGGCCGAACTCGGTGCCAGCGCCGCGCGTGTCCTCGGTGCCGAGTTGCCGCTGGGCGCACCGGTCCGATTGTCGCGCTACCAGTTCCAGGCCCGCCGGGCCGAGCGCTACCGGGTCGGGCGGGTCCTGCTCGCGGGCGACGCCGCGCATCTGCTGCCCGCCACCGGCACGGCGCTCAATGTCGGCATGCTCGACTCGGTCAACCTGGCGTGGAAGCTGGCCGCCACCGTCCAGGGCACCGCCGCGCCCGGTCTGCTCGACACCTACCACGACGAGCGGTACGCCGCCGCGGGCCGGGCGTTGCAGCAGACCCGCGCCCAGGCCGCGCTGCGCCGTGGCCAGGACGAGGCCGCCGACGCGCTGCGCGCGGTGTTCCAGGAGCTGTTCGCCGACGAGCCCGCGCTGCGCAAACTGGCGGGCATGATCTCGGCCGGTGACGTCCGCTATCCGGTGCCCGGCGCCGACCCGCACCCGCTGGCCGGTGCGTTCGCGCCCGACCTCCCGCTGCGCACCGAGCAGGGCACGACGAGCGTCGCCGAACTGCTGCACGCCGCGCGGCCGGTCCTGCTCGACCTCGCCGATCGCGCGGAGCTGCGCGAACTCGCCCTGGCACGGGAACCGCGGATCGTGATCGTCACCGCCGAGACCGCGGACCGGCCCGCCGACGCGCTGCTGCTGCGGCCCGACGCCTACGTCGCCTGGGCCGCGGGCGTCGACGAATCCGCCGAGGCCGCGGCGCCCGCCCTGCGCGCCGCGCTCGACACCTGGGTTGGCACGCCCTGACCACGCCGTCGCGGATCAGCGGGCGACGGTGGTCGCCCGCTCGATCCGCGACAGCTTCTCGGGATTGCGCACCACATACAGACCGGTGATCGCCCCGTCGTCGAGGCGGACGGTGACGACGCTGTCGACCGTGCCGTCGCGCCGCACGATCAGGGCGGGCGCGCCGTTGATCTGGGTCGGCTCGGTCGACACTGCACCGGGAAACCGGGGCAGGCCGCCCGCCATCAACCGCGCGACCTTGTCGGCGCCGACGATCGGGCGCACGACCGCCTTGACCACACCGCCGCCGTCGGCGAGCAGCACCACCTCCGGCGCGAGCAGATCGAGCAGTCCCTGCAGGTCACCGGTCTCGACGGCGCGGGCGAACGCCGCCAGCGCGTCGCGGCTCTGCGCGGAGGACACCGGACCGCGCGGCCTGCGCGCGGCGACGTGGGCCCTGGCCCGGTGCGCGATCTGGCGCACCGCGGCCGGGCTCTTGTCCACCGCGGCGGCGATCTCGTCGTAGGCCAGGTCGAAGACCTCGCGCAGGACGAACACCGCCCGTTCGATCGGGGCGAGCGTCTCGAGCACCAGCATCATCGCCATCGAGACGCTGTCGGCCAGCTCCACGTCCTCGGCGACATCCGGTGCGGTGAGCAGCGGTTCGGGCAGCCACGGCCCGACATAGGTCTCCTTGCGCCTGCCGAGGGTGCGCAGCCGGGTCAGTGCCTGCCGGGTCGCGATCCGGACGAGATACGCGCGCGGATCGCGGATCTCGGCCTGATCCACGTCGGCCCAGCGCAGCCAGGTCTCCTGCAGCACGTCCTCGGCGTCGGCGGCCGAGCCCAGGATCTCGTAGGCGACCGTGAAGAGCAGGTTGCGGTGCGTCACGAAGGCCGCGGTGGCGGCGTCGGGTCCCTCGCTCATGGGTGGTCCTGTCTGTCGGTGCCGGTCTTCCCCATGAGACGCCGCGGCCGGTCACGGTGTGACAGTGGGGTCGGTCACGCGTTGAAATCCGCGGTCGGCTGTGGATTACTCCTGGAGTGGATGCGATCTCGACGACCGAGCGGCCGACCCGCCCCGTCCTGCCCGGCTGGTCGGTGCCGCTGGTGTTCGTCGTCGGCGCGACCTCGCAGTACCTCGGCGCCGCGCTGGGCGTGTTCCTGTTCGACACCACCGAACCGGCGACCGTGGCGTGGTTGCGCGCCGCCGCGGCCGGGCTGGCGCTGCTGGCCTGGCGGCGACCGTGGCGCACGCGGTGGACCCGGCGCGGTGTCGCCGTGGCGGCCGGTTTCGGCGTCGTCACGGTGTCGATGAACATCGTGTTCTACGAGGCGATCGCGCGGATTCCGCTGGGCACCGCCGTCGCCATCGAATTCCTCGGTCCGGTGGCGGTGGCCACGCTCGGCTCGCGCCGGGCCAGGGATGTGCTCGCGGTCGTGCTGGTCGCCGTCGGGGTGCTGCTGCTGGCCGGGGTGCAGTTCGACGTCGAGCCGGTCGGGCTGGCGTTCGCGGTGGCGTCGGCGGTGCTGTGGGCGGGCTACATCCTGGTCGGCAAGCGGGTGGCCGACGCGGGCGACGGCCTGGACTCGCTCGCCGTCGGCATGGCGGCCGCCGCGGCCCTGCTCGCGCCGTTCGTCCTGGTCCCGCAGCTCGCGATCGACCCGTCGGTCTTCGCCGACCCCCGCACCTGGCTGTTCGGTCTCGGTGTCGGCGTGCTGTCGAGCGCGGTCCCGTACGCGCTGGACCAGGTCGTCCTGACCGCGGTCGGCCGGGCTCGCTTCGCCCTGTTGCTCGCGCTGCTGCCCGCCACCGCCACCGTCGTCGGTGCCATCGCCCTGGCCCAGCGCCCGACCGCCCTCGAACTGACCGGCATCGCCCTGGTCATGCTGGCCCTGACGATCAGCGCGCTCCCCGCCCGCCAGCCCACCCCGGAGCCACCCGCTCCGCTGTAGCGGGTCCGGCGCGGGCAGCTCGCGGTTTGACCCTCACGTAGCGTCAGGGTCGACCATGCCGGTATGAACACCTTTCCCGCTTTCGAGATGAGCCCGGTTCCCGTTCCCGGACCGGATGCCGTTGCGCCCGAACTGTTCCGCGGTCTCTACGGCATGCCGATGTTCGTCACCGTGCCGACCGGGGATCTCACCGCGTCGGTGGACTTCTGGGTGCGGGGTCTCGGATTCTTCGACCTGTTCACGGTGCCGGGGCAGCTGACGCACCTGCGCCGCTGGGCATTTCAGGACGTCCTGCTGGTGCCGGGGGAGCGCCCGGCCGACGCGCCGGCCACCACGGTGAGTTTCTCGTGTGTGCTCGGTGAGATCGAGGGGATCGTCGCCGCGTGCGAGACGGCGGCGCCCGGGTGCACGACCGGGCCCCGGGTCATGCCGTGGAACTCCGTCGAAGTCGAGGTCCGCACCCCGGAGAACCTCCGCGTGATCATGACGGCCGCCCAGCCGCTGGACCCGGACAGCCCGGCGGCCGCGCACCTCCGGTCGATCGGCATCGAAGCGCCTGAGCGATGACGGGCGCCGGGCACGGCACACTGGAGGCCGTGTCCGAACCGCTCACCGTCGGCGTCGCGGCGGAACTGCTCGGCGTCACGACGCGCACCCTGCACCACTGGGACGCGGTCGGGCTGGTGCACCCGTCCGACCGCACCGGCGCCGGCTATCGCCTGTACACGGCGGCCGATCTGGTCCGCGCCCAGCGCGTGGTCGTCTACCGCGAGCTGGGGGTGCCGCTGGACGAGATCGGCGCGCTACTGGACGCGCCGGCCGCCGACGCGCTGGCCACCCTGCGCAAGCAACGCGACGCGCTGCACGCCAGGCTGCGGCGGCTGCGGCGCACCACCGAGGCGATGGACCGGATGATCGAGGCCAGGGAATCGGGCATCCGGCTCAGCCCGCAGGACCAGGTCGCGATCTTCGGCGGCGACTGGCAGCCGTCCTGGGTGGCGCAGGCCCGCGAGCGATGGGGCGACACCCCGCAGTGGACCCAGTACGCCGAACGCGCGGCGGAGCGGTCGGCGCGGGACTGGCAGCGGATCGCCGAGGACACCGCCGCCCTGCACGCCGACCTCGCCGATGCCCTCCGCGCCGGTGTCGCGCCCGGCAGTGCGCGCGCGAGCGCACTGGCCGAACGGCATCGCGCGTCGATCGCGGTCTACTTCGACTGCACGCACGCGATGCATGTCTGCCTGGGCCGTCGCTATGTCGGCGACCCGGAGTACACGGCGTTCTACGACGCCATCGAGCCCGGTCTGACCAGCTGGCTGAGTGCGGTCATCGACGCCAATGCCCAGGCCAACGGTGTCGATCCCGAGACGGCCACCTGGGCCTGAGTCCGCCGCGAAACGAGCTGTCACAGTGATGATCTGGCGGATAGCCCGGAGTCTGGGTTTCGGTTCGCGCGCCTTTCGACGCCCGAGCTCAGCCGGTGACCGCGAAGACCAGCGCCGCGACCACCAGTGCGGCGAGCGCACCCACATCGACCCGGGCCACCCGCAGCGTTCGCGAATTGAGCGCCCCGGGGCCGATCGTCGCGGTGAGCACGAGAAACGAAGCGGTGCTGAGGATTCCGGCCCCGATGGTCACCGCTCGGACCGACGGGACGAACGCGCCGATGATCAGCCCGATCCCGACCAGCGCGAGCAGGACGGCCCGATGCCGGAGCAGCAACTCGAGATCCCGGTTCGGCACCTCGGTGCCGTAGGCCGTCGCGACCCGTCCCGGCGCCACCGCGACCACCCCGGGCAGGACATGGACCAGCCCCACGACCACCAGCAACGCCGCGCCGACGATATCCCCGACCATCCGTCCACCTCTCCTTCGACACTGTTCGTGCAAGCATGGCGGGTATGGGCGCAGCACCACTTCCGGAAACGTGCCGACCTCCGGCGACGGTGTGGCTGTGGGCCGGGCACGCGATCTACCGTGGCCCGTCGCTGCGGCTGGACCGGCACTCCGGGTCGGTGGCCTGCCTGGCCGTCGGGCTCGACGCGGCGTTCACGGTCGAGGCCGACGCAATCGGTGCGCGGACGGCCCGCAGTGTGCTGGTGCCGCCGCGCACGCCGCACCGGATCGTCGCCGAGGGCCGAATGCTGTTCTGCTACCTCGATCCCGGCTCACCCCGCGCCGCGGCCTGCCGACACCGGATGCGCGAGGATATCGGCGGTTTCGGTGTCGCCCACGCGGACGAATCCGCCCTGATCCGGCGCGCCGCCACCGACTCCGCGCCGCTCGACCTCCTCGACCTGGCGTCCGGAACCGCGAGCCCCGCCCTCGATCCCCGGATCGCCGCCGCGACCGCGCTGCTGTGCGCCGACCCCGCCGCGGCCGTCTCCGCCGATCAGCTCGCCGCCGCGGTTCATCTGTCGAAATCCCGTCTGCTGCACCTGTTCTCCGCCCAGGCGGGCACCACCTTCCGCCGCTATCGGGTGTGGGCCCGGATGCTCGCCGTCGGCCGGGCGGTGGCCGACGGCGCCGATCTCACCACCGCGTCGGCCGCCGCCGGATTCGCCAGCCCCTCCCATTTCAGCGACACCTTCCACGCCCTGTTCGGCCTGACCGCCGCCGAACTGCTGGGTGCCGGCACCCGCATCGTCGTCGAGGAACGGGCCTTGCTCGCGACGTAGCGGCCCGAACCGGCTCGACGCGATCCCGGTGCGCCCAGGGGCCACGCTCGCCGGCCGTGACCCCGCGTCACGGTCGGCGAGCGGTTCAGCCCCGCGTCAGGAAGTTGTGGGCCTCGTGGATCGTGATGACCGGCTCCGCGGTCAGACCGACCTCCTGGCTGAGCGGCCGGAGCGTGGTCTCCGCGAACTCCTGGAACTGGGCGGCGGACTCCCACACATCGGTGACATGGAACCCGTCGTCGGTCTTGCGCACCACATGGAAGATCATCCCGGGCCCGCCGGTGCCCCCGTGGGTGAAGCCCATCTTCTCCAGCACCTGGTCGTACTGCTCCAGCGTCGCGCCGGGGAAATCGAGTTCGACGGCAACAGCCATGACGTCATCTCCTTGCCGAATGGTCGTGCGGAAGGGTGCACGGAATCGCTCGTCCGCACCGCTCGGGCGGTCGAGCCGAAGGGGAGCGACGATCGAACCCGGCTCGTCGACGAGCCGGCCGAAGAAGATCGCCGTGACCCGGCGCTCCGATCAGGCCACGCTGTGCGCTGAAGATCGGCACCACATCCGGGCGAACGGGTGTGGTGCGCGTCACAGTCTAGTCGGCCCCCCTCACGCCGACAAGCGCTCATCACGGCAGCCGCTGCCCGAGGCTGGTCGAGCGGGCGACGGTGGCCGGTCGGGTGGTTCGTGAATGGCGTCACGTGTGATGGTGGGGGAGTCGGGTCGGGTGGGGGGTGAAACCGCAGCGCTCACAGGGGTTTCGGGTGGGGTGTGATCGGGGCCGCACGTGGTGGGGTGGGGTGCGGCGTCGTGGTCGCGCTCACAGGTGGGCCTACCTGGTCAAAGGCCGGTCGGGACGCTGATAGGGTGGAGCGCGAGTTAGGCATCCTTTAACGGACCGTCCGGTGAGGCGGGGAAGGAGGTCGGCATGGCTGTGCCCGAACGGGCGGCCAGAACCGGCGCGGGCGAAACATCGCAGCGGCACACTCCCGAGTGGGTGGCAGCCGGCCGCGAGCTGTTGTCGCCGTCGGACGTGAACCGGACCGTCGCGCGCATCGCGCATCAGATCATCGAGAAGACCGCCCTGGATTCCGGCGACGCCGACGCACCGCGGGTGGTTCTCATGGGCATCCCGACCCGCGGCACCACGCTGGCCAACCGGCTCGCCGCCAAGATCGAGGAATTCTCCGGCGTGCGGCCCGCGCTCGGCTCGCTCGACATCACCCTCTACCGCGACGACCTGCGCAGCCGTCCGCACCGTCCGCTCGAGCGCACCTCGGTGCCCGACGGCGGGATCGAGAACGCCCTCGTCGTCCTCGTCGACGACGTGCTGTTCTCCGGCCGCACCGTCCGCTCGGCCCTCGACGGCCTGCGCGACCTTGGCCGCCCCCGCGCGGTCCAGCTCGCGGTGCTCATCGACCGCGGCCACCGCGAACTGCCGATCCGCGCCGACTACGTCGGCAAGAACGTGCCGACCTCGCGCGCCGAGGACATCTCGGTCCTGCTGACCGAGCACGACGGACACGACGGTGTGTACCTGCACCAGGAGGCGCAGCAGTGAAGCATTTGTTGACGGTGGCCGACCTGGATCGCGGCACCGCCACCGAACTCCTCGACGAAGCCGAGCGCTTCGAACAGGCTCTGCTCGGCCGCGAGGTGAAGAAGCTGCCGACGCTGCGCGGCCGCACCGTGATGACGGTGTTCTACGAGAACTCCACCCGCACCCGGGTGTCGTTCGAGGTCGCGGGCAAGTGGATGAGCGCCGACGTGATCAACGTGAGCGCGTCGAGTTCCTCGGTCTCCAAGGGCGAATCCCTGCGCGACACCGCGCTCACCCTGCACGCGGCGGGCGCCGACGCGCTGATCGTGCGCCACCCGGCCTCCGGCGCCGCGCACCAGATCGCGCGCTGGATGGAACAGTGGGCGCGCGAGGAGAACCGCGCCGCCCCCTCGATCATCAACGCGGGCGACGGCACCCACCAGCACCCCACCCAGGCGCTGCTCGACGCGCTGACCCTGCGCCAGCGTCTCGGCGACATCGAGGGCAAGCGGATCGTGCTGGTCGGCGACATCCTGCACAGCCGGGTCGCGCGCTCGAATGTCTTGCTGCTCAACACCCTCGGTGCCGAAGTGGTGCTGGTCGCGCCGCGCACGCTGCTGCCGGTGGGCGTGGACAGCTGGCCGTGCCGGGTCGCGACCTCGCTGGACGCGGAACTGCCCGGTGCCGACGCGGTCATGATGCTGCGCGTGCAGGCCGAGCGGATGAACGGCGGCTTCTTCCCGTCGGCCCGCGAGTACTCGATCAACTACGGACTGTCCGAACGGCGGATGGGCCTGCTCGGCGACGACGCGGTGGTGCTGCACCCCGGTCCGATGCTGCGCGGCATGGAGATCGCCTCGGCGGTCGCCGACTCGCCGAAAGCGGCAGTCCTGCAACAGGTGACGAACGGAGTGCACATGCGGATGGCCGTGTTGTTCCGGCTACTCGTCGGCACCCAGGAGGTGGCGGCGTGAGTGAATTGCTGATCAAGAATGTCCGGCCCTACGGCGAGGGCGAGCCGGTCGACGTGCTGGTGCGCGACAGCGTCATCGCCGAGATCGGTTCCGGCATCGAGGCTTCGGCGGGCGCGGAGGTGATCGACGGCGACGGCCAGATCCTGCTGCCCGGCTTCGTCGACCTGCACACCCACCTGCGCGAGCCCGGCCGCGAGGACACCGAGACCATCGAAACCGGTTCGGCCGCGGCGGCACTGGGTGGCTACACCGCGGTGTTCGCGATGGCCAACACCAGCCCGGTGGCCGACTCGCACGTCATCACCGATCACGTGTGGCGGCGCGGCCAGGAGGTGGGCCTGGTCGACGTGTTCCCGGTCGGCGCGGTCACCGTCGGGCTCGAGGGCAAGCAGCTCGCCGAGATGGGCACCATGGCGGCGGGCGTCGGCCAGGTGCGGATGTTCTCCGACGACGGCCACTGCGTCTACGACCCGCTGATCATGCGCCGCGCGCTGGAATACGCGAACTCGCTGGGCGTGCTGATCGCCCAGCACGCGGAGGAGCCGCGGCTGACCAAGGGCGCCGTCGCGCACGAGGGCCCCAACGCCGCCCGCCTCGGCCTGGCCGGCTGGCCGCGCGCCGCCGAGGAGTCGATCGTCGCGCGCGACGCGCTGCTGGCCCGCGACGCCGGGGCCCGCGTGCACATCTGCCACGCCTCCACCGCGGGCACCGTCGAACTGGTGAAATGGGCCAAGTCCCAGGGCATCTCGATCACCGCCGAGGTCACCCCGCACCACCTGCTGCTCGACGACTCGCGCTTGGAGACCTACGACGCGGTCAACAAGGTGAACCCGCCGCTGCGCGAGTCCGCCGACGTGGCGGCCCTGCGCCAGGCACTGGCCGAGGGTGTCATCGACTGTGTCGCCACCGACCACGCCCCGCACGCCGAGCAGGACAAGTGCTGCGAGTTCGCGGCCGCCCGGCCCGGCATGCTGGGGCTGGAGACGGCGCTGTCGATCATCGTGCAGACGATGGTCCAGCCCGGCCTGCTCGATTGGCGCGGCGTCGCCCGGGTGATGAGCGAGAAGCCCGCCGCGATCGTCGGCCTCGACGACCACGGCCGCCCGATCGCCGTCGGTGAACCGGCCAACCTCACGCTGATCGACCCCGACGCCGAGTGGACGGTGCACGGCGCCGAACTGGCGAGCATCTCGAACAACACCCCGTTCGAGGACATGACGTTCCCGGCCAAGGTGTCAGCCACCGTGCTGCGCGGCCGGGTAACTGCCCGCGAGGGCAAGGCGGTCGGGATCTAGGGAGGCCAGGAACGTGGAAAGAACTCTGTGGGTACTGGGGTGTCTGGCCCTGTTCCTCCTGTGCCTGTGGCTGATGTACCGAGCCTGGCAGAAGAAGGCCACCCGGCAGCGGGACCGGATCGGCGAGCTGCCGACCGTGCCCGCCGAGCTGGGCGCGCAACTACTGGAACCGACCACCGGCCTCTACCTGGGCAGCACCCTCGCGCCCAGCTGGCAGGACCGGATCGCGGTCGGTGACCTGGGATTCCGGGCGACCGCGGAACTGACGCGGTTCGAACGCGGAATCCTGCTCGAACGCGACGGGGCGACGGTGATCTGGATTCCGCAGGAATCCGTGGTCGCCGTGCGGACCGAACGCGGCCACGCGGGCAAAGTGATGACAGAGAATGGTGTGCTGGTAATTCGCTGGACACTGCCGACCGGAACCGAGATCGATACCGGATTCCGGGGCGACGACAAGACGGTGTACCCGGCATGGACCGCGGATGCGACCAGGGCGACGACGGGAGACGACGAATGAGCAAAGTGAAGGCAGCCCTCGTGCTGGAGGACGGCCGCGTGTTCCGCGGTACCGCCTTCGGCGCCGAGGGCCAGACCCTGGGCGAGGCGGTGTTCTGCACCGCGATGACCGGCTACCAGGAGACCCTGACCGACCCCAGCTACGACCGCCAGATCGTGGTGGCCACCGCCCCGCAGATCGGCAACACCGGCTGGAACGACGAGGACGACGAGTCCGGCAAGATCTGGGTCGCCGGCTACGCCGTGCGCGACCCCTCGCCGATCTCCTCCAACTGGCGTGCCACCGGCACCCTGCAGGACCAGCTCGACAAGCAGAACGTGGTCGGCATCGCCGGCATCGACACCCGCGCGGTGGTGCGTCACCTGCGCACCCGCGGCTCGATGAAGGCGGGCATCTTCTCCGGCGCCGCCCTGGCCGGTGACGACGAGCTGCTGGCCCGCGTCAACAGCCAGCCCTCCATGCTGGGCGCCGACCTCGCCGAAGAGGTCAGCACCGACGGCATGTACACGATCGAGCCGGTCGGCGAGCACCGCTTCACCGTCGTCGCGGTCGACCTGGGCATCAAGACCAACACCCCGCGGATGTTCGCCGAGCGCGGCGTGCGCACCCACGTGGTGCCGTCGAACACCTCCCTCGACGACATCCTGGCGCTGAACCCCAACGGCGTGTTCCTCTCGAACGGCCCCGGCGACCCGGCCACCCAGACCGGCGCGATCGCGCTGACCCAGGGTGTGCTCGAGCGCGGGATCCCGCTGTTCGGCATCTGCTTCGGCAACCAGATCCTGGGCCGGGCGCTGGGGCGGAGCACCTACAAGATGAAGTTCGGCCACCGCGGCATCAACATCCCGGTCGTCGAAGAGGGCACCGGCCGCATCTCCATCACCGCGCAGAACCACGGCTTCGCCCTCGAGGGCGAGAAGGGCGAGGTGTTCGACACCCCCTTCGGCAAGGCCGAGGTCTCCCACATCTGCGCCAACGACGGCACCGTCGAGGGTGTGCGACTGATCGACGGTCGCGCCTTCTCGGTGCAGTACCACCCCGAGGCCGCCGCAGGCCCGCACGACGCCGCATACCTGTTCGACCGTTTCGCCGGTCTCATGGAAGGAGCCTGATGCCTCGCCGCGAGGATCTGAAGCACATCCTGGTGATCGGCTCTGGCCCGATCGTGATCGGCCAGGCGTGCGAATTCGACTACTCGGGTACCCAGGCGTGCCGGGTGCTGCGGTCCGAGGGACTGCGCGTATCGCTGGTGAACTCCAACCCGGCGACCATCATGACCGACCCCGAGTTCGCCGACTCCACCTACGTGGAGCCGATCACCCCGGAGTTCGTCGAGAAGGTCATCGACAAGGAGCGTCCCGACGCCATCCTGGCCACCCTCGGTGGGCAGACCGCGCTCAACACCGCGGTCGCGCTGCACGAGCGCGGGGTGCTGGAGAAGTACAACGTCGAGCTGATCGGCGCCGACTTCGAGGCTATCCAGCGTGGTGAGGACCGGCAGAAGTTCAAGGACATCGTCGCCAAGGTCGGCGGCGAAAGTGCCCGCAGCCGGGTCTGTTACACCATGGACGAGGTCCGCGAGACCGTCGGCGAGCTCGGCTTCCCGGTCGTGGTGCGCCCGTCGTTCACCATGGGCGGCCTGGGTTCCGGCATGGCCTACAACGACGAGGACCTCGACCGCATCGCCGGTGGCGGCCTCGCCGCCTCGCCGACCGCGAACGTCCTGATCGAGGAGTCCATCCTCGGCTGGAAGGAATTCGAGCTCGAGCTCATGCGCGACGGCCGCGACAACGTGGTCATCGTCTGCTCGATCGAGAACGTCGACCCGATGGGCGTGCACACCGGTGACTCGGTCACCGTCGCCCCGGCCATGACGCTCACCGACCGCGAGTACCAGAAGATGCGCGATCTCGGCATCGCCATCCTGCGCGAGGTCGGCGTCGACACCGGCGGCTGCAACATCCAGTTCGCGGTCGACCCGAAGGACGGTCGCCTGATCGTCATCGAGATGAACCCGCGCGTCTCGCGCTCCTCGGCGCTGGCCTCGAAGGCCACCGGCTTCCCGATCGCCAAGATCGCCGCCAAGCTGGCCATCGGCTACACCCTCGACGAGATCGTCAACGACATCACCGGCGAGACCCCGGCCTGCTTCGAGCCGACCCTGGACTACGTCGTCGTCAAGGCGCCGCGGTTCGCGTTCGAGAAGTTCCCCGGCGCCGACGCCACGCTGACCACCACCATGAAGTCGGTGGGCGAGGCGATGTCGATGGGCCGCAACTTCTCCGAGGCGCTCGGCAAGGTGCTGCGCTCGCTCGAGACCAAGGCCGCCAGCTTCTGGACCCTCGACGACGGGCAGTGGGCGCCGAAGGACCCGAGCGATCCCGCGTCGGTGCGCGAGGCGATCGAGGCCATCCTCGCCGACCTGCGCGTGCCCACCGAGGGCCGCATCTACCAGGTCGAGCGGGCCCTGCGCTACGGCGCGAGCATCGAGGAGGTCGCGCTGGCTTCCGGTGTCGACCCGTGGTTCGTCGCCGAGGTCGCCGGACTGGTCACGCTGCGCCAGGAAGTCCTCGACGCGCCGGTGCTCGACGAGGACCTGCTGCGCCGCGCCAAGCACTACGGCCTGTCCGACCGTCAGCTCGCCGCCCTGCGGCCCGAGCTCGCGGGCGAGGCCGGGGTGCGCTCGCTGCGCCACCGCCTCGGCGTGCGCCCGGTCTACAAGACCGTCGACACCTGTGCCGCCGAGTTCGAGGCCAAGACGCCGTACCACTACAGCTCCTACGAGCTGGATCCCGGCGCGGAGTCCGAGGTCGCGCCGCAGCGTGAGCGCGACAAGGTGATCATCCTCGGCTCGGGCCCCAACCGCATCGGTCAGGGCATCGAGTTCGACTACTCGTGTGTCCATGCGGCCCAGACCCTCTCGGCCGCGGGCTACGAGACCGTCATGGTCAACTGCAACCCCGAGACCGTCTCCACCGACTACGACACCGCCGATCGTCTCTACTTCGAGCCGCTCACCTTCGAGGACGTCCTCGAGGTGTACCACGCGGAAACCGAGTCGGGCACCGTCGCCGGTGTGATCGTGCAGCTCGGCGGCCAGACCCCGCTGAGCCTGGCGCAGCGGCTCACCGATGCCGGCGTGCCGGTCGTCGGTACCTCCGCGGCCGCGATCGACCTGGCCGAAGACCGCGGCGAGTTCGGTGACGTGCTCGTCGCCGCCGGCCTGCCCGCGCCCAAGTACGGCACCGCGACCACGGTCGAGCAGGCGAAGAAGATCGCCGCCGAGATCGGCTACCCGGTGCTGGTGCGCCCGTCCTACGTGCTCGGCGGTCGCGGCATGGAGATCGTCTACGACGAGACCTCGCTCGAGGGCTACATCTCCCGCGCCACCGAGCTCAACCCCGAGCACCCGGTGCTGGTCGACCGCTTCCTGGAAGACGCCATCGAGATCGACGTCGACGCCCTGTGCGACGGCGAGGAGGTCTACCTCGGCGGCGTCATGGAGCACATCGAGGAAGCCGGTATCCACTCCGGTGACTCCGCCTGCGCGCTGCCCCCGATCACCCTGGGCCGCAGCGACATCGAGGCCGTGCGCCGCTCCACCATCGCGCTGGCCAAGGGCATCGGCGTCAAGGGCCTGCTCAACGTGCAGTACGCGCTCAAGGACGACATCCTCTACGTGCTCGAGGCCAACCCGCGCGCGAGCCGCACGGTGCCGTTCGTCTCCAAGGCGACCGCGGTGCCGCTGGCCAAGGCCTGCGCACGCGTGATGCTCGGCGCCTCCATCGCCGACCTGCGCAAGGAAGGCATGCTGCCGCCCGAGGGCGACGGCGGCCACGTGCCGCTGGACGCGCCGGTCGCGGTGAAGGAAGCCGTGCTGCCCTTCCACCGGTTCCGTCGCGCCGACGGCTCCGGCGTGGACTCGCTGCTCTCCCCGGAGATGAAGTCCACCGGCGAGGTCATGGGCATCGACGCCGACTTCGGCACCGCTTTCGCCAAGAGCCAGGCCGCCGCCTACGGCTCGCTGCCGACCGAGGGCACCGTGTTCGTCTCCGTCGCCAACCGCGACAAGCGCGCCATGGTGTTCCCGATCAAGCGCCTGCACGACCTGGGCTTCCGCATCCTCGCCACCGAGGGCACCGCGGAAACCCTGCGCCGCAACGGCATTCCGTGCGAGCAGGTGCGCAAGCACTCCGACCCGGAAGCCACCGACCCGGCGACCGGCATGCCGGAGGCCTCGATCGTCGAGCAGATCCGCGACGGCGAGATCGACATCGTGTTCAACACCCCGTACGGCAACTCGGGCCCCCGCGTGGACGGCTACGAGATCCGCACCGCCGCGGTGGGCGCGAACATCCCGTGCATCACCACCGTGCAGGGCGCGGCGGCGGCGGTACAGGGCATCGAGGCGAGCATCAACGGCGGCATCGGCGTGCGCTCGCTGCAGCAGCTGCACTCGGTGCTGCGGGGCTGACATGCACAGCTTCGGTCACCGGTTGCAGCACGCCATGCGGGAATTCGGCCCGCTGTGCGTCGGCATCGACCCCCACCCCGGGCTGCTCCGGGCGTGGGGGCTCACCGAGGACGTCGACGGGCTCGAGGCCTTCGCCGAGATCTGCGTCGAGGCCTTCGACGGTCGCGTCGCCCTGGTGAAGCCGCAGGTCGCGTTCTTCGAGACCTACGGTTCGGGCGGTCTCGCGGTGCTCGAGCGCACCATCGAGGTGCTGCGGGCCTCGGGCACCCTGGTGCTGGCCGACGCCAAGCGCGGCGACATCGGCTCCACCATGGACGCCTACGCGCACGCCTGGCTCGGTGACGGCCCGCTGGGCTCCGACGCCGTGACGGTCTCGCCGTACCTCGGTTTCGGGTCCCTCGACCCGGCGCTGAGCCTGGCGCACGACAATCACCGCGGCGTGTTCGTCCTCGCGGCGACGTCGAATCCCGAAGGGGCGCAACTGCAGCGGATCACCGCCGCGGACGGCCGCACGATCGCCCAGACCATGGTCGACGAGGCGGCGGCGCGCAACGCGGGCCACGGTTTCGGCTCGGTCGGCGTGGTCGTCGGCGCGACGCTCACCGAGGCGCCGGACCTCTCGGCCCTCAACGGACCCATCCTGATGCCCGGCGTCGGCGCGCAGGGCGGAGGAGCGGACTCCATCCGCGCCCTGGTCCCCGCGGCGAACCTGGCCGCGGTGGTACCCAACGTGTCGCGCGAGGTACTGAGCGCCGGCCCGTCGGTCACGGCGCTGTGCGACAAGACGGCCCGGTTGCAGGAGGAGTTCGCCTTCCTGCAGGCATGAAACGCGAAGTGCCGGAGCCGGAGTGGTGATCGATCACTCCGGCTCCGTTGTCGTGCGCGGAATCGGTGCGGGATCGGTGGTGGCCGCAGTGAGAACGCGGCGGGTTGCCCGCGTCCGCCGTGCCCCGGTCACGCCCCCGCGGGCTCGGACACAGCCGCGCGCGAGCGCCACCACCCCAGCGCGCCGACACCGAGCGGAACCAGCAGGGTGAGGAAGCCCGACAGCGGCATGTACACCACCCCGGAAACGGTCGTCACGGCGAGCGTGAGCAGCACCGGCCCCGGGACGAAACCACGAGTGCGCTCCAGCTCGATCATGGCCAGTCCGAGCCCGATGCCGAGCACCCCGAACAGGGTGAACCAGAACGACAGCTCGGCGTCCTGATCGCCGGCCGCGAGCAGCGCGACGCCCATGATCGTGTGCACGGTCGCGATGAACACCAAGGCCGCCCCGGCCAGGGGGAATCTAGTTCTTGAATTCATATTCATAAACTGTGCCACTAGGCTGACGCGGTGGCAAGACCCCGGCTCTTCACCGACGACCAGGTGCTCGACGCGGCCCGCGATCTGCTGGCCGATCCGGCGATCACCCGGCCCGCGATCACCGCGATCGGTCGGGCCGCAGGCGTGCACACGGGGTCGATCTATGTGCGATTCGCCTCACGTGACGAACTGCTCGCCCGGCTCTGGCTGCGCTCGATCCGACGCTTCCATGAGGGGCTGCTCGACGCGCTGGCCGGGCCGTCGCCGCTGCTGGCCGCGGCGACCTACCTGGTGCGCTACTGCCGCGATCATCCGACTGAGGCCAGGGCGATGAAGATGTTCCATCGCGACGAACTGCTCGCAGTCGGTCCCGAAGAACTCCAGCGCGAGATCGCCACGGTCAACGACGCCATGAACGCCGCCCTGCTGGCCGCGGTGGTCACCGAATTCGGTGCCGCCGACCCCGAGACCACCGCCGTCGCGGAGGCCGCGGTGAAGGCGATTCCGTACGGTCTGGTGCGCGACTACATCGCGCGGGCGGCGCCGATTCCGGGGTGGGTCGACGAGGTCACCGCGACCGCGACGGGGGCCGTTCTGGATCGATTTCGTTCCCGATCTTGACGACACGCGGTGTGAAATCCAGCGACACGCGGGGATTTTCCGGAAACCCGCTGGTCGCGCGCCACCGGGTTTGCGGGGCCCGTGATCGCTGCGGGCGCAACCGAATGGCTAACACCGCCCAAATCGGCATAACCGCAGGTGGGGGTGCATTTTCTGAATTCGGCGGTACGATCGGGGCGGAAGAATCGCCGGTCACCGCATCGGGCCCGCGCGCCCCATACGGCATCCGTAATCCGGCCCTGACCTGGGGGTCGGGTTCGCAATCGGCGGGCGTCGTGGGTACGGTCGCACAGACCGTCCGGGTAACCGGCGGTAGATCTAGCAATGAACGATGAGACGGAGGAACCGTGGCCCTTCCCCAGCTGACTGACGAGCAGCGCGCCGCTGCTTTGGAGAAGGCGGCTGCCGCTCGCCGTGCTCGGGCGGAGCTCAAGGAGCGCCTGAAGCGTGGCGGTACCAACCTGAAGCAGGTCCTCACCGACGCCGAATCCGATGAGATTCTCGGCAAGATGAAGGTCTCTGCGCTGCTCGAGGCTCTGCCGAAGGTGGGCAAGGTCAAGGCTGCCGAGATCATGACCGAGCTGGAGATCGCCCCCACCCGGCGGCTCCGTGGCCTGGGCGACCGTCAGCGCAAGGCGCTGCTGGCTCGCT
This sequence comes from Nocardia sp. NPDC003269, assembly GCF_042888005.1. Taxonomy (NCBI): domain Bacteria; kingdom Bacillati; phylum Actinomycetota; class Actinomycetes; order Mycobacteriales; family Nocardiaceae; genus Nocardia; species Nocardia sp. NPDC003269. The sequence continues at coordinate 1,419,881 of NZ_JBIAPA010000002.1, forward strand.
TCGACTTCGACGCCTGATTCAGGTGGTCGAACACACGCGGAAGGGTCGGCTGGTTGTACTGGTCGGCCCCTCGGCCGTGGGTAAGTCCACGGTCGTGCGGTGCGTGCGGGAACGCCTGCCCGAACTGGTATTCAGCGTGTCGGCGACGACCCGGGCCCCCCGGCCCGGGGAGGTCGACGGCCGGGACTACCGTTTCGTTTCCCGAGCCGAGTTCGACGCCATGATCGCGGCGGACGAACTGCTCGAATGGGCGGACATCCACGGGGGGTTGCAGCGATCGGGCACCCCCGCGGCCCCGGTGCGGGAAGCACTGGCGGCCGGACATCACGTTCTGCTCGAGGTCGATCTGGCCGGTGCGCGCTCGGTCCGGCAGGCGATGCCGGAAGCGCTGCTGGTGTTTCTCGCGCCGCCGAGCTGGGAAGAACTGGTCTCGCGCCTGCGGTCCCGCGGCACCGAGACGCCCGAGGTGATCGAGCGCAGACTCGAGACCGCCCGGGTCGAATTGGCGGCCTGTGACGAGTTCGACACGGTCATCGTGAACAGCGAGGTGACGACCGCCTGCGAGCAGTTGGTATCGTTATTCGTTAGCACAAATTCGAGTTCTTGACCCACTAACCCCGCAGGAGCCTCCCCTAGTGAGTACGGACATCGCAGCCGCGCCCGCGTACGACACCCCGATCGGCCTCACCAACCCGCCGATCGACGAGCTGCTCGAGCGCACGTCGTCCAAGTACGCCCTGGTGATCTACGCCGCCAAGCGCGCGCGTCAGATCAACGATTACTACAACCAGCTCGGTGACGGCATCCTCGAGTACGTCGGCCCGCTGGTCGAGCCCGGCCTGCAGGAGAAGCCGCTGTCGGTCGCCATGCGTGAAATCCACTCGGACCTGCTCGAGCACACCGAGGGCGAGTGACAATCTCTTTTCCGGAGGCGTAGAGACCATGCGGATCGTCGTCGGGGTCGGCGGGGGCATCGCCGCCTACAAGGCGTGTGCCCTCGTTCGCCGGTTCACCGAGACCGGCCATCAGGTGCGGGTCATCCCCACCGAGTCGGCCCTGCAGTTCGTCGGTAAGGCGACCTTCGAGGCACTGTCCGGCCAGCCGGTGCACACCGGCGTGTTCGCCGATGTGCCCGAGGTGCCGCATGTCCGGATCGGCCAGGAGGCCGATCTCGTCGTCATCGCCCCCGCCACCGCGGACCTGATGGCGCGCGCCGCTCAGGGCCGCGCCGACGATCTGCTCACCGCCACCCTGCTGACGGCTCGATGTCCGGTGCTGTTCGCGCCCGCGATGCACACCGAGATGTGGGAGCATCCGGCGACGGTGGCCAATGTCGCGACGCTGCGAGCGCACGGCGCCAATGTCATGGAACCCGCGTCGGGCCGGCTCACCGGCACCGACACCGGTCCGGGCAGGCTGCCCGAGCCGGAGGAGATCTTCGGCCTGGCCTCGCTGCTGCTCGAACGTCCCGACGCGCTGCCCCGCGACCTCACCGGTCGCCGCGTGGTGATCACCGCCGGTGGCACCAGGGAACCGCTCGATCCGGTGCGTTTCCTCGGCAACCGCAGCTCGGGCAAGCAGGGCTACGCCCTGGCCAGGGTCGCCGCCCAGCGCGGTGCCCAGGTGACGCTGATCGCGGGCAACACCATCGAGCTCGCGCCGCCCGCCGCCGTGGACCTGGTCCACATCACCACCGCCGACCAGCTCAAGACCGCGGTCGACAAGCACGCGCTCGGCGCGGACGCGGTGATCATGGCGGCCGCGGTGGCCGATTTCCGTCCGACCCATGTCGCCGCTGCGAAGATCAAGAAGGGCGCTGACGAGCCCGACGTGATCCCGCTGACCAAGAACGAGGACATCCTCGCCGGCTTGGTCGACGCCCGCACCGACGGCAGGCTCGCCGGCACCGCGATCGTCGGCTTCGCCGCCGAGACCGGAGACGACAACGGTGACGTGCTCACCCACGCGCGCGCCAAACTGGCCAGGAAGGGCTGCGATCTGCTCGTGGTCAACGCGGTCGGGGAGGGCAAGGCGTTCGAGGTCGACACCAACGACGGCTGGTTGCTCGGTGCCGACGGCACCGAACAGGCCCTCGATCACGGCTCCAAGGCGTTGCTGGCCAGCCGGGTGCTCGACGCGCTCGTCCCGCTGCTGCGCTGACCGGGTACGGTCGCCGAAAGCTTCGCGAGATCTGTTGCGCTGCAATGATCGTCGCGCAGTGTACTGCGTACGGACACCGTCCGTGGGCGCCTTCGCCGCTTCGGTGAACAGTCCGGGACAGTCTGTGTGCACTGCGCCACCTCGTCGGTGGTTTGGAATAGTCTGAGAAGAAGGGTTGTGCGGTAGCACCGAGAAGTTACCGTCACAAGCCGACACGAGTAACCCGTTGAGGGAGAGGGAATAACTGTGCGTACGACAGGTAGTCGGCTATTCACCAGTGAGTCCGTGACGGAGGGGCATCCGGACAAGATCTGTGACGCGATCAGCGATTCCATCCTCGACGCGCTGCTCGCGGCTGACCCGCGCAGCCGGGTCGCGGTGGAGACTCTGGTGACCACTGGTCAGGTCCATGTCGCGGGCGAGGTCACCACCTCCGCCTACGCCGACATCCCGCGGATCGTCCGGGAAAAGGTCCTCGAGATCGGATACGACTCCTCCGCAAAGGGTTTCGACGGCAACTCCTGCGGTGTGAACATCGCGATCGGTGCCCAGTCGCCCGATATCGCGCAGGGCGTCGACACCTCGCACGAGGCGCGCGTCGGCGGGTCCGACGACGAGATCGAGCGTCAGGGCGCCGGTGACCAGGGCCTGATGTTCGGCTACGCCACCACCGACACCCCCGAGCTGATGCCGCTGCCGATCGCGCTCGCGCACCGGCTCTCGCGCAAGCTCACCGAGGTCCGCAAGTCCGGCGTGCTGCCGTACCTGCGTCCCGACGGCAAGACCCAGGTCACCATCGAATACGACGGTGACAAGCCGGTCCGGCTCGACACCGTGGTCATCTCGACCCAGCACGCGGCCGATATCGACCTGGACAACCTGCTGGCCCCCGATATCCGGACGAAGGTCGTCGACGCCGTCATCGGCGATCTGAACCTGCCGACCCTGGACACCTCCGACATCCGCCTGCTGGTCAACCCGACCGGCAAGTTCGTGCTCGGTGGCCCGATGGGCGACGCGGGCCTGACCGGCCGCAAGATCATCGTCGACACCTACGGCGGCATGGCCCGCCACGGTGGCGGCGCGTTCTCCGGCAAGGACCCGTCGAAGGTCGACCGCTCGGCCGCCTACGCCATGCGCTGGGTCGCCAAGAACGTCGTGGCCGCCGAGCTCGCCGAGCGCGTCGAGGTGCAGGTCGCGTACGCGATCGGCAAGTCGGCCCCGGTCGGCCTGTTCGTCGAGACCTTCGGCACCGAGAAGGTCGACCCGGCCCGCATCTCGGCGGCCATCTCCGAGGTCTTCGACCTGCGTCCGGGCGCGATCATCCGCGACCTGGACCTGCTGCGCCCGATCTACGCGCCGACCGCGGCCTACGGACACTTCGGTCGTACCGATGTCGATCTGCCCTGGGAGCACACGGACCGCGCCGACAAGCTGCGCGCGGCCGTCGGCCTGTAAGACCCACCGCCCGCGTGGCAGCGGACGAGACGACGACAGCAGCGGGACACCCGATCGCTCGGGTGCTCCCGCTGCTGTCGCCTGCGCACCTGGACCGTGACTTCGACTATCTGGTCCCCCCGGAACTGGACGAGAGCGCGCAGCCGGGCGTGCGGGTGCGGGTCCGCTTCGCGGGGCGGCTCGTCGACGGATACCTGCTTGAACGTCTCCCGCGCAGCGAGCACACCGGCAAGATGGTGAAGCTCGAACGCGTCGTCTCCCCGGAGCGCGTCCTCACCCCGGAGGTCCTGCGCCTGGCCACCGCGGTCGCCGCCCGCTACGCGGGCACCCGCGCCGACGTCCTGCGCCTGGCCATCCCGCCCCGCCATGCCCGCACCGAGGCCGGCGGCACCAAGAAGTCCACTGCCGCAACAGAACCCGCGGACGCCGCACACGCGTCCGGCGATGCCGCGTCGGCAGCGCAGGCCGAGGCGAAACAGCTGCCGACGGCGATCGGTTCCGGGGGTGCAGCGTCCGGCACGCAGGCCGAGGCGGTACAGCGGACGGCCGTGGCCGGTTCGGAGGGTGCAGCGTCCGGCACGCAGGCCGAGGCGGTACAGCGGACGGCCGTGGCCGGTTCGGAGGGTGCAGCGTCCGGTGCGCAGGCCGAGGCGGTGCAGCGGACGGCCGTGGTCGATTCCGCGTCCGGTGCGGGGGCCGAGTCCGCGTGGCGGCGGACCGCGATCGGTCCCGACGGTGGAGTTGCCGACGCGGTGCCCGAACCGAGCGTCGATACCTCGGCGTGGAGCCGCTATGTGCACGGCGCGGCGTTCGTCGGCGCGTTGCGGCAGCGCCGGGGTGCGCGGGCCGCGTGGCAGGCGCTGCCCGGGGAGGACTGGGCGGCCCGCTTGGCCGAACTCGCCGCGACGGTGGTGGCGAGTGGGCGCAGTGCGGTGCTGATGGTGCCGGATCAGCGCGATCTGGACCGGCTGCTCGCCGAATGCGTTCGGCTGGTGGGGGATTCGGCGGTCGGACTGTCGGCCGGACTGGGGCCCGCGGCGCGCTACCGGCGCTGGCTGGCGGTGCTGCGTGGCCAGGCGCGGATTGTGGTAGGCACGCGGGCCGCGGTGTTCGCGCCCGCGCGTGATCTCGGGCTGATCGCGATCTGGGACGACGGCGACGACACCTACGCCGAGCCACGCGCCCCGTACCCGCACGCGCGGGAAGTCGCCATGCTGCGCGCCCACGAGACGGGTGCGGCGTTCGTCGCCGCCGGGTTCGCCCGCACCGCCGAGATCCAAGCAGTTGTCGAATCCGGTTGGGCCCGTGACCTGCTCGCCGAACGTCAGGTGCTGCGGGAGGTGATGCCGCGGATCAGCGCGCCCGGCGACACCGATTTCGCTCTCGAACGCGATGCGCTGGCACGGGCGGTCCGGATGCCCGGCGTCGCCTTCGCGGCCGCCCGCGCGGCGATCAAGGAGAACGCCGCTGTCCTGGTCCAGGTGCCCCGGCGCGGCTACGTTCCCTCGCTGGCCTGTGCGAAATGCCGGACTCCCGCCCGCTGTCGGCACTGCAACGGGCCGCTGTCCCTGCCGCACTCCACCGACGGTCAGGCGGCGAGCCCGCAGTGCAAGTGGTGCGGGATCACCGAGGCGGCCTTCCGCTGTCAGGCCTGCGGCGCGCGGGCGCTGCGGGCGATGGTGATCGGTGCGGCGCGCACCGCCGAGGAACTCGGCCGGGCGTTTCCCGGCGTGCCGATCCGGGGCTCGGGCGGCGGGGAAGTCATCGACACCGTCGAGCCCGGCGCCCAGGTGGTCGTCGCCACGGTCGGTGCCGAACCGCTGGTGCGCGGCGGCTACGGGGTGGCGCTGCTACTCGACGGCTGGGCCCTGCTCGGCCGGGCCGACCTGCGCGCGAGCGAGGACACGCTGCGGCGGTGGATGGGCGCCGCCGCCCTGGTCCGCCCGCGCGGGCAGGTCATCGTGATGGCCGAACCAGCCCTGCCCACCGTCCAGGCGCTGGTCCGCTGGGATCCGGTCCATCACGCCGCGGCCGAACTCGAGGCGCGCGCCGAGGTGGGGTTCCCGCCCGCGGTGCGGCTGGCCGCCGTCGACGGGACGTCCGCCTCGATCGCGGAGTTCCTCGACGCGGCGGCGCTGCCCGACGGCACCGAGGTGCTCGGCCCGGTCCCGCTGCCGCCGACCGCGCGCAAGCCGTTCTCCGGCGGCGACTCGCCCGCCGAGGTCGAGCGCATGCTGCTGCGGGTCGGCCGAACCGCGGGGGCGCCCCTGGCCCGCGCCCTGACCGCCGCGCAGGCGGTCCGCAGCTCCCATCGATCCGACGACCCGCTGCGGGTGCAGGTCGACCCGGTCGACATCGGCTGATCGGCGCGCCCGGATCGCCGGGCGCGACCCCGCGGACACCTGTCGGATCAGACGCCGCCGCACCCTGCCCTACCATGGCCTCGGGCGAGCAGAGAGGATCGTGGTGGAATTCTTCACGACGCGCGACGGGACCTACGTGGCGAACGATCTGGCGGTCAGCCGCTGGTCGCCGAACCAGCTGCACGGCGTCGCGGTGTGCGGCCTGCTCGCGCTGGAGGCCGAGAAACACAGCCCGGGTGCGGGTTTCGTCCCCGCGCGGCTCTCGGTCGACCTGTTCCAGCAGGTCACCCGGGACCCGATCACGCTGCACAGCGCGGTGGTGCGGGCCGGTAACCGCATCAAGGTCGTCGATTCCTGGCTCGTCCAGCGGGACCAGACCCGAGCCAGGGCGACGGTGACCTTCCTGGCCGCCACCGAGGATCCGCCGGGAACGGTCTGGCAGCCGCCCCGGACCCTGCCCGCCCCCACGGAACGCCGCGACGATCCGCAGGGCGCTCTGCCGCTGTTCAAGTCCGGCGACGCCGACTGGATCGCCGACTTCGGCGCGGCGCGTGACGCCGAGCGCAAGGTCACCTGGCAGAACCTGCCCCCGCTGGTGGCCGGGCAGCCGTTCACCCCGTTCCAGCGGGCCGCCGCCACCGGTGACCTCACCAACCTGGTCTGCCACTGGGGTTCGCGCGGCGTCGGCTACATCAATGCCGACATGACCCTCACCCTGTCCCGGCTGCCGGTGGGCCCGGAACTCGGCATGCAGGCCCTCGACCACGTCGGGAACGCCGGGGTCGCGGTGAGCACCGCCACCATGTACGACCGCGAAGGCCCGCTCGGTACCTGCGTGATCACCGCCGTGGCCAACGACCGGCGCCGGTCGGTCCCCGCCCACCGTGGTGAACCGATGCCGGCGACCGCCGAGGGCTGACACCGGGCCCGATGAATTCGCGCGGTCGCCGTCGTCTGCACTGACGACGGCGCGCGCCCGCGCGTCCCCCGAACCGCGTCCTGGAGGTCCCGTGGCGACAACCTTCTCTCGCGACGAACTGTGGGCGATGACCCACACCGAACGCGCGGCCCTCGCCGATGACCTCGCGCTCTTGGACGACGACCAGTGGGCCCGGCCATCCCTGTGCGGGGACTGGACGGTCGAGCAGGTCGTCGCCCACCTCACCGCGGCGGCGAGTATCGGGCGACTGCGCTGGCTGGCCAGCGTGCTCGGGGCCCGCTTCGACTTCGATCTGCACAATGCCCGGCGGCTCGCCGAGCATCGCGGAGCCACCCCCGCCGAAACCCTCGCCCGGTTCCGGGCGGTCGTCACCAGCACGACGGCGGCGTCCGGGCACACCGCCGCCTGGCTCGGCGAGGTCGTCGTGCACGGCCAGGACATCCGGCGACCACTCGGGCTGTCCACCACCCCGTCGACGGCGGCCGCCACGGCCGTCGCCGACTTCTACGCGAGCCGCGATTTCACCGTGCCGAGCAAGACCACCATCGCGGGCCTGCGCCTGGAAGCAACGGACGGGCCCTTCGCCACGGGCACCGGTCCGCTGGTCAGCGGTCCGACGATCGCGCTGGTCATGGTGATGGCGGGCCGCGCCGCCGGTGCCGACGCGCTCGCGGGCCCCGGTCTGCCGACGGTACTGGATCGTCTGGCCGACCGGACATGAGCTGAGCCCGGTACCGCGGACTCCGCTCAGCGGAACATCGCCCGCTGCCCCAGCGCCCACTCCGCGTAGGCGGTCGCCGGACGGCCGAGCACCCGCTCGATATCACCGCTGACCTGCTGCTCCGCCACGGTCGGCGTGCCGAGGATGGTCAGCGTGTGGTCGGCGACCGCCGCCGGCATGAACCGCAGCATGTTCTCCTTCGCCTGCTCGGCGGTGAGTTCGACGAAGTCGATCGGATCGTCGATGGCCACGGCGAGCGCGGCCGCCTGGTCGCGCGGAGTCACCACGGCCGGGCCGGTGAGGGTGTAGGCGCGCCCGGCGTGCCCGTCTTCGCGCAGGGCCACGGCCGCGACCGCCGCGATGTCCCCCGGGTCGACCGCGGGCAGACCGACATCCCCGAACGGCGCGGCGACGGTCCGCGCGGTGCGTACCGGCTCGATCCAGGCGTAGGTGTTGGAGAAGAACGCGCCAGGGCGCAGCGCGGTCCAGGCCAGGTCGGACTCGGCCAGCGCCAGCTCGAACGCGATGGTCCGCGCGTATCCCGCGGAGTCGGGCCGGGTCACCGCGCCCTGCGAGGACACGAACACCACCCGGCGGATACCGGCGGCGGCTGCGGCCTTCAGCAGGTCGGCCGGTTCGGGGCCGGTCATCAGCTGCTCGCCGGTGATCAGCAGGAACAGGGCGTCCGCGCCCTGGAGTGCGGGGGAGAGGCTGTCGAGGTCGCCCAGGTCGGCGACGACGTGTTCCACGCCCGCGGGCAGGTCGACCGGGGTGGTGCCGCGGGAGACGGCCCTGACCCGCTCGCCCGCCTCGGCGAGCAGTCCGACCAGCTGGCGGCCGATATTGCCGGTGGCTCCGGTGACGACGATCATGAAAACTCCTGAGTTAGTTGGCTGACTAACTCACCGTAGCAATGCTCGACGGAGGTTGTCTATAGTTAGTTGCATGACTGACTCAGTGGCGGGAGTGCGGCCGAAGATCGGCAAGCGGGAGCGGCTCGTCGAGGCGGCCGCGCGGGTCTTCTACGAGCAGGGTGTCGAGAAGACGACCATCGCCGACATCGCCACCGCGGCGGACGTGCCGGTCGGCAACGTCTACTACTACTTCAAGACCAAGGATCAGTTCGTCCACGCCGTGATCGATACCCACGCGAGCGTGCTGGCCGAGATCGTCGCCCGGATCGAGCCGCTGCCCGGGCCCGCCGAACGGCTCAAGGCGATGATCGCGAGCTGGGTGGACCAGCGCGACCTCGCCGCGCGCTACGGCTGCCCGACCGGTTCGCTGGCCGCCGAACTGGACAAGCGGCCCGACGCCTTCGGCGGCGAACCGGCGCGGCTGATGAGCCTGCTCATCGACTGGGCGCGGGCCCAGTTCACCGAACTGGGCCGGCCCGACGCCGCCGAACTCGCCATCGCCTTCGTCGCGTCGTATCAGGGCATCTCCCTGCTCGCCAACACCTTCCGCGACCCCGACCTGATGGTGACCGAGGGTGCGCGGCTGACCCGCTGGATCGACGGGCTGGCCGGGCAGGGCTGAACTCACCCGGCGGGCTGCCATCCCGAGCACAGCAGATCGATCGTGGTGATCCGGTCCCGCTCGGTCGTCAGGAAGACGCGTTGCTCGGCGATCCGGGCCGCGCCGGGAGCGTGCGTGGGTCGCATCCGGACCAGCCAGTGCAGGGCGAGCTTGTCACCGCGCCGTTCGTGGCCGGCGTCGACGACGGTGAAGTCGTCCGGGCCGCCGAACCAGCCGCGGAACCGGTCCATGGTCGGGCCCGCGCCCACTGCGTCGAACGGGCCGGGTGGGATGAGCCCGCGCAGGTGCACCTCGGGGGCGAGGCAGGCGGTCATGGCGGTGAAGTCGCGCCGGATGAGCGCGGCGAGAAACGCGTCGGCGACCGGGGAGTCGGTCGTCTGCCGGGGAGCGGTGGAGGTAGTCATACCGGAAGTGTCGCCCCGCGCGCGGCGGCCGGACATCGGGTGATCACCCGATCTTCGCGGGCTGATCCTCGTCCGGCAGCAGGCCGTGGCGCATCGCGAACACCGCCGCCGACCCCCGGCTGTGCACCCCGATCTTGGTGTAGATGTGCTCGACGTGGCTGCCCGCGGTGCGCGGGCTGATGCCGAGGACCTGCGCGATCTCGCGGGTGGACCGGCCGCGCACCAGCAGCGCGAGGACATCGAGTTCGCGCGCGGTGAGCCCGGCGACCTGGGCGCGCTTGCGCGGCCTGCGACCGTCGGCGGCGGCCAGCACCGCCGCCACGGCGTCGCCGTCGAGCCGGCCCGCGGTCACCTCGGCGCGCAGGACGCGCGCCCGGTCGTCGGGGTGGGTGGCCGGGCGATGCGGGCGGTCCTCGGCGAGGGCGCGCGCCATCTGCGCGGCGGCCAGCAGACGCGCGGACGGAGGCAGCATCGAGCCGGTGAGCCCGCGCGGATAGCCGGAACCGTCCATCCGCTCGTAGACCATCGATGCCGGTCCCGCGAGCTGCGCGAGGTGCGGGCTGCGGGCCAGGATGCGTTCGGTGAGGTAGGGCACCATCCGCACGCGTTCGCGTTCGCTCGGGGTCAGCGGGCCCGGTTTGTTCCAGATGCCGGTGGAGACGCCGATGGTGCCGAGCCGACACACCAGCCCGGCCCGGCGCAGCGTCGTCGCCTGCTCGGCGGGCAGGCCGTATTCGCGGGCCGCCGCCGCGGCCAGCTCGGCCACGGCGCGTGAATGGCCGAGGAACCAGGTGGCTTTCGCGTCGGCGTAGTCGGCGAACACCGTGAGCACCTCGGTGAGTTCGGCCTCGGGAACGGGGCGGTCGAGCGCGGCGCAGCCGTCGATGACGTGTTGCCAGGCGTCGACCCGGTCCAGTCCGTCGAGCAGCGCGCCGTCGTCGCGAACGCACAGCTCGACCAGCTCCGGATCGAACTCGGTGCCGCTGCGCGAGCGCAACATCCGCACGGCGGCCTCGACGCCGCCCATCCGGGCGTGCACCTCGGCGTCGTCGGCGATGTGCACCACCCGCATCACCGGGATGATCCCGTCGCCGCGCAGGCCGGCGGGCACGCCGTGGCCGTCCCAGCGTTCGAAGGCCTGCGGCAGCGCGGTGCGCACCGCAGCGGGCAGGTCCAGGCGCTCGGCGATGTCGGCGGCGGTCCGGCAGTGGGTGAGCAGGGAGTCCATGCTGTCGCGCACGCCGCCGGCGAGGAAGCGGCTGGTCACCGAGATCCGGTGGAGCGGGGAGCCGGTCGTGGCGAGGTGGCCGAGCAGGAAGGTGAGCATCGGCAGCCCGGTCTTGTCGATCTGGTAGCTGTCGGCCCTGATCCGTAGGTCGTCGCCGAACCAGCGCGCCATCTCGGGGGAATCGGCGACGCAGCCGACCCAGGCCAGCAGCGAAATGTAGTACGCGGCAGCGCGATCGGCGTCGGACAGGCCCGCGGCCGCGGCGAGCCGGGTGGCCAGCACGGTCTGGCGCAGGACGTGCTCCTGTGGCTGGCCCAGACCGAGGTCGGTGGCCAGCGACAGCGAGGCGACCAGTTCGGCCAGGCGCATCGGCCGGCGCGGCTCCGTCATGGTGAATTCAGAATACCCCTTGCATTCGATGCATTGCCGATATATCGTCGATAGTGTCAAGAACAACGAGAGAGCCTGAGGAGGCTGTCATGCACAACGCAGAGAATCGAGAATTCGGACACTTCGGTCGCGGTCGTGGACCCGGCCACGCGGAATTCGGTCCCGATCGGCGGCAGTTCCGCCGGGGTGGGCGACACGGGCACGGTCCCGATTTCGGACCGGGCTTCGGTCCCGGGTTCGGTCCGGGTTTCGGACCCGGCTTCGGTCGTGGACGCGGCCGCGGCGGCCGGGGCAGGCGCGGTGACGTGCGTGCCGCGGTGCTGCTGCTGCTCGCCGAGCGGCCCATGCACGGCTACGAGCTGATCCAGCAGATCCGCGAGCGCAGCGACGACATCTGGCGTCCGAGCCCGGGGTCCATCTACCCGGCCCTGGCCCAGCTCGAGGACGAGGGACTGGTGCTCATCGAGAAGGTGGCCGGTCGCAAGACCGCCCAGCTCACCGGTGAGGGCAAGGCCTACGTCGAGGCCAATACCGAGGAACTCGGTGACCCGTGGGCCGAGGTCAAGCAGGATGTCGGCGCCCAGGCGCTGGATCTGCGCGGCCTGGTCGGACAGGTCATGGGCGCGGTCGGTCAGGTCGCCCAGGTCGGGACGGCGGAGCAGGCGGCCAAGGCGGCCGAGGTGCTCACCGAGACCCGGCGGGCGCTGTACCGCATCCTCGCCGAGGACGACATCGCGCCCGCGGGCGACGTCACCGACGAGAAGTGACGCCGCGGTGTCCCCAAAAATTAGGGGCAAAGATTACCCGGTTCTGAGGATGCGAAACCCGAACGAGTGGAGTACTTGTTTGGGATATGGAACAGCGGAATCGGTTGTGGGTTTGGGGAACTGCACAAAAACGACGCGCGGGCGCGCTAGGCCTGGTCCTGGCCGCCGCGCTGGGCGGATGGGCGGCGCCGCTCGCCGCCGCGGAGCCCGCGGGCTACCGGCCCGCCGTCGTCCCGACCGAACCGGGGCCGCGGCAGAGCGATCACCTCGCCGCCGCACGCTACATCGACGACCACCCGTCCGCTGTTCCGCAGGGGCTCAACGACTTCGGCTGTAAGCCGACCGCCGGGCATCCGCGTCCGGTGGTCCTCGTGCACGGTACCGACTCGAGCGCGTACTCCGATTGGGCGGGTATCGGTCCGCAGCTCGTCGACGCGGGCATGTGCGTGTTCGCCCTGAACTACGGCGGCGCTCCGGGCGCCGACACCTACGGCACCGAGGACATGCGGGTCAGCTTCGCGCAGGTGGGGGCGTTCGTCGACGACGTGCTGGCCGCGACCGGGGCGACGAAGGTCGACCTGGTCGGCTTCTCCCAGGGCGCCACGGTCAGCCGCTTCTATGTCAACAAGCTCGGTGGCGCGGCGAAGGTCGGCACCTGGGTCGGCCTCGCCTCGCCCAGCTACGGCGGCGTGATGTACGGCCTGGTCCCGGTGGGACAGGCGGTGCCCGGCATGATGGACGTCTTCGCCAAGGTCACCTCGACGGCGGCGGTCCAGCAGGCTCAGGGCGAACCGCTCATGGTCGAACTCAACGCGGGCGGCGACACCGTGCCCGGGGTCCGCTACGTCACCGTCGGCAGCCGCGTGGACGAGATGATCCAGCCCTTCGACAACATCGCGCTGCACGGCGCGGGCGCGGAGAATCTCGTCCTGCAGGATCTGTGCGCCGACGACCTGACCGGTCACTTCCACATGGTCTACGACCCGTTCGTGCAGCAACTGCTGCTCCAGGTGCTCGATCCGGCGCACGCGCCCGCTCCGGTGTGCGCACCGGTCGCGTTCGGCACCGGCATCCCGCAGGTGATCATCGCCGGGAACTCCTGACGACCACGCCGGACGGGAGCACCGGCGGCGGTCACTAGAATAGGACGACCGCACTTCGTCCAGCCGGGAGCCGCCGCGTGACCATTCAGCCCGTTCGCCTGTTCGGCGATCCGATTCTGCGTTCCCGTGCGGATGTGGTCACCGAGTTCGGTGCCGAACTCGGTCAGCTCATCGCCGATCTCACCGAGACCATGCACGACGACGGCGGGGTCGGGATGGCGGCGCCGCAGATCGGCGTCGGGCTGCGGGTGTTCGTCTACGACACCGGCGACGCCGCGGGCCACGTGGTGAACCCGGTGTGGTCGGCGATCGGTGACGACGAGCAGGTCGGGCCGGAGGGCTGCCTGTCGATTCCCGGCGTGCGCTACGACGTGCGCCGGGCCCTGCGGGTCGCGGTCTCCGGTGTCGACAGTGCCGGTGCGCCGGTGGAATTCGAGGCCGAGGGACTGCTCGCGCGCTGTGTGCAGCACGAGACCGACCATCTCGACGGCGTGCTGTTCGTCAGCAAGCTCGAGCCCGCCGACCGCAAGGACGCGATGCGCACCATCCGCGAATCCGACTGGTTCCGCAACGGGGTGACCGTGCGCGAGTCCAGCGGTGTCGGCGGTGGCCGCTGATGCGCGTCGTCTTCGCCGGCACCCCCGAACCCGCCGTGCCGTCGCTGCGGCGGCTGATCGAGAGCGAACGGCACGAGGTGGTCGCCGTGGTCACCCGGCCCGACGCCGTCGCGGGTCGCGGCCGCAAGCTGCTGCGCTCGCCGGTGGGTCAGCTCGCCGACGAGCACGGCATCCTGGTGCTCACGCCACGCAAGCCATCCGAGCCGGAGTTCGTCGCGGCGCTGACCGAGCTCGCGCCGGACTGCTGCCCGGTGGTCGCCTACGGTGCGCTGCTGCCCCAGCAGGTGCTCGACATTCCCGCGCACGGCTGGATCAACCTGCACTTCTCGCTGCTGCCCGCCTGGCGTGGCGCCGCGCCGGTGCAGGCGGCGATCGACGCCGGTGACGACATGACCGGCGCCTCGACCTTCCTCATCGAGGCCGGACTCGACACCGGCCCGGTGTACGGCCTGATGACCGAGAAGATCAACGTCACCGATACCGCGGGCGAACTGCTCGGCCGGCTGGCCGAGGCGGGTGCCGTCCTGCTGGAGAAGACCATGGACGGCGTGGAAGACGGGACGCTGCAAGCGATTCCGCAATCCGCCGACGGTGTGTCGTACGCGCCGAAGGTGACCGTGGAGGCGGGCCGGATCCGGTTCGACGAGCCCGCACTGGCCATCCACCGCCGGATTCGCGCCGTCACCCCGGCGCCCGGCGCGTGGACCGAGATGAACGGACTGCGCCTCAAGCTCGGCCCGGTCGAGATGGTGGAGGAAGCCTTGCCCGAGAACGAGATCGAGGTGCGCAAGTCCGGCGTCTTCGTCGGCACGTCGACCACAGCGGTCCGGCTCGGTCAGGTCCAGCCACCCGGCAAGAAGATGATGAACGCTCTCGACTGGGCCCGCGGCGCGCGCCTGGCACCGGGCCAGGTGATCGGATGAGCGCCTCCGATCGCCGGCGTCGCCGCGAAGCCGACGCACGCGGCACGACGCCACGTGACGAGAAGAAGGTCACGGGCAAGGACGTCGACGGCGGCTGGGCGGCCCGCGCGGCCAAGGGCGGCGGCACCGTCCGCGCCGGCGGCGGAAGCTCGCAACGCTCGGACCGTTCGGACGACCGCGGCACCACCGGTGACCGGCGCGCGGGTGGTGGCACGAGCGACTGGCGGCGGGACGACCGTGGTCGTGGGCCGAGCGATTCGCGTGGTGGTGGCTTCGGCGGTCGGAGTCGTGGCGACGACCGACGCACCGACGCTGGTGAGCGTGGTGGCTCGGGTGCGCGGGTCGGTGGCGGCACTGCCGGCGATCGGCGCGGGCGTGACGAGCGGTCGGGCGGTCCGCAGAGTCGGGGTGGTGCGGCCGGTGGCCGACCTGCCGCGGATCGCGGTGCCCGCGTCGGAGATTCACGTGGTGGCTCGGGGGATTCGCGTGGTGGAGCGGGGCGCGACGGTGGTTCGCGGTCGGGCGATTCCGGCCGCGGTGGCAAACGGCCGGCGAGTGAGCGCGGTGGTAGCCAGGCCGGGCGCGGTGCGGAGCGCAGGCGCGAGGATCGGCCGGATCCCAGTGTGCCGAGCCCGCGCAAGCGGCGCGGCGAACCCGTCGATCCGGCGCGCGAAGTGGCCCTCGATGTGCTGCGGGCGGTGCGCGATCGGGACGCCTACGCCAACCTGGTGCTGCCGAAGCTGCTGCGCGAGCGCAAGATCAGCGGGCGCGATGCCGCGTTCGCGACCGAACTCACCTATGGCGCGAGCCGGTCGCAGGGGCAGCTCGACGCGGTGATCGCGGCGTGTGCGGGCCGTCCGGTCGCCGAGATCGACGGACCGATCCTCGACATCCTGCGCCTGGGCGTCTACCAGCTGCTGCGCACCCGCACGGGCGCGCATGCCGCCGTCGACACCTCCGTCGACCTCGCCCGTGCCGAATTCGGCCAGGGCCGTGCCGGTTTCGTCAACGCGGTGCTGCGCCGGGCGGGGGAGAAGACGGCCGAGGAGTGGGTGGCCGAGCTGGCGCCCGCCGATCCGGTCGGCGGACTCGCCTTCGAATACGCCCATCCCACCTGGATCGCCCAGTCCTTCGCCGACGCGCTCGGCGCGCAGGCGGGCGAGCTGGCCGCGCTGCTGGCCGCCGACGACGAGCGCCCGGTCGTGCACCTGGTCGCGCGGCCGGGGGAGATCACCGCCGAGGAGCTCGCGCTGGTCACCGGCGGTGAGGAGGGTCGCTGGTCGCCGTACGCGGTGTACCTCGACGGCGGCGACCCCGGTCAGCTGGAACCGGTCCGCGACGGCATCGCGGCCGTGCAGGACGAGGGCAGTCAGCTGGTCGCCCTCGCCCTGACCAGGGCACCCCTGGACGGTCCCGATCAGGGGCGCTGGCTCGACCTGTGCGCGGGCCCGGGCGGCAAGGCGGCCCTGCTCGGCGCGCTGGCCGCGATCGACCTGTTCACCGTCGACGCCGTCGAACCGGCCGAGCACCGGGCCGAACTGGTCCGCAAGTCGACCCGCGGCCTGCCGGTCACGGTGCACGTGGCCGACGGTCGCGACAGCGGTCTGACCCCCGGGTACGACCGCATCCTCGTCGACGCGCCGTGCACCGGTCTCGGCGCACTGCGCCGCCGCCCGGAGGCCCGCTGGCGGCGCACCCCCGCCGACGTGCCGGAACTGGTGACCCTGCAGCGCGAATTGCTCGCCGCCGCCTGGGACCTGCTGCGTCCCGGCGGTGTGGTCGTGTACTCCACCTGCTCGCCGCACCTGTCCGAAACCGTCGGCGTCGTCGGCGATTTCGTGCGCCGCTCCGGTGCTGAGCAACTGGACACCCGCGCGTACCTCCCCGGTGTCAGCGATCTCGGCGACGGACCGTCGGCGCAGCTGTGGCCGCACCGCCACGGCACCGACGCCATGTTCCTCGCGGCCCTGCGCAAGCCGCTCGGCTGACCCCCTCCGTGGCCGGCGACAGCGACGCCGGCCACGGAGGGTCCTGCGTGTGGGTTCGGCCGTCGACGACACGCGACATTCGTCCAATCGCCGCGCCCCGCATCGGGCGCAGAATCGGTGCATGGCGATGACGTGGGAACAAGTGGTGGCGGTGGCGACGGAGCTACCGGGTGTGGAGGAAGGCACCTGGTGGCGCACGCCGGGACTGAAAGTCGGAGGCAAGGGCTTCGCGCGCCTGCGGGTCGAGGCCGAGGGCGGCCTGGCGCTGCTGTGCGAACCGGCCGAGAAGGAAGCGCTGCTGGCCTCCGGTGACCCGGTGTTCTACACGACACCGCACTACGACGGGCATCCGTTCATCCTGATCGACCTCACTGCGGTCGATCCCGAACAGCTCGCAGAACTCATCGACAGTGCCTGGTGGTTGCGGGCGCCGGCCCGGATGCGGCGCGAGCGGCAGGGCGCGTAGGGGACGTCGTTGTCCCGGCGCGACGGGGAACTCAGTCCCGTTCGGACAGTTCGCGCAGGCGGGCAAGGGTTTTCGCGAGGATACGCGAGACGTGCATCTGGGAGATCCCCAGCTGGGCGGCGATCTGGGTCTGGGTCATCGACTCGAAGAAGCGCATCGTCAGGATGCGGCGTTCGCGTTCGGGCAGCCCGGCCAGCAGCGGGCGCACCGCGATGTACTCCTCGACCCGGTCAAACTGCGACTCCTCCTCGCCCAGGGTGTCGAGCAGGGACGCGTCGCTGTCGCGACCGACCGAGGCGGCATCGATCGAGGTGGGCTGATACGCGTTGCCCGCGATGACGGCCTGGGTGACCTCGTCGGGGTCGACATCGAGCTCGGCCGCGATCTCCTTCGCGGTGGGGGAGCGGCCCAGCCGTTGCGAGAGCTGGTCGACCGCGGCCCCGATGCGTAGGTGAGTCTCCTTGACCCGCCGCGGAACTCGCATCGCCCAGGTGTTGTCACGGAAGTAGCGCCGGACCTCGCCCATGATCGTCGGCACCGCGAACGACAGGAAGTTCGAGCCACGGCTCAGGTCGAACCGGTCCACCGCGTGCACCAGGCCGACCCGCGCCACCTGCGACAGATCGTCGAACGGTTCGCCGCGGCCGCTGAATTTCCTGGCGATGTGATCGGCCAGCGGGATGCAGCGGTTGATCAGCGCGTCGCGCGCCACGGCGTGCTCGACGCTGCCGGGCGCGGTCGCCGCGAGCCGCTCGAACAGGGCGCTGACGTCGTCGTAGCCCGAGACCGGCTCCTCGGTCTCGGTGTCGTCGACGGTGTCCTCGGCGGGGTTCTCCGGTTCGGTGGTGGTGTCGGCGCGGGTTTCCTGGTCGGGCTTGTGGTCTTCGGTGGTGTCCTCGCCGTGCACTACGCCTTCCCCCGGACCCGACGGAATCGGACCGTCGTCGGATAGCCGGACACGGCCGCGTCGAAGCCCTGCTGGTCGGCGCTCACCTCGTCGCTGAGCGTGCGCAGCACGTGCCAGCCGAAACTGCGCTGGTCGGGCATGCCCTCGGCCGCGGCCACACCGTCGACGCGCACCAGCAGTTCGGTGTCACCGACGACGAATTCGCAGGTGAGCGCCGAATCGGGCGCGGCGATCGCGATGAGGGTCGAGCAGACCTCGTCCACGGCCAGGCGCACGTCGGCGACCTCGTCGAGGGTGAAATCGCTGAGTAGGACCAGGGTTTCGGCCAGCCCGCGCAGGATCGGCAGCTGGGTCAGCGATGCTGCTACGCGAATCTCCACCGGGGCGCTGAACAGCCCTTGTTCCGCCGAAAAATTGGTCACCCTATGGAGGCTACCCACATCCCGGCAGGGCAATCACCATTTGGTCGCTACACTTGCGCGCTGTGTCCACACCGACGTTCACCCGCCCGGCCGTGCCGATGATCGCCCCGTCCATCCTGTCTGCGGACTTCGCGAATTTGGCCGCCGAGGCCGCCGCTGTCGAAGGATCCGACTGGCTCCACGTCGACGTGATGGACGGCCATTTCGTGCCGAACCTCACACTCGGCCTGCCGGTCGTGCAGAGCCTGCTCAAGGCGACCGACATCCCGTTCGACTGCCACCTGATGATCGACGACCCGGGTCGCTGGGCGCCGGGCTACGCCGAGGCGGGCGCCTACAACGTCACCTTCCACGCCGAGGCGACCGACGATCCGATCGCGGTGGCCCGCGATATCCGTGCCGCCGGCGCCAAGGCCGGGCTCTCGGTGAAGCCGAACACCCCGATCGAGCCGTACCTGGAAATCCTGAAGGAATTCGACACCCTGCTCGTGATGAGCGTGGAACCCGGCTTCGGCGGGCAGTCGTTCATCCCGAGCGTCCTGGAGAAGGCGCGGATCGTCCGTAATCTCGTCGACGCGGGCGAGTTGCGGCTCGTCGTGGAAATCGACGGCGGCATCAATACCGACACCATCGAACAGGCCGCCGCGGCTGGCATCGATTGTTTCGTCGCCGGCTCGGCCGTCTACAACACCGCCGATCCCGGCGCCGCCGTGCAGACACTGCGCAGCATGGCGACGTCGGCCTGGCTGTAGGACGCGAATTCGGTTACAGGGAGCGGAGTTTGCGCGTGCCGAGGGCGCGCGCGGCGTCGATCACGGCGTGCAGCGGGGGCCGGTTGTCGGCGGCCTCCGGTGCCTGCACCCAGGTGCGGTAGCCGGTGCGCTCGTCGTCGGGCGAGGGCAGCACGATCTGGCTGCCGCTGCACGCGACCGTCGCGTAGAGGCGGAACAACTCGGCGGACGCGGTGGTGGTGAGGGTGTCGGGGCGGCACGGGCCGGTCAGGAACGTCCAGCGCCTGGCCCGCGGATGGTCGACGACCGGGCCCGCGATCGCGGCGCCACGCAACCGGGCCTGCACGCGCTCGCCGAGATCACCCGGCATGGTGACCGCGCCGTAATGCGCGCCGATCTGGAGCAGAATGCGACGGGAATCCGGATCGATCGTCGCGGGCAGATGGAGTTCGCGCCGATAACGGACGCACCGAATTTCCAGCGTGGAATCGACCAATGTGCTCACGCGGCACCCCCACATCTTTCGAACCTGTTGTGACCCACAGTGTTGTCTGACTTCCTGGAGTGGTGGACTATCCCTGGGTCGAACTCCCCACGGCCTCGCCGCAGGTCGGATGCGCCACCGACCTGCCCATGATCATCAGTTGAACGGCGAGAATCGGTGACGTAACAATATTGCGTCAATGGCATCATCGGCGCAAGCATTCGAATCACCGTGTTTCGAGTTCGGAATTCCGGGGTAAAGCCAGGTTAGAGCCGTCGAGTGAATGGGCGCGACCGGTTCGCCGAAAATTCGATTGAACGATTACCACCGGAATGATTAACGGTGGGGTTGCGTCATGTCGATGTCTGTTTGCCGACCGTTCGATGCGGCGGCGCTCGTTTCCGTCGGTTCGATCATGCTCGCGGTCCGATTCGACCCCGACCCGTCGGGGCTCACTCGCCCCGCCACTAGGCTGTGCGCGAGCGGGTACCGCCGGGAATAGCGGCCACGCACCTGCTGTTGGGCCCAACGGGTACGGATGACGCGACAAGGGAGTGCAGGCATGTTCACAGGGATCGTCGAAGAGCTGGGCGAGATCGTCGCCACCGAACAGCTGGCCGACGCCGCCCGGTTGACGATCCGCGGCAAGCTGGTGACTTCCGATGCCGGTCACGGCGATTCGATCGCCGTCAACGGCGTCTGCCTGACCGTGGTCGACGTGGTCGACGGCGACAGCTTCACCGTGGACGTCATGGCGGAGACGCTGAACCGGTCGAGCATCGGTGCCCTGGTCACCGGCTCCCGGGTCAACCTCGAGCGGGCCGCGGCGCTCAACAGCCGCCTCGGCGGTCACCTCGTGCAGGGCCACGTCGACGGCACCGGCACTGTGCTCTCGCGGACCCCGTCGGAGAACTGGGAGGTCGTGCGGATCTCGCTGCCCGACGCGATCGCGCGCTATGTGGTGGAGAAGGGCTCCATCACCGTGGACGGCGTCTCCCTCACGGTCTCCGGCCTCGGCATCGCCGACGAGCCCGCCGCCGACGGCACGCGCGACTGGTTCGAGGTGTCGCTGATCCCGACCACGTTGGCGCTGACCGTGCTGGGCACCGCCCCGGTCGGCACCACGGTGAATCTCGAGGTCGACGTGATCGCCAAGTACGTGGAGCGACTCGCCCAACGCGGATGACCACCAGGCGGCATGCGGTCATCGGAACCCCCGATCGCACGCCGTACTGTGGTATCCGATGCGAATCGAGGCCGTGCGGCCGAGGAACACGCGGCCCCGGCCGCCAAGATTACGGAGCAAGCAGACGTGACCAGGTTGGACAGCATCGAGCGCGCGGTCGCCGATATCGCGGCCGGTAAGGCTGTCGTCGTCGTGGACGACGAGGACCGTGAGAACGAGGGCGATCTCATCTTCGCGGCCGAGAAGGCCACCCCGGAGCTGGTCGCGTTCATGATCCGCTACACCTCCGGCTACATCTGCGTGCCGCTGACCGGCGACGACTGCGACCGGCTCGGCCTGCCGCCCGCCTACGCGATGAACCAGGACAAGCACGGCACCGCCTACACCGTCTCGGTCGACGCGCGCGAGGGCATCACCACCGGCATCTCCGGCGCCGACCGCGCGGTCACCATGCGCCTGCTGGCCAGCGCCCAGGCCAAGGCCGACGAGTTCACCCGGCCCGGTCACGTGGTGCCGCTGCGCGCCAAGGACGGCGGCGTGCTGCGCCGCCCCGGCCACACCGAGGCCGCGGTCGACCTGGCCCGGATGGCCGGTCTGCGCCCGGCGGGCGTGATCTGCGAGATTGTCAGCCAGAAGGACGACGGCCACATGGCCCGCACCGACGAGCTGCGGGTCTTCGCCGACGAGCACGACCTGGCGATGATCTCGATCGCCGACATGATCGCCTGGCGGCGCAAGCACGAGAAGCACGTCGTGCGGGTGGCCGAGGCCCGGATCCCGACCGCGCACGGTGACTTCAAGGCGGTCGGCTACCAGAGCATCTTCGACGACGCCGAGCACGTCGCGCTGGTGCGCGGCGACATCGGCGACGGCGAGGACGTGCTGGTGCGAGTGCACTCCGAGTGCCTGACCGGCGACGTCTTCGGCTCGCTGCGCTGCGACTGCGGTCCGCAGCTGGACGCCGCGCTCGAGATGGTCGACGCCGAGGGTCGCGGCGTGGTCCTCTACATGCGCGGGCACGAGGGTCGCGGCATCGGCCTGATGCACAAGCTGCAGGCCTACCAGCTGCAGGACACCGGCCGCGACACCGTCGACGCCAACCTCGACCTCGGCCTGCCCGCCGACGCGCGCGACTACGGCACCGGCGCGCAGATCCTGGTCGACCTGGGCATCCGGTCGATGCGCCTGCTCACCAACAACCCGGCCAAGCGCGTCGGGCTCGACGGCTACGGCCTGCGGATCACCGAGCGGGTGCCGATGCCGCTGCGGGCCAACGCCGAGAACCTGCACTACCTGCGGACCAAGCGGGACCGGATGGGCCACGATCTGATCGGCCTGGACGACCTGGATCTGGGCGAGACCGCGCAGTGATCACCACGCACACTCCCGAAAGGCGGCAACGATGAGCGGCACGGGTGTCCCGTCCTTCGCGCTGGCCCAGGCCAAAGACGTCAAACTCGGCATCGTCGCCTCGCGCTGGCACACCGAGATCTGCGACACCCTCGTCGCCAACGCGCAGCGGGTCGCGAAGGAAGCCGGCGTCGAGCAGGTGACCGTGGTGCGCTGCGCCGGCGCGATGGAACTGCCGGTGGTGGCCCAGGAACTGGCCCGCACGCACGACGCCGTCGTCGCGCTCGGTGTCGTGATCCGCGGTGGCACACCGCATTTCGAGTACGTCTGTGATGCGGTGACCGCCGGTCTGACCAGGGTCTCGCTGGACGCGGCCACCCCCGTCACCAACGGTGTGCTCACCACGAACGACGAGGAGCAGGCGCGCGACCGCGCCGGGCTGCCCGGCTCGGCGGAGGACAAGGGCGAGCAGGCCTGCGCCGCCGCCCTCGACGCCGCGCTCACGCTGCGCGCGCTGCGATCGGCGTGACCGTGCCGGTGGTGCGGACCTGGCGACGCGGCGCCGGCGCCCCCGAGCCCGGGCAAGCCTGGGAGTTCGAGGTGCGTCCGCGCCGGGCGATCCGGACCGCGGTGGTCGTCGCGATCGTCATCCTGGTGTTCTTCACCTTCGGCGGCCTGCTGCTGCGCACCGGCTCGACCGGCGTGAACTTCCGGTTCGCCGACCAAATCGCGATGATCCTGATCGGCGTCCTCGGCGCGGGCGCGGTCCTGCTGCTCACCCGCCCCCGGGTGCGCGCGGGCACCGCGGGCGTCTCGGTCCGCAACATCCTCGGCGACCACGAGTACCCCTGGTCCTATATCCGCGGCGCGTCCTTCCCCGACCGCAAGTCCTGGGCCCGCCTCGAACTCGCCGACGACGACTACGTCCCCATGCTGGCGATCCGCTCCAACGACAAGGCCCACGCCGCCGACGCCATCGAACGCCTCCGCGACCTCGGCGCCAAGTACACGTCCACCCCGGACTGACCGGTCTCGGTAGTCTCGCGGGCATGACGCCCGCGCAGGTCCTGGCCGCCGCCTTCGCCGACGATCCGTTGATGAGCTACGTCTGGCCGGACCCGGCACGGCGCCGGAAGGCGTTGCCGCTGCTGTGGGAATCGCGGCTGGCCTCTCGGCAGCGGCAGGGCGCGGTCGACCTCGCCCACGACGAGGACGGGTCTGTTGCGGCCGTCGCCATGTGGGAGACACCCGGCGTCGAGTCGGCGCTCGCCAAGCGGATCACCTTGCTGCGCGCCCTCGGCCGGAGCCTGCCAAAGGCGCTGCCCGCGCTGCGGGGCATCGACGGCACCCGGCCGCACGAGCCACACCTGTATCTCGCGACCATCGGCACCCGCCCGGACCGACAGGGCCGCGGGCACGCGGCCGACCTGATCCGGCGGCGACTCGACACCGTCACCGCGCCCGCGTTCCTGGTCGCGACCCGGGCCTCGAACGTGCCGATCTACCAGCGGTTCGGATTCCGGGTGACCGAACCGCTGCGGGTGGCCGAGGTCGAGCTGTATCCGATGGGACTGGAACGCTAGCGGGTGTCGCCGAGGACGGCGCCTTCGCGGCGGGGGTCGGCGCCGCCGATCCAGCCGTCCTTGCCGTCGCGTTGCAGGGCGCTCAGGCCGCTCGATTGCGGGGCCACCGAGACCTGGTGGCCCATCTGGCGCAGGCGTTGGACGAGGGGATCGTGGTCGCCGTTGTCGGTGGCGTCGATGTCGGGGTGTTCGCCGCCGACGCCGGTGACGGGGGTGTTGCCTGCGCCGAAGGAGACGCCGGAGACCGCCTGCTGCGGGTCCAGGCCCCAGTCCAGGGTGTTGATCAGGGTCTTCACCACGAACTGGATGATCACCGAGCCGCCGGGGGAGCCGGTGACGAGGGCGAGGTCGCCGCGGTTGCCCGCGTCGTCGCGGTCGAAGACCAGGGTGGGTGCCATGGAGCTGCGCGGGCGCTTGCCCGGCTGCAGGCGATTGGCGACCGGCGTGCCGTCCGGGTCGAGCGGGTCGGCGGCGAAGTCGGTGAGCTGGTTGTTGAGCACGAAGCCGTCGACGAAGTGGAACGACCCGAAGGCCGACTCGACCGTGGTGGTCATGGCGGCGGCGTTGCCGTACTTGTCGACGACGGAGATGTGGCTGGTGCCGTGCTCGGGCGGCTGCGGGCCGTTGCCCAGCGGGACCGGACCGAGATCGCCCGGCTTGGCGGTGCCCATGCTGCGCTGCGGGTCGATCAGCGTCGACCGCTGCTTCAGGTACTGCGGGTGCACCAGCGACAGCACCGAATTGCCGGGCAGCGGAACGAAATCCGGGTCGGCGACGTACTTGTTGCGATCGGCGTAGGCGAGCCGCTCGGCCTCGGAGATCAGGTGCACGGCCTGGGCGTCGGGCCGCCCGCCGTTGGCGTCGAGGTCCTGCGGACGCAGCGACGGGATGTCGAAGTTCGCCAGGATGCCGAGCGTCGCGGCCACCGTGCTGCCGCCCGAGGACGGCGCCGGCATGCCGCACAGCTCGAACTTGCGGTAGCCGGTGCACAGCGCGGTGCGCTTCTTGGCCTGGTAGCCGGCCAGATCGCTGGTGGTCAGCAGGCTGGGCGTGCGCCCGCCCGCGGTGCTGCCCGCCGCCTCGACGATGTCCTGGGCGATGGCGCCGCTGTAGAACGCCTGCGCGCCGTCGCCCGCGATCGCCGACAGCGTCTTGGACAGGGCCGGATTGGTCAGCACGGTGCCGGACTTCTTGGGGGAGCCGTCGGCTTCGAGGAAGTACCCGCGGGCACCCTCGTCGGCCGCCAGATCCTTGGCCGACTCGGCGATCTGGCCCGCCAGCCGGGGACTGATCTCGAAGCCGCTGTCGGCCAGGCCGATCGCGGGATCGAACAGTTCCTTCCACGCGGTCAGCCCGTGCTCGCGATGGGCGAGTTCGAGCAGCCGCAGCACGCCGGGCACCCCGATGGAGCGACCGCTGGCGCGGGTGTTCGGAGCGGGTTCGGTGCGGTCGGTGTCGCTGACCCAGCGCAGGTAGTTCTCGGTCGCCGCGGCGGGCGCGGTCTCGCGGCCGTCGTAGGTCTCGACGGTGCGTGACTTCGCGTCGTAGTGCACCAGGAAGGCGCCGCCGCCGATGCCGGAGGCCTGCGGCTCGACCAGCCCGAGCACCGCCTGCGCGGTGACCAGCGCGTCGGCGGCCGTGCCGCCGGCCCGGAGCACCCGGCACGCGGCCTCGGTGGCCAGCGGGTTCGCGGTGGAGACCGCGTAGGTGCGGGTGCGCACCGCGGTCATGTCGGCGCGGTAGCCCGACGCGATCTCCGGGTTGGTGCTGAGGTTCTGCGAGGTCGGGGCGTTCGTCGCCGGAGCGGCCGAGACGGGCGTGCCGTTCGGCGTGCTCGTGCACTCGGCCGCCGCGGTGTCGCCGGACGAGCAGCCCGTCAGCAGACCCACCGTGAGGACTCCGGCCGCCGCGGCCCCGATCCACGTCTGTCGCCTTGGCGTCATCCTGGCAGCGTAACCCCGCGCGGCCCGGCCCCGCCGATTATTTCTCGGTGACGGCCGCGCGAATGTTCGGTAGACGAACCAGTTTTCCCCCGGCGACCGGCCGCGGCCTCGCTACCCTGGCGACATGGATATCGACGCGGTGCTGTTCGACTTCTCCGGCACGGTCTTCCGGCTGGAAGACGACCGGACCTGGGCCGACGAACTGGTCGGCGACGACGGCACCCCGTTCGACGTCGCGGCGAAAGCCGAAGTGCTGCGCCGGATGACGGCCCCCGTCGAACAGTTCATGACCTTCGACGCCGCGGGCCAGCACGCCTGGGACCACCGCGATCTCGACCCGGCCCTGCACCGGCACGCCTACCTCGAGGTGCTGCGCGGCACCGGCGTCCCCGGCACCCACGCCGCGCGCCTCTACGACCGCCTCATCGACCCGCTGGCCTGGACCCCGTACCCCGACACCGGCACCGTGCTGGAAGCCCTGTCCGCCCAGGGCATTCCGATCGGCATCGTCAGCAATATCGCCTTCGACATCCGCCCCGCCTTCGCGAAACACGGCTGGGACGGCCTGGTCGGCGCGATGACCCTGTCCTACGAGATCGGCGCCGTCAAGCCGGACGCCGCGATCTTCCGCGATGCCACCGACCGCCTCGGCGTCGAGCCGGAACGGGTGCTGATGATCGGCGACAGTGCCGAGGCCGACGGCGGCGCCGCCGCGCTCGGCGCCCGGTTCGCCCTCGTCGAGCCGCTGCCGACGGCCGAGCGCCCACGCGCCCTGATCGAGGCGCTCGCCGCGCACGGCGTCCGGCTCGACGCCTGAACGACGCGGAGCGGGCTCAGCGCTCGCGGGTGAACCAGGCGAGAGCGGTGGGGCGCAGCAGCAGGGCGACGATCGCCCCGTTGGCGACGATGCCGACCGCGCCGGGGGGCAGTCCGGTGAGGATCCCGGTGCACGAGACCAGGCCGGCGATTCCGGCGACGCCGACCGCGGCCTTCCTGATCAGCTCGCCGCCCCGCCCGAACAGCACGATCAGCGGCACCAGCGCGAAGGTCGGCAGGTAGCCCGCCAGCAGGGTGGCGAGCGAGCCGTTCGTCCCGAGCGCGACGGTGATCACGATCAGCACGACGCCGACCAGCGCCGCGACGGCGGCGATCAACCGGGCACCGCGCACGCTGCCCGGCATCACGCCCGCCGGCGTCGCCTCGTCGAACAGGTCGTCGTCGGCGGGGGCGGGGGCGGTGGGCGCGTTCGTCACGCCGACCACGCTACACAGGTGGGTTTCCCGGCTCGGCGCACCGCCGTGGCACCCGGTCGGCGGTGTGGGTCTGTCGGACGCGCTCGCTAGGCTGGATGGGTGGCAGATCCCGCGACGTACCGGCCGGCGCCGGGCACCATTCCCGTCGAACCCGGTGTGTACAAGTTCCGGGACGCGCACGGGCGGGTCGTCTACGTCGGCAAGGCCAAGAGCCTGCGCAGCCGGTTGAACTCGTACTTCGCCGACGTGTACTCGCTGCACCCGCGGACCAGGCAGATGGTGACCACGGCCGCGAGCGTCGAGTGGACCGTGGTGTCCACCGAGGTCGAGGCGCTGCAGCTCGAATACAACTGGATCAAGGAATTCGATCCGCGGTTCAACGTCCGCTACCGCGACGACAAGACCTACCCGGTGCTGGCGGTGACGCTGAACGAGGAGTACCCGCGGCTGTTCGTCTACCGCGGCGCGCGCAAGAAGGGCGTCCGCTACTTCGGTCCCTACGCGCACGCCTGGGCGATCCGCGAGACCCTCGACCTGCTGCTGCGGGTGTTCCCCGCGCGCACCTGCTCCAACGGAGTCTTCAAGCGGCACAACCAGATCGGGCGGCCCTGCCTGCTCGGCTACATCGACAAGTGCTCGGCGCCGTGCGTCGGCCGGGTCACCGCGGACGAGCACCGCCAGATCGTCGACGACTTCTGCGACTTCCTCTCCGGCCGGACCGACAAGATGGTGCGCGCGCTGGAACGGCGCATGCACGAGGCCGCCGACGATCTCGACTTCGAGACCGCCGCCCGCCTGCGCGACGACGTCCAGGCACTGCGCCGGGCGCTGGAGAAGCAGGCGGTCGTGCTCGGCAGCGGCACCGACGCCGACGTGATCGCCTTCGCCACCGACGAACTCGAAGCCGCCGTCCAGATCTTCCACGTCCGCGACGGGCGGGTGCGCGGCCAGCGCGGCTGGGTGGTCGACAAGTCCGGTGACGCGCTCGACGTCGCCGAATCCGGCACCGAACTCGCGGCGCTGGTCGAGCAGTTCCTCACCCAGTTCTACGGCGAGCAGGCCGCCATGGCCGAGCAGAACGCCGACCGTGACGTGGTGGTCGTCCCGCGCGAGGTGCTGGTCCCCGAACTGCCCGCCGACGCCACCGAGATCCAGGACTGGCTGAGCAGGCTGCGCGGCTCGGCGGTCTCGCTGCGCATCCCGCAGCGCGGCGACAAGAAGGCGCTGGCCGAGACCGTGCAGCGCAACGCGGGCGAGGCCCTGGCCCAGCACAAACTCAAGCGCGCCGGCGATCTGACCTCCAGATCCCAAGCCCTGCAGGACATCCAGGACTTCCTCGATCTCGACAGCGCGCCGCTGCGGATCGAGTGCGTCGACATCAGCCATGTCCAGGGCACCGATGTGGTCGCCTCGCTGGTGGTCTTCGAGGACGGCTTGGCCCGCAAGTCCGACTACCGGCACTACGCGATCAAGGAGGCGGCCGGTGACGGCCGCTCCGACGACGTCGGCAGTATCGCCGAGGTGACGCGCCGTCGCTTCGCGCGCCTGGCCCGCGACCGGCAGCAGGTCGTCGACGTCGAGCCCGACGAGGCCGACGAGCCGACCTCGCGTCCCGGGGTGGACCCGACCACCGGCAAGCCGCGCCGCTTCGCCTACCCGCCCAACCTCTACGTCGTCGACGGCGGCGCGCCGCAGGTCGCCGCGGCCGCCGAGGTGCTCGACGAACTCGGCATCACCGATGTCGCGGTGATCGGCCTGGCCAAGCGGCTCGAGGAGGTGTGGGTGCCTGGCGAGCCCGACCCGGTGATCATGCCGCGCAACAGCGAAGCGCTCTACCTGCTGCAACGCGTGCGAGACGAGGCGCACCGCTTCGCGATCACCTTCCACCGCAGCAAGCGCTCGCGCCGGATGACGGCATCGGCGCTGGACTCGGTGAAGGGGCTCGGCGAGGCGAGGCGCACCGCGCTGGTCACCCACTTCGGCTCGGTGGCCCGGATAAAGGACGCGACTGTCGACGAGATCACATCGGTGCCCGGCATCGGCGTCTCCACGGCGAAAGCAGTGCTGGAAGCACTGAACAGCCCGTAGCGCGGGACGGGCGGATCGCAGGACGCAACATTGCGAGTGCCGTACGTTGTGTGTCTGCGCCCGATACCCGAACCGGTGCGGGATGATCGAAAGGCACCCAGAAACGGATCCGGTAGGACATGACACGCGTCGAATCGAACAACAATGCGGGGGCGGTACCCGGACAGGCCGGGGCGGTCCCCGATCCACAGCAACCAGTAGAAGTGGTCATCGTGACCGGCTTGTCCGGCGCGGGCCGCGGCACCGCCGCGCGCGTATTGGAGGATCTCGGCTGGTACGTCACCGACAACCTGCCGCCCGAACTGATCGGGCGGATGATCGAGCTCGGCGCCGCGGCCGAACCACCGGTCCGGCGCCTGGCACTGGTCATGGACGTGCGCAGCCGCTTCTTCACCGGTGACCTCTCCGGCGTCACCGAGCAGCTGCGCTCGGCGGGCATCCGGACAAGAGTGCTGTTCCTCGAGGCCTCCGACGACGTGCTGATCCGGCGCTTCGGTTTCGCCCGCCGCAGGCACCCGCTGCAGAGCGACAGCCCCGACGGCACGCTCTCGGCGGGCCTGACCGCCGAGCGGGTCCGGCTCGCGGCGGTGAAGGCGGCCGCCGATGTCGTCATCGACACCACCGAGCTGTCGATCCACCAGCTGCACCGCAAGCTGGAGGAGGTCTACGGCGCTGGCGCGCCCGCCGCGCTGCAACTGACCGTGCAGTCGTTCGGGTTCAAGTACGGTGTTCCACTCGACGCCGACATGGTGTTGGATGTTCGATTCCTGCCCAACCCGCACTGGATTCCCGAGCTGCGGGAACACACGGGGCAGGAATCGGTGGTCAGCGACTACGTGTTGTCGAGGCCCGGCGCGCAGGACTACCTGCAGACCTGCCACCATCTCGTCGACCTGACCACGACCGGATACCGGCAAGAGGGGAAGCGATACATGACGGTGGCAGTGGGGTGCACCGGCGGCAAACATCGCAGCGTCGCGATCGCCGAGGCGCTCGGTGAGCGCATCGGCGCCGATACCGGGCACGCGGCCGTGGACGTCGTCCGCGTCGTGCACCGGGATCTGGGGCGCGAATGAGTGGATGGGAAGCCGACCCAGCCGTCGTCGCGCTGGGCGGCGGACACGGGCTCTACGCGACCCTGACGGCGGTACGCAGGCTGACCAGGCGGATCACCGCGGTCGTGACGGTCGCCGACGACGGTGGGTCCTCGGGCCGGTTGCGCGGTGAGCTGGGCATGCTGCCGCCGGGTGACCTGCGGATGGCGCTGGCCGCGCTGTCGGAGGACGCCGACGGCGTGTGGACCACGACGGTGCAGCACCGCTTCGGTGGCACCGGGGCGCTGGCCGGTCACTCGGTGGGCAATCTGATCCTGGCCGGCCTCACCGATGTCCTCGGTGATCCGGTGGCCGCGCTCGACGAGGTGGGCAGACTGCTGCGGATCACCGGCCGGGTGTTGCCGATGTCGCCGGTCCCGCTCGACATCGAGGCCGAAGTGTCGGGCCTGGAGTCGGATCCGCGGATCGGGCGCAGTGTGCGCGGTCAGGTTGCGGTGGCGACCACGCCGGGTAAGGTCCGGCGGGTGCGGCTGATTCCGTCCGATCCGCCTGCCAGCCCCGAGGCCACCTCGGCCATCGAGCACGCGGATGTCGTTGTGCTGGGCCCGGGTTCGTGGTTCACCAGCGTCATCCCGCATGTGCTGGTGCCGCAACTGCACGACGCGCTGGTGCACACCAGGGCGCGCAAGGTGCTCGTGTTGAATCTGGCCGCGGAGCCGGGGGAGACGGCCGGCTTTTCCGCCGAACGTCACCTGCATGTATTGTCCCAGCACGCACCGGATTTCGCGGTCGACGAGGTGCTCGTCGACTCGGCGTCGGTGCCCGAAGGGCGGCAGCGGGAACATGTGGCAAGAGCCGCCGAACAGTTGCGTGCACGGGTAACGTTCAGCGATGTCGCCGAACCGGGAACGGATCGGCATCATCCCGGAAAACTTGCCGCCGCACTGGATCAGCTGATCCGGGCGCCGCGGCCGCAACTGGCAGGGCTTCGAGTCGAGGGACGGCACACGGGATCGGATGTGCGTTCCGGGTCGGTGGGAAAGGAGCGCGTCTCGTGGCGATGACAGCCGAGGTGAAGGACGAGCTGAGCAGGCTCGTGGTGTCGCAGGTCAGCTCGCGCAAGGCGGAATTGTCGGCCCTGCTGCGGTTTGCGGGTGGTCTGCACATCGTCGGGGGCCGGGTGATCGTCGAGGCCGAGGTGGACATGGGGTCCATCGCGCGACGACTGCGCCGGGAGATCTTCGAGCTCTACGGGTACGGCTCCGACGTGCACGTGCTCGGTGCGGGTGGGTTGCGCAAGACCTCCCGCTACGTGGTGCGGGTGTCGAAGGAGGGCGAGGCGCTGGCCCGCCAGACCGGTTTGCTCGACGTGCGTGGACGCCCGGTCCGCGGCCTGCCCGCCCAGGTGGTCGGCGGCAGCATCGGCGACGCCGAAGCGGCCTGGCGTGGAGCGTTTCTCGCGCACGGTTCGCTGACCGAGCCGGGGCGGTCCTCGGCGCTCGAGGTGAGCTGCCCCGGGCCGGAGGCCGCGCTGGCGCTGGTCGGTGCCGCCCGGCGGCTCGGGATCACCGCCAAGGCCCGTGAGGTGCGTGGCACCGACCGGGTCGTGGTGCGCGACGGCGAGGCGATCGGTGCCCTGCTCACCCGGATGGGCGCGCAGGACACCCGGCTCACCTGGGAAGAGCGCCGGATGCGCCGCGAGGTGCGGGCCACCGCGAACCGGCTCGCCAATTTCGACGACGCCAACCTGCGGCGTTCGGCCAGGGCGGCCGTGGCCGCGGCCGCGCGCGTGGAGCGGGCGCTGGAGATCCTCGCCGACGACGTGCCCGACCATCTGGCCGCCGCGGGCAGGCTGCGGGTCCAGCACCGGCAGGCCTCGCTCGAGGAGCTGGGTCAGCTGGCCGAGCCGCCGATGACGAAAGACGCGGTGGCGGGCCGGATCCGGCGCCTGCTGTCGATGGCCGACCGGCGGGCCAAGGACCTGGGCATTCCCGACACCGAGTCGGCGGTGACGGCGGAGCTGCTCGACGACGCGTAGCGCGGCATTCGCCGCGCGCTGTGGCGAATCCGACGTTTAGGGCAGAGCGGTCATGCATGATCGCTCTGCCCTTTATTCTGTGGTTCCCGCAGGCAGGGGGCCGGGAACCTCACAAATCACAGGTGGCTGTCGTGAAGCAGGTGACGGCTACTACTGTGGTTCCCGTCGGAATGAATCCGCTTGAAAGCTGAGGAGCGATAACGTGACTGTCCGGGTAGGTATCAACGGCTTCGGTCGTATCGGACGTAACTTCTTCCGTGCGGTGGAGGCGCTGAAGGCTGTCGGCAAGACCGATATCGAGATCGTCGCGGTCAACGACCTCACCGACATCAACACCCTGGCGACCCTGCTGAAGTACGACTCGATCCTGGGTCGGCTGCCGCAGGAGGTCTCCGTCGACGGTGACGTCATCGTCGTGGGCGAGCAGCGCATCAAGGCGCTGGCGATCAAGGAAGGCCCGTCGGCGCTGCCGTGGGGCGACCTGGGCGTCGACATCGTCGTGGAGTCCACCGGCATCTTCACCGACGCCGCCAAGGCCAAGGGCCACCTGTCCGCGGGCGCCAAGAAGGTCATCATCTCCGCGCCGGCCTCCGGCGAGGACATCACCATCGTGATGGGCGTCAACGACGACAAGTACGACGGCAGCCAGAACATCATCTCCAACGCCTCGTGCACCACCAACTGCCTCGGCCCGATCGCCAAGGTCCTCAACGACGAGTTCGGCATCGTTCAGGGCCTGATGACCACCATCCACGCGTACACCCAGGACCAGAACCTGCAGGACGCGCCGCACAAGGACCTGCGTCGCGCCCGCGCCGCGGCCCTGAACATCGTGCCCACCGGCACCGGCGCCGCCAAGGCCATCGGCCTGGTGCTCCCCGAGCTGCAGGGCAAGCTGGACGGCTACGCGCTGCGCGTTCCGGTCCCGACGGGCTCGGTCACCGACCTCACCGCGACCCTGGCCAAGCCGGCCACCATCGACGAGATCAACGCCGCGATGAAGGCCGCCGCCGAGGGCCCGCTGCAGGGCATCCTCAAGTACAACGTGGACCCGATCGTGTCGAGCGACATCGTCACCGACCCGCACTCCTCGATCTACGACGCCCCGCTGACCAAGGTCATCGGCAACGAGGTCAAGGTCGTGTCCTGGTACGACAACGAGTGGGGCTACTCCAACCGCCTCGCCGACCTCATCGGCCTCGTCGGCAAGTCGCTCTGACCGCGATGACTGTTCAGACACTGCAGGATCTCCTGGCCGAGGGCGTCGAAGGCCGGGGCGTGCTCGTGCGCTCCGACCTGAACGTCCCCCTCGACGACAACGGTCAGATCACCGACCCGGGCCGCATCATCGCCTCGGTGCCGACCATCCAGGCGCTGGTCGAGGCCGGCGCCAAGGTGGTCGTGATGGCGCACCTGGGCCGTCCCAAGGGCGAGCCGGACGCCAAGTACTCGCTGGCGCCGGTGGCCGTGAAGCTGGCCGAGCTGCTGGGCCGCAATGTCCAGCTGGCCGGTGACGTGGTGGGCTACGACGCCCTCTCGCGGTCCGAAGGCCTCACCGACGGCGACGTGCTGCTGCTGGAGAACGTGCGTTTCGACGCGCGCGAGACCAGCAAGGACGACGCCGAGCGGGCGAAGCTGGCGGCGGCCTACGTCGAGCTGGTCGGTGACGACGGCGCATTCGTCTCCGACGGTTTCGGCGTGGTGCACCGCAAGCAGGCCTCGGTCTACGACGTCGCCCAGCAGCTGCCGCACTACGCGGGCACGCTGGTGGCAGCCGAGGTCGAGGTGCTCCAGAAGCTCACCCAGGACCCGGCCCGCCCGTACGCGGTGGTGCTCGGCGGCTCCAAGGTCTCCGACAAGCTCGCGGTCATCGAGGCGCTGGCCCCCAAGGTCGACACCCTGGTGATCGGCGGCGGCATGTGCTTCACCTTCCTTGCCGCACAGGGCCTTTCGGTGGGCACCTCGCTGCTGCAGGAAGAGATGATCGACACCTGCAAGGATCTGCTCGAGCGCTTCGGCGACGTGCTGCACCTGCCGGTCGACATCGTCGCGGCCGACAAGTTCGCCGCCGACGCCGACGCGAAGACGGTCGCCTCGACCGAGATCCCCGACGGCTGGATGGGCCTGGACATCGGCCCCGAGTCGGTGGCCCGGTTCGCCGCGCTGCTGACCGAGGCGAAGACGGTGTTCTGGAACGGCCCGATGGGCGTGTTCGAGTTCGAGAAGTTCGCCGCGGGCACCCGCGGGGTGGCCGAGGCCATCGTGACCGCGACCGGCAAGGGCGCGTTCACCGTGGTCGGCGGCGGCGACTCGGCGGCCGCCGTGCGCACCCTCGGCCTGCCCGACGACGGTTTCTCGCACATCTCCACCGGTGGTGGCGCGTCCCTGGAATACCTGGAAGGCAAAGAGCTGCCCGGTATTTCGGTGCTGGAGGGCTGAGCGATGGCACGGAAACCGCTCATCGCGGGCAACTGGAAGATGAACCTCAATCACCTCGAGGCCATCGCACTGGTGCAGAAGGTGGCCTTCGCGCTGCCGGAGAAGTACTTCGCCAAGGTCGACGTGTCGGTGATCCCGCCGTTCACCGACCTGCGCAGCGTGCAGTCGGTGGTCGAGGGCGACAAGCTCCTGCTCACCTACGGCGCGCAGGACGTGTCGGTGCACGATTCCGGTGCCTACACCGGCGAGATCAGCGGGTCGATGCTGGCCAAGCTGGGCTGCACCTTCGCGGTGGTCGGGCACTCGGAGCGTCGTCAGTACCACAACGAGGACGACGCCACCGTGCTGGCCAAGACCAAGCAGGCGCTGAAGAACGAGATCACCCCGATCGTCTGCATCGGTGAGGGTCTGGGCGTCCGCGAGGCGGGCACGCACGTCGAGTACAACCTCGAGCAGCTGCGTGGTTCGCTGAAGGGCCTGACGGCCGAGCAGATCTCGCAGGTCGTCATCGCCTACGAGCCGGTCTGGGCGATCGGCACGGGCAAGGTCGCCTCGGCGGCGGACGCGCAGGAAGTCTGTGGCGCGATCCGGGCCGAGCTGGCCGAGCTGGCCTCGCCGGAGGTCGCCGCGGGTGTCCGCGTGCTCTACGGCGGTTCGGTCAACGCCAAGAACGTCGGCGAGCTGGTCGGTCAGCCCGACATCGACGGCGCCCTGGTCGGCGGTGCTTCGCTCAAGGCGGACGAGTTCGCCACCCTGTCGGCGATCGCCGCGGGTGGACCGCTGCCCTGATCGGGTAGACAGCGACGAGGGGCCGGAAACCGCACTGGTTTCCGGCCCTTTCGGCGTTCGGCGCTACTGCGCGTGCAGGACCAGGCCGCTGCCGTTGTCGTTGCGCAGGGTGAGGGTGTCGCCGTCGACGGTGGCCGTGGTGCGGCCGTCCAGGGCGGTCAGCACGCTGCTCTCGACCTCCATGACCTCCGGCGCACACATCATCTTGGTGGTGGCGACGGCGAAGTTCACCGCGTCGCCGGGGCCGATGCCCGCCGTGCCGGTCATCCGGTTGCAGCCGGCCATCCCGGTGACCGTGCCGCCCTCGCCGATCGTCAGGTTCGGGCTCACCTCGTCGAGGGTGGTGGAGCGGACCTGTCCCTGTGGGGTGAGCAGGGTGGTGACCACCCAGGTGGTGCCGAGCAGCGGCTTGTCCGGGGTGACGATCTTCTTGTCGGTGAGGTGGACGGTGACCGTCTTGCCGGTCAGCGTCAGCTTGTCGCCGTCGAGGCGCCAGGTGGGGTCGGACTCCAGGAAGGTGTTCTGCCAGGCGTCCGCGCGGCCCCGGTCACCGGTGCACGCCATCAGGGTGCCCGCCAGCGGGGAGGTGTGCAGGATGTGGTTGCTCAGGTCGACGGTGCCGCTGCTGGTGTTGCAGCCCGAGTTCGCCGAGATCCGGCCGTCGGCGAAGGTCAGCGTCATCGGACCGCCGCCGGGGATGCTGTCGCCGTCGACCTCGGTGGAGATGTAGGTGTGGCCCATCGGGGTCGCCGAGTCGTCGGGGGCCTTCGGTTCTTCCGAGGAGGAGCAGGCCGTGGCCGCGGCGGTGGCGAGCACACAGAGCGCGGCGAGACGGATCAGTGTTGCCGACATGTCGCCCATCGTACGGCTCGCGGTGCGGCGAATCCGTTGCCCGAGTACACCGGGTCGCGCGCCGTTGCGCGCCCGTCCCCGGCCGTTCGCCAGGGATATGCTCGGCGGGTGAGCAGCGTGACGGCGGAACCGGTGTCGACGTGGGCGCCGTTGCGGTCGCCGGTGTACCGGGCGCTGTGGATCGCGCAGCTGGTGTCGAATCTGGGCACCTGGATGCAGACCGTCGGCGCGCAGTGGATCCTGGTCGACGCGCCGAACGCGGCGGCGCTGGTGTCGTTCGTGCAGACCGCGCTGGCCCTGCCGGTGATGCTGCTGTCCATCCCGTCCGGGGTGCTCGCCGACCTGGTCGACCGGCGCAGATTGCTGATCGGCGCGCAGACCGGAATGGCACTGGCCTCGCTCACCCTCACCGTGTTCACCGCGACCGGGCACACGACGCCCGCGGTCCTGCTGACCCTGCTGTTCCTGCTCGGCTGCGGACAGGCGCTCACCGCGCCCGCGTGGCAGGCGATCCAGCCCGAGCTGGTGCCGCGCGACCAGATCACCTCCGCGGCCGCGCTGGGCAGTATGAGCATCAATATCGGTCGCGCGGTGGGGCCCGCGGTCGCGGGTGTGATCGTGTCGATCGCCGGGCCGACGGTGGTCTTCGGGTTCAACACCCTGTCGTTCGTCGGGATCGTCGCGGTGCTGCTGGTGTCCAAGTGGCCGACCCGGCCGCGCACCCTGCCGAGCGAACGCCCGCTCGCGGCGCTCCAGGCGGGCACCCGGTTCATCCGCGCGGCGCCCGCGATCCGGCGGGTGCTGTTCCGCGCGATCCTGTTCATCGCGCCGGCGAGCGCGGTGTGGTCGCTGCTGCCGGTGATCGCGCACGACCGGCTCGGCCTGGCCTCCGACGGCTACGGCCTGCTGCTCGGCGCGCTCGGGTTGGGTGCGGTGTGCGGCGCGCTCGGCCTGTCCCGGTTGCGGGTGCTGTTCACCCCGACCCAGCGACTCGCCTTGGCGGCGGTGCTGTTCGGGCTCGGCGCGGTGGCGACCGCGCTGGTGCCGAACGTGCCGCTGGTGCTGATCCTGCTGGTCGGGGCCGGTCTCGCCTGGTTGCTGGCGATGTCGACGTTGAACTCGACGATGCAGCTGCTGCTGCCCGCGTGGGTGCGGGCACGCGGGCTGTCGGTGTACATGCTGGTCTTCATGGGCGGGCAGGCCATCGGCTCGCTGCTGTGGGGCCTGGTCGCGGGCGCGTACGGCGCGGTGACGGCACTGCTGATCGCGGCGGTCCTGCTGGCCTGCTGCGCGGTGAGCACGGTGTGGTGGCCGATCCGGCACAACGTGGAGGACATCGATCTCTCCCCGGCGGCGTTCTGGCCGGAACCGCAGCTCGTCGTCGAGCCCGACCCGGAGGACGGCCCGGTCCTGGTGATGCGCGGCTACGACGTGCCGCCCGAGGACGTAGCGGTGTTCACCGAGTCGATGGCGCTGGTCGGACGGTCCCGGCAGCGGACCGGGGCGATGGAGTGGCGGCTCTACCGCGACGTCGGCACCGTCGACCGGTTCGTCGAAGCGTTCGTGGTGCGGTCCTGGGCCGAGCACATGCACCAGCATCAGGTCCGGTTGACCGCTCGCGATCAGGAGATCGAGCTGATGGTCGCGGGCTGGTCGGCCGGGGCGGAAACGGTGTCCCACCTGGTCGCGGTCGAGCCTGGTTAGACCTGCCGCCCGTCGACCCCATAGGATGGGCGCCATGTCGCTGTTCCTCGATATCCTCCTTGTGATCACCAGCGTCCTGTTGGTGCTGCTGGTGCTGCTGCACCGCGCCAAGGGTGGCGGCTTGTCCAGCCTGTTCGGTGGCGGCGTCCAGTCGAGCCTGTCCGGCTCCACCGTGGTCGAGAAGAACCTCGACCGCATCACCATCTTCGTCGGCCTCGTCTGGCTGATCGCGATCCTCGGCATCGGCCTGGAGATCAAGTTCGCCTGAGTTGTGCCGAGGTCGCTAGACCACCGACCACACCACCCGCTGCGCGGCCGCCTCGATGGCCTCCTCGCCGAGCAGCACCGTGTCGGCCGCCGGGCCGAGGGGCACGAAGCTGTCCGCACTGGTGACGCGGGCGAGCGTGCCCTGGAACCCCGCGTCGACGAGTGCCGCGAACACCGACTCCGACACCCCGCCCGCGCGGCGGGTCTCGTCGGCGACGAGCACCCGCCCGCTCGCCTCGGCGTGGTGCAGCAGGTCGGCGATCGGGAGCGGGTTGAGCCAGCGCAGGTCGACGACGCGGACCCGGATGTTCTGGGTGGCGAGCCGGTCGGCGGTGCGCAGGCTCATCGGTACCCCGTTGCCGAAGGTGACCAGGGTGAGGTCGGTGCCCTCGCCGTAGACGCGGGCGCGCCCGATCGGCACGTGGTCGGAGGTCGGTGTGGCGAGCCAGGATTCGTCGCCCGGATGCAGATCCCTGGTGTGGTACAGGGCGATCGGTTCCACGAACAGGCACACGCGGCCGTCGACCCTGGCGGCGGACACACACGTCCGCAGCATGGCCGCCGCGTCGTCGGCGCGGGCGGGCACGGCCAGCACGACCCCCGGGATGTCCCGTAGCGCCGCCAGGGAATCGTCGTTGTGGAAGTGACCGCCGAAGCCCTTCTGATACGCGAGTCCGGCGATCCGCACCACCATCGGATTGCGGTACTGCCCGTTGGAGAAGAACGACAGCGTCGCCGCCTCGCCGCGGATCTGATCGGCGGCATTGTGCACATACGCCAGGTACTGGATCTCCGGAATCGGCACGAACCCGGCGAGCGCGGTGCCCAGCGCGGTACCGAGGATGCTCTGTTCGTCGAGCAGGGTGTCGAAGACCCGGCGCGCGCCGAACCGCTTGCGCAGCCCCTTGGTGACGCCGTAGACCCCGCCCTTGCGGCCCACGTCCTCGCCGAAGACCAGCACGTCGCGGTCGCGGGCGAGCAGGTCGCCCAGGGTGTGGTTGATCGCCTGGGCGACGGTCATCGGGGGCTGGTCGGTGGTGTCGACGTGGTCGCGCAGGACATCGGCACGGACCGCGTCCGGGGTGGCGGGCGCGAGCGGGGCGGTGACGGCGCCCGCCGAGCTCAGCCGGGGCTCGCGCACCACCTTCTCCGCCGTGTCGCGTACCGCGCCGCCGATCCGGTCGTAGCGGGCGAGCAGGTCGGCGGTGTCGGCGATCCCCGCCGACAGCAGGTAGCGGGCGGTGCCGAGCAGCGGATCGCGGGCCAGATCGGCGGCGATCTCGGCCGGGCCGCGATAGGCGCCCTCGACATCGGAGCCCGCGTGCCCACCGAGCCGCACCGTGCGCACGTGCAGAAAGACCGGCACCCGCCAGGTCCGGGCGAGATGCACCGCGTCGTCCGCGGCGCCGAGGACATCGGGCAGATCGCAGCCGTCGGTGGCGAGGTAGGTCAGGCCCGGCCGCGGCCCGTAGTCGCGCTCGATCCAGTCCGGCGGCGTCGGTACGCTGATGCCGAGCCCGTTGTCCTCGCAGACGAACACGATCGGCATCGGCACGCCCTGGTGTGAGGCGTGCACTGCGGCGTTGATCGCCCCCGCCGCGGTCGAGTGGTTGGCCGAGGCGTCGCCGAAACTGCACACCACCACCGCGTCGGCGGGCCACGGGCACGGAATCCCCTGGCGGGCGGCCCGATCCAGGGCGAAGGCCAGGCCGACCGCGCGGGGCAGGTGCGAGGCGATGGTCGAGGTCTGCGGGATGATCGCGGCCTGCTTGCTGCCGAACACCTTGTGCCTGCCGCCGGAGATGGGATCGGCGGCCGCCGCGACGACGCCGAGCAGCACGTCCCGGATCGGGTCGAGGCCGGTCACCCGACGGCAGCGCTGCACGAAGAAGGCCCCGGACCGGTAGTGCAGCAGGGCCGGATCGTCGACCCGCAGGGCCGCCGCCACCGCCGCGTTTCCCTCGTGCCCCGAGGACCCGATGCTGTAGTACCCCTGCCGTGCCGCGCCGAGCCGCCGGGCGGTCAGATCGAGATGCCTGCTGGTCACCTGGGATTCGAAGATCTCCAGCCCGACGGCCGCGTCGATCGCGGGTGGCCCGTCGGTGCGTGGCGGGACCGTCAGCTCCGTGAGCGCCGTCCGGAAGGCCGCGTCGAGATCGACCGCCCCGCTCATGGCCGCGCTCCGTCGGCCGCACCCACTCCTCGCAGATCGCGCATCGTCACCACTCCTCGCTCGAGTCGAGTCGACGTCCGTTCGCCGGCGTTGCCAGGACTCCGATGCTAGGCGCTCCGGCCGCCGAACTCGGCCGTTCGGGCCCGGACACTCGGTGGATGTCGCGATCGGCCCCGCGACCGCGATGCCCGCCCGGTCGGCGCGCGTGCCTGCTCGGCGGGCGCTACTCGGCCGGTGGTGTCTGCTCGCGGGGGACGACCCAGAGCGCCTCCGCGAGCGCGCAGAGGTCGCCGTCGCGGGTGGAGAGGGCGACACCCACCGTGTATTTGCGACCCTCGGCGTGGATCGGCCAGGCGTGGGCGATGTACTCCGCGCCGGCCGGGACCGGACGGAAGCGGGTGGCGGTGAGCGCCGCGGTGACGGCGCCGCGGGCCATCTTCTGGAACGTCCACGCGGCGATGCCGCCGGGGCAGTCGAGGGCGGACCAGACGATCTCCGGTGGGAGTTCGCCGGTGGCGTCGGCCAGGCTCAGATCGGGGGTCCAGGCGGCGGCGACCATCGGCCGGTCCGGCACCGGCCAGGGGAACAGGCGCAGGCCGTGGCCGGGGGAGCACTCGACACCGCAGCCGAAGCAGTCCGTCACCGGGCGGTGCGGGCTGGCGAGCGCGGCGTCGGCTGCCCGCTTGGCGGCGGACCAGGACGGGCCGGGCGGTGCGGTGATGCCGAGGTCGGCGGGCGCGGCGGTGGCGAGGACGGTGCCGTCCGCGTCGGTCAGGGTCGCGTGACCCGGTGCGCCCGCGGGCAGCGCGATCGGGGTCTCGATCGGGACCGCGCGGCGGAAATCGACGCACACCGTGTCGGCGCCGGAGCGGCGCGCCAGCAGGCCCGCGACGTACCCGCCGAACGCCACCTGCGGATAGCCGTGCACATGGGCCGGAATCGTCACCGTCTCGGTCTGGATCATGCTGGTGGTCACCCTTTCGGCCGGTCGAACACCTCCGACGATATCGATGCGGCACCGCAGGCCGACAGGGTGTCCACACGAAAGGGCCGGGCCCAGTAGGACCCGGCCCTTCGGTGACGCGATTACTCCTCGTCGAGGAGCAGGTCCGCGGCGGCGGCCTCGTCGACGACCCAGGTGGTCGATTCGATGCCGACCGCGCCGGCGGAGGGCACGTCGTCGGGGGAGGCCCCGTTGACGGCAGCGGTGACCGCGGCGGCCTTGCCGACGCCGCTGACCACCAGCATGACGTGGCGGGAACGGTGCACGGCGGGCAGCGTCAGCGACACCCGGGTGGGCGGCGGCTTCGGGCAGTCATGAACCGCGACAACGTAATCCGTGGTCTCCCGGATCGCCGGGGAATGCGGGAACAGCGAGTTGATATGCCCCTCGGGCCCCATGCCGAGCACGGTCAGGTCGAACTCGCCGCGCTCGTCGAGCTCGGTGTGCACGATCTGCGCGTACGCGGCGGCCGCGGCCTCCGGGGAGCCGTAGGTGCCGTCGGACGGCGCGATCGGGAACACGTGCGCGGGGTTCAGCGGAACGAAATCGAGCAGCGCCTGCCTGGCTTGCAGCTCGTTGCGGTCCGGGTCGCCGTCGGGCACGAAACGCTCGTCGCCCCAGTAGACGTAGAGGGTCGACCAGTCGATGTCGCCCGGGTCGCGCCGGACCCGCTCCAGCAGCCGGATGCCGTCGCTGCCGCCCGTGAGCACCACCGAGGCGGTACCGCGCTCGGCCTGCGCGGCTACGATCACCTCGACGAAGCGTTCGGCCGCGGCATCGGCGAGACCGTCGGGATCGTCGTGGACTTCGACGGTGTTGGCGGGGAATTCGGCGCCGAGTTCGTCGTGCACGTCGATGTGCTCACTCATAGGTCACCTTCTCGATTCCGGCGAGTGCCTCGGCGTAGATCTCGTCGGCGTCGAGCCGGCGCAGTTCCTCGGCGAGGCAGTCGCGAGTTTCCCGGCGCGCCAGCGCGATGCGCTGGTCGGGTTCGCCGGTGCGGGTCAGCGTTGCGGTTCTTCCCA
Organism: Nocardia sp. NPDC003269; assembly: GCF_042888005.1. Lineage (NCBI taxonomy): Bacteria > Bacillati > Actinomycetota > Actinomycetes > Mycobacteriales > Nocardiaceae > Nocardia > Nocardia sp. NPDC003269. The sequence goes on from NZ_JBIAPA010000002.1 coordinate 1,462,237, forward strand.
GTTGCGGCCTGCTGATGGCGATCGAATCCGTGCGGCGGTGCAGCTCCACCTTCAGCTCGCCCGTCCGGCGGACGACGGGACAGTTCAGCCGCGCGGCCAGCCAGCCCGCCAGGGTGTCCAGCGCGGGCTCACTGGCCAGGCCCGACACGGTCACCGAGGTGACCGGCTCGAACGGCGGCTCGTCCAGCGCGGCCGCCAGCAGCGCCCGCCAGTAGGTGATCCGGCTCCACGCGAGATCGGTGTCGCCCACCGCGTAGGAGTAGCGCCGCTTCTTGATCGCGGCCTGCGGATCGGGCGCGAAGGTGGCGTCGGTGATCCGGCGCTTGGCCAGCTTGCCCACGGAGTCCATCGACGGGAACTCCGGCGCGCCCCGCGGCCACCACGCCACCACGGGGGTGTCGGGCAGCAGGAACGGGGTGACGACGCTGCTCTCGTGGTTCACCAGCGGACCCTGCAACCGCAGCACGATCACCTCGGCCGCGCCCGCGTCGCCGCCGACCCGGATCTGGGCGTCGAGGCGGGTGTCGGCGTCGCGGTCACCGCGGGCCAGCACGATCACCCGGCAGGGGTGTTCGCGGCTGGCGTCGTTGGCGGCGTCGATCGCGTCCTCGGCCTCGGAGGAGTCCAGGGTGCAGACCACCAGGGTGAGCACCCGGCCCTGGGTGATGACGCCGTTGGTCTCGCGCAGCTGCACCATCTTCTTGGCCACGTCGACCGTGGTGGTGTCGGGCATGTCGACGATCACGGGCGCCGCCACTCCCGCCCGCTGCGCGCGAGCATCTCGTCGGCCGAGGCCGGACCCCAGGTGCCCGCCTCGTAGGGTTCGGGCTTGCCGTCGGCGGCCCAGTGCGCCAGCACCGGATCGAGGATGCGCCAGGACAATTCGACCTCCGCGTTCACCGGGAACAGCGAGGGCACGCCGAGCAGCACGTCCAGGATCAGCCGCTCGTAGGCCTCGGGCGAGGACTCGGTGAACGCCTCGCCGTAGCTGAAGTCCATGTTCACGTCGCGCACTTCCATGCCGGAGCCCGGCACCTTGGAACCGAAGCGCAGGGTGATGCCCTCGTCCGGCTGCACCCGGATGACCAGCGCGTTCTGGCCGAGCTCCTCGGTCATCGTCTGGTCGAAGGGCAGGTGCGGCGCGCGCTTGAAGATCACCGCGATCTCGGTGACCCGGCGGCCGAGGCGCTTGCCGGTGCGCAGGTAGAACGGGACGCCCGCCCAGCGGCGGTTCTCCACGTGCGCGGTGATCGCGGCGTAGGTCTCCGTGCGCGACTGCGGGTCGAAGCCCTCTTCCTCGTGCAGGCCCACCACGTGCTCGCTGCCCTGCCAGCCCTCGGTGTACTGACCGCGCGCGGTCGTCTCGTCCAGTGGCTCGACGAGTTTCGTGGCCGAGAGCGCCTTGATCTTCTCGGTGGTCAGCTGCTGGGGCTCGAAGGAGGTGGGTTCCTCCATCGCGGTGAGCGCCAGCAGCTGCAGCAGATGGTTCTGGATGACGTCGCGGGCGGCGCCGATGCCGTCGTAGTACCCGGCGCGCCCGCCGAGACCGATGTCCTCGGCCATGGTGATCTGCACGCTGTCGACGTAGTTGGCGTTCCAGATCGGCTCGAACAGCTCGTTGGCGAAGCGCAGCGCCAGGATGTTCTGCACCGTCTCCTTGCCGAGATAGTGATCGATGCGGAAGACCTGCTCCTCCGGGAACACCCGATTGACCAGCGCGTTGAGTTCCTTGGCGCTGGCCAGGTCGTGCCCGAAGGGCTTCTCGATCACCACCCGGCGCCACGGCAGGTAGCCGTCGGCGTCGGTCCCGGTGGGCTGGGCGAGCTTGTGCTCGGAGAGCTGGTCGAGCACCACCGGGAACATATTCGGCGGAATCGACAGGTAGAAGGCGTAGTTGCCGCCCGTGCCGCGGGTCGCATCCAGGGTCCGCAGGGTGTCGGCGAGCGTCGCGAAGGCGGCGTCGTCGTCGAAACTGCCCTGGACGAAACGCACGCCCTCCGCCAGGTGGTCCCAGACCTCCTGGCGGAAGGGGGTGCGCGCGTGCTGTTTCACGGCGTCGAGGACGACGGCGGCGAAGTCCTCGTGGGCGTAGTCGCGCCGGGCGAAGCCGACCAGTGCGAACCCGGGCGGCAACAGGCCCTGGTTCGCGAGGTCGTAGATGGCCGGCATCAGCTTCTTGCGGGACAGATCTCCGGTGACACCGAAGATCACCATGCAGCAGGGTCCCGCGATGAAGGGAACCCGTTTATCTCGTTCGTCGCGCAGCGGGTTGTGCCACAGCCCCGCCGCCCGATCGCTCGATGCTGTGCCGGCCATCGGGTCAGTTGCCCCCCGCCGCCGCGGAGTTCAGTTCGCCGGTGGTGGCTTCCAGCAGTTCGTTCCACGCCTGTTCGAACTTGTCGACGCCCTCGCGCTCGAGCAGGTCGAACACGTCGTCCAAGTCGATGCCGACCGCGCTCAGGTCGGCGAAGACCTGCGCGGCCTCGACACCCAGCCCGCTGAGCGTGTCGCCGCGCACCTCGCCGTGATCGGCGAAGGCCTGCAACGTCTTCTCCGGCAACGTGTTCACGGTGTTCGGGCCGACGAGCTCGGTGACGTAGAGGGTGTCCGGGTAGTCCGGGTTCTTCACGCCGGTCGAGGCCCACAGCGGCCGCTGCCGGTTGGCGCCCTGCGCGGCCAGGTGGTTGTAGGTGGAGGTGTGCGCCCCACCGTCGAACACGTCCTGGTACTCGGCGTAGGCGAGCCGGGCGTTCGCGACGCCGGCCTTGCCGCGCAGCGCGAGCGCCTCGGGGGTGCCGATCGCCTCCAGCCGCTTGTCGATCTCGGTGTCCACGCGGGAGACGAAGAACGAAGCGACGGAATGGATCTTGGCCAGGTCGTGGCCGCCGATCTTGGCGTTGCGCAGACCGTCGAGGTAGGCGCCCATCACCGCGCGGTAGCGCGGCACCGAGAAGATCAGCGTCACGTTGACGCTGATGCCCTCGCCGATCACCGAGGTGATGGCGGGCAGGCCCGCCTCGGTGGCCGGGATCTTGATGAACAGGTTCTTGCGGTCGACGATCTTCCACAGCTCGATGGCCTGGGCGACGGTCTTGTCCGCGTCGAAGGCGAAGCGCGGGTCGACCTCGATCGACACCCGGCCGTCGACGCCGTTGCTGGCCTCGAACACCGGGGCGAGCACGTCGCAGGCGGCGCGCACGTCGTCGGTGGTCATGGTGCGGATCGCGGCGTCGGCGTCGGCGCCCTGGGCCGCGAGTTCCTTCAGCTGACCGTCGTACTCGTGGCCCTGGCTCAGCGCCGCCTGGAAGATGCTCGGATTCGTGGTGACGCCGACGATGCTCCTGGTCGCGATCAGGTCGGCGAGATTGCCGGACTCGATCCGCTCACGGGACAGGTCGTCGAGCCACACCGAGACGCCCGCGGCCGAGAGCGCGGCGAGATTCTCGTTCTGTGCCATTGGTTTTACCCCTTCACCTTGTCGGTCGAACGCAGCGCGGCGGCGACGACGGCATCGGCGGTGATACCGAACTCGGAGTACAGCTTCTTGAAGTTGGCCGAGGCGCCGAAGTGCTCGATCCCGACGACCTCACCCGCGTCACCGACGAACCGGTGCCACGGCATCGCGATACCGGCCTCGACGGCCACCCGGGCACGCACCGAAGGCGGCAGCACCTCGTCGCGGTAACCCTGCTCCTGCGCGTCGAACCATTCCACGCACGGCATCGAGACCACGCGGGTCGGGATGCCCTGCTCCTCCAGCGTAGTGCGCGCGGCGACGGCGAGCTGGAGCTCGGAACCGGTGCCAATGAGGATGACCTGCGGAGTGCCGGTGGAGGCCTCGGCCAGGATGTAGCCACCCTTCTTGACACCCTCGTAGCTGGTGCCGTCGAGCGTCGGGATGTCCTGGCGGGTCAGCGCCAGCGCGGACGGGCCGTCCTGGTGCGGGGCGTCGTAGGTGTGGAAATGCGAGGTGTGCTCGTCGGAGTCGCGCTCGAGGATGGTGCGCCAGGCGTGCACGGTCTCGTTGGCGTCGCCGGGGCGGACCACGTTGAGGCCGGGGATCGCGCGCAGCGCGGCCAGGTGCTCGATCGGCTGGTGGGTCGGGCCGTCCTCGCCGAGACCGATGGAGTCGTGGGTCCAGACGTAGATGGCGGGCACCCGCATCAGCGCGGCCAGGCGTACGGCCGGGCGCATGTAGTCGGAGAACACCAGGAAGGTGCCGCCGTACGGACGGGTCGGGCCGTGCAGCGCGATGCCGTTGAGGATCGAGCCCATCGCGTGCTCACGGATGCCGAAGTGCAGGGTGCGGCCGTAGGGCTGCGCCTTCCACATGCCGGTGGAGATCGACTCCGGGCCGAAGCTCGGCTGGTTGGGCATCGTGGTGTTGTTGGACTCGGCCAGGTCGGCCGAACCGCCCCACAGCTCCGGCAGCTCGTCGGCGACCGCGGCCAGGAACTTGCCCGACGCCTTGCGGGTGGCCATGCCCTTGGGATCGGTCTCGAAGGCCGGCAGCGCCTCGACCCAGCCCTTGGGCAGGGTGCGGGTCTGCAGGCGGTCGAACAGCGCCTTGTTCGACGGGTTGGCCTCGGCCCACGCGTCGAAACCCTGCTGCCACTTCGCCTTCGCCTCGGCACCGCGGCCGAGCGCCCCGCGGGTGTGCTCGATGACGGCCGGGTCGACGTCGAAGGACTTCTCCGGGTCGAAGCCCAGCGCCTTCTTCACCGCGGCGACCTCGTCGGCGCCCAGCGCCGCGCCGTGCACGCCGCCGGTGTTCATCTTGTTCGGCGCGGGGAAGCCGATGATGGTGCGCAGGATGATGATCGACGGCTTGCCGGTCTCGGCCTTGGCCGCCTCGATGGCCGCCTCGATCGCCACGACGTCCTCGCCGCCCTCGACGATCTGCACGTGCCAGCCGTAGGCCTCGTAGCGCTTGGCGACGTCCTCGGTGAAGGCGATGTCGGTGTCGTCCTCGATGGAGATCTCGTTGTCGTCGTAGATCACCACGAGGTTGCCCAGCTGCTGGGTGCCCGCGATCGAGGAGGCCTCGGCGGTGACGCCCTCCTGCAGGTCGCCGTCGGAGGCGATGGTGTAGATGAAGTGGTCGAACGGGCTGGTGCCCGGCGCGGCCTCGGGATCGAACAGGCCGCGCTCCCGGCGGGCGGCCATCGCCATGCCGACCGCGGAGGCCAGGCCCTGGCCCAGCGGGCCGGTGGTGATCTCGACGCCGTCGGTGTGCCGGAACTCGGGGTGGCCCGGGGTCAGCGAGCCCCACTGGCGCAGGTCCTCGAGGTCGGTCAGCTCCAGGCCGAAACCGGCCAGGTACAGCTGCACGTACAGGGTGAGGCTGGAATGCCCACAGGAGAGCACGAACCGGTCGCGGCCGACCCAGCGCGGCTCCGCCGGGTCGTGGCGCATGGTGCGCTGGAAGAGGGTGTAGGCGACCGGCGCGAGACTCATCGCGGTGCCGGGGTGCCCGTTGCCCGCCTTCTGCACGGCGTCGGCGGCGAGCACGCGGGCGGTATCGACGGCCTTGGTGTCGAGGTCCGTCCAGTCGCTGGGGTAGTTCCGCTGAGTGAGGGCGCGAATGTCGTCTGTGACTGACACGACCGTGGTTCTCCTGACCTAGGTTTCGTCGACGGCGATACATGGCAGCGGCGATGGGTGTCTGATGCGGATCGCACGCGGCCGGGGGTGCGTACCGATGTACATCCATACCCTAGTGGTGGTGCTCGGTGGGACCGGCGCGAACCCTGGTTGTGAGTCTAGTGCCGACCCGGGCGTCGTCTCCCGGTGTGGGCGGCATCGATCGGCGCGCCGGACGGTGGCGTGTCCGCGGTGCCGTTCACCTGCATGTCGATGCCGGTTCACCACCGCGTGCGGCCGGGCGAGGGCCGCGAGCGGCGCGGTGACCGCGCCCACGGTGGCAGGGGCCTGGCGCGGAGCGGCATCGGCGTGGGTCTACCATCGTCTGTAGTAGTGGCCGCGCCGCAGCCGCGCGCTGCTCGTTCCAATGCCGGATGCGAAGCACAGCGTGCGAGGAGAAACAGTGCGGATCGATCCCCAGCCGGGTAGTAGCGGTGCGCACAATTCCTCGACGGCGCTCGCCGATCGCCTCTCCGGCGACGGCCTGGTCTCCAAGGTACTGCGCAAGCCGCTCGCCTACATCGCGCTCACCAAGCCGCGCGTCATCGAGCTGTTGCTGGTCGCCACCATCCCGACCATGCTGCTCGCCGATCGTGGCACCGTCGACATCCGGCTGATCCTGGTCACCCTGTTCGGTGGCTGGATGGGCGCGGCCAGCGCCAACACCCTCAACTGTGTCGCCGACGCCGACATCGACAAGGTGATGAAACGGACCGCGCGGCGCCCGCTGGCCCGCGACGCCGTGCCGACCAGGCACGCGCTGGTCTTCGGTGTCGCCCTCGGCGCGATCTCGTTCGCGTGGCTGTGGTGGCAGGCCAACCTGCTCAGCGGCGTGCTGGTCGTCGCGACGATCCTGTTCTACGTCTTCGTCTACACCAAGGGCCTCAAGCGCCGGACCTCGCAGAACGTGGTCTGGGGCGGCGCCGCGGGCTGCATGCCCGCCCTGGTCGGCTGGTCCGCGGTCACCGGCACCATCGGCTGGCCCGCGATCGTGCTGTTCGCCGTCATCTTCTTCTGGACGCCGCCGCACACCTGGGCGCTGGCGATGCGCTACAAGGAGGACTACCGCGCGGCCGGCGTGCCGATGCTGCCGGTGGTCGCGACCGAGCAGGTCGTCACCAAGCAGATCGTCATCTACACCTGGCTGACCGTGCTGGCCACGCTCGCCCTGGTCCCGGCGACCGGTGTCATCTACACCGCGGTCGCGCTGGTCGCGGGCGCCTGGTTCCTGCTGATGGCCCACCAGCTCTACGCCGGCGTGCGGCGCGGTGAGTCGGTGAAGCCGCTGCGGCTGTTCCTGCAGTCGAACAACTACCTGGCCGTGGTGTTCTGCGGGCTGGCCGTGGACTCGGTGCTCGGCTGGAACACGGTGGGCTCCTTCATCGGGCTGTAGATCCCGCACACGAACGGCGGCCGGGCAGACACTGCCCGGCCGCCGTTGTGTCCGGCATCGGTTCCGTTCACCAGCGGCGGGCCAGATGGCCGTCCGGGCGGATCAGGATCTGGGTGCCGGGGGTGGCCGCGTAGGCGGTGAAGGCGTGTCCGTCCGTGTCGACCAGGGTGGTGGAGGCGAGCTCGGTGACCGCGGGGTGATGCGGGCCGTCGGCGCGGTGGATCTCGACCGTGCGCATCGGGGGAGCGCCGACGGACGCGTCGTTCGCCGGGAGTGCGGTCAGCGCGAGGTCGGTGTCGGGTGTGCTGGGGTGCGGCGCGGCGTCGGCCGGTGCGAAACGCAGCAGGGTGGCGTGCGGGCCGCGGAAGAGATCGAAGAGCCGGATACGACGACCGGTGGCGTCCACGAGCGGGGCGTCCGGCGCGCGGTCGCCCGCGACGAGCGGACCCCGCTCGGCGGGGGAGCGGTAGGAGATGCCGAGCTGGCGGGTCTCGGGGCCGCGGCGCATCGCGTCCTCGTCGCCGTCGACGAGCTTGTCGAGGAGCGCGGTGCTCAGGCCGAGGACCTGGGCGGCGACGGTGCGGCGTTCCGGTTCGTAGGTGTCGAGCGGGGCCGGGTCGCCCGCGAGGGCCGCGGCCAGCTTCCAACCGAGGTTGTAGGCGTCCTGGACGCCGGTATTGAGGCCCTGGCCGCCGGTCGGCGGGTGGACGTGTGCGGCGTCGCCCGCGAGCAGCACCCGGCCGTCCCGGAACCGCGCGGCGAGGCGAATGTTGGGGCGCCACACCGTGACCCAGGACAGATCGGTCAGGGTCAGGTCCAGCGCGGGCGCGTGCCGGTCGGCGAGCTCCTGGAGGGTGGCCAGGTCGGCGGCTTGGTCCTGCGAGAGCGGGGCGGCGAACTGGAAGCGGCGCCCGCCGGGCAGGGGTGACAGGGCGAATCCGGTCATCGGCTGGTCGGCCGCCGCGGCGAACCAGTAGCCGAACTCGTGGTCGAGGGCGTCGACGCGGACATCGCCGAGCAGCATCCTGATCGAATCGTCGGTGCTGCCCTCGAACGCGATACCCAGGCGCTTGCGGACCGTGCTCGCCCCGCCGTCGGCACCCACCAGATAGCGCGTGCGCACCGTCTCCCGGCGGCCGTCGCGTTCCAGGATCACCGTCACGCCGGTGGCGTCCTGCGTGAATTCGACCAGCGCCGTGCCGAATTCGATCTGGCCACCCAGCTCGGCCAGCCGGTCCCGCAGGATCGCCTCGGTGTCGGACTGGCCGAGCACCCACGCGTTCGGGTACGGCACGTCGGGGGTCGGCGCGACCGGCTCGGCCATCCGTCGCTCACCGGCGAACTCGCCCCCGAAGTAGGCGCGCATCACCGGGAGGTCGCGCCCGGCGGCCAGCACCGCGTCGAGGACGCCGAGATCGTCGAACACCTCGAGCGTGCGCGGCTGGATGCCGTCACCGCGCGAGCCCTGGAAGGCCGACGCCGCCCGGTCGACGACCCGGACGGCGACGCCGCGCCGCGCGAGATCGATGGCGAGGGTGAGCCCGGTCGGGCCCGCACCGGCGACGAGTACCTGGTCGGTCATGCGAACTGCCTCCTGCGACAAGAACTGAATTCACATTCAGTGAATATGAATTCAGTTTCAGCGTTGGTACGGTGCTTGTCAAGGAGGTGGCCTCGGATGGCAGGCAGGCGCGAGAAATCCGCGGAGACCGAGCAGGCGCTCAAGGACGCGGCCCGGCAGGTGTTCGCCGAACATGGCTACCTCAACGCGAAGATCACCGACATCACCGCCACCGCGGGCCGGGCGGCCGGGTCGTTCTACAACCACTTCGCGAGCAAAGAGGAACTGCTGCAGGCGCTGCTGGCCGATATCGCGGCGGCGGGCGACGAGCGCGCGGCCGATCCCGAGCACAACGGGGACTTCACCGATCCGGCGGCGATCCGCTATCACGTGCGCGGCTACTGGACCTTCGCGCGCGAGCACGCCGCGGTGCTGCGGGCGATCGAGCAGGCGGCGCAGGTGAGCCCCGAATTCGCCCGCGTCATCGCGGGATTCGGGGCGGCGCAGCGTGCCGACATCGCCGACCATATCGCCGACTTCCCCGAGCGCGGGCTCCGGCTGCCGGGGACCGTGGACGCCAGTCTGGCGATGATGTTCGCGGCGGTCGACGGGATGCTGCGGATGGTGGCGGACGGCTCGGTGACGATCGGTGACGAGGAGGCGATCGAGTCGATCACGCGCTTCGTCTACCGGGGGCTCACCGGTCGCGACTACTGACCTCGCGCCCCGCCGGGGTGTGCGGGTCCCCGGCGGATGCGGCAGTGGGCATGGATCCGCCGGGAGCCCGAGGTGAGCCGACGTCCCTAGGGCAGCAGGACGAGGGAGCCGGTGGTCTTGCGCGCGGCGAGATCCCGGTGGGCCTGGGCCGCGTCCGCGAGCGGGTAGGTCGCGCCGATCCGGAAGGTCAGCGTGCCCGCCGCGATGGCGTCGAACACATCCGTCGCGCGCCACAGGAATTCGGTGCGGGTGCGGGTGTAGGCGACCAAGGACGGGCGGGTCAGCCAGAGCGACCCGGCGGGGTTGAGGCGCTGCGGGTCGAACGGCGGGACCGCACCGCTGGCGGCGCCGAACAGGGCGAGAGTGCCGCGCACGCGCAGCGCGGCCAGGCTCGCTTCGAACGTGCTCGCGCCGACACCGTCGTAGACCACCGCGACACCGTCGCCGTCGGTGAGCTCGCGGACCCGCGCGGCCAGGTCGTCGCCGTAGCGCAGGACCTCCGCCGCGCCCGCCTCGCGGGACAGCTTCTCCTTGTCGTCGGTGGAGACGGTGGTGATCACCCGCGCGCCCTTGGCGGCGGCCATCTGGGTGAGCAGCAGGCCGACGCCGCCGGCGCCCGCGTGGATCAGCACCGGGTCGCCCGGCTCGGGCCGGAACACCGATTCGATCAGGTAGTGCGCGGTCATGCCCTGGAGCAGGGCGGCGGCCGCCACGGTGGGGTCGACGGCATCGGGCACCCTCACCGCCACCGCCGCGTCCACGGCGACCCTGTCCGCGTAGCTGCCCGGCGCCGCTGCCCAGGCGACCCGGTCGCCCACGGCGAACTCGGTGACCTCGGCGCCGACCGCCGCGACGACACCGGTGCCCTCGGAGCCCGGAATGTACGGAGTCGCCTGCGGGTACTGGCCGGTGCGGAAGTAGATATCGATGTAGTTGACGCCGACGCCCTGGGTGTCGACCAGCAGCTGACCGGGCCCGATCTGCGGATCGGCCACCTCGACGTACCGCAGGACCTCGGGACCACCGTGCTCGGAAACCTGAATGGCGCGCATGAGTCTCCTTTGTACACCCCGTGTTCGACGCCACTCGGGGGTGGACTCGCGACTACCGGCCGGTAAACTCTGGCCCATGAGTGCTACCACCGCCGCCCCCGTCGCCGTGAAGGTGCCTGCCGAGGTCGAGAAGTCCGTCGCCAAGTTCGTCGCCGAGCACGGCGGTTCGGGCACGGCCGTGCTGCAGTACATCGGCGAGCAGGGTGTGCGCATCACGCTGGTCGGTGCCGACGGCATTCTCGGCGACCGCGTGGTGGCCGACCTGGCGACCGCGAAGGCCCTGGTCGAGCGGGTCGACGGGCTGACCGAGGCCGACGAGTGGAACCGCGAGCTGGTCTCCGTCGTCACGCCGACCAAGGCGCACTGGAAGAAGATGGCTGGCTGGGTCGCCCACCAGACCAAGTTCCCGAAGGCGCGCAACTGGAAGCTCTTCGCCGGCGCCTGATCCCGGCCCGAACGCCCGACAGCCCGCGATCCTCGGATCGCGGGCTGTCGTCGTTGCGGAAGGTCAGTGCGCGGCGGCCGACGACACCGGCGCTGGCGCGCACACCTGCTCGCGGACCCGCAGCGAGGCCCACAGCGCGGCGGTGGCCGCCGTGCACGCGGCCGCGCCACCGACATGGATGGCGACCAGCGCGGCGGGGACATCGGTGAAGTACTGGACGATGCCGACGAGCGACTGTGACAGCACCAGCCCGAGCAGCACGTACAGGCGGACCCGGATCGCGGGGGTGATGCCGACGGCGAACAGGCCGAAGGCCAGGCCGATCAGCAGCGCCAGATAGCCCACCAGCAGCTGCGAGTGCAGGTGCACCAGCGTGACGATCTCGACCTCGAGCCGGGCCACCGGCCGGTCGATGCTCTTGTCGCCCGCGTGCGGGCCCGCGGCGGTGACCAGCGTGCCCGCGATCAGCACCCCGGCCAGCGCGACGCCGCTGAGCGCGGTGAGCCAGCGCAGGGGAGCGGGCACCTGGACGGTGTCGATGCCGTCGTCGGGCTGGCCGATCTTGGCGTACAGCACGACCGCCAGCCACACCATCACCATCGAGGCCAGCAGGTGCACGGCCACCGTCCACCACAGCAGGCCGGTCCGCACGGTGATCCCGCCGATGATCGCCTGCACGACGGTGCCGCCGGGCATCAGCCACGCGTAGACGAGGACCTCGCGCCGGCGCCGGGCCCGGACCACGGCGAGCACGATCAGCGCGGCGCACAGCGTCACCGCGAAGGTGAGCATCCGGTTGCCGAACTCGACGGTCTGATGCAGGACCGGCACCTCCGAGACACCCACCGGGGTGAAGCTGCCGGGGAAGCACTGCGGCCAGGTCGGGCAGCCCAGGCCCGACGCGGTGACGCGCACGACGGCGCCGGTCACCGAGATTCCGGCCTGGCTGAGGATCACCGCGAGCGCGATGAGCCGCTGCACCCGCAGCGAGGGGAGCGGCAGCCGGTCGACGAGGCCAACGAAGGCGCGATACAGCACGTCACGATGGTACTGGCCGCGAAATCCCGACCGATACCAGGGCTACTACAGTGCGTCGTTGATCACTCAGCTGAACCGGAACAGGCGGGTCGCGAGCCAGCCGCACAGCACGCCCCACACCGCGAGCACCGCGACCGCGAACCAGTCGACCGCGCCCGTCAGCGCCGATTCCAGGGCGAACGCCAGCGCGCCGGAGGGCACCAGCCGAACCAGCACGGTGAGCGCATCGGGCAGTGAGTCGCCGACGAGCACCAGGCTGGCGACGCCGAGCATGATGAACCAGAGGATATTGGCCAGCGCCAGCACGACCTCGGCCTTGAGCGTCCCGCCCAGCAGCAGGCCCATCGCCGCGAACGTCGCGGTACCGAGGGCGATCACCAGCGCGCCGAGCGCGAGGCCGCCGATCCCGGGCCGCCAGCCCAGGGCGGCGCCGATCGCGCCGAGCAGGATCGCCTGCAGCACGACCACGATCAGCACCGCCGCGCACTTGCCCGCGATCACGCCCCAGCGGGGCAGCGGGGTCGCGCCGAGCCGCTTGAGCGCGCCGTAGCGGCGGTCGAAGCCGACGGCGATGGCCTGGCCGGTGAACGCGGTCGACATCACCGCGGTCATCATGACCATCGGCACCACCTTGTCCACCCGGTGCTCGCCGAGCTCGCCGAACGGCAGCAGGGTCAGGCCGATCAGCAGGGTGATCGGGATGAACATGGTGAGCAGCAGCTGTTCGCCGTTGCGCAGCAGCAGCTTCAGTTCGAGGCCGGTCTGCGCGATCAGCATCGTCCGCCGGGTGGCGGGGCGCGGGTCGGGAGCGAAGGTGCCGGGCAGGAACCGGCTGGTGGTCTCGGTCATCCGCGCAGGTCCCGTCCGGTCAGTTCGAGGAAGACGTCCTCGAGGCGGCGCTGATCGATGCGGATGTCGGTGGCGAGCACGTCCATCCTGGCGCACCAGGCGGTGACGGTCGCCAGCACCTGCGGGTTGATCTCGCCCTCCACCAGGTAGGTGCCCGGCGTCGTCTCCCGTGGCGAGAAACCTTCCGGCAGTGCCGATTTCAGCAGCGCGATATCGAGCTTCGGCGGGGCGCAGAAGCGCAGCTGGCCCGCGGCGCCGTGCGCGGTGACCTCGGCGGGCGTGCCCTGCGCGACGATCTCGCCGTGGTCGATGATCACCAGCTGGTCGGCGAGCTGCTCGGCCTCGTCCATCATGTGCGTGGTCAGCACCACGCTCACGCCGTCGCGGCGCAGGGCGTCGATCAGCTCCCACACGATCAGGCGCGCCTGGGCGTCGAGCCCGGCGGTCGGCTCGTCGAGGAACACGATCTCCGGCCTGCCGACCAGCGCGCAGGCCAGCGCGAGCCGCTGCTGCTGGCCGCCGGACAGGCGGCGATACGGCGTCCTGCGGTTGTCCTGCAGGCCGAGGGTGGACAGCAGCCAGTCGGGATCGATCGGGTCGGCCGAATAGGCGGCGACCAGATCGAGCATCTCACCGGCCCGCGCGCCCGGATAGGCGCCGCCGCCCTGGAGCATCACGCCGATGCGGGGACGCAGCTGCTCGGAATCGGCGATCGGGTCGAGGCCGAGGACGCGGACCGTGCCCGCGTCGGGGCGCACGAAGCCCTCGCACATCTCCACCGTGGTGGTCTTGCCCGCGCCGTTGGGGCCGAGCAGCGCGAACACCTGGGCCTGCTCGACCTCGAACCGCAGGCCGTCGACCGCGGTGGTCTCGCCGTAGCGCTTGACCACGCCGTCGACGCCAACAGCGGGTCCGGAGCGACTTCTCACGATGTCACACGGTAAGCCGTGCCCTCCTGTGACGGAGCCGACACCCCCGGCTGAGCCCGCCAGGGCAGGGAGTGACGGGTGAGCGCGAAGAACAACGCGAAGCAGACCGCGGCGGCCAGTGCGGCGCCGATGATCTGGAAGACCTGGAACTCCGCCCCCCGTGGCATCACCAGCATCGAGACGACCGCGGAGAACGCGACGGCGGGCACGCGGAACACCGGCTGGGTGGCCCAGGCGGCCAGCGGCACGATCGCCCACAGCAGGTACCAGGGCTGGACCACCGGGAACAGCAGCACGATCGCACCGAGCGCGACGCCCAGGGCGCCGACCGGATGCAGCCGGCCGGTGCCGGTGGCGACCAGCATGCGCACGGTGATGTAGGCCGCGACCGCCGCCGCGATCGGCCGGGTGATCGACAGCAGCGCGGTCGTGTGGTCGCCGAGCCCGAGCAGGACACCGCCGAATCCGGTGATGATGCCGATGACGGTCGGCAACGACATCCAGCTGCGCACGGCGCTGGCGGTGTTGAGCGTGAAGATCCAGCCGAAGCCCAGACCGCTCACCGAGCTCACGAACAGCGTTGTCACCCCGGCGATCACGCCGAGCAGCAGCGCGGCCTTGACCACCGCCTTCAGGTCGCCGCCCCAGCGACGGGCCAGCGCCATTCCGACGAAGCCGAGCGCGATGATCGAGGTGAACTTGATCGACGACGACAGGGTGATCACCACCGCGCCACCGATCAGCAGCCCATAGGCGCGCGCGTCGAAGGGCGCGAGACCGGTGCCGTTCAGTCGATCGGGGGTGCCGCCGTTGCCGTAGATCGCCCGCAGCATCAGCTCCACGCCCGCGAGCATCAGGCCGAGCATCAGCGCGTCGTTGTGCACGCCGCCGACCAGGTGGAACAGCACCAGCGGGTTGGCCGCGCCGAGCCACAGCGCGCTCACCGGCGCGACACCGCAGCGCACCGACAGCCGCGGCAGCGCCCACACGATCAGCGCCACGCCCGCGAGCGCGAGCAACCGGTGCACCCACACCCCGGCGATGATGTTGTCCCCGGTCAGCTCCGCGATGCCGCGGCCGATCCAGAGGAACAGCGGGCCGTACGGCGCGGGGGTGTCGCGCCAGATGGTCGGCACGTTGTTGGTGAGGACATTGTCGATGCCGAGCCCGGCGACCGGACCCTCCAGATACGGGTCGATGCCGCGCGCGGCGATCTCGCTCTGCGCCAGATAGGAATAGACGTCGTTGCTGAACATCGGCGGTGCCACGCTGAGCGGGATGATCCACAGCAGCAGCGTGCGGTCCAGCTGCGACCGGGTCAGCCGGTGCACCGGCGACCCGGCCAGCCCGCCGACCGCGAACCGGCCGAGCAGCAGCCACGCGCCGATCACCAGCACGGTGCCGAACATGCACATCGCCAGCGAACCGGTGTGCGCCCTGGCGAAGATGCCGAGGACCCGCATGCCCGAGACGGGGTTCTGGTGGACCGGCTGCGCGCCGATGCCCAGCGCCGCGATCGCCATCAGGACCGCGCCGGTCGCGCCCATCAGCCGGATGCGGTCCAGCTGCGCGCGCTCGCGCCGGTCGAGGCCGGGGACCTCGTTCTCGTCGCGGTGCAGCACCGCGACGGTGTGATCAGGGGTCGGCACGTCGAGCCCGAGAGCTCGCCTCCCGAACGCCAGTGTCTTGCGCGCCGCGCCCTCCAGTACCGCCACGGAGAGCGAGCCTAGTGCGGCGCGCCGCGACCGGTGGTGCTCCGGTCGGTGCCGCGTCGTCGACCAGCGCCGATCACGGCGGCTAGCGCGGTTGCGGCGCCACGGCGGTGGGGGCCGACACCTGGGGCGGTGGGCCAGGGATGTCGGCGCGCACCATCAGCGTGGCCCCGACGATGACGGCCAGGCACGCCACCGCGACCGCGCCCAGCGACGCCCAGCCGATCCGGCGCGCGGCCTCGGGCGTGCGGGCCGACAGCCATTCCGGGACGAACAGGATGCCCAGCGCCGCGAGCGTGCCGGCGGCCAGCCCGCCGAGGTGACCCCACAGCGAGATGCCGGGCAGCGAGAAGCTGATCAGCACGTTGACGCCGATGACGACCAGCATCGGCGTCGGGCTCTGCCGCAGCCGGATCAGCGTCACGGTGACCGCGCCGAACAGGCCGTACACCGCGCCGGAGGCGCCCGCGGTGGCGACGACGGTATCGGACAGTGCCATCACCGCGGCGGAACCGCCGAGCAGCGAGATCAGGTACACGCACGCGAACCGCACCCGGCCGAGCACCCGCTCCAGATCCCGGCCGACGACGTAGAGCGCGAACATGTTGACCAGCAGATGGATCGCGCCGTAATGCAGGAAGCCCGAGCCGATCAGCCGCCACCACTCGCCGTCGGCGACCAGCAGCGGGACCAGCACGAACTCCCGGAACAGCGCCGAGCCGCGGTAGTTGTCCATCGCGCTGCCCGCCTGGGCGGCCGTGACGAGATAGACCAGGACGTTGACCGCGATCAACGCGTAGGTCACGTACGGAACGGCGGCCGCGCCCGCGGTCGCGCCGCCGACGGTGCGCACCTGGCGCACCTCGCTCTGACCCTGGCGCACGCAATCCACGCAGTGCTGGCCGACGGCGGCGGGCCGCAGGCACTCGGGGCAGGCCGGCCTGCCGCACCGGGTGCACGCGAGGCCGGTGGGGCGGTCGGGATGGCGGACACACGTCGGTGCGGGCGGGTTGGACACCTCGTCATCGTGCCACGGCCCGTGGGCCGGGGCGGGCCGACCGCGCGGCGACGTCCACCGGGGCCGCAACATCGGTGTTGCGTAATTCCGCGGGCCGGACAGCGGCCCCGGTCGTGTGCGATGGGTCACCCCGGCGGCGGCCGCCGACGCGGCCGCGGCGTCCGCACCTGGGGTTTTGCCGGGCGGTCGCGGTGTCCGACGATCTTCTTCGCAGGTCAGGGCACCCTTTGTCAGGGGACCCTTATTAGATTTAGGGAAGTAATTCCGCCACACTGGTGTTGTGAAAACCGTGGGTTTGCGGACAGACGTGGACGGGACCGGTCGTAAGACGACCGGCGCCCGGTCGTCCGCCGGTCCAGCGGCGACCGCGCACGAAGGGCACACCAGGGCGGCGATCGTCCAGTTGCTGCTCGAGGACGGCCCGATCACCGCGACCGCGATCGGCACCGCGCTCGGGCTCGCGCCCGCGGGCGTGCGCAGGCATCTGGACGCGCTCATCGACGCCGGCCAGGCGCGGGCGAGCCGGTCGGCGCCGTGGCAGCAGAAGGGCCGCGGCCGCCCGGCCAAGCAGTACCAGCTGACGGCGGCGGGGCGGGGCAATCTCGGCCACGCCTACGACGATCTGGCCGGCGCGGCGATCCGCCAGCTCGGCGAGATCGGCGGCGAGGCGGCCATCGCCGAGTTCGCGCGCAAGCGGGTTCGGGTCATCGTCGACGGCATCGAGCCGGTCGCCGAGCACACGGCGCCCGTCATCGAGGCCAAGGTCGAGGAGATCGCGGAAGCGTTCGCCGACGCCGGTTTCGCCGCCACCACCCGCCAGGTCGGCGCCGGTGTGCAGATCTGCCAGCACCACTGCCCGGTGGCCCACGTGGCCGAGGAGTTCCCGCAGTTGTGCGACGCCGAACTGGACGCTTTCCGGGACCTGCTGGGGACCCACGTTCAGCGACTTGCGACCATCGCCAACGGCGATTGCGCCTGCACCACCCACGTACCGCTGGTCGCGCTCCCGAAAACAGCTTCCACCCCATCCGCCGCACAGCCCGCGGCGGGACGAACGAACGACTCCGGAAGGAGTGCCGAATGACGACGACCACCGACCAGGTGCAACCGCTGACCCAGGACGAGACCATCGCCTCGCTGGGCAACTACGGTTACGGCTGGGCCGATTCGGATGTGGCCGGTGCCAGTGCGCAACGCGGCCTGTCGGAGGCTGTCGTTCGCGACATCTCGGCCAAGAAGAGCGAGCCGGAGTGGATGCTCGACATCCGCCTCAAGGCGCTGCGCATCTTCGATCGCAAGCCCATGCCGAACTGGGGTTCCAACCTCGACGGCATCGACTTCGACAACATCAAGTACTTCGTGCGTTCGTCGGAGAAGCAGGCCGAGAGCTGGGAAGACCTGCCCGAGGACATCAAGAACACCTACGACAAGCTGGGCATCCCCGAGGCGGAGAAGCAGCGGCTGGTCTCCGGTGTCGCCGCGCAGTACGAGTCCGAGGTCGTCTACCACTCCATCCGCGAGGACCTGGAGAAGCAGGGCGTCATCTTCCTCGACACCGACACCGCGCTCAAGGAGCACCCGGAGATCTTCCAGGAGTACTTCGGCTCGGTGATCCCCGCCGGTGACAACAAGTTCTCCGCGCTCAACACCGCCGTCTGGTCGGGTGGCTCGTTCATCTACGTGCCGCCGGGCGTGCACGTCGACATCCCGCTGCAGGCCTACTTCCGGATCAACACCGAGAACATGGGCCAGTTCGAGCGGACGCTGATCATCGTCGACGAGGACGCCTACGTCCACTACGTCGAGGGTTGCACCGCCCCGATCTACAAGTCCGACTCGCTGCACTCCGCGGTCGTCGAGATCATCGTGAAGAAGGGCGGCCGCTGCCGCTACACGACCATCCAGAACTGGTCCAACAACGTCTACAACCTGGTCACCAAGCGGGCCAAGGCCGAGGCGGGCGCCACCATGGAGTGGGTCGACGGCAACATCGGCTCCAAGGTCACCATGAAGTACCCGGCGGTCTGGATGACCGGCGAGCACGCCCACGGCGAGGTGCTCTCGGTCGCGTTCGCCGGTGTCGGCCAGCACCAGGACACCGGTGCCAAGATGCTGCACCTGGCCCCGCACACCTCCTCGACCATCGTGTCGAAGTCGGTGGCGCGCGGCGGTGGTCGCGCGTCGTACCGCGGCCTGGTCCAGATCAACAAGGGCGCCCACGGTTCCAAGTCGACCGTGAAGTGTGACGCGCTGCTGGTCGACACGATCAGCCGGTCCGACACCTACCCCTACGTCGACATCCGCGAGGACGACGTGACCATGGGCCACGAGGCGACCGTCTCCAAGGTCTCCGAGGACCAGCTGTTCTACCTGATGAGCCGCGGTCTGACCGAGGACGAGGCGATGGCGATGGTGGTGCGCGGCTTCGTCGAGCCCATCGCCAAGGAACTGCCGATGGAATACGCGTTGGAACTGAACCGGCTCATCGAGCTGCAGATGGAAGGGGCCGTTGGCTGATGTCGTCGCTCGAGACGCCGACCCAGAATCCGGGCGCGGGCGCCGCGGTCAACAAGGGCGAGGTCTTCACCTCGTTCGACGTGGACCAGTTCGAGGTGCCGTCGGGCCGTGACGAGGCGTGGCGGTTCACCCCGCTGCGCCGGCTGCGCGGCCTGCACGACGGCACTGCGGTGCGCGACGGACAGGCCACGGTCGAGGTCACCCCGGTCGCCGGGGTCACGGTCGAGACCGTCGACCGCACCGACGCCCGCCTCGGCCAGGCAGGTACCCCCGCCGACCGCGTCGCCGCCCAGGCCTACTCGGGCTTCGAGTCGGCGACCGTGGTGTCGATCGGCGCGGAAACCGAAGTGGCCGAGCCGGTCACCGTGACCGTCACCGGTCCGGGCGAGGGCAAGACCGCCTACGGTCACCTGCAGATCCGCCTGGACAACTTCGCCGTCGCCACCGTGGTCCTGGACCAGCGGGGCAGCGGAACCTACGCCGAGAACGTCGAATTCGTGCTCGGTGACAGCGCCAAGCTGACCGTCGTCGCCGTCCAGGAATGGAACGAAGACGCCGTGCACGCCACCGCGCATCACCTGAAGCTGGGTCGCGACGCCACCGTGCGCCACTTCGCGGCCACCCTCGGCGGCGACCTGGTCCGGCTCACCGGCACCGTGCGCTACGCCGGTCCCGGTGGCGAGGCCGAGCTGTTCGGCCTGTACTTCGCCGACGCGGGTGAGCACTTCGAGCAGCGGCTGCTGGTCGATCACTCCGAGCCCAACTGCAAGTCCAACGTGCTGTACAAGGGTGCGCTGCAGGGTGATCCGGCCTCGGCCAAGGGCGATGCCCGCACCGTGTGGGTCGGCGACGTGCTGATCCGCGCGGCCGCCGAGGGCACCGACACCTACGAGGCCAACCGCAACCTGGTGCTCACCGACGGCGCGCGCGCCGACTCGGTGCCGAACCTGGAGATCGAGACCGGCGAGATCGCCGGTGCCGGACACGCCAGTGCCACCGGCCGTTTCGACGACGAGCAGCTGTTCTACCTGCGCGCTCGCGGCATTCCGGAGGACGTCGCCCGCCGCCTGGTGGTGCGCGGCTTCTTCCACGAGATCATCCAGAAGATCGCGGTCCCCGAGGTCCGGGAGCGGCTGGAGGCGGCCATCGAGGCCGAGCTCGCCACTGTCGGTATCTGACCCACTCTTACCTCCCACGAAGGAATTCGAATTCGATGACCACCTTGGAAATCAAGGACCTGCACGCCGAGATCACCACCCCCGAGGGTGAGTCCAAGAAGATCCTCAACGGGGTGAACCTGACCGTGCGCTCGGGCGAGACGCACGCCATCATGGGCCCCAACGGCTCGGGCAAGTCGACGCTGTCCTACGTGATCGCGGGTCACCCGAAGTACACCGTCACCCAGGGCACCATCACCCTCGACGGTGAGGACGTGCTGGAGATGTCGGTCGACGAGCGCGCTCGCGCCGGCCTGTTCCTGGCCATGCAGTACCCGGTCGAGGTCCCCGGTGTCTCGATGTCGAACTTCCTGCGCACCGCCGCCACCGCCGTGCGTGGCGAGGCCCCCAAGCTGCGTACCTGGGTCAAGGAGGTGAAGGAGTCGATGAAGGAGCTCGAGATCGACGCCGCCTTCGCCGACCGCAGCGTCAACGAGGGCTTCTCCGGTGGCGAGAAGAAGCGCCACGAGGTCCTGCAGCTGGGCCTGCTCAAGCCGAAGATCGCGATCCTCGACGAGACCGACTCCGGCCTCGACGTCGACGCGCTGCGCATCGTCTCCGAGGGCGTCAACCGCTACAAGGAGCGCGAGAACGGCGGCGTGCTGCTGATCACGCACTACACCCGCATCCTGCGCTACATCCAGCCCGACTTCGTGCACGTGTTCGTCAACGGCAAGATCGTCGCCGAGGGTGGCTCCGAGCTGGCCGAGGAACTCGACGCGAACGGCTACGTGCGCTTCACCTCCGCGACCGCTGGAGCCTGAGATGACCGCGACGGTGCCGGCCCTCGACGTGGCCCGGATCCGGGCCGACTTCCCGATCCTGAACCGCACGGTCCGGGACGGGAAACCGTTGGTGTACTTGGATTCCGGGGCGACCTCGCAGCGTCCGCTGCAGGTGCTGGACGCCGAGCGCGACTTCCTGCTCACCCGTAACTCGGCCGTGCACCGCGGCGCGCACCAGCTGGCGGAGGAGGCGACCGACTCCTACGAGGACGCCCGCGTCGCCATCGCCCGTTTCGTCGGCGCCGACGCCGGGGAGATCGTGTTCACCAAGAACGCGACCGAGTCGCTGAACCTGGTGGCCAACGCTTTCGGCGACGACCGGTTCCCCCACCGGGTGGGTCCCGGCGACGAGATCGTGATCACCGAACTCGAGCACCACGCGAATCTCGTGCCGTGGCAGGAACTCGCGCGTCGCACCGGTGCCACGCTCAAGTGGTACGGCATCACCGACGACGGCCGGATCGACCTGGATTCGCTCGAACTGTCGCCCGCGACCAAGGTGCTCGCGTTCACCCACCAGTCCAATGTGACCGGCGCGGTCGCCCCGGTGGCCGAATTGGTGCGCCGGGCCAAGGAAGTCGGCGCGCTCGTCGTGCTCGATGCCTGCCAGTCGGTGCCGCACATGGCGGTGAACTTCCGTGAGCTCGGCGTGGACTTCGCCGCGTTCTCCGGCCACAAGATGCTGGGCCCGATGGGCGTGGGCGGACTGTACGGCCGGCGGTCGCTGCTCGAGGAGACCCCGCCGTACATCACCGGTGGGTCGATGATCGAGACCGTCACCATGGAGCAGACCACCTACGCGCCGCCGCCGCAGCGCTTCGAGGCGGGCACGCCGATGACCTCGCAGGTCGTCGGGCTGGCCGCCGCGGTCCGCTACCTGGAAGACCTCGGCATGGACGCGATCGCGGCCCACGAGCACGCGCTCACCGGCGCCGCGCTCGACGGCCTGCGCGGGATCGAGGGCGTGCGGATCATCGGGCCGACCGAGAACGTGGACCGCGGTGGCGCGGTGGCGTTCGTGGTCGACGGCATCCACGCCCACGACGTGGGCCAGATCCTCGACGACCAGGGTGTCGCCATCCGGGTCGGGCACCACTGCGCCTGGCCGCTGCACCGCAAGTTCGGTGTCGCGGCGACGGCGCGCGCGTCGTTCGCCGTGTACAACACCCTCGACGAGGTGGACGCGCTGGTGCAGGCCGTGCGGAAGGCTCAAAGCTTCTTCGGAGTTGCATAAGTCATGCGCATGGAGCAGATGTACCAGGAAGTGATCCTGGACCACTACAAGCACCCGCACCACCGCGGGCTGCGGGAGCCGTTCGGTGCCGAAGTGCACCACGTGAACCCGACCTGCGGTGACGAGGTGACCCTGCGCGTGCACATCGACGACGCGGGCGAGGTCGCCGACGTGTCCTACGACGGGCAGGGCTGCTCGATCAGCCAGGCCGCCACCTCGATCCTCACCGATCAGGTGATCGGGCTGCCGGTGCAGCAGGCGCTGAAGGTGGTCGAGTCCTACAGCGAGATGATCTCCAGTCGCGGCACCGTCGAGGGCGACGAGGACGTGATCGGCGACGGCATCGCCCTGGCCGGCGTCGCCAAGTACCCGGCGCGGGTGAAGTGCGCACTGCTGGGGTGGATGGCGTTCAAGGACGCCGTCGTGCGGATCGCCTCGGCCGAAGAAGTCAAGCCTGCCATGGGAAATGGGGAAGCGTGATGAGTGAGACACCGGCTGTCGAAGCCACCGAGGCCGCCGCTCCCGAGGTGGAGCTGACGCCCGAACAGGTCGAGCACCTCGAGAATCTCGAGGAGGCCATGCGCGACGTCGTCGACCCCGAGCTGGGCATCAATGTCGTCGACCTCGGCCTGGTCTACGGCATGTCCGTCGACGACGACAACATCGCCACCCTCGATATGACGCTGACCTCGGCGGCCTGTCCGCTGACCGACGTCATCGAGGACCAGTCCCGCA
This sequence comes from Nocardia sp. NPDC003269, assembly GCF_042888005.1. Taxonomy (NCBI): domain Bacteria; kingdom Bacillati; phylum Actinomycetota; class Actinomycetes; order Mycobacteriales; family Nocardiaceae; genus Nocardia; species Nocardia sp. NPDC003269. The sequence goes on from NZ_JBIAPA010000002.1 coordinate 1,485,082, forward strand.
ACGCCCTGGTGCGCAGCGGCCTGGTCGAGGACCTGAAGATCAACTGGGTCTGGATGCCCCCGTGGGGCCCGGACAAGATCACCGAGGACGGTCGCGAACAGCTGCGCGCCCTCGGCTTCACGGTCTAGAAATTGCGCGACAAGGCCCGGATTCCTTGGGAATCCGGGCCTTTCCGGTTCCCGCGGCCCCGCCGGATTCGCCGCCGGGCACCGATATCCGGTTGCGGGTGCGGCCGCGACGAGGATTATGGAGGAATGGCCGAGTCGAGCAGGAGCAGTGCCGCCGAACGCGGCAGGCACGCGCTCGTCGGCGGTCTCGCCGCGGTCGTTCTCGCGCCGGTGGCGGCCGCGACGACGGCCGCCGTCTATCGATTTCCGGTGCCGCTCGTCGGCTATACCAGCGGAATAGGCGGCGCCCCGACGGCGGCGGTCGGCAGCATCTTCTACCTGGTGCTCGGCGGCGCGGTGGTGCTCGCGGTGGCCGGTGCGCTGGGTGGTCTGCTCATGACGTGGGGGAATCCGGCACCGACCGGGCGCAATTATCTGATCGCCGGCGCGGCCGGATTGTTCGTCGCGTTTCTGGGCGCCGTCGGGCTGGCGCTGCTGGAATTCCTCGTCGGGCCGTGGTGATGTGTTCCTTTGTCGCGCTGTGATTTTCCTCCCTGCTATTGGATGTACGCCGTTGTTCGGCAATAATCCGGAGGTTCCGGACTTCCGGGACAGATTCCAGAGGAGAATTGTTCGATGAGTTTCTTGGGTAAGGCCGGTCTCGCCGTCGCGGCGCTCGGCCTTGCGGCCGGTTCGGTCCTCGGCGCCGGTGCGGCGAACGCGGAGAGCCTGCACGCCGCCATCTCGTTCAGCGACGCGGACTGGGCCTTCGCCTACAGCGTGAACAAGCCGACGGCCGAGGCCGCCGCCGACGAGGCGCTCGCCCTCTGCGACGCCGCCGACTGCCACATCTGGGCCGCCTGGGCCAACGGGTGCGGTGTCATCGTCGAGGGCGACGGGGGCGCGATCGGCATCGGCACGGGTGCCACCAGCCGTGAGGCGGAGACCGAGGCCTACGCCAGCCTGGGCGAGCTGGAGCCGAAGGCGCTGCTCGCGAACACGGGTTCGGCAGCGCTCAGCGGGGCCCACGTGGTCGAGACGATCTGCACGGCCAACGCCCGCTGATCACCGCACGCCGAAGGGCCCGGATCCACACGGATCCGGGCCCTTCGGGGTCTGTGGGCCTAGGCGGGCTCCGGCTGGGTGAGCGAGGCGATCCAGGCGCCGATCATGTCGGCGGTGTGGTCGATGACGACCTCGCGATCGAGGCCGTCGTTCTCCATCTCGACCGAGCGCAGCGCCGTGGCGAAGCCGGCGTTGAGGACGACGAAGGCCATGGTGTCGATGTCGAGGTTCTCGGTCGGGCCGAGCATCTGGATCAGGTACAGCTTCATGATCATCCGCAGCCGCGGCTCGAATTCCGGGATGCCGCTGCCGTAGAAGTGCAGATCGGCGACGAGGGCGCGCACCAGCGGCCCGTTGGCGATCAGGATCTCGACCGCGATCCGGATCACCTCGGCGACGGCGTCGCGCGGGGTCTTGTCGGCGGAGCCCGTGAGCAGGCGGCTGTAGCGGTCCTCGACCTGCAGGAACAGGCTGTCGGTGAGTTCCTTGACGATCTCGTCGCGGTCGGTGAAGTACCGGTACAGGGTGCCGATGCTCATGCCCGCCTCGGCGGCGATCCGATTGGTCGAGGTGTTGCCGATTCCGCGGCTGCCGAAAAGATGAGCGGACACCGCGAGAATGCGGGCGCGCGTCTCCTTCGCCCGGTCCTGCTTGGGGCGTTTGCGCTGCTTGTCGGCGTGCGGTGGCATTCGGAGACCTCGGTCGAAAGAGGAGTAGAAGATGAGCAGTTGCTCATCCTAGAGTCATGATCATGGAGAAACCGGAGTGTAGGCCATCACCGGGGCCGCGCACTACGGCAGCTGAACCACCGCCGGCCGCGCCGACGCGGTGTGGAAGGAGTCGACGATGATGACGATCCCCGTGGATGGAGCCCCGATGTGGCAGCCGCTGCGCGATGTCCGGACGCTGACGGGCACGCTGGTGAGCCACTTCGTCGACACCGTGGCCACCTGCCGGACGCTACCCGGCGACGCGATCTCCGGTGACGTCACCGCGGTCACCCGCCTGTGCCTGGAGATCGTCGGCGGGATGCTCGACGGCCGCGACGAGACCGAGCGGCTGAACCGGCTCTCGGTCGCCGCGGCGGGCTGGGCGCGCGAGGGCGTGCCGATCGACGCCATCCTCCACGCCTTCCACGAGGGTGTGCGGATCAGCTTCGACGCCGTCTTCGACGCGGTCGCCGACGACGACCGGGCGAGCCTGCTCGACGGCTTCCGCCGGGCGGTGGCGATCTCGGATCAGCTGTGCACCACCGTGACCCGCGCCTACATCCGCGAGCACCGCGACGTCGCGGGCGAGCATCACACGGCCGTGCACACGCTCACCTCGGCGCTGCTGGCCGGGCAGCCGACGGTCACCATGGCGCGCGAGTGCGGAATCGCCGTCGCCGAGGCGTATTCGGTGCTGGCGCTGTCGATCCGGCGTCGTTCCGAGGCCGCCGATCCGCGGGTGAACCGGGCGGTGGTGGCCCGGCGCGCGCTGCGCCGGGTGCAGGCCGCGCTCGCGCACCACGGCGGCGACCAGGTGCTGTCGCTGCTGTCGGTGGACGGTGGGACCCTGCTCATCCCGGCCGAGCTGATGGACTCCAGCGCCCTGGACGCCCTGATCGCGGCGCTGTCGCGCGCGGCCGATGTCGACGTGACCGGCGCGCTGGTCCCGGCGGCCACCGCGGAGATCCCCTCGGCCGCCGAGCGCGCGCACGAGCTGCTGGACATGGTCGAACGGCTCGACTGCGAGCCCGGCCTGTACCGCTTCGGCGATCTGGCCCTGGAGTACCAGCTCACCCGTCCCGGCCCCGGCCGCGCCCGCCTCGGCGAGCTGCTCGCGCCGCTGGACAGCCACCCCGAGCTCTTCGAGACCTTGCGGGTGCACATCGCCAACAATATGAACCGCAGGCGCACGGCCCGCCTGCTGCACATCCACACCAACACCGTCGACTACCGCCTGCGCCGCATCGCGCAGCTCACCGGTCTGGATCCGGCCCAGGGCTCGGGGCTGTGGCAGCTGCGCTCGGCCATGATCGCCCGCAGCTTCCACTCCGGGCCGACGGTGGAAGCCCGCCTGGCCTGATCCGAAACCGTTGGCGCGGTGTCCCCTCTCCGGTATATGGTTCAGTGGACCAAAACCCGGGAGGGGATATGACCGTCGAGACCATCGAGCAGCTGTGTCACGCGATCGAGCAGGGCGCGGCACCGAAATACCTGGCGTTCTGGGGCCATACCCCGCGCGCCGACGGCACCGTAGGCGCGAGCTGCCTGAGCCAGTGGTGGCCCGCGGAATTCGTCGTCGACGGCACCGCGTTCCGCAGCGCGGAGCACTACATGATGTGGCGCAAGGCGCTGCTGTTCGACGACGAGCGCACGGCGGCTCGCGTGCTCGACGCGAACCATCCGAGCGTGGCCAAGAAGCTGGGCAGGCAGATCCGCGCCTTCGACGACACCGTCTGGGAGCGTGCGCGATTCGAGATCGTCGTCGCGGGCAGCGTGGCCAAGTTCGGCCAGGACGACGCCCTGCGCGCCTACCTGCTCGGCACCGGCGCGCGCGTTCTCGTCGAAGCCAGCCCGGTGGACCGGATCTGGGGGATCGGCCTGGCCGCCGACGACGCGCGCACCACCGACCCGGCGCGCTGGCGCGGGCTGAACCTGCTCGGTTTCGCCCTGATGCGCGCTCGCGAGGTGCTCGCCGCGGCGGGCTAGCCGCCGGCGATCCCCGGTTGTCGGTGGGGGTTGTTAGTCTGTGGCGGACGGACGGACCGGGAGGATTCGGGCGTCACGGTAGGCGAATTCGGTTGGCGTCGTGCTCATGCCGGCGCGCGGCGGAATTCGCGGAACCCGGCCGGGCGGGCAATTCGGGAAAGCTATTTCTCGATGACCCGTGTGGCGGTTCATGATTGGTTCGGCTTCGACCGCGAAGCCGATTTTTCGATGGGGAGATTCACTGATGTCTGTTGTGGGCAAATATGCCCTGGGTGTGGCCGCCATGTCCGCGGTGGCCGCGTTCACCGTCGTGAACGCCGGCTCGGCCGCCGCGGCCGAGAGCGGCGTGGCGATCGCCGAGGCGCCCGGCTACACCGCCGTCTCGCGCGACGGTGGCTTCCAGGCCGCCGCCGGTGATCTCTACGGCGCGCTGGCGTTGTCGTCGAAGGAGGCCGTGGTCGCCTCGGCGGTCAACTACGGCAGCTGGGCGGCCGCGAGCCAGGCCGCGCTGGCCGAGTGCGGCGTCTGGGACTGCCAGATCGTCGTCGAGTTCCGCAATGCCTGCGGTGCCGTCGCGCAGGGCGCCGACTACCGCTTCGGCTGGTCCTGGGACCACTCCCTGGCCGCGGCCGAGCGCTCGGCGGTCGACGTGCTGGGAATCAGCGCGCCGCCGTTCCCCGACCCGGGTTCGGCCTCGCCGCGCGCGGCGAGCGTCATCCTGTCCGCCTGCACGGCGAACGTCTGACGAATCCAGACAACGGGGTGCGGACCGAATCGGTCCGCACCCCGTTCTCTTTCCCCACCGGTATTCTCAGCGCCGCAATACCTTCCGGGCCAGCCAATTGCCGAAGAACTGCACACCCTGCACGCCGGCGATGATGATCAGCGTCGCCACGATCGTGACTTCCCAATCGAATTGCTGATAGCCGTAGACCAGCGCGAAATCGCCGAGTCCGCCGCCGCCGACCGTGCCCGCCATGGCGGAGATGTCCACGATCGAGATGACCACGAAGGTATAGCCGAGGATCAGCGGCCCGAGCGCTTCCGGAATCAGCAGCGTGAGAATGATCCGCAGCGGACCGGCGCCGACCGCGCGCGCCGCCTCGATCACGCCCGGATCGACCGTCACCAGATTCTGTTCCACGATCCGGGCGATGCCGAACGACGCCGCGACGATCATCACGAACAGCGCGGCCTCGGTTCCGATCGTGGTGCCGACGACCTCGAGGGTGACCGGACCCAGCGCCGCCAGCAGGATGATGAACGGAATCGGGCGCACCACGTTCACCAGCACATTGAGCACCAGATAGACCGGCGCGTTCGCCAGCAGCCCGCCCCGGCGGGTGGTGTAGAGCGCGGTGCCCAGCGCCAGCCCGATCACCCCGGCCACGACGAAGGTCACGCCGACCAGATAGACGGTGGTCCCGATCGCCTCGAACAGCGTGGGCCGCAGCTTCTCCCAGTTGGTCTCCATCAGCTCGCCTTCCGCTCCAGGTCGGCGACCACGCGGTCGAGCGCGTCGTCGGGGCCGTGCAGCGCCAGCGTGATGCTGCCGAACGTCTTGTCCTGCAACGTGCTCACCCCGCCGTAGACGATCTCGAAGCGCACGTCGGCGGCGGTCGCGGCGGCCAGCGCGGCGCCGATCCCGCTGTCGTCGTCGACGTCGACGGTGACCAGCCTGCCGCCGTGCAGCTCCCGCAGGCGCGCGAGTTCGGCCGCGTCGGGCCGGTTGTGCAGCACGGTGGCCACGAACGACCGGGTCGGCGCGGCCCGCGGCGCCGCGAAGACGTCGAAGGTGGGCGACAATTCGACGATCCGGCCCTCGGCCAGCACCGCCACCCGGTCGGCGACCGCGCGGATCACGTCCATCTCGTGGGTGATCACCACGATGGTCACCCCGAGCTCGGCGTTGATCTTCTTCAGCAGCCGCAGCACCTCGGCGGTGGTCTCCGGGTCCAGCGCCGAGGTCGCCTCGTCGGCGAGCAGCAGCGACGGCGAGGTCGCCAGCGCCCTGGCGATGCCGACGCGCTGCTTCTGCCCGCCGGAGAGCTGATCGGGGTAGGCGCGCGCCTTCTCGGTGAGACCGACGAAGTCGAGCAGCTCGGCGACGCGCGCCTTGCGTTCGGCGCGCTTCCAGCCCGCCACCTTGAGCGGATATTCGATATTGCCCGCGGCCGTGCGCGAGCGGAACAGATTGAACTGCTGGAACACCATGCCGATATCGCGGCGCAGGGTGCGCACCGCCGACTCCGGCACCCCGGTGATCGGGGCGCCGGAGATGGTGATCGTGCCCGAGGTGGGCTTCTCCAGGGCATTGATCAGCCGGACCAGGGTCGACTTGCCCGCCCCGGAGTAGCCGATCACCCCGAAGATCTCGCCCGCCTCGATCCGCAGATCGATGTCGTCGAGCGCGACGTGCCGCTCGGCGCCGCTGCCGAAGACCTTGCTGACCGAACGGAATTCGACCGCGGCGTCGGGTGCGCTCACTTGTTCGCGCGGATGCCCTGCTGCACCCGGTCGAGGATCTGCTCGAGCTCGGGGCCCGGACGGGTCACGGCGACCGCGGTGTTCTTGGTGACCTCCGCGTGCGCGGCGGCCACGGCCGGGTCCTTCCAGATCTCGACCAGCTTCAGGTAGGTCGGGTCGGTCTTGTCCTCGGCCCGCGTCACGATCACGTTGATGTACGGCTCGGCGGCCGGGTTCTTCGGATCGTCCTTGTAGAGCGCCGAATGCGGATCGATCCCGGCGCGGTCCAGGAAGGTGTTGTTGATCACCGAGCCGTCGACCGAGGCCAGCGACAGCGCCGTCTGCGCGGCGTCGACCGGGGTCACCGTCACCTTGGAGGCGCCCTTGTCGATGTCGGCGGGAGTCGGCTGCGCGGAGGTGCCGGTCAGCTTCAGCAGCCCGGCGGCCTGCAGCACGAACAGCGCGCGGGCCTGGTTGGTCGGATCGTTGGGGATCGCGATCTGACCGCCGGCCGGGATGTCGGCCAGCGCCTTGTGCTTCTTGGAGTACAGGCCCAGCGGCACGATGTAGGTCGCGCCGATCGGGGTCAGCGTGTCCGAGCTCGCCACGTTGTACTGCCCGAGGAACTGCAGGTGCTGGAACAGGTTGACGTCGATCTGCTTCTGCGACAACGCGGCATTGGGCTGCTTGTAGTCGGAGAAGCTGGTGACCTTCAGGGTGATGCCCTGCTCCTTGGCCTTCTGCTCGAAGACGTCCCAGGCCTTGTCCCTGTCGGTGGTGCCGATGCGCACCACGGTGCCGGAGTCCGCGTCGTCCGAACCGCACGCCGTGAGGGTGAGGGCCGCGGTTGCTACCAGGACCGGGATCGCCAGTACCCGCCGGAATTTCACTTGATGCTCCCGAATTGCTCGCTGAGGATGAACCCGGTCATCCAAGCCGCCGTTCGTACGCCGAAACAACGGTTTGCGTTGCCTCGAGCGAAACCCTCGGCAACTCCTGGACGTGCGACTACTTTGCGGACGATGCGAGTTCTGCGCCGTCCGCGGCCGGGATCCTCGGGACCGACGACCCGGCCGATCCGCAGGCGACGCTGCGTGAGCTGGAGGCGAGGTTCCGCGATGAGGGATCGCCGCATACGAGAATCGGAGTTTCGTATGCTGCGAGCATGAGGACGTCGAAATCAGCGGGCGGACGCCCCCGCGAGAGCCGGGTCGATACCGCGATCGCGGCGGCGGTGACCGGGGTACTGGCGGAGTCCGGGTACGCGGCGCTCACCGTCGACGCGGTGGCGGCGCGGGCCGGGGTGAGCAAGGCGACGATCTACCGCCGCTTCGCCACCAAGCAGGAGATGACGTTCGCGGTCGTGTTGCACGACCTGGACGAGGCCCCGCCCACCGACACCGGCACCCTCGAGGGCGACCTGGGCGCGCTGATCGAGCGGATCGGCGAGCAACTCCGTCGCTCCGGCTCCGACGTGATGACGGGGCTGCTCGCCGATATCCGAGCCGATGCCACGCTGACGGAACGTTTCACCACCACCTACCTGGCGGTGGAACGCTCCGTCATCGGTGAGCTGCTCGACCGCGCCATCGCCCGCGGCGACCTGACCCGGCGCCCCGATCCGGCGATCACCCAGGCGCTACTGCTCGGTCCGCTGTTCGCGTGGATCGTCGTGCTCGACGAGGATCCCGCGCGCGCACCGGAACTCGCGCGCATCGTCGCCCGGATGGTCAGCGACGCGCTCGCGGCGGGCGTGGTGCCCGCCGATCCGTCCTAGCGGCGGCGCTCCGCTCAGCGGCGTGGGTGCTCCACCGACAACCGGCCGCGCCGGATGAGATCGTGGCGGGTGGTGGCCGACATCGGCGGCAGCGGCTGCTCGCCGCCCGCCTCGTCGGGGTTCGGGCGCACGAGCAGGGTGACGGTCGCGGCGGGCACGAAGCCGGTGCTGGTCATCAGCGCGGCCGAGGCGCTGTTGCGGTCCTCGACATCGGTGACGATGTGGCGGGCGCCGCGCGCGAACAGCGCTTCCGAGCACACGTTCACCAGCCGCCGGGCGATGCCGTGCCCCTGCATGTCGGGGGCGACCGCGATCCATTCCAGATAGGCCCAGTCGTCGCGGTGCTCGAATTCCATCGAGCCGAGCACGAAGCCGACGACCCGATCGGAGTCCAGGGCGACCCAGCAGGCGTTGTCGGGGCTGTCCAGATGCTCGGCGACCGCCGTGAGCGACCACGAGGTGTAGGGCTTGGTGGTCGTGTCGAACACCTGGTGGCCGAGGTCGAGGACTTGCCGCAGATGTCCCAGCCCCATCGGCACGACAGCGATCGAGGAGTCCATGCGGGCCAGTCTGCCCTATGCGCCCTTGCGCGCCGCGGTCTTGCTGTCCGTGGATTTCTTCGCCGCGGCTTTGCGTGGGGCGGCTTTCTTGGCCGGCGCTTTCTTCGCCGCCTTCTTCGCGGGTGCGGGTGCCGCGTCGGCGTCGCGGCGACCGCTGGCCTCGAGGCTGCGCTGGAGCGCCGCGACCAGATCGACGACCTCGGCATCGGGTTGTTCGGCGGGTTCGGCCGAGGCGGCGGTCTCGACCTTGCCGGATCCGCTGGCGATCGCCTCGTCGAGCAGTTTCTGCAATTCGATCTGGTATTCGTCGGTGTATTCGGTGGGATCGAAATCGCCCGACATCGACTCGACCAGGGTTTCGGCCATCTTCAATTCCTGCGGGCGCGGCGCGGGGGCGTCGTCGAGGGCGGGGAAGTCGACGGCGCGCACCTCGTCGGGCCACAGCAGGGTTTGCAGCACGAGCACGCCGTCGCGCACCCGCAGCGCCGCCAGCCTGGTCTTCTGCCGCAGCGTGAAGTGCACCAGCGCGGTCTTGTCGATGCGTTCGAGCGTGGCGGCCAGCAACTGATAGGCCTTGGGCGTGGCCGAATCCGGTTCGAGGTAGTAACTCTTGTCGAACAGCACCGGATCGATCTGCTCGGAGGGCACGAATTCCAGCACCGGGATCTCGTGTTTCTCCGCCGCCGGGAGTTTCGCGAAATCGGCGTCGGTGAGCACGACCTGGTCGCCGTCGGCGGAGACGTAGGCCTTGTCGATGTCGGAATACTGGACGGAATTGCCGCACACCTGGCAGACACGGTCGTATTTGATCCGGCCGCCGTCCTTGGCGTGGACCTGATGGAACCGAATATCGTGGTCCTCGGTCGCGGTGTAGACCTTGACCGGGACATTGACCAGCCCGAATGCGATCGAGCCCTTCCAGATCGATCTCATTTCCCCATGATGGCCGATAGATCGCGCGGGGGCGAGCCGACGCCGCCGAACCGGTGCCCGGCCGTGACGCGGCGGTGCTTGAAATCGTGGCGTCTGATCCAATCGACGGGTGCACGCCGAGGTGATCATCTGCGGACTCGGCCCGGCGGGCCGGGCGGTGGCCCATCGCGCCCTGGCCCACGGCCTGTCGGTGACGGTGATCGACCCGCACCCCGAGCGCGGCTGGACGCCGACCTACGCGGCCTGGGCCGACGAACTCCCGGACTGGCTGGACCCGGCCGTCGTCGCCGCGACCGTCGACCGGCCGACGGCCTGGGCGGTGGGGGAGCACCGGCTCGAGCGTGCGTACCAGGTGTTCGACACCGCGGCGTTGCAGCGCTCGCTGACCCTCGACGGCGCGCGGGTGATCGCCGACCGGGTCGTCGACCTGGACGCGCGCACCGTGCGCACGGCCGCCGGACGGACACTGACCGGCCGGGTGCTCGACGCGCGCGGCCTGGCCCGATCGCCGCGCCGGGCCGAACAGACCGCCTACGGGATGATCCTGCGCCGCGACACCCTCGCCCCCGATCAGCCGACGCTGTTCATGGACTGGCGCCGCGACAACGGCACCGGCCCTGACGATCCGCCGTCGTTCCTCTACGCGGTCCCGCTCGGCCCGGACACGATCCTGGTCGAGGAGACCTGCCTCGCGGGCAGACCCGCGCTCGATCCCGCGGTCCTGCGGGAGCGGCTGGAACGTCGGCTGTGCGCCCGCGGCATCCCGTTCGCCGGGACGGAACCGGTCGAGCGGGTGCGTTTTCCGGTGCAGGGCGGTACGCCCGGCCGGGGCCGGATCGGGGCGGCGGGCGGGATGACCCACCCCGCCACCGGCTACAGCGTGGCGGCCGCGCTGCGCGCCGCCGACACCGTCGCGATGGGCGGCACGCCCTGGACGGCACAGGCGCGGGCCGTCGCCGTCCTGCGCCGGGCCGGGCTGCGCGCGCTGCTCGCGCTCCCGCCCCGCGACCTGCCGATCTTCTTCGAGGCGTTCTTCGCGCTCCCCGCCCCGATGCAGCGCGCGTACCTGTCCGGGAACGCCGATCTGCGCGGTACCGCGGCGGCGATGCGGGGGCTGTTCGCCGCGCTCCCACCGCGTCTGCGCCGCACGCTCGCGACCTCGGTGGCCGGAGTCGGCGGACGAGCAACCGCCTAGCGTCCGCGGGGTCGGCCCGAGGCCCGGCGGCGCCGCCACGAAGTTGCTACCATCGCCGAGCGAACGCGCCGACCCGCCAACAGATTCGGGCCGACGAGGCGGACCGGCCGGGAGTTCCCCCAGCCCCGCGCGTCGACGTGCGTGCCGCCCAGTTGCGTGACTAGTTAGGGGAATATCGGTGTTCGAATTCACCAAGCGGCGCAGCCGCTGGGTGCTCGGCGTGTTCGCGGTGCTCGCGGTGGTGCTCGGCGCACTCGGCGCCACGCTGTTCGAGCGGGTGGAGGGCGGCGGATACACCGACCCGGACAGCGAATCCAGCCGGGCGCTGACGGTACTGCGCGACGAGTTCGGGCAGTCACCGCCGAATCTGCTGCTGCTCGTGGAGACCGAGTCCTCGGTGGAGGACCCCGAATCCACCGCGGCCGCCACGGCCCTGGTGGCCAACCTGCAGGAACGGCCCGGCGTCACCGACGTGGCCTCCTACTGGACCACCCACCAGCCGGCGCTGCGCAGCGTCGACGGCAAGCAGGGCCTCATCGTGGCCAGCGTGCTCGGCACCGAACGCGAGATCGACGACCGCGTCGCCGCGATCGCCGACGAACTCAGCGGCACCCACGGGACGCTGCAGGTCAGGGCGGGCGGCTTCGCCATGCTCATGCACGAGACCGTCGAACAGGGCAAGGCCGACATCGCCAAGGGTGAGGCGATCGCCTTCCCGCTCACGCTGATCGCGCTGCTGTTCGTCTTCGGCGGGCTGGTCGCCGCGAGCCTGCCGCTGCTGGTCGCGTTCCTCACCGTGGTGACGACCATGGGCGCGCTGTGGGTGCTCACCCTGTTCACCCCGCTCTCGGTCAGCGCGACCAATGTGGCCACGCTGCTCGGTCTCGGTCTCGCCATCGACTACAGCCTGCTGATCGTCAACCGCTATCGCGACGAACTGTCCGAGGGCCGCACGCCGGCCGGTGCGGTGGCGACCACCCTGCGCACCGCGGGCCGCACCGTCGCGTTCTCGGCGCTGACCGTCGCCGTCGCGCTCGCGGGCCTGCTGTTCTTCCCGCTGCTCGCCATCCGGTCGATGGGGTACGCGGGCATCGTCGTCGCGGCGCTGGCCGCGACGGTCTCGCTGACCGTGCTGCCCGCCACCCTGCTGCTGCTCGGCACCCGCATCGACAAGGGCCAGATGGGCTGGTGGTTCCTGCGGGCGCCGCGCCCGGCCCCCGGCGAGGGCGCCTGGCACAAGCTGGCCACCGCGGTGATGCGCAGGCCGATCCCGATCGGCCTGGCCGTGACCGCGCTGCTGTTGATTCTGGGCGCGCCGTTCCTCGGCGTGCAGCTCGGCTTCCCCGACGAGCGGAGCCTGCCCGCGTCGATGCCGTCGCGCCAGGTCACCGAGATCGTGCAGGCCGACTTCGGCGAGAGCGATCAGAGCCCCCTCGTCGCCGTACTGCCCGAGAGCGCGTACAGCGCGGCAGGCGTGGACGCCATCGCCCGGCAGATGTCGGATCTGGCGCACGTGCGCCGGGTCGACACCGCGACCGGCAGCTACGCCCAGGGCGGTCTGCTCGCCGGTCCCACCGCGGCCAACGCCCGGTTCCGGGCGGATCGGGCCGTCTACCTGTCGATCGTGCCCGCCACCACCGAGAGCGCGGCGCTGGCGGACCTGGTCGGGCAGGTGCGGGCCATCGAGACTCCGAGCGAGCTGCTGGTCGGCGGCGTGCCCGCCGCGAATGTCGACTCCATCGGTGCCATCGAGGACGCGCTGCCCTGGGCGCTCGGCTTCGTGGTGATCGTGATGCTGATCGTGCTGTTCGCGCTCACCGGCAGCGTGGTGCTGCCGGTGCTCGCGGTGGTGCTGAGCGCGCTGAGTCTCACCGCGACCTTCGGCGCGCTGGTGTGGATCTTCCAGGACGGGCACCTGTCCGGGCTGCTCGGTTTCACCGTCACCGGCGATCTGGCCGCGACGGTGCCGGTGATGCTGTTCGCCGCGGCGTTCGGCCTGGCGATGGACTACCAGGTGTTCCTGCTCTCGCGCATCCGCGAGGAGTACGACCGGACCGGCAAGAACGACACCGCCGTCGCGCTCGGCCTGGAACGGGTCGGCCGCATCGTCTCCGCCGCCGCGGTCCTGATCTCGGTGGTGTTCCTCGGCTTCCTGGCCTCCGACATCACCTTCATGAAGGCCTTCGGCATCGGTCTGCCGCTGGCGGTCATCGTCGACGCCACCCTGGTGCGCGGGTTCCTGCTGCCCGCCGCGATGAAGGTGCTCGGCGACGCCAACTGGTACGCGCCGGAATTCCTGCGCCGCCTGCACGATCGGTGGGGCCTGGACGAGGGCGGCGCAGGCCGGTCGCTGAGTCACGATGTCCCCGTGCGTGATCCGCTGGGCGTCACCACCGGCAGGCCGGTGGCCGAGGCCGAACCACTGGTCAACGATCCGCTCGCGCGCGCCGAAGCGGCCCGCGCCGAGGAGGGCCTCGCCGCCGCCGGACGGGAGTCCACGGACTGACCCCCGCGTCGTAGTTCCGCTGGGCGGCATCGGTATCCGTGCGACACCGATGCCGCCCTCGGCGTGTGCGGGGGTGGTTCAGATACCGCCGGTGGCGAGCAGACCGCCGTCTACCCGGACGCAGTCGCCGGTGATCCAGGCGGCCTCGTCGGAGACCAGGAACGCGATCAGCCTCGCCACGTCCTCCGGGACGCCGAGGCGCTTGAGCGGATACACGCTGGCGGCGCGGTCCTCGTCGGCGGAGTACAGGGCGTCGGCGAACTTGGTCTTCACCACGCCCGGCGCCACCGCGTTGACGCGGATGTTCGGGCCCAGCTGCCAGGCCAGCTCCTCGGTGAGCCGGATCAGCGCCGACTTGGAGGCGCCGTAGGCGGAGATGACGCCCGAGGACCGGATCCCGGCCACGCTGGCCACATTGACGATCGCGCCGCCGTGCTCGGCCATCCACGCCCGGTAGGCCTGCTGGACGTAGCCGAGCGAGGCCACCACATTGACGTCGAAGATCTTGCCGACCGCGCCCAGGTCGGCGTCCATCAGCGCGCCGTAGACCGGGTTGATACCGGTGTTGTTGACCAGGATGTCCAGCGAACCGAACTCCGCGACCGCCCTGGCCACGGCCTCGGCGCGGGAATCGGCGTCGCCCGCGTTGCCCGCGAGCGCGCTCACCTGCCCCTTGTGCCCGAGTGCGCGCAGCTCGGTCGCCGCGGCCTCGAGCGGCTCGGGCTTGCGCGCGGTGATCAGCACGTTGGCCCCCCGGCGCAGGAGTTCGGCGGCGGTGGCGAGGCCGATGCCGCGGCTCGCTCCGGTGACGAGGGCGGTCCTGCCAAGTAGATCGGTAGTCATGCGACGAGAGTAACCACGCTCACACCCGGCGGCGCCGGTTCGGCCGCCGCGTCGGCGGACGGTAAAATGGGTGGTTCTTGCCGAGGCCGACGGTGCACGATGGGTCGGTTCGGCGTCACCATTCTGTGCGACACGAGGAGAAGCCCTGTGATCACGGCGACCGACCTGGAGGTCCGGGCCGGAGTCCGCACCCTGCTCGCGGCCCCCGGGCCGGCGCTGCGGGTGCAGTCCGGCGACCGGATCGGACTGGTCGGCCGCAACGGCGCCGGCAAGACCACCACCCTGCGCATCCTCGCGGGGGAGGGTGAGCCGTACGCGGGCAAGATCACGCGCTCCACCGAGATCGGCTACCTGCCGCAGGACCCCAAGGAAGGCGATCTCGACGTGATCGCCCGCGACCGGGTGCTCTCCGCGCGCGGCCTGGACACGCTGATCCGGGACATGGAGAAGCAGCAGGCGCTGATGGCCGAGGTGGTCGACGAGAAGGAACGCGAGAAGGCGATCCGCAAGTACGGCCGCCTCGAGGATCAGTTCTCCTCGCTCGGCGGGTACGTCGCCGAGAGCGAGGCCGCCCGCATCTGCAACAGCCTCGGCCTGCCCGACCGGGTCCTCGGCCAGCAGCTGCGCACCCTCTCCGGTGGTCAGCGCCGCCGCATCGAGCTGGCCCGCATCCTGTTCTCGGCCTCCGACGGTTCGGGCGGTCGCTCCGATCGCATCCTGCTGCTCGACGAGCCGACCAACCACCTCGACGCCGACTCCATCACCTGGCTGCGCGGGTTCCTGCAGAACCACGACGGCGGCCTCATCGTGATCAGCCACGATGTCGAATTGCTCGAGGCCGTGGTCAACAAGGTGTGGTTCCTCGACGCGGTGCGCGGCGAGCCCGACGTCTACAACATGGGCTGGAAGAAGTACCTCGACGCCCGCGCCACCGACGAACAGCGACGCGTCCGCGAGCGCGCCAACGCCGAGAAGAAGGCGAGCGCGCTGCGGCAGCAGGCCGCCAAGCTCGGCGCCAAGGCCACCAAAGCTGCTGCGGCACACCAGATGGTGCGCCGGGCCGAGCGGCTGATGGCCGAGCTCGACGACGTGCGCGTGGCCGACAAGGTCGCCCGCATCCGCTTCCCCGAGCCCGCGCCGTGCAGCAAGACCCCGCTCATGGTGAACAACCTGACCAAGCTCTACGGGTCGCTGGAGATCTTCACCGGCGTCAACTTCGCCGTCGACAAGGGCAGCCGCGTCGTGGTGCTCGGCCTCAACGGCGCGGGTAAGACGACCATGCTCAAGCTGCTGGCCGGCGTCGAGACGCCGACCTCCGGCGGTGTCGAGCAGGGCCGTGGCCTCAAGGTCGGCTACTTCGCCCAGGAGCACGACACCCTCGACGATCAGGCGACGGTGTGGGAGAACATCCGGCACGCGTCCCCGGACGCGGGCGAGCAGGAGCTGCGCAGCCTGCTCGGTGCCTTCATGTTCACCGGCCCGCAGCTCGAGCAGCCCGCGGGCACGCTGTCGGGCGGTGAGAAGACCCGGCTGGCGCTGGCCGGGCTGGTGTCCTCGGCGGCCAACGTGCTGCTGCTCGACGAGCCGACCAACAACCTCGACCCGATCTCGCGCGAGCAGGTGCTCGAGGCGCTGCGCACCTACGCGGGTGCCGTCGTCCTGGTGACCCACGACCCGGGCGCGGCCGAGGCGCTCAACCCCGAACGCGTCATCCTGCTGCCGGACGGCACCGAGGACCACTGGTCGAAGGAATACGCCGAGCTGATCGACCTCGCCTGAGCCGTCGGCGGCGTGCGGCGGTCGCGCCGAGGCCGTGACGGCGGTGTGTCGCGCGTGAAACGCTGTGTCGGGAGGGAACTCGCGGCACTCGCGTGAGTTTCATCACTGTTTTCGTTGATCACCGAGTCCGGAGTGTCTAGCCTGGAATCAGCTGCTCGGCGACTCGGAGGAAGCCATGAGCGACAGTGCGAGACAGGCCGCTAGGTCGGCCAAGGGCAAGACGACGATCGGCAAGGCCGCGCTGGGAAAGGGCACCCGGGTCACGGGCAAGTCCCGCGACCGGCTGCAGACCCAGCTGAAGAAGCAGTACGAGGCGGGTGCGAGCATCCGCTCACTGGCCAGGGCCACCGGCCGCTCGTACGGCTTCATTCACAATGTGCTGGTCGAATCGCACGTCGAGTTGCGCGGCCGCGGCGGCGCCAACCGGCGCAAGAATCCGGCCGACTGAGGCGCGCTCACCAGCCGGGGACGGCACCGTCCCCGCGCACCAGCAGGTTCGCCAGGCTGGCGAACAGCGGCAGGCCCGTCTTGATCTCGAGATAGGCGAACTGCCCCTGCGGATTGACCTCGAGGAAGTAGTACTCCCCGTCGGTGCCCAGCCGCAGGTCCACGACGCCGAAGCTCAGCCCGAGGGCGCCCATCAGGGTGGCCAGCGACTTGCTGACCGGGGCGGGCAGCCGGTCGCGGGCGAAGCCGACCGAGGTGTCGAGCCGGGAATCGACCCGGCCGACGCCGGCCTGCGAATCGATGCGCACCGACCACTCGATGCCGTCGACCCACACCACCCGCAGATCGCAGCTGGCCTCGACATAGTCCTGGAACGTGGTCGGGGTCGACCGGATCGTGCCGAGCCTGCTCAGCTCCGGCCTGGTGATGATCCTGGTCTCGGAGAACTCGCCGCGCCCGGTGCCGGTGCGCTTGTACACCACTGGGCCGGAACGGGATTCGACGAAACTGCGGGCCTCGTCCGGGTCGTTGGTGATCAGCGTCTCCGGGATGGTGAACCCGGCGCGCTGCGCGGTCTCGAGCTGGACGATCTTGCGGCTGGCGGTGCGCTCGGCGGCCGGATCGTTGACCCAGTACGCCGGGATCGACCACAGCATGCCCTGCAGGAACCCGTCGCACTCGGCCTGGCGGAACTCGTCGTCGGCGGCGCGCACGCCGTGCGGCACCTGGCACGGATGCGGCCTGCGCCACCAGACCGCGCGCACGTCGTCGAGCCCGTGGACATGGGCGAGCGCGCGGTTGGTGCCCGCCTTGTCGAGCCGGAAACTGCCTGTCTCCCTGGGGAAGTCGCGCAGATCGAGCCGGATCGGGTCGAGCCCGTGGTGTTCTCGCAACGTGGCGGCCAGCGCATCGGCGTGCAGGTCGTCTGTTTCGGAGACGATGAGCACCGCGTCGGTCGCGCGTTCCATGACCGTGGGCCGTTCAGTCGAGGCTGTCGCAGTTGAGGCCGTCGCGGAAGGTGAACGTGGCGCCGGTGACGCCGCCGCGCTCCGCGATCCGCAGCTTGGTCGCCCAGGTGCGGGTGGCCTGGGCCAGCAGATCGTCACCGAGTGCCTCGGACGGATCGGGCGCCAGCGTGATCGGGCGGTCGACCAGCTCCACCCGCATCCGGCGGGTGAAATCGGCGGTCGCGCCGGGCCGGATGTCGACCCGCACCTGCCGTTCCCCGGCGGCGGCGCGGTCCTCGGTGAGCCGTACGACATCACGCCGGTCGAAGGTCCACGTCCCACCGTCGACCCGGACCGAGATGTCGCGATCGGACTCGGCCACCAGCAATCCGCGCAAGGCGGGGCCCCGATCTCGGGACGACGCGGTAGCGGGGAGGTGGATGGCGTCGGTCATGGGCACTCACTCCGATCTTCTCGTCTGCTCGCGATTTGCCAGAACCCCCGAAGGTGCTACGGATCATAGCGCGCGAGCGCGTCGCGCCGAGCCGGTTCGCGAGATTTGCGGAGCCCCGGGCAAACCGCCGAGCGGCGCGTGATCGCCTAGCGGGGAGAGAATTTCGGACAACACAGCCGGGGATCGCCCCGTCGCACCGGCAATCGATCAGCAAACGATGGTGGAGACGGCGACGGCCCGCATCGCCGCGAGATTGCCGGCGATCCGGGCCGTGTCGGGAGGTGTCAGAGGCCGAGGAGCTCCGGGCACTCGGCCAGCCCGCGGAAGTGCTCGGCCGGGTTGGGGACCAGCTTGCGCGCGGTCAGATCCATCGCGCCCGCCACCACGGTGATCTCGGCGGACACGGTGCCGTCGAGTTTGATGATCTGGTGCTGGAAGCGGAAGACCTTGCCGCCGTCCCACTCGCAGGCGGCCGTCACGGTCACCTCGTCGCCGCCGCGCAGCTCGCGCCGGTACTTGATCGTCGACTCGAGCACGACCGCGCCGATCCCGGTGGCGAGGAACTTGTCCTGCGGGATGCCCGCCGCCCGCATCAGTTCCCAGCGGGCGTGCTCGCCGTACTGGTGGTAGACGGCGTGGTTGAGATGACCCTGGGTATCGAGCTCGTAGCCGCGGACGAGGACCGGTACGGAGAATGTCATACGGCGTATAACCGGCGGCTTCGCCGCGATTGTTCCCGCCACGCCTGCAATCTGTGACACAGACCGGCAGGTTCGGTATGGCCGTTCGGTCAGCGGCGCTGCGCGGCGCGTTCGGCCCGCCAGGCGGGGGCGTCGACGAAGTGGTTGTCGAATTCGTCCTGGGCGGCGAGGAATTCGTCGTGTGTCGCCTCGCCGCGGATCAGGCGGTCGAGCAGGCGGAAGTACTCGAATCGCTGCACGCCGGGCATCAGCGCGATGAGGATGCGGGCGCCGCTGTCGGGAGTGGCGCCGAAGGCGTGCGGCATGTGCCGGGGGACCACCAGGGAGCCGCCGGCGCCGACGGTGAGGATACGGTCGCCCGCGAGGACCTGGAGTTCGCCGTCGGCGACGTAGAACAGCTCGTCGGAGCGGGTGTGGAAGTGCGGTGCCGCGCCGTCGGCGCCCTGGACCATGGTGACCTCCAGCGTGCTGACGGTGCCGTCGCTGGCGTCGGCGTCGGTGAGCAGGCGCATTCGCACGGCGTCGGTGCCGAGGGTCTCCGCGTCCTCGGGCAGGCAGAGGGCGATGTCGCGAGCGTTCGTCATGGCCATTCCATTCGCTGGTTGATAGTTCGCTGCCAAACTATATCGCAGCGAATAGAATCGTGTCCATGGATGATCCGGATGCCGTCGACGCCATCGCCGCCCAGTGGCGCCGCGAACGCCCCGACCTCGACCTGGCCGCGATGGCCGTCTTCGGACGGCTCGGCAGGCTGATGGTCGTGGCGACGGCGCGCATCGAGGCCGTCTTCACCGCGCACGGCCTGCAGCGTGGCGAGTTCGACGTGCTTGCGGCGCTACGTCGTTCGGGCGCGCCGTGCGAGCTCAACCCCTCGGTGCTCGCCGATACCCTGATGCTCTCGCGCGCCGGAATGACCGGGCGGATCGACCGGCTGGAAGCGGCCGGGCTGGTCCGCCGGATCGCCGATCGGGCCGACCGCAGGGCGGTGCGGGTCGCGCTCACCGAGGAGGGGCGCGCGCTCGTCGACGTCGTGGTCGCCGCGCACACCGAGAACGAGACACGCATGCTGTCCGTGCTCGACCCCGCCGATCGGGAATCGCTGGATCGCATCGCCCGCATCATGCTGAGAAGCCTCGGCGACTAGCCGATCCCGGGTGGCGCAACCGTCGCCGCCCTGTTTCCCGCGCGCCGCAATCGGGGATGGCGAGGTTCGAAAGCTGCTGTGCCGGTGTCGGTTTCGTGCCTCAGTCGCGGCGGCGGACGGAGGCTTCGACGAGGTCGAGGACGGCGGAGAGGTTGTCGTCGGTGTGGCCGGAGGCGATCCGGGCGATCAAGCCGTCCAGCACGAGGTCGAGGTAGCCGAGCAGGACGTCGGTGGGGACGTCGTCACGCAGCGCGCCCGCGGCCTTGCGGCGTTCCAGGCGGGCCAGGGTGGCCGCGGTGAGCTCGGCCGAGCGCTGGGTCCAGCCCGCGCGGAATTCGGGGTCGGTGCGGACCCGGCGGGCGATCTCGAGCCGGGTGCCCAGCCAGTTGAATTCCTCGGGGCGGGCGAGCATGTCGCGCATGACCTGCACGATGCCCTGGTTGGCCGCGACCTCGGCCATGCGCTCGGCGTCGTCCTTGGCGAGGGCGAAGAACAGCGCGTCCTTGTCGCGGAAGTGGTGGAAGATGGCGCCGCGCGAGAGGCCGATGGCCTCTTCCAGACGGCGCACCGTGGCGCCGTCGTAGCCGTATTCGGCGAAGCAGCGCCGTGCGCCGTCGAGGATCTGGCTGCGGCGGGCGGCGAGGTGGTCGTCGCTGACCTTGGGCATGAGTCCTCCAACGGGGAATACACGGACCCCCGCCCCGGAATTCCGAGACGGGGGCTGTCGCGAACAGGGCATCCGTGACCGGATGCCCGTGTGGTGCAGCATCATTCGATACTGCACCACCGGACACCGAGGTGTTAGCCGCGGATCATGTTGCGCAGGACGTACTGCAGGATGCCGCCGTTGCGGTAGTAGTCGGCCTCACCGGGGGTGTCGATGCGGACGACCGCGTCGAACGTGGTGACCTTGCCGTCTTCCGCGGTGGCGGTGACCTTGACGGTCTTCGGGGTGACACCCTCGTTGAGAGCGGTGATGCCCTCGATGTCGAAGGTCTCGGTGCCGGTCAGGCCCAGCGACGCGGCCGACTGGCCGGCCGGGAACTGCAGCGGCACAACGCCCATGCCGATGAGGTTGGAGCGGTGGATGCGCTCGAACGACTCGGTGATGACGGCCTTCACGCCCAGCAGGCTGGTGCCCTTGGCGGCCCAGTCACGCGAGGAGCCCGAACCGTACTCCTTGCCACCGAGCACGACCAGCGGGATGCCGGCGGCCTGGTAGTTCTGCGAGGCGTCGTAGATGAACGCCTGCGGGCCGCCCTCGAGGGTGAAGTCGCGGGTGTAGCCACCCGAGACGTCGTCGAGCAGCTGGTTGCGCAGCCGGATGTTGGCGAAGGTGCCGCGGATCATCACCTCGTGGTTACCACGACGCGAGCCCAGCGAGTTGTAGTCCTTGCGGGCCACACCGTTGGCGTCGAGGTACTGCGCGGCGGGGGTGCCGGGCTTGATGGGGCCGGCCGGGGAGATGTGGTCGGTGGTGACCGAGTCGCCCAGCAGTGCCAGGACGCGGGCGCCCTTGATGTCGGTGACCGGGCTCGGCTCCATCGACATGCCGTCGAAGTACGGCGCCTTGCGGACGTAGGTCGACTTCTCGTCCCACGCGAAGGTGTCGCCCTCCGGGGTGGCCAGGCCCTGCCAGCGGGCGTCGCCGTCGAAGACGGTGGCGTAGGAGTTGCGGAACATGTCCTGGCTGATCGACGCCTTGATGGTGTCGTCGATCTCCTGGGCCGAGGGCCAGATGTCCTTCAGGAAGACGTCGTTGCCGTCGGTGTCCTGGCCGAGGGCGTCGGTCTCGAAGTCGAAGTCCATGGTGCCCGCGAGCGCGTACGCGATGACCAGCGGCGGGGAGGCCAGGTAGTTCATCTTCACGTCGGGGGAGATGCGACCCTCGAAGTTGCGGTTACCCGACAGCACGGCGGTGACCGAGAGGTCGTTGTCGTTGATCGCGGCCGAGATCTCCTCGGGCAGCGGGCCGGTGTTACCGATGCAGGTGGTGCAGCCGTAGCCACCGACGAAGAAGCCCAGCTTCTCCAGGTAGGGCCACAGGCCGGCCTTCTCGTAGTAGTCGGAGACGACCTGCGAGCCCGGCGCCATGTTGGTCTTCACCCACGGCTTGGTCGACAGGCCCTTCTCCACCGCGTTGCGGGCGAGCAGGGCGGCGCCCAGCATGACCGACGGGTTGGAGGTGTTGGTGCAGGAGGTGATACCCGCGACCACGACGGCGCCGTGATCGAGGACGAAGTCACCGCGCTCCTCGGAGCGCACCTCGACCGGCTTGGACGGACGGCCGTTGGCACCCTTGGCGGCCGAGTGGGCCGGGGTGTAGGTGTCGTCGGCGGCGTTCGCGGACACGGCGACCGAATCCGACGCCGGGAAGGACTCCTCGCCGGCCTCGTCCAGCGCGGTGAGCTCGCCCTCGCCGACGTAGTTGACGATGTCGGAGCGGAAGGCGGCCTTGGAGTCGCTGAGCAGGATGCGGTCCTGCGGGCGCTTCGGACCGGCGATGGACGGCACGACGGTGCCCAGGTCCAGCTCCAGGTACTCCGAGTACGCGGGCTCGTTGTCGGCGTTGTGCCACATGCCCTGTTCCTTGGCGTACGCCTCGACGAGCGCGAGCTGCTCGTCGGTGCGGCCGGTCAGGCGCAGGTAGTTGATGGTCTCCTCGTCGATCGGGAAGATCGCCGCGGTGGAGCCGAACTCGGGGCTCATGTTGCCCAGGGTGGCGCGGTTGGCCAGCGGCACCTCGGACACGCCCGCACCGTAGAACTCGACGAACTTGCCGACGACGCCGTGCTTGCGCAGCATGTCGGTGACGGTGAGCACCACGTCGGTGGCGGTGACGCCCGGCTTGATCTCACCGGTCAGCTTGAAGCCGACGACGCGCGGGATCAGCATGGAGACCGGCTGGCCCAGCATCGCGGCCTCGGCCTCGATGCCACCCACGCCCCAGCCCAGCACGCCCAGGCCGTTGACCATGGTGGTGTGCGAGTCGGTGCCCACACAGGTGTCGGGGTAGGCCTGGCCGTTGCGGACCATGACGGTGGGGGCCAGGTACTCGATGTTGACCTGGTGGACGATGCCCATGCCCGGGGGGACGACCTTGAAGTCGTCGAAGGCGCCCTGGCCCCAGCGCAGGAACTGGTAGCGCTCGCCGTTGCGCTCGTACTCGAGCTCGACGTTGCGCTCCAGCGCGTCGGCGCGACCGAAGACGTCCAGGATCACCGAGTGGTCGATGACCATGTCGGCGGGGGAGAGCGGGTTGACCTTGCTCGGGTCGCCGCCGAGGGTGGTGACGGCCTCACGCATGGTGGCGAGGTCGACGATGCAGGGCACGCCGGTGAAGTCCTGCATGATCACGCGCGCGGGGGTGAACTGGATCTCGACGCTCGGCTGCGCCGAGGGGTCCCAGTTCGCGATCGCGCGGATGTGATCGGCGGTGATGTTGGCGCCGTCCTCGGTGCGCAGCAGGTTCTCCGCCAGCACCTTCAGGGCGTAGGGCAGCTTCTCGGTGCCGGGAACAGCCGAGAGACGGAAGATCTCGTAGGAGTTGCTTCCGACCTCGAGCGTGCCCTTGGCGCCGAAGGTATCAATCTTCGTCACGTCAGCTCCACTCATGTGTGAGGGTGTGCCGCCGGCGGGGCTGTGCCGGCGACTCGCGTCTTCGGAGGGGGTTCCGGCGCCGTGAGATGCCGGTTTCCTCGCCGTACGAGCCTAACAGTACGCTTGTCCTATGAAATACGCGGGGGCGGTTGGGCGTGCCGTGCGAGCATGTCCGCGCGCACCGTCGGCTACTGTGCCAGTCGAGCGAGTCGGGGAATGACGCGTTGACGCTCACCCTGCAGTGTTGGATGCCCGTCGCGACGTAGGCGGCCGAGGCTCGACAGACCGGATGGAAGATGACCGTCTTGCACACCTTTGCGCCGATGGCCGCGGAACTGCCGCCGAATACCGTGCTGAGCAGTGTCCGGTCCGATCTCGCCGACAATCACGTCGCCGCTCCCAAGGGTGTGAACCAGGAGAAACTGGCGGCGATCGTCGCCGAGGCGCGATCCGAGGGGATCCCGCTGAGCGTCGTCGTCGTTCCCGGTAACCCCGGCCACGACTCGAGCCTACGTGACCTGGCCACCGAGGTGGGTAAAAGCACGCAGGGCACCGTCGCGGTCTTCAGCGACGACTGGGTCGGCACCTACAGCGACGGCATCAGCCGGGTGCGGCTGGAGTGGGCCGAGGACGCCGCCAAGTACAAGGGCAACCACCCCGAGGAGGCCCTGCAGGCCTTCGTCGGACGGCTCGAGGAGCCCGAGGGCGTGTCCTGGGGGCTGATCACGGCCGTGCTGCTGGTGCTCACCGCACTGGTGATCGCCGGCTTGTACCTCGTGAAGGTCCGTCGCGGTCCCGATGCCGACCCGCGGGATTCGGTCGCCTCGGCGCCCCGCGGTGCGGGATCCCCCGAGTAACAGGTTTCCCTTTCGTCACATTTCCAGACCTCTGGTCTGTTTTTGGCGTGCAATCCTGTCGCCGATGAGGCTAACTCCGGGCAATCGGCAAATTACACCCCTGTCATCCTGTGGCTGATGTTTCCTTTGTGAACTATGTGTCGTACGGTTGCGGTGATCGCGATCGTGAAAGCAGTGGTACAGGGGGCATTGGTCGACTCCTGTGGTCGATGGGTGGGCTGATGCGCCGGTGGCGTAGGTCGAGTCGAGTCACTCGGAGGTGCCGTGCGCGGTGCGGGCAGGCAGGACGAACCAGGTCTATTACGGGTAGCGGCAGGATTGCTGATGGCGCTGGCCGTCCTCGCGAGTGCGGGACCGGTCGCGGCGGTGCCACCGCCGCCACCGAATCCCTCCGACGGTGAGATCGCGGGCGCGGGCGCCCAGGTCGACGCGCGGGTCGGCGAGATCGGCGGGCTGATCAATCGCGTCGCCGCGGCCGACCAGCAGTTGCGGGCCCTCGACGATGTGCTCGCCGCCAAGCGCGAGGCGGTCAACCAGGCGCTGGTCGACCTGCAGACCGCGCGCGACGCCGCCGACGCGGCCGCGGCCGCGGTCACCGATTCCCAGGCGCTGCTGGCCGACGCGGGCGCGAAAGTCGGTGTGGCCCGCCAGGATTTCGATCAGCTCGCGACCCAGGCCTATGTGCGGCCGGTGAACAGCTCGGTCGTCACCTATCTGGCCTCCGCCACGCCGGACGCCGCGATGGATCGCGCGCAGGTGCTGAGCATGGTCTCGAAGAACCAGCGTCAGGTCCTCGACGAGCTCCGCCGCACCCAGATCGCGCAGGCCAACCAGAACGCCGCCGCCCGGCAGGCCAAGGCCGACGCCGACAGCGCCGCCGATGCCGCCGAACAGCAGAAGAACGTCGCCCAGAACGCGGTGGCCGTCGCCAAATCCGAATACGACAGCCAGGCCGTCACCCGCGACAACCTCCAGCGCGATCGCGCCGCCGCGCAGTCCGCGCTCGACGTCGCCCGGCAGACCGTCGCGGGCCTGCAGAGCCAGCGCGAGGTGTTCCTGGCCTGGGACGACCAGCGCAAGGCCGAGGTGACCGCGCTGCTCGCCGCCGCCAACGCCGCCGCCCAGCGCGCGGCCGCCGACCAGGCGGCCCGCGACCGCGCCGCCAAACTCGGCGAGGGCCAGCGCCCGCACACCGAGCTCGAATCGACCCCGGCCGCGCCGCGCAAGACCCAACCCAAACCGACGAAACCGCAGGTCACCGGGTCGGCTGCGATCGAGACGGTGATCGACCGGGCGATGTCGCAACTCGGCGTCACCTACGCCTGGGGTGGCGGGGACGAGGACGGACCCACCCTCGGCATCCGCGACGGCGGCACCGCCGACGCGCACGGCGACTACAACAAGGTCGGCTTCGACTGCTCGGGCCTGATGCTCTACGCCTTCGCCGGTATCGGCGTCTCCCTGCCGCACTACAGCGGTTATCAGTACAACGCGGGCACCCGCGTCGACGTCGAGGACCGCGAACGCGGTGACATGCTGTTCTGGGGACCGGGCGGCAGCGCGCACGTCGCGCTCTACCTGGGCAACGGCAAGATGATCGAGGCCCCCGAATCCGGTGACGTCGTGAAGATTTCGCCGGTCCGCGAGGACGGCATCATGCCCTACGCGGTCCGCATCGTCACCGAATGAGCAGGTATCGTCGCTGGTAGCGGCCGGTGAGGCCGCCCGGGCTCGCGATCGGCCGACGCGCGTGAGCCCCGTCACCGTCATGACGAATTCCGGTCTACTCCCGGCCGGTTGCGGCATACCGGGCGATTACCTGGAATAGTTGGGGCGGCACGCACAGGACCAAAGCGAAAGCGGGGATGTTGGTGACTTCGACGGAAGGTGTGAGCGGGCCGAAGCTGGCGAAGGACGCCGGTACGGCAACGCCGAGCACCCTGGAGCGTGACGTCCAGACTCTCGAGAAGGCGATCTACGAGGTCAAGCGGGTCATCGTCGGCCAGGATCGCCTGGTCGAGCGGCTGCTCGTCGGCGTGCTGTCGCGCGGCCACGTGTTGCTCGAGGGTGTGCCCGGTGTCGCGAAGACGCTCGCCGTGGAAACCTTCGCCAAGGTCGTCGGCGGCTCGTTCTCGCGCGTGCAGTTCACGCCCGACCTGGTGCCCACCGACCTCATCGGTACCCGCATCTACCGCCAGGGCCGCGAGGAGTTCGACACCGAGCTCGGCCCGGTCGTCGCGAACTTCGTCCTCGCCGACGAGATCAACCGCGCCCCGGCCAAGGTGCAGTCCGCGCTGCTCGAGGTGATGGCCGAGCGCAAGCTGTCGATCGGCGGCAAGACCTACCCGATGCCCGATCCGTTCCTGGTCATGGCGACCCAGAACCCGATCGAGAGCGAGGGCGTGTACCCGCTGCCCGAGGCCCAGCGCGACCGATTCCTGTTCAAGGTCGTCGTCGACTACCCCTCGGTCGAGGAAGAGCGCGAGATCATCTACCGGATGGGCGTGACCCCGCCGGAGCCCAAGCAGGTCCTCGCGCCCGAGGACATCATCCGGCTGCAGAAGCTGGCCGCCAACGTCTTCGTGCACCACGCGCTGGTCGACTACGTGGTCCGGGTGATCACCGCGACCCGCACCCCCGCCGAGTTCGGCATGCCCGATGTCGCCAGCTGGATCTCCTACGGCGCCTCGCCGCGTGCCAGCCTCGGCATCATCGCCGCCGCGCGCGCCGTCGCCCTGATCCGCGGCCGGGACTATGTCGTTCCGCAGGACGTCGTCGAGGTGATCCCGGACGTGCTGCGGCACCGTCTGGTGCTGTCCTACGACGCGCTCGCCGACGAGGTCACCCCCGAAGACGTGATCAAGCGCGTGCTGCAGACAGTCGGCCTGCCGCAGGTCGCGCCCCAGGCCGTCGGTGGCCAGGCCGCGCCGCAGCAGCCCGCGGTGCCCCAGCCGCCCGCCCAGCAACAGCCCGTGCCGCAGCCGGTGAACGGGCAGCAGTCCCAGCCCGCCGGCCACGTCGCGCCCCAGTGAGTGCGCCGGAACCCGTTGTCCGCGTGCCCATGTCGTCCCACGCGCCGCCGTCGTTCCGAGCCGGTGAACTGACCGACCCGAAGCTGTCCGCCGCGCTCAAGACGCTCGAACTGACGGTGCGGCGCCGCCTCGACGGTGTGCTGCACGGCGACCACCAGGGCCTCATCCCCGGTCCCGGCTCGGAACCGGGCGAGGCGCGCCTGTACCAGCCGGGTGACGATGTGCGGCAGATGGATTGGTCGGTCACCGCCCGCACCACCCATCCGCACGTGCGGCAGATGATCGCCGACCGCGAGCTCGAGACCTGGCTCGTCGTCGACCTGTCGTCGAGTCTGGACTTCGGCACCGGCCGGGTGCAGAAGCGCGATCTCGCGATCGCGGCGGCCGCGGCGATCACGCATCTCACCTCCGGCGGCGGCAATCGCATCGGCGCCGTCGTCGCCACGGGCCAGGACCTGGTGCGCATCCCCGCGCGTAGCGGTCGCCTGCACGCCCAGACCATGCTGCGCGGCATCGCGACCACCCCGCACGCCCGCGACGGTGTGCGCGGTGATCTCAAGGCCGGCATCGAGTCGCTGCGCCGTCCGCAGCGCAAACGCGGTCTGGCCGTGGTGATCAGCGACTTCCTCGGCGATGTCGACTGGCAGCGCTCGCTGCGCGCGATCTCCGCGCGCCACGATCTGCTCGCGGTGGAGGTGCTCGACCCCCTCGATGTCGCGCTGCCCGACGGTGGCGACGTGGTGCTGCACGATCCGGAATCGGGTCGCACCCGCGAGTTCAGCGTCACCCCCACGCTGCGTGCCGATTTCGCGGCCGCCGCGCAGGCCCAGCGCGCGCAGGTGCAGCAGGCGCTGCGCAGCTGCGGCGCGCCGGTGCTGTCGCTGCAGACCGATCGGGACTGGATCGCCGATGTGGTCCGGTTCGTGTCCACCCGGCGCCACAGCCTCGGCGCCCCGAGCGGGCGGGTGCCTCGCCAGTGAGTATTTCGCATTTCACGGCCGTCGTCTGGCTCGGTTTCCTGGTCGTCGTCGCCCTGCTGGTGCTCGGCTATGTGCTGGTCCAGCGGGCCCGGCACAAGCGGATGCTGCAGTTCGGCAACATGTCCGTGCTCGAGCGGGTCGCCCCGTCGCGGCCCAGCCCGATGCGGCACGTGCCGATCGCGCTGATCCTCGCCGGCCTGGTGCTGCTGACCGTCGCCGCCGCCGGACCCACCGCCGTGCAGAAGGTGCCGCGCAACCGCGCGACCGTCGTGCTGGTGATGGACGTGTCGCTGTCGATGGAGGCGACCGACGTGGAGCCGAACCGGCTGCAGGTCGCGCAGAAGGCCGGTAAGGAATTCGTCGACGGCCTGACGCCGGGCATCAACCTCGGTTTCGTCACTTTCGCCGGTACCGCGTCGGTGATGGTGTCGCCCACGACCAACCGCGAGGCCGTCAAGCATTCGATCGACAACATCAAGCTGGCCGAGCGCACCGCGACGGGCGAGGGCATCCTGACCGCACTGCAGTCGATCGACACCCTGGCCGCCGTCCTCGGCGGCGCCGAGACCCCGCCGCCCGCCCGCATCGTGCTGATGTCGGACGGCAAGCAGACCGTGCCCGACGACAAGGACGTCGACAACCCGCGGCACGGCTTCACCGCGGCCCGGCTGGCCAAGAACAAGAACATCCCGGTCTCCACGATCTCCTTCGGCACCGAATGGGGCACCGTCGAGATCCCGGATTCCGACGGCAAGGGCTCGCAGCGGGTGAAGGTGCCCGTGGACAACGCCTCGCTCCAGGAGATCGCCAAGCTGTCCGGCGGGGAGTTCTACACCGCGTCCTCTCTGGCCGAACTGCGCGCCGTCTACGACACCCTCGAGGAACAGATCGGCTACGAGACCACCCGTGGCGACGCGAGCAGGCCGTGGCTGCTGCTCGGTATGTTGTTCGTCGCCGCCGGCGTCGTGGTCAGTTTGCTCTATCGTCAACGCCTGCCCTAGCACGCCTCGCCCCGCGTTGTGAGCCGTCGCAGTGCCGCGACCCTGACGCGGGGCACACGAACCGGAACAGATAGGTTGGACCCTATGTCGAACGTCACATCCCGCTCGGTCCTGGTGACCGGTGGTAACCGCGGAATCGGTCTCGCGGTCGCCCAGCGCCTGCTCGCCGACGGCCACAAGGTCGCCGTCACGCACCGCGGATCGGGGGTGCCGGAAGGTCTGTTCGGAGTGAAGTGCGATGTCACCGACAGTGAGTCGGTCGACCGGGCGTTCACCGAGGTCGAGGAGCACCAGGGTCCGGTCGAGGTGCTGGTGGCCAATGCGGGCATCACCGACGACACCCTGCTGATGCGCATGACCGAAGAGCAGTTCACCAAGGTCATCGACGCCAACCTGACCGGCGCGTTCCGCTGTGCCAAGCGCGCCAACCGCGCGATGCTGCGTGGCCGCTGGGGCCGGATGATCTTCCTGGGTTCGGTCGTCGGCATGAGCGGCCAGGCCGGTCAGATCAACTACGCATCGTCCAAGGCCGGTGTCATCGGTCTGGCGCGTTCGGTGACCCGTGAGCTGGGTTCGCGTTCGATCACCGCCAACGTGGTCGCGCCCGGTTTCATCGAGACCGACATGACCGCAGAGCTGCCCGACGACCTGAAGGAGATGGCGAAGAAGTTCATCCCGCTGCAGCGCCTCGGCCAGCCCGAGGACATCGCCGCGGTGGTCAGCTTCCTCGCCTCCGAGGATTCCCGCTACGTCTCCGGTGCCGTCATCCCGGTCGACGGCGGCATGGGCATGGGTCACTGACCCGCTAACGGATCGCACCGCGCCGCCGACAATCCGGTGGCGCACGAAACGACCACCAGATTTCAGGAGAACCGAAAACTCATGGGCGGACTGCTCGAAGGCAAGACCATCCTGGTCACCGGCATCATCACCGATTCGTCGATCGCGTTCAGCGCGGCGGCGGTCGCGCAGGAGCAGGGCGCGAAGGTGATCATCACCGGCATCCCGGAACGGCTGCGGCTGATCGACCGCATCGCCAAGCGCCTGCCGCAGGAGGTGCCGCCCGCCATCCCGCTGGACGTCACCAACGAGGAGAACCTGGGCGCGCTGGCCGACGCCCTGCGCGAGCTGGCTCCCGAGGGCATCGACGGTGTCCTGCACTCGATCGCCTTCGCGCCCAAGACCCTGATGGGTCCGGACGCGGTGCCGTTCCTGGAGGGCCCCGGCCCCGACGTGGCGAAGTCCTTCGAGATCTCCGCCTGGAGCTACGCCTCGCTGGCCCGCGCCGTGCTGCCGGTGATGAACGAGGGCGGCTCCATCGTCGGTATGGACTTCGACCCGCGCGTGGCGATGCCGTACTACAACTGGATGGGCGTCTCCAAGGCCGCGCTGGAGTCGGTGAACCGGTACGTGGCCCGGGAAGTGGGCTACGCCAAGAAGATCCGCTCCAACCTGATCGCCGCCGGTCCGGTGAAGACCCTCGCGGCGAAGGCCATCGCCGGTACCGCCACCGACGACGCCAAGCAGCTGCGTCAGCTGGACGAGTACTGGGACGGCGCGTCGCCGATCGGCTGGGACGGCGCCGACGCGCGCGCGGTCGGCAAGTCGATCGTCGCGCTGCTCTCGGACTGGCTGCCCGCCACCACCGGCTCGATCATCTACGTCGACGGCGGCGCCAGCCACAACATGTGGTTCCCCGAGGGCTTCACCGCCAACTGATGACCGACGGCCTCCTGCTGCTGTCCTTCGGTGGCCCCGAGGGCCCCGAGGACGTGATCCCGTTTCTGGAGAACGTCACTCGGGGCCGCGGGGTACCGCGCGCGCGGCTCGACGAAGTCGCCCAGCACTACCTGCATTTCGGTGGCGTCTCGCCGATCAACGCGCTCAACCGCAACATCATCGCCGCGGTGGAAACCGATCTCGCCGACGCCGGGATCGAGCTGCCGGTGTATTTCGGCAACCGCAACTGGCACCCGCAGGTGGAGGACACCGTCGCGCGGATGACCGCCGACGGTGTCCGCTCGGCCCTGGTCTTCCCGACCTCGGCGTGGGGTGGCTACTCGGGGTGCCGCCAGTACGACGAGGACATCGCCCGCGCCCGCGCCGCGGTCGGCGACGGTGCGCCCGAACTGGTGAAGCTGCGCCAGTACTTCGACCATCCGCTGCTGATCGCCGCGTTCGCCGACGCGATCACCGCCGCCCTCGCCCGGATTCCGGCCGATCGCCGCGACGGTGCGCGCCTGGTGTTCACCGCGCACTCCATCCCGGTCTCGGCCGATATCGCCGCGGGCCCACCCGCCGACGGCGGCCGCCTCTACAGCAGGCAGGTCGCCGAGGCGGCCCGATTGTGCGCGGCCGCCACCGGTTTCGCCGACTTCGACCTGGTGTGGCAGTCGCGCTCCGGCCCGCCGCAGGTGCCGTGGCTGGAACCCGACATCGTCGATCACCTGGAGGTGCTGCACGGCAAGGGGATCGACGCCGTCGTGGTCTGCCCGGTCGGCTTCGTCTCCGATCACCTCGAGGTGATCTGGGATCTCGACAACGAGGCCGCGCAGAAGGCGGCCGAGCTCGGCATGGCCTTCGCCCGCGCCGCGACACCGGGGACCGACCCGCGGTTCTCGCGCATGGTCGTCGAACTGGTCCAGGAGCGGATCGCCGGGGGGCCGGTGCGTGAACTCGGCGAGGTGCCCGGCTACGGCTGCACCGTCGACGGCGCCCTGTGCGCGCCCGGCTGCTGCGCCCCGGCGGCGCGCCCGGCCAGGCCCTGAACACAACCGGATAAACATTCGCCGGGTCGACCGGGTCCGGGGAGTAGGCTTTGCGGAGTTGTGCTCGACTGATCGGAGGACTTCCGATGCGTTCGACTCTGCCCCGCCGCGGACGGCCCGCCGTCGCCCTGCTCCTCTTGGCCGTGACCGCGTCCGGCCTCAGCGGCTGCGGGAACGACTCCAGTTACGAGGACGCGGGCCCGGTTCCCACCGAACCCACCATCGCCCAGGACTCGGTGGACGAACTCTGTGGCATTCTCGACGGCCAGAAGGGCACCTGGAAGGCGCTGGGCCCCCAGGTCGCCCGGGTGGCGTTCACCGGCGCGATGAAACTGTGGACGGTGCAGGACACCGTCGCGAACGCCGCGATCTCCTGGAATCGTCACATCGTCGACACCGTCACCACCGAGACCTGTCCCGTCGTCCGTGACGACACGCTGGTCGTCCTCGACGTTCCCGACCTGAAGGCAGCCCTCGGCGGTTTCTGAACCGCGACCACGGCCCTGCGCCACGCCGCGTCGCACGTACACCGCTCTCGCGTAGTCGCGTAGTCGGGTACGCGCGTGGCCCCGTGCCTCTCCGGCGCATCCTCGTCCCACCTGCACGACAGGAGAGGACGATGCGATGCGATCCCGTTCGACCTGATCCGGCGCCCGGCGGCCACCGGACCGGCACCCGTCGGACCGCTGTGCGCACCCACCGGATGCTCGCACTCGCCGCGGTGGCGGCGGTCGCGATCCTGTCGGCGGGCTGCGTGCGTCCCGCCGCCGATTCGCTCGCACCGGCGCCCGCGGACCCCGGTGTCTCGGCGACCGCCGATCAGCAGTCGGCCACGGAGCCGGGAGACCGGTCAGGATCCGACGGTGGTTCTGCCGGGACGGCGCCGGGTGGCAGCCCCGATTCCGGTGCGGCACCGGGGAACAGACCCGACAGCGGCGCGGCACCGGGCGGACCGATCGGCGAGGCCGGTGGCGGCGGGAGCGCGCCGGGCGGCCCGGTCGGCCCCGGTGCGCGACCGCCCGCGGGCGGCGGCCCGGCACCCGCCAAGAAGCCCGGAAGCGGGAACCAGGCCAAGGGCTCCCCGGTCAAGATCCCGTCCTTCACCGAGATCGGCAGCCCGTTCACCCCGGAGCTGAAGGGGCGCATCGAAGCCGCGTCGGCGGCAGCCTGCCAGGACGCCGGAAACGACGCGAACTGCCTCACCCTCTCCTTCGCCCTGACCACGCCGGACGAGCGCGTCTGCACCTTCAGCGGCCTCTCGCCCTCCGGCGGAACCGCCGAGCCCGGCACCACACTCACGGTGAACCTGTCCGGCACCGAGCCGTGCCCCACCACCGACGACAACGGCGGCACCGGGACCGGCGGCGGTGGCACAGGTGCTGGAGGCACCGCAGGCAGCGGCGGCGCGACCGGCAGTGGCGCGGGTGGCGAAGGCACGCCCGGCGGCGGAACGACCGGCGGCGCGGGTGGAGGTACGGGTGGCGAGGGCACACCCGGCGGCAGCGGAACGACCGGCGGCGGCGTGGGTGGAGGTACGGGTGGCGAGGGCACACCCGGCGGCAGCGGAACGACCGGCGGCGGCGCGGGCGGCGAGACCGGTGGCGAAGGAACCTCGGGCAGCGGCGGGACCACGGGCGGAAGCAGCGGGGGCGGTGACGGTTCGACCGGTAGCGAGACAGCGGTTCCCGGTCAGGGAACGACGGGCGGAGCGCGGACGGGACCGTCCGGCGGCGGCGGGACCGCCGGAAACACCGGCTCCGACGGCAACACCACGAACGGCGGCGCGGACACCAGCGGCACCGATGCCCCGCCGGGAACATCCGGCGGTTGACCGGTGAGACGAAGGACGACGACATGAGCACAAACACCGGCTCCACCGGTTCCGGCGCCACCCATCCACACAACGGCACGCCGCGACCCACCCCGGCCGCGGCGGCACCGACCGCCACGGCGCAGGCGACCAGGTCGGGATCGGACGCACTGACCGCCGCGACGGCAGCGACCGCGCCGGGATCGGACACGCCACCCGCCGCCCCGGCACCGGGCACCCCACCCGCCGCGCCTCCCGGCGAGACCGGTCTGTCCCGTCTCGGGCCCATGATCCGGAACTTCGCCGCGCCGACCACGCTGGTGACCGCACTGCTGTTCTTCTTCGGGTGGTCGCACGCCTACTGGTTCTTCGACTACTTCGGGGTGAACTCGACGACGATCGGGCTGACGACGCAGGACTATCTGATGCGAAGTCAGGATTCGCTGTTCATTCCGCTCGCGGCCGGGGCGTGCCTGTTCCTGGTGTATCTGCTGGGCCGCAGGGTGTTCCAGGAGTTCGTGGTGCCGCGGATGAGCGCGGCGCAGCGTCGGCTGCTGGTGCTCGCGACCCTGGTCGTCGGGAGCGTGCTGGTGGTCGCCGGACTGGTCAGCATCGTCGTCTCGTCGCCGTTGCGGTCGATCGTCGGCGCGCCGGGGCTGTGTCTGGTCGGCGGTGTCGTGCTGGTCGTCGCCGCGGTGCGGGTGCGGCGCAATGATCAGGGTGGTGGCGAACCGGCCGCCGATGTGCTCACGGCGGGGGAGTGGGGCGCGGTGTTCGTGCTGGTGGGGGTCGGCTTGTTCTGGGCGGTGGCCGACTATTCGGCGGCGGTCGGCACCGGCCGGGCGATCGAGCAGGTCGAGCAGTTCGCGCATCAGCCGAGTGTCTCGGTGTACGCGGACAAACGCCTCGGCCTGGCGGCGCCCGGCGTCACCGAACTCACGTGCCCGGCGTCCGACGCCGCCTATCCCTTCCGCTACGACGGTCTCAAACTCGTTCTGCAGTCGGGGAATCAGTACCTGCTGCTCCCGGAGTCCTGGAATCGGGACGGTGGGGTGGCCTTCCTGCTGCCGCGCTCGGATGCCAACCGGATCGATTTCTTCCCGCCCGGAGCCGTCCCGCCCGCCCACGATTGCCGCTGAGCACGGGGCGCGCGGATTCCGAACCGGCGCTTGCCACTTCGGCCTGCCGCTGCGCTAGCATCTGCGCGCAGACCTTCGAGGGAAGGTGGTGTTCGAGACGGGGAGGCCCGATGATTCATGCCGCAATGCCGGCGACCACACCAACGCTCGCGTCCGCGCCGGACGCGGTGCTGGCCCGCCGCGGCGGCGGGGGAACGAGCGTCGGCATCGGCCTGCCCGATTGGTTGTGGATCACGATCCTGATCATCGTCGTAGTGATCGTCGCGATCGTGGTGATCCGCAAGCTCAGCAGCGGCTCGAATGCCGGTGCGCCGCAGCAACTGCCGCCTCAGCAGTACCAGCAGCCGTACCCGCCCCAGCCGTATCCGCAGCAGCAGTACCAGCAGCCGCACGGATACCCGCAGCCGTATCCACCGCAGTACCCGCAGGCGCAGTACCCGCAGCCGTATCCGGCCCAGCAGCCGATGCCGTATCCGCAGCAGTACGCGCCCTACCAGGGCCAGCCGCAGTACCAGCAGCCCTACCGGCGCTGACCGGCGGTTAGCGCGGCGGACCGGCGGCGGCGTGCACCGCCACCAGCCGGGCCTCCCTGATCGTGTTCCACAGCGGCCGCAGCAGCGACTCGTGCGCGCCGATCGCGCTGGCCGAGGTCGGCGCGGAGGCTGGTTCGTGCTGGGCGACGGTGAGGATCGCCGCCACATGGTCGGCGGTGTCGAGAATGCGCTTGGCGCGCAACGGGATCGAGTCGGGGTAGGCGTGCCGGGAGTACGCCGCCAGCTGCGCTTCGATCTGTTCGCGCGGGTCGGCGTCGCCGGTGCCGACGGCGGTGGTGTGCAGCTGCATCAGCGCGTCGGCGGCGTCGCGGACGGCCTCGCGCATCGTGTATTCGGCTTCCCCGAGCGACATGTCGGGCCCGCTGACGTGCGGGACGTCGACGCTGTACACGGTCCACTGGAGCGTCTCGTCGTCGTCCCACTGCGGGATCAGGCCGGTGCCCTGTTCGCCGGGCACGCCGAGCAGCAGGCCCTCCTCGGCGTCGATCGCGTCGGCGGCGAAGGCGGTGCCGACCGGCAGGCCGCGCACGTCACCGGGGGCGGGCAGCACCAGGCGCAGCTGCGCGCCCTCGGGCGCCATCGCTTCGCGGATCACCTTGAGCAGCGGCATGACTCCGGTGCCGGCGGCCTCGCCACGCGAGGTCCACGGCAGGTCCGTGCGGCCGCCGGTGACCGGGTCGCCCGCGGCCAGCGTGTGCCGTGCCGCCCAGGCGTGCAGTGCCTCCAGGAGGTCGTCGGGCGCGCTGGTACCGGCCAGCCAGGAGCCGGCCCACAGCGTCAGCGTGGCACTGGGAGAGCACATAATCATCGAGCATAAAGGTTTGCCCGGAATCGTGTGCGGGCACTGAGGGCCTGTCTGACCTGCGGGTGGACTTACTCGGGCTCGGTGACGAAGTCGATGAGCCGTTCGACGGCGCCGATCAGCGGCGCCTCCAGATCGCGGAACGAGCCGACCGCGTCGTAGACGCGGCGCCAGCCCTCCTGCGGTGTTCCCCAGCCCAGGCGCGCGCAGATCCCGGTCTTCCAGTCCTCGCCGCGTGGCACCGTCGGCCAGGCCTCGATCCCGACCGCGGCGGGCCGCACCGCCTGCCACACATCGATGAACGGATGCCCGGTCACCAGCACGTGCGGGCCGAGCCCGGTGGTCAGCTGGGTCTCCTTGGAGCCGGTCACGAGGTGGTCGACGAGCACGCCCACCCGGGCGCCGGGGCCGGGCGCGAACTCGGTCAGTTTCGCGCCGAGATTGTCGAGGCCCTCCAGATGCTCGACGACGACGCCCTCCACCCGCAGGTCGTGGCCCCACACGCGCTCGACGAGGGCCGCGTCGTGCACGCCCTCCACCCAGATCCGGCTGGTCCGAGCCACCCGGGCGCGCAGTCCCTCGACCCGCGTCGACCCGGAGGCCGACCGGGTCGGCTGCGTAGGCGCGGTCGCCGTGGGCCGCACCAGCGTGACCGGTTTGCCGTCGATCAGGAACGCCGCCTCGCGCAGCGCGAACAGCCGGACGGCGCCGCGCCCGTCCTCGAGTTTCACGAAGTCGCCGTCGTAGCTGCGGTCGAAACCGACTACGGCGCCGCAGAATCCGCTCGCCGCGTCCTCCACGACCAGATCGCGGTCGGCGCTCACCTTCGGCACCGGTGTCTTCCTGGTTCGCTGGTGCCCGGAATAGATATCGCCGCCGTACATGTCACGCCCACTCACCCGGCCGAGCTTAGAGGCGCGGGCCCCGTGACGGCGGCAGCGGCGCGCGAAAGCGATTGAACCCCATGATCGCGCCCAGGGTCGGCGAGCCCGCCCGGAAAGCCGTGATCGCGGCTAGTCTGGGATGGTGGCCGCAATAGTCTGGCTGATCGCGGGCATCGTCCTCGCGGCGGCGGAAATGCTCACCGGGGATCTCACGCTGCTCATGCTCGGTGTCGCCGCGCTGGGTACCGCCGGCGTCAGCGCCGCGGCCGACCTACCCCTGTGGGGCGACGCGCTGGTGTTCGGCGCGGTCGCGGGCGTGCTGTTCCTCGGGGTGCGCCCGGTGCTGCGGCGCAAGTTCGGTTCCCCGCCCCCGATTCCGACGAATGTCGATGCGCTGCCGGGAAAGTCGGCGCTCGTCCTCGAACAGGTCGCGGCGCATTCGGGTCAGGTGAAGCTCGGCGGTGAGGTCTGGACCGCCCGCCCGCTGGATCCCAGCGAAGTGTACGACGCCGGCGTGACCGTCTACGTGATGAAGATCGACGGCGCGACCGCCGTCGTCTGGAAGGGTCCCTAGTAATGGTTGCCTTGATCGTGGCCGCTGTCCTCGTCCTGCTGGTCGTGGTGGTGGTCTTCAAATCGATCGCTCTCGTACCGCAGGCCGAGGCGGCGGTGATCGAACGGCTCGGGCGCTATTCGCGCACCGTGTCCGGTCAGCTCACCTTCCTCGTCCCGTTCGCCGACCGCGTCCGCGCCAAGGTGGACCTGCGGGAGCGGGTCGTGTCCTTCCCGCCGCAGCCGGTGATCACCCAGGACAACCTCACCCTGCAGATCGACTCGGTGGTGTATTTCCAGGTCACCAGCCCGCAGGCGGCCGTCTACGAGATCAGCAACTACATCGCCGCGGTCGAGCAGCTCACCGTCACCACGCTGCGCAACGTGGTCGGCGGCATGACACTGGAGGAGACGCTGACCTCCCGCGACCAGATCAACAACCAGCTGCGCGGCGTCCTCGACGAAGCGACCGGCCGCTGGGGCCTGCGCGTGGCCCGGGTCGAGCTCAAGTCCATCGATCCGCCGCCGTCGATCCAGGAATCGATGGAGAAGCAGATGAAGGCCGACCGCGAGAAGCGGGCGATGATCCTCACCGCGGAGGGCACCCGCGAATCGCAGATCAAGACGGCCGAGGGCGCCAAGCAGGCCCAGATCCTGGCCGCCGAGGGCGGCAAGCAGTCGGCGATCCTGTCGGCCGAGGGTGAGCGGCAGAGCCGCATCCTGCGCGCACAGGGTGAACGGGCCGCCTCGTACCTGCAGGCGCAGGGTCAGGCCAAGGCCATCGAGAAGGTGTTCGCGGCCATCAAGAACGGCAAGCCGACGCCGGAGCTGCTGGCCTACCAGTACATGCAGACGCTGCCGATGGTGGCGCGCGGCGACGCCAACAAGGTGTGGCTGGTGCCCAGCGATTTCGGCAAGGCGCTCGAGGGCTTCGCCCAGAACTTCGCCACCAAGGGCGAGGACGGGGTGTTCCGCTACGAGCCGTCCGCCGAGGAGCATCCGCCGGTCAAGATCGAGGACGACTCCGATGTCGCCGACTGGTTCGAGACGGCGTCGGACCCGAAGATCGAGCAGGCCGTGCGCGCCGCGGAGGCCACGGCCCGCACCCCCGTCGAGGGTTTCGAGCCGCCGCGGCCGAAAACCGTTGCGCCGGTAGAACCCCCGTCGCTGCCGACCCCGCCGCCGAACGTACCCCAGCAGCAGCCGCCCGCGCCGCGCCCGGACGATCCGTACGGTCGCCCCTGGCAGCCGCCGCAGCACAGCTGAGGTCGGGGACCGCCTGCCCGCGAGTGTGCCGAAAGCCGCCACCGGGCTCGGCGCGCGTGCGAAAGTAGCGGGCGTGGGCAGGCGTGTGTCCGGGAACCTCCCGGCGGAAGTGACCAGCTTCGTCGGCCGCGATGACGATGTCGCGGCGGCCAAGCAGTTGCTCGCCGGTACCCGATTACTCACGCTGACCGGGGTGGGTGGGGTCGGCAAGACCCGGCTGAGCAGGCGGGTCGGCGAGACCGTGCAGCGCGCCTTCCCCGACGGGGTGTGGCTGGTCGAACTGGCCCACGTCAGCGATCAGAACCTGGTCGCCTCGACCGTGGCACGGGAGCTCGGCCTGCGCGACGACACCAGCGCGCCGCTGGCCGTCCTCACCGATTTCCTGGCCGACCGGGACCTGCTGCTGATCCTCGACAACTGCGAGCACGTGATCGGCGCGTGCGCGGCGCTCGCGGACCGGATCATTCCCGCGACGACCGGACTGCGCATCCTCGCCACCAGCCGTGAGCCGCTCGGTGTGCCGGGCGAACAGGTCCTGCCGGTCGCGCCGCTGTCGGTGCCCGATCCCGCCTCCGGCGACCTCGACAGTCCCGCGGCCCGGCTGCTCGTCGACCGCGCGACCGCGGCGGACCCGGCCTTCCGGCGGACCCCGGCCAACGCGGCGACCCTCGCCGCCATCTGCCTGCGGCTCGACGGCATCCCGCTCGCGCTGGAACTGGCGGCGCTGCGGATGCGGATGTTCACCCCCGAGCAGGTCCTCACCCGCCTCGACGACGCGATGGGCCTGCTCACCACCGGATTGCGGACCGCGCCGCACCGCCAGCAGACCCTGGCCTCGGCGATCCGCTGGAGCTATGACCTGTGCACGCCCGACGAGCAGCTGCTGTGGGAGCAGCTGTCGGTCTTCGCCGGCGGCTTCGACCTCGACGCCGCCGAGGCGGTCTGCCTGCTCGACGCGCCGCACGCGCTGCTGGCCGCGCTGACCGGGCTGGTGGAGAAGTCGGTGCTGGCCTACGGTCCCGGCGTCGACGGGGCGGGGCGGTATTCGATGCTCGAGCCGTTGCGGCAGTTCGCCGGTGACCGGTTGCGGGCCCGGGGTGCCGAATACGCGGTCCGGGTCGGTCACCGCGAGTACTACTACCGGCTCGCGTGCCGCGGGCGCACCGACTACTGGAGCGGCACCGACGTCGACTGGTTCCGCGACCTCAGCCGGGAGCACGCGAATCTCCGTGCGGCACTGCAATTCTCACTCGGCGATCCGGCCGGTGCCCGGCGCGCGCTGGAGATCGCGACCGAGCTGTGGCCGTTCTGGGAGCACTGTCATTTCCTCCTGGAGGGGTATCGCTGGCTGTCCGAGGCGCTGGCCAAGGACACCGAGCGCACGGTCGACCGGGCCAGGGCACTGACCGTGAGCTCGGTGATGGCGGCGATGCTGTCCGACACCGAGACGGCGGCGGAGTTCGCCAGGGCCGGGACCGAGATCGCGGCCGAATCCGGGTCGGCCGACGTGCGGGCCGAGGCCGCGATGGCGGGGGCGGTCCTGGCCTTCGGCGCGGGCGAGCTGCGCGACGCGCTCGACATCTCGGTGGCGGCGTCGGTGAGCGCGCACGAGTGCGTGCACCCCCGGGTGGAGATGGAGAGCCTGGCGTTCGCCGCCGTCTGCGCGCTGGCCCTGGACGACCCACTCGCCGGTGCCATGGCCGAGCGGCTGCTGGCGCTGACCACCGAACACGGCTCGCACCTGCTCGGTGGTCTCGCGTACTGGGCGGTCGGCACCCAGCAGTGGCGCGACGGTGACCAGCGCGGCGCCGTCGCGTCGCTGCGCCGGTCGATCGAGTTGTTCCGGCTCTTCGATCGGTGCGCGTGGCTCGCCACCAGCGTGGACGGTCTGGCCTGGGCGGCCGCCGCCGACGGCGACCCGGTGCGCGCCGCCCGCCTGATGGGGGCGGCATCGACTGTCCGCCAGGGCAGTTCGCAACGGCTGGCGCACGCGATGACCCAGCTCATCGGGCAGCGGGTGCGCGATCAGGTCCTCGCCGCGCTGGGGGAACAGGAGTTCGCCGCGTGCTTCGACGCGGGCGCCGCGCTGAGCCTCGACGACGCCGTGGACTACGCGATGGACACCGCGCCGCCCCCGGTCCCGGCGGCCGCGCCCGGCGGGCTCGACGTGCTGACCCGGCGGGAACGCGATGTCGCGCGCCTGATCGCGAAGGGCTACGGCAATCGCCGGATCGCGCAGGAGCTGGTGATCTCGATCCGTACCGCCGAGAGCCACGTCGACCACATCCTCACCAAACTCGGCTTCACCTCGCGCACCCAGGTCGCCGCCTGGGTCAGCCGGAACACCCTCTGACGGTGGCATCTCCGCGGTGACCGGGGACGGACCATCCCGCTGGGCGGCCCCGGCAGGCCACTGAGTGGGACCGGATCCCGGCGAGCCCGGAAACATCCGTAGTCGACGGGAGATCTCCGTAGTTTCCGCGATTCCCGCGCGTCGCCGGGACGGCACTGTGATGGGGGACACCATCGCTAGGTAAATGAGGTGACCCATGACGGTCGACGTGCTCGTCCAGCCCCGGTCCGCGCAGCAGAGCGGTCCGCCGCCGTCCTCCATGATCGATCGGATGACCTTGATCCTGGACGCGTTCGACGGGCCGGATCCGGTCCGCACGCTGCTCGACGTGTCCGACCGGACCGGACTGCCGCGCTCGAGCGTGCACCGCATCATCGATCAGATGGTCCGGCTGCGCTGGCTCGCGCACGCGCCGGGCGGGTACCGGCTCGGGACGCGGGCGCTCGAGGTCGGCGGGCTCGCTGTCGAGCACAACGAGATCAGGGACGCGGTGAGCCCGCTGCTGCACG
The DNA here is from genome assembly GCF_042888005.1 of Nocardia sp. NPDC003269. Lineage (NCBI taxonomy): Bacteria > Bacillati > Actinomycetota > Actinomycetes > Mycobacteriales > Nocardiaceae > Nocardia > Nocardia sp. NPDC003269. The sequence continues at coordinate 1,526,809 of NZ_JBIAPA010000002.1, forward strand.
AGGTGTGTCAGCGGACCGGGATGGTCGGGCACCTCGGCGTGCTCGACGGGCCCGAAGTGCTCTACCTGGACAAGGCGGCGGGCCGGTCCTGCGACAGCATCCCCACCCGGCTCGGCGGCCGGATGCCCGCGCACTGCACCGCCGTTGGGAAGGCGCTGCTCGCGACGCTGGACCCGAGCGTCGTGGAACTGGCCTTCCGGGAGCGGCTGCCGCAGCGGACACCGCGCACGATCGGCACCCGTGCCGAGTTGCATCGGGAACTCGATCGCGTCCGGACTCATCAGGGGGTCGCCGTCGATCGCGAGGAGTCGGTCGTCGGGGTGGCGTGCGTGGCGGTGCCGATCCGGGGCCGGGTGCCCGGCGCGGTCGCCGCGCTGTCCCTGTCGGGCCGGCTCGGTGGGGCGCGCGCGCCCGGGACGAGCCGGTTGGCGCGGATTCTCGTCGAGGTCGCCGACGAGGCCGCGCGGGCGGTCTTTCCCCGGTACGGCCGCTGGCACTAGGAATCAGTAGGGGAGCGGCAGCAGTTCGACCAGCGTGCCCCGGCCGGTGCCGGGCGGGAGGACGGCGAGCGCCTGGCAGCCGATGAGCCCGGCCAGGTGGGGGGTGTGCGCGGGACCGGTACTGCGCCACACGCCGCCGGTCTGCTGCTGGATGGGGACCAGCCGGGTCGAGGCGCCCTCGAGTACGCCCGCGTCCGAGAGCCTGCCCCACATGGTGGGTCCGGGGGTGCGCTGGGTGAGGGCGTCGACGACGGCGGGGCCGATGGCGAGCAGGGCCGCGATCGCGGCGAACGGGTTGCCGGGCAGGCCGAGCAGCACCCTGCCGTCGGGGAGCTGGGCCACCAGGGTGGAGCCGCCCGGCCGGATGGCGGCGCGCTCGACCACGATCCGGGCGCCCAGGTCGGCCAGCAGGGCGCGCAGGTGGTCGGCGGCGCCGCGCCCGGTCGCCCCGACCATCACCACGAGGTCGGCGTGGGATTTCAGGGTCAGCCAGGAGCGCAGCAGGTCTTCGCCGTCGGCGAGATGCCACAGCCCGGTGCTCTCGATATCGCAGCAGCGCAGGAACTGGGGCAGCACCGGGCCGAGCGAGTCCCTGGTCTCGTGCGCGCCGAGCGGGCCGACCGCGCGGATCTCGTCGCCGGTCATCACCACGTCGGCGCGCAGCGGACCACGCACCGTGACGGTCTCGGCTTCGGCGCTCAGCGCCGCGGAGGCCAGCGCGGCCGAGACCCGCGTGCCCGCGCTCGCCAGCTGGACCCCGCTGTTCCAGTGTTCGCCCTGGCGGCGGGTGTCGTCGCGGACGGGGGCGCCGGGCGCGCGCATGACCACCGGCTTGCCGGAGACGGTGGTCGTCACCACGTGTTCGTCGCGCAGGGTGGCGGTGGTGCCGAGCGGGGTGGCGGCGCCGGTGGCGATGCGCACCGCCTCACCGGGCGCGAGCACCACCGAGCAGCTGCGTCCGGCGTACCTGACCTGCTGGTGGAGGCTCCACCACGGCCCAGGGCCCGCGACGGCGTAGCCGTCCATCGCCGCGCTGTCGACCCGGGGGAGCGGGCCGCCGGTCGTCAGCGCGGTGGCCAGGGTGGCGCCGATCGCGTCGGCCACGGGTAGCTCGCGCACGCCGATCGGCAGCAGGCGCGCGGCGATCCGGGCCCGCACCTCGGCCAGCCCACATCCCACGGCCGGAACAACCACGCCCGCTCGCGCGCTCACCACCACGTCCAGCCTCCGCCCACAATTCACCGGCAATCCGACACATCGTCCGCATCAGCCATTGCCTGCGATTTTCTGGGCAGTTGCCCCACGATGACGTTGTGCTCACCCGGTCCGGGCCACGCTCGTGCGGATTCGGACACATCACCGCCGGACGGACCGCCATCGACCCGGGCGTTCCGCGGCCGGGCCCGAGCGCATCGTAGCGACGCGACGCCGACGGCGCCGGGTGGTTCAGGGGCGGACTCCCCGGGCGTCCAGGAGCATCCCGAGGTAGCCCATCTCCTGGCTCTGGGACTGCGCCATGGCGCGGGCCGCCTGTTTCACCGGACCGGAGGTGAGCAGGGCGTCGGCGGCGCGGGCCATGGTGACGCCCCCGGAGTGGTGGCGATACATCAGTTGCAGGAACAGGGTCTCGGCGTCGGCGCCGCGCGCGGCGGACAGGGCGTCGAGGTCGGCGGTGGTGGCCATCCCCGGCATCGGCGCCGTCGAATCATGGTGGTGCCCGCCGGAATTCGCCATCCAGGCCATCGGTCGCGCGGAGGTCGGTGCCGCGTCGGCGAGCTGGGTCCAGCCGAGCAGGGTGCCGATCTCCACCCGCTGGACGTCGGCGATCTGGTCGGCCATCTTGCGCACGGACGGATCGGCGGCGGGGTCGAGCCGTTCGACCAGGATCAGCGCCTGCTGATGGTGGGCGGTCATGTCCTGGACGAAACCCAGCTCGACCGCGTCGAGCACCGGTGCGGGCGTGGCGCTCTCGGCGATCAGCAGCGGCCGCAGGGCCGCGCCGAGCACCAGCAGGAACACCGCGGCCGAGCCGAGCGCGGCGACCCGCAGCGCGCGACCCATCTCACGACCCCACGGTGGACTGCTGATCCGCCGGCGGCGAATACACCGCGTTGTCGAGCTGCAACACCATGAACCCGTTGTCGGAGCAGGCGACATAGAGCTGATCGCCCCGCCACTCCGGAGGCGAGAAGCACCAGTCGCTCGACATGTCACCGAAGGCGATGTCGCCCGCGCGCGAGGTCAGCACCTGCGCGGGATCGAACAGCCCCTCGGCCATCGCCCGCAGCGCCGCGGGCGCGCTCATCACCGGAACGCCGACGATCGAGGCCAGCGCGTGCGGCGAGTTCCAGACCTCCAGGTTGCGGCCGGTCCTGGCGGGTGGATTGAAATACGCGATCTCGCGGATCGCGTCCGGATCGCGCACGTCGAACACCCGGATTCCCGAGGAGATCCACCCGCACGCGAGCGCTGTCGGATCGTCGGGCCGATCGGCCGCGCAGTAGTGCGATTCGTAGGAGAACGCCGAACCGCCCATGGACGACCCGACATTGGCGTCGATGTTGTGCGGGAGGTTGATCTCCAGCTTGATCTTCGCCCTGATGTTGGGGTCGCCGTCGACGGATACGTCGATGAGCTTCACGCCGCCGGAACCCCCTTCGTCGACGGTGAAGACGTGCGGGACGCCGTCGTAGGTCACCGGCACGCTGTGCTGGGTGGCCCACCCGTCGGTCCAGAACGTCCGGCCCAGGTGGGGCACCTGCGGATTCGGGTCGCGCCGCTGCACCGCGCTCACATCGAGCACGGTGAATCCTCCGAGCGCGGAGATGTAGAGCCGGTTCCCGTCCGGGCTCACGCCGAGGCCGTGCGCCTCGATGCCGGTCAGCCCCTGCCAGACCACCCGCGGCTGCGAGGGATCGGTGAGGTCGATCGCACTGAGGAATCCCGGCGCGATCCCGGAGGCCCAGTAGGTGCGCCCGTCGGGGGAGAAGCCGCCCTCGTGCGTCGTGATCGGTAGTGGCATCAGCAGATTCGAGCCGGTGCCCGGATTGAGCAGGCGCGGATGCGCGCAGTCGGAGATGTCGTAGACCGACAGATAGCCCGCGCCGATCGCGACCGGGACGCCGGTACCGACCAGCAACTTGCGAGTGGTGTTGACCTTCAACGTCTCCCAGGTCCCGGCCAGCATGGCGGGTTCGGTGAGCGTCGCGGTGCGCCGCGGATTCGCCGGATCGGAGACGTCGAGCACCTGCACGCCCTGCTGCTCGCTGAGCATGTTGCCGGGGAAGAACGTGCCCATATAGGCGCAGTGCTCGAAACTGGTCGAGGTGATGCCCGCGCCGCGCCCCTGATAGTTGCCGACCATCGACATATTGCAGCGGTACCCCTGCGTGCTGCGCCCACTGTCTCGGTCACCGGCGGGCACGTCGCCCTGCATCCCCGTCTCGGGCAGCGAGCCCGGCCCGCAGTCGGCGCGCGGCACCGATATTCGTCCGACATCGAGGAATTCCTGCACCGCACCGGTGAGATCCGCGAACGGGTCCGCCGAACCCGCGGGCACCCCCATCGCCACCAGCACCGCGACCGCGGCCGACGCCGTGAATCGCAGGACCGACCGTCCCGACCGTGCGCGCATCCTTGCCTCCCGATCATGCCCCGCGACCCGAACTGACTCAGACAGCAGTCCGCTGCTTTGGATGGTAAGTCGGGCGACCCCACCGCGGGGGCGATTTCGACGAACGGCCGCTCGACCGGCGAGTCGGGTCCCCCACCCGGGCGGAGGAACGCTGTACGGTTGCCTGCGTTACGACTGCGTGTCTGTCAGGGCCGTCTTCCGCGACCGGAAAGGACTCGGATTCCATGTCGAACGATGTCGTAGGCAGGTCCGGTGACGTGGACGCGGACGGGAGCCCGATAGCCGGTCGATCGCCGGGGAAGTCCCGGATCGATCTGTTCGTCTTCTGCGCCACCGCGATCGGCGCCCTCGCCTTCGTCGCCTGGGGCGTGCTCGACGACGAGAGCCTGGCCTCGGCGGCGGGCACCGCGCAGAAATGGGTCATCACCAATACCGGCTGGTTGTTCGTCCTGGTAGCCACGACCTTCGTCGTCTTCGTGATCTGGCTGGCGGTCAGCCGCTACGGCCGGATCCCGCTCGGCGCCGACGACGAGAAGCCCGAATTCCGCACCGTCTCCTGGATCGCGATGATGTTCAGCGCGGGCATGGGCATCGGCCTGATGTTCTGGGGCGTGGCGGAACCGTTGTCGCACTTCGTGACTCCGCCACCGCACACCGCAGAACCCGGTTCCCCGGCGGCCGCCGAGGTCGCCATGGCCACCACGCTGTTCCACTGGACGCTGCACCCGTGGGCGATCTACGCGGTGGCGGGCCTGGCCATCGCCTACGGCACCTTCCGGAAAGGCCGCTCGCAGTTGATCTCCGCGGTGTTCCGGCCGCTGCTCGGCCGCCACGCCGACGGGATCGGCGGGCGCGCCATCGACATGATGGCGATCTTCGCGACCCTGTTCGGGTCGGCGGCCTCGCTCGGTCTCGGCGCCCTGCAGATCGGTGCGGGCATGGAGTTCAACGGCTGGATCGACGGCATCGGCAAGGTCGGCCTGGTCGCCATCATCTCCGGCCTGACCGTCGCGTTCGTGCTGTCGGCGGTCTCGGGGGTGGAACGCGGCATCCAGTGGCTGTCCAACATCAATATGGTGCTGGCGCTGGCGATCGCGGCGTTCGTCTTCGTCGCCGGGCCGACCCTGTTCGTCCTGAACATGGTGCCGACCTCGATCGGCGACTACGTGGAAATGCTGCCGACGATGGCCTCGCGCACCGGCGCCGGTGACGAGGCGATGCAGCAGTGGCTGTCGAGCTGGACGATCTTCTACTGGGCCTGGTGGATCTCGTGGACCCCGTTCGTCGGCATGTTCATCGCGCGGATCAGCCGCGGCCGCACCATCCGCCAGTTCGTCACCGGCGTGCTGCTGGTGCCGAGCGCGGTCAGCCTGCTGTGGTTCGCGATCTTCGGCGGCGCCGGCATCGCCGAACAGGCCGAGCACGGCGATCTCACCGAACCCAACGGCACCGTCGATTCGGACTTCGCGCTGTTCCACCTGCTGGACCAGTACCCGCTCACCTCGGTCACCACGGTGGTCGTGATGATCCTCGTTGGCATCTTCTTCGTCTCCGGCGCCGACGCGGCCTCGATCGTGATGGGCACCCTGTCCGAACGCGGCAGCATCGAACCGTCCCGCCCGATCGTCATCTTCTGGGGCGCCGCGACCGGTGCCGTCGCCGCGATCATGCTGGTCATCGCTGATTCCGACGACCTCGGGGGTGCGCTCACCGGTCTCCAAGCGCTCACCACCGTGGTCTCGCTGCCGTTCCTGGTGGTGATGGCCGCGATGTGCGTCTCGCTCTACAAGGACCTGCGCGAAGACCCGCTGATCGTCCGCGCCGACCGTGGCATCGAACTCGTCGAGATCGCTGTGGACAAGGGCACCGAACAGCATGACGGCGACTTCGCCCTGGTCACCGAGCCCACCGAGGACGACGAGCAGGGCGGCGTGGCCGCGCGCTGACCCGATCAGTCCGGCAGGTTGCCGACCTGCCACAGGTGGGTCGGCCCGGCGCCACCGGTCGCGAGGAGGGTGCCGTCGGGGCTGAAGGCGAGCGTGTCGGCCGGGCACAGCAGGGGAGCGCGGTACGGCTGCACCGTCCGGACGTCCCAGAGCCGGACCAGCGCGTCGTCGCCGCCGACCGCCAGCAGCGCGCCGTCCGGGCTGAAGGCCACCGACTGCACCGTGTCGGTGTGCGAGTGGATCCAGGTCTGCTGGATTGCGCGGGCCGAGGGGTCGAGGTGGAGGAGGCAGACGGTGCCGTCGCCGCCGCCGACGGCGAGCAGCGCTCCGTCGGGGCTGAAGGCCACCGAGGTGACCTTCGACGGGAGCCCGGGCAGGGCCCGGCTGTCCGGTTCGCCGATCGCCGGTCGCCACACCTGCACGGGCCTGCGTTTCCACACCGGGGAGGTGCCCCCGATCGCGAGCAGCGCGGCATCGGGACCGAACGCCACGGAGTTCACTTCGGTGATCCGCCCGGTGATCGGCGGCCCGATCGGGCTCGCCGTTCGGGTGTTCCACAGCTCGACGCGCCCACGGCAGGTTCCGATCGCGAGCACGGTGTCGTCGGGTCCGAACGCGAGTGCGGTGACCAGGTCGGGACGGTGCAGCACCGGGCGCTGCACGACGTGCCCGGCGCGCGGATCCCACAGCTGAACACCGTCGCCGCCGGCGGCGAGCAGCGTGCCCTGCGGGCTGAAAGCCAGTGCCTGGATCGGGATGTCGGTGTCGCGCAGCAGCGCACCGATCGGCGCACCGGTGCGGGTGTCGGAGAGCTGGAGGTGACCGTCGCCGTCCGGACCGTCGGCGGTGGTGGCGAGCACGGCGCTGTCGGGGCTGAACGCGACCGCGTTCACCGGAGCGCTGAGCCCGGGGCGTGGCCGGGCGACGACGATGGGCGCCGTCCGGGTGGTCGCGACCGGTCGGGCGGTGCTCGCCGTGCCGCGCCGCGCGGTGCGGGCCGGTGGCCGCGGTGTGGGCGGGGCCTCGCCACGGACCACGGTCGGCGCCGCCGGAGCCACCGCCCGCGCCACCGCGTCCGCGAAGGCGAGGCACGTCGGGAATCGATCGGCGGGCCGCTTCGCCAATGCCGTGGTCAGGACGGCGTCCAACCCGGCCGGGAGGTCGCCGCGACGGTCGCGGGGTGGCGTGGGCTGCTCGTTGAGATGTGCCCCGATGAGCGCGTAGTCGTCGCGGCCGTCGAACGGCTTCTTCCCGGTGAGGAGCTCGTAGAGGGTGCAGCCGAGCGAGTAGATGTCGGCGCGATGGTCGGTCGGCTCGGCGGAGAACCGTTCCGGTGCGACATAGGCGAGGGTCGCCGACACTCCCGATCGGGTCTGGGTGCCGTCCAACGACCTGGCGATGCCGAAATCGGTGAGCAGGGCGCGTTCCCCATGCCGAGGATCGTGTTCGACCAGCAGGTTCGCCGGTTTGACGTCGCGGTGCAGCACCCCGCTGCGGTGCGCGAAATCGAGGGCGTGGGCGGCGTCGGTGAGCAGCCGCACCGCCCGGTCGACAGCGATGCCGCCCGGCGCGGCGTCGATCACCGCGGCCACGTCGCCACCGTCGACATAGCGGATGGCCAGCCACAGCGCGGCATCGTCCGGGGCGCTGCGGTCGTGCACCGTCACGATGTTCGGGTGATCGAGGCCCGCCGCCACGGCGGCCTCGCGATCGAAGGCGGCTCTGGCGTGCGGGTCGGCGGCGAACGAGTCGTTGATGACCTTCAATGCGACCCGGCGGTCGAGCCGGGGATGCCGCGCCAGGTACACGACGCCCATGCCGCCCGCGCCCAGCATGCGCTCGATGGTGTATCCGGCGAATACCGCCCCCGCTGCCAACGGCACGTCCCACTCCTTCGATCGCCGTCCCCGCCACGCCACGCCGCGACCGAGAAAGAATGTAGTACACCGGCATTGCGCGCGACGGCCGCCGACCACGCGGCGGCGGCGATCAGTGCGGCGTGCGCGTCTCCAGCGCGGTCGACAGCTCGGCGCAGGCGCGCCGCAGCCGGGTGCGCAGGAGGTCGGCCGCTTCGGCCACGGCGGCCTGCGCCCGCACATAGTCGGCGCGGCCGCTGGGTGTTTCGATGCGCACCGGCTCGTAGCCGAACGCGCGCAGATCGTACGGGCTGGCGCGCATATCGAGTTCGCGTGCGGTGCAGGCGAGTTCGAAGCAGTCCAGCAGGAGATCGGAGGGAATCAGCGGAGCGAGCTTGAAGCTCCATTTGTAGAGGTCCATGTTGGCGTGCAGGCAGCCGGGTTGTTCCCGCTGCACCTGGTCGGCGCGGGTGAGGGGTTCGGCGTTGCGGCCGACGGCGTCGGGGGTGAAGAAGCGGAACGCGTCGAAGTGGGTGCACCGCAACGACATCGACTCGACCACCGCGTCGGTACCCGTGTGCCCCAGACGCAGCGGCACCTGCTGATGGCGGACGTCGTCGGTGCGGTAGACCATCGCCCACTCGTGCAGTCCGAAGCACGACAGGTGCGTGGGGCGCTGCGCGGTCGCGCCCAGCAGCCGGTCGACGAACGCGATCGTGTCGCGTCGTTTCGCCAGATACGCCGGATCGGCGGTATAGGTATCGACGCCGACCTGGTGATAGCCCCGGGCCCCCGCGTAATCGCGCGCGTCGCTCAGCGCGATGCCGAAGCCCGGATGCCAGCGCCGCAACTGCGCGGGCTTGTTGCCGTAGTACGTGAACAGAAAATCGATGACCGGATGCGTGGTGCCCGCCGCACGCCGTTCGAGGTAGGGTCCGACCAGCCGGTCGAGGCGTTCCTCATGTGCCCGCGCGGCTGACTGCCACTCGACCCGCGGCAATACCCGCAGGTCGAGCGCGTAGTCGAGGTCGTCGTGCGTGCTCACGTAGTCATTGTCTCGCACTGCTGAATAGCCATCGATCCACCCCGCTGTGGGTCCGTGAGGCACCTCGCCCAGCCGGTAACGGAATGCCGAGAATCGACTTTCGACACGAGTTCGACACGAGTTCAACTCAGTGGTCGTCGAGAAGGTCTGTGTAGTCATCGACCTCGCTCGGTGCATCGATGTAGTGGCGTTGCGCGATGATGCCGTGGTCTGCGTGGCCCAGCTGGCGTGCGGCGTGGCCGGCTCCGAGCTCGTTCACGATGAGCGTCGCGACCGACTTTCTGAAGGTTCGGGGGGTGACCCAGGCGAACAGGCTGCCTCGGGCGGAGCGCCAGCTGCGACGGAAGTTGTGAGGATCGTAGATTCCGCCCCCGCGGCTGGTGAAAACCAGGTCTCGCGGGTCCAGCGCCACCGTTTCTTCTGCCCGGCGGCGCAAGGTCTCCACGACGAATCGAGGCAGCACGATGGACCGGTGGCCGGCGCGGGACTTGGTCCACTCCTGACGGATGGGTCTCAGCTTCCCGTCGTCGTGGGTAACTCGGACCAGCGTCCCGCAGATGGTCACCCGGGGCGGCTGTGCGTCGAGGTCCAGATCCTGCCATCGAATCGCGAGGACTTCGCCGACCCGAACTCCCGTGCCCAGGAGAACGTCTGGGACATCGAGCACGATGCGGGATCTTCGAGGGCCGCGTTCATGGGCCGGCGTGCCGGGAATCGCTGCCCTCGAAGCGCGCGCAGTGCTGGCAGGTCAGCCGCTCGTGGGCGTTGGACCGTACGCGGGATTCGGGCGACGTTGTCTACGGGGTTGTGGCGCAGTACATCGCGCCGAACCACCAGCCCCATCATCCCCGACAGAACGACCTTGTGGGCCCTGGCCTTTGTCAGCGAGGTCAGCGCCACCTGCTTGAGATAGTTGTCCAGGCGGGTGGTTGTGGCCTCACGAATGCGTAGGCCACCCAGAGAAGGGCGATCTTGACGGTGCCGTCCCGAGTGCGCTTCATCGCCGGATAGATATGGCTGCTGTACTGCTCGATCGTCTGGGGCGCAGTCCGGCGTTCGAACCTGAGCTCGGCGAGCCAGAGCTCGGCCAGGTCGGACAGTTTGGTGTCCGGGCTCAGGTCAGGCCCTCGGTTGCCTTGCTGGCTGCGTTGTTTCAACCGCTGTTTCAATGACGAGATTGCGCTGGGCTTTGTCGGGCCGCCCGCTTGGACGGGTCGCGTAACACCGTCCTCGTCGCGGTAGCGTGTACTTGCTCGCCAGCGCCGGTTGGGTTGTCGCTTTGCGGCGATCGCGACGTACGTACCGATAGCGAGCGGTGGATTCGGCATGAGAACTCCCGAGTCGGCTGTGAATCAGTTCGCGCTGGATGACCGCAGGCGGGGAACAGCGAGTAAGCCAGGTCGGTTGGCACAGGACGGTGCGGCGGCCCGCTGCAGATGCCGACATCGGCACGTCGAATCTGCTCTGGCGGGGGATGGTCGACCGTGAAGGCATCGCCATCGAAGCGGCATACGGAGGTGAGCACGCGAGGTCAGCGACTGTCGCGGCGGGTGATCAGGCGTCGGTCTTCCCACTCGCGGACGTCACCGAGGCGATACCGGCGGTGGCGGCCCATCCGGGCGAATCGCGGCCCCAAGCCCGAGGAGGCCCAGTTGGCGAGCGTCTTCGCCGGGATCTTCAGGCGGGCGATGAGTTCAGCTGTGCTCAACCATGTACCTGGATCGCCGAAGAGGCCTCGTGGCCTGCGTGATGATCAGAACGCATTGCCTACATCGCTACGTGCCGAACATGTTGTGGTGCTGTCGATTCATCGCAGCGGGACACCCGTACTAGGCGCACGCTTCGCGCCGGGCCCGGCAGCGGCTGCGGGGCCCGGCGCGAAGCGTGCAGATCAGGGGGTGACGATGGGGAATTCGGTGTCGTAGGTGACCAGCACCGAGGTCAGTGCCTGTAGCTGTTGCAGGTCGCCGGTGTGGTCGATCCCGTCGAGGCCCTGACCGCCCAGCAGACCGAGCAGCTGGGGTTTGGTCAGGGTCAGGGTGAGGTCCGCTTCGCCGTCGGCGTCGGTGGGGTCGGTGAAGTGGATGAGGGTGCCGTTGGACAGTTCGCTGCGGTGGTGTTCACCGATGTCGGTGATCTTCCAGTCGATGCGTGAGGTGGTGTTCCAGGCTTTGGGGCCGTCGATGCGTGCGGCGATCGAGTCCAGGAGTTGTTCGACGGTCAGCGCCATCGCCATCCCGGCGCCGATATCGATCGGTAGCGGTTTGATCCCGTGGCGCAGTTCCATCGCGCCGGTCAGGAAGAAGTTGCGCCAGGTGCCGCACTCGGCGCCGAACCCCAGCTTCTCGAGCACGTCGGCGAGGGCTTCCTTCGCTGGGGTGCTGGTGGGGTCGGCGAACACCGCGCGGTCGAGCAGTTCGGCGGCGAAGCGCAGGTCTCCGTCGGCGGCATACCGGCGGGCCTTCTCCACCACCGCGTCGACCCCGCCCATGCACTCGACATAGCGCTCGGAGGCGGCCTGGGGCGGGTGCTGCCACAGGCGGGCGGGGTTACCGTCGAACCAGCCCAGGTAGCGCTGGTAGACGGCTTTGACGTTGTGGCTGACGGTGCCGTAGTAGCCATGGGTGTGGAAGGCGTCGTCCAGGGCCGGGGGCATCTGGATCTCTTCGGCGATCTCGACCCCGGTCAGGCCCTGGTTCATCAACCGCAGGCTCTGATCGTGCAGGTAGCCGTAGAGGTCGCGCTGTTCGGTCAGGAACGTGGTGATGTTGTCGCGGTCCCAGGTCGGCCAATGGTGGGAGGCGAACACGACATCACACCGCGACCCGAACAAGCGAAGGGCTTCACCGAGGTAGCGCGACCAGGCGCGCGCGTCACGAACCTGGGCACCGCGCAGGGTGATCAGGTTGTGCAGGTTGTGGGTGGCGTTCTCCGCCAGACACAACGCGCGCAGGTCCGGGAACAGGAAGTTCATCTCCGCGGGGGCTTCGGTGCCGGGGGTGAGCTGGAACTCGATGCGCACCCCGTCGACGGTTTCGACCTGCCCGGATTCGGTGATATCGAGGGTCGGGGGGATCAGCGAGACCCGCCCGGTGGAGTTGGTCATGCCCAGCCCGTCGCCGATCTGCCCGGTCGGGCCGTGGTCGAGGTTCACTCCGGTGTGGTAGGCGCCGCGGCGGCTCATGGCGTTGCCGGCGTAGACGTTCTCCGAGACCGCGTGCTCGAGGAACCCGTGCGGGGCGATGACCGGCACCGACCCGGAAGTCACGTCCTCGACCGAGACAACGCCTTCGACACCGCCGAAGTGATCGACGTGGCTGTGGGTGTAGATCACGCCGGTGACCGGCTTGTCGCCGCGATGTTCGCGGTAGAGCTTCAACCCGGCCGCGGCGACCTCCACCGACACCAGCGGGTCGACCACGATAACCCCGGTGTCGCCTTCGATCAGGGTCATGTTCGACAGGTCGAACCCGCGGATCTGATACACCCGGTCGGTGACCTGGTAGAGGCCGTGGCGCGCACAGAGCTGGCCCTGCCGCCACAGACTGCGGTTGGCGGTGTCGGGACACTCGCCGTCGAGGAATCCGTAGGAGGCCATGTCCCACACGACCCGGCCGTCGTCGGCGGTGATGACGCACGGATCCAGCGACGCGATCCACCCGCGATCAGCGTTGTCGAAATCGGTCCGGTCGGTGTAGTCGGGGGCCATCGAGCACTCCTTCGAGTCGACATGCGGCGGCCACGGCGGGCCAGGGCACCAGTCCTTCCGAGCGTGGCGGCCGCGTCCAGATCCCGCCTCGCCCGAAAAGGATGAGAAACCTGGCCGCGTCGCCGAACCGGCCGGTCCTCGACCGGGGACCTCACATCAGCGGCACGCGCTCACCGATCCAGGTTCGCGCGCAGCCGAGCGAGGTCGTCGGGAATGAACGATCCGCAGTGAGCAGGTCTTCTCGGCGTGGCCAGGACAGGTGTTCGTAGGGCGAGCCAAGATGCTGCGTTCGCCGATGGTCTGGAAGAGATCGACAGGCAGCGGCCGGTTCGCTACCCGTTCTTGCACCGACTCTCGAGGGTGGATCACCGGAAACTCGGCGGAGTTGTTGAGCGGCTCAAGGTCTGCTCAACCAACATCGCATCGACCTCGTAGACGAACTTGAGGAACGGCTGGCGGAGCTTGCGACCGCATTGGCGGCGGCGGAGCAATTCCGCTCGGCCGGCAGCGCTGAAGGACGCCGCAAGGTTGCCCTGAAGTGGGTCATGGCGCATCACACCCACGAGCTGAGCCTTCCACGGGATTTCATCACCGAACTAGCCGCCGCTCACAAGACCCCAGCGCGCAACTCGGCCTTCTCAGAGACCGGTCGGCAAGACGCGGTAGTACTCGAAGTCGGTGTGGATCGGCGGACAGGGACCGCCCCACACGCGAGGTACGTGCGCGTCCGGGCAGGCCCGCTGATCCGGATGCAGGCGGACCGCAATAGCCCGCCTACCGAACCGGCCAGGCGCTGGAGGTGCGTGGCCACAGCCGAGCGGCAGCGGCACTGTGGAGGTTGCTGACTATTGTTTTCGCCATGTTATCGCAGTTAGCTAGTTCCAGGAATTGGCGCGCTTACCGTGCCAGAGCTTCCGCTGCCACCGAAGTCGGCGAGTATTCCCAGATATTTTGCGGCGTTGCCTCCGAAGTTTGCGGCCGAACCTGCTGCTGCACTTCCGGTGCCGAGCAGTGCTAGATATGGGCCGACCATTGGAACAATTATTCCCAGATTTCCGACTGTCCCGCTGCCGGTGCCAAGCAGTCCGGCAAGGGTGCCGGCCGAGGAACTCCCGTTGCCGAACTCGGCGCTGCCAGATCCTGCTGCTGAGCTACCCGGCGCCAGATCTGCAATCTCCGCATTCGCCGTTCCTCCAGCAAAGGTGGCGATTGCCACTGTTGCCGCGCAACACCAGTATAACTTTCCGCGCATCTGGGTTTCCTTCCGAGCTGCAGACCCCGTGCATACGGGAATAACTGCGCGTGTCGGGTTCGGTGAGAAGTGCTCAATTGATGAGCTGAGTTGTGCTGTTGAAATAACCGTCCGGGTGTACGTCGATGTTTGCCCGAATTCTGAGTCGAATCAAGAATTTATCGACTGCCAAGAGTTAACCACGAATGCAAATTGGCTGCCAGAGCAAGATGGCTTTTGTGATTCAGCCCATGGAGTGTGGGAAGTGTTAATCAAGACACTGCAGTTGTGCGGCGCGAAGGCCGGGGGTCGTAAGGCCGTCGTTCGGCGCTCCGTTGGTGGTGTACCGGGTTCATCGCGGCACCCTCGGGTGTCGGCAGGGATCGGTGAACGAGATTGTCGGTTTCACGAGGAGAGCAGGCGTCCGGGCGCAGTGATTCCGGCATCTTCCGGGTTGGCTCGGAATGGACGGATTACGTTGGAGCCATGATCCTGGGTTCGGACATCAGTGCGGGTCGCCTGCGGCCTGGGCCCGCCGGCCAGGGCGGGCTCTCTCGCGAGGAGGTGTCGAAATCCCAACGTGGTCGACTCGCGCTGGCTGCGGTGAGTGCGGTCGGCGAAGTGGGGTATGGGCCGACCACCATCGGCGACATCGTCTCGCGCGCCCGGGTCGCCCGACGCACCTTTTACACGATGTACGCCACCAAGGACGAGTGCTTCGCCGAAGGGTTCGAGATCGCGGTGAACATCGTCGCGTCCCGGATGGCTTCAGCTGTCGCCGACGTCGAGGTCCGCGACAGTCACGCTTTGGTGCGGACCTCCTTGCAGGCCTACCTGACCATCCTCGCCGACGAACCGGTCGCCGCGCGGGCGCTGCACGTGGAGACCCTGGCCGCGGGCCCTGCGGTCGCCGAGCAACGCGCCCGGATGCAGTCGATTTTCGCTTCGCGGATGCGCGCGGCGTGCCGATGGGCGATCGCAGAAGGCGTCGTCGCCGCCGAGCCTCCGGACGAGATCTTCGATGTCCTGATCGGCGGCATCGACGATCGAATCCGGGCCTGTCTGCTCGGGCCGGGCGCGGCGTCGCTACCGGCGTTGGCGCCGGTCCTGACCGCGGCGGCGCTGGCGCTGTTCACCGCCACGCCCGGACTGTGACTGACCCCATACTTGCTATGCAATGTGAGCGAGGCTACATTTGCGCCGCAGTTGGGAACGCTGGAGTTCTGGTTTGGTTTCTGGGAGGCACGGTCGCATGTCGAAGTCGGTTGGTCGGCGGTGGTGGAAACCAGCAGGGGTTATGGTCGCGAGTCTGTGTGCGGTCGTGACATTGCCGGGCGCGACCGCTTCGGCGGACCTCCAATCCGATCTCGTGCACGGCTTGCATGAGTTTCTGGACGTCGGTCGGGAAGCGCCGCCACGCGCAACGTGCGGGCCCGGTTCGCTCCCGGAGACCGGCTTGCAGGGCGACGTTCCGGTCGACGACCGCAACAACGGCCGCAGCCGTCAGGGTTATCGCTGCAATGTCTCGCTGATCGGTGGCTATGCCGGTCGTGGCGGTGGGGTCACCTCGGTCACCTTCGAGCACTGCTCCTACACCGGTTCGTTCTTTCCGGGCAACCTGCTCGGCGGCGACGGCGGCGTGCAGGTGCTCGACGTCTCCGACCCTGCCAACCCGCGCCCCACGGTCACCTTGGCCGAACCGGCGATGCTCGGTGGGACGTGGGAGAGCCTGAAGGTCAACCGGGAGCGCAAACTGCTCGCCGCGACGGCAGTTCCGTTCATCACGGGCGCGGCCTACCTATCGCTCTACGACATCTCCGACTGCGCGCACCCGCGGCTGCTGAACCCTGGGCCGGGCACGAACTTGGCGATGCCGCTGCCGATCACGACCCACGAGGGCGGATTCTCCCCGGACGGCAACACCTACTGGTCCTCCGGCTTCGGCCCCGGGCTGCTCAGCGCGGTCGACGTCGCCGATCCGGCCAATCCCCGCGTGATCTGGCAAGGCATGACGGGCCTGGTAGGGCATGGATTCGGCATCAGACCCGACGGCAACCGCCTGTATCTGTCCACGATCGGTGGCTTCACCGTGCTCGACATCAGCGCCATCCAGCGACGCGACCCCAACCCGCAGGTCCCCCACCTGAGCCGCCTGTTCTGGACCGACGGACAGGCCACCCAGCACAGCATCCCGGTCACCTACGACGGGAGGCCCTACCTGTTCACGACCGATGAAGCCGGCTCCGGCGGGGTGAAACTGATCGACATGTCCGACGAGGCGTTGCCCGACGTCGTCGCCAAGATCAAACTCGAGATCAACCTGCCTCAGAACATCGACACCGCCGTCGGCTCCTCGATGGGCGGATCGGTCTTCGCCTACGAATCGCACTACTGCGCCGCCGACCGCCCCGACAACCCGACCGCCCTGGCCTGCTCGTGGGTCTCTTCGGGCATCCGGGTCTTCGACGTACGCGACCGCGCGAACATCCGCGAGATCGCCTACTACAACCCGCCCGCCCAAACCGCGCGCAACCTGGCACTGACCAACTCGCCCCACGCGCTCGCCTCGCTGATCGGCGTCCCCGGAACGTCCGGCGTTCCCGCTGCCCGGTCCGTCCTCGAAGGCCAGTTCGACCCCACCGCTCTGCTCAACCCCAGGACCCTGCAGGTGGCCTTCGGTGACCTGTCCTCGGACTGGTGCTTCTCCCCGCCGGAATGGCGCGGGACCCAACTGTGGACCACCTGCGCGGACAACGGGTTCATGGCCCTGCAGCTCGACAACGACGTCTACACCCCACCGGCCGACCAGGACTCCACGATCGGCCAGGGCTGACCATGCGCAGCTCGGTCCGCCACGGTATTCACGCGGCCACGATCGCGGTCTCGGTGTTGCTGCTGCTCGTCGTCGGCGCCGCACTGCGCCCACTGCTCGTCGACGATCCGGCGCCGTCTGGAATCTCGTTGTCGGGCACCGAGATCGGATTCGCCCAGGACATGAATCAGCACCATCAGCAGGCATTGTTCCTCGTCCAGCGGCTCGACTCCGGTGTCGACCCGGTCGTGCGGCGGCTGGCCGCGCAGATCGACTCGGCACAGCGCATCGAAATCGGGACCATGCTGGGCTGGCTCCAACTCGCCGGTGCCGCGCCGACCAGCACAGAGCCGATGGCCTGGATGACTTCCGACGCCGGCTCCCACACCGGCCATCACAGCACTGCAGCGGCCGACCGTGCCGCCCTGATGCCAGGTATGGCGAGCTGGGACGAGCTGGGCACGCTCGCGGAGGCACGCGGGCGCGCCGCCGAAGTGCTGTTCCTGCAGTTGATGATTCGTCATCATCAAGGAGGCATCGCCATGGCGCAGGCTGTCGACGCACTGCTGGTCTCCGGTCCGGTCAAGGAAACCGCGAGATCCATGGCGCAGGAGCAGCGCCAGGAGATCGGCGTCATGTCGATGATGCTCGACTCGTTCGGTGCGGTGCCACTGCCGGTCGGTTGAGTCGAGACGCCCCCAGCGGGTCCCGACAAGTTCGCCAGGCCTTCAGCGCTGCCCGCAGATCAGGGGTCAGGTCAACGCTTGGGGCGCACGGTGACCTCGACTGCCGTTGCTCCGGCCTCCGTCGCGATCCGGAGGACGCCGGCGTCAGGTGCGGAGTCGATGGTCCCGCCGGTGATGGTGACGTCGTATCCGTGGGGGTATCGCCCTGCGGGCGTGGCGATTTCGGTGGCGGTACCAGTGGAGAACCGCCCGGTGCCGTCTGCGCGGGTGGTGGTGTATGACAGGGTGAAGATGCCGGTCGACACGTCGTAGCGGTAGCTCGTCGGTGTTCCCGCGACAGCGCGTGGGTAGGGACGGGTCAGCACGTCGAGTTTGGCGTGGTCGAGGTTGTCGCCGGTTCGGGGTTCGCCGAGGTTGCCGACCAGCATGTAGCCGCGCGGGTTGATGGGGTTCCAGTACGTCCATTCCATCCAGCCGACCATTCGTTCGTCGGCGAGTTCGACGATGTTGGTCTGCCGGGCGAGCTCGGTCGACGATCCGAACTCGGTCATCAGCAGGGCATCGCCGGTTCGTCGGGCCTGGTTTTCGGCGTTGTCGAAGACACGGTCTTCGAACGGTAGGCAGATCGGTTGGCCGGGAACCGTCGTGCCGACCACGTGCCCGACCGCGAAGGTGGGGCAGTAGGTGTGAAAGGACAGCCCGAGGTGATCGTCGCCGAGGTCGGGGATGTCGTACTCGATCGCGGCACTCGACAACGCGAGCGGCTCGTAGAACAGCATCGATGTCGGATCGACCGCGCGTACAGCTGTGATCACCCGCCGGTACATGGGCGCGAGCTGGGTGCGGTCGAGATCTGGGCATCCCGCAGGCGACAGACAGCTGCGCTGTCGGCTGCCGGCCTGCGGCTCGTTCATCATGTCGTAGCCGAGGACCCGCACATCGGCCTGGTTCAGCGTGCGCACCACATGAGCGACGTAGGCGGCGTAGCGGTCCTGCAGACCGATCCCGCCGGGGCCCAGGGCGTTGGCCCAGAAGTGATCCCAGGCCGCGGTCGTCTGACACGGCACGATGCCGAGAGGGTCGAGGCACTTCGACAACCCGTCGGTCAGCGTGGCCCACGCTGGTGCGCCGTCCTCACCGCCCGCGGCGGGGCCGTAGTTGTCCTGGTGGAAGTCGATCAGCGGAGTCATCCCGTGCCGGTTCAGCAGGTGTACGAGATCAACGAAACCGGCCAGATAGGTCTCGTCATAGCGGCCGGGTTCTGGCTCGGCAGCGACCCACTGTGGTCCGATCCGCATCGTGGTGAATCCGGCGTCGGCCATCAATTGCGCGTCGGCGTCGCCGAAACCGCGCACGAGCGGGTCGTAAGGAGGTGCGACGTCGATCAGGTTCATGCCACGAGGAATCAATACGCGACCGGACTCGTCGATCAGCCAGCGCCCCGCGTGGCCGACCGATTCCGGCAACATGGTCGGGTTCGTTTCGGCGTCGGCGATCGGCGTCGGCGCGACTGCCAACAGTGTCGAGATCGCGAGGATGACGACGAGTCGTCGGGTCGACCGCGGCCGCGCAAATGTCACGATGGTCCTTCCTGGCAGGTCGGCGTAGGAGATCCGGCGCGGGCTGTGCGCGCCGATGGGTATCGTTTCGCTAGTGCAGGCAGGATCCGGAAGATCGCAGGAAAGCGGCAGGATGACACATCCTGGTCCGGAATCCGGCATCGGTGAGACCGATCTGGCGTTGATCGACGCGATTCAATGCGCACCGCGCGCGCCGTGGTCGCGGATCGGTCCAGTTGTCGGGCTGGACCCGACGACTGCTGCCCGACGATGGACCGCCTTGTGTGACGCCGGTCTGGTATGGGTGACCGCCTACGAGTCCGGCGCCGCCGCTACCGTGGCGTTCGTCGAGCTGCGCTGCCACCCATCTGCCATCGAACGTATCGGGTCCGCAGTTTCTGCCGAACCGTGGGTCTTCACCGTTGACGAGACTGCCGGCGAGTACGACCTGCTCATCTCGGTAGCGTCGGCCGACTTGCCCGCGCTCGCGCGCTGGTTGCGGGTCCTCGTCGCCGGGCTCGACGGAGTGCACTCCACCCGGATCCGAGTCGGGACCCGCTGCTACCGCAAGGGCGCAGGCTGGCGAGTCGGTGTGCTGTCCGCAGCACAGAGCGCGGCACTGACACCGCTGCAACCCGCAGTCTCGATGACCTACAGTACGCACACGGCGAATCGCCCCTCCCCGCAGGACCAGACGTTGGTCGACGCGCTCGGACCGGACGCGCGTATGAGCTACATTGCGCTCGGCACGGCAACGGGAACCAGCGAGTACGCGGCGCGGCGCCGCTTGCAGCGATTGATCCGCAGCGGTGTGGTCATGCTGCGTGGTGACTTCGCCTATGCCCCAGCCGGACTGTCGACCCTCGCGATATACCGGCTGGTCATTCCACACGCCGAACTCGACCATGCCAGTCGCCGCCTGGCCGAACGAGCCGACGTCTGCTTGTGCACGTCGATCACCGGCGGCGCCAACCTGATGGTCAAGGTCGTATGCGCCGGACTGGACGGTCTCCACGATTTCGAGACCGCACTCGCCGCACAGTCGCCGGCAGCCCGAATCGAGGACCGCACGATCGTTGTCCGGACCCGCAAACGGCTCGGCAGACTGCTCGACGACACAGGGCGCGCAATCGGACACGTCCCCTTCGGCCCGCCCGTACGAGCCTGAAGCAACCTCAACGATCGTGAATCCGGCGGCCCCGGACCCGCAGCGCTTCTCGTCGAAGCAGACCCTGGGCGGATAACTCGCCCAGATGGTCGGCGCGGATGGTTCCTTGTCGCGGTAGCCTGCCCCCGGACCTACACGGTGTTGCCCAGGCGCTCCGCCGCGCACGACGACACCTGAGCACAGCGCATCGACGACGTGCCGACGCCGTAGCGCGCCCGATCCCGTGATCGTGGAAGGCGCGTGGACCGCGCAGCTCCGCGGCGCTCAGCCGGTACAGAATCCCTGGTGAGCAGAGCGATGGATCGATGCGATTATCTGAAAAAGGACCTGACCGAGTCGACCGAGCGTGAGTTTCACGCTCGGTGGGTTTCACGAAAAGGTCTTGTGCGGTATGCCGGTCGTGAGGCCGCCGTCGATGACGAACTCGGCGCCGGTCGAGTACGACGATTCGTCGCTGGCGAGGAAGAGAATCAGGGCCGACACCTCTTCGGGATCTGCTCCTCGGCCCAGCGGGATCTGCAGAAAGTCTTCCGGAATTCCCGCGGTCATCGGGGTCCGAATAAGGCCGGGATGCACCGAGTTGACGCGGATCCGGTGGGGCGCCAACTCCAACGCGACCGACTTCGTCAGCCCTCGGACTGCGAACTTCGTCGCCGTGTAGCCGTGCAGCCCAGGGCTGCCGCGCAGTCCCTCGACCGACGAGATGTTGATCATCGATCCACCGCCTGCATCGATCATTGACTGCGCTGCCGCCTGCATCCCGAGGAACGTCCCGGTGAGGTTGATGTCGAGGATCCGTTGCCACTCCACCAGTTCGAACGCAGTCAGGGTGTTGCCGTTCACGATGCCGGCGTTGTTGACCAGCACAGTCACCGGGCCGAATCTCGTTTGGCTCTGTTCGATAACCTCACGCCAGTTGGCCGGATCGGTCACGTCCAGTCGCATAAACGCTGCGCGATCGCCGAGATCCTCGGCGAGCTGGATGCCTTCGTCTTCGAGCAGGTCGGCAATCACAACCGCAGCGCCTTCCGATACCAGAGCACGTGCGTGCGCCGCGCCCATCCCGCGCGCCCCGCCGCTGATCACCGCTACCTTGCCCGATACACGTCCCACGCTGAGCCCCTTCCTCGACCGGTTTGTTGTTGTTCACCGAGCGAAATTAGAACACGTTCCAGGCCTGTGTTGTATCGCCGAGCCCGGCATAGTGGAACGCTACTGCGTGGAGATCGCAACGGAGGGGTCGCCTCCGGGGGCAAGTCGGGACCGCGAATCGCGCGTTACCTCCCGCCGCCTGCATCGGCGTGCGGACCGGGGCTGAATCGCGGTCGACGCCCACCCGCGACCCTGCGACATGTCGCGCCTCCACGCCTGCAGCGCCGTTCCACGACCTGGGGCTGCACGGCGATCGCACCTCGACGGCGTTGGTGCCGGTCACGGTGGTGATGATCGGCTACCGATTCGCGAGCATCTCCTCGGTGTCCGGTGGGCGGTCATTGCCTGCCGGCGATCCGGGGGAGCGCGCAGTGGCGAGTCGCCGGTGGGTGTGAGGTCGGTGAGGCTTCTGTGGCACTCACCGTGGTAGCGGCTACTGAACCCTGCTCAATAGCTATTGACTCATGATCAATAGCGAGCATAGTCTGCATTACATGAGTCGCAAGGTAACGGATAAACCCGTCGGCAAACGCGCCGCGCGCCACACCGAGACGATCACGAGGGATGTGGAGCGTGCGCTGCTACGAGGTTCTGGCTTCGGCGCGGTGGAACGAGGCGTCTTCGCCGGAGTTCGCGAGGCTCACCGTCCGGCGGTGACGGCATGAGCTGGCTGATCTACGGCGCCAACGGCTACACCGGCGAGCTGGTCGCCCGATTGGCGGTCGCGTCAGCAGAGCGACCGATCCTGGCAGGACGAAACCGGGCGGCCGTCGAAAGCCTGGCGAACGATCTGGGCCTCGAGTACCGGGCTTTCGATCTCGACGACCCCGCCGCCATCGACGCGGGGCTGCAAGACGTCGACGTAGTCGCGCACTGCGCGGGCCCCTTCTCCCGTACCTCTGCCCCGATGGTTGCCGGTTGCCTGCGTCGCGGCGTTCACTACCTCGACCTGACCGGCGAGATCGACGTGTTCGAAGCAGTGTATGACCAGCACGAGGCGGCGAAGGCATCCGGCGTCACACTTGTTCCCGGGGTCGGGTTCGATGTCGTGCCGACGGACTACCTTCTGGCGCGGCTTCATGCGGAGCTGCCGACTGCCACCCACGCTGAGGCGGCTCTGATCAGTCGTGGCGGCTTCAGCGGCGGAACAATCCGCTCCGTGGTCGAAGGCATGCGGGCCGGTGGGCAGGTCCGCACGAACGGTCGACTGGCCGCCGCCCGAGTGGGCCATGAGGTCCGAACTCTGCGCCTCGACGCAAGGTCACAAACCGTGATCAGCGTCCCGCTCGGCGACGTGAGCAGCGGCTACCGTGCCACCGGAATCCCGAACATCATCAACTTCACCAACATCCCCGCAGGCCGAGTCGCCGCCCGCTTCGCTCCGATCACCAAGCGAGCTCTGAGCACCGGGTGGATCTACCGTACGACCGACCAGGCGATCGCCAAGTTCCTGACCGGACCGTCAGAGCGACGTCGCGCCCGAACCCGCAGTGACCTCTGGGCCGAGCTGCGTGATGATAATGGGCGTCAGGTGTCGACAGCGATTCGTGTGCCGAACACATACGACTTCACCGCGCACAGCATGTTGCATGCTGTGCGCCGCATGCTCGCCGGCGGCGTACCGACCGGTGCCCTGGCCCCCTCCCAAGCCTTCGGTGCCGACTTCCTCACTACGATTCCCG
This sequence comes from Nocardia sp. NPDC003269, assembly GCF_042888005.1. Taxonomy (NCBI): domain Bacteria; kingdom Bacillati; phylum Actinomycetota; class Actinomycetes; order Mycobacteriales; family Nocardiaceae; genus Nocardia; species Nocardia sp. NPDC003269. The sequence goes on from NZ_JBIAPA010000002.1 coordinate 1,549,789, forward strand.
GTATCGAGGTCACCACGCTGCCTAACCCCGAGGTCCATTCGTGACGATTCCAGCGGGGTCGTCCGGGTAACGCATCGGCCCCGGCCCGTCCGCCCGGGTCTGATAGCGCGAAGCTGTAGTGCCGTCGAATGTGTGAAAAGTAGCTCATAGCAGTACTTTTCGCTTGCGGCCCCGCCTCCGGCGAATCCGGCGCGGGGCCGCTGTCGTCACCGGAGATCACCCTGGATACAGGCTCATCTCCCTCAAAACAATCACAAAACGATGCGCCGACCTCGTCGCGGAATTGGTCTATCGGTTGGTTCCCGTCGCTCCTTCGGGCCGCCCCTTTCGATGCGGAACCTCGTCTGGCATGGAGCGATTGATCGAGGACCGTGAAGTCCTCGTAACTGAGTTCTTATAACAACTCGACGTGCTGTCCGGGTGTATATGGCCAGTTGTCAAGAGGGTCAGTCGCCGGCCCGTCGTTGTTTCAGCGCGGTGTGATGCCGGGTGAATTCGATGATCATCTCGGCGAGTACCTGCGGTTGGTCTTCCTGCACGAGCATGTGCGCGTCGTCGATGAATTTCAGGGTCGAGTTGGGTAGATCGTCGGCGAGGCGTTCGGCGTACTCGGCCGGCACAAGCTGGTCTTCGCGGGCCCAGGCGATCAGGACTGGTGCGGTGACGGAGGCGAATTTGCCGGCAGCGTCGAGGGTGAACCTGTTGCTGACGCCGTGGACGATGAATCGCGCCAGGTCGGCGCGGATCGCTGCGCTCTGGCGGCTGGGAAGAAGGAAACTGTCCATAACCTCAGGCGGGATTGGTCGTTTGGTGGCCGGGCCGAAGGTGAAGGGCAGTCGCTGCAGGCGTCGCCATCGCAGGATCGAGGTGACCGCGCGGGTCGCTCCCGGGATCTTGATCGCCGTGGTCAACCAGCGGTAGCGGGCGGGTGGGAAAGCCTCGTAGCAATCCACGGAGGCCAGGACCACCCGGGCGACCCGAGCGGGATTACGGACGAGCAGGATCTGGGTGATGACTCCGCCGGAGTCGTTGGCGACCACGGTGACATCGGTGAGGTCGAGCCGGTCGAGGAACTCGGCGAGCAGGTCGGCGACGCCGACCGGTGTGAGGTCGGCGTCGGGAACGGGAATGCGGTGGGCGCCGAGCGGAAGATCGGGAGCGAGGCAGCGGTGCCCGGCGGCGGCGATCGCGGGCACGATGTTGCGCCACGTGTTGGCGTTGGTCATGAACCCGTGCACGAACACCACCGGCGGCCCGTCGCCGGTGTCGAAATAGCGTATCGCGCCAGGAGTGAGTGCGACCTGGTGCGGCGTTCCCAGGTTGGCGCTGTGGTGGTGATCGGTGTGGTTCATCTGAGGCTCCTCGTTGGTGGACTGGTTCGGGCATACCGATCGAGCGATTTGGTGGCCGCGTTGGCTGGATCTGCTGGGTTCATGGGCGGCCCGGTGTCGGTTGGGTGGCCTGGCAGAACTGGCTGCGCGCGGTCGAAAGTGCAATCCGCGGGGCAATCACGCACAGCCGTAGCGCAGCCCGTATCGAGGTGCGGGGCCGGACATCGAGGTAGCCATACATCTGGTGGTGTGCGACCAAGCCGTCGCGCAGGGTCCAGATCTCGGTTCCGAACTGGCGCTGGCCGCCGCGGAATCCGCCGCGCCACGACAGCACGATCGTGTCGGGGCCGACGCATTCGACGGTCTTGCGGACGCGCAGGCGCTCTCGACGCCACACCGAGGTCATCACGGTCAGCGCCGACCGGATTGCCCTGATTCCCTCGTGACGTTCGTAGGCGCCGTCGAAGATCCACTCGGCGACCGCGTCCTCGCGGAAGAGGGTGACCGCTTCCTCTAGCAACGCGTGGTTGGTGATGCGTTCGGCGGTCGCGGCGAAAGTGGCGCCATCGGGAAACGATCCTGCTGTTGCGGTTGTCATCGAGCGCTCCAGACAGCGAGGTGGGAGGTGGCTGGGCCGACTCGCAGACGAGCCGATCACGCTATCAATTCAGAAGTTAACACAGTCGAATTATGAAGTACAAGGTCTAGTTTTGATAGAGTCTTGGTGTGACGAAACGTTCGTACAACCAGTACTGCGGCCTTGCGGTTGCTCTCGACCTGCTCGGCGAGCGGTGGTCGCTTTTGGTGCTGCGCAACCTGATGCTCGGTCCGCAGCGCTTCAAAGACCTCGTCGACGGCTTACCGGGTATCGCAACCGCGCTGCTCGCGGATCGGCTCAAGCAGCTCGAGGGGGCTGGGGTGATCAAGAAAGCCACGCTTCCCCCGCCCGCCGGCTCGACGGTGTACCAGCTCACCTCCGACGGCGAGGCGCTACGACCGGTCCTCGTCGAGCTTTCACGCTGGGGACTGGCTCGACTCGGCGATCCCACCGAACAGCAATTCATCTCCCCCGATCTGCTGGCGCTCGGCCTGCAGGCTCGGTTCGACGCCGCGGCCTCTGAGGCAGTAGCAGGTGTCTACGAACTGCGGATCGACGACCATGCCTACCGCGTCGAGATCCGGGGGACGGAGATGAGCATCCATACCGGCTCGGCCACGGCGCCCCGGGCATCGATCGCTACCGATGCACCGACCCTGGTTGCCATCAACGCGGGCACGTTGTCGCTGGCAGCAGCCCTTTGCGCTGGCACGCTGACCGTTGCGGGCGATCTGGAATCAGTGCCTGAACTGGCCAGGGCGTTCGGACTGTCCCTGTGATTCCGCGAGAGGCGCCGGTCCTCCAATTTCGCCGTTCGTCGGGTGTCCCGTTCGCCGGCGGGAGTTTCCACCGGCCTCGCTCAGGGCGCAGGCAGGCTGGGAACTCTGGTGTGGTCGACTCGCTCCGAACAGTGTGTCGCGCACCCAGTGTGTCGCGCGCCCGGAGCGGTCGCTAGCCGGTGTGCCCGAGCTGAGCCGGTTCGGCATCGACGTCAACCTCGATCGCGCCGAAGAAGTTGATGTTGGCGCTGTGCGCGGGAGAGATGACGGCCAGGACCTCGTCGTCGATGCGTTGCCCGGCGCGGCGTATTGCTCGGTGGTGAGCCCGTTATTGCCCGGTGGTCCAGGAGATCGCGGTGTTGGTGGTACTTCGCCGACTTCATGACAGCTTCAGGATGTCGGAGCCTGGTCGGCTCGTTCTGTATCTCCGTCACCAGCAGCGAGATCTGTGTGCGGTGTGGTCTCGGCAGTCCGCGAAATGTACATGATCGAGCCCGGTGTTCAATCGGCCCGGTCTGTGCCTGCTGCTTGCCCGGTGGTCAGTATCTCGAAGATGACCGCGACGACTTCGGTGGAAATCGAGGGATTGGCCGCCCGTTGCATTCCAAGGCCGAGGACCAGGCTGAACAGGGCGAGGCCCAAGGTCTCTGCGCTGGCTGGAAGCTGTAAGTGATTGTTGGTTGCCAGGTCGGTCAGCATTTTCGAGGTGGCGGCTCGTATGCCCCAGATGCGGGCGGAGTTCACCTCGGGCTGGCACGGCCGTGACGGGCTGGCCGAGCTACAGCGCCGACGGCCACGCCTACCTGTCCTATCCAGCCCTCGCGCTCGGCTTGGCCCGGCTGATCGATCCGGCGTTTCCCGCCGACCTCGCGGTCCAGCACGACGCGGTGATCGCCGCGCTCGAACGGCGGCTGCTCGCCTCGCCGACCGGGCTGCTCGACACCTTTCCCGGCGAGGCCTACCCGACCGATGTGGCCGCTGTCGCCGCCGCGATCGCCGTCCACGGTCGGGTGACCGGCGCCGACCACACCGCGGTCATCGCGCACTGGGCCGAGCGGGTCCGCGCGGTCCAGCTCGATCGGGCCACCGGACTGGTGATCCAGCGCATGGGCGTCGACGGGCGAGCCCACGACGCCCCGCGCGCGTCGGGAACCGGACTCGCGGCGTACTTCGCCGGATTCGCGGACCGCGCGCTCGCCGCGGAACTGGCGAGCGGACCGTTCCGTCAGGAGCGCGGCGTCCTCGGCTTCGGCGCCATCGACGAATACGGTGACGGCTACAGCGGCTCGGGAGACATGGACAGCGGTCCGCTGGTCTTCGGCATGTCGGTGGCCGCCACCGGTTTCGCCCTCGCTCCGGCCCGGGCCTTCGGCCACCGCGACCTGTTCACCCGCCTCTATCGCACCACCGACCTCTTCGGTCTGCCCGTGCACAGCGGCACCCGTTCGCGCTTCGCGACCGGCGGCGTGATCGGCAACGCCCTGCTGCTCGCCTTTCTCACCTCCGGACCGGAGCTGGCCCGATGAGGCGACGCGCCGACCTGCGGCTGCTCGGCATCGCGGCCGTCCTGCTCGTGGCCTACCTCGCCCTGCACGGAGTGGTGACAGCCCTGTCCGCGCGACAGGGCTTCGGCTCACCCGACGGGCTCGGCCCGGGCTTCGTGGTCCTCGCCGCCCTCGCCGTAGGGCTCCGGGTGGTGCTTCTGGTCGTCGTGCCCGCGGTGTTCGTCTACCGCGTCGTGGCGTCGGCGCTGGCCCGCCTCCTGCCCGGCGATCGGACAGGAGACGCCGGCGACCCGGGAGCCGGTGATCAGGCGGTGAGGCCGAATTCCTTGCGGTAGTGCTCGGACAGGGCCGGGAAATAGTCGTCGAAAAGGACGGTGGCCGGGTCGCGGTCGGTCTCGGCGGCGACCAGGCGGTCGAGGTAGTAGTCCCAGCCGGGACCGACGCCCTCGGCCATGGTGGGGTCGGGGACGTTCTGGGCGAAGGTGAGGGTGGTGACGCCGCCCTCCTCGGTGAGGTCGAGGCGCAGTTGCCAGTGTTCGGGGTTCTCGGCGTCGTAGGGCATGGAGGTGGTGATCCGCAGTCGGCGCGGGGCGTCGCATTCGTCGATGTGGAAGCGTTCGGCGGGCATCTCGCCCTCGAAGAGCATCTGGAACTTCACCTCGCCGTCGGCCGGGTCGCCGGTCCAGGTGCCGAGCCAGCGCGCAAGGCGCTCCGGTTCGGTGACGGCCGCCCAGACGTCCTCGATCGGGGCGCGGAAGGTGCGCGTCCATTCGCAGTAGGTGCCGTCGGCGTAGTCGCGGCGGTGGCCGGTCGCGGTGGGAATGGTCATGCTGTCTGCTCCTTGTCGATAGCGGCGCCGGGGGTGGCCCTGCGCTCGCGGGTGGTGCGGCGGACCTCGAGGTCCAGGCCGTCGAGCGCGTGCTCCGGGATCGGCGGGCGGGCCGGGCGCAGCTGTTCCAGGTAGGTCCACAGCGGGCTGAGTCCCGCCGGGGCCAGGCGGTAGTGACGTTCGCGGCCGTGTGGTTCGGCCTCGACCAGGCCCGCCTCGGTCAGGGCACGCAGGTGCTTGCTGATCGCGGGCCTGCTGATGGGGTGGTCCGCGGCGAGGTCGACGACGCGCGCCGGGGAATCGGCGAGCCGCACGAGCAGGTCGCGGCGTACCGGGTCGGCCAGAGCCTCGAACACATCCACTCCTAATTGGTAACCCATGGGTTACCAATTAGTCAAGGGTACGCGCGGGTACGAGGTCCGGTGGTGAGACGGGACACGGCCCGACCGAGTGGTCGAGCCGTGTCCCGATTGATTTACTTGTGCGCGAGATCCGTTGTCACGGAACTCATTCGGCGAGGCGGTGGGTACCGTCGCGCACGGTGCCGACGAACTCCTCGATCAGATCCTCGAGCGCGACGACGCCGACGGTGTTGCCCCGGCTGTCCACCACCCGGCCCAGGTGGCTGTTGGTGCGGCGCAGGCGGGCCAGCGCCTCGTACAGCGTGGTGCCGGAGCTGACCGTGGGCAGCGGGCGGATATCGGTCCGCGGGATCTGCGTCTCCGGTCCGGCGGTGTCGTCGGCGACCTTGTCCAGCACGTCCTTGACGTGCAGATAGCCGACCAGCGACCCGTCGGTGGCGCGCACCGGATAGCGCGAGAACCCGGTCTCGCCGACCGCGGCCTCGATGTCGCCGAGGGTGGTGCCGTTGCCGCGCAACGGCACCGAGCGCGCCTGCGCCAGCGGCACCATCACATCGCCGACGATCCGCTCCGAGGTCCCCAGCGCCTGGGTGAGCCTGCGGTGCTCCTCCTCGTCGAGCAGCCCCTCCGAGCGGGACTCGCCGATCATCTCGGCCAGCTCCACCGTGGAGACCGTCGCGTCGAGCTCGTCCTTCGGTTCCACCCGCAGCATGCGCAGCGAGAGGTTGGCGAGGTAGTTGTACAGCGCGATGAGCGGGCGCGCGATCCGCAACCACACCAGGTGGATCGGCACCAGCAGCAGGGCCGAGCGTTCCGGCCCGGCCAGCGCGATGTTCTTCGGCACCATCTCGCCCAGCAGGATGTGCAGGATCACCACCAGCGACAGCGCGAGCGTGAACGAGATCGGGTGCAGCAGCTGATCGGGCATCCCGAGCAACTCGAACGGGCCCTCGAGCAGATGCGCCACCGCGGGTTCGCCGACCCGGCCGAGCAGGATCGAGCAGATGGTGATGCCGAGCTGGGCCGCGGCCAGCATGATCGACAGGTTCTCACCGGCCTCGATGACCGTCTTCGCGTTCTTCTTGCCTTGCGCGACAAGCGCTTCCAGCCGGTCGCGGCGTGCGGAGATGAGCGCGAACTCGGCGGCGACGAAGAACGCGTTGGCCGCCAGCAGGACCACGGTGAGCACGATTCCGAACAGGTCACCCATGGTTGTGCTCCCGTGCCGCCAGGTGCGCCGCGTCGACCGGGATCAAGCGCACCCGGTCGATGCGCCGCCCGTCCATCCGTTCCACCCGGGCGATCCAGCCGCCGCCGGAACCGCGGGATTCGGGCAGCACCACCTCGTCGCCGGTGGCCGGGATCCGGCCGAGCTGGGTCAGCACCAGACCGCCCAGCGTTTCGTATTCGCCTTCCGGCGCTTCGTATCCGGTCGCGCGCGACACCTCGTCGATGCGCATCAGACCCGAGCAGTCCCAGCCGTCGGAGACCCGGCGGACATCGCGTTCCTCCTCGTCGTGCTCGTCGCGCACGTCGCCGAGGATCTCCTCGATGAGGTCCTCCATGGTCACCATGCCCGCGGTGCCGCCGTACTCGTCGACGACCAGCGCGACCTGCATGCCGTCGGCACGGACCCGTTCCATCACGTCGTCGCCGTCGAGACTCGCGGGCACGATCGGCACGGCGACGGCCAGCTTGCTCAACGGGATCTGCTTGCGCAGATGCGCCGGATGGGTGAACGCCTGTTTGACGTGCACGACACCGAGCGCGTTGTCCAGATCGCCGTCGATGACCGGGAACCGGGAGTAGCCGGTGCGGGCGGAGGCGGCGATGAGGTCGGCGATGGTGTCGTCGCGGTTGAGCGATTCGACCTTCACCCGGGGTGTCATCAGGTCTTCGGCGCTGCGCTCACCGAATTCCAGCGAACGGTCCATGACCTGCGCGGTGCGCTGATCCAGGGCGCCGCGCAGCGCGGAGGTGCGCACCAGCGAACCGAGTTCCTGCGGTGAGCGAGCCGAGCGCAGTTCTTCGGCGGGTTCGATGCCCAGCCTGCGCACGATCCAGTTGGCGGCGCCGTTGAGGAACCGGATCAGCCACTTGAACATGGCCGAGAACCAGATCATCGGGCCCGCCGTGAGCCGGGCGGTGGCCATCGGCTTGGCGATGGCGATGTTCTTCGGCACGAGTTCGCCGTAGATCATCGACAGCGAGGTCGCCAGGACCAGCGCCACCACCAGGGCGACGCCGTGCGCGGCGTTCGGGCTCAGGCCCGCCGCGTCCAGCAGCGGATCGAGCAGCCGGGCCAGCACGGGCTCGGCGATGAAGCCGGTGATCAGGGTGGTGATGGTGATGCCGAGCTGCGCGCCGGAGAGCTGGAAGGACAGGGTGTGGTGGGCCTGCTTGACCAGCCGGGAGCGGACGTCACCTTCGCGGGCCGCGGCCTCGACGGTGCTGCGTTCCAGTGCGGTGAGGGAGAACTCGGCGGCGACGAAGAGCGCGGTGCCGAGGGTGAGAGCGATGAAGCCGAGCAGGCTGAGCACGGTCAGAACGATGGACATCCTCAGCACCACCCGGGTGATGCCGTGGGGAGATCGAGAGATCGAACGGACGCTGCGGAAAGGAGGACGCCGGGTTGGTCACCCGGCTCCGTAGAGGAACCCTCCTGTGTGGCGCCCTTGGACGCGGGTGACAACTGGATCCTTTCGGGGTGGGGAAGAAAGCGCTGCCGAGATCGGCAACTCCATAGTAATCGGTCCGCATCGATGATGTGTCAGCGGCGCGGGGCGAAGCGACGGCGGCCGACCGGAACCGGAGTCCCGATCGGCCGCTGTCGGTCGGTGGTCACCAGCCGCTGGGCAGCGGGCGTCCCTCCGCGAATCCGGCCGCGGACTGCACACCGAGCACGGCGCGCTCGTGGAACTCCGGCAGCGAGCGGGCGCCCGCGTAGGTGCAGGAGCTGCGCACTCCCGAGCAGATGTGGTCGATGAGGTCCTCGACGCCGGGCCGCTCGGGGTCAAGGCGCATCCGCGAGCTGGAGATGCCCTCCTCGAACAGCGCCTTGCGGGCCCGGTCGAAGCCGCTGTCGGCGGCGGTGCGGGCGGCCACGGCCCGCTTGGAGGCCATGCCGAAGCTCTCCTTGTAGGCATTGCCGTCGCGGTCGACGCGCAGGTCGCCGGGGGATTCGTAGGTGCCGGCGAACCAGGAGCCGATCATCACGTTGGACGCGCCCGCGGCCAGCGCCAGGGCGACGTCGCGCGGGTGCCGCACGCCACCGTCGGCCCACACGTGCACGCCGAGTTCCGCGGCCGCCGCGGCGCATTCGGCCACCGCGGAGAACTGCGGGCGGCCGACGCCGGTCATCATGCGGGTGGTGCACATGGCGCCGGGGCCGACGCCGACCTTGATGATGTTCGCGCCCGCCGCGGCCAGGTCGCGGGTGCCCTCGGCGGACACGACATTGCCCGCCGCCAGCGGCACGCCGAGCCCGAGATCGGCGACGGCGCGCAGCGATTCGAGCATCTTGGCCTGGTGGCCGTGCGCGGTGTCGATGACGAGCACGTCCGCGCCCGCCTCGGCCAGCGCCTTCGCCTTGGCGGCCACGTCACCGTTGATGCCGACTGCGGCGGCGACCCGCAGCTTGCCGTTCGCGTCGACCGCGGGGGTGTAGATGCCCGCCCGGATCGCGCCGGTGCGGGTCATCACGCCGGCCAGCGTGCCGTCGGTGTGGGTGAGCACCGCGAGCTGGGCGTGCGCCTCGGCGAGGCGGTCGAAGATCTCGCGCGGCGACTCGTCGACGGGGGCCTGCACGAAATCGGTGAACGCCACCTCGCGCAGCCGCGCGAACCGGTCGACATCGGCGCAGGCGGCCTCGGTGACCACCCCGACCGGCTTGCCGTCCTCGACGATCACGACCGCGCCGTGCGCGCGCTTGTGCATCAGCGCCACCGCGTCGGACACCGAGTGGTCGGGGTCGAGGGTGACGGGGGTGTCGGCGGTGAGTGAGCGGCTCTTCACGAACGCGATGGTGTCGGCGGCCGCGGGGATCGGCAGATCCTGGGGGAGCACGACGAGTCCGCCTCGGCGGGCGACGGTCTCGGCCATCCGCTTGCCCGCGACGGCGGTCATGTTCGCGACCACGAGGGGGATGGTGGTGCCGGACCCGTCGACGCTGGCCAGGTCCACATCGAACCGGGACGCGACATCCGTCCGGTTCGGGACGAGGAAGATGTCGTCGTAGGTCAGGTCGTACGGCGGCTGGGGTCCCGGAAGAAATCGCACTCGTTCGATGATAGCCGTGTGAGGTGTGTCGTGGGCGGCACCTCAGTGCGCGGTGTCGGCCGCTCCCGCGAGCGGCGCCGCCTGCGACCGGCACAGCACGACGGTGGCCACGCACATCACGACGACGCAGGTCACGACGGCCACCAGGCCGAGGCCGTCGGTGCGCAGCTGCTCGTTCAGGGCGGTCAGGCCGAGGAACGCGGCGGCCAGCGGTTCGGCCACCGCCGCCGCGGGGAGCGAGGCGGACAGCGGTCCGGCCTGGTAGGCCCGCTGCTGGAGATAGAAGCCGAGCAGCCCGGCCCCGACCAGTGCCCAGGTCTGCCAGCCGGTGAGCACGCTGCCCGGACCGTCACCGAACAGGGTGACCACGCGGTCGGTGAGCGCGGCGGCCAGGCCGAACAGCGCGCCGCCGGCGAGCCCGAGGGCCAGCGCCCGCTCGGCCGGCCTGCGCACCAGGAACCCCGCCAGCGTCGCGACCGCGACGATGCCCAGCAGAATCGCCAAGGGCACCAGCCACTCTCGCAGCGGCGCGGTCTGCTCGCCCGCGGTCGGATCGCCGATGACGAGGAACAGGACGAGCGCGGTCACCAGGACCAGCGCCGTCGCGGCGGCCCGCCCGGTGATCCGCTGATGGTTCAAGCGCGCGGACAGCGGCAGCGCGAAGACCAGCGAGCTGACCAGGATCGGCTGGACCACCAGCACCGCGCCGAAGGCGAGCGCGAGCACCTGCATGCCGTACCCGCCGATATCGCCGACGATCGCCGCCCACCACCGCTTGTTCCGCAGCAGCGAGCCCACCAGCGACGCGTCGCCGGGGACGGCGGCCGCCGCCCGCTGCTGCGCCACCGACGACACCGCGAACAGCATCGCGGCGACGACGGCGCACACGATCGCGGCGATCGAACGGTTCGTCACCAGGTCAGTGTGGCAGCCGGACCGCGGTGAGGCCGGGAGGCGCCCGGCCCGACGACCGCACCGACAGGCCGTCGATCAGCCGCGTGACCGCGGGCCGAGTCGATCAGCCGCGTGCCGAGTCGCCCTCGGGACGACGGTGTGAACACGCCGTCGGTGCCGATCACCGGGTCGACGAGGCCGCCGGAACGGCGCGCCCCGAACAGCAGCGTGGCCGAACCGTAATCGGTTCGGCCACGCGGTGATTCAGTTTGCCGTGCGGTTGCGGCGGGTGGCCGGAGCCGCCGGACGCGCGGCTCGACGACGCGAATTCGTCGGCGTGTCGCCGCTGCGGGCGTGTCCGCCGGTGCCCGCGGGCTTGCGGCTGCGCGACTCGCCCGCCGGACGCTCCCGGCGCGGCGCGCCCGCGCCGCGGCTGTGGCCCTGCGCTGCCTCGCCCGCCGGTGCGCCACCGGAGCGGGGACGGCGCGAGCGGCCACCGGTCGCCGACTTCGGCGCGGCGGCCTGGGCCGGTGCGGCGGGCGCGGCCAGCGCGATGCCGCTGGGCTTGCGGGCGCCGGTGATCTCCACCAGCTTCCGGTCGCCGGGGCGGACCTCGACGCCGTCGGTCTGCACGCCGGCCTTGCGGGTCATCGCGGCGACGTCCTTGCGCTCCTCGTCGGTGACGAGGGTGACCACGACGCCCTCCTCACCGGCGCGCGCGGTGCGCCCGGCCCGGTGCAGGTAGGCCTTGTGCTCGGCGGGCGGGTCGAAGTGCACGACCAGCGAGACGCCGTCGATGTGGATGCCGCGCGCGGCGACATCGGTGGTGACCAGTACCGGCACCGAGCCGTCGGCGAAGGCCGCCAGCGTGCGGGTGCGGTTGTTCTGCGCCTTGCCGCCGTGCAGCGAGCCCGCCGCGACCCCGGCACCGCGCAGCTGCTTGGCCAGCCGGTCCGCGCCGTGCTTGGTGCGCACGAACATGATGGTCAGGCCCTCGCGGGCGGCGATCTCGGTGGCGACCGAGCGCTTGACGTTCTTGTCGCGCACGTAGAGCAGGTGGTGCGACATGGTGGTCACCGACGCCTCCGGCGGCGCGGTGGAATGGGTGACCGGCTGGTGCATGTACCGCTTGACCAGCTTGTCCACGTCACCGTCGAGGGTGGCCGAGAACAGCAGGCGCTGACCGTCTTTCGGCGTGCGGTCGAGCAGCCGGGTGACCTGGGGCAGGAAGCCCATGTCGGCCATGTGGTCGGCCTCGTCGAGCGCGGTGATCGTCACGTCGGACAGGTCGGCGGCGCGCTGCTTGATCAGGTCGTCGAGGCGGCCGGGGGTGGCGATGAGCAGGTCGACGCCGCGCGCGAGCCGGTCGGCCTGGCGCTTGATCGGCGCACCGCCGACGACGGAGGCCACGCGCAGGCCGAGCGAGAGGGCGGCCTCGTCGAGCGCGCGCTCGATCTGCGAGGCGAGTTCGCGGGTCGGGACCAGCACCAGGCCGCGCGGGCGGCCCGGCTTGGCGGACGCGCCGGTGAGACGGGCCAGCATCGGCAGGCCGAAGGCGAGGGTCTTGCCCGAGCCGGTCGGGCCGCGGCCGAGCACGTCACGGCCGGCGAGCGCGTCGCCGATGGTGGCGGCCTGGATGGGGAAGGGCTTCTCGATGCCCGCGTTGCGCAGGGTCTGCACCAGTGCGACGGGCAGACCGAGGTCGGCGAAGGTGGCGTCGGGACGCGAAGAGGAAGACAAAATGGCCTTTCGTTGGGCTGCGCATCGCGCTGGAAGATGACCGGCGCCGATGACCCGGATACGCCGACGGCGTGCACGGGGTGCGGCCCAGCAGGAAGGACCGATCTCCCAGGATAGGCGGGATCGGTGGCACGTGGGTAAACGCGCTGGTCAGACGACCGTTTGTAGCGATGATTGTGCGAGGGGGTCCGGCGGGCGCCCGGGTGGCCGGGACCGAAGCCGTCCCGGCGCGGAAAAGAGCGGCGAATCGCCAGGTCAGCCGCGGAAGAGCCGGTTCAGCTCCTGCAACCACGGCACCGCGACGGCGAGCGTCGGCACGACCAGGATGGCCGCCGACCCGAGGTACGCGGCGGTGGCGACTCTCACGTCGCCGGTGCGGCCCGCGAGCCGCTGGATGCGGATCAGCGTGGTCGGTCCGCCCGCGGCCAGCGCGCCCTGCGGCGCGGTCGACTTCGCACACGCGACCAGCGCGCGGGCCAGCGGCTTGGGGCCGGTGACCTTGACCGCGGAGTCGTCGGCGAGCAGTTCGATCAGCAGTTTCACCGAGCCGAGCGCGGCCTTGCTGCGGACCACCCGGGGGAACGCCTCGTGGACCGCGGTGAACGCCTCGAGCACCAGGTCGTGGCGGGCCCGCAGATGCGAGCGTTCGTGGCTGACGATCGCGGTGACCTCGGCGTCGTCGAGGCTGGTCAGCGTGCCTTCGCTGAGCACCACGCGCTGCCGCAGGCCGGGCAGGCAGTAGGCGATGGGTTCGGTCGCGGCGAGCACGCGGATATCGGCGGCGCGACGGACCGGCCCGCTCTGATCCAGCAGATCGACCAGCATGCGATGCCGGGACCTGCGGCGACGGGTGTGCACGCCGACGCGCACGATGGAGAAGATGAGCCGGGCGCCGATCATCAGCGTCAGCGCGAAGACCAGCACGTAGATCGTCCACAGGGGCAGACCGAGCGCGTCGATCTCCTTGGTGGGGGAGGTGGTCGGCCTACCGTCGGGGCCGGGGACGAGCAGCAGGCTGGCGATGGCCAGCCCGGAACCGAAGGCGCTGAGCACGGCGGCCAGCGCGATGGCCTGCCACAGCACCAGGGCCGCGCGCGGCGATCGATGCACCCAGGTAGCGCGACTGAGCAGCGCTGGTACCGGCCCTGCGAGAAGCAAGGCGAGACCGGCGAAGACTGCCGCGGTTGCGTTCATCGACTCTGCTCACTGCGTTGTGGGACCAGGGGCGCTCACGTCGTTGTGAGAGCCGCCAGGGAGTCTAGCTGCTCTTCTCGTCGGATTCGAGCTTGGCGAGCGCCTCCCTGAGGGCATCGGCCTCGTCCTTGCCCACCTGTTCCACGAAGTGCACCAGCGCGGCGGCGCGGCTGCCCGCCGCGTCGGCCTGCTGCAACGCGTCGACCATCAGGCTCGCGACGAGCTCGTCGCGGCTGTGTACCGGTGCGTATCGGTGGGCGCGATCATCGCGCCGCTGCACCACCAGATCCTTCTTCGCCAGCCGCTGCAGCACGGTCATCACTGTCGTGTACGCGAGCTCGCGCCGTGCGGCCAGTGCTTCGTGGACCTGCCGCACCGTCTGCGGTTCGTCGGCCGACCACAACTGGTCCATGACCGCTTTTTCGAGTTCGCCGAGTCCTGCCATCCCACAATTTTACGGACTCAACGACAAAGATGCGTACTACAGATTGTCGTAACGGGGGATTTGCTGGTGTGTCATTCGTCATACCCGTCGGCGCCGTGCACGTGCCGGGTGCCGATCGGGACGATCATCGGCCGCCCGGAGACGGGATCGGTGAGGACGGTGGCCTCGAGCCCGAACACCTCGGCGAGCAGCTCGGCGGTGACGATGTCGGCGGGCTTGCCCCGCGCCACGATGCGCCCCGCCGACATCACCACGAGCTCGTCGCTGTAGCGGATGGCGAGGTTGAGATCGTGCAGCACCATGACCACGGTGCGCCCGTACTCGGCGTGCAGCCGGTCGACGAGATCGAGCACCTCGAGCGAGTGCGCGAGGTCGAGGTAGGTGGTCGGCTCGTCGAGCAGCAGGATGTCGGTGCCCTGGGCCAGGGCCATCGAGATCCAGGCGCGCTGGCGCTGGCCGCCGGAGAGCTCGTCGAGGGTGCGCTCGGCCAGGTCGGCGATGCCGGTCTGGGCCAGCGCGGCGGCGACCTCGGTCTCGTCGTCGGCCGACCACTGCCGCAGCCAGGACTGGTGCGGGTGCCTGCCGCGGGCGACCAGATCCGCGACGGTGAGGCCCTCGGGGGCGACCGGGGTCTGCGGCAGCATGCCGATCACCCGGGCGACGTCCTTGGTCTTCATCGTCGAGATGGCCTTGCCGTCGAGCACGACCTGCCCGTCGCGGGGGCGCAGCAGCCTGCCCAGCGACTTGAGCAGCGTCGACTTGCCGCAGCCGTTGGGCCCGATGACCGTGGTGACCACGCCGGGCGCGATGTCGAGGCTCAGCTCGTCGACGATCACCCGCTCGCCGTAGCCGAGGGAGACGCCGTCGGCGGCGAGGCGATGGGCGGGGCTGGTCATCAGAGCGTGGCCTTCCGGTTCATGCGGACGAGCAGGTAGAGCAGGAACGGCCCGCCGAGCGCGGCGGTCACGATGCCGACGGGCAGTTCGACGGGAAGCAGTGTGCGCGAGATGATATCGGCCGCGGCGACCAGCCCGGCGCCGGTCAGCGCCGAGGCGATGAGCGGTTCACCCGGCGT
Source organism: Nocardia sp. NPDC003269 (assembly GCF_042888005.1). NCBI lineage: Bacteria > Bacillati > Actinomycetota > Actinomycetes > Mycobacteriales > Nocardiaceae > Nocardia > Nocardia sp. NPDC003269. Next base: position 1,564,819 of record NZ_JBIAPA010000002.1, read on the forward strand.
GCGCAGTGCCATCCTGGCGATCTGCGGCGCCGCGAGCGCGACGAAGCCGACCGGTCCGACGGCCGCCGTGGCCACCGACGCCGCGACCACCGCGGCGCCGATGAGCAGCGCCTGCTGGGCCTGGATCCGCACGCCGAGCACCCGGGTCGACTCCTCGCCGAGGCGCAGCGCGGCCAGCGTCCGAGCCGAGACCAGCGCGATCACGGTCACCACGGCCAGCGCGAGCACCGCGGGCACGACCCTGGCCAGGTCCGCGGCGTTGAGCGAACCGGTGAGCCACAGCTGGGCCCGCGCGGCGTCGGTGAGGCTGGCCCGGGTGAGCAGCCAGCTGATCACCGACATCAGCACCGCGTTGACGCCGATGCCGATGAGGACCAGGCGGAAGCCGGTGACCCCGCGTTCCCCGGCCCGGCCGCGACCCCAGGCGAGCAGATAGATCACGATCGCGGTGAGCAGGCCGCCGGTGAGCGCGGCCAGCGGCGCGCCGACCGTGGCGATCAGTCCGGTGGTCGCGCCGCCGCTGCCGACCAGCACCGCGACGGCGCCGACACTGGCACCGGTGGTGATCCCGAGGACATCGGGCCCGGCCAGCGGGTTGTGCAGGATCGACTGCATGAGCGCGCCGGACAGGCCGAGCGCAGCGCCGACCACCACGGCCGTCAGCGCCCGCGGCAGCCGCGACTCGATGATGATGAACCGCTGCGATCGGGTGCCACCGCCGCCGAGGACGTCGAGGACCCGGCTCAGCGGGATGTTGGTCTCGCCGACGGCGATATCCAGGCAGAACAGCGCGAAGACCAGCGCCGCGAGGGCCAGCACGGCACCGAGCAGCACCGGTCGCCACACCAGCGACACCGGCCCGATCCGCAGCGCGGGCCGCACCTTGCGCAGCGCGGCGCCCGCGTCGGTGGGCGTGTCCGTCTCGAGTGTGCTCACAGCGTCACCAACTTCTTGCGGCGCACCAGCGCGATGAAGAACGGCGCGCCGATCGCGGCGAGCATCACGCCGACCTGGAGTTCGCCCGGCCGGGCGACCACCCGGCCCGCGATGTCGGCGACCAGCAGCAGCAATCCGCCGATGAGTCCCGAATAGGGGATCAGCCAGCGGTTGTCGGGCCCGGTGATCGTGCGGGCGATATGCGGCACCACCAGCCCGAGGAAGGCGATCGGCCCGATGGCCGCGGTGGCGGCGCCGCTGAGCAGCACCACCGCGAACAGGCCGAACGCCCGCGCCCGGCCGACATCGACGCCGAGCCCGCGGGCGACGTCGTCCCCGAGGCCGAGCAGGTTCAGGCTGGGCGCCGCCGCGACCGCCATCGCCATCCCGACCACGAGAAACGGCAGCACCTGCCAGAACACTCCGCCTTCGCGCCCGTTCACCGTGCCGACCACCCAGAACCGGTAGGTGTCGAGCGCGGCGTTGTCGAGCACGATCACGGCATTGGTCATCGCCTGCAGGAACGCGGTGACCGCCGCGCCCGCGAGCACCAGGCTCAGCGGACTCGCCTTGCCGCCGCCGATCGAGGACACCCCGAACACGATGATGCCCGCGATCGCGGACCCGGCGAAGGCGAACCAGATGTACTGGCTCGGCGCGGTGAAGCCGAACAGATAGATGCTGAGCGCGGCCAGGAATCCCGCGCCGGCATTCAGTCCCAACAAACCGGCATCAGCGAGCGGATTCCGGGTATACCCCTGGATGAGCGCGCCCGCGATGCCCAGCGCCATCCCGGCGACCAGGGCCAACGCGGTGCGCGGCAGACGTAGCTCACGCACGATTTCCTCGGCGGTGGAGCGGGCCGGGCATCGGAACGGGCCGCCGTCGCAGCCGAGAGCGTGTGTGACGGCGTCGAACACCGTGGCCGGTGCGAGCGAGCGGGTACCGATGGCGATGCTCGCCACCACCGCGACGGTGAGCAGCAAGACGAGCAGAAGAAGCCCGGTCAGACGACGACGTCTGACGGTGCCAGGGTGGATCACGGCGACGAACTTCTCCTGACTCGAATCCGGACACGACTTGTGAAGTCTGGTAAGCCTAACCTATGTTCCGAGACATCATCGTCACGGGAACCCACTGTTCGAGGAGGTTCGATGCCCGAGCCCGTCACCACCGCCACGTCCCGCAGCACCGCCGCGTTCGATCGCGCGTGTGCCCGGTTGCAATCGCTGCAACCCGAACATCCGCGGGTCTATGCCGTGGCGGCGATGGCCGGTCAGGGAAAGCGCCGCTGGTGGCATGTGCCGAACGGACTGTCCGAGGGCCGCGTCGAGCTGATGTACCGCAGGCACGCCGCCGAGATGATCAACGACGACATCGCCGCCGAGGTGGTCGCGACCGCGCTCATCCACGCCGTTGTCGGCCGGGTGACGGCGCTGTTCGTGATGGCGGGCCGGGCCTGGGATCCCGGCCGGGACAATCTCTGGATCCATCATGACAACGATGGTGGCATCGACTGGGCGGGATTGTCCGACACCACGATTCGCGTCGTCGCCGGTGACCCCGAAGTCGACGAGCGCGACGCCGTCGCCCTGCCCTGCGAGGCGGCGATGGCGGTCTGGCTGGCCCAGCGGTGCGCGTCCTCGCTGATTCCGCTGCAGTCCGTGCTCACCCGCTGCTCCGGCCTGCCCGCGCGCCGGTTCTGGTCGCTGGTCGGCGAATCCGTCATCGGCGCGGCGACCTACGTGCCCGACCTGGCCCGCACCGACGCCACCGCGGGCGCCCGGCGCGGCCAGCTGCTGCTCGGCGCGCTCGAGGACCGGGGTCTGCCGGTGCGCCGGACCAGCTGCCTGCAACGCTAGGGGCCGGTCGCGGCGCGCACCGCCGCGGCGAGTTCACGGAACGACCGCAGCACGAGTTCGCCGTAGTGCTCCGGGTCCGGCATCATCGCCGGATTCGTGGTGACCGCGATGACGATGTCGTCACCCTGCGAGGTGATCAGGTGCCGCAGGCCGTCACCGTCGAGGATCGGCAGCGCGCCGACCACCCGGCGGATCGGCCGCCCGCAGAAGACCAGGCTGTCGGTCACCGGCGGCACATTGCTGATGGTGGTGTTGCACAGCGGCACCGTCGCCGCGTCGTCGAAACGCCGTTGCGCCCTGGCCCATCCGGCCGCGCGCAGCAGCAGCGCGGGCGCGGTCTCCACCCGGCGGTCACCGCGCCGCACCACCGGGTCGGTGGTCCGCTGCTTGGCCAAGCCCGCCGACCGCCGCACCGCGGCCAGCCGGGCCAGCGGATCGGCGAGGTCGGTGTGCAGGTCGACGATCATCTGGCTGAGCTGGTTCGCCGAATCCCAGCCGGCCACACCGCGCATCGACATCGGCACCATCGCGGCGAGTGAGCCGTCGGGCGTCTCGTCGTGCTCGGCGAGATAGGCGGCCAGCGCGCCGGCGATCGTCGTCAGCATCAGGTCGTTGATCGTGACCCGCTGCGGCGCCGCGGCTTTCGCGGCGAGCACCTCCGGCATCGGCAGCGCGATCAGGTGAAAGGTGATCTCCGCGTGGATATCCCGGTTGAACCGGGTCGCGGGGCGTTCGGCCACCGGTTCGTGCACCGCGCCCGCGTCGACCAGCGCGCGGAGTTCGTCCTGCGCCGCGCGGGCGCGCCGCAATCCGCCGACGAACTGCGCGGGCCGCAGCGGGAGCGCGGCGCTCGTGCGGATCGCCCGGACCAGTGGGCGCGGCTCGTCGAGCCGGATCGCCGGCGCCGGGTCGGCGCCGAACAGCCGCTGCTCGAGCGCGCGGGTGGCGACGCCGTCGCCGGCACTGTGATGGAACGCGAGCACCACGATCGTGGTCGGGCCCGGCATCGCCGGGACCCCGTCGACGCGGTCGAGCACATGGATGCGCCACGGTGGCCGCGTCAGATCCATCCGCGTGGCGGTGATCTCGGCGATCCGGGCACGCGCGTCGTCCCAGGTCCCCGGCCGCTCCAGCGAGACGTGGTCGCGCACCGACAGGGCCGGATCGGGCACCCAGTACGGCAGATCCAGGTCCATCGGCACGCGGTGCAGCCGTCGGTGGAACAGCGCCGCGTGCCCGATGCTCGCGCGCACCCAGTCCAGGACCTCGCCGATGGTCAGCGGTGCCCGGCCCGCGGAGTCGGCGAGGTACACCCCGACGACGTTCGACAGGTGCCGGTCGGTCTCGTCGTAGACGAACACCGCGTCGCGCGGGCGCAGCTGCTCGGTGCCGACCCGGAGTTCGGCGCTCACAGGCCCAGCGCCGTCGCCATCATCGGCCACGACGCGTGCAGGTCGTCTTCCCAATAGCCCCACGAATGAGTTCCGGTCGGCCGGAGGTTGTAGGTGATATTCGTGCGGCCGAGCTGCTGGGTGCGCTGGGCCAAATTCGCCGTGCAATACATGGTCGCCGCTTCGATGCCGCCGCCGACGAGCATTTGATTCGTCAGAATGGAGGTCGGATTCTTTCCGTTGATATGAACACGCGGATTCTGCAGCGTGTCGTGAATTCCGGGCAAACCCGTTCCGGCGGAAATGTACATCGGGATATCCGGTAGGCGGTGGGCCTGGACGAAGGGGTCGTGTTCGCGCCAGGCGGCGTCGGTGATCGGGCCCCACATGTTCTCCACGTCGCCGCCGCCCATCCGCACCACCAGCGAGACGAAGCCACGGCCGATCGGGTCGCTGGTCATCGCGCAGCCGCTGTAGGCGGACACGCTGCGGTACAGGTCGGGGGCCTGGATGGCGAGGTCGAGGACCGAGGTGCCCGCCATCGAGATGCCCGCCAGCGAGTTGACGCCGGTGGTGCCGAAGGTCGCGTCGACGACGGGCGGCAGCTCCTGGGTGAGGAACGTCGTCCACATGTTGCGGCCGTTGTTCTCGAGGTTCTTCCCGAGCTTCTCGTCGGGGCGCAGCCAGTCGGTGTAGTAGCTGAACGCGCCCTCCATCGGGATGACGACGTTGACGTGCTTGTCGGCGAAGAACCCGCCCGCGTCGGTCTGCCCCGGCCAGTTGGCCGAATCCTCGCCGCCGCCCGCGCCGTTGAGCAGGTACAACGTCGGCGCCGGGGTCGCGGTGTCGGCCGGTCGCAGCACGCGCAGCGCGATCGTGCGGTCCATGGCGGGGGAGTAGACGCTGATGTCGGCGACCTGGCCGGACTGGGTCCGGCTCACCAGGCGGGCGCCGGTGGTGGCCGCGGCCTGCCCGGTGTCGGCGAACACGGGTGTCGCGGCGAGCGCCACGACACAGGCGGCCGACAGGAGGGCGCGGAGCATGTCGTTGTTCATGGTGATGCGGGCCTGCTGACTTCTCGGGCGGTGCGGGGGCCGGACGACGGCCGGCCCCCGCTGGTGCGGCGGTTGATCGGGCTACGGGAAGAAGGCTTCTACCGAACCGAGGAAGACGGCGAGCAGGCCGTCGCCCTCGGCCGCGGAACCCAAGCCCGCGATGGCGGCCATCATCAGCTCTGTCAGCGAACCCATGGTCGAACTCCTTGCTTGATTGTCGAGAAACCTGAGGTCAGGGGTGGGTCAGCCGCCGATGGGCGTGCCACCGCTCAGGGAGATCAGCGCCTGGACGAGGGGCAGGGTGGTGTCGCCGAGACTGGCCATGCCGGTGGCGAACATTTCGTAGAGGGAACCCATGTCTTACTCCTGCGGGTGATATCGGATTACGGGAAGAACGCTTCGACGGAGCCCAGGAAGGTCTCGAGCAGAAGGTCGCCCTGGTTCGCGGACGCCATTCCGCCCAGTACGCCGAGTAGCAGCTCATCGAACGAGCCCATGAAGTATCTCCTTGCGCTGTTGTCATGCCCCCGGAAATAGGGTGGTCCCCTCTCCGCGGGCGGTCATCACGATCGGTGGTCGATATGATGCCGGTAACGTAGCGCTGCGTCAGAAGTGTGGCAACCCGATGTTTCACTCACTCTGATTCGTTCATTTTTTTCTTTCCTTCTGGAAGCTGCTCGGCGATTGCCGCGAGAGCTGCCGGGTGTACCTGTGACCTGTGGTTACGGCGAGTGTCTGGTACAGCGACGGCCGGAATTGTCGCGAACGCAACTGTTCGCGACGAGTCCGTCAAGGGGGATGGATTCGCGTATCTGATGCATCTGATCTGCGACTGTGCCGAGGCTTGGGCGGATGGCGATGTCGCTCGGGGTGACGGTGCCCGCCGTCTGGGGGTCGATGGCTGCGAGGTGTTCATGGCGGAGGAGGTGGGCTGCTGTGCGGTGTCCGCGCGCGTCGCCTTGTTCGCCAGACCCCACTTTTCGGGGGTTCGGCCAGGTCTGGGAGTCCTCCTATTTCGCACCGCACAGTGATGGTCGATCATTCTGTTTCGCTATATATGAGTCGCGGGGGCGGACCGTGAACGGTCCGCCCCCGCGCTGTCGAGTCGAGTGTTACTTACCCGGTGTCGGCGTGCCGCCGCTGACGGTGATCAGGGCCTGGATGAAAGGCAGAACAGCGTCGCTCAGGCTGCCCGCGCCGGTCTGCATCAATTCGTAGAGAGATCCCATGTGTATTTTCCTTCGGTGAAATGGATGCCGGACTCGTCAGTGAGCCGGACGGGGGTGTCGGGGCGAGGTCGTTTTACGGGAAGAATGCCTCGACGGAGCCGAGGAAGACCGCCAGGAGCCCATCACCCTCGACCATGGAACCCAATCCCGCAATGGCGGCCATCATTATCTCGGTCAGCGAACCCATGGTGAATCTCCTTGCATGATTGATGAGCATCCCGCCGGAAAATGGAGGACCCGTCGGCCGGGATGTGGATCACAATCAGATCTCCTCTGCTGTGATGTGGGTTAACGTAGCCCCGCTCATTTCCCTCGGCAAGGAAATCGCCCGATTCGCGAAATTCGACCCCACATCCTTCCTGGTGGAACTACCGGGGAGTGTTGGTGTCCGTCACAACGGATCGCGCCGTGACCTGTACCGACGTCCAGTCCCGTCAGATCCGACGGCGAACGGCCGCGTTCGCCGTCGGTGCCGTCAATCCCCCTGGAGCGGACCGCGCCAGATGCGGGCCGGAATCCCGCTGACCAGATCGCGGCCACGCAGCACCTGAATCCGCCACGGCGACAGGCGGAGCACCTGGAACGCCGGGTCGTCCGGGCCCTGCCAGAACTGGCCGGGGTCATAGCCGACGCCGGGCGGGCTCCCGTGCCGGTACAGGTCCCACACGTGCGCGCGCTCGTCCGGATCGTCGGTCCAGCCGGCGACGGTATCCACGGCGACGGTGTTCTGCGCCGGACTCCAATACGAGAACGTCACATGCGGATTCCCCGCGATATGCGCGGCTTTCACCGGCGTGCGATAGGTCCCGAGCCACCCGGTCGGCACCTCGCCGCCGGTTTCCCAGACCGGGATCAGCACCCGGGACCGGGGGCGCCCGGCGGCGTCGACGGTGGTCATCGTGGCGTAGTTGATCGAGCCGACGATGGCGTCGAAATCGGCCTTGATATCGGCGAAGCTCTGGACTGTCGACCTGGTGCGACTGTTGGTACTCATGGGTCCACCGTGGCCGGGCGGACTTCGGACGGACTCAGGATCGGCTCGAGGTCGCTCCCTCGACGAGGGTCGCCGGGTCGGCGGTCCGGCCGTGGGCGACCGCGGCCGCCAGTCCGTCGGCGCCCAGCTCGGCGCGGACGCGCGCCGCGATCCGGTCGACATCGCCCCGTTCGGCCTCGGGCAGGGGCGCTCCGGTGGCGCGGCGCAGGGCGTCGGCCGCGCCGAGTAGCTGAGCGGCCTGCTCGGCGTCGCCCGCCAGCGCGCGGGCGCCGGCCAGTCCCTCCAGAGCGAGCGCGTGGGCGCGGGGATCGCCGGTGCGCAGCGCCGCGTCCAGGCCGCGCCGGTGCAGCTGTTCGGCCTCGGCGGCGTCGCCCGCGAGTTCGGCGGTGAAGCCCAGTTCGGCGAGGATCAGTGCCGCGCCGAACTGGGAGCCCGCGCGCAGATGCCAATCCAGCCAGGCGCCGAGGTGCGTGCGGGCGGCGGCGAGATCGCCGCGGCGCCGCGCGACCAGGCCGAGTCCGAGTTCCGCGGATTCCTCCCCGACCAGATGCCCCTGGTCGACGGCGAGCCGGCGCGCACGTTCGTGCAGTTCGGCACTGTGCTCGAAGTCCCCGCGCAGCAGCGCGATCCGGCCCAGGGAGGTGAGCCGCTCGCCCACCTCGGTCCACAGCCCGAGCTCCTCGGCGGTCGTCAGCGCGGCCCGGTGCTCGGTGCGCGCGGTGTCGAGATCGCCGACGACCTCGGCGTGATTGCCGAGCAGGAAGCCCGCGATGCCCTGGCCCCAGCGGTCGCCGACCCGCGTGAACAGATCCCGGCTGCGTTCGGCGTGCGCGCGCATCTCGGTCAGCTCACCGCGAGCGAACGCGTCCCTGGCCAGCGACGCCGAGGCCGCCGCGACACCCCAGTCCTGACCGGCGTCGGCGAAGGCGGTGCGCAGCGCGGCGGCGCTGTCCATGTCGTGGTGCGCGGCGAACCCGGTGTGCACGTGCGCGAGATACCAGCGGGCCCGCAGTTCCGCGGGCGCGGGCCGCTCGCCAAGGGCGGGCAGCGTCTCGACGGTGCGGCCGCGCCCGAGCTCGAGCGCGCCGCGCCACAGCAGCGCGATCCGCCGTGCGGCCGAACCGGGTTCGCCCGGCATCGCCAGCGCGATGCCGATCGACCGGATGCCCTCCGCGAGCCGCCCGCGCAGCACCCAATACCAGGCCAGCGCGTTCACCAGACCGAGCGCGTCGTCGGATCTGCCTGCGGCCCTGGCGGTCTCGAGCGCGCGGCGCAGGTCGGCCGATTCGGCGTCGAGCCGGGCCAGCCACCGCCGCTGGTCGCCGGTGCGCAGGTGCGCGTCGGCGCGTTCGGCCAGCGCGCGGTAGTAGGCGAGATGACGCAGGCGGGTCTCGGTCTCCTCGCCGCTGTCGCGCAGGCGGTCGACGCCGTAGGCGGCGACCGACTTCAGCAGCCGGTAGCGGGGCCTGGCGTCGGCGGCGGGCGCGATGACCAGCGAGCGGTCGACCAGGCGGGCGAGCAGTTCCGCGACGTCGACGCCGTCGACATCGCCACCCGCGCAGACGGTCTCGGCCGATTCCAGGGTGGCGCCGTCGGCGTGGGCCGCGAGCCTGCGCAGCACCGCGCGTTCGGGCTCGTCGAGCAGTTCCCAGCTCCAGTCGATCACCGCGCGCAGCGTGCGCTGCCGATCGGGGGCATCCCGGTACCCGGCGGAGAGCAGCGTGAACCGGTCCTCGAGCCGCTCGGCCAGGGTGTGCACGCCCAGCGCGCGGACCCGGGTCGCCGCCAGCTCCAGCGCCAGCGGCAGGCCGTCGAGATGGCCGACGATGGTCGCGACCGCGGCGGCATTGGCGTCGGTGACAGCGAAACCGGGGGTGGTGGCGCGGGCCCGATCGGTGAAAAGCCTGACAGCAGGCGACTTCTCGATCTCAACCGTGGTTCCCTCCGCGGCGGGCACCGGCAGCGGCGCGACCGGCCACAGGTGCTCGCCCGCGATGTTCAGCGGGACCTGACTGGTCACCAGCACCCGCAGGTCGGGGGCCGCGCCGAGCAGCCGCGCGACCAGTGCCGCGGCGGCGTCGGCGACGTGCTCGCCGTTGTCCAGCACCAGCAGTGCCCGCTTGGCCCGCACCGCCTCGGCGAGCCGGGCGAGCTGGGTTCCGTTGTCGGGCACCGGGAACGGGCTGGTCCCGGCGGAGTCGTCGCGCACCTCGAAGGCCGCGGCGACCACCTCGGTGAGGGCGGTCAGCGCGCTGTCCGGCTCGGCGCCGAGGCACAGCCCGGCCAGCTCGACGAACAGCACGCCGTCGCGGGCCGGATGATCGGCGCCGACCGCCAGCGCCAGGCGGGTCTTGCCGACGCCGCCCGGACCGGTGAGCGTCACGAGTCGTTCGGCCCGGAGCAGGGCCTCGATCCCGGCGCGATCGTCCGCACGCCCGATCAACGCGGTGGCGGGAACCGGCAGCGTGGGCCGGGGCGTGACCGGGGTCGCCCGCGGCGGCCGGGTCGGCGCGCCGAGCGCCGGATCCTGTTCCAGCACAGCACGATGCAGCGCGGTGAGCTCGGGACTGGGATCCAGGCCGAGGTCCTCGGCGAGGTGCTCGCGCAGGCGCCGGTACGAGTCCAGGGCCTCGCCGTGGCGGCCCGAGCGGTACAGCGCGAGCATGTGCGCGGCCCGCAGCCGTTCCCGCAGCGGATGTTCCTCGGTGAGCGCGCCCAGTTCGTCGGCCACCTGCTCGTGCTCACCGAGCGCGATCCTGGCTCGCGCGTAGTCCTCGGTCGCGGTCAGGCGCTGTTCCTCGAGGCGTAGCACCGGGATCCGGGCGAAGTCGTGGTCGGCGAGGTCGGCCAGGGCGGGGCCGCGCCACAGCGCCAGCGCCTCGGCCAGCAGGGTCGCGCGGGTGGCGTCGTCGGCGGCGCGCGCCCGGCGCAGCAGGTCCTGGAACACCTGCGCGTCGACCGCGCCGGGGGGAACGTCGAGGAGATAGCCGGGGGAGCGCGAGACCAGCAGGTCGCGGCCGCCGTCCTCGGCGTCGCCGAGCACCCGCCGCAGCTGGGACGCGCGGGTCTGCAACGACCCCGCCGGATGGGTGGGCAGTGCCGCGCCGCCCCACAGGTCCTCGACGAGCCGGTCGGCGGGCACGATCCGGCCCGGCTCCACCAGCAGTGCGGCCAGCAGGACCCGCACTTTGAGCTCGGGCACCCGGACCGGCTGCCCGTCGTCGGTCCACACCGTCACCGGCCCGAGCACCCCGAAACGCATGTCACCCACCCTAAACGGCGGGGCGGACGCGGCGTCCTCGAGGCGATCCGGAGTCGATCCGAAGGGTTCCCGAAGGGCCGCTCGGCACGGTGGGTCTCGTTCGCCTCCTCCTCGAAGGGAATCCTCCTGATGTCCGCGTTCACCGAAATCCCCGAGCGGGCAGGCACCCGCCAGTGGCTGGGACTTGCGGTCCTGCTCCTGCCGACGGTGCTGCTGTTCCTCACCATGACCGTCCTGTTCCTGGCCACCCCCTATATCGCCGCCGATCTGGCACCGAGCAGCGGACAGCTGTTGTGGATCAACGACATCTACGGCTTCGTGATGGCCGGGTTCCTGGTCACCATGGGCACGCTGGGTGACCGGCTCGGCCGCCGCAGGCTGCTGCTGGCCGGCGCCGCGCTGTTCGGCGTCGCCTCGGTGCTCGCGGCCTTCGCGCCCGGTCCCGAACTGCTCATCGCGTCGCGGGCGCTGATGGGGCTGGGCGCGGCCGCCGTCATGCCCGCGACCCTGTCGCTGATCACCACCATGTTCCGCGACGATCGCCAGCGCGCCACCGCCATCGGTCTGTGGGCGGCGTCGGTGTCGGCCGGGGTGGCGCTCGGCCCGCTGCTCGGCGGACTGATGCTGGCCTCGCTGTGGTGGGGCGCGTCCATGCTGATCGGCGTGCCGGTGATGCTGCTGGTCGTGCTCGCGGTGCCGGTGCTGGTGCCCGAGTACCGGGCGCCCGCGGCGGGCAGGCTCGATCCGATCAGCGTCGCGCTGTCGCTGGCCGCGCTGCTGCCGTTCGTCTACGGCGTGAAGAAGCTCGCCGAGGCCGGACCCACCGTCACGTCGGTGCCGACCCTGCTCGCCGGGGTGCTGTTCGCGGTGGTCTTCGTCCGCAGGCAGCTGCGCCTGGACGACCCGCTGCTCGACGTGCGGCTGTTCGCCGACCGGACCTTCAGCGGATCGCTGGGCGTGTACATGCTCGCGGCCATCGCCCTGGGTGGGGTGTACCTGCTGTTCACGCAGTATCTGCAGCTGGTCGCCGCCCAGTCGCCGCTGGCGGCCGGGCTGTGGATCCTGCCCGCCGCGATCGGCCTGGTGATCGTCTCCACGGTCACTCCCGCGCTCGCCCGTCGGGTCCGGCCCGCGTTCCTGATCGCCGCGGGTCTGGCGGTGTCGACGGTCGGCTACCTGGTGCTGACCCAGGTCGAGAGCGTCGCCGGTCTGCCGTTGCTCATCGTCGGCTTCTACGTCCTGTACCCGGGTATCGCCCCGGCCATGGCGCTGATCCCCGGCCTGGTCATCGGCGCCGCCCCGGCGGAGAAGGCGGGTGCCGCCTCGGCGGTGAACAGCACGGCCAGCGACCTGGGCGTCGCGCTCGGTGTGGCACTGCTCGGCAGTGTCGGTGCCGCGGTGTACCGCGCCGGGATGTCGGAGTCGACGGGTGAGGCCGCGGAAACCCTGCCCGGGGCACTGAGTTCGGCCGACTCCCTGCCCGCCGATGTCGCCGAGTCGGTCGTCGCCGCCGCGCGCGAGGCGTTCACCCACGGCCTCAACGCCGCCGCGTGGACCGCGGCCGTGTTATCTGCCGCCGGTGCGGTCCTGGCCGTCGCGCTGCTGCGGCGGATCCCGGCAGGTGCCACGTCCGTGCCGGATTCTGGTGCGGTGGAGGATGATCCTGCCGCGAGCAACCGGGACGTGGTGGCGGTGTAGCCGGGCCCGTTCGTGGTCGAGCCGACCGTCGGCCCACCATGCCACCACACCCAACGATCCGCGGTGCCGAGTAGTTCGGTACCGCGGATCGCCGCGTCGTCAGTGATCCGGTGATGTCCGGCCGGTGACGATCATCAGCAGCTCGGCGGCAGTCCCGGTGACCGGTGTGCCGGTGCCCGTGTGCCACCCGGTATCCGTTGCGGTGAGGGCGTATCCGGCCAGGCGGGTGCGCGCGTGGAACGGGGTGCCCATCGCCCACACGCGTTCCAGGGACCACTGTGCCGCCGCGGTCGGCATCACGCGGTCGACGCCGAGGGGGACCGCGATGTCCTGCCCGTGCACCAGCAGATCCATCAGCCGGTCGGTCGGTGTCGTCCCGATCGGGGTGACCCGGGAGTCGACGGTGGCCCGCAGCGCGTCGAGCAGTTCGGCGGTCGACATCCGGTCGGCGAGGCGGACGGCGGTGTCGTGGATGAGCCGGTCGAGATTCCCGCGGGCCCGGATCAGGTTCACCACGAGCGAGCCGATCGTCACCCGGGTGGTCAGCACGAGGTGCGCCACCACATCTCGGATCCGCCAGCCCGTGCACAACGAGGGGGTGTCCCATGCGGATTCGGGCAGGTCGGCCAGCAGGTCGGCGAGGGTGGCGCGTTCGACGGCGACCGCCGCCCAGATCGCGTCGTCGGTACGGGAAGTTCGGGTGGTCATGGGTCCTCCTTCGCTGGGGTGTCGTCGGTACCGTAGGAACTCCACCGAGGTGGAGGTGCCAGTGACTGTGACCGACAGCACACCGATGACGATCGGCGAACTCGCGACCCGGACCGGCGTCGCGGTCCGCACGATCCGGTTCTACTGCGACGAGGGCCTGCTCGAGGTGCGCCGCACCGCGGCCGGGCATCGGGTGTTCGACCGGGCCGCGGTCGATCGCCTGCGACTGCTGCGCCGGTTGCGCACCTTCGGCATCGGGCTGACCGCCATCGCCGACGTTCTCTCGGGCACCCGGTCGATCGCGGAGGTGATCGCCACCGAACGTGCCGCCGTCGACGCCGAGTTCGCGGCGTTGAGCCACCGTCGCGCGCTTCTCGCCGCCGTCGAGCACGCCGCCCCCGCGGCGCTGGATCTGCTTGCAGCCGTGGCGGATCCGACGGCGGCACGGACTGCCCTCGGCACCTTCTGGCGCCGTCAGCTGGCACCGCTGCCGCGCCCGCTGATCGAGGACTTCCTCGACATGAACGTCCCCGAACCCACTCCCGCCGCCCCACCCGAGCACCTGCTCGCCTACGCGGAACTCGTTGCGCTCGTGACGAATCCGGCATTGTCGGCGGCGATGTCGGACACCATCCGCCATCGCGGCACCCCGGGCGTCCGCGACGAGCGCCGCCTGCTCCTCGACGTGGCCGACGCCTGCCTGACCGCGGCACCGGCGGTCGCCGCGGGCCGCGCGCCCGCGCCCGGCGCCGAACTCGATCACTACGTCGACATCCACGCGGGCGCGCGCGGCCTGGCCGACACCCCGGCCTTCCGGCGCCGGCTGCTGGCCGACACCGCCGACACCGCCGACGTCCGCCGGTACTGGCAGCTCACCGCCACCCTCGCCGGCGACACGGTGACCTCCGGCGCGGCCCACCTCTGGCTCTTCGACGCGCTCACCGTCGCCATGGCATGACAAAGGGGAGGCCGATGATCCGGCCTCCCCTTCGGGTCACGACGGCTCAGGGAACCACTTCGACGATGTCGCCCGGTTCCAGCCACTCGTAGTGCGCCTTCGCGCCTTCGGGCGTCAGCCGGATGCAGCCGTGCGACTGCTCCTCGGTGGGCCCGATGTGATAGGCGATGTCGCCGTTGAAGAAGACCGCGTACTCCATCGGCGCGTTGTGCAGGGTGCTCCAGTGGAACGGCTTCTTGAACGCCACCTTGAAGACCCCGGGCGGGGTCTCGTAGCCGGGACGGCCGTGCGACATCGGGCTCGGCCCGAAGGTCACCTTGCCGTTGTCCATCAGCCAGGCGTTGTTGGTGGACAGCTGCAGGCAGGCGCGCGCCTTCTCGCTGCACGGCGCGACCACCGGCTCCGGCGGCGGCGCGGGAATGATCGCCGGAACACCGGGGACATCGGGACCGCCGGGCCACAGCGGCTCGGCCTGCACCGGCGCCGCGACGGCGGCTCCGGCGACGGCCGCGCACAGGGCCGCCTGCGCGGCCCAGCGGGGGATACGACTACTACTCACGAAATCTTGCCTCTCTCGCCGCGCCCACCCCTGGCCGTCGTGCGCCCAGAACATGAGCTTTCAACATCGACACAAGCCTCGGAAACATAGAGGTACGTGTGATCATGGAGTATTGCGATCGTGTTGAGCAAGCCCAGGCGGCCGTCTCCGGCGCGCCGTCACGCGGCCCGCGCGCGCTCCGGCCGGAACACCCGGGCGGCCAACGGCGGCAACACCATCAGCCGGGTGAACTGATCGCGCAGCCGGACGCCGGTGCGCGAGCCGGGGATCAGCATCGCGCGACTCGCCCCGACCGACCGCTGACGGGCGCGCACGGTGGCCCGCAAGCCCCGCTCGTAGCGGGCGAACGCGGCCCGATGCCCGTCGCCGACGGCGAGCTCGGTGGCCAGCCGGTGCGCGCCCTCGACGGCCAGTGACGCGCCCGCGCCGGACAGCAGCGTCGCGCAGTAGCCGGCGTCGCCGACCAGGCCGACCCGCCCGCGCGACCAGCCGGGCATCCGGATCTGGGTGATCGCGTCGAGGTAGAAGCCCGGATCGGCGGTCGCCGCGTCGACCAGGGCGCCGACCCGCCAGGCATCGGTGTCGAAGTGGCTGCGCAACAGCTCCTTCTGCGCCTGCTGGTCCCGGGGCACGGCGAGCTCGCGCGGGGCGCGGAAGGCGAAGAACGCCTGGGCGCTCGCGTGCCTGCCGGACCGGTAGACCCCGGCGACCCGGCCCGGTGCGTTGTGCAGCGTCACCTCCCGCGCGGTGCCGAAGTCCGGGTCGACGGCGGCGGTGGCGAAGCACAGGCCCAGGGGATAGGCGGCCTCCGATTCCGGGCGCACCGCGAGCTCGCGCACCCGCGAGTGCAGTCCGTCCGCGCCGATGACCAGGTCGAACTTCGCGCTGGTCCCGTTCGTGAACTCGACCTGGACGGACGCCTCGTCCTGGGTGATCGAGGCGACGGCGTCGCCGAACCGGTAGTCGGCGTCGTCGGCGGTGGCCTCGTAGAGGACGCGGGCGAGGTCGCCGCGCATCACCTCGAGGTCGTCGGGGCCGTTGAACGTGCTGGTCGGCATGCCCGCGACCCGCCTGCCGTCGGCGTCGACGAAGGTGAGCTGCCGGATGTCGGTGGCGAGCTCGCGCACCGCGGGCAGCACGCCCATGGCGTCGGCGATGCGCACGGCGGCACCGCGCAGGTCGACACCGTTGCCGCCGGGACGCGGCGCGGGGGCGAGCTCGACGACGGTGGGCGTGACGCCGTGCCGGGCGAGCCACCAGGCGAGGGTGGGACCGGCGATACCGGCACCGGAAACGAGAATGCGTGGACTGGTCGGCATGGCGACTCTCCTCGTGGGAACTGACCTGTGGTCAGTCCTCACGGTAGATTCCTGACCTCCGGTCAGTCAAGGCGCTAGGATGTCCCGATGACGGACGAGCAGACGCCGGGCACCCGCGAGCGCATCCTGGCCGTCGCCATGGAGCTGTTCGGCGCGCACGGGTACCACCGCACCACGGTCCGCGCGATCGCCGATCAGCTGAACATCTCCAAAGCCGGTGTGCTCTACCACTTCCCGAGCAAGTACGACATCCTCGCCGGGCTCGCCGAGCCGCTGCTCGTCGCGATGGCCGGGGCGGTCGCCGACGCTGCCCATCCCGATCCGCGCACGGCCAGGCGGCAGGTCCTGGAAGGGCTGCTCGAGGTGTTCCTCGAGTACCGGTATCTGTTGCGGCTCAATGTGAACGACCTGGCGCTCGCCGCGCCCGGCGCGATCTTCGAGCGGTTCCGCACCACGATGCTGGCGGCGAACCGGCTCGTCGCGGGCCCGAGCCCGGAGCTGGCCGAGCGGGTGCGGGCGGCGCAGGCGCTGGGCGCGCTCAGCGACCCGGTGGTGTTGTTCGCCGAGGAATCGCCCGCCGACCTGCGGGCGGAAGTGCTGGCCGGGGTCGAATTGCTCTATCCCGAGGCCGTGCGTCCGGCGGTCGCGCCGCGCGGACGGCCCGCCGCGCTCGACGCGGAGCGCATCGCGGCCGCGCGCCGGATGAGCGAGGTCGAGCAGCGCAGCGCCACCGAGATTGCCGCCGTGCTCGGCGTCTCGCGCGCGACGGTGTATCGGTATCTAAAATAGTAAATTATGAGACGATTTGTGAGACGAATGAGACGGATCGGCGAGGCGCTTGACCACTTAGGTAAGCCTGACCTATGCTCATCTCGGCGTATGGATGAGCCGGTGGTCCCGAGGGCTGCGGTCGACCCCCTCATTCCTGCCGCGGCGGGCTCCGTCCCTGTGACGGGGTCCGCCGCTTCGTCTCCCGGGGTGTCGGCCGCGGAATCCGATGGTGTAGACCGGAGCGTATGACCGACAACACCCTGTCCCTGGCCGCGATCACCCCGGAGCTGATGACCAAGGCCAGCGAAGGCACCTTCACCGATCTGATCGGGTTGCGCTACACGGAGGTGGGCCCCGACCGGGTGTGCGGCGAATGGGAGGTGCGTCCGCAGCTGCACCAGCCCGCGGGCATCCAGAACGGCGGCGTCTACTGCACCGTCATCGAGACCCTGGCCAGTGTGGGCGCCGGTGTCTGGTTCGGCGAGCGCGGTTCGGTCGTCGGCGTCAACAACAACACCGACTTCCTGCGCGCGGTCCGCGAGGGCGTGCTCACCGGCGAGGCCACCCCCATCCACCGGGGCCGCAGCCAGCAGCTCTGGGTCGTGGTGATCACCGACGCCGAGGGCCGCACCGTCGCCCGCGGTCAGGTCCGCCTGCAGAACCTCGCCGCCTGACCCCCGTAGGCATGAATGCCGGGGCTGCCGCCCGGCTCGGCGGGTTCGCGCGTGGAGGAGACCGGGTGGTCGGGAATCGTGTCGGGTGGACGGGCAGGGGCGCGTCGGGCGTGTCAGAATGTCGGACACCTGACCACGATCCGTGAGGAGACCCGATGCGCCTGTCGCCGCACGAGCAGGAACGGCTGCTGCTGAGCTACGCGGCCGAACTGGCCCGCCGCAGGCAGGCGCGGGGACTCAAGCTCAACCACCCCGAGGCGGTCGCGCTGATCACCGATCACGTGCTCGAAGGCGCCAGGGACGGGCGGACCGTGGCCGAGCTGATGTCCTCGGGGCGCTCGGTGCTCACTCGTGACGACGTCATGGTCGGCGTTCCGGAGATGATCCACGACGTGCAGGTCGAGGCGACCTTCCCCGACGGCACCAAACTCGTCACCGTGCACCACCCGATCGGATAGGCGACGCCCATGATTCCCGGTGAATACCTCTGTGCCGAGGGCACGATCGAACTCAACGCCGGCGCCGTGCGCGTCGAACTCGACGTCGTCAACACCGGCGACCGCCCCGTCCAGGTCGGCAGCCACGTGCACTTCCCGCAGGCCAACGCCGCCCTCGACTTCGACCGCGCGGCCGCGCACGGCCACCGCCTCGACATCCCCGCAGGCACCGCGGTCCGCTTCGAACCCGGTCTGCCGCAACGCGTTTCGCTGGTGCCGATCGCCGGCACCCGCGAGGTGTACGGGATCAGCGCGAACCCGCCGGGCCGCCTCGATGCGTGAGTCCACGACCTCTTCGGGAGAGAACCGATGACCGAACTGAGCCGCGCCCGCTACGCCGAACTGTTCGGGCCGACCACCGGCGACCGCATCCGGCTGGCCGACACCGACCTGATCATCGAGATCACCGAGGACCGCAGCGGCGGACCGGGTCTCGCCGGTGAGGAAGCCGTCTTCGGCGGCGGCAAGGTGCTGCGCGAATCGATGGGCCAGTCCCGCGCCACCCGCGCCGACGGCGCTCCCGACACCGTCATCACCGGCGTGGTGATCATCGATCACTGGGGCATCATCAAGGCCGACGTCGGCATCCGCGACGGCCGCGTCTGCGGTATCGGCAAGGCGGGCAACCCCGACACCATGTCGGGTGTGCACCCGGACCTGGTCGTGGGCCCGTCGACGGAGATCATCGCGGGCAACGGCCGCATCCTCACCGCGGGCGCCATCGACTGTCACGTGCACTTCATCTGTCCGCAGCTGCTGGACGAGGCGCTCGGCGGCGGCATCACCACGCTCATCGGTGGCGGCACCGGCCCGGCCGAGGGATCCAAGGCCACCACCGTCACCCCCGGCTCCTGGCACCTGGCCCGGATGCTGGAGGCACTGGACCACTGGCCGATGAACATCGTGCTGCTCGGCAAGGGCAACACGGTCAGCCAGGAATCCATGTGGGAGCAGTTGCGCGCCGGCGCTTCGGGTTTCAAGCTGCACGAGGACTGGGGCTCCACGCCCGCCGCCATCGATGCCTGCCTCACCGTCGCCGACGCGGCGGGCGTGCAGGTGGCGCTGCACTCGGACACCCTGAACGAAGCCGGATTCGTCGAGGACACCCTGGCCGCCATCGCCGGGCGTGGCATCCACGCGTACCACACCGAGGGCGCGGGCGGCGGGCACGCGCCCGACATCATCACCGTCGCTTCGTATCTCAACGTGTTGCCCAGTTCCACCAACCCGACCCGGCCGCACACCGTCAACACCCTCGACGAGCACCTCGACATGCTCATGGTCTGTCACCACCTGAGCCCGTCGATCCCCGAGGACCTGGCCTTCGCCGAATCGCGGATCCGCCCGTCCACCATCGCCGCCGAGGACCTGCTGCACGACCTGGGCGCCATCTCGATGATCGGCTCGGACTCCCAGGCCATGGGCCGCATCGGCGAGGTGGTCATGCGTACCTGGCAGACCGCGCACGTGATGAAACGCCGCCGCGGCGCCCTGTCCGGCGACGGCGCGGCCGACAACGCCCGCGTGCAGCGCTACATCGCGAAATACACCATCTGCCCGGCGGTCGCGCACGGGCTCGACGACGAGATCGGCTCGGTGGAGGTCGGCAAGCTGGCTGATCTGGTGCTGTGGGAGCCCGCGTTCTTCGGGGTGCGCCCGCACGCGGTCCTCAAGGGCGGCATGATCGCCTGGGCCGCGATGGGCGACGCCAACGCCTCCATCCCCACCCCGCAGCCGGTGCTGCCACGCCCGATGTTCGGTGCCGCGGCCCCCGCCGCGGCGGCCACCTCGCTGCACTTCGTCTCCGAGCAGGCCATCGACGACGGCCTGGCGAACCGGCTCGACGTGCGCCGGAAGCTGGCGCCGGTCAAGAACGTCCGCCGGGTCACCAAGGCCGACATGCCGCGCAACGACGCCATGCCGCGGATCGAGGTCGACCCCGACACCTTCACCGTCCGCGTCGACGGCGAGGTGTGGACCGAGGAACCGGCCACCGAACTGCCGATGGCCCAGCGCTACTTCCTGTTCTGAGTCCGGAGACGACACCGGGGGCCCGCGCCGTTGCGGGCCCCCGGTGCCGTGCGGCGCTCAGTCGAACGAGCAGCCGCCGACCGGCTTGTCGGCAAGCCGGTCGAGCAGGTAGGTCACCGCGTTGTCGGGACCGAAGCCGTCGATCAGTTCCGGACCGAAGTGGTTCGGGATGGTCGTGCCGGGCAGGATCGGCGGCAGTTCGTTGGTGCGGAAGGTGACCGTGGCGCCCTGGCCGCACCAGTCCTCGGCGAGGCGGCGGGCCTGGCCGTAGGGGACGGTGTCGTCGTTGCGGCCGCTGGTGATCAGCACCGGAGTGGTGGGCGCGGTGCTGCCGATGCGCAGTTCCGCGAGCACCGGTGCGGCCTCGGGCAGCTCGGCGAGGTGCTCGGTGAGCGAACGCCCGTCCACGGTCAGTGAATTCGTCTTCATGAACGGGTGATAGGTGATCAGGTCGGCGACGCACGAGTCGCTCAGGGTCGCGAGCTTCGCCCGGCCCTGCGGGCTGGTCACCCGATCGACGGCCTGCTGGAGTTCGGGGTAGCGGGCGAGCATGCCGTTGACCGCGAAGCCGATCGCGCCGCCGATCAGGGCGCCGTCGATGCGGGTCAGGATGGCCGAGAGGTCGGCGACCGGTCCACCGGCCCAGGTCCCCTTGAGATTCAGCTCCGGCGCGTAGCTGGGCGCCATCTCCGCGGCCGCGGCGGTGGCACCGCCGCCCTGCGAGTAGCCCCACAGCACCAGCGGAGTCTCGGGGCCGACCCCGGCGAGCGCGTTGGCGGCGCGGGCGCCGTCGAGGATCGCGTGGCCGCTTTCGAACCGGTTGGCGTAGGTGTGGATGCCGGGGGTGCCGAGGCCGATGTAGTCGGTGATCAGCACCCGCGCGCCGAGCGCGCTCCACACCGCCGAGGACGGCAGCTCCTGGTTCGCCGAGAGCCCCAGCGGGTCGGCGGTCACCGAGACGCCGGTCGAGAACGCCACCGACATCGCGCACCGGTCGCCCTGGCCGGAGGTGCCGGGGCCGATGACCACGGTCGGCCGCGGGCCCGCGCCCTGCCACGGGTTCTTCGGCTCGATGTAGGTGCCGGAGACGGCGACGGGGGAGCCGTCCTGCAACCGGCTGGTGTACATCACGTGCTGGGCCTGGGTCGGCCAGCCCGCCGCGGTCGGCGGGGTCGCCAGGATTGTCATCGGCTGGGTCTTCACGATCGCGCCCGGGGTCTGCGGGATCTCCGCGGGCGGCACGTAGAACGCGCTGACCGGCTCCGCCGCCACCTGCGTGCCGACCACCCCGGATCCCGCCACCGCGGCCAGGCAGGCCAGTGCGGTCACCGCCGCCCGGCGCGCCAGCGATCGTGCTTGCTGCATACCACTCCCATCGATGCCACCGCCGCACCGCTGCGGCTGTGTCCTGAGCCGCGGCGGGGGTAGATCATGACGCACGTCACGTCGCAGCGGCCGACCGAACGGTAACACTGTTACCGCACGCCGGGAACCCCGGGTCGGCCCAACGGCGGGCGGCGCGCCGAGCGGTGGACGGTGATTCGGTCCGGTCGCCGAGCGGGCCTGCGGGAGTGGGACATCCGGCGCACCGCGGGCTCGAGTCCGCGCCGGGGGCTGCCGATGGTGGCACACTGGCGCCCATGACGGACAACGACTGGGCCGGTGTCGATCGCTATATCGTGGACACGCTGGTGGGCGACGACGGCGCGCCCGCCCTCGCCGCGAACGCCGAGGCCGGACTGCCCGCGATCGACGTCTCGCCTCCGCAGGGCAAGTTCCTGCACCTGCTGGCCCGGTCGGCGGGCGCGCGCCGGATCCTCGAGATCGGCACCCTCGGCGGGTACAGCACCGAATGGCTGGCCAGGGCGGTCGGCGACGACGGCACCGTGGTCACCCTCGAGTTCGAACCGCGCCACGCCAAGGTCGCGCGGGAGAATCTGGACCGGGCCGGGGTCGGGGCCAGGGTGGACATCCGGGTCGGTGCCGCGCTGGACACGCTGCCCGAGGTCGCCGAGGACGTGACCGAGCCGTTCGACCTGGTGTTCATCGACGCGGACAAGATCAACAACGCCAACTACGTGCAGTGGGCGCTGCGGCTGACCCGGCCCGGCTCGGTGATCATCGTCGACAATGTGGTGCGCCGCGGCGGGCTGGCCGACGAGCAGTCCGAGGATCCCAACGTGCGCGCCAGCCGCGAGCTGGTCGAACTGCTCGCCGCCGAGCCGAGCCTGGACGCGACGGTGCTGCAGACGGTCGGCTCGAAGGGCTGGGACGGCTTCGCCTACGCGGTCGTCAACGGGCCGGAGTCCTGAGCGCTGCGCGGGCCGGGTGCGCACCTTCCGCAAGGCCGCCGCGGCGCGGTAGAGTGAGCGGTTCCGTGGCAGGCCTTGGCGCGCCTGGTGTTTCGGTGCCGGTCCGCGGCGCGCCGGGTCGGCCACGCCGTGTCCGGGGCGGGTTCACCCACCGGCAACGCGCACGGCGACTTCTGGGCGATCGGTATTCATCACGGGTTATCCGGCCTCGATAGCGTGGTGGTACTCGGAAGGAGCCCGGCGTCATGGAATTCCGACACCTCGTTTCGTTCATCACCATCGCCGAAGAGTTGCATTTCGGTCGCGCAGCGCAGCGCCTCCATCTGACCCAACCAAGTCTCAGTGCCCAGCTGCAGAAGCTGGAGAAATCGCTCGGCGTCCAACTGGTCGCCCGCAACTCCCATGAGGTGCGGCTGACCCCGGCGGGACGGGAGTTCGAACTCCAGGCCCGCCAGATCGTCGCCCAGCTCGACCGTGCCGCCCAGGCGGCCAAGGCGACCGCCGAAGGTCGCGCGGGCAGTCTCAATATCGGCTACAACCTGCCCGCCAGCAGACACGTGCTGCCGGAGGCGCTGACCAGGATGACCGAACGACACCCCGACATCGTGGTGTCGCTGTGGGAGAAGCGGACCGGGCCCCAGCTGGCCGGCCTCGCCGACGGATCACTCGATCTGGCCCTGGTCTACGGTCATCCCAGTACCGCGGACTTCCGGTATCGCCGTCTGCTGCACCGGGTTCCACTGGTGGCCGTCGTCGGCCGCCGACATCGGTGGGCGGACCGGCCGGGAGTGCCGTTCGCCGAATTACAGAGTCAGGACTGTGTGCTGTTCGCGCGCGAGCAGTGTCCCGCGATGTACGACACGATCCTGCGCTCGGCCGCCGAGACCAGGATCTCGCTCAATGTCACGCATTCGGCCGACGACCCCGGCGCGACCGCGCACATGGTCTCGGTCCGTCCACTGGTCGGGTTCGCCTCGCTACCGCGGGCGATTTCGATGGGAATGGGTGTGGCGGGCAGCAGTTCGGTGGCGGTGAAATTGTTCGATCCGGTGCCGACGCTGGATTTGCACGCGGTGTGGCGTGCCGACGAGCCGAACCCCGCCGTGTCGCTGTTCCTGGAATGCATCGAATCGGCACAGATAGATGATGTCCGGGCATTGTCGGCGTGAACCCGTCGATAGGACATGACTCTCGCACGGTAGGAACAGCGATGGCGGCGGCGACGGGAATGGTTGCCGCCGTGAAGAATTCAATTCGTGAACACAGTGTCTGTCACCGCGAACGGATTCGTTCCATCCGATAGTTCCAGTCTGTATGAGATTGTTTCCGAAGCGGCACGGCGTGACCCCGCGCGCCATTCCCTGTGTGCCGTCGACGGAACCCAGCTGACCACCGGCGACCTCGACACCCGCGTCCGCGCGCTCGCCTCGGCCCTGCTCGACCGAGCGGTGGCCGCGGGCGACCGCGTGGCCGTGCTCGGCCGCACGAGCCTGGAGTGGGCGCTGCTCGACTGCGCCGCCGTCGCGATCGGCGCGGTGATCGTGCCGGTGTACCCGACCTCCTCGCCGGCCCAGATCGAACACATCCTGCGCGACAGCGGCAGCCGCTTCTTCGCGGCCGAGACCGCCGACGACGCGGTCCGGCTGACCTCGGCGGGCGCCGACGGCGAGGTCTGGTCCTTCGACGAACTCGGCGCGTGGTCCACCCTGGGCGCCGAGCACCCCGAGCTCGACGCGCGGCTCGCCGCGGTCGGCGCAGGTGACCTGGCGATGATCGTCTACACCAGCGGCACCACCGGCCTGGCCAAGGGCTGCATGATCAGCCACCGCAACATGTACGTCACCGCGGCGAACACCGCCCGCCAGACCGGCACGCTGTTCGACGGTACGACCGCGCTGGCGCTGCCGCTCTCGCACGTGTTCGGCCAGACCATCCTGTTCGCCTGCCTCTACGGCGGCAGCCGCACCCACCTGCTGCCCGGCGTGCCCGACCTGGTGCCCGCCCTGTCCCGGCTGCGCCCCACCTTCCTGGCGCTGGTGCCCTACGCGCTGGAGAAGATCCGCAAGCACACCCGCGCCCTGCTCACCGAGGAGCAGGAGGCGGCGGCGGTCGAACGCGGACTCGCGGTGCTGGCCGAGGGGTCGGCGCCGACCCCGGCCGACGACGCCGTGGCGGCCGCCTTCGGTGGGCAGTTGCGCCATGTGATCTCCGGCGGCGCGTCCCTCGACGACACCACCGCGGGCTTCTACGCCGGGGTCGGCGTGGTGATCCTGAACTGCTACGGCCTGACCGAGGCGGCCACCGCGGTCACCGTCAGCGCGCCGGAGACCAACCGGCTCGGCACCGTCGGGCGCCCGATTCCCGGGACCGAGGTCGGCATCGGTGACGACGGTGAGGTGCTGGTCCGCGGCCCGCACGTCTCGCCGGGGTACTGGGGCGCGGCCGCCGATCAGCGGCCCGTCGACGACGAGGGCTGGCTGCACACCGGCGACATCGGCGAACTCGACGACGGTCACCTGCGGATCACCGGGCGCAAGAAGGAGATCCTGGTGACCTCGGGCGGCAAGAACGTCGCCCCGACCCTGCTCGAGGACCGGATCCGGCTGCACCCGCTGGTCAGCAACTGCATGGTCGTCGGCGACGGCCGTCCGTTCGTGACCGCGCTGGTCACCCTCGACGCCGACCGCGCCGCCAAGTGGCAGATCGACCACCCCGACACCGACCCCGCCACCGAGATCCAGGCCGCCGTCGACGACGCCAATTCCCTGGTGTCGCGCGCGGAATCCATTCGCGCATTCCGCGTCGTCGACGGCGATTTCACCGTCGACGCCGGCCTGCTCACCTCGTCGCTGAAATTGCGCAGAGCCGCGATCGCCGACACCTATTCCGCGGACATAAATCAGCTGTACGTGTCGCGCGGGTAACGCGACGCGAAATTCCCCCCGCCGTCCCGCCGACGATAGCCGGGACCGATCGGCCGATGAATTGCGGTGGCCCGCAGTGGTTTCCGCAATACACCGGCGACAGACTCGAAATCGGAATTCGACCACCGAAAGTGATCACATCATGTATGACGTCATCGTCGTCGGAACCCGGGTCGCGGGCTCGCCCCTGGCCATGCTGCTGGCCCGTCAGGGTTACCGGGTGCTCGCCGTGGATCGCGCGACCTTTCCCAGCGACACCCCGTCCACGCACTACATCCACCAGGCCGGCCTCGGCTTTCTGAAGTCCTGGGGTCTGCTCGACACCGTCGTGGCCACCGGCTGCCCGCCGATCCGCCACCTCAACTTCACCTACACCGACATCGAGATCCCGGGCATGGCCGACCCGGCGGCCGACGGCATCGACGCCGTGTACTGCCCGCGCCGCACCGTGCTCGACAAGATCCTGGTCGACGCGGCGGGGGAGTCCGGCGCCGAGCTGATCGAGGGCTTCACCGTCACCGGGCTGCTGCGTGACGGTGACCGGGTCGCCGGCATCCGCGGCCGGGTCGGCGAGGGCCCCGAGCAGGAGTTCCGCGCGAAACTGGTTGTCGGCGCGGACGGTTCGAACTCGATCGTCGCCAAGGAGGTCGGCGCGGCCACCTACGAGGGCTCGCCCGCCGCCTGCTTCGTCTACTACTCGTACTACGAGGGCGTCGACTGGGGCATGCACCACCGCACCGGTTTCGGTGAGCAGCAGTTCGCCTCCTGGCCGACCAACGACGGCCTGGCCCTGGTCGCGGTGATGCGCAAGCGCGACCGCTTCCGCGACTTCCGCACCGATCCCGACGCCGGCCTGCAGGAGATCGTCGACCAGGTCGACCCCGAGATCGGCGCGCGCCTGCGCGACACCGGCAAGCGGGTCGAGCCGTTCCGGCCGATGCTGTACCCGGACAACTACCGGCGCCAGTCCTTCGGTCCCGGCTGGGCCCTGGTCGGCGACGCCGGCTACCACAAGGACCCGTTCACCGGCTGGGGCATCACCGACGCCTTCAAGTACAGCCAGCTGCTGGCCGACCTGGTGCACGAAAGCCTCTCGGGCGCACGTCCGTTCGAGGAGACCATGCCGGAGTACCAGCGTGAGCGCGACGCGCAGAGCGCCAGCACCTACGAGCTGACCCAGTCGATCTCCGACCTCACGCTGACGCCGTACTACGACTCGGTGTTCCGCGCGGCGAGCCGCAGCGAGCACTACTCGAAGAAGTTCTTCGGTCTGATCGCCGGGCTGTACCCGCCGGACAAGTTCTTCGGCGAGGAGGAGCTGGCCGCGCTGTACGAAGAGGTGAACTTCCCCGTCGCCGACCGGCATGTGGTGAATACCGGAGTCTCGGCATGATCGCGGCCGGCCTGACGGCGCTCGGCGACAGCTTCGTGGAAGGCCGGGGCGACCCGGCCGCGGCGGGCGGCTACCGGGGCTGGGTGTCGCGGCTGGGCGGCCAGCTCGGCCTGCGCCCCGCCACGATTCGCAACTTCGGCACCCACGGCGCCACCACCGGTGATGTCGTCGCGGGTCAGCTGGCGGCGGCGACGAGCGCCCGGGCCGGCCTCTACGGTGTGGTTGTCGGTGTGAACGACCTGGTCAGCGCATACGACGAGGCCCGTTTCGCCGACAACCTGCACACCATCTTCACCACCCTGCGGGCGGGTAAGGCCACCGTGTTCACGGCGACCTACCCCGACATCCCCGCCCGGCTGCCCGTCCCCGACGGCTTCCGCGCGCTGCTGCGCGAGCGGTTCGCCGTCGCCAACGAGGTACTCGCCCGCGTCACCGCCGACACGGGCACCCTGCTGCTGGATATCGCGGCGCACCCCGACTGGGCCCGGCCGGAGGTGTGGACCGCCGACGGTCTGCACCCCAGTCCGGCGGGTCACCGCCTCTTCGCCGCCACCGCGGCCGAACTGATCTCGTCGACCACCGCCACCACTGTCGCCGCTTGAGTTTCGCGACTGCCCGTTTTCGAGAGGAAATTACGTGACGGACGAACGACGTCTGGCCCGCGACCCGATCGCCATCGTCGGGATGTCGGGTCTGCTGCCCAAGGCACATACCCACCGCGAGTACTGGCAGAACATCATCGACGGCGTCGACTGCACCTCCGAGGTGCCCGCGTCGCGCTGGAGCCTGGACGACTACTACGACGCCGATCGCTCGGTGCCGGACAAGACCTATTCGCGCCGTGGCGCGTTCCTGCCCGACGTGGAGTTCGACCCGCTGGAGTTCGGCATGCCGCCGAACCAGCTCGAGGTCACCAGCACCATGCAGACCCTGAGCCTGGGGGTCGCGCGGGATCTGCTCGTCGACGCGGGCGCGACCGGCTCGCAGTGGTACGACCCGGCGCGCACCGGCGTGGTGCTCGGCACCACCGGCCCGGTGCCGCTGATGCATCCGCTGGCCGCGCGCCTGTCCACCCCCGTGCTCGAGGAGGCGGCCCGTTCGGTCGGCCTGTCCGACAGCGACGTCTCGGAGATCTCGCGCCGGTTCGTGGCCGCCTTCGCGCCGTGGGAGGAGAACTCCTTCCCCGGTCTGCTCGCCAATGTGGTGGCGGGCCGGGTGGCCAACCGGCTCGGCCTGGGCGGCATCAACTGCACCGTCGACGCGGCGTGCGCGGCCTCGCTGGCCGCCATCCGCACCGCGATCGCCGAGCTGCAGGACGGTCGCGCCGACATGATGATCACCGGCGGCGTCGACACCGAGAACTCGATCTTCATCTACCTGTGCTTCAGCAAGGTCGGCGCGCTGTCGCCGAGCGGCCGGATCAGCCCGTTCTCCGCCGAGGCCGACGGCACCCTGCTGGGTGAGGGCATCACCATGCTGGCGCTGCGCAGGCTCGCCGACGCCCGCCGTGACGGCAACCGGATCTACGCGGTGATCCGCGGTCTCGGGTCCTCCAGCGACGGCCGGGCCAAGAGCATCTACGCCCCGGTCGCCGCCGGTCAGCGGGTGGCGCTGGAGCGCGCCTACGCCGACGCCGAGTGTTCGCCCGCCGACGTGGAGCTGATCGAGGCGCACGCCACCGGCACCGCGGTCGGCGACAAGACCGAGCTGACCGCGCTCAAAGGCCTGCTCGCCGATGCCAGTTCGGAGACCGGGTTCGCCGCGCTGGGCAGCGTGAAGTCGCAGATCGGGCACACCAAGGGCGCCGCGGGCACCGCGGGCGTGATGAAACTCGCGCTCGCCCTGCACCAGAAGGTCCTGCCCTCGACGATCAATGTCGACGCGCCCAACAGCGAGGTCGACGCGACGGCGACCCCGTTCTACGTCAACACCAGGACCCGGCCGTGGGTGCGTGACCCGCAGCGTCCGGTGCGCCGGGCGGCCGCCTCGGCGATGGGCTTCGGCGGCACCAACTTCCACCTCGTGCTCGAGGAGGCCGACGGCGAGCGCGGCCCGGTGCTGCACCGCGTGCCGCGGGCCCACCTGTGGCACGCGCCGGACGTGGCGGGCCTGATCGACGTGGTGCGCAGTACCCCCGGCACCGACGGCGGCGACATCCCCGCCGGCCACGCCCGGATCGGTTTCGTCTCCGTCGACGCCGACACCGCCGCCGATCTGCGCGCGCTGGCCGTCGACGAGATGGTGCGCAATCCCGAAGCGGCGCACTGGGATCACCCCGAGGGCGTCTACTTCCGCGCCGCCGCGCTGCCCGCACCGAAGGTCGGCGTGCTGTTCGCGGGCCAGGGCAGCCAGTACGTGGACATGGGCCTGGACACCGCGCTCAACAACCCGCCCGTCGGCGCGGCCTTCGATGCCGCCAACGCCGCCTTCGCCGGTGCAGCGCGCCGCGTCGGCGCGGTGGTCTTCCCGCCGCCCGCGTTCACCGAGCAGGCGCGCGCCGACCAGGAAACCGCCCTGCGCCGTACCGAATTCGCGCAGCCCGCGATCGGCGCGCTCGCCGCGGGCCAGTTCCGCGTGCTGACCGAGTTCGGTCTGCGGGCGCACGGCTACCTCGGCCACAGCTTCGGCGAACTGACCGCGCTGTGGGCCTCGGGCGCGCTGAGCACCGAGGACTTCTTCGCCCTGGCCCGAGCCAGGGGCGAGGCGATGACCGTCGCCGACGACGCCGAGGCGGGCACCATGGTGGCCGTCAACGCACCGCGCGAGGACGTCGCCGCGGTGCTGGCCGATCTCGACGACGTGTGGATCTGCAACCACAACGCCCCCGACCAGATCGTGGTCGGCGGTGGGCCCGCGGGGATCGCCGCCTTCACCGCGCGCAGCGCCGAGAAGGGCTGGGCCACCCGGGATCTGCCGGTGGCCGCCGCGTTCCACACGCCCTACGTCGCGCACGCGGTCACCGAATTCGGTGCCGCCGTGGCCGAGGTCGACATCACCGAGCCCGACGCTCCGGTCTACGCCGACACCGCGGGCGCGTCCTACGGCGCCGACGTGGCCGCCAACCGGGCGACGCTCACCGCCCAGCTCAGCCAGCCGGTCGAGTTCGTCGACGCGCTGCGCGCCATGCGCGCCGACGGCTGCACCGTCTTCGTCGAATGCGGCCCCAAGCAGGTGCTCACCTCGCTGGTGCGCCGCACCCTCGGCGACGACGTGATCGCCTTCGCCACCGACACCGGCCCCATCGGTAACGGCGACGTCGCCCTCAAGCGCGCCGCGGTGCGCCTGGCCGTCCTCGGCGTCGAGATCACCGGCATCAACCGCTATGCCGCGACCGAGGACCAGCGGCCCGCCGCCGCGGGCAATCGCATGACCGTCACCCTGTCGGCCCCCGAATACGTGCCCGACAGCCGTCGCGAGGCCTACGCCGCGGCCCTGTCCGACGGCTACCGCGTGCACCTCGAGGTGCCCGCGTCCCCGCACCAGCCTGTGGTGCCACCGATCGTGGAGGAACAGCTCGTGACCATCCCCGCCCCCGGCCCGACCGAGTACCGGACGGCCGACACGCTCGACACCGCCCTGGTGCAGCACCTCGACACGCACCGGCAGTACCTGGACGGGCAGCTCGACCTGGCCCGCGGCCTCGCGGGCGCGCTGAGCAACGGCACGCTCGACGAGAACACCCTGCGCGCCATCGAGGCGGTGAAGGACCACGGCATCGCCATCAGCGAAAGCCACTCGCGGGCCAGCGACGTGCTCGCCCAGCTGGCCGAGCTCGAGGGCGGCGCGCCGGTCTCCGGCACCCGCACCGTGGCCGCCACCCGCCCGGCCCCGCGGGCGATCACCGCCGCGCCCGCCGTGCCCGCGATCGCGGCTCCGGCTCCCGCGCCGACCAACGGGCACGCCGCCCCGGCCGCTCCGGCGACGAATGGTGGTGCTGCCCAGCCGGTTCCGGCCGCCGCGCCCCAGCCCGCCGCGGTGGCCGCCCAGCCCGCCGCGGTCGCGCCGCAGGCCGCCGCGCCCGCCGGTGCGATCACCGGTGACGCCGTGCGCGCCGCGCTGCGCGAGGTCGTGGCCGACAAGACCGGCTACCCGGTCGAGATGGTCGACCCCACCATGGATCTCGAGGCAGACCTCGGCGTCGACTCGATCAAGCGCGTGCAGGTGATCGGCGCGCTGCAGGAGCGCTTCCCGTCGCTACCCAGCCTCGGCCCCGAGCAGCTGGGCACCCTGCGCACGCTGGATCAGATCGCGGACCTGCTCGCCACCGCGGACAGCGCCCCCACCGCTGCGCCCGCCACCGCCGCGCCCGCCACCGCCGCGCCCGCCGGCGCCGAGGCCGCCCCGGCCGACGGTGCCGCCACCGCCGACACCCTGCGGCAGGCGCTGCGGGAAGTCGTCGCCGACAAAACCGGTTACCCGGTCGAGATGGTCGATCCGACCATGGACCTGGAAGCGGATCTGGGCGTGGACTCGATCAAGCGGGTCCAGGTGATCGGCGCACTGCAGGAACGGTTTCCGAACCTGCCCAGCCTCGGACCCGAGCAACTCGGCACCCTCCGTTCACTGGATCAGATCGTGGCCGAGCTGGCCGGGGGTGATGTCCACCCAAAAGCTGAGGCCGCGGCCGAAACGCCGCGGCACGTCGTCGAACTCGTCGAGCTGGCGCCGGTCGATCTCGCGGTCGACCCGTATCGCCCGGCGGGTCGCGCACTGGTGGTCTGCCTGGACGACTCCGCCGAAACCGACGGCGAGGCGATCGAAGAGGCACTGCGCGAACGCAGCTGGACCGTCCAGCGGGTCGGCGCGGCCGACGCCGTGACCGGTCCGGCGGACGTGTGCGTGATCGTGGCAGGCGTGGCGTCGGAATGGGCGCAGGCCGAACGCATCCTGACCGAGGCGATCCTGGTCAGCGGCCGGGTGCTGCCCGCGCTGCGCGGGGCGACGGCCAGGGCGGGCTATGTCACCGTCACCCGGCTCGACGGGCACCTGGGTCTGCTCGGTGACGCCGAGCCGGTGCCCGCGCTGCTCGGCGGCCTCGGCGGTCTGGTGAAGACCCTGGCCGCCGAGGAACCCGGCGTGTTCTGCCGGGCGCTCGACATCGCCCCCGCGGCGACGCCGGGACGGGTGGCGCAGATCGTGCTCGAGGAACTGTGCGACGCGGCGATCGACACCGTCGAGGTGGGCGTCGACGGCTCCGGCCGCCGCCGCACCCCGGTGCCGAGCGGGCACCGGGCCGCCACCACCACCGAGATCGTGAGCGCCGCGGCGGAGTTCGCGCCGTCGGTGCTGACCGCCGACGACGTCCTGCTGGTCACCGGCGGGGCCAGGGGCGTCACCGCCACCTGCGTGCTCGCCCTCGCCGAGCACAGCGCCGCGCGGTTCGTCCTGCTCGGCCGCACCCAGCTCACCGACGAGCCGGCCTGGGCCACGGGGATCGCCGACGGCGACCTCAAGCCCGCCGCGGTGCGCGCGCTGGCGGGCACCGGGGTGAAGCCGAAGGACATCGATCGGGCGTGCGGGGAGATCCGCGCGATCCGCGAAATCCGGTCCACCCTGGACACGCTCGGTGATCGCGCCGAATACCTGGCCGTCGATGCCACCGACGCGGACGCGCTCGCCGCAGCGCTCGCGCCGTGGCGCGACACCGTCACCGGCGTCGTGCACGGGGCCGGTGTGCTGGCCGACTCCTTGATCCCGGACAAGACGGCGGAGTCGATCGGCCGGGTACTGCGCCCCAAGATCGGCGGCCTCGCCGCTGTCCTGGCCGCGGTAGGGGAGCCGAAGGACCTGGTGCTGTTCACCTCGGTGGCCGGGCTGTTCGGCAACACCGGGCAAGCCGACTACGCCGCCGCGAACGAGGCGCTGTGCCGCTTCGCGGTGAGCTGGCGGCGCAGGCATCCCGGCCATCGCGTCACCGCGCTGGACTGGGGCGCCTGGGACGGCGGCATGGTGACCGACGACCTGCGCGAGTACTTCCGCGCGCGTGGGATCCCGCTGCTGGCCCCCGCCGCCGGCGCCGCCGCGTTCACCACGCAGTTCACCACGGCGCGCAGGCCCGAACCGGTCCTGCTGGTCGGCGCGGCCACCGCGCTGTCGACGGGCGAACGCCCGGCGGTGCCGGTGCGGGCCCGCCGCGACGTCACCGGGCTGGTCGACGAACCCGTGATCGCCGCGCACCGGATCGGGGAGCACATCGTGCTGCCCGCGACCTTCGGGCTCGGCGCGATGATCAATCTCGCGGAGCGGACCAGGCCGGGCCGCACCGTGATCGGGGTCCGCGACTACCAGGTGCTCAAGGGCCTGGTATTCGATCATCCGGTCACCGCGCTGGAGCTCGAGCTCGAACCGGTCGCCGATGTCGACGGCCGTACCGCGGTGCGCGCCACCGTCTTCGGTGACAAGGCCGCCCACTTCCGGGCGACCCTGCTGCTCGCGGCGGAACCGGAGGCGGCGGGCAACCAGGCGATCGTGGCCGGTCCCGGCGCCGATGCCCAGCGGATCTACACCGACGCCGTGCAGTTCCACGCACCGGCGTTGCAGGGCCTGCGCGCCCTCCGGTCCGAGAGCGACACCGCGATCGTGCTGGAGTGCTTCCTGCCCACCGGCCCGGTCGCCGACGGCGCCTACGCGGGTCGCCTGCACGATCCGGTCGCCGCCGACCTGATCCTGCAGGGCCCGCCGGTGCTCGGCCACCGCCTGCTCGGCGCGGCCTGCCTGCCGCTGGGTGTCGGCCGGATCGACTATCACCACCCGCTGCCGACCACCGAACCGTTCGTCCTGGTGGTCGACAACCCGCGCGCCGGGCGGCTCGAAGCCCGCATCGACGCGACCGCGCTGGCCACCGACGGCACAGTGCTGCAGCGGTTCTCGGACGTCACCGTCCTCACGACGCCCGATCTGACGGAGAAGTTCCAGACCTCGGTGAGGGAGTGGACCCGATGACAGTCCTCGATTTCGACGGCATCGCCTTCGATCCGGTCGGCGCGGTAGACGCCCGCCCGGTCCCGCAGGCCCCGACGCCCACCGCGCAGGCAGCGCCGCCCGCGCCCACCTCCGAGATCGTGCGGTACTCCGCTGCGCCGGTCACCGATTCGGGCCTCGGCCCGATCGGCGAGCTGCGCACCGGCCTCGTCGCCGCCCACCGCGCCGCGCTCGGCGCGCAGGTCGCGCTCCAGCGGGCGCTGTGGGAGCGCGCCACGGGGACGGCCGCCGACACCGCGGTCGGTGATCGGCAGCTCGCCCTCACCAGCGGCTCGGCGGCCGAGCCGGCTCGGTTCCCTGGCAACGGGCAGGCAGCGGCCGGCGACCACCTGCCGATGACCTCGGCTGTCGCCGGGATCGTCGCCAGGGAGGGCGCGTTCAAGCCGTTGGCGCGCACTGGGCGGACCCAGCTCGACCGCGCGGCACTGGAATTGCTGGCGCGGGGTGCGGTCGCCGAGGTCTTCGGGCCCGGCCATCAGCGTGACGGCGTCGTGCAGGCGGTACGACTGGCCGCCGGAGAACCACTGGTACTGACCGAGATCGCGTCGATCGAGCTCTACGGCGGGACCGGCGACGGACGTGTCGTCGCCCGCTACGACGGGCCGCCCGGCGCGGCCGCGCGCCAGGCGGCCGAGGTGTTCGCCCTGTTCACCGGCATGCACCTTGGCCTGTCGGGCAGCACGCTGACCGGGGCGACCCCGGCCGTGTCCGGTGCGAACCGGGGCACGGTGGAGCTCGTCGTCACCGGCCTGGATCTCGTGCCCCGCCCGCATGTCGCCGCCACCGCGAGCTTCGCCGGCGGCGAGCCGAGCGTGGCCGTGCAGGTCACCGTGGCCGAGCCCGCGGGTGCGGGCGTCGGCCCCGGGCAGGCGGTCCCGAGCCTGCTGCTCAACGAGTTCCACATGACGCACCTGGCCCGCGGTGACCAGGCGATCGCGATGGGCCCGGAGTTCGCGGAGTACACCGGCGTGCGCGCGACCCGCCTGCCCACCGGCGGCCTGCTCCTGGTCGACCGGGTCCGCGATTTCGACGGTGCCCGTGGCACTCTCGACGCCGCGTCCTACACCACCGAGTACGACTCGCCCGCCGACTCCTGGTACTACGCCGACACGGCCAACGACTCCATGCCGCACTTCGTCTACATGGAGACCTCGCTCCAGGCCGCGCTGCTCATGGGCTACTACGCCGGGCCCACCCTGACCCAGCCGGGCGTGACCCTGAGCCTGCGCAATCTCGGCGGCACGGCCACCGTGCTGCGGCAGGTCGACCTGCGCGACCGCACGATCGAGCAGTCCTCGCGGATGCTGTCGACGACGATCCTGCCCGGATCCTCGCTGCAGACCTTCGATTACACGCTCAGCGTCGACGGCGAGCCGTTCTACGCCGGCGAGACCATGTTCGGCTACTTCAGCGACGAGGCCCTGGCCAACCAGACCGGCCTGGACGCGGGCCGTCCCGCCCCGTCCTGGCTGGCCGAGAACCCGGGGGCTCAGGTCCGCACGATCGACGTGGCCGCCCGCCGCGCCGACCCGTCCGCGCCGCTGTGCTCGCGTCGCGCCCTGACCCTGATCGACCGCGTCGAGGTCGTCGACGGTGGTGGCAAACACGGTGCGGGATACCTGCATTCGCTGCGCGCCATCGATCCCGACGACTGGTTCTTCGCCCGCCACTTCCACCTCGACCCGGTCATCCCCGGCTCGCTCGGGGTGGAGTCGGTGATCCACGCCGTCCAGGAATGGCTCGTCGACGCCGGCCACACCGCGGGCATGACCGACCCGGTGTTCCGCATCCCGGCCGACATCGCGTTCAGCTGGCGCTACCGCGGCCAGTTCCTGCCCACCGACGGCACCGTCGAACTCGAAGCGCACATCAAGGAGCTGCGCCGCGGTCCGCACGGCGTGACCGCGGTGGTCGAGGGCTCGCTGTGGAAGCCGGGCCTGCGGATCTACGAAGTCACCGATCTGGCCGTCGAACTCGTCGATCGGGGAGCGTGATGACCACGATGCGCACCGCCGCGGTGGCGAGCACCGCCGCGGAGATCACCGCGCTGCTGCTCGATCTGGACGCCCCCGTCTGGATCGTCCGCGCCGACGGCCGGGTCGGCGCCACCGCCGACCAGGCCGTGGCGGCCGGGGCCCAGGTGCTCGCCGCCGTCGCCCCGCTGCCGCCGGAACGCCTCGGCGACAGCGCGTTCCGCGCGGCCCACGGTGTCCGCGCGGCCTACGCCGCGGGCGCGATGGCCAACGGCATCGCCTCGCCCGCCCTGGTGAAGGCCATGGCGCGCAACGGCTATCTGGCCGCCTACGGCGCGGCGGGTGTCCCGCCCGCCGCGGTCGACGCGGCGCTGGGC
Organism: Nocardia sp. NPDC003269; assembly: GCF_042888005.1. Lineage (NCBI taxonomy): Bacteria > Bacillati > Actinomycetota > Actinomycetes > Mycobacteriales > Nocardiaceae > Nocardia > Nocardia sp. NPDC003269. The sequence goes on from NZ_JBIAPA010000002.1 coordinate 1,600,723, forward strand.
GAGCTGGCCGGGGACCTGGGTGGAGCGCCGTTCGCCTGCAACCTCATCCACAGTCCCAGCGAACCCGCGCTGGAACGCGCCATCATCGACGCCTGCCTGCGCCACGGCGTGCGCTGCGTGGAGGCCTCGGCCTTCATGGATCTCACCGCCGAGGTGGTGCGCTACCGCGCCGCCGGGCTCGCGGTCGACCGGCAGGGCGGCATCGTGATCGGGCACCGGGTGATCGCCAAGGTGTCCCGGGTCGAGGTGGCCGAGCTGTTCCTGCGGCCCGCGCCCGCCCGGCTGCTGCGCGAACTCGTCGCGGCGGGCCGGATCACCGCCGAACAGGCCCGCCTGGCCGAGCGGGTGCCGATGGCCGACGACATCACCGCCGAGGCCGATTCCGGCGGCCACACCGATCGCAGGCCGCTCACGGTCCTGCTGCCGGAACTGATCGCGGCCCGGGATCGCCTGGCCGCCACCGTCGTCGGGGCCGACCGGGTGCGCATCGGCGCCGCGGGCGGCATCGGCACCCCCGACGCCGTCGCGGCGGCCTTCGGGCTCGGCGCGGCCTACGTGGTGACCGGCTCGGTCAACCAGTCGGCCGTCGAGGCGGCGCAGTGCGGCGCCACCAAGACCCTGCTGGCGCGGGCCGAATTCGCCGACTGCGCCATGTCGCCGTCCTCGGACATGTTCGAGCTCGGCGTCCAGGTCCAGGTGCTGCGGCGCGGCACCATGTTCGCCGCCAGAGCCCAGCGGCTCTACGACACCTACCGCGCCTACGACGGCCTCGACGCCCTGCCCGCGACGCTGCGCGCCGAGCTCGAGTCCACGCTGTTCCGCAGGCCGCTCGACGAGGTGTGGCAGGAGTGCGTGCGGTACTTCACCGAACGCGACCCGGCCCAGCTCGCCGGCGCCGAACAGGACCCGAAGGCGAAGATGGCGCTGGTGTTCCGCTGGTACCTCGGCCTGTCCTCGGGCTGGAGCATCCGCGGCGAGGCCGACCGGGTCGCCGACTACCAGATCTGGTGCGGACCCGCGATGGGCGCCTTCAACACCTGGGCGGCGGGCACCTACCTGGCCGCGCCGGAGAACCGCGCCGTCGCCGATATCGCGGGCCAGCTCATGTACGGCGCCGCCTACCTGACCCGCGTCGCCCAGCTGCGGACCGCGGGTGTCCGGCTGCCCGCCGCCAGTGCCCGCTACGTCCCACGCCCGCTGGAGGACCGATGACCATCGTCGAGACCGGAACCGCCACCACCGGCACCGCCTGGATGCTGTGCCCGGCGTGCCAGGCGGTGATCTACGTCAAACGCTACGACCGCGCCGAACGGGTCTGCCCCGAATGCGACGACCACGGCATGCTCACCGCCGATCAGCGCATCGACCAGCTCGTGGACGAGGACTCGGCCCGGCCGATCGCCACCGCGGCGACCGTCACCGACCCGCTCGGCTTCGTCGACACCAAGCCCTACCCGGAGCGGGCCGAGCAGGCGCGCCGGGCGACCGGTCTGCCCGAGGCGATCCGCTGTGTGCGCGGCACCGTCGACGGGACGCCGATCGTGCTGGCGGTCATGGACTTCCGCTTCCTCGGTGGCAGTCTCGGCAGCGCGGTCGGCGAGGCGGTCACCGCCGCCGCCGAGGCGGCGCTGGCCGACCGCGCGCCGCTGGTGATCGTCACCGCCTCCGGTGGCGCGCGGATGCAGGAGGGCATTCTCGCGCTCATGCAGATGGCCAAGACCAGCCGCGCGCTGCGCCGCCTCGACGACGCGGGCGTGCTGACCGTCTCGATCATCACCGACCCGACCTACGGCGGCGTGGCCGCCTCCTTCGCCACCTCCACCGACATCATCATCGCCGAACCCGGTGCGCGCCTCGGCTTCGCGGGCCCGCGGGTGATCCAGCAGACCATCGGCCAGACCCTGCCCGCGGGCTTCCAGACCGCCGAGTTCCTGCTCGAGCACGGCATCGTGGACATGATCTGCCACCGTTCGGCCTTGCGTGCCCGGCTGTCGCGCCTGGTCGCGATGACCACCCGCCCGCTGCGCCGCACCGAACCCGGAGACGACGACGCCGTCATCACCGACCCGGCCGTGCTCGCCGCGCGCGGATCCTGGGACTGCGTGCGCGCGGCCCGCCAGCTCGGCAGGCCGACCACCCTGGACTACCTGGCGTCGGCCTTCGACGATTTCGTCGAACTGCACGGCGACCGGATGTCGGCCGACTGCCCGGCCATGATCGCGGGCCTGGCCCGGCTCGACGGCCTGCCCGTCGTGGTGCTCGGGACCCAGAAGGGCCACACCGGCGCCGAACTGACCGAACGCAACTACGGCATGCCGACGCCGGCGGGGTACCGCAAGGCCGCCCGGGTGCTGCGGCTGGCCGCCAAGCTCGGCCGTCCGGTCGTCGCGCTGGTCGACACCGCGGGCGCCTATCCCGGCATCGAGGCCGAGGAGCAGGGCCAGGCCGTCGCCATCGCCGAATCGCTGAAACTGCTGGCGGGCCTGCCCGTTCCGGTGGTCACCGTGATCACCGGCGAGGGCGGCAGCGGGGGAGCGCTCGCGCTCGCGCTGGCCGACCGGGTGCTGGTGTGCGAGAACGCGGTCTACTCGGTGATCAGCCCCGAAGGCTGCGCCGCCATCCTGTGGAAGGACCCGGCCGCCGCACCCCGCGCGGCCGCGGCCCTGCGCGTGGAGGCGGCCGCGCTGCTGGAACTGGGCATCGCCGACGCGGTCGTTCCCGAGCCGCAGGGCGGGGCCGACCGCGATCCCGTCGGCGCCGCCGCGCTGCTGCGGCGCGCGGTGCGCCAGGCCGTGCACGAACTGCGCGCCTGGCCGACCGCCGACCTGCTGGCCCAGCGCCACAGCCGGTTCCGGGCCTACGGACTGGCCCGGCCCGAGAGCTCGGAGAACCGATGGCCGACTTCCTGATCCGCAACCCGCTGTCGGTGCTGCGGCACGGCCTGCATTTCCCGGTCGGCACCGACCGGCCCGACCCTTCGACTCGCCCGCACCGAGAGCCAGGAGACCCGATGTCCGAGTCCGCGACCAGCGAATCCACCCAGCGCGCGGTGAGCGCCACCGACGCCGATCACAGCCTCGCGGTGCTCACCCGGCACGCGATGTCCGTGCGCGCCACCGCGTCGGCCCCGACCTCGGTGACCGTCGCCAACGGCCCCGTGCTGTTGCGCATCACCTGGGACGACCGCCCGGCCTCGGCGCCCGCCGCAGGCCACGACAGCGGCACCGATACCGCGGGCCGCCTCGCGCTCGTGACCCCGGTCGCCGCGGCACCCGCCCCCGCCCCGGCCGCGCGGGCCGATGCCGCCGCGGCCGCGAACACCTTCACCCTGACCGCCGAGACCGTCGGCGTGTTCTACCGGTCGCCGGAACCCGGTGCGGCGCCGTTCGTTTCGGCCGGTGACCCGGTCCGGGCCGGTCAGCAGGTCGGCATCATCGAGGCGATGAAGCTGATGATCCCGGTCACCGCGACCAAGGAGGGCGTGGTCGTCGAACTGCTTGTCGACAACGGTGACGCCGTGGAGCACGGCCAGCCGCTGATCGTGTTCGAGGCGCTGCGATGACCCGCGCGCTGCGCAAGGTGCTGATCGCCAATCGCGGCGAGATCGCGGTCCGGGTGATCCGCACCTGCCGGGAACTCGGCATCGCGACCGTCGCGGTGCACTCGGCCGCCGACCGGGATTCGGCGGCGGTGCGACTGGCCGACGAGCGCGTGCAGATCGGCCCGGCCCCGGCCAAACGCAGCTACCTGTCGATCCCCGCGATCATCGAGGCGGCCCGCGCCACCGGCGCCGACGCCATCCACCCCGGCTACGGATTCCTCTCCGAGGACCCGGATTTCGCCGAGGTGTGCGAGGCGGAGGGCTTCGTCTTCATCGGCGCGCCGCCCGCCGTCATGGCGCGGCTGGGCGACAAGTCCACGGCCAGGGCGCTGATGGCCGACGCGGGTCTGCCGCTGCTGCCCGGCAGCCGCGATCCGATCGACGACGCCGACGCGGCCAGGGCGCTGGCCGAGGAGATCGGCTACCCGGTGATCATCAAGGCCGTCGCCGGTGGCGGTGGCCGCGGCATGCGGGTGGTGCGCGACGGCGACGATTTCGGCGCCGCCTGGCAGCACACCAGGGCCTCGGCCGCCGCGGTCTTCGGCGACGGCAGGCTCTACCTGGAGCGCTATCTGGAATCGGCCAGGCACGTCGAGGTGCAGATCCTCGCCGACACCCACGGCACCGTCGCGCACCTGGGCCTGCGCGACTGCTCGCTGCAGCGCAGGCACCAGAAACTGGTGGAGGAATCCCCGGCCCCCGGCCTGTCCGCCGAGCTCGCCGAGCGGATCGGCGCCGCGGCCGTGCGCGGCTGCGCGGCGGCGGGCTACGTCGGCGCCGGCACCGTGGAGTTCCTGCTCGGCCCCGACGAGCAGTTCTACTTCATGGAGGTCAACTGCCGGTTGCAGGTGGAGCATCCGGTCACCGAGATGGTCACCGGCGTCGACCTGGTCGCCGAGCAGCTGCGCATCGCGGCGGGCGAACCGCTGGCCCTGCCCGCCGACCTGCGCCCGCGCGGGGTCTCGATCGAGTGCCGGATCAACGCCGAGGACCCGGAACGCGAATTCGCCCCGGCGGCGGGCACTCTCGTCGAGTGCGCGCTGCCCGGCGGTCAGTTCGTGCGGGTCGACACCCATGTCCGGCCGGGCTATGCGATTCCCCCGCACTACGATTCGCTGCTCGCCAAGGTCGTCGTCTGGGCGCCCGACCGCCCCGCCGCCATCGCCCGGATGCGGCGCGCCCTCGCCGAGACCACCATCACCGGTACCGGTGTCGCCACCACCACCGACTTCCTGCACGACATCCTCGACCACCCCCGCTTCCGCGCCGCCACCCACGACACCGCCCTCATCGGCACCTTCACGGCCCCGGCCACCGCAGGCGCCCGCTGACAAGCGGGGCGGTCGATGCCGCCCCCCGGCGAGCCGCACGGGAGCGTCGGGGGCGGAGCATTTCGCCGCTATTTCCGCCGCAGATTGTCGAGAATCCGCTGAACCTGGGCCCGGGCGACAGCGTCGAATTCCGCTCTGTCGACGCGCGATTCCGGTGGCCCGGTACGGCTGAGTACGACCAGCACCGAGAGATTTCCGTCGAGTACGTCGAAAAGGTATTCGTCGTCGATGCTGGGACCATATTTGTCGGCGGCGTGCCGCCAGTAGCTGTGGGTGCCGATCCCTGTGGACTCCCCGGACGTCAGATCCGCCAACTCGGACTCGCCCAGCAGGCGGGCGCCGACGACCTTCCTGGCGGCCAGGTCGTCGGCGGTGGTGCCGTCGGTCGTTTCGATTCTGATCCAGAGGTCCGCGGTGTTCGTGGGCGACGCGGCGCCGATCGAATGCCCGTAGTAGACACGGCAATCCAGCGTGTCGTAGCCCTGACCCTCGGGCTTGTCGACCTCCTCGTGGGTGGGCGCGCGCCGTGGCGCGGACGCCCACCGGATCAACGGCGCGGTGTCCACCAGCGCGCACGCATCGCGCACGGTGTCCGTCGAGTAGCTCGCGGCTTCCGGCGGTGCCGCCACCGGAACGGCCGCCGGGGCGCTGTTCCGGCCGATGACCACGCCGATCGCCACCCCGAGAACGAGAACGACCACCAGTGTGACCGCACCGGCGACGAGCAGGGCCGGACCGGGGCGACGGGGAGATGGGGGAGCGGGCGCGACGACGGCCGTTTCGGGCCGATCACCGGGGCCAGTCGACTGCGGAGCGGACATGCTGATTCGTGGCCTTCCTGTTCCGGATTCCGATCGTAGGGCGTCGGTACCAGCGCGGCCACCGGCGCGATCGTGGCCGGTCGCCGCCGGGTTAACGCATTCCGCAATTCCGAGGTCAGGAGCGGGGTGATGAATTCCGCACCCCAGGGTTTCTATTCGGAGGCGCGGTAATTCCCGAGACTTTATGTACCGACGCACACGGCGACGGAAACGAAGAAAGGGAACAAAGAAATGCACACCACCATCGAACTCCTCGACACCGAAATCGCTCGCGAGCTGGACGCGCTCGAGGCACTCTTCGCGCTCCCCGCTGACGATGCCGATCGGTCCTCTCACATCTACGCCTACCGGTACTGATCGTCCGTTCGGCCGTCGCCGGGGGCGAGGCACTCGGCTTCGCCCCCAGACCGTGAAGGCAGGAATTCCTTTGAGCGTCAGACATATCGAATCTGTCCGCGCGCTGGCGGACAACCGATATCTCGTCACGGGATACGACGCCGCGCTCCAGCTGCTCGCGGACCGGCGGATGTCGAATGATCCGGCCAACGGCGCGGACCGGCACGCGGATATCGCCGCGCAGCCCGCGGCGACGCAGCGCCACAGCACGAGCATGCAGATGTGCGACGGGGCGCGGCACACCCGGCTCCGGCGCGCGGTGGCGCCCACGCTCACGCCGCGCCGCTACGACGACCCCGTCGAGCGCATGCGGGGGCGGGCCACCGGCCTGCTCGACGCGCTGCTCGCGCGCGGCGGCGGCGACCAGGTCGCCGAGTTCGTGCTTCCGCTGGTGTTCTCCGTGATCTGCGACCTGCTCGGGGTCCCGGACGACGACCGTGACCGAGTGCTCGGGTGGGCCGAGGCGTCGACCATGCCCGATCCCGAGGTCAGCGAGCCGGGCACCGCCGCCCTGGACACCTACCTGGCCGCGCTGCTGGCCACCAAGGCCGAGCAGCCCACCGATGATCTGAGCAGTGAGCTCGCCGCGTCCAGAGCCGCGGGCAAGCTCTCGGACGCCGAAGCCGTCGGCACGGCCGCGCTGATGATCGTCGCCGGCTACGAGACGACGGTCAGCTTCGTCAGCATGTCCGTCTTCACCCTCCTGATGGCGCCCCGGCTCCAGTGCGCGCTGGCCCGGCGGCCGGAATCGCTGCCGGCGGCCGTCGAGGAGCTGTTCCGCTACCTCACCCCCACCCAGGGCACCTGGACCAGGTTCGCCCTGGACGACGTGCCGATCGGTGACGTCGTCATCCCGGCGGGCAGCGCCGTCGTGGTGGATCTGGTCGCCGCCAATCGCGACCCGGACCGCTTCGACCATCCCGATCGCCTCGATCCGGCCCGCGCCGACACCAAGCATCTGGCCTTCGGACACGGCCCGCACTACTGCCCCGGCGCCACCCTGGCCCGCAAGCAGGCGCAGGTCCTCCTCGGGGTCCTGCTCCCGCGCCTGTCCGAACTGCGGCTCGCCGTCCCCGTCACCGACGTGCGCTGGCACCGCAACCGCTTCAGCAAGCGCCCCGGCGCGCTCCCGACCACCGTCCTCGACTCCCGCCCGGAGGCCATCGCGTGACCGCGACCATCCCGACCCTCACCCGTCGCTACGTGGTGCTGAACGTCCTCGGCTGGCTGCCGACCGGGCTCTGCGCGCCGGTGCTCATCCTGCTGCTGGCCGCGCGCGGGATCGACATGGCGACGATGGGCGCCCTGCTCGCGGCCTACGGTCTGACCGCCGCCGCCCTCGAACTGCCGACCGGCGGCCTCGCCGACGTCGTCGGCAGGCGCCCGGTGCTGATCGCCGCCTCCCTGCTGTTCCTGGTGTCGACGATCTCGCTCGGGATCGGCACCGGTGTGCTCGTCCTCGGGGCCGGGATCCTGCTCGAGGCCGCGGGCCGGGCGCTGGACTCCGGGCCGCTACAGGCCTGGTACGTCGACGCCGTGCACACCGTGGACGAGGACGCGGATCTCACCTCCGCGTTCGCGCACGGCCGCACCGCCGGGTCGATCGCCCTCGCCGTCGGTGCGCTGGCCGGTGGCGCGCTGGCGGCGTTGGTCCCGCTGCCGTCGGCTGGGCCGGTGCTCGCGCTCTCGCTGCCCTATCTCGCGGCCGCGGGCGTCATCGTGGTCCGGATCGTGGTCCAGCTGGCCTGGGTCGGGGAGACCGTCCGCCGTCCGCGCGCCGATCTCCGGGCCGTGCTCGCCGATATCCCGCGCACGGTGCGGGTCGGCATCGGCACCTGCGCCCGCGTCGGTGTGCTGCGCCGCATCACCGTGCTGTGCGGGGTCATCGGTGTCGTGCTGGCGGCGGTCGAACTGCTCGCGCCGTTGCAGATCGCGGCGAGCCTCGGCGGGGACGGCCGGGCCGTCGGCGCCTTCGCGGTCTTCACCGCGCTCGGCGGCTTCGCGATGGCGGCCGGAGCGGCGGCCTCGCCCACGCTGACGCGGCTGCTCGGGTCCGTCCGGCGCACGGTGGTCCTCGCGCTGGTGCTGACCGCGGTCGCCGTCGCCGCGCTGGGCACCCCGATGCTGCTGGTGGTCGCCGTCGGCTATGTGGGCGTCTACCTCGCGCTCGGGGCGCCGGAACCATTGCTGGACACGCTGACCCATCGCGCCGCGACGGCCGGGGAACGCGCCACCGTCCTGTCGGTCCAGTCGCTCGCCCTGCGGATCTGCGGCAGTGTCGGCGCGCTGGCGGCGGGCGTGCTCGCGGCGCACGTCTCGGCCGCCGCCGTGTGGGTCCTGGTGGTCGCGGTGCTCGGGCTCGGCGCCCTCGTCGCCACCGGGCTCCCCGGCCACGCACCGGCGGCCACCGCCACCGAGGCCGGGCCGGTGCTCGAGCCCGCCTGAAACCCTGCGAGCACGGCCGGACCGATCCGGCCGGGGAACGTAGGCCTTCGGCGGCATCGCCCGAATTGGCCCGGACGTCACCGGCGGTTCGTGTGGTGCGGTCGCGGAATTCCGGTGGATCCGGTATGCCGTACCTGTGAGGATCGAGCGGGCCGCGCGGCCAGGCGGCGGACAGGTCGACGCGCGATGATCTGCCCGCACTGCGGCAAGAACGTGCTGCACCGCGAACGCGGAAAGCGTACCTGCGCGAAATGCGGGCGGCTGTTCGCGCTCGAACCGAAGGAGAGCCCGTTCCGGCTGCACGACCTCCGGATGCGCAGGCTGATCGACCGGCTCGGGGACGGCCGGAATCTGCGCTACACGCTGCCGCAACTCTGGTACGCCGCGGCGCGGGGACGCCTCCGCGACCCGGGGGAGACGTTCTTCGGCATTCGGATGGGAGTCTCGATCGCGCTCGGCATCGTGATCTTCGCGCTGGCCGTCACCGGGCTCGTCTACTGGGCCCTCGCGCTCGGCGCGGGCGTGGCCGCACTGGTGGGGGTGAACGTCCTGCTGACCGCGCTGCGGCCCCGGTATCTGGCGACCACCCTGGTGCCGATGCCGGTCACCTACGCCCGATTCGAGCAGTTCGTGGTCGCCCGGTGGGTCCAGGTCTACGGCGCGCCGCCCGCGGGTTCGGTCGATGGCCGGACCCCGCTGCCGCCCTTGCCCGCCCGCCCGCGGTTCGCGGTGCTGTGCCCGGACAGCACTGTGCTGACCTGTCTTTCGGCCAACAATGTCGCCGGACTCTGGGGTATGGCGCCGGTCGGCCGGATCGATCAGCTGCCGCCGGGTGTCCCCGTGCTGGTCCTGCACGACGCCAGCGTCCCCGGCATCACCTACGTCGCCGCCGCGCGCGCCGCCCTCGGCGCCCGGGTGGTCCCGGTCGGGCTCGCGCCGCGCGCGGTGCTCGGCAAGGCGAAGGCCATACGGTTGCGCGAGGGCAGGCCCACCGCCGACGACCTGGCCCGGATCGGCGGCGAGCGACTGACGGCGGCGGAACGCGCCTGGCTGGCCGACGGCTGGCAGACGCCCCTGGCGTCGGTGCCACCCGCCGCCCTCCTCGCGGCGCTGGGCAGCGCGGTGGATCGGGTCGAGCGGGCGCTGGATCCGGATCGGCGGCGCGCCGCGGCGGTGGGGTTCCTGACGTGGCCGACCCGGTGACCTCGGCGGTCCTGCGCCGGGCGGTGCGGATCGCGGTGCGACGGGCCGGTGCGCCCGGCGACGTGCGATTCACCGAGCGCCAGCTCTACTACGAGGTCTGCCGCGTCCTGCTGCCGCTGCCGCGCGGGCTCCGCCGCCCCACCTTCACCGTCCCGGCTCCCGTGCGCTACCCGGACTTTCGCGCCGCGCTGGCCGCGCACGGTCCGGTACCCGGCCTGCTCGTCCCCGAACCGCCCCGGGCTCGGCCCGCCGGTCGGCACACCACCGAACCGGACCTGTTCGACTACGGCCTGCCCCGGCTGCTGGTGTGCGAATCCACCGAGATCGCCCAGATGCTGCGCGCCAACGGCATTCCGATGGAATCCGCCTGCCCGGTGGTCGGCGCCGGCGAACTGCCGCTGGACCCGCGCGTGGCGGGCATGCTGACGCTGGTCGAGCGGTCGGCGGTGTTCCTGCTCCACGACGCGACCCCGCACGGACTGACCTTTCCCGATCGCGTGCGCGTGCTGACACCGATCCCGGACGGCGTCCGGGTGGTTCCCCTGGGATTGCGTCCCCGGCAGGCGGGCACCCTGCACGCCACCCACCGGTCGGCACCCGCGCCCCGCACCATCGACGCCGTCGTCGATCCGTGGGAACAGGACTGGCTGCGCCACGGCCGCGGCGTCGAGCTCGCGGCCGTGCGACCCGCCGCCCTGCTGCGCACCGTGCACCGGCTGGTCCGCGAGGTGCGGATCCGCGACACCGCCACGCAGTGGAATCGCCTGCGCACCACCGGCTTCCTCACCTGGCCCACCGCATGAAAGGACCGGACCATGTCGGTGCGACAGCACGTCACCTACACCGATGAACTCCTCGCCGACGGCACCGTGCACCGGCACTACTCCGACGGCCACCGCGAATGGCGCACGCGCGGAGCGGGTTTTGTCTCGTGGCGGGACGACCGCGGCGGCTCCGGCCGCGACGAACCGCTGGGGCGCACCCTGGTGAAGCGGACCTACGCCGACGGCCGGGTGCTCTACGGCCGGGAATCCGGCTACGGCCGCACCCTGTGGGGCGACGGCGTCCTCACCGTGAACCGCTCCTCCTTCGGCGGCCGGGTCGGCACCATCCTCGCCGCGGTCGCCGGTGGCGCGCTGCTCGGGGCGCTGGTGATGCCGCCCGAGTTCCTCTCCCCGGCCGAGGAAGAGGAACTGCGCAGGCAGGCGGCGGCGTCCTCGTCGAGCGATTCCGGCGGCGGCGGTTCCGACGACTACGGCACCTGGAGCGACGACTCCGGCGACGACGGCGGCGACTTCGGATGAGGGAGTACTGATGTCGCGCTGGTGCGCCTTCCTGACCCCCGCCGATCCGGCCGGTGCCGTCCGCGCCGTCGGCGGCGACCCGGTCGCGGTGAGCGCCGGCAGCGCCCTCGGCCTGCTCGCCGGATCCGGCGCGGCGGCAGGGTATTTCACCGCGGGGGAGTACCAGGCTGTCGGCGCGGTCACCCTGTTCAACGCGCGGGCGCTGCGCACCGCGCTCGGCGCCGACGCGCCGCCACCGGACTGCGCCGACGGCGACCTGCTGCTGCGCCTGTACGCAACGTTCGGCACCGCGGGCATCGCCAGGGCGGACGGCATGTTCGCGCTGGCGATCACCGACGGCCCCGAGCTGGTCCTGGTCCGCGACCACGTGGGCACCCGCACCCTGTTCTACGCCCGCGCCGGCGACGCGTGGGCCGCCTCGGGATCTGTTCGCGCGGTGGCGAACTGGCCGGCGTTGCGCACCGGACTGCACCTGCCCGCCGTGCGCTCCTTCCTCACCTTCGCCTACCTGCCCGGCCGCGACACCTTCTTCCGCGACGTGCACGAGGCGCTGCCCGGCCGCTGCCTCCGGTTACGCCCCGACGGCACCTCGGTCGAGGAAGCCTACTGGGAGCCCGCCGAATCCGTCGACGACCTGCCCGCCGCCGAGCACGCGCTGACCCTGCGCGCCCTGCTCGACGACGCGACCGCACGGCGGCTGCCCGCGGGTGAGCCGGTCGGCGTGCTGCTCTCCGGCGGAATCGACAGCAGCCTGGTCACCGCGCTGGCCGCCAAGCGCCACGACCACCCGGTCCGGACCTACTCCATCGCCTTCACCGGGACCACGCCCAACGAACTCGCCTACTCCGGCCTGGTCGCCGCGCACTGTCACACCGAGCACCGGGTGCTGACCGTGCCGGGAGAGACCGTCGCGGCCCGCCTCGCCGACACCGTGGCCCTGCTCGACTGTCCCGTCGGCGATCCGCTGACCGTTCCCAATCTGCTGCTGGCCGAGGCCGCCGCGGCCGACGGCGCGCGCGTGGTCCTCAACGGCGAGGGCGGTGACCCGGTCTTCGGCGGCCCCAAGAACCTGCCGATGCTGATCTTCGAACTCACCCGCGACGATCCGGACCCGGTGGCCCGCGCCGCCGCCTACCTCGACAGCTACCGCAAATGTCTCGGTGACCTGCCGGTCCTGCTCAGCAGTGACGCGCTCGCCGCACTCGACGGCGCCCCGCCGCTCACCGACCTGCTCACGCCCCTGCTCACCCCGGGGCCGATGACGAGCCTGCTCAACCAGCTGCTGCACACGAACCTGCGCACCAAGGGCGCCCACCACATCCTCACCAAGGTCGAACGGCTCACCGCCGCGGCGGGAGTCGAGGGCAGGGCGCCGCTGTTCGACCGCGCCGTCATCGACCATGCCTTCCGGGTGCCGCCGCGGCTCAAACTCGCCGGCGCCACCGAGAAATGGATTCTCAAGGAAGCCGTCCGGGACCTGCTGCCCGCCACCATCGTCGACCGGCCCAAGAGCGGCATGCGGGTACCGGTGCAGCAGTGGCTGGCCGGTCCGCTGCGCGATCTCGGGCACGAGCTGCTGCTCGGCCGGTCCGCCCGGGCGCGCGGGCTCTTCCGCGAGGACACCATCCGCGCCTGGTTGCGTGGCGACGGCGCGCTGCTGCCCCGGCAGGGCGGCAAATTGTGGTTGGTGCTGTCGCTGGAACTGTGGTTGCGTGCCTTCGAGGTCACCTGAGCGCGAGGAGTCACCACCGTATGGCCGCACCGAGGATCAAGCACGCCGCGGACGACGAGAACGAGATCCACGACGTGGCGAACTTCGCCGACGCGGGTCGCAACACGGTGACCCCGGTGGCGAGTCTGCCCGCCGAGGTCGCGCTGGTGGTGGTGCGGACCTTCGCCGAGATCGTCCGCACGGCCAAGACCGTCCACGCCGCGACCACGCCGGACGCCGACGGCATCGTCCGCGCGCAGACCTTCGAGGAGGGCGACGTCTACATGATCGAGAAGCCCTTCGACGGCTTCTTCGCCGACCGGTACCTGATGGACTTCTACGACGTCACCGAGCGGGGGATCTGCTCGCGGATGCACCTGCACACCGGCCTGCGCTTCGTGCGGATGATGACCGGACCCGGCACCCACATCCGGGTCAGCAGCCTGTCCCCGTTCGAGGTCACCCACGTCGAGGGCGTGACCCCGTTCCGGCCCGACCAGTTCACCGACGACCTGCCCGACCTGCCGCCGGGGCAGCACCGGACCCGCTACAACCTCGTCGTGCCGCCGTGCTCGTTTGTGGACATGCAGATCCCGCGCGGAGTGAGCCACCAGTTCAACGCCTTCGGGCCGCACGCGGTGATCGACTCGGTGCACCCGGAGGAGTCCATCGAGGTCTTCCGGGAGCGGATGTCCGGCTTCCGGATGACCGCGCAGACCGTCTTCCTGGCCGAGACCGCACCGGATGCGGCGACCTGCGCCGAACTCTCGGTCGCCGGCGACTGACCGGAACCGTCGTCAGCCGGTCAGCGAGCGGGCGCCGGTGGCGATCTCGGTGGCCTCGGCCAGCTCCAGCCGCAGTTCGCGGTCCGGGGCCGACGCGGGACCGTCGTGGTGGGTGACGCCGTCGGCGGTGATCACGTAGTGCAGCACGGTCTCGCCGATGTGCACGGTGACCGTGCCCGCGGGGACCAGCTCGGCGACGGCGTGGCCCAGCGGCAGCGCCAGCCAGTGCGCGCGCACGGCATCGGTCGGGGCGCGATCGCCGAGCAGGGGAGCGCCCCAGGCGGACAGTGCGTCGAGGACCGGGCGCAGGGCGCGGCCCGAGTCGGTCAGCTCGTAGCTGGACCGCATCCCGTTGCGATGATGGACGAGGATGCCGTCGCGCTCCAGGTCCTTGAGCCGGGTGGCCAGCATGTCGGTGCTGATCCCGGGGAGATCGGCGAGCAGATCGCTGTAGCGGCGCGGGCCCGCGGTCAGTTCGCGGACCACGAGCAGGGTCCAGCGGTCGCCGACGAGATCCAGGGCGCGGCTGACCGAACAGTAGTGGGCGTAGCTTCGGCGTGGCACATGTACTACCTTAACCATGGGCTTGGAAAAACCAAGTGAAATCTTGGAAATACCAAGTAGTGTGTGCGGCAACCACGCCTCGGAGGGATGTTCATGCAGGTCAAACAGTCCAGCAAGCTGTCGGGAGTGTCGTACGAGATCCGCGGCCCGGTCGCCGAGGAGGCGGCTCGGCTCGAGGCCGAGGGGCATCACGTCGTCAAGCTCAACACCGGCAACCCGCTGCTCTTCGGCTTCGACGCGCCCCCGGACCTGTTGCAGGACATGGTCCGGACGCTGCCCACCTCCACCGGCTACAGCTCGTCGAAGGGCCTGCTCTCGGCCCGGCGCGCGGTGGTGCAGTACTACCAGACCCTGGGCGTCGACGACGTGAGCGTCGAGGAGGTCTTCCTCGGCAACGGTGTCTCCGAGCTGATCATGATGGCGATGACCGCGCTGCTCGAGAACGGCGACGAGGTCCTGGTCCCCGCCCCGGACTTCCCGCTGTGGACCGCCGCGACCGCCCTCAACGGCGGCACCCCGGTGCACTACCTGTGCGACGAGGGCGCCGACTGGTACCCCGACCTGGCCGACATCACCGCCAAGATCACCGACCGCACCCGCGCCATCGTGCTGATCAACCCGAACAACCCCACCGGCGCGGTGTATCCGCCGGAGGTACTGCGCGAGATCCTCGAGATCGCCCGCAGGCACAACCTGGTCGTGTTCGCCGACGAGATCTACGACAAGATCTACTACGACGATCTCGAGCACACCGCCGTCGCCTCGCTCGCCCCCGACCTGCTGTGCCTGACCTTCTCGGGCCTGTCGAAGAACTACCGCGCCGCCGGCCTGCGTTCGGGCTGGCTGGTGGTCTCCGGGCCCACCCAGCACGCCGCGAGCTATCTCGAGGGCCTGACCATGCTCGCCGGACTGCGGCTGTGCGCGAATGTGCCGGCGCAGCAGGCGATCCAGGCCGCGCTCGGCGGGCATCAGAGCATCTACGACCTCACCCTGCCCGGCGGCCGCCTGCGCGAGCAGCGCGACCGCGCCTGGGAAGCCCTCAACGCCATCCCCGGTGTCTCGTGCGTGAAGCCGAAGGGCGCGCTCTACGCGTTCCCGCGCATCGACCTGGACATGTACCGCATCCACGACGACGAGAAGTTCGTCCTCGATCTGCTGCTGCAGGAGAAGCTGCACATCGTCCAGGGCACCGGTTTCAACTGGCCGCGCCCCGACCACTTCCGCATCGTCACCCTGCCGCACGCCGACGAGCTCGAGGCCATCATCGAGCGCATCGGCCGCTTCCTGGCGACCTACCGGCAGTGACACCACGGGTGCCCGGCGGCGCGAGCGAGGTGGCCTGGCACGGTTCCGGGGCCGTGCTCCGTCCCGGCGTACTCGCCTTCACCGGCACGATCGGCGGGACCCGGAGCCACGCCCATCACGCCGTGCAGATCGTCGTGGCCGACGGGCTGGTGACCGTGGTCGACGGCGACGGCCGGGCCCACACCGGGGCCGAGATCGTGATCCCGCCCGACACCGAGCACCGCATCGACACCGGCGGTGCGACCGGGATCGTCGTGTTCCTCGACCCCGATTCCCCGGCCGGTCGCGGGGCGGTGCTGCGGGTCGCGACCTCGGGCTGGTGCGGCGGCCCCGCCCTGCGCGACCCCGCCCGGCGGATCGCCTCGACGGCGGCCTTCGTCGACGACCTGCTGACCACCTTCGCTGCGGCGAGCGGTGGCGCCGCCCGCCCGCGGCATCCGGCGGTCGTGGCCGCGGTGGCCGCGCTGCCCGCGATGGTGGCGCGCGGACCGGTGCGCACCGGGGAGGTCGCCGCCGTCGTCGGCCTGTCGGCGAGCCGGCTCACCCACCTGTTCACCGCCCAGGTCGGGCTGCCGCTGCGCCGCTACATCCTGTGGCTGCGGCTGATGAACGCCGCCGAGCTCGCGCGGGCCGGGCGGGATCTGACCACGATCGCGCACGCGACCGGTTTCGCCGACAGCGCGCACCTCACCCGCACCTGCCGGGAGATCTTCGGCCTGCCGCCGTCGGCCCTGACCGGCGCGCTGGTCCGGGACACCGGCGGCAGCCGAATCGTTCAAGCGCCGACCGGGGACCGGCGCCCAGGCTGAGGGGCATGAACCTCGCTGTACGCCGCCTCGCCCGCTACGGGTACGTCCCGCTGATGCTGTTGGGGGTCAACGGGATCGGCATCGCGCTCGCCGCCGCCCATGCCCCGAAACCCTGGTTGCTGCTCGTGCTCGCAGTGGCGATCGCGACCTCGTTCGCGGTCGAACGGGTGATCCCATACGAACCGGAGTGGAACGGGACCAAGGCCGACAGCGTCCGCGACCGGGTGCACGCGGTGGTGAACGAGACGCTGATCCTGGTGAGCGTCGCGGTGATCCCGCTGCTCGCCGCGATCGTGCCCGCGCCGGGCGTGTGGCCGGGTGGTTGGCCGTTCGTGCTCCAGGTGGTCCTCGCCGTCCTGATCGCGGACGCGGGCATCACCCTGGTGCACCTGGCCAGTCACAAGATCGGGGTGCTGTGGCGCTTCCACGCCGTGCACCACAGCGTCACCCGGTTCTACGGACTCAACGGCCTGATGAAGCACCCGCTGCACCAGACCGCCGAGATGGCCGCCGGTGTGGCCCCGCTGATCCTGCTCGGCCTGCCGGTCGACGTCGCCGCCGCGCTGGCCCTGGCCGTGGCCGTCCAGCTACTGCTCCAGCACTCCAACGCCGACTACCGCGTCGGTCCGCTGAAATACGTGCTCGCCCTCAACGAGGGACACCGCTTCCATCACCTCAAATGGGCCGGGGTCGGCGACGTCAACTTCGGCCTGTTCACCCTGCTCTGGGACCACCTGCTGCGCACCTACAGCTACGATCCGCAGCGCCGGTTCAGCTCCGAACAGCTCGGCATGGCAGCGCATCCCGACTATCCGGTCGGCTACCTCGACCAGCTGATCGCGCCCTTCCGCCGCCTCACTTGAGACCCGACCGGACGAAGGCGTTGACGATGTGGCGCTGCAACACCAGGTACAGCAGCAGAACCGGCAGGCACGCCAGGCTCGCCAGCGCCATCATCGGCCCCCACTGGTCGCCCTCGGTGCCCATGAAACTGCGCAGACCGAGCTGGAGCACATCGTTGGACTGACGCAGCACGACCGCGGGCCAGAAGTACTCGTTCCAGGCGTTGATGAACAGCAGGATGCCCAGCGCGGCGAGGGCCGGACGCAGGTTCGGCACCACCACCGTCCACAGGATCGCCCAGGAGGACCGGCCGTCGATCTTGGCGGCGGCGACGAGCTCCTTCGGGAACGCGTTCATGTGCTGACGCAGCAGCAGGACCGCCAGCGCCGAGCACAGCGTCGGTAGCACGCAGCCGATCAACGTGTTGATCAGCCCCAACCGGTTGAGCAGGATGTAGTTGGGCAGCATGGTGACCTGGAACGGCACCAGCCAGACGCCGACGAACGCCAGATACATCAGCCGCTGCAGCGGGAAGGTGTACATCGCGAACGCGTACGACGCCAGCAGCGCGATCAGCAGCTGGCCCGCCGCGGACAGGATCGCCACCACGAACGTGTTGACGATCAGTCCGGTGACATCGACCTTGTGCGCCGCGTCGAGGTAGTTGTCGATCGACAGCGGCCACGGCAGCGGCGACAGCGAGGTGACGTCCTGCGGCCTGCGCAGCGCGGTGGCGAACAACCAGTAGATGGGGAACACGCACACCAGCGCCGTCCCGGCGAGCAGCAGGTGGCTGCCCGCCTGACGGAGACGATCAATCATCATGAACGGCAACCTTTTCCGAGATCCAGACCAGCACGGCCGCCAGTGCGCCGAACCCGACGAACAACAGCACACCCGCCGCCGCGCTCAGGCCGGCGTCGAAGCTGTGGAACGCGTAGTCCCAGAGCAGGTAGTAGATGTTGGTCGTGGCCTGCGACGGCCCGCCCTGGGTCATCGAGTCGATGAGCGGGAACGACAGCGTCGGGCTGAGCAGCACGGTCGTGAGCACCAGGAACAGCAGCGTCGGCGACAGCAGTGGCAGGGTGATCCAGCGCCGGATCTGTCCCGGCGTCGCGCCGTCGACCTGCGCGGCCTCGCTGTAGTCGCCACTGATGCCCGCCAGACCGGCCCACACCACCAGCACCGCGAAACCGAGCAGCTGCCAGCCGGTGATCAGCACGATCACCGCCTGCGCTGTGGACGCGTCGTAGACCCAGTTGCGGCCGGAATCGACCAGCTGGTCGACGAATCCGGACCCGGGATGCAGCAGCCAGCGCCACACCGCCGCCGCCGCGACCGGCGCGACGAGGAACGGCGCGAAGACCAGCGCCTGATAGACGGTGCGGGCCCGGCCCTGCACCTTCCGGCTGGCCAGCGCGATCAGCACCGGCAGCACCACCGTGAACGGCAGCAGGCCAAGGATCAGCGTCGCGGTCCGGCCCAGCGAGCCCCAGAACGCCGGAAGATCCAGCAGCCGGGAGTAATTGGCGGTGCCGACCGCCTTCATCGGGGCGGTCGGCAGCAGGTTCCACGACACCGTGGACAGCTGCACCGCCTGCACCAGCGGCTGGTAGGTGAACACCACCAGCAGCACCACCGCGGGCGCCAGATAGAGGTAGGGCGCGATCAGGCGCAGCGCCTTGCGCCGGGTGAACCGGCGCGGACCCGCCGCAGGGGCGATGATCGCCGCCTGCGCCGGGTCCTGCCTGTCGTCGATGACGAACATGTCACCGCGTCCGCGCGGCGATCGCCGCGAGCTGCTCGAGCACCTCGGCCTCCGGCCGGTCGTAGACCGCGGTGGCCGGGGTCGCCTCGATCGCGGTGGCCAGCACCGTCGAGCCGACCACATCGATCCGGCTGTAGCCGAATCCGGTGAACCCGCGGTGCCTGCCCGCCGGGGGCATCGGATCGATCCGGTACGACAGCGCGGGCCCGATCCACACCGGGATGCCCGCGACCGACGCGGCGGCCGTCAGATGGTTGTGCCCGCACAGGATCATCCGGACATCGGACCCCTCGAGCACCTCCGCCAGCCGGTCGGCGTCCTCGAGCTTGAGGAAGTCGGCGGTGGCGACGGGGGAGGGCAGCGGCGGATGGTGCAGCACCAGCACGGTGCCCCGCGGGGCGGGCGTGCGCAGCTGCACACTCAGCCAGGCCAGCTGCTCGAGTTCGAGCCTGCCCTCGTGCCGCATCGGCGTGGTGCTGTCCAGCGCGATGATGCGCAGGCCGGCGACCTCGACGGTGCGATCGTGCGGCAGCGAGGTGTCCACCGAGCCGGGAGCCAGATCCAGCAGCTCCTCGCCGAAGGCGGCGCGTTCGTCGTGATTGCCCATGACGTACACGATCTCGGCGCCGATCTCGGCCGCGACCGGTTCGACGGCCGCCCGCAGCCGCCGGTACGCCTCGGGTGACCCGTTGTCGGACAGGTCACCCGAGAGCACCAGGGCGTCGACGTGCTGCCCGGCCTCGCGCAGGTGGGTGAGCACCCGGGAGAGGTTCGCGTCGGTGTCGACGACACCGTGGACGAGCTCACCGGCCGGGCGCAGGTGGGTATCGGTGAGCTGGACGATGGTCAGATCGCTCATGCGACCGGCAGGAGTTTGGTGCCCTCTGCCTGCGCAGCGGTCAGCGTGGACTGGGGGTCCTTGCCCTGGAACACGACGGCCTCGACGGCGTCCATCATGCCGTCGCGCATCTGCAGGTAGTTGTTGCCGGGCATGGAGACCCAGGGCTCCATGGCACCCAGCTGGGCGACGTTCGGCTTCAGCAGCGGGTTCTTGGCGGCCCAGTCCTTCAGGCCGTCGGGCTGGTCGAGCAGTCCGGTGCGCAGCGGCAGGTAGCCGATGTTCTGCGAGATCTTGATGTAGGACTCCTCGCTGGTGAGGAACTTGATCAGCTCCCAGGAGGCGCGCTGCTTGGCCGGATCGTTGGACAGGATGTGCAGGCCCGCACCGGAATTCGTGGGCACGGTGGGCTTGCCCGCGAAGGACGGCATCGGCGCCGACTGCAGGTCCCACTTGTCCTTGGCGCCGGTGACGAAGGTGCCCTGGATGGCGCTGGTCTCGAGGATCATGCCGATCTCGCCGCGCGCGAAGGCCTCGTAGCCCTGCTTCTGGTTCAGCTTGGGCATGCTGCCCGTGGTCACCAGGTCCTGCGCCATCTTGGTCACCTCGACGACCGGGGCGGCCGCGTAGGTGAGGGTGCGGCGATCCTCGGAGATGACCCGGCCGCCGTTGGACCGCACCAGCGACTGGAAGCACCAGTCCTTGGCGGTCTTGGTGAGGCAGTCGATGTACACGCCGCCCTTGCCGGTGCGGTCGACGATCTGCTTCGACGCGGTCGCGACGTCGGCCCAGGTGGCGGGCGGCTTGGCCGGATCCAGCCCGGCCTCGGTGAACAGCGACGCGTTCAGGTACAGCACGGGGGTGGAGAAGACGAAGGGCACGCCGTAGGTGTGGCCGTCCCAGTCGTCGAGGACGCGGGCGCGCGGGGCGTAGGCGTGCTTGCCGTCGAAGTTGCGGGCCACCTCCTGCTTGCCGACCAGGGTGTCGAGCGGCTTGGCCTGCAGCTGGTGCACGGTGAAGTCCAGGTCGGAGAAGCCGAGCTGGGCCACGTCGGGCGGGGTGCCCGCGACCATCTGGTTCTGGATGCTGGAGATGGTGTCGGTGGCCGGGTTCGGGCTGTTGCCCTGCGGCTTCTGCGCGGTGACCTTGATGTTGGGGTACTTCTTGCCGAAGTCGGCGATCAGCGCGTTGAACGTGTCGGTCCAGGCGCCGGCGAGCCCGTAGTTGTAGGACTCGAACACGATCGAGACCTGCTGGTCGGGCGTCAGCTCCGGAATCTGCGCGGTCGTCGTGGTGTCCGAGGACACGGTGCCGCCCAGACCGCAGCCGCTCAGGGCGACGGCGGTGGTGAACACCACGCCCAGGATGGGCAGGGTGCGTTTCATGGTGGTTCTCCTCATCAACGGTTCGTGCGGTGACTCAGGGGACGGGCACGGCAGCCGCGTCCAGGCTGGGGGTCGACTCCGGTTGCGGCGCTCGCCAGGTCAGGCGCAGGCCGGTGTCGGGATCGAACAGGTGGATGTCGGCGGGGTCGACCCGCACGGCGATGTCCTCGCCGACGTGCACCCCGGCCGGGCGCGGCGCGCGCACGCACAGGCTGGTCGTGCCCGCGTCGAGGTGCACCAGCTCCTCGCTGCCGAGGTTCTCGACCATGCGCACCCGGCCGCGCACGGCGCCCGCCGTGGCGTCGATGCGCAGGCGCTCGGGGCGGATGCCGGCGATCACGGCGGTGGCGGTGTCGAGTTCGTCGGTGATGTCGAGCGCGGCGTCGACACCGTCGGCCGTCACCCGCAGGGCACCGCCGCGCGACTGGACGACCGCGGGGAACAGGTTCATCGGCGGTGATCCGAGGAACCCGGCGACGAAGGTGGAGCGGGGCTGGTCGTAGAGCTCGGCGGGGGTGCCGCACTGTTCGACCCGGCCCTCGTTGAGCAGCGCGATGCGCGAGGCCATCGTCATCGCCTCGACCTGGTCGTGGGTGACGTAGAGGAACGTCGCGCCCAGTCGCTGGTGCAGGGCGATGAGTTCGGCGCGGGTCGCGCTGCGCAGCTTGGCGTCCAGGTTCGACAGCGGCTCGTCCATCAGGAACGCGCCGGGGTCGCGCACCATGGCGCGGGCCAGCGCCACGCGCTGGCGTTGCCCGCCGGAGAGCGCGACCGGCTTGCGGTCGAGCAGCGCGGACAGCTCCAGGGTGGCAGACACCTCGGCGACCCGCTGGGCGATCTCGGCGCGCGGCGTGCGCCGGGCCCGCAGCGGGAAGCCGATGTTCCTCGCCACCGACAGGTGCGGGTAGAGCGCGTAGCTCTGGAACACCATCGCCAGGTCGCGACGCTGCGGCGCCGCGTCGGTGACATCGTTGCCGCCGACCAGGATCCGGCCCTCGCTCGGCTCCTCCAGCCCGGCGATCATCCGCAGCAGGGTGGACTTGCCGCAGCCGCTGGGGCCGAGCAGGACCATGAATTCACCGTCGGCGATGTCGAGGCTCACCTCGCGCACCGCGTAGTCGGTGTCGAACTTCTTCGACACCGCATCGATCTGCAGTCGTGCCACGTCTCTCCTTCAGGCCGGCGCGGTGCCGGCGGTGATCCACTGCGACACGCCTGCCGCGATCGCGGGCGCGTCCTTGAGCCAGGTGAAGTGGTCCAGGTGCGCGACCGTGGAGTTCTCGTCGAGGTGCCACTGGGTGACCGCGGCCGACGGCATCCGCGAGACCAGGAAGTCGACATTGGACTTGGGGCCGAGCACGTCCTGCGACAGCGAGATCGCCAGCACCGGCAGGGTCATGTTCGCCAGCAGCGTGTTGTAGCGGCGCTTGCTGCCGCTGGGGCGGTAGTAGCTGGTGAGCGAGTGGATCGACCAGTCGACCATCACCCCGCCCGGCATCGGCGCCGGGATCAGCACGCCACCGGGCCAGTGCCCCTTGACCCGCGAGACCAGGCCGATCCACTGGATCTGGCTCAGCGCCTCGAACCAGCGGCGCGGGCCGAACGCCCACCAGAACACGGTGCCGGTGCCGATCACGGTGACCCCGGCGACGCGCTCGGGTTCGGCGGCGGCGAACAGCAGCGCGAGCTGACCGCCCAGGCTGTGCCCGAACAGGTGCAGCGGCGCCTGCGGGAACCGTCCGTTGACCGCGGAAACGATGGCGGGCAGGTCGATTTCGAGCATCTCGCGGTAGCCGAAGTCGGTGTGCTCACCGAGCGCGGGCTCGGCCTCGCCGTGCGCGCGCAGATCGCAGGTCGCCACCGAGAGGCCGGTGGCGTGCAGTGCCTTGGCCAGCGACTGGTAGTTGCGCGCCTTCATCGCCATGGCGGGCAGGATCAGCACCACCGGGGCGGTGGGGTCGTCGGCGGCCAGCCAGCGCACGGTGAAGCGGACACCGTCGGCGGTCTCGATCGTGGTGGCGTCGGGCGTGGTCGTCGTCATGACGCGTCCGTTCCGGCGATGCGCACATCGCACACGTAGTCGAAGGTGAATTCGGCGGTGAGCACGTCGTTGTCGTCGAGCAGCTCGGCGCGGCCGGACAGCTCGAACCGGGTGGACTCGGTCGCGGCCAGGACGGCGGCCAGGCCGTCGGCGTCGACGGTGGCGACGGCGCGGATGCGGCCACGGGCGGGCTTGCGGTAGGCGGCGGTGCCGCCGCGCAGGACCAGCCGGTCGACGGTGAACAGCCGGTGCGCCGCCGCGCCGACGAAGGCCGCGGCGCCCGCGATGTCGGCGGCGGTGAACAGCGCGCCTGCGTGCACGGTGCCCATGTGGTTGCACATCACCGGTTCGGCCGGGATCTCGACGACCGAACGGGCGGGGGAGATCTCGGTGATCCTGGTGCCGACGTGCGCGCCGAACGGCACCAGGGCCTGCGAGGCGTCGCGCAGGTAGTCGTAGTCGACGGCGTCGAAGTCGAGGGCGGGGTAGGCGGCGCCGAATCCGGCGATGCTGCGGGTGGTCATGGGGATGTCCTCTCAGCGCGGTCCGCGCAGGACGCGCCGCGCGATCGACCAGCGCAGCACCTCCGACGGACCCTCGTAGATGCGGAAGGCCCTGGCTTCCACCAGGAATCGGGCCACCAGGTGGTCCTCGCAGACACCGAGACCGCCGTGCAGCTGCACCGCGCGGTCGAGCACCCGCCAGACCGCCTCGGAGACGAAGGTCTTGGTGATCGAGGCCTCGTGCCGGGCCTGCGCGGAGGCGGCGCCGTGCTCGTCGATAGTGGCGGCGGTGGACCGGATCAGGCTGCGCGAGGCGGCGATGTCGATCTCGTTGTCGGCGATGAGGCCCTGGGCCAGACCGTGGTCGGCGATCGGCACCCCGAACGAGTACCGGCCGCTGATGTGCTCGGCGGTGAGCTGCTGGGCGCGCACGGCCAGGCCGAGCCAGTTCATGCAGAACACCAGCCGCGAGGGCGCCAGCCGGACCGCGGCCAGGTCCAGGCCGCGGCCCACCGCGCCCAGGATCGCGGACTCGGGGACCTCACAGTCGGCGAACTCGATCTCGCAGTGCCCGCCGGGCGCGCTGGTGTGGTCCAGCGTCGGCATCCGGCGGCCGACCTTCAGGCCGGGGTTGTCCTGGTCGACCAGGAACATGGTCGGGCCGTCGGTGGTGGAAGCGACACAGATGGTGAACGCCGCGCCCTGCGCGCCGGTGGTGAAGTGCTTGCGGCCGTTGATGACCCAGCCGGAATCGGTCTCCTCGGCGACGGTGGCCAGCATGCGTGGGTCCGAGCCGGCGCCGGGCGCGGGTTCGGTCATGGCGATCGCGGAGCGGACCTCGCCGGAGGCCAGCGGGGCCAGATACCGTTCGCGCTGTTCGGGGTTCGCGACCTCGGCGAGCAGGTGGATGTTGCCGTCGTCGGGCGCCCAGGCGTTGACCGCGAGCGGGCCGAGCAGGCTGGCGCCCGCCGCCTCGAGCACCTCGGCCTGGGCCCTGGTGTCCAGGCCGAGGCCGCCGTAGGCGGGATCGGAGAGCGGGCCGAAGACACCGGCCTCCTTGGCCTTCTTCTGCAGGTCGAGGCGCAGGGCGTCGTCGGTGACCCGGCCACCGACGACGACCTCGCGTTCCACCGGGATGACGTGGTCTTGCACGAACTGCCTGGTCTTGGCGACCAGTTCCGCCACTGGAGTCATGCCGTCAGTGTCGGGCGGCCCACCGGTGCGGCGGCGGGGCGATAGTGAATGTCGATCGGTCCAATCGACTCGCCGCGCCGCTCGGGCGACCGTGCCGGATCTCGCGCACGGTGAGACTCGACAACCATGCGGGCGAGGGGATGGCCATGACCGACGTGAGCGTGCGGGTGATCGAGCGCACCGACGAAGCCGACGCGGTATTCGCCCTGGTGCTGGCCGCGGTCGACGGCGGGGAACTGCCCGCGTGGGCGCCGGGCGCGCACATCGACGTGGCGGCGGGGGCGGCCGGTGTCCGCCAGTACTCGCTGTGCGGCGACCCGGCCGAGCGGGACCGGTGGCGGATCGCGATCCTGCACGAACCGAACGGCCGCGGCGGTTCGGCGCATCTGTTCCGGACGGCGCTGCCCGGCACGACCCTGTCGGTCTCGGTGCCCCGCAACAACTTCGAGCTGGCCGAGTCCACCGAGTACACCTTCGTCGCCGGTGGCATCGGGATCACCCCGATCCTGCCGATGATCGCCGCCGCCGAGCGCGCAGGTGCGCGCTGGACGCTGCACTACGGCGCGCGCTCGCGCACCCACATGGCCTTCGCCGAGGCGCTCACCGCGCGGTATCCGGCGGTGCGGCTGCTGCCCCAGGACGAGTCCGGCCTGCTGCCGGTAGCCGACATCGTGGCCGAGCGGCCCGGCGCGACCGTGTACTGCTGCGGTCCGGAGCCGCTGCTCGCGGCGGTCGAGGCGGAGGGACAGCGGCAGAGCGTCACGGTACGGACGGAACGCTTCGTCCCCCGGCAGCTCGAGTCGACCGGTGCCGACCGGGCCTTCGAGATCCAGCTGGCGCAATCCGGGCGGACGCTGCGGGTCGCCGCCGACCGCTCCATCGTCGACGTTCTGGAATCGGCGGGCGTCGCGGTCATCACCTCCTGCCGCGAAGGAACCTGCGGCAGCTGCGAGACCCCCGTCCTCGACGGCGCGGTGGAGCACCGCGACTCCCTGCTCACGGCCGAAGAACGCGAGAGCGGCAAGACGATGATGCTGTGCGTCTCCCGTGCCGCCTCCGACGTGCTGGTCCTCGACCTCTGAGTTCCCGTCCTCGGCCGATCCCGAATTGGCGCGCGTTGGTCGTCCGGTCGGCGGAACGCTGTGCGCGTTCAGTAGATTCGACCGATGACCGCGACCTCTACCGCCCTGTACTGCGGGACGCACTGGGACGAGCAGGGCCGGTGGTTCTACGAGCTGATCCGCGAGGACGGCAGCACCGAGCTACTGCCGGGGATCGGGACCCGGTTGGCCTTCCGGCTCACCGGCGGCGGTCGGTTCTGTCTCGGATATCACGGGTTCGGCGCCGGGCGCCGGGGGCGGCAGGCGTGCCCGAGCCGGGCTCGGGTGGAGAGCGGCAAGCAGTGTGCGCAGTGCCGGATCACCGAGGGCTGGTCGGTGGTGCACAGTCATCGGGGGCCGCTCACGGCGCTGCCCGAGCAGGTGCGCGGATACGTCGCGCAGCCCCATCACCTCTACATCGCCTACTTCGGTGACGGGATGACCAAGGTCGGGACCGCGTCGGCGGTGCGGCGCCAGCGGCGGCTGTTCGAGCAGGGCGCGCTGATGGCCCGCTTCATCACCGACTCCCCGGACGGGCTGCACGTGCGCGAGCTGGAGCGGGTCGTCTCGGAGCGGGCGGGGCTGCGACAGGCGGTCGCCGGCGTCACCAAGACCCGCATCCTCACCAAACCGCTGCGCCCGTGGTCGGCGCTGGAAGCCGCCGTCGCCGACGCGGCCGCGCACGCGGCGAGCACCCTGCCCGACGACATCACCCGTACCGACACCGCGTGGTCCGGCGGCCGGGACTTCTACGCCACGATCCTCGCGCGCGGCCGCTACGCGGACGCCGTCGAGTTCACCGAGGACTCGGGCGAATACGTCCTCGACGCCGTCACCGCCCACGGCCACACCATCGCCTGCGCCGACGACGCGGGCGACGGTGAGCTGGTCCTGGTCAACGACTCCCGGCTCATCGGCCGCCGCATCGAACTCGACCCCACCATCACCGCCGTGACCGCACCGGCCCAGACCAGCCTGTTCTGACCGGGCGGTGGTTCAGCGCACGCGGACGGGGAGTTCGAGGAGGCCGCGGATGAGGGTGCTGGTCTGCCAGTGGCCGGTGTTCGCGGCATCGGCCAAGCGCAGGTCGGGGAAACGGCGCAGCAGGGCGGTGTAGGCGATCTCGGCTTCGAGGCGGGCCAGGGGCGCGCCGACGCAGAAGTGGATGCCGTGGCCGAAGGCCAGGTGGCCGGTGGGTTGGCCGTCGACGGCGAGGGTGTCGGCGTCGGCGAAGCGGGCGGGGTCGCGGTTGGCGGCGGCCAGTGCCACGTAGACGAGTTCACCGGCCGGAATCTCGGTGCTGCCCAAGGTGATCGGTTCGGCGGTGTAGCGGACGGTGGCCATGTCGACCGGGCCGTCGAAGCGCAGGAACTCCTCGATCGCGGCGGGCACCCCCGCCGGGTCGGCGCACAGGGCCCGCCACTGCTCGGGGCGGCGCAGCAGTGCGTTGACGCCGTTGCCGATGAGGTTGACGGTGGTCTCGTGTCCGGCGACCAGCAGCAGGAACGCCATCGACACCAGTTCGCGATCGGTGAGGCGGTCGCCGTCGTCGTCGGCCAGGACCAGCTGCGAGAGCAGGTCGTCGGCAGGGTCGGTCTGCTTGGCGCGCACCAGGTTCGCCAGGTAGGCGACCATCGCCGCCGAGGCCGCCGGGCGTTCGTCGTCCTCGCCTTCGCCTGCGACGGTGACCAGCGCCCTGGTCCAGGTCTGGAAGTCGTCGCGGTCGGCGTAGGGGACACCGAGCAGCTCGCAGATCACCGTGACCGGCAGCGGATTGGCGAACTCGTCCATCAGATCGACCTGGTCGCGCTCGGCCATCGCGTCCAGCAGCGAGGCGGTGATCTGCTCGATCCGCGGCCGTAGCGCGGCGACCCGCTTGGCGGTGAACGCCTTGTTGACCAGTTTGCGCAGCCGGGTGTGCGCGGGCGGATCGGTGCTCAGCATGTGGCTCAGCAGCGCGACCACATTCGGATCACTCGGGGTCGATCCGCGCTTGGCGTGCACGATCGTGTCGATCCGGGCGATGTCCTTGCGCAACCGCGGATCGGCCAGGGCCACCCGGGCCTCGGCGTAGCCGATCACCACCCAGCGCACGACGTCGTCGGGGAAGCGGACCCGATGGACCGGGCCGTCGGCGCGCCAGCGCCGGTAGTACGCGTGCGGGTCGGCGAAGAAGTCGGCCTCGATGGACTCGACGCGGGCGGCAGCGGTGGTGTCGGCCATCTGCCCGACGGTACGCGCGGCCGGGCGACGGCGCATCGGCCGCGCGTGATCCCGATCAGCCGATCGGAGCTCGAAATGGAATGTCGTGTGGCAAGACGGAATTCACCGGGCGCTGATCGAATGGCGGAGGAATCGTCCGCAGGGAGGAAAACCATGACCACCACCGAAATCGACGCGACCGCCGAACGGCGGGTCGCCGAATTGACCGCGGTATTCGAGCGCGGGCTGCAGGAGAAACTGGGCGTCGGCGATTCGCTGGGAATTCGGCTGGAGAGCGCGTCGAAGGGCCGTACCCGGTACTACCTGGACCCGAATCCGGCGACCATCAACGCGATGTTCACGGTGCACGGCGGCGTGCTGGCCACGCTGATGGACACCGCCATGGGCAGCGCGGTGTTCACCGAACTCGGTGACGGCGTCGCCTACACCACGCTCGAGCTGAAGGTGAACTTCATCCGCGCGGTGACCCTCGACGGCAGCAGGCTCACCTGCGACGCCACCGCCGTGCACGTCGGCAGGCGCACCGCGACCGCCGAAGGCCGCATCACCGACGCGGCGGGCAAGCTGATCGCCCACGGCACCACCACGATTCTGGTGCTGGCCCAGGGCAACTGAGCCGACGACACCGGCCCCCGCTCCGTGGCAATCGGGAGCGGGGGCCGGTGTCGTCGCGGGTCAGGCGAGGGTGCGGCAGCCCTCGACGAACGCGATGAGCTCGTCGACCGGTTCGGTGCGGGCGTCGACCGCGCGGTCGATCACCTTCACCAGGTGTTCGTAGGCGGCGGTGTGGTCGTAGTCGGCGACATCGGCGATCCGCAGCGCCCACCGCCAGTAGCCGCGCAGCGTATCCGACAGCGGCATCCGGAAATTCGCGACGACATCGCGGATCGGCGCCACCACCGCGTCGCCGTCGTGGCGTAGATACCGGGTCACCACGTCGGCCATGAAGCTGAAATGCCGCGCCTCGTCGCGCGCCAAGCGGGTCAGCACCGCGGCCAGCACCGGGTCGGTGACCACGTCGCGCAGCTGCTGGTAGTACATCTGCGTCGCCTTCTCCTGCACCAGGGCGTAGGCGAAGAACTGGACCGGATGGTCGTAGGGCAGATCGAACGGCTTGTGGCCCTCGATCGCCAGGTCCGACCGCAGGGTGTCGCGGTCGGCGATGCCCGCCGCCTGCTGGTAGCGGGCCAGCGCCCTGGCGTGGGTGTCCTCCTCGAGCGCCCAGCGCACCGTGAAGTGGTACAGCTCCCGATTGTGTTCGAAGGTCGGCAGATCCACGGTGTCGTCGACCGGGAAGTGCCGGTGATAGACGTCGAAGTAGCCGGGCAGGTGGTCCTCGATCAGGGTGACGAACTGGACCGCGGAGCGCTGTCCCTCGGTGAGCCTGCCCGCGTCGGCGGCGGCCCAGTCGAAGGCGGTCTCCACATCCCAGGCCCGGGTCGCCGGGGAGGCGGCCAGAAAGCCGTCCACCGCGGCGACCAGGTCCCGCACGGGCAACAGCCCCGGTGTGGTGCTCATGTCCTACCTGGCATTCCGGCAGACCAGCGCGTAGTGCTTGGTGGTGTAACCCCAGCCCGCGTTGGCGATCTCGAGATAGTGGCGCAGCTTGGCGGCCAGGCCGGGGCCGTGCGCGTCGATGCGCTCGGCGGCGGCGTCGACATTGCCGATCCAGTCCTCGATGGTGCGCCGGTACTGGTCGGTCAGATCGTCGACCGAGATCACCGAGAAGCCGGCGTTCTCGGCGGCGGCGATCAGCTCCGACAGCGGCCGCAGCTCGCCGAAGCCGAAGATGTCCTCGCGGACGAAGCCGGTGCCGTCGCGATCGTCGAAAGCGCTGCGGGTGGCGGTGTTACGGAAGCAGCTCTCCGACACATACAGCGTGCCGCCGCGCCGCAGCACGCCCCGCGCCCGGCGGAACACCTCGTCGGGGTCGGGCATGTGCACGATGGATCCCAGCAGCGTCACGGCGTCGAAGCCGCGCGCGGGCAGGTCCAGCTGTTCGAAGTGCCCGACCCGGGTGCTCACCAGATCGGCGACGCCGCGCGCCGCCGCCTGCTCGGCGATGTAGTCGTGCTGACGCGGCGCCGGGCTGATCCCGAGCGTCCGGCAGCCCAGCTCGCTCGCCATGTACAGGATCAGCGAACCCCAGCCGCAACCCACATCGAGCAGCTGCTCACCGCCGCGCAGCCCGAGCCGCTCGGCGACGAAACGCAACTTGTTGCGCTGCGCCAGTTCCAGTGTGTCGCTGTCGGATGCGTAGAGCGCCGAGCTGTACTTGCGCAGCGGATCGAGGAACTGCCCAAAGATGTCGGGGTCGAGATCGTAGTGCTGATTGGTATCGGCGACGACAGTCATGCGGACGCCTCGGCCACCGACCGCTCGACGACCGCGGTCACCTCGGCCAGGGTCGACATCCCGAAGACGTCGGCGTCCTCGAGCTCGATGTCGAAGGTGCGCTCGATGCGGGCGATCATCCGCAGCACCCGCACCGAGTCCACGCCCGCCATGGCGCGCAGGTCGGCGTCGGGGGTGAGGTCGGCGGCGCTCAGGCCGGTCTCGGCGATCGCGATCTCGGTGACCGTGCGCAGGATGGTGTCGGCAGAGGTGGTGGTCATGGCCGGGCTCCGTTCGGGGAGAGGGTGTTCGACGTGGACAGGGCGTGGTCGAGCAGGGTGACTTCGTCGTCGTCGAGGGTGAGCTGGTCGCGGACGGCGTGCAGGTCGAACGGCTGGTAGGTGGCCGTCGACGTCGCGCACACCGCGTCGTTCGCGTCGAGGATCTCGGCGTGCGCGGGGATCGGCCCGGCGGCCCGCTCGGGTGGCAGCGTCGCCACACAGCGGTATTCGCGGTCGATCAGCAGGGGCGTGAGGAAACGGGTGCGCTGGGAGACGGTGAAGGCGGGGACGTGGCGGGCCAGCACGATCAGATTGCCCATCACCTCGTCGCACACGACGCCGATCAGGCCGCCGTGCACCACCCCGGGATAGGACTCGAACGCGCGCCCGAGCCGGAACGTGGCCACCAGCGCGCCGTCCGCGCGCGGGACGAAGGTCAGGCGCAACCCGGTCGCGTTGTGCGGGGAACAGCCGAAGCAGTGGTAGTCGGGGATCACCGACCACGGCACCTCGACCGCGCCGGGCCGCTCGCCGCCGGTCATCAGGCGATGGCGTCGGCGAGGGCGCGGCGCACCTTCGCGTTGCTGGACAGGTCGAGGCCGGTGATGCCGGCGAAGGTGCGGCGCACCTTGTCGTGCAGCACCTCCAGTTCGCCCTCGGCGGCGACCTGTTCGAGGAACAGCTCGAAACCGGTGTCGATGGTCTCGTGGTCGCCGAGCTCGGCGATCCCCGCCTTGAAGGTGCTCACCGGGTGCTTGATCTTGGCCTCGGAGCTGTAGACGTAGAGCGTCTCTAGCACCGAGGGCAGCTCTTCGGGCCGCTTCTTCAGCCGCTCGGTGGTGTAGTGGATGAACTCGCGCGCGTGCCCGGCCTCGTCGCGACTGGCGTTGAGCAGCAACGTCTTCAGCACCGGCTCGGCCACCCAGCTCGACACCGCGCGGTACACGTGGTTGACGGTGAGCTCGGAGATGATGTTGGTGGCCAGCGTCGCCGAGGGCGTGCTGCCCGGCGCGTACGGCTCACGCATCGCGTCGACCGCGCGGTCCTCGACGTCCTCGCCGATGGCGCCCAGCCAGGAGCGGAAGGCGTAGTGGTGCTGCACTTCCTGGTAGCCCCACACCACCGCGAAGGTGGAGAAGTCGTAGTCGTCGACGAACTCGTTCAGGAAACCGTGCACGGCCGCGATGACGTTGGACTCGCCCATCGCCGCGCTCTTGGCGAGGGTGATGTACTCCGGGCGGACCAGGGTCGGGTCGACGGCGGCCAGGTCGAGGTCGCTCAGTTTCCAGTGCAGACGTTCGTAGTGGCGGAAGATGTCGAAGCTGTGCACTAGGCACTCCCATTCGATCGCAGGGGTGAGCGGCGCGGCGTCATCGGCGGCCGATCAGGTCGCGGGCGGCCAGCCGCTGGAGCTTGCCGCTGCTGGTCCGGGGGATGCTGCGCGGCGCGACGAGATGCACCTGCACGGCGGAGAGCCCGAGCTGGGCGGTGACGGCGGCGGCGATGGCCGTGGCGAGCGCGTCGGCCTCGGCGCCGGTGCGTTCGGTCTCGGCGATCAGGGCGATCACGTCGTCACCGTCGGGGTCGACGGCCGCGGTGCAGCGGCCCTTGTGGATGCCGTCGAGATCGCGCACCGCGGCCTCGACGTCCTGGGCGTAGTAGTTCACGCCGCGCACGGTGATCATGTCCTTGCAGCGTCCGGTGACGAACAGTTCGCCGTCGCGGCGGTAGCCGAGATCGCCGGTGCGCAACCAGCCGTCGGTGAAGCGGTCGGCGACCGCGTCGGGGTCGACGGTGAGGTAGCCGCCGGTGACCGGCGCGCCCTGGATCAGGATCTCGCCGACCCGGCCGTCGGGCAGGTCGGCGCCGGTGCCGAGATCGACGATCCGGATCGCGATCCCCGCGACCGCGGAGCCGACCGAGGCCACCGCCCGCGCGCCGTCCTCGGTGCGCGAGACCGGTGCGGCGACAGCGGCATCGGCGAGCCGGGCGCGGTCGACCCACTCGAAGCGCGGTGCGCGCAGCAGCGGCGGGAAGGCGACGGCGAGGGTGGCCTCGGCCATGCCGTACACCCCGAACATCGTCGACGGCGCGAAGCCGGCGGGCGCGAACCGCTCGCAGAACGCGGTGACCACCGATTCCGCGATCGGTTCGGCGCCGTTGAACGCGATCCGCCAGTGGCTCAGGTCGTAGTCGGCGACCTGCTCGGGGGCGATGGCGCCGAGCAGTGCCTCGTAGCCGAAGTTCGGCATGGCGGTGATCGTGGTTCCGGTCGCCGCGAACTCGCTCAGCCAGCGCGCCGGGTCCTTCACGAACGCCAGCGGCGACCAGACGTGGGCGGGAATACCGCGCAGCACCGCCGACAAGGTGCCGAACAGGCCCATGTCGTGGAACAGCGGCAGCCAGAAGCCACCCTGGTCGGCGAGGCCGAGGTCGATGCCGGTGCGGATCGCGGCCAGCCCGCTCACCACATTGGCGTGGGTGAGCCGCACGCCCTTGGGCAGCGCGGTACTGCCGGAGGTGAACTGCACGATCGCCAGGTCGTCGGGGCCGTGGTCGGGCAGCGCGTCCGGGTCGGCGAGGACGTCGGTGACCAGGTCGGTGGTGTCGACGAACTCGACGCCGATGTCGCCGATCAGCGGGATCATCGAGGCGAACCGCGGCGACACCAGCACGGTGCGCATCCCGGCGGCCGCGGTGATCGCCGCGAGCTTGGCCGGGTAGGCGGCCGTGGCGCGGGCGCCGGCGGGCAGCGGCAGCGGCGTGGCCGCCCCACCCGCCGCGGCGATGCCGAAGAGCGAGACCAGGAATTCCGGGGCGTTGGGGCACAGCACGCCGACCGGCTCGCCGTGCCCGATCCCGCGCCGGACCAGTGCCGTCGCCGCGGTCTGCGCGCGCAGCGACAGCTCGGCGTAGTCGACCCGTTCCGACACCGACCAGAATGTCGCGGGCACCCGCGGATGCGCGGCGGCGACGCCGGCCAGCAGCGTGGTGAGCGTTTCGCCCGAACGCGAGGAATTCATGCCGGAAACGACAACAGTGCCATATGAAATCGCGTTGAACGAATACCGAAATACGCGCGCCGATAATCACCGTCGATCGGCCAATTGCGCTGCCCGATAAAGATATTCGGCTATCGCCCGATCGGAGCAGGCAATAGCGCACGAATTCACGGCGCCCCGGCGGTGACGATGAGCGGCGAAATCCCCGCATCACAGACGCCGTAGGAGCTGCCGGTGACTTCCGATCATGTCGCGGTCGACGACCCGACCCCGGTGCAGATCGCGGTGCTGGAGAGCGTCGCCCCGCACTGCCGTGACAACCCGTATCGCAGTTATACGACGCTGCGGGCCGCGGGTCCGTTCGTCCCCGGTCCGCACGAGGTCCACTTCGTGCCCCGGCACGCGGAGGCCCAGGCCATCCTGAGCGACCCGCGCTGGAGTCACGCGGAGGAGCCGCAGCTGCTGCACGGTGACAGCGAGGTGGAACTGCCCGGCTCCTTCCTGTGGATGGAGCCGCCGGACCACACCCGGCTGCGCGGCCTGGTCGGCAAGGCGTTCACCGCGCGCACCGTGGCGGGGCTGCACGAGCGGGCCGAGCGCCTGGTCGACGGACTGCTGACCGCGATGCTGGCCGAGGGCGAGACCGACGCCCTGGAAGCGCTGGCCTACCCGGTGCCGTTGACGCTGATCTGCGAATTGCTCGGTGTCCCCGCCGAATCGCACGCCCACATCCGCGAGATCTCCGCGCACATCGCCCGCGGCCTCGACCCGGACACCCTGCTCAGCCCGGCCGAACTGGCCGCCCGCACCTCCGCCGTGCACGCGTTCACCGACTTCTTCGGCGACCTGATCGCCCAGCGCCGCCGCGACCCGCGCGACGACCTGATCACCGCCCTCGTGCAGGCCGAGGACGCCGGGGTGCGGCTGACCCGCACCGAACTGATCGGCACCCTGCTGATCCTCGTGGTGGCCGGGCACGAGACCACCGTGAACCTGATCGGCAACGGCCTGCTCGCCCTGATCCGCCACCCCGACCAGTTCCAGCGGCTGCGCGCGGACCCGGCGCTGTGCGGGCCCGCGGTCGACGAGGTCCTGCGCTACGACCCGCCCGTGCACCTGACCACCCGGACCGCGCGGCACGAGATCGAGCTCGCCGGAAGGACTTTCGCGCCCGGTGACGCGGTGATCGTGCTGATCGGGTCGGCGGCGCGCGATCCCGAGGCCTTCCCGGACGCCGACCGGTTCGATGTCGGCCGCTACCGGCCCGGTCAGCGGCCCGAGCGTCATCTCTCGTTCGGTCTCGGGCTGCACTACTGCCTCGGCGCGCCGCTGGCCCGCCTGGAGATGCAGGCCGTGCTGCGCGCCGTGTCCACCCGGGTCGAGCGGATGCGTCTGCTGGCCGAACCGCCGTACCGCCCGAACGTGGTCGTGCGCGGCATGTCCGAACTGCGAATCAGCCTGGAGGGCCGATGAGTACCGCTGTCCCCGCCGACCTCACCTTCGACGCGTTCGCCCCCGAGCACCGCGCCGATCCGTACTCCGCCTACCACCGCGTGCGGGAGGCGACCCCGCTGTTCCCCTTCGCCCTCGGCGATGTCCCGCTGACGCTGGTGACCCGCTACGAGGAATGCGCCGAGGTGCTCACCGGCACCGACTGGGGCCACGGCTACGCGGCCGGGATCAGCCCGTTCCGCGACACCGCCGCCGCCATCCCCGGCTCGTTCGTCCGGATGGACCCGCCCGAGCACGGCCGCTACCGCAAGCTCGTGGCGAAGGCGTTCACCCCCGCGACGATCGGCGAGCTGGCACCGCTGGCGGGCCGCGTGGTCGACGGGCTGGTCGACGCCGCGCTCGACCGCGGTGAGCTCGACGTGCTCGACGATCTGGCGGTGCCGCTGGCCGTGGCCATGGTCGCGGTGCGCCTGCTCGGCGCCGACGCCGCCGACGGACCCAGCTTCCGCGCCTGGCAGCTGGCGATCGCGCGGGGCAGCGACCCCGACGCGCTGCTCGGCCCCGACGACATCAGCGCCCGCACCGACGCCGCGATCGCCTGCATGGGGCACTTCGCGCGGCTCATCGCCGAGAAGAAGCAGCAGCCGGGCCCCGACCTGCTCAGCGAACTGGTCACGGCGAGCCAGGACGGCGGTTTCCCCACCGAGCCCGAGGTGATCGGGATGTCGCTGCTGCTGCTCGTCGCGGGCATGGAGACCTCGATCAACCTGATCGGCAACGGCCTGCTCGCCCTGCTGCGCCACCCCGGCCAGCTGGCGCTGCTGCGCGCGCACCCCGAGCTGATCGGTCCCGCGATCGACGAGATGCTGCGCTACGACGCGCCGACCCAGTTCACGATCCGGGTCGCGCTCGACGACACCGAGGTGGGCGGGCACACCTTCCGCCGCGGCGACGGTGTCGTCGTGCTCACCGGCTCGGCCAACCGCGACGAGCGGGTCTACCGCGACGCCGACACCTTCGACATCACCCGGTTCACCGGAAACCGGCCGCCGCGCAAGCACCTCGGCTTCAGCCTGGGCATCCACTACTGTGTCGGCGCGCCGCTGGCCCGGCTCGAGGCCGAAGCCGCGATCCTCACCCTGCTGGACCGCGCGCCCGAGCTGGCCCTGGCCGACGCGCCGATCGTGTACCGCCCCAGCCTGATCCACCGCGGCATCCTGCACCTCCCGGTGACGCTGTGACCGCGCGCCGCGGGCACGCGATCGTCATCGGCGCCGGGGTCGCCGGGCTCCTGGCGGCGCGTGTGCTGGCCGACACCTACGAGCGGGTCACCCTGGTCGAACGCGACGAGCTGGACGCGAAAGCGACCGTGCGCCGCGGTGTTCCGCAGGCCTGGCACCTGCACGGGCTGCTCGACCGCGGCCGGCGCGTCATGGAGGAGCTCTACCCCGGCTTCACCGAACAGGCGGTCTCGGACGGCGCGACCGTCGCCGAGGTGCTGGTCGGCACCCGGTGGTATGTCGGCGGTGCCCGGCTCGCGGCGGGCTCGACCGGACTCACCTCGGTGATCGCGACCCGCTCCCTGCTCGAGACCGTGCTGCGCAGGCGGACACTGCGGCTGCGCGGCATCGAACTGCTGACCCGTACCACGGTGCAGGGCCTGGTCGGCGATGCCCGGCGGGTGCGCGCGGTGACCGTCCTCGGACCGGCGGGGGAGCAGACCCTGGCCGCGGACCTGGTCGTCGACGCGGGCGGTCGCGGATCGCGGATCACGCAGTGGCTCACCGCGATCGGTGCCGAGACGCCCGAGGAGGAACGGCTCGACGTCGACCTCGGCTACGCGTCGCGCTTCTTCCGGCACCGGCCCGGTCAGCTCGGCGGACAGGCCTCGGTCATCGTCTCGACCGGCGCCAACGGGCGCGGCGGCGGCGCGGTCCGGGTGGAGGGCGATCGGTGGCACGTCACCCTGGCCGGGATGCTCGGTGACCACCCGCCCGTCGACGACGCGGGGTTCCGTGAGTACGCGGCCTCGCTGTCGGCCCCCGACATCCACACCATCGTCCTCGGCTCCGAGCCGCTCGGCGAGGCGGTGCCCTACCGGTTCCGGACCGCCGTGCGACGCCGCTTCGACCGCCAGAGCGCCCCGCCCGACGGGTTGCTCGTGCTCGGCGACGCGCTGTGCGCCTTCAATCCCCTCTACGCCCAGGGCATGACGGTCGCCGCGCTGCAGGCCGAGGCGCTGCGCGAGTGCCTCGCCGCCGGTGAGGCCGACCTGCCCGCGCGGTACTACGCGGCCGCCGCTGGTTCGGTCGAGGTGGCCTGGCAGCTGGCCGCCGGCTCGGATCTGCGGCATCCCGGCGTCGAGGGCAGGCGCACGGTCCGGACCCGGCTCACCAATGTCTTCGTCAGCCGGGTGCAGCACGTCGCGCACCACGATCCGCGCGTGGCCAGGACCTTCCTGCGGGTCGCCCACCTGGTCGACCCGCCCGCCGCGCTCACCGCGCCGGGCACGCTGCGCCGCATCCTCCTTCCCTGACCACCCACCGGAGAACCAGGAGACCCACCCATGACCTCCACGACTTCCCCGATCGACGCCCAGGCGGTCCAGACCGCGCTGGTCCAGCTGTTCGGGCCGGACGGCCGTGCCGATCCGTACGCCCCCGCCCGCGTCCTGCGGGAGGCGGGCCCCCTCCACCAGACCCCGCTCGGCCACCACGTGCTGACCCGCTACGAGGACTGCGCGGCCGTGCTGTCCACCACCGCGTGGAGCCACGCCGAGGAAGCGGCGATGATGCACCCGACGGTGTCGCCGGAGAACGCCGCCGAGGAATTGCCCACCTCGTTCCTGTGGATGGAGCCGCCGGACCACACCCGCCTGCGCAACCTGGTCACCAAGGGCTTCACCCCGCGCATGGTGACCCGGCTGCGGCCGCGGATCGAGCAGCTGTGCGAGCAGCTCGTCGACGACGCCCTGGCCGCGGGCGAATTCGACCTCGTCGAGAAGATCGCCTACCCGCTGCCGCTGGTCATCGCCTGCGAGCTGATCGGGGTGCCCGAGGAGGCCTACGACCAGGTGCACCGGTGGTCGCAGGATCTGGCGCGCGGCTTCGACCACGACTACACGCTGCCCGAGGAATGCCTGACCGCCCGCAGCGCCGCTTCGCGCGGGTTCATGGGCTATTTCCGGGAGCTGCTCAACGAGCGCCGCGCCGACCCGCGCGACGACCTGCTCAGCGTGCTGTCGCAGGTCGAGGACCGCGGTGACGTGCTCACCGAGCAGGAGCTGCTGGCCACCTGCATCACCACCTTCGTCGCCGGGCACGAGACCACCGCCAATCTGATCGGTACCGGCATGCTGCGCCTGCTGCGCAACCCCGATCAGATCCAGCTGCTGCGTGACCGGCCCGAACTGCTGCCCGTCGCCCCCGACGAACTGCTGCGCCTCGACCCGTCGGTGCAGATCACCACGCGCGCCGCGACCCGCCCGATCACCGTCGCGGGCCACGAGTTCGAGCAGGGCGAAGGCGTGGTGGTGCTGATCAATTCGGCCAACCACGATCCGGCCGCCTACGCTGACCCCGACCGGGTCGACATGACCCGCTTCTCCGACCCGATGAACCCGGCCAAGAAGCATCTCGGGTTCAGCCTGGGCATCCACTACTGCCTCGGTGCCCCGCTGGCGCTGCTCGAGATGGAGATCCTGCTCGACGTGCTGCTGCGCAAGGTCCGGACGCTCGAATTGCGGTCGGAGAACCCGCCGTTCAAGCCGAACGTCGTCATCCGCGGTCTGGAATCGCTGACGGTCGCGGTCACCCCGGCCTGATCCACCGCCCGGTCACCGCCCCGCCGGTCCGTCCGGCGGGGCGGTGATCCGTCAGGGCTGTGCCGTCGGGATGTCCAGTGCCGCGAGGAAAGCCGTCGCCGCCGGGCTGCGACCGGTCCGGTTCCACACGACGTACTCGACGCGGGACGGCGCGTCGGTGACCTCGACGACGCACACGCCGGTGAGCTGCGGGGCGTGCGCGGCGGGCATCATCGCCACGCACAGATCCGCGCCGACCAGGCGCGCGATGTAGTCCGCGGTGGTCACCTCGAAGGCGACGTCGCGGGTCAGGCCCGCCGCCGCGAACGCCAGATCCGATTGGTTCCGGCCCGCCGTGCCCGCGGGCAGGTCGACGAACACCTCGGTCGCGAGCCTGCGCAGGTCGACGGCCGGTCCGCCGGCGAGCGGGTGCCCCGGCGCGACCACCGCGACCAGCTTGCCGCGCGCGAGTTCGTGGACCGCGACCCCGCGCGGCCTGCTCGTGGTCGGCAGGCCGAGGAAGGCGATGTCGAGGACGCCCTGCTCGACCTGCGCGGCCAGATCCTCGCTGGCGCCGACCCGCAGGCTGATCCGCACGTGCGGGTACGCGGCCCGGAACTCGCCCAGCGCGGCGGGCAGGTCGACCGCGGCGACGGTCGGGATCAGCCCCACCGCGAGCCTGCCCCGCACCTCGCCGACCGCCGCCGCCACCTCGGCCGCCGCCCGCTCGGCGGCGTCGAGACACTGGCGGGCCGCGGGCAGGAAGGCCGCGCCCGCCTGGGTCAGCCGGACCCGGCGGCTGGTCCGTTCGAACAGCTTGGCGCCCACTTCGCGCTCCAGCCGGGCGATCTGGTGGCTCAGCGCCGATTGCACGACCAGGCACTGCTCGGCGGCCCGGGTGAAGCTGTTGGTCTCGGCCACGGCGAGGACGTAGCGCAGTTGCTGGAGCTCCATGCAGCTATCGTGAATCACGATCGGTGCGGTGACAAACATGTATTGGATTCATTGATCGTCGCGCGGTTCGATGGAGTCCGTGAAAGATTCGGTGGCTCAGCGGAATTCCGGCGGCCTCGGGACGGGACGGGTGTCGCGCACCGCGATCACCGCGCTCGCGCCCGCGGCCTGGGGCACGACCTATGTGGTGACCACCGAACTCCTGCCGCCCGGTCACCCACTCTTCGCCGGGGTGCTGCGGGCCCTGCCCGCCGGGCTGATCGCGCTCGCGCTCACCCGGACCCTGCCGCACGGCGCGTGGTGGGCGAAGGTCGCGGTGCTCGGGGTGCTCCTCATCGGGGTGCCGTTCCCGCTGCTGTTCCTGGCCGCCGAGCACCTGCCCGGTGGCGTCGCGGCGACCCTGGCGGCGGCGCAACCGCTGCTCGTCGCGGTGCTGGCGCTGCCGGTACTGGGGGAGCGACCGTCGGTGCGGCGGCTGGGGTGGGGGGTGCTCGGGGTCGCCGGGGTGGGGCTGGTGGTGCTCGGACCGCAGGCGGCGCTGGACGTCGCCGGGGTCGCGGCCGGATTGGCGAGCGCGGCCGCGATGGCGCTGGGGCTCACGCTGGCCACGCGCTGGGGCAGGCCACCCGGCGTCGGCCCCACCGCCTTCGCCGGGTGGCAGCTCACGGCGGGCGGACTGATCCTGCTCCCGGTGACAGCCCTGGTCGAAGGCGCCCCACCCGCGATCGACGGGCCCGCGGCCCTCGGCTACCTGTGGCTGGGCCTGTGCGGCGGACTGCTTGCCTACGCCGTGTGGTTCCGTGGCCTGGGCACGCTGCCGGTCACCTCGGTCGCGGTCCTGCTGCTGCTCTCGCCGTTGGTCGCGGCCGTTCTCGGGGCCGTCCTGCTCGGCCAGTGGCTGGGCCCGATCCAGCTCGTCGGCTTCGGTCTCGCGCTGGCCGCCATCGTGGCGGGTCAGCTCCCCGACAAGCCGACCCCGACCGTGAAACATCCTTCGCCCGAGAACAATTCGTCGCCGGTGTGCGGGTCGGTGACGAGCGGATGAGCCGAACCGCTGCCTCGGCCGCAGCACCGGCGTGGTCCTCGCCGGGGTCGCATCGTGGTGTGGCGGCTCGTGATTGTTGTCAGGGCACGGCCGGGGCGTCGACGTCGGTGAGGAACCGGCGGAGGTGATCGGTGACCAGATCCGGTTGTTCGAGGGAGCTGGAGTGGCCGCAGGCGGGGAGGACGTGGTGATAGGCGTGCGGGATCAGGGCGGCGATGCGGTCGGAGCAGGCGGGTGGGGTGGCGGTGTCGTCGGCGCCGACCAGGATCAGGGTGGGGGTGGTGATCGAGGGGAGTTCGGGGGCGATCGCGGGGCGGGCGGTGACGCCGTGGACGGCTGCGCGGAGGGCGACGCGATGGGTGGCGGCCAGGCGGCGCGACCATTCGCGGACGGTGGCCTGTCCGGTGGGGGAGGCGAGGAAGGCGGGGCCGAACAGGTGCGGGGCGACGCGGCCGAGGACGGGGCGGTGGCCGAACCAGCGCAGGGCCCAGGCCAGGCGGTGGTATTCGGCGATCTTCGTGGGATCTTCGGCGTCGGCGCTGGTGTCGAGCAGGGTGAGCGAGCGCAGGAGATCGGGGTGGCGGGCGGCGAGGCGGAGGCCGACGAACCCGCCCATGGACAGGCCGACCCAGTGCACCGGGCCGGTGTCGAGGGCGCCGAGCAGGCCGACGGCGTCGGCGGTGAGGGTGTCCATGTCGTAGCCGCCGGCGGTGGGCGGCGTGCTGCCCTGGCCGCGCCAGTCGAGGGTGACGCAGCGGTAGTCGCGTTGCAGCGCTTCCAGCTGGGCGCGGAACATCCAGCCGCCGAAAAGCAATCCGTGGCCGAAGACGACCGTGGGCGCGCCGGGCCTGCCTGCCGGGGTGCCGGTGTCGGTGTAGGCGAGGGAAACACCGTCGACGTCGACCAGGGGCATCGGGATCACGGCCTCTCGGTCATGGTGTGGCGACGCGCACGTTGCGCATCGTGACCAGCGCTGTCGCGCACAGGGTTTCGCCGGTGTCCTCGACGGAGAACACCTCGGCCGCGGCGATCGTGAGCAGCGCCCCGGGCTTGATCACCCGGCCGCGCGCGATCACCGTCGCGCCCTTGGCCGGGGCGAGGATCTTCACCGTGTAGTCGACGGTCATATTGATCCAGCCGACCGGCAGCAGCGTGCCCGCCGCCGACCCCGCCGCGAAATCGGCGAGCGAGCCGAGCACGCCACCCTGGAAATAGCCGTCGTGCTGGGTGAGTTCGCGACGGTGCGGCTGCACGATCTCCACTTCGCCGGGTTCGATCCGCCCGAAATGGAAACCCAGGTGGGCGGCGGCGGGCATGGACAGCACCGCGGCGGGGACCAGCTGGGCGAAATCGGGGTTCGGGGCCTGGGTCGTCATCGGGTCGGGCTCCTCTGCTCGGGGGTGTGCGGCCACGCCTCGAATCCCGCTGCCGCGTACCGCGCACGGGCCGCCGTGCGCATGATCTTGCCACTGCTCGTCTTGGCCAGCTGGTCCGGCAGCGTCAGCACCAGATCGCCGACGGCGAGTTCGTGCTCCCGGATCACCGCAGCGCGGATCGCCCCGATGACCTCGGCGGGATCGGCGTCGAGCCGGTCGCGGCGCAGCTCCTGCACGACCACCAGCCGCTCGCCCGCGGCACCGGGGTAGGCGAAGGCCGCCGATCCGCCGTGCCGCAGCGCGGGGTGCGCGGACTGCACGGTGTCCTCGATGTCGTGCGGATAGTGGTTGCGGCCCCGGATGATCACCATGTCCTTGGTCCGGCCGACGACGTACAGTTCGCCGTCCACCATCAGCCCGACATCGCCGGTGCGCAGCCAGCCGGTGCGCGGATCGTCGGCGGCGCGCGCCCGCAACAGCTCCTCGGTCGCCTCGGGTCGCTGCCAATAGCCCTGCGCCACATGGTCACCGGCCACCCAGATCTCCCCGGTCCGGCCGGCCGGGCACGGTCGCAGCGTGGTGGTGTCGACGATGCGGACGCGTTCCCCGGGCAGGACCCGGCCGGAACTGACCAGCGTGCGCGCCTTGCCCGGCCGGGCGGGCTGGTAGCGGCCCGCGCCGAGCGCCTCGGTGTCCACGGTCAGCGTGCGCGGGCCGCGGCCCTTGTCGCTGCCGCTGACCAGCAGGGTCGCCTCGGCCAGGCCGTAGCACGGGTAGAGCGAGGTGGCCCGGAAGCCGTGCGGGGCGAAGGTCTCGGCGAAGCGGGCCAGCGTGGTCGGCCGGATCGGTTCGGCGCCGTTGAACGCGACCTGCCAGCTGGTGAGATCGAGCTCGGGCAGCGGCTCGGCCGCCGCCCTGGCGACGC
This sequence comes from Nocardia sp. NPDC003269, assembly GCF_042888005.1. Classification (NCBI taxonomy): domain Bacteria; kingdom Bacillati; phylum Actinomycetota; class Actinomycetes; order Mycobacteriales; family Nocardiaceae; genus Nocardia; species Nocardia sp. NPDC003269. The sequence continues at coordinate 1,644,064 of NZ_JBIAPA010000002.1, forward strand.
ACGCGTCGAAGGCGAAGTTCGGGCCGCCGCTGGAATGCGCGCGGTACTCGCTGATCGCCGTCAGCCACAGCAGTGGCCTGCGGACGAAGGCGGCAGGCGACATCAGCACGCTGGTCGCGCCCACCCAGAGTGGTTGCAGCACATTGCCGATCAGCCCCTGGTCGTGGAACAGCGGCGCCCAGCCGACCACCGTCGATCCGCTGTCGTGCCCGAAGGCGTGCTTGATCATCTCCTGGTTGGCGGCCAGATTGCGGTGCGAGACCATGACGCCCTTGGGCGCCGAGGTGGAGCCGGAGGTGTACTGCAGGAACGCCACCGCACCGGGCTCGATCGGCTCGGCGGGGAACTCGGCGCGCGCCATGGTGTCGACGGTCAGCCAGTACGCCTGCGGCAGCAGCGGGGTCAGCGCGGTGCGCAGCGGCTCGAGCGCTCCGGTGACGGTGAGGACGGCGGCGGGCGCGCAGTCCCGCACGATGGAGCCGGTCGCGTGCTGGACGTGCGCGCGGCGCGGCGGATTCACCGGGACCGCGATCACCCGCGCGTACAGGCAGCCGAAATAGGCGGCGAGGAAGTCGAGTCCGGGCGGGAAGACCAGCAGAGCCCGCTCGCCCGGCGCGCACGCCGCGCGCAGCCGGGCGGCGACCGTCATGGCCCTGGCGTGCAACTCGGCGTAGGTGAGGTGGTCGGCCTCGGCGCCGGTGTCGTCGAGGAAGCGGTAGGCGACGCGGTCCGGGGTGGCGTGCGCGCGCTCGCGCAGGACCTCGGGCAGCAGGGGCGTGCTCATCCGCGCGCTCCGAACGACACGGGCAGGCTGTCGAGTCCGCGGAGCAGGAAACTGTGTTCCTGCCAGGCGAAGTCGCCCTCCGGTGCGGACAGGCGCGGGTGCCTGCGCAGCAGCGCGTCCAGGGCGATCCTGGTCTGGAGCTCGGCGAGTGCGCCGCCGAGGCAGCCGTGCATGCCGTGCCCGAAGGCCAGGTGATCGCCGGGCGTGCGGGTGATGTCGAATTCGTCGGGGCGCGGGAAGATCTCGGGGTCCCGGTTCGCCGCGCCCAGGCACACCAGGACGTGATCGCCGGCGCGGATCGTCTCCCCGCCGATCGCCACGTCCCGGGTCGCCAGCCGCTTGGTCAGCTGCAACGGCGCGTCGTAGCGCAGCGCCTCCGCGACCGCGGCGCCCAGCCGGTCGGGCGACCGGCGCACCATCGCGGCCTGGTCGGGGTGGCGCAGCAGGGCCAGGGTGGCGGTGCCGATGAGCGACTTGGTGGTCTCGGTGCCCGCGACGAAACACATGATGCAGACGAAGATCAGCTCCTCGTCGGTCAGGTGGTCACCGTTGGCGGTGCGCGCCGCGAGCAAGCGGCTGATCAGGTCGTCACCGGGCGCGGCGCGACGTTCGGCGAGCACCTCGGCCAGCGCGTCGGCGAACAACTCGACGACCGTGCGCACCCGGGTCAGGTCCTCGGCTTTCATCAGACCGGGCTCGAGCAGAAAGCGGATGTCGTGCGTCCAGCCACCCACCCAGGCGTGCAGGGCGGGCGGCAACGCCATCCACTCGCACAGCACCGCGACCGGGAGCGGTCCGGCCAGCCCGGCGATCACGTCGGCCCCGCCCGCGGCGACCGCCGGGCGCAGCAGCCGGTCGGCGATCCCGGCCACCAGGGGTTCCAGGGTCGCGACGGTGCGCGCGGTGAACACCTTGTTCACCAGGCCGCGCAGCCGGGCGTGCTCGGGATTGTCGGTGAACACCAGGGAGGTCCGGCCGAGCCGTTCGATCCGCGCGACCTCCGGCTGACCGAGCCTGCGGGCCTGCTCGGTCACCAGCCGGGGGATCAGGCCCGCGCTGAACGACTTGTCGTGCAGGACGGTGCGCGCGTCGGCGTGGCGGGTCAGCACCCACATCCCGAGCGTCTTGTGCACCGGCCGCGCTTCCCGCAGCGCCCGGTACACCGGATACGGATCGCGCCGGAACTCGGTGCTGAACGGGTTGAACCGGATCGCCGGGCGGGCCGCGGACAGTGTCATCCTCGGCTCCGGCGCTGGAAGAAGGTGTCGGGGTAGGGACGGGCGACGATGCGCAGCAGGCCCAGCTTGCCCATCCGGAAGCCCAGCGCCGACAGCTTCAGATACCGCTCGTACCGGGCGACCGTCTCGGCGCCGACCAGCGCGACGGCCTCGGCCCGGTGCTCGCGCAGGCGCCGTGCCCACTGCTCGCAGGTCCAGGCGTAGTCGAGCCGATCGTCGGTGAGGGTGGCGATCTCGAAGATCCCGTCGGCGGCCGCGGTGATCTCGGCGAGGGTCGGCAGGTCGGCGTCGGGGAAGATCTCCTGCTGCATGAACGTGCTGGCCTGCTCGCGGCGCATGTTGCCGTAGGCGATCGTCTGTAGCGACAGGGTGCCGTCGGCGGTGAGCCAGTCCCGGCAGCGGGTGAAGAACTCCCGGTACACCGCGATCTTCGCGGCGGGCGTGTCGTCGGGGCGCGCGAAATGCTCGAACGCGCCGATCGAGATGATGCCGTCGAAGGTCGACTCCGGCCGGTAGTGCACCCAGCTCTCGGTGCGCACCTCGACACCGGGCAGGGCCAGCGACCGGACGTGCTCGGCCTGTTCGTCGCTGAGTGTCAGCCCGACCAGCCGGGGAACACCGTGGGTGCGGCTGCCGCGCGCGAGGACCGCGCCCCAGCCGCAGCCGATGTCGAGCACCGACTCCGCCTGGTCGGCGCCGACCGCGCTCAGGTGGTGGTGGAGCTTACGGTCCTGCGCGGATTCGAGCGTGTCGCCGGGGGATTCGGGCATCGCGCACGAGTAACTGAGCGACTCGTCGAGCCACAGGCGGTAGAAGGCGTTGCCGATGTCGTAGTGGTGCCGGATGGCCGCGGCCGCCGCGTCGGCGCGCGCGGCGTCGGCCACCTCGGTCACGGGCGGCCCGCGTTCGCGGTCAGCTGCTCGTGCAGGTGGCCGGCGACCGCGTCCAGGGTCGGGTTCTCGTAGAGGTCGTCGGGCGACAGGTCCACGCCGAACTTCTCCTCCACCTCGATGAGCAGGGCGACCGCCAGCGCGGAATCGACACCGAGCCGGTCGAAGTCGGCGAGCGGGTCGATGGTGGCGGCCGGGACCTCGAGCAGCTGCGCGAGATACTCCTGGCACCACGTGACGATGGCTTCTCTACTGGTGTCCACGACGGCTCCTCATGCGCGTTTGGCGGCCAGGCGGTCCGCAGTCGGGATCTTCAGATCCCAGGCCAGACCGAAGGTTTCGAGCGTCCAGATCAGCCAGTAGCCGGGATCGAGCCGGTACCAGTGCAATCCGAACGAGGGTGACTCGGGGAAGGCGTGATGATTGTTGTGCCAGGACTCGCCGAGGGTGATCAGCGCGAACACCCCGCCGTTGCGGCTGTTCTCCCTGGACCGGTACGGCCGGGTGCCGACCATGTGCAGGATCGAGTTGATCGCCCAGACGATGTGCTCGAGCAGGAAGATCCGCACGAAACCGCCCCACAGCAGACCGCTGACGGCACCGGTCCAGCTCAGCGTGAGCAGTCCACCCAGCACGGTGGGTAGCAGCAGGCCCAGCCCCACCCACCAGTAGTAGAGCCGTGCCACCCGCACCAGCGACCGGTCCTTGATCAGGTCGGGCGCGTAGTGGACGATGTTCGGGTACTCGTGGCGGCGCATCCACAGGAAGTGCGAGTGCGCCAGCCCGCGCAGCACGCCACGCAGGCCGTCACCGGAGAGGTTGGGGGAGTGCGGATCTCCCTCGCGGTCGCTGTACTCGTGGTGGCGCCGGTGCAGCGCGACCCACGACACCACCGGACCCTGACCGGCCATCGATCCGAACACCGCCAGCACGGCCGCGACCGTGGGCGTGGTGCGGAAGGTGCGGTGGGTGAACAGGCGGTGATAGCCGACGGTGATGCCGAGTCCGGTCAGCAGCCACATCCCGAACAGCAGCGCGAGTTCCATGCCGCCGAACGGGCGCACGAACAGGAAGCCGAGCGCGGCAACGGTGCCCACGATCGGCGCGACATCGAAGAGCAGGAAGTGCCTGCGCTGCAAGCGATGGATGTAGGGGTTGCTGATCGTCTTCTTCCGCGGCGAGGTGTCTTCTCGCGTCATAGTCGGACCGTAACAACGGGCGAAGCCCACGGGCTGGTGGCGCCGTGGGCTTCGATCGTGGGATCGGACTTGCGGATAGCGGGGTCAGCGGGCGCCCGCGCGCAGCACCACCTTGCCGTTGCGGCCGGGGGTCTCGGACTCGACCGCCGCCTCGCCCGCCCGGTCGAGCGGGAACTCGGCCTGCACGTCCAGCCGCAGGGTGCCCGCGGCGGCCAAGCCGACGAGTTCGGTGATCAGGCGAACGTAGTCGGCGCGATCGATCTCGCTGCCGCGCTGCTGGCCCCAGAAGCCTTTCACCACGGCCTGTTTGAAGATGACCGCGCCGGTGTCGATGATCAGCGGCTGACCCGACAGCGCGCCGAAGGAGATCAGCTCACCGCGCGGTGCCAGCAGCGACATCAGTGCGCCCGCGGCCGGTCCGCTGACCTGGTCCACCGCCCGCACGATCGGTTCGCCGTTGGTGACCTCGGCCGCGCGGGCCGCCCAGCCCTCGGTCTCGGTGTCGATCACCGGGCCGTAGCCGAACTGCTCCAGCGCCCGCACCGAGTCCGGTCCGCGCACCAGGCTGAGCACCCGCACGCCGCGCTGCTGGGCGAACAGGTTGAGCAGGCGGCCGACCGCGCCGTTGGCGGCGTTGACGGTGATCCACTGGCCGGGTTGCACGTGCAGATCGTCGAGCAGCATCAGCGCGCTCAGCGGCATGGCCAGCAGCTGGCAGGCGGTCTCGTCGGGGACCTCGGGCGGGATCGGGACGACCTGGTCGGCCCGGACGACGACGAAATCGGCCCAGGCCGCGCGAGCACCCGCGACGGCGACCCGCGTGCCCACCGCCACCCCACCCGCGCCGGGACCCACCGCGTCGACGACGCCGACCGCCTCGGTGCCGGGGATCGCGGGCAGCGGCGGCCGGTAGCCGTAGACACCGCGGATGATGGCCAGGTCGTGGTTGTGGATCGGGGACAGCGTCATCGCGATCCGCGCCTCGCCCGGTCCCGGCTCCGGTGGCGGTACCTCCTGCGCGGTGAGCACGTCCTTCGGGTCGCCGAACCGGTCGATCACAACTGCCTGCATGTCCGCCTCCGTGGTGGTTGCGAGTCCCTGCACGAGCCTGGTCGTGTCCCATTGTGGCACCGCGGTCGCGGCGAGCCGCTCAGGCCAGCGGCGTCTCGTGGACGGTCAGCCAGCGCGGCTGCCCGGTCGGGTCGCCGGTGGTCAGGACCGCCGTGACTCGGCGGGCGATGGCGGCGTCGCCGAGCAGGTGGCGTTCGAGGAAGCGGATCACCACCGTGTGGCCGTCGTCGAGCAGGCATTCGAGCTCGGTGATCGCGATCCGCAGGCCGGGCTGCGCGTCGCGGGCCCCGCGCAGGCCGGTGAGCAGGTCGTCCCTGGCGAGCACCGCGCCCGTGGTGGTGACCATGGTGAAATCCGGGTGCTGGGCGGCCGCGAAACGGTCGAAGACCTCGACCGGGGCGGCGCTGCCCAGCCAGCGGGCGAGGTCGGCGTGCAGGGCTTCGACGGCGGCCGCCAGTTCGGGGCCGGCCGGGGTGGGGTGCGACACGCCCGCAGTCTAGGTGGGCCGTGTGACATGTCCGGTGCGGGAAGTCAATACGCCGCAGGGTGGATCGGGTGCGGCGCCGGTCGCGTGCGGAAATAGCCCGCTCGGTGGACGAGGCCGACCCGCCCGGACGCCTACGCTCACCCCATGGCTGAGGCACTCGGAACGCGTTCGCCCGCAGTATCTTCCGGTCGGCGGATCGCCGAGGTCGACATCCTGCGCGGGTTCGCCCTGTTCGGCATCCTGATCACCAATCTGATCGTGGCGACCACGCTGTGGTCGGCGACCGGGCCACGCGACAAGCCCGTGTCGCTGTTCGACGGCACCGCCGACCAGCTGGTGCGCGCCACCGTCGACGCGCTGTTCACCGGCCGGTTCTATCTGCTGTTCGCGTTCCTGTTCGGGTACTCGTTCACCCTGCAGATCGCGGCCGCCGAACGCGCGGGCGCCGCCCCGGCCCGGCGATTGCTGCGCCGGTGCGCCGCGCTCATGGCGATCGGGCTCGTCCACGTGTACCTGCTGTGGATCGGCGACATCCTCACCCTGTACGCGTTCCTGTGCCTGCATCTGATCCTGCTGCGGAAACTGCGGCCGCGGACCGCCGTCATCACCGGGGTGGTGCTCTACACGGTGTGGTCGGTGTGGAGCTTCCTGCCCGGCGAGACGAGCATTCTCGCCCTCGGCGAGTTCTTCGACCTGCCGAAACTCGCCGCCGACTACACCGGCAGCTTCGCGAGCACGTTCGCGGCGCAGACCGCGCTCGCGCCGGTGTTCCTGCTGCTGATCTGGTTCGCCCAGGGCGTCCCGAGCCTGGCCATGTTCCTGCTCGGGATGGCGGCGGGCAAGCGGAACCTGTTCGAGGACCCGGACACGCTGCGCCGCTGGTCGGGCCGCGCGCTGGTGATCGGGTTCGGCCTCGGCCTGCCGATCTCGGCGCTGACCTTCGCCGACGTCATGGGCTGGTGGAACGCCCCCGCGCTGATCCACGGCCTGCAATATCTCGTCGGCCCCGCCATGACCTTCGCCTACGTCGCCGTCGTGGTGCGGCTCGCCCAGTCGGCCCGCACCGGTCGCTTCGCCGGTTTCCTGGCTCCGGCGGGCCGGATGGCGGCGTCGAACTACATCGGCCAGTCGATTGTGCTCATGGTCGTCTACACCGGTTACGGCTTCGCCCTCGCCGACGACATCCCGCCGCTGGGCGTCGTCGGCCTCGGCCTGCTCACCTTCGCCGCCCAGCTGGTACTGAGCGCGTGGTGGCTGCGGGGGCACCCCTACGGTCCGGTCGAATGGGTGCTGCGCGCGGCGACCTACCTGACGATCCCGGCGTGGCGTCGGCCCGCCGAAACGCCTGCGGCGCAGGTCGGGTGATTCACGGGGTGCCGTGGTCCGTGGCGGCCGGGCGATGGAATTCGGCCCGCCAGCGGTGGCGGCCGGGGGTGTCGGGGCGGGGGAGGCGTTCGACGCGGATCGGGGTGAGGTCGGCGGTCGCTATCGCGTTCATGTCGGCGGGGGTCAGGGGCCAGGGTGGGCCGGGGGCCGGGGCGGTGGCGATGTCGGCGATGACCAGCAGGGTGGCGCCGGGGGCGAGGAAGCCGCGGATGGCGGCGATCGAGGCTTCCCGGACGGCGGGGGGCAGGGATTGGATGGTGATCGACTCGATCACCAGGTCGAAGGCGGCGAGCCAGGCGGCGGGCGGGTGCAGCAGGTCGGCGACCTTGTAGGTGACCGGGGACTGCGGGAAGCGGGTGCGGGCGCCGCGGATCGCGGTAGGGGAGATGTCGAACGCGGTGGTCCGGATGCCCTGGGCGGCAACGAATTCGGCGTCGACGCCGTATCCGCAGCCGATGACGAGGGCGCGGCCGCCCAGGGGCGTCGAGGTGGTGGTGACCCAGTCGACCAGCAGTGGATTGGGTTCGTCGCGGTCCCACGGAACGACCGAGGTCCCCGCCGCGGCCTCGGCGTAGAGCGGTTCGAACCAGCCGGTCGGATCGTCGGCCGCCAGCGCCTGGGCGGCGAGACGACGGTCGGCGGACGGCTGCGCGTCGGTCATGGTTCCAGTCTCCACCACCGCGCGCGAGACCGCCGCACGACATTCGGCGAGCCCCGGGAAAGGATTCGGTGAATCAGGGAATCAGCACGACTTTTCCTGTGGTCGACCGGTTTTCGAGGGATTCGTGCGCCCTGGCGGCCGCCGCGAGGGGGAACTCGGTGATCGCGGGCCGGAACAGCCCGTCGGCCGCGGCGGTCAGCGCCCGCTGGGACAGCGGCAGCAGGTCACCGCCCGCGCGTTCCAGCATCGCCGGACCGAGCACCGATCGGGAGGTGATGCCCCGGGCGGCCAGTGCGTCCGGATCGACGGCGCTCGGCGCGCCGCTGGACCAGCCGAAGATCAGGTGCCTGCCGCCGGGGCCCAGCAGTTCGACGGCGGCGGTACCGATGTCACCACCGACGCCGTCGAACACGTCGGTCGCGGTCCGGCCACCCAGCTGGGCCCGCACCTTCGCCTGCCAGTCCGCGGTCGTGTAGTCGACCGCGATATCGGCGCCGTTCGCCGCGACGTCACGCACCTTGTCCGGGCCGCCCGCCAGGCCGACCACGGTCGCGCCCGCCGCCGCGGCGTACTGCACGAGCAGGGTGCCGATGCCGCCGGCCGCGGCGGGGATCACCGCCACGCTCTCGGCGTCCAGTTCGGTGAACAGCAGGATGCCCAGCGTCGTGCGACCGGTCCCGAGCATCGCCACCGCCGTACTGGGATCGACGCCGTCGGGGATCGTCAGCAGGCGGTCGGCGTCGGCCGTCGCGAACTCCGCGTAGCCACCGGGGGCGGCGCCCAGATGGGCGACCACGGGCGTGCCGAGCAGGCCCGGGTCGACACCGGCACCGACCCGGTCGACGGTGCCCGCGACCTCGCGACCCGGCACCGTCGGCAGCGCCGGGACCGGGAACGGGCCGGGTTCACCGCGGCGCAGCGCGGTGTCGACCAGGTGGACACCGCTCGCCGCCACCGCGATGCGCACCTGACCGGGCGCCGGCTCCGGATCGGGGACGGACTCGTAGCGGAGGTTGGTGGCCGGACCGAATTCGTGCAATCGGATTGCGTGCATGCCACCACTGTTCAACCTGAACAGCGCTCGAGGTCAAGTCAGCGTTCCGGTACGGTGCGCGGCAGGCCGAACCAGGGCAGGACGGTGTTCTCGAAGCGGGTCAGCGCGCTGATCCGGTCACCGGCGAGGCCGAGGACGTACAGGCCGGTGGCCTGACTGTGGCCCGACGGCGACCGCAGATAGGCGCCGAAGGCGGGCTGGCCGTTCGCCCGGGTCGGGACCAGGTCATAGCGGCGGCCCGCGCCGAACAGCGCGCCGAGGAACTCTCCGGCCGCCTCGGCACCCTCGTACTCGAACGGCAGCGGCGGCATCGACAGGAACACGTCGTCGGTGAGCAGCGCGACCACCGCATCGATATCGGCGGCCTCGTAGGCGCGGACGAACCGCGCGACCACCGCGTTCTCGGCCGGCGAGCCCGCGACCGGGGTGTCCGGTCGGCGTGGCACGCCCGCACGCGCCCGTTTGAGCGCGCTCTTGACCGCCTCGACCGTGGTGTCGAGCAGGTCGGCGACCTCCCGCGCCGGGAAACCGAGCACATCGCGCAGCACCAGCACGGCCAGCTGACGCGGCGGCAGGACCTGCAGCGCGGTCACGAACGCCAGTGACATCGACTCGGCCTGCTCGACGCGGACCTCGGGACCCGGCGGCGGCGCGGTGTCGCAGAGCGCGTCCGGGAACGGCTCGAGCCAGACGACCTCGCCGCGCCGGGTCGGTGCCGGCGGCCGGACACCGGGAATGTCCCACTCCTTCGCCCCGCGCCGGGCGGCCGTACGGAGCACGCTCAGGCAGCGGTTGGTGGCGATGCGGTAGAGCCAGGTGCGCAGCGAGGCGCGACCGTCGAAGCCGCCGAGTCCACGCCAGGCCGCGAGCAGGATGTCCTGGAGGGCGTCCTCGGCGTCCTGGTACGAGCCGAGCATGCGATAGCAGTGCACGAGCAGTTCGCGGCGGTGCGGTTCGGTCAGCGCGCGGAACGCCGCGCCGTCGCCCGTCCGTGCCCGCGCGAGCAGATCTGCCTGCACCGGTCCCGCCTCTCGTGTGGTGATCATCCTGTACCGACGTCGGCGCCCGCCGGAACGGGGCGCGCCCCGTTCCGCGCTCTCGTGGCGTCTGCCTCAGTGGTAGCCGACAACACAGGAGAACGTCATGGGACACATCGTGGTCAGCGAGAATCTCTCCCTCGACGGCGTCGTGCGGGACCCCACCGGCGAGGAGGGCTTCGCGCGCGGCGGCTGGTTCGAGCGGATGGACGACGCGACCAGAAGAGCATGGGCGGAGATCGAAGACGAGGAAGCGCGGAGCGCGTCCGCGCTGCTGCTCGGGCGGCGCAGCTACGAGTGGTTCGCGCGGCGCTGGGCGAGCAGGCCCGGCGACTGGGCGGACCGGCTGCGCGCGTTGCCGAAGTACGTCGTCGGGTCGACCGTCGACGACCTCGGCTGGGGTGTCGCGACCCGATTGCACGGCGATCCGGTCCGCGCGGTGGCGCGGCTGCGGGAGACCGTCGACGGGGACATCGTGGTGTACGCGAGCCGCCTGCTCGTGCACACGCTGATCGACCACGACCTCGTCGACGAGCTGCGCCTCACGACCTTTCCGTGCGTACTCGGCGCGGGTGAGCGGCTGTTCGGCGCGACCGGCGCGCCGAAAACCCTGCGCTTGGCCGAGGTCCGGACCGTCGGCGCGGAGCTGACGATCGGGACGTATCGGTTCGCGCGCTAGTCAGCTGTCCGCGGCGGCGCGGCGGTCGACGCGGGCGGCGAAACCGTCACAGAGGGCGTCGAGGCCGAGGAACAGCAGGTCCTCGGAGGTCAGGTCGCTCACGCCGGCACCGTTCAGTTCGGCGAGCGCGGGGGGCACGGGGAACGACGGGGTGCCGTCGAGGAGGTCGCGCAGGCCGTTCGCGTCGTCGGTGGCGGTGCGTTTCTCCGCCAGCAGCGCGCCGCCGACCACCGGCAGGCTCGCACCGGAGATGTAGTTCCAGACGGTGAACGCCATGGTGGTGGCCTCGCGGGCCGAGACGTCGAGCGCGCGCAGGCCCTCGACCAGCCAGGCGAGGCTGGTCAGGCCCTGCGGGCCGAAGCTGTATCGGGGGACCGCGAAGGTCAGCAGGACCCACGGATGCTGCTGGTAGAGCTGCCAATCGATCTCGGCGGCGATGCGCACCCGGTCGCGCCAGGTCCAGCCCCGGCCGGTCGGGTCCGGGTAGGGGTGGCGGGCCGCGATCTCGTCGGTCATGGCCGCGATCAGTTCGTCCTTGTTCGCCACGTGGCGATACAGCGACATGGTGCCGACGTCGAGCCGATCGGCGATGCGGCGCATCGACACCGCGTCGAGTCCGTCGGCGTCGGCGAGGGTGATCGCGGCGTCGACGATCGCGGTGCGTGTGAGCTTCGCGTCAGTCATCCCATGACTCGCTTTCCGTTTTCCTTTTCGGTGCGTACACTGTACCCGTTCCCCGCGTACGGTGTACGCAAACCCCTGGAAGGATGTCGGAATGACGAAGCTGGACCCGGCGGTGCCCACCGCGGTCGCCGGTGGACGCCGCGCATGGCTCGGCTTGGGCGTGCTGCTGCTGCCGGTGCTGCTGGTGTCGATGGACATCTCGGTGCTGTTCCTCGCCATGCCGACACTCACCGCCGACCTGGATCCCAGTGCCTCCCAGCAACTCTGGATCCTCGACATCTACGGGTTCATGCTGGCCGGTCTGCTCATCACGATGGGCAACCTCGGCGACCGGATCGGCCGCCGCAACATCCTGCTCGTCGGCGCCACCATCTTCGGTCTCGCCTCGGTGCTCGCCGCGTTCGCGCCCAGCGCCCCCGTCCTCATCGCCGCGCGCGTGCTGATGGGCATCGGCGGCGCGACCCTGCTGCCGTCGAGCCTCGCGCTGATCTCCAGCCTGTTCCCCGACGCCAGGCAGCGCGCGACCGCGATCGGTGTCTGGACGGCGTTCTTCGCCGGCGGCTCGGCCGTCGGTCCGATCATCGGCGGGCTGCTGCTGCACCACTTCTGGTGGGGCTCGGTCTTCCTGATCAACATCCCGGTGCTGGCGATCCTGCTGGTGTTCGGGCCGATGCTGCTGCCCGAACACCGCTCGACCGCGCTCGGTCCGCTCGATCTGCCCAGCGTGGTGCTCTCGATCGGTGGCATCCTGCCGGTCGTCTACGGGATCAAGCACCTCGCCGCCGAGGGCTTCGATCTCGCGTCGCTGGGGATCGCGGTGCTCGGCGTGCTGGTCCTGGTGGCCTTCGTCCGCAGGCAGCGCAGGCTGAGCGAGCCGCTGCTCGACCTGAGCCTGTTCACCCGGCCGCTGTTCCGGGTCGCGATCGGCGCGAGCCTGGTCGGCATGATGTCGCTGGCCGCGATGAGCTACCTGACCAGCATCTACCTGCAATCGGTCACCGGGCGGGACCCGCTGCAGGCGGCGCTGCTCGGCATTCCGATGGCGATCGCGGTGTTCGTGTTCTCGATGAGCGGCGCCCGGGTCGGGCGCGCGCTCGGTGTCCGGGCGACCTTCACCCTGGCGCTGGCGATGTCGGCGGTCGGCAACCTGATGCTGCTCGGCGTGGGTGTCGACGGCGGACTGCCCTGGTACGTCCTCGGTTCGGTGATCGCCGGTATCGGCTACGGCATCTCGTTCACGCTGGTCTCGGATGTGGCGGTCTCGGCCGTGCCCGCCGAGCGGGCGGGGTCGGCGGTCGGCATCTCCGAGACCAGCTTCGAGCTCGGCAACGCGCTCGGCCTGGCCCTGCTCGGTTCGGTCGCCGCTCTGGTCTTCCGGTCGGGGGGCGACTTCGGCGACACCCTCGGCGAGACCATCGCCCAGGCGCACGGCGACGCGGGCCTGATCGACGCGGCGCGCGAATCCTTCGTCAGCGGCATGCATGTCGCGACCGCGGGCGGCGCGCTGCTGCTGATCGCGATGGCGGCGCTGGCCTGGCGTTCGGCGCGCGCCGCCCGCTGACCGACGACCGGCCGCCGGGGTGACCGGCGACACTGGTCGCCCTCACCGGGCGGATGTCCAGGTCTGTTGCATAGGATCGGCGGATGCGAAACGAGGGTGCGGCGGGCCTGGCGACATTGCTCGCCCTGGCCGACTCGCGCCTGCCGATCGGCGGGCACGTGCACTCCGGCGGCGTCGAGGAGGCGGTGTCGTCAGGGCTGTTGCGCGACAACGCGAGTGTCGAGCTGTACCTGCGCAGGCGGATCGCCACGTCCGGGCTCGTCGCCGCCTCGCTCGCGGCCGCCGTCTGCGGGGCGACGCTGACTCCCGAACGCGCCGAGCTGGAGGCCGACGCCAGGACGCCGTCGCCCGCCGCGCGGGCGGCCTCGCGGGCGCAGGGGCGTGGCCTGTTGCGGCTGGCCAAACAGCTGTGGCCGGAACAGGACTGGGCCAGGGCCGGGGTGCGGCCGCATCTGTCGACGGTGTTCGGGATGGTCGGCGCCGCCTGCGGCGCGAGCCCCGAACAACTCGCCGGCGTCGTCGTCTACACCACGCTCACCGGCGCGGCCACCGCCGCGCAGCGCCTGCTGGCCCTCGATCCCGCCGCCATCGCCGCGGGCACGATGCGGCTGGCCCCGCTCTGCGACCGGATCGCCGCCGAGGCGGCCACCGGCCCGGCCGCGCTGTCCGACCCGCTCCAGGACGCGCTGGCCGAACGTCACCTGGATCGCGATATGCCGCTGTTCGCTTCGTAGCCGCCCGACACCCCCGTCCCCCGAGAAGGAGTTCCCATGCCGCCCCATCTGATCGACGGCGAACCGCACGATCACAGCCACGACCGCCCCAAGCGGCACCGCGCGCCGGGCGAGGCGGTGCGGATCGGCATCGGCGGCCCCGTCGGCTCCGGCAAGACCGCGCTGGTCGCGGCGCTGTGCAGGCAGCTGCGTGACGAACTGTCGCTCGCGGTGCTGACCAACGACATCTACACCACCGAGGACGCCGACTTCCTGCGCCGCCACGCGGTGCTGCCCGACGAGCGGATCACCGCCGTGCAGACCGGCGGCTGCCCGCACACCGCCATCCGCGACGACATCACCGCCAACCTCGACGCCATCGACGACCTGGTCGCGGCCAATCCGCCGCTGGACCTGATCCTGGTGGAATCCGGCGGCGACAACCTCACCGCGACGTTCTCCTCCGGCCTGATCGACGCGCAGATCTTCGTCGTCGACGTGGCGGGCGGCGACAAGGTGCCGCGCAAGGGTGGCCCCGGCGTCACCTTCTCCGACCTGCTGGTGGTGAACAAGACCGACCTGGCTCCGCTGGTCGGCGCCGATCTGGGCGTGATGGAACGCGACGCCGCCAAGGTGCGCGAGGGTCGCCCCACCGCCCTGGTGTCGCTGACCGACGATCCGGCCGCCACGCCGGTGCTGGCGTGGGTGCGCGAGCAGCTGCGCGCGGCCGCCGAACAGGACACGGCCACCGGCGTTGCGCACTGAGCTGAGCATCGTCGCCGCCCCGGGCAGGCTGCCCCGCATCGACGCGGTCGGCGGACTGGCCGGGCGGTACACCGGCGCGGACACCGTGCACCTGATCGGCACCGCCGCGACCCCGCTCGGTGGCGACGAGCTCGATATCCGCATCGTCGTGCTGCCGGGCGCGCGGTTGATCGTCCGGTCGGTGGCGGCGACGATCGCGCTGCCGAGCGCGCGCACGCCGATGTCGGTGGGGCACTGGAGCTTCGAGGTCGGCGCCGGCGCGGAACTGGACTTCGATCCGGAACCGACGATCGTCGCCGGTGGCGCCCGCCATCACACGACGACGACCGTGCGGGTGGCCGCCGACGCGCGGCTGCGGCTGCGCGAGCGAGTGCAGCTGGGACGCAGCGGCGAGGACGACGGCGAGTGGCGCGGTGATCTGATCGCCGATCTCGACGACCTCCCGCTGATCCGGCATCGCCTCGCGCTCGGCGCGGGCACGGCCACCGACGACCGGTTGAGCGCGGCGCGCGCGCTCGACAGTGAACTGCGCTACCCGGACGACCGGCCCGCCTGGTCCGGCGGTCTCGACGCCGTCCGGTTGCCGCTGGCCGCGGGGGGATCGCTGGCGACCCGGACCGGCGCCCGCCTGCGCGCGGGCAGTCCGGTCGGCGCGGAGCACCCGGTCTCGGTCTAGAACGACGAGGGGAGCCGGGGCGAACCCGGCTCCCCTCGCACACCGAGCGACGATCAGGCGCTGACCAGCACCGCGTCGTCGGCGATCGCTTCCGGCGCGGCCGCGCGCGGCGGCGCGAGGAAACCGCCCGCCGCGCCCACCGCCGCGCCGACACCGGCGCCGACGACCGTGAACGGCACCGACACCGCCATGTAGGCGGCCATCCCGCCGAGGATCGGACCGGCGACCAGACCGATCGGGACGAACGGGATACCGGCGACGAGCCCGGCCACCGCACCGCCCGTGCTCGCCATCATGGCGAACGGGGTGGCCACCATCGACCCGACCGCCGCGCCACGGGCGGCGGAGCCCAGGGTCTCCGAGGCGATCCGGTCCGAGCGGCTGCGCTCGAGGCCGACCGAGTCGAGGAAGGTCGCGAGGTTGGCCTCGGTGTTGGCCGCCGCGTCGTTGATCTGGATCGACGTGTCGACCGGGACGAAGTCCGGCACCGGGACCAGCTGGTCACCGAAGCGGAACTGTCCCGGCGGCGGCAGGATCGGCGGCACCGGCGCGACCGCGGTCGGCGCGTGCAGCGTGCCCACCGGGGACAGGTAGTCGGTCTCCGGGCCCGACCGCGACCACGCCAGCGAACTGCGCGTGTTCTCCGGCATCTGCTGGCCCACGTACGGGGTGGCGTTGGGCGCCACCGCGTCGAACTCCGGCCCGGCCGGATGTTCGGTCTGGGTCACCGCCGTCTGCGCGGGATCGGCGTTCGCGGTGCCCGTGCCGATCAGGGCCATGACCAGGGGGACCGCTCCAGCCGCGACGACCGAACCCACCTTCTGTCGCTGCGGGCTCGGCGCCCTGTGTTTCCCCGTCGCCATAGATCACCTTTCGTCCGGGGGATTGGTCACACATATGACGTCCGGCATTCGGACCCGGCTCGGCGACGGATGGGTCCGAAACGATGGCAACCCGGAATACGCCGAAGGCCGGGCGGTGCGGACACCACCCGGCCTTCGGAACGAACGGACCTAGCCGACTTCGCGCTGCTCGCGCACCTGTGCGGGCTTGCTGTTGCCGACCGGCGGCGCGCCCAGCGCGGCCGCGAGCTCGTTGGCGTCGGCCCGGTCGGACTTGACCTCCTCGATCGCCAACCGCGCGAAGACCCACTGCTCGGTGGCGGCCATCTGGCCGCGGTTGCGGCCGAGGAAGGAGACGAACCAGCCGATCACCGTGACGATCCGGCTGCGGTAGCCGACCAGGTAGTACAGGTGCAGCGCCAGCCAGGCCAGCCAGGCGAGGAAGCCGCTGAACTCGATCTTGCCGATCTGGCAGACGGCGTCGAAACGCGAGATCGTCGCCATCGAGCCCTTGTTGAAGTACTTGAACGGCGCGCGCTCCTCGGGGGCCTGCCCCTTGAGCCCGGCCTTGATCGCCTTGGCGGCGTAGGTCGAGCCCTGGATCGCGCCCTGGGCCTGACCGGGCACGCCGGGCACCGACATGAGGTCGCCGACCACGAAGATGTTCGGGTGGCCCTTGACCGTGAGGTCCGGCTCCACGATGACGCGCCCGGCCCGGTCGACCTCGGTGCCCTCGGAGCGCTCGGCGATCATCTTGCCCAGCGGGCTGGCCTGCACACCGGCCGACCACACCTTGCAGGCGGATTCGATCCGGCGGGTGCTGCCGTCGGCGTCCTTGACGACGACGCCGTGCGCGTCGACATCGGTCACCATGGCGTTGAGCTGGATCTCCACGCCCATCTTCTCGAGCCGCTTGGCCGCCTTGGCGCCCAGCTTGGGACCCATCGGGCCGAGCACCGCGCCCGCGCCCTCGAGCAGGATGACGCGCGCGTCGCGCGGGTCGATGGTGCGGAAGGTGCCGTCGAGCGTGCGGTCGGCGAGCTCGGCGATCTGGCCCGCCAGCTCCACGCCGGTCGGACCCGCGCCGACGACGATGAAGGTGAGCAGCCGGTCGCGCTCCTCCTGCGTGGTCGCGAGCTCGGCCTGCTCGAAGGCGCCCAGGATGCGGGCGCGCAGCTCGAGCGCGTCGTCGATGGTCTTCATGCCGGGCGCGAAGGTGGCGAAGTGGTCGTTGCCGAAGTACGACTGCTGCGCGCCGGTGGCGACGATGAGGCTGTCGAAGGGGGTGACGGTGTCGCGGTTGAGTAGTCGCGAGGTGACCGTGTTGTTGACCAGGTCGATGTCGTGGACGTCGCCGAGCAGCACCTGCGCGTTCTTCTGCTTGCGCAGCACCAGCCGGGTGGCGGGCGCGATCTCGCCGGTCGAGAGGATGCCGGTGGCCACCTGGTACAGCAGCGGCTGGAACAGGTGGGTGGAGGTCTTGGAGATCAGGGTGATGTCGACATCGGCCTTGCGCAGGTGCCTGGTGCCGAACAAGCCGCCGAATCCGGAACCGATCACCACCACACGGTGCCGCTGGTTCCCGACAGACTGAGTGCTCATCGTCCTGCTCCTCGACAGACTGGGGTGGGCCCCGCAATGGTGGTGACAGGGTTAACCGTAGTCGGCTCCGGAGGCAGCGTCGCCACGAGATCCCGGTTCCGATCTTGCTGTGGTGCGTTCGCTCACCGGGAGCCGCGTGCCGCGGTGAGCGACACCGTGGCACGCGGACCGGTCGGACAAGATCGAGAATACGGGACCGGGAAGGTCAGCGACCGGCAAGCAGGAGTTCGGCGACCTTGGTGTCGGTCTCCGAGCCCTCGGTGTATCCGCCGTCGCTGCCGAGGGCGTTCATGATGGCCAGGGTGTAGCGCTCACCGTTGCCCGCGACGCCTACCGAGTTGACCACCCAGCCGTCGGCCTCGGCCGACCAGCCGTTCTTGAGACCGGGCCGCATCCGCGCGCCCGCGCCCCACACGCCCCAGTGCTGGTTGGAGTCGACCGAGCGCATCCGGTCCAGCAGGTAGGCGAGGTCGTCGGGGTGCATGGTGTCGAGGATGGTGTTCATCAGCCGGTCCAGGTCGGCGGCGGTGCACTTCTGGAACGACCAGTCGGGGAACATCGCCGACGCGGTCGGCTGTGGGATCAGGCTGACCATGCCGTAGGCGCGGAACGCGTTGTTGTAGGCCATCCGGTCGAAGCCGATGTACTTGTTCCACAGCACGTCGGCGGCGTGATCGTTGGAGGTGGCCAGCATGGACTCCATGTTGGTCCGGTCCTCGGGGGACAGGCCGATGGCACCGACCCTGGCCCGGTTGAGCAGGTCGGCGGCGATGGCCAGCTTGATCGTCGAGGCGGTCCACACCTGGTTCTCGGCGTGCTCGTTGGCGTAGACGCCGCCGGTCTGGCGGTCGCGCAGCACGTACCCGGTGACGCCGGGACGCCCGGCTAGATAGGCGTTCACCCGCGCGATCCGCGAACTCATATCGCTGTCGAAGCCGGGCTGCGACACCTGCGTGAGCGCAGGCGGCACGGCATGGGCCGACGGGGCCAGCACGGGGACGCCCGGAGTGAGGACGGCCGCGGCGGCGAGGAGACAGGCGGTTGCTGCGACCCGGGGAACGACGCGGGTGGCGGGGGAACGGTCACGCACGAGGGACCACATTCGCACACCTGGCGCCGTTGTGCACTACTTGAGGTGCGCACCCGAGTGTGTTACAGCGCCGTTGCGCCGCTTCGGTTTTCCGCTCAGTGATGCGCGGCGTGCGGGGTCGCGATGGTGCAGCCGTTGAGCCGATGGCAGTGCTCGAACGCTTCGCCGTGCTGATTCAGCGGCCAGGTGTGCAGCACCTGATCCGGCCCGTAGCGCCGGGAATTGATCAGCTCCCAGCGGTCGCCCGCACGACGGACGATGAAACCGCCACCGGGAACCAGGGGAATCACCTGCGCGATCATGAACCGGACCAGCCTTTCGCCTGCGGCCGAACTGTCCCACCCGAAGGTCGACGATCCCACGGCGGGTAACCAGGGTGGCGCAGGCGCGGCCGGGAACGCGTTGCGGTGTGGCCTATTTCACTTGCCCTGCGCGGTGGTGACGGCGGGGCCGCACGATTGCGGGTCGGTCGCTGGGCGTATAAACGACGGATGCCGTTGCACCTCCATCGCGCCGAACGCGCCGACGCGCTGGCCGACGGACTGGGGCGGGTGCTCGGTGACGTGCCGGCCGACCCGTTCACCACCGAGGTGGTCGCGGTCCCGGCGAAGGGGGTGGAGCGCTGGCTGGCCCAGCGGCTCTCCGGCGTGCTCGGTGTGGCGGGCGCCGGGGACGGCGTGGCCGCCAATATCGCCTTCCCCGCGCCGACGGCGCTGGTGGCGGAGGTGCTGTCCGCGGCGAGCGGGGTCGCCCCCGCCGACGATCCGTGGGTGGGGCAGCGGCTGGTGTGGACTCTGCTCGGCGTGATCGACGAGGTCGCAGGCGAGCCGTGGGCGGCGGTGCTCGCCCGGCACCTCGGCCTGCCCGGCGCGGGGCATCGGGTGGGCAGGCGCTACGCCACCGCGGCGCACCTGGCCGCCCTGTTCGACTCCTACGCCGCGCAACGCCCGCAGCTGATCCTCGACTGGGCCGCGGGCGCCGACACCGACGGCGCCGGTGGCCCGGTCCCCGACGACCTCACCTGGCAACCGCTGCTGTGGCGGGCACTGCGCGCGGCCGTCGGCTCGCCGAGTCCGGCCGAACGGCTCGCCGCGGCGTGCGCGCGACTGCGAGCCGAACCGGATTCGGTCGACCTGCCGGAGCGGATCTCGGTCTTCGGCCTCACCCGGTTGCCCGCCGACCAACTCGCGGTACTGATCGCGCTGGCCGAGCACCGCGACGTCCACCTCTGGCTGGCCCATCCGAGTCCAGCGATGTGGACGGCGCTGTCGGCGGGTGGCGCGGGCGCGCCGGTGCTTCCGCGCGCGGCCGACGACACGGCCGATCTCGTCCACCACCCGCTCCTGTCGGGCCTGGCCAGGGACGTCCGGGAACTCCAGCAGCGGCTGAACCCGGTGCTGCACAGCACGATCCACCTCCCCGGCGAACCCGCCGACACCACCCTGCTCGGCACCGTGCAGGCCGCGATCCGCGCCGACCGGGTCCCCGCACCGGGCGCGACAGCCGATGGCACCGTCGAGCTGCACGCCTGTCACGGCCCCGCCCGTCAGGTCGAGGTGCTGCGGGATCTGCTGCTCACCGCCTTCGCCGCCGACCCCGACCTGCAACCGCGCGACGTGCTGATCATGTGCCCGGATGTGGAGGCCTACGCGCCGCTGGTCCGCGCGGCCTTCGGCCATCGCGGCGCCGGCGCCGTCGACCTGCCCGTCGAGGGCGAGCACCCGGCTCACCAGCTGCGGGTGCGTCTGGCCGACCGCGGCCGGGCGGTCACCAACCCGATGCTCGCGGTGGTCATCGAGCTGCTCGACCTCGCCGACGGTCGCGTCACGGTGACGCAGGTGCTGGACCTGGCGGCGAGCGAGACCGTCCGCAGGCGCTGTGGTTTCGACGACGACGACATCGAACGGCTGCGCGAGTGGGCCGCCGAGTCCGGTGCCCGGTGGGGGATCGGGCAGCGCCAGCGCGAGGCGTTCGGCCTGGCCGACTTCGCGCAGAACACCCTGAACGCCGCGGTCGACCGGATCCTGCTCGGGGTCACCGCCGACGAGTCCGGCGACGACTGGCTGGATCTGGCCCTGCCGCTCGACGACGTCGACTCCAACGACGTCGACCTGGCGGGTCGCTTCGCCGAGTTCGTCGACCGGCTCGCCGTCTGCCTGCGCGATCTGCGCGGCCCCCGGCCTGCCGCCGAGTGGACGACGGTGCTGCTGCGCGCGGTCGACCTGCTCACCGACGTACCCGACGCGCACTCCTGGATCCGCACCGAGGCGCGCCGCGAGATCGTCGCCGCCACCGAGCACGCGGGCGAGACGCCGCTGCGGCTGGCCGATGTCGCGGTGCTGCTGACCGGTCGCCTGGCGGGTGGGCCCGGCCGGGCGAACTTCCGCACCGGTGAGCTCACGGTGTGCACGCTGGTCCCGATGCGGTCGGTGCCGCACCGGGTGGTGATCCTGCTCGGCCTCGACGACGACGTCTTCCCGCGCCCCGGCACCGTCGACGGGGACGACCTGCTGGCCCGCGACCCGCTCGTCGGCGAACGCGATGCCCGCAGTGAGGACCGCCAGCTGCTGCTCGACGCGATCATGGCGGCGGGCGAGCGGCTGCTCGTCCTGCACACCGGCGCCGACCCGGTGACCGGCGCCGCGCGCCCGCCCGCGGTGCCGGTGGCCGAGCTGCTCGACGTCCTCGCCGCGCACGTCGGTCCGGACGCGCTGGACGCGGTGCACGTCCGGCATCCCCTGCAAGCCTTCGATCGCCGCAATTTCGCGCCCGAGCGGCCGCGCAGTTTCGACACCGTCGCGCTGGCGGGCGCCCGCGCCGCCGCCCGGCCCGCGCGGCCGCGTCCGCCACTGCTGACCGAGCCCCTGCCGCCGGTCCCGCAGGCCGATGTGGCGCTCGCGGAGCTGATCGCGTTCGCCGAGCATCCGGTGCGCGCGTTCCTGTGGCAGCGGCTCGGGCTGCGGGTGCCCGAGGAAGCCGAGGACATCGCCGAGCAGCTGCCCATCGAACTCGACGGCCTGGCGAAATGGGATCTGGGCGAGCGGATGCTGTCGGCCCGGCTCACCGGCGCCGACCCCGCCGGCCTGCGCGCGGCCGAGTGGCGGCGCGGCACGCTGCCGCCCTTCGCGTTCGGCGGCGCGGTCCTCGACGAGGTGGAGGGCACCGTCGACACCCTCGTGCGCACCGCCCAGCCCGACTACGAGGCGAGCCCGCGCGCGGTCGACATCGCCCTCGACCTCGGCAACGGCCGTACCCTGGCCGGCACCGTGCCCGAGGTCCGCGGCGAGACCCTGGTGCGCACCACCTACTCCCGGCTGGCGCCGAAACATCGCCTGGCCGCGTGGGTTTCGCTGCTGGCGCTTGCCGCGACCGAGGACCGGTCGTGGCGCGCGATCAGCACCGGCCGCGGTCAGTTCCGCAGCAGGCCGGTCGCCCGGTCGGTGATCGTGGCGCCCGAGGCCCCCGCCGCGCTGGCGGTCCTGCGCGACCTGGTCCGGCTGCGCGACGAGGGGCTGTGCGAACCGCTCCCGGTCGCGCCCGCCGCCACCGCCGCCTACGCCGAACGCCGATTCCGGGGCGACGGTGTCGCCGACGCCCTGCTCGCCGCCGAGCACGCCTTCGACGGCGGCCCCAACGGACCCGACAAGTTCGGCGACCACACCGACCGCTACCTGCGCTACGTGTGGGGCCGCGCGCCGCGCTTCGACCGCTTCGCCGCCGCCCCCGCCCGGGCGGGCGAGCCCGAGAGCACGCGGTTCGGCGCGATCGCGCGTCGCTGGTGGGCGCCGCTGCTGGCGGCCGAGAGTCAGGGGCAACCGTGACGGGGACGATGTCGGCGCCCGCCGCCTTCGACGCGGCCGGGCCGTTGCCGGTGGGGACCACGGTGCTCGAGGCGAGCGCGGGGACCGGGAAGACGCACGCCATCGTCGGTCTCGCGGTGCGCTACGTCGCCGAGGCGGGCGTCGGCATCACCGAGCTGCTGCTGGTGACCTTCAGCCGCGCCGCCACCCAGGAACTGCGGGAACGCACCAGGGACCGTTTCGTGACGGTCGCGGCCGCGCTCGCCGATCCGGGCGTCGCGCGCGCCCACCCCGACGAGCTGGTGCGCGGGCTGGCCGACACCGATCCGGCGACGCTGCGGTTGCGCAGGCACCGATTGCTCACCGCCCTGGCCGATTTCGACGCGGGCACCATCGCCACCACCCACTCGTTCTGCCAGCGGATGCTCGACGAGCTGGGGCTGGCGGGCGAACACGATCCGGGCGCGCGGCTGGTGGAATCGGTCGACGACCTGGTCGCCACCGTCGCCGACGACCTCTACCTGGCCCGCTACGCCCGCGACCGCGCGCCGTTCACGCTGCGCGAGGCGCACACCCTCGCGCTGGCCGCCGTGCACGACCGCCACGCCGACCTCGCACCGCGCACCGACGGTGCCGCGGGCGAGCGGGTGGCCTTCGCGACGGCGGTGCGCGCGGAGACCGAGCGCCGCAAACGCCGTGCGGGACTGCGTGATTTCGACGATCTGCTGGTCCTGCTGCACGAGGTGCTCGCCGATCCGGAGCACGGGCCACGAGCCTGCGCGCGGATCCGGCAGCGCTATCGGGTGGCGCTGGTCGACGAGTTCCAGGACACCGACCCGCTGCAATGGGACATCCTGCGCCTGGCCTTCCACGAACACGCCACCCTGGTCCTGGTCGGCGACCCGAAGCAGGCCATCTACGCCTTCCGCGGCGCGGAGGTGCTCAGCTACCTGGACGCGGTCGCGCTGGCCGAACGGCGCAGCGAACTGACCCGCAACTGGCGCAGCGACGCCGGACTGCTGCGCGCGCTCGACCACCTGTGCGGCGGTGCGGAGCTGGGGCACCCGGAGATCAGCGTCTACCCGGTGACACCGACCCGCCCGGCGACCCGCCTGCACGGCGACCCGGCGGTGATCACCCCGCTGCGGCTGCGGGTGTTGCCGCGGACCGGTGCCGGTCCGCGCAACCGGTCGGGGTTCCCCTCGGTCGGCAGGCAGCGGGCGAAGGTGGCCGACGACCTGGCCGCCGACATCGTCACACTGCTCGAGTCCGGTGCCACCATCGAGGCCAAACCGGAACGGGGCGTGGATCATTCGCTCACCGAGGTCGGCGACGGCCGGGTGCGCAGGCCGATCGGGCCCGGTGACATCGCGGTGCTGGTGCGCACCCGGACCCAGATCGATGTGGTGCGGGCCGCGCTGGACCGGGTCGGGGTCGCGTCCGTGCTGGCCGGCGGCACCAGCGTCTTCGCCACCGTGGCCGCCACCGACTGGCTGTGGGTGCTGCGCGCGCTGGAGCAACCGCATCGCGGCGACCGGGTCCGGCTGGCCGCCTGCACGCCGATCCTGGGCGTCACCGTGGCCGAGATCGACGCGGGAGGAGCCGATCTCGTCGGCCGGGTGTCCACCCAGCTGCGGGAGGCGGCGCGGCTGTTCGCCCGCGCGGGGTTCGCGGCCGTCTTCGACAAGCTCGCCACCGAGACCGATCTCGCGCCGCGACTGCTCGCGGTGGAGAACGGCGAACGCGAACTCACCGATCTGCGTCACCTCGCGCAACTGCTCGACGAGGTGGCCCTCGCCGAAGGGCTCGGGCTGACCGCGCTGACCCGCTGGCTGGCCGATCGGGTCCGGGATCCGGAGGCGGGCAGCGTCAGCGGCCGCAGCAGGCGGCTCGACCGGGACGCCGCGGCCGTGCAGATCGCCACCGTGCACGCCAGCAAGGGGCTCGAATTCCCGCTCGTGTACCTGCCTTTCGCGTGGGACAGCGCCAAGAACCCGTATCCGGCGACGCTGCTGTTCCACGACGACAACGGCACCAGGGTGCTCGATATCGGCGGCAAGGAGGCGCCGGGCTACGGCGAGCGCCAATTGCGCTGCGAGGCCGAGGAATCGGGGGAGGAGCTGCGGCTGCTCTATGTCGCGCTGACCCGGGCCATGTGCCAGGTGGTCGTCTGGTGGGCGCCCGCCGTCACCACCGCGGCCGCGCCGCTGCACCGGATGATCCTGGGGCGGCGCCCGGGTTCGGCCCAGGTGCCCCGCCGCGCCGACATCCCGGCGGATACCGCGGCGGTGCAACGCCTCACGGAGTGGGCGGCGCCCGCGGCCGAGGTGATCTCGGTGACCGCGGTGAACCGGCCCGACGATGTCGAGCCGCGCCGGGTCAGGACCGAGCTGCCGAGCGGTGAGCTGGCCGTCGCGGGATTCACCCGGGTCCTCGACCAGCAGTGGCGGCGGACCTCGTATTCCGCGCTCACCGCGGGCGCGCACGATCTCGCGGGGGTCGGCGAGGAGGAACCCGAGGACGGGCCGGGACCCGACGACGAACCGGCCGAGGCGCCGCTCGACGCCCCCGCCGGCGGCACCGGCGCGCCGTCACTGATGAACGCGCTGCCCTACGGCGCGGAGTTCGGCACCCTCGTGCACGGCATCCTGGAAGCCGTCGACACCTCGGCGCCGGATCTCGCCGCCGAGGTCGCCGTCCGCTGCGCGGAGGCGGTCGAGCACACCATGGCCGAACTCGACGTCGACCTGCTGGCCACCGCGCTGCTCGAAGTTCTGCGCACCCCCGCCGATTTCGGCTCGCTCGCCGCCGTCGCGACCCGGGATCGCCTGTGCGAGCTGGAATTCGAACTGCCACTCGGTGGGGGCGACACCCCGGGGGCGCGATCGGCGGGGATGCACGGCATCGCTGTCCTGCTGCGGCTCCACCTGCCCGGAGACGACGTGCTGGCCGGGTACGCCGACCATCTGTCGGCGCTGCCCGACACGGTGCTGCGCGGCTACCTTACCGGCAGCATCGACGCCGTGCTGCGCGTACCCGACGACGCGGGCGGGCACCGCTACCTGATCGTCGACTACAAGACGAACCGGCTCGGCACCGGTGATCTCACCGTCGAGCACTACCGGCGCGAGCACATGGTCACGGAGATGATCCGCTCGCACTACCCGCTCCAGGCCCTGCTGTACGCGGTGGCGCTGCACCGCTACCTGCGCTGGCGGCTGCCCGGCTACGACCCGGCCCGGCATCTCGGTGGCGCGCGGTATCTGTTCGTGCGCGGCATGATCGGTGCCGCCACCCCGGCCGGCCACGGTGTGTTCGACTGGCATCCGCCCGCGGAACTGGTTGTCGCGCTGTCGGATCTGCTCGCGGGGGGACCACGATGAGGGCCCGCGGGCGGTGCCAGCGTCGTCCGGTCGCTGTGTCGCCGGCTCGGCGACGGGCGACACCACCCGTGGACCGGGTGTGCTCGGGGGAGGTCGGTCGATGACGTCGATTCAGGTGGCGCAGCGGGGCACCGGCTTGCTGCGGGTGTTCAACGAAGCGGGGGTGCTGTCCGCCGCCGATGTGCATGTCGCGGTCCGGCTGGGGCGGATGGGCCGGGAGGACAGCGAGGACGTGCTGTTCGCGGCGGCGCTGGCCGTGCGCGCGGTGCGGTCGGGTTCGGTGTGCCTGGAACTGGCCCGCATGCGCGAGATCGGCATCGACGCCGACGAAAGCCGGGACACCGCAGCGGGAGTCGATCCGGCGACGCTGCCCTGGCCCGACACCGATCGGGTGCTCGCCGCGCTGCGCCGCAGTCCGCTCATCCGCGGTGGGCAGGCCGGACCGCTGCGCCCGTTGCGTCTGGTCGAAGCCGACGCCGAGGGCGGCGCGCTGCTCTACCTCGACCGGTACTACCAGCAGGAACAGACGCTGCGGCGGGTACTCACCGAACGCAGCGCCGACCACCCGGAGATCGACTCCGTCCTCGTACGCGCCGAACTGGACCGCCTGTTCGCCGACCCCCTCGGCGCCGGGCCCGACCGGCAGCGGCTGGCCGCCGCGCTCGCCGCCACCCACTGGACCACGGTCGTCGCGGGCGGCCCCGGCACGGGCAAGACCCACACCATCGCCCGCATCCTCGCGCTGCTCACCGCCCACCGCCGCGCCACCCCGAAACTCCCCGCCCTGCGGATCGCGCTCGCCGCGCCGACCGGCAAGGCCGCCGCGCGCCTGCAGGAAGCGGTGCGCGAACAAGCCGCCGAACTGGGACTTCCCGAACTGACCGCCGCCACCCTGCACCGCCTCCTCGGCTGGCAGCGCGGCCGCACCACGCGATTCCGCCACCACGAACACAACCGGCTGCCCTACGACGTGGTCGTCGTCGACGAGACGTCGATGGTCTCCCTGACGATGATGAGCCACCTGTTCTCGGCCCTGCGCCCCGACACCCGTCTCGTCCTGGTCGGCGACCCGGACCAGCTCGCCTCCGTCGATGCCGGTGCGGTGCTGGCGGATCTGGTCGCGGGGCCGATCAGCGGTGCGCCGAACCCCGCGCTGCCGGAGCTGCTGCGATCCGATTCGGCCCCCGGGGGAGAGGATGCGACGGAGGTCGCCGATCATGCTGGGGCGCAACCGGATCCGGAGTCGCTGAGCACGCTGGAACAGCGCCGTTTGCGAGGCGGCATCGTGCGGTTGACGCGCGGTCGGCGCTTCGGCGGCCGGATCGCGGACCTGGCCGTCGCGGTGCGCGCGGGGGACGCGGATGCCGCGCTGGCGATCCTGCGGGCGGGCGGCGCGGACGTGTCGCTGTGCGCGCCCGACGAGACCGCGGCGGTGCGGGCCGACGTGACCAGTGCGGCACTGGCCGTCACCGCGGCCGCGAACGCCGGCGACGCGGTGGGCGCGCTGACCGCACTGGAATCGCATCGGCTGCTCTGCGCGCACCGGCAGGGGCCGTTCGGGGTGGAGCGGTGGGATCGGATGGCCGCGGAGTGGGCCGCGGCTGGGGGTGCGGGACCCGAAGGGCCGCAGGCGGTCTGGTATCCCGGGCAGCCGCTGCTGGTCACCGCGAACGATCACGAGGCCCGCATCTACAACGGTGACACCGGTGTCATCGTCCGGCGGCCCGACGGGTCGCTGCGGGCGGCGCTGCAGCGCGGCAGCGAGCCCTATCTCGTCCATCCGACCCAGTTCCCGGCCGTGGTCACGGTGTTCGCGATGACGATCCACCGCAGTCAGGGCAGCCAGTACGACACCGTCTCGGTCGTCCTGCCCGAACCGGAATCCACGCTGCTCACCAGGGAACTGCTCTACACCGCGATCACCCGCGCCCGCACCCATGTGCGGATCATCGGCACCGAGGAATCCATTCGCGCCGCCATCGGACGACGGGTGCTCCGGGCCAGCGGACTGTCCCGGAGCACCCAGCCGTAGCGTCAGCGCGCCGAGCTGCGGGACAGGTTCCACGACCACCAGTGGTCGTCGTCGAGATCGGCGCGGATCGGGTCCTCGATGTCGGCGCGGAGCCCGGCGGGCAGCTCGGTCAGCGCGGGCAGGATGTCCGGGGACAGGGTGCTCAGGTACTCGGAGTCGAGCCGCTTTCCGTCCTCCCAGCGGGCGATATTGCGTTCGGCGACAAACTGTTCCGGGTCGAGCACGGCGAGCGCGATGAGGGTGGCCAGCGCGGTGCCGACCGCCGCGCGCGGCACCCAGCGCCAGCGCAACCGGGCGATCGCGACCAGCACGAGCACATAGACCAGGCCGACCCACAGCTCACACACCTCCACCAGCAGGCGCAGCACCGTGAAGCCGTAGGCCTGCTGGTAGGTCCACATCCGCGCGAGCGCCGAGCCGACGATCACCAGCGCCAGCACGCTCACCGCGCTGAGCAGGATCCGGAGCCAGCGCCGGTCGGCGGCCGTCTCCTGCGACGCCCAGTGCAGGACCGCCAGGATCACCGCCAGGGTCAGGATGCTCACCGCCGAGAGCTGCCAGAAGCCGCTGCGCGCGTACTCGGCGTAGGTGAGACCGGCGGTGCGCTGCACGTAGTCGTCACCACCGAACAGGGCGACGAACTGGGCGCCGAGGAACGCGGCGAACAGCACGGTCAGCGCGCCGACCGGAAGCACCCATTCACTGCGCGACCACAACCGGATCGGGCGCGTCTCGGTGCCCGCCGCGAGCGGTCCGGCGAGGAGATACAACCCGCCGAGCGCGCCCATCCCGATCACCGCGAACAGCACGATCCACTGCCACGCCGTGGCCGCGTCGATCGACGGCACCAGCCCGCTGAGCAATTCGGCGAAGGTCGCGTCCGCGCCGCCGAGCAGCGGCACGAACACCACCAGCAGCGCGGCCGTCACCGCGACCGAGGCACCGTAGCGCCGCAGATTCGACAGCTCCGCCGGCCGCGTGTCCCGCAACCCCGAGAACGCCCACGGCACCGCCTCGAACGAGGCCAGCGGCACCGCCACCATGTCGTGCGCGATCCCGCGACCGGTCCTGCGCCCCAGCACCGCCAGCGAGCCCGCGACACCCGCCGCCAGCACACACAGCACGAACAACCATCCCGCCGCCCGGAACGTCCCGACCCCGAGCAGCACGAGCGCCGCGGCAGTCCACCACAGCCGATGCCGGGCGATCACGGGTTCGAACGCCGAAGAGCTCCCGGCCGGCGCCACCGTCGCGGCGATCGGAGCCGCACGGGGCGCTTCCGGGGGACCCGCCGAGGGCTTGGTCGCGTCGACCGGCTCCGAGGAGCTCGTGCTCGGCGATGTCGGCGCACTCGACGACGGCTCACCCGCCGCCTGCCCGGCCGCTACCGCGGAATCGACGTTCGCGGTCGGGGTGGCATCGGATGGGTCCGAGTGGTCTGTCGCGGTCGGGGTCGCATCGGATAGCTCCGGGTGGTCTGTCGCGGTCGGGGTCGCACCGGATGCCTCCGGGTGACCTGTCGGGATCGGCGTCGTGCCAGCTGGCTCCAGGTCGGCCGGGGTCGCCTGCGTGCCCGTGCGGCCCGAGGTCGGCACTCCCGGTATGGCCTCGGTGGCAGACCGACCGGGTGCTGCCGGGGCGGCGGACTGGTCACCCGGCGCGGGGGTGCCGGTCGCGGTCGGAGCGGATTCACCGTTCGCCGGAGCGGGCAGGCCCGGCTGTGCAGGGCCGGGCGTCTCTGCTGTGGCGACAGCTGCGCCCTCCGGTGTTGCGGCGGGCTTGTCGGCTGACGTGCCCGACCCGGGCTCGATGGTCTTCGCAGCGGTCGCGGACCGGTCGGGGACGGTCTGCGGCGATGTCGTGTCCGGTGCGGGAGTGGCATCGGCCGGGGTCGGCGGCGTGCCGGTGCGGCCCGAGGTCGGCACTCCCGGTGTGGTCTCGATGGCCGACCGACCGGTTGCTGTCGGGGCGGCGGACGTGTCACCCGGCGCGGGGGTGCCGGTGGCGGTCGGCGCGGATTCGCCGTTCGCCGGATCGGGCGGGCCCGACTGTGCGGGAGCGGCCGGGGACGACTCCGAGACCGCGGGGGTGGTGTCCGCGTTCGCCGGGGCTGGATTGCTCGGGGAATTCGCCATGGAGGCAGGCGAATTCGGTGCTGTGTCCGGTGCGGCAGTGCGGGCCGGTGCGGCGGCCGAATCGTTCGGTGTCGCGGTATCGGGGGCCGGGCTCGGCGCGGTCGAGGTGCGGGTGCGGGCACGGTGGTCGACGATGCCCAGCGCGCCGGCGATGACGCCACCGGCGAGGACCCAGCCGAGGCCGGGGCGGTCGAGGGGAATGACTGTCGCGCCGACGATTCCGGCGACGGCGGCGGCGGGTAGGACGCCGGCCGGCCGGGTGACGTGGAACCGGCGCCGGTAGACCGGCAGTGGGGGCGGTGGCAGCGCGGGAGCTTTCGGCATCGGCGGCATGACGGCCGCCGCCTGCCAGCCCTCGGTCCACGGCGGCGGGTCGCCCTTCGGTGGCGCCGAGGCGCCGGGACCCGGCGCGGGTTCGGTCTTCGTCGCCGTGGCGCCGGCCGCGGGTTCGGTCTTGGTCGCCGTGGCGCCTGCCATGAGCTGGTCCGGTGTTCGCGGGGTGGCGGATTCGTCGGTCATGTCCCCTCCGATGGGTGTGCGGGATCGTCCCGGGACGTGGTGTCCGGGATGGTGGGTCGGGATGTGGTCGGGTCAGTCCGTGGGCAGGACGACGCGGATTCGGGAGCCGGGGTCGGCGACGGCGATGGTGCCGCCGTGCAGGTCGATCACCCAGCGGGCGATGGCCAGGCCGAGGCCGGTGCCGCCGCCGTCGGTGCGCCCGCCGCGGGTGAAACGGTCGAAGACGGTGGCGCGGTCGGCTTCCGGGATGCCGGGACCGTCGTCCTGGATCTCGAGCACGGTCGCGCCGGGCACGGCTCGCGCGGACACGCGGACCTCGCCGCCCGCCGGCCCGTGCCTGGCCGCGTTGTCGAGCAGGTTGAACAGCACCTGGTGCAGACGGGCCCGGTCGGCGCGCACGGTCGCCTCGGCGGGCACGATCGAGGTGGTGAAGCGGACACCGCGGCCGAGCGCGGCCGTCATCACCTCGGCCTCGGCGATCACCTCCGCCAGCAGCGGTGCCAGCGGCAGGTTTTCGCGATCGAGGGTGAACGCGCCCGCCTCGATGCTGGACAGGTCGAGCAGCTCGGAGACGAGCAGGCCGAGGCGCTCGGTCTGGGCCAGCGCGGTCCGCAGCGTCGCCGGATCGGGTTCGCTCACCCCGTCGACGATGTTCTCCAGCACGGCGTGCAAGGCCGTCACCGGCGTGCGCAGTTCGTGCGAGACATTGGCGATCAGGTCGCGGCGCTGGCGATCGGCCGCGGCCAGGTCGGCCGCCATCTGATTGAACGCGGTCGCGAGCTGACCCACCTCGTCGCGGGAACTGGCCCTGACCCGGAAGCTGTAGTCGCCGTGCGCCATCCGCCGCGCGGCCGCGGTCATCTCGCGCAGCGGACGGGTGATGCCGTGCGCGAGGAACTGCGAGGTGACCAGCGCGATGATCATGGCGGTGAGCGTGGTGAACGTCGGCAGCCAGCCGATCCGCAACCAGAAGTAGGCGAACGCGACCGCGCCCGAACAGACCATGAGCACGGCCAGCTTCATCTTGATCGAGCGCAGCGGATCCAGCGGCCGGGGCATCCGGTCGGCCACCCGGTCGAGGAAGGTGCGCGGGGCGTCCGCGGACAGCTCGCTCATCGCGCGTCCAGGGCGTAGCCGACACCGTGCACGGTGCGGATCAGATCGGCGCCGAGCTTGCGGCGCAGGGCCTTGATGTGGCTGTCGACCGCGCGGGTGCCCGAGGCGTCCGACCAGTCCCAGATGTCCTCGAGCAGCCGCTCCCTGGCCAGGACCGCGCGTGGGCGCTGGGCGAGACGGGCCAGCAGGTCGAATTCCAGCGGGGTCAGCTTGGCCTCGGTCGCGCCCCGCCAGACCCGCCGCTCGTCGAGGTCGATCCGCAGATCGCCGACGACGATGGCGCTCTCGCCGCGCTCGGCGGCCCGGTCGACCCGCCGCAGCAGGGCGTGCACGCGGGCGGCCAGCACCCGCATCGAGAACGGCTTGGTCAGGTAGTCGTCGGCGCCGACCCCGAGGCCGACGAGCTGGTCGGTCTCGTCGGTGCGGGCGGTGAGCATGAGCACCGGGACGTGCCGGTCGGCCTGGATGCGCCGGCACACCTCGAGCCCGTCGAAACCGGGCAGCATCACATCGAGCACCACCAGGTCCGGTTCCCCGGCGGCGGCCGCGGCCACCGCGCCCGGACCGTCGTGGGCCACCTCCACGGTGAAGCCCTCCGCGCGTAATCGCGCCGCGACCGACTCGGCGATCGTCACCTCGTCGTCCACGACGAGGATGCGCCGCGCGGGCGCTCCGGTCCCGCCCCCACTGATGTCCATGGACAGACCCTAGCGAGCGGGTGTGGAGGGTTGCGTCGTCAAATGTGGAGATTCTGTGTGCAGCGCGCCGGGTACGATGACCACGTGCATCAGCGTTTCCGCTCCACGCCGCCGCCCGCCTCCTGAGCGAGGTGCCCCGAGGGCGCGTGCCACCCGCCGGGTAGGCGCGGCGCCGTTCACCGCTCGGGCGTCGATGGCGTGTGCCCGCACGGCCGCTGTTCGCACCTCGTTTCCGCGACCTCATCCCTCTGTCGCAGGAGCGAATTCCCTGATGTCTGTTTCCTTTTCCGTGTCCGCGCCCGCCCGGCGTGGATTGTTCCCGCTCGTCGCCGCCGGTGTGCTGTGGGGTACCGGCGGCCTGCTCGGCACCCTCGTCCAGCAGCGCACCGGCCTCGCCCCGATCGCGGTCGCCACCTATCGGCTCGGCGTCGGCGGCGCGATCCTGGTCGTCGTCTCGCTGCTCGGGTGCCGTGGCGTCCCGCGGGGGCGGGCGGCCTTGCGGCGGATCGGCGCCGTCGGCGCGCTGGCCGCGATATTCCAGGCCTGCTATTTCGCCGCGATCGCCGCGTCCTCGGTCGTGCTGGCGACCCTGGTCACCATCGGCGCGGCCCCCGTCGTCGTCACGCTGGCCGACCACGTGACCGGCCGCCGTCGGCTCGACCGCGGGCGAGGCGCGATCCTCGCGCTGGCGATCACCGGCCTGACGATCCTGGTCGGCGTTCCGGCCGAGGACGCGTCGGGCATGGTCGCGGGCGTCGTGCTGGCCCTGGTCGCCGCCACCGCCTTCGCCGCGGTCACCCTCGTCACCGCCCACCCCGTCCCCGGTCTCGACGCGGTGACCGCGACCGGTTACGGATTCCTCGGCGGCGCGGCGCTTCTCGCCGTCCCGGCCGCGTCGACCGGCCTCGCCATCACCCCGACCCCGGCGAACCTGCTGGCCGTCACCGTCCTCGGTCTGGCACCCACCGCCGTCGCCTACGCCCTGTTCTTCCACGGCCTGCCCGCCGCGGGCGCCGCCACCGCCGCGGTCCTCACCCTGCTCGAGCCCCTGACCGCCACCCTGCTCGCCGTCGTCCTCCTCGGCGAACGACTCACACCCGTCGCCTGGACCGGCGCGGCCCTGCTCGCGCTCGCGCTGGTTCTGACGGCTACCACCGCCGAGCGCGAGCAATCGGCTTCCGCCGGATAGCCCAGGGGCCGAGAGCAGGTCGGTCGGGGCGCGAGGCCGCCGGGACGAGCCTCAGGGCTCGGGGAACAGGCCGGGCAGTTCCATGGCGTAGGCGAGGTCGTCGCGGGTGCCGAGGGTGACCAGCAGGACGCGGATCATCGTGATCCGCGCTTCGGAATCCAGCACGGGATCGGGGTCGCTGCCGGGCTCGGTGCCCATCGTGAGGCGATAGACGACGTATTCGCACACGTGCAGCGCCGTGTCCATGTCCAGGGGCGTGGGCACCGGGCGGCCCAGCTCGACGAAGGTCTTGCGGACCAGGGCGCGGATGTCGTCGAGGGCGCGTTCGCGGTAGGCCGACACCAGGGAGGCGGGGTCGTGCAGCTCGGCGAAGAGCGGCCGCAGCATCGGGCCGTGGCCGCGCGCCCAGTCGATGAAGGCGTCGATCAGCCGGATGCCCAGCTGGACCGGCTCGTCGGTGCCCGACAGCGCGTCGCGGATCGCGCCGACCAGGCCGTCGTTGGACGCGGTGAGGACCACGTGCAGCGGCTCGGCGGCATTGCCGAAGTAGCGGTAGAAGGTCGGCCTGGCCAGCCCGGCCTGCTCGATGATCTGGGCGACGCTGAGCCCGCGCGACCCGTTGCGGGCGAACACGGCGGCCGTCGCCTCGACGATCCGGGCGCGGACCTCGTCGGCCTGCTCCCGGGTCTGCGGTGGACGCCCACGGCGCACCGTGGCGGAATCACCGGACATCGCACCTCCTCACAACCGCGAGACGTCCACGGAAAGCTTGACACGGCACCGGCTCGAACCATTAATCTAACACTAGTGTTCAGCAAATAGCCGAACCTGCGCGATCGCTCCGCGCGACCCATCTGTTGAGGAGAAGGGCCGACAATGACGACAGCCCCCGAGCTGACCGCCGAACCAACCGCGCTGCCGACCGCGCTGGTCAAGCCCCTGTTCGACCGTGGTGTCGCGGGTGGCGCGCCGTCGGTGCCGATCTTCGCTCCCGCCACCGGACACAAGATCGGTGACCTGCCGCAGTCCTCGATCGAGGACATCGACCGCGCCTTCGCCGTGGCCCGCCACGCGCAGCGCGACTGGGCCAAGGTGCCGGTCAAGCAGCGGGTGGAGATCCTGCGCCGCTTCCACGACATCGTCCTGGCCGAGCAGGACACCATTCTCGACATCGTGCAGACCGAGACCGGCAAGTCGCGCCCGCACGCGTTCGACGAGGTCGGCGATGTCGCGCTGAACTCGCGCTACTACGCCGCCGTCGCGCCGAAGCTGCTCGCCGACCGCAAGCCGCGCGGCGTGCTGCCGGTGCTCACCTCGGTCGAGGTGCGCAACCGGCCCAAGGGCGTCGTCGCGGTGATCTCGCCGTGGAACTACCCGCTCGCGCTGTCGGCCTCCGACGCCCTGCCCGCCCTGGTCGCGGGTAACGCCGTGATCGCCCGGCCGGACAACCAGACCGCGCTGTCGGCGCTGTGGGCCATCGACGCCGCCGAGCGCGCCGGCCTGCCGCGCGGGCTCTGGCAGGCCGTCCTCGGCCGTGGCCGCGAGATCGGTGGCGACGTGATCGCCCGCGCCGACTACGTCGACTACACCGGTTCCAGCGCCACCGGCCGCACCATCGCCCAGCAGGCCGGTGAGCGCCTGATCGGCTACTCGCTCGAGCTCGGCGGCAAGAACCCGCTGCTCGTGCTCGCCGACGCCGACGTCTCCAAGGCGGCCAAGCTGGCCGTGCGCGCCTGCTTCTCCTCGGCGGGCCAGCTGTGCGAGTCGATGGAGCGCATCTACGTCGACGCCGCGGTCTACGACCAGTTCGTCGCCGAGTTCGTCGGCAACGTCAAGAACATGTCCCTCGGCGGCGAGCTCGACTACAGCCGCGACATGGGCTCGCTGACCTTCCAGCGTCAGCTCGACACCGTCACCGCGCACGTCGACGACGCCGTCGCCAAGGGCGCCAAGGTGCTCGCCGGTGGCCGTGCCCGTCCCGACCTGGGTCCGTACTTCTACGAGCCCACCGTGCTCGCCGATGTGGCGCCCGGCATGACGGTCTACCGCGAGGAGACCTTCGGTCCGGTCGTGTCGGTGTACAAGGTCGACTCCGACGAGGCCGCCATCGAGGCCGCCAACGACACCGCCTACGGCCTCAACGCCAGCGTGTGGAGCAAGGATGCCGAGCGCGGCAAGGCCGTCGCCGCCCGGATCAACGCCGGCTCGGTGAACGTCAACGAAGGTTTCATCGCGGCCTGGGGCAGCGTCGACGCGCCGTCCGGTGGTCTCGGCATCTCCGGTCAGGGCCGTCGCCACGGTCCCGAGGGACTGCTGAAGTACGTCGACACCCAGACCATCGCGGTCCAGCGGGTGCTGCCGATCGCGCCGCTGCCGGGCATGTCCGAGCAGATGTGGGCCAAGACCATGACGCTGGTCTTCGGCGTCATGAAGACACTTCGCCAGAAGTGACGCGTACGGAAAACGAAGCAGGGGTAGGCATTTCATGAAACTCGATTCGGTCGCGGGCAAGCGGGTGCTGGTCACCGGCGCCGCCATGGGCCTGGGCAGGCTGTTCGCCGAGACGGCGGTCCGCGAGGGCGCCGACGCGGTCGTGCTGTGGGACGTCAACGAGCTGACGCTGCGCGAGACCGCGGCGCAGCTGACCGCCCTGGGCGGCAAGGTGCACCAGCACGTCGTCGACGTGTCCTCGCAGGATTCGATCCGCGAGGCCGCCGAGGCGGTGCGCAAGGAGATCGGCGGGATCGACATCCTGGTCAACAACGCCGGGATCGTGCGGGGCAACACCTACTTCTGGGAAACCGAGAACCGCGCCGACATCGACAAGACCATGGCGATCAACTCGCTGGCCCCGATGTACGTCACCCTCGAGTTCCTGCCGGGCATGGTCGCCGGTGCCGGGCAGGCGCGCATCCTCAACATCGCGTCCTCGGCCGGTCTGGTGGCCAACCCGCGCATGGCTGTCTACGCGGCGTCGAAGTGGGCGGCGCTGGGCTGGTCGGACTCGGTGCGCCTGGAGCTCGAGCAGGCGGGCCACGACCACGTGAAGGTCACCACGGTCTGCCCGACCTACATCAACACCGGCATGTTCGACGGCGCCAAGGGCATCCTGTTCACGCCGATGCTCGAGCAGAACGACGTCGTCGAGACCTCGTGGCGGGAGATGAAGAACGGTGGGGCCTTGGTGGTGCTGCCGTGGACCTCGCGGATGAACCGCGCGCTGACCGGCCTGCTGCCGATCAAGGTGCGCGACTTCTACCTCAACGCCGTCGGCGTGTACCACTCGATGGATCAGTTCACCGGCCGCAAGTAGCCGTCGGACCGCGATGCCCCCGTCCGACGCGAGTGTCGGGCGGGGGCATCACCGTTCCGGTGCACGGTGCGCCTCATTGCATCGACTGCAGATACCGCGCGGTGCCGGGGTGCTCCGTCAGGCCGCGCTGGTGCCGAGAACGACTGTGGCGTAGTACTCCTCGGAGTGCTCGACGCGCGGGGTTAGACCGTGCGCGGTCAGCACCGCGCACGCGGTATCGACCTGTCCCGTCGAGGTTTCCACCAGCACGGTGCCGCCCGGCGCGAGCCAGTTCGCGGCCCCCTCGGCGACCCGGCGGAAGACGTCGAGCCCGTCCGCCCCGCCGTCCAGGGCGACGAGCGGTTCGTGCTCACGCGCCTCCGGCGGCATGTCCGCCACCCGCTCGGTCGGCACGTACGGCGTGTTCGCCAGCAGTACGTCGACGCGTCCCCGCAGATCGGCGGGCAGCGCGTCGAACAGATCCCCGCCGAACACCGGCGCGCTCAGCGGCGCGAGATTCTCCCTGGCGCAGGCCACCGCGACCGGATCGATATCGGCGGCGACGAGCTCGACCTCGCAGCCGCGCGCGGTGAGCTCGGTGGCCGCGGACAGCCCGAGCGCCCCACAGCCGCAACACAGGTCGACCACGCACGCCCGCGTCGCGTCCGGCGCGACCCCGGCGACCGCCCGCTCGACCAGGAACGCGGTGCGCCGGCGCGGCACGAAGACCCCCGGCCGCACGCCGACCCGCAGGCCGCGGAAGGCCACCCAGCCCAGCAGGTATTCGAGCGGTGTCCCCGCGACCCGCCGCGCCACGAGATCGTCGAGGCGGCGGGCGTCACCGTCGGCGGCCTCGAGCAGCAGCGCGGCCTCGTCCTCGGCGAACACGCAGCCCGCCGAGCGCAGCACGACGACGATGTCGTCGAGGGGGGAAACAGTCATGCAGCGATTGTCGCGTGCCCGACAACCGGTTTTCCGCGCCCCCGGATCAGCGCGCGCTGTCGAGCTCGAACGTGCGGGTCGCGTCCAGGTAGATCCCGCGCTGCGCGGCCCGCGCCGGCGGCGGCAGCTGCGAGACGAGCTGTTCGAGCGAGGTCATCGCGCCGACGACATTGGTGCCCGCCACCAGGAAATCGGCGACCGCGCGGCGGATGTGGTTCGGCGAGGTCACCACCACGGCGCTGGTCGCGCCGAGATCGCGCAGCAGGCGGGTGCTGAACAGCGCGTTCTGCACCGTCGACCCGGCCCGGTCCTCGACGTGGATCCGCTCGTTCGGCAGGCCTCGGCCCACCAGCCAGCGGCGCATCGCCTCGGCCTCGGAGATCCCGTTCTGCGGATTGCCGCCGGTGACGACCACCGGCGAGAACGGCGCGGCGACCGCCTGCAGCCAGGCCGCGGTGAGCCGGTTCTCCAGCTCGGGCCGCAGCGCGCCGTCGGGCAGCAGGCCGTAGCCGAGCACGACGATGCCGGTCTGCGGGCCGACCAGCGCGGGCAGCGGATTCGGCAGGGTCGCGGCCGCCGCGCTCACCGCGCGCAGCACGTTGCCGGTGCCCGCCGCCATGCCGCCGTCGATCGCGCCGAGGCGGGCCATCGCCTCGCCGACCGCGGCGTGGTCACCGGCGTAGTGCGACCAGATCGCCTGCAGGGCCAGCGCCTCGACGTCGTTCGGGTCGGCGGCGATGAGCGCGCGCAGGTCGGCGCGGCCCGCGTTGTCGTCACCGTCGGTGAAATGCCGCTGCGCGGAGTTGTAGAGCGCGGTCACGTCGGCCTCGGCGCCGGCCGGGGGAACGGCGGCGCTCGTGATCGCGGCGGCCGCGGCGACGGCGGCAGCCAGCTGTTTCCAATGCCTCGAGATCTTCACGACAGTCGACACCCTTCCCGCGAACGGTTCGGCACGTGCTGGCAGAGCTGTGGCAGAGCTGCGGACACCCTACGGCCGGGTGCGGCGCCCACCACGGATCCCGACGATGTTCCGCGCGTCGCCGCCCGGTGGTCGGGGTCGCGGGTAGCGGCGGATAAGCTGATGCACCGTGGATACCGCTTCGCTGACCGGCAAGGAACTCGCCGCCGCCATCAACGCCGACACGAAGGAGCGCGCCGCCGCGCTCACCGCCGCGGGCACCGCGCCGACGTTGGCGCTGATCGTGGCCAACGACGACCCGGCCAGCGCCTGGTACGTGAACTCCCTGCGCAAGGCCGCCGAGCGCCTCGGGATCGCCTGCGAGCGCATCGATCTCGGTGCCGACGCGAGCGCGGAGACGATCCGCGCCGAGCTGGCCGCGCGCAGCGCCGATCCGGCCACCGACGCGATCATGCTGCAGACCCCGCTGCCCGCCGGGGTCAGCCTCGACGACGTGAGCTCCTCGATCGCCGCGAGCAAGGACGTCGACGGCGTCAGCCCGCTGTCGCTGGGCCTGCTCGCCTCCGGCCTGGACGGTTTCGTCCCCGCGACCTCCGAGGCCGTGGTCGAGCTGCTGAAGCATCACGGCATCGCGCTGCAGGGCCGCGTGGTGACGGTCGTCGGCCGGTCCAACATCGTCGGCAAGCCGCTGGCGCAGCTGCTGCTGGCCGAGAACGCCACCGTCACCGTCGCGCACTCGCGCACCGCCGACCTGGCCGCGGTCACCACCCCCGCCGACATCGTGGTCGCTGCCGCGGGCCGGATCGGGCTGGTCACCGGCAAGCACATCGGCGACGGCGCCGTGGTGATCGACGTGGGCACCAACGAATCCGCCGACGGCGGCATCGTCGGCGACGTCGACGCGGCCACGGTCGACGGCAAGGCGGCGGGGCTGAGCCCGGTCCCCGGCGGCGTCGGCCCGGTGACCACCGCGCTGCTGATGCGCCACGTGGTCGTGGCGGCCGAGAAGGCCCGCGCCTGACCGGCTTTCGCGTCCTCGATCGGGTCTAGCGGACCGGCCCGATCGAGGTGATCAGGTACTTGGTGCCGATCTTGGCGGTGCCGACCAGCTGCGGGTTGTAGATGATCGGCACCGCGTCCGGCCGGAATTCGGTGATCACCACGAAGTACTGGCCTGCGAACGCCGCGGGCGTGATGCTCAGGCAGTGCGTGGTGCCCACCGGGATCGTGTCGATGCCCGCCTGGATGTCGGCGCCGGAGGGGAG
Source organism: Nocardia sp. NPDC003269 (assembly GCF_042888005.1). Lineage (NCBI taxonomy): Bacteria > Bacillati > Actinomycetota > Actinomycetes > Mycobacteriales > Nocardiaceae > Nocardia > Nocardia sp. NPDC003269. Next base: position 1,683,773 of record NZ_JBIAPA010000002.1, read on the forward strand.
TGCGGCGTCGCCGGACACCAGGGTCCGCGCCTGATCGCCGGACCGCGCGACGTAATACGCGTGCTGGAACGCCAGGATCGCCGCGACGCCGCTGTCGGTGCCGCCGGGGCCGTTGCCCTGGATCTTGCTGCCGACGAGCTCGGCGGGGCAGGTCCCGGCGACCGGGACCGCACCGGCGGGCGCGGGCTCGATCGGGCTGCTGGCCGCCGCGGATTCCGGGACGGGACCGCGCAACTGGAGGTAGCCGCCGCCGATCAGCACGGCACCGGCCACCGAGGCCGCGAGCGGTCCGACCCAGCGCGGCACGCGCTTGCGCCGGGATCGATCGATCATCCGCGCGAACACCTCGTCGTCGCCGCCGTAGTCGGGCGTCGGGCGCGGTGGTAGCGAAACCGGTGCGGCGGTGACCCATTCGGGCTGGGCGTCGACGCCGTCGGGAGCCGGGGTGTCGGGGGTGATGATCGGCAGCCGGTCGGTCGCCGGGCCGTTGTCGGGCTCCGGCGGGGTGAACGGCACGTCCGGAAGGGCATGGCGCGCACCGGGATCGAACGGTCCGCCGACGATGGGTAGCCGGTCGGTGGCGTAGCTGTCGGTCGGTACGACGCGCCCGGACGACCGGTCGGGTGCGGCGTGCGCAGCCGACAGCGAGATGACCGGGATACCGGCCGGTGTCGTCGGACCGCCCTCGACGCGATGCCGGGCTCCGGTGCGGGGCTGCGGATCCGCGTCCTCGGTCAGCCGGCGGGGGCGCGGCGCACTCGGATCGCGATGGGGCCGCCACCGCGGGGGCGGGGTGAACGGATCACCAGCCGACCCCGGGTCGTGCTGCCGAGCCCCGGTCGGTCTGTGTGCATCCGGTCGATCCATCGCCCCACCTTCATCAGGCTGTCGCCGTCAGGTTCGTCTCGCAACGATTTCGTTACGGGCACGATACTGCGCTGACGGTGGGAACGCCGAATGCCACGAGGGAATTACTCACCAGTGAATGTAGACCGGGTCACCGATGCCGACGTTTTCGTAGTACCAGGCCGCGTCGTCGGGGGAGAGGTTGATGCAGCCGTGGCTGACGTTGGCGTACCCCTGCGAGTCCACCGACCACGGCGCCGAGTGCACGAACACGCCACCCCAGGTGAGGCGTTCGGCCCATTCGCCGTCGATGATGTAGCCCTCGGGGTCGTCGAGCGGGATGCCGATGGTGCGCGAGTCGAACACCACCGAGCGGAACTTCTCCAGCACCGTGAAGTTGCCGGTGGGGGTCTCGAAGCCCGGCTTGCCCATGGACGCGGGCATGTTCCGGACGACCTGTCCGCCGATGCTGACGGTGAACGTGTGCGCCGAGAGATTCGCCTCGGCGTAGACGCCGCCGTTGGTCTGGAACTCGGTGCGCTGGTCGCCGAACCGGACCGAGATCGGTGAGTTCGTCGGCAGGTGCGTACTCGGTGTCCATTGCAGGTGGGTGCTGTCCACCCAGCTGAACGTGCCGGGCAGCGCGTCGGTGGCGCGGATCGCGGCGGCGCGTTCGGCGCCGGCCCGGTCGGTGACCGGGGCCGCGAAGGTGAACGTGACCGGCGCGGCGACGCCGACGACCTGTCCGTTCGCCGGGGAGATCGCGGTGACCGTCGCGGTCGGAGATCCTCCGATCAGGGCCGCGGACGCGGCTCCGGACCAGAACGCGGCGAGCAGTGCCGCCATGGTCGCGACGAACAGGAAACGAAGTGCGTTCTTCATAAACGCCACCCCTTCGGTCACTCGTAGGCGGATTCCAAGTCTAGGCCGCCATGATCAACTAGACCTATCGAAGTGGTAACGGCCGACGGGCCTGCCGGAGTGTCGGCTTGTGTTCGCGCAGGTGAGCGCCCCGGGGAATCGATCCCACATCGATACCGGTTCAGTGGACAGTGCCGAGGCGCGGTAGCGGCGCGGGCTCGATCGCCTGGGCGGCGTCGAATTCGGCTCTGGCGGCGGTGATCTCGTGCTGGTGCTCGACCACCCAGGTGCCCATGGCGTGACTGATCCGGCCCAGGTCGGCCCCGAGCGCGGTGATCGTGTACTCCACCCGGGGCGGCACCGTCGGGTAGACCGCGCGCCGCACCAGACCGTCGCGTTCCAGGTCGCGCAGGGTTTTGGTGAGCATCTTCTGGGTGATGCCGTCGAGGCGTCGGCGCAGCTCGTTGAACCGTACCGGGCCGTCCGCCGCGCGCAGGGTGCCCAGCACCAGCAGTACCCATTTGTCGGCCAGGACGGCCAGCAGCTGCCGTGCCGGGCAGTCGCGCAGGAACGCCTCGACCGAGCTCGCGTGGTCGTCGGCCGCCCGGGTGGTATCCATGAGGTACCACGGTATCCGAAAGGTGCCTACTACCGCGGAGATACCACTCGGCGCAGACTTGCCCGCATGTGGCAGATGACGCAGCGCAGCTTCGGTGGACCGGACGTATTCGAACGGGTGGAGGTGCCGCGCCCCGCGCCGGGGCCGGGGGAGGTGCTGGTCCGGGTGGTGGCCACGAGCGTGAACGCCGCGGACTGGAAGCTGCGCGGCGGCCTGATCCGCGCCCTCGGGGAGCCGCCGCTGGTGCTCGGTCTCGACGTCGCCGGTGTCGTCGTCGAGCGCGGCGACGACGCGACGCGATTCGTGCCGGGCGACACTGTGTTCGGCATGGTGTTCGGCGGGGCGAACGCCGAATACGTGGTGGCGCACCAGGATCGGCTGGCGGCGGTGCCGTCCTCGCTCGATCCGGTGCGCGCCGCGGCCCTGCCGGTCGCCGGGCTCACCGCCTGGCAGGCGCTGGCCTCGGTGCGGCCGGGGGAGCGGGTTCTGGTGCACGCGGCCGCCGGTGGCGTCGGGCATCTGGCGGTGCAGCTCGCCGCGCGCCGCGGTGCGCGGGTCGTTGGCACCGCGCGGGCCGCCAATCACGAGTACCTGCGTGAACTCGGCGTCGACGAGCCGATCGATTACCGCACGACGGATTTCACCACCGCGGTCGGGGCCGTCGATCTGGTGCTCGATCTGGTCGGGGGCGACACCACCGACCGGTCACTGCGCGTGCTCGGCCCCGGTGGCCGGGTGATCGCGGCGGAAGGCCCGCGGACACACCCGGATTCGCGGGTCAGCCGGTTCCACGTCGACCCGACGACGGCCGCGCTGACCGAGCTGGCCGCCGCCGTCGACCGGGCCGAGCTCGACGTGCGCATCGCGACGGTCCTGCCGCTCACCGAACTCGCCGCCGCGCATCGGCTCGGCGAGGCCGGTGGAGTCCGCGGCAAGATCGTGCTCACCGCGGCCTGAGTCAGCCGCGCACGGCGTGCAGCACGTCGGCGTGCAGGGCGTCGGCGCGCGCGGCGATCGTGTCGACGCGCAGCAGCGCCGCGGCGAAGCCGTCGCCAAGGGCGGCGGGCAGCGAGCCGACATTGATCTCGATATTGAGCTGCGAGCTCATCGCCGCGGCGCGGGCCGCGTCGGCGGCGGCGCCGATGTCGGTGACCACATTGGGGTTGCCGATCGGCAGCAGTTCGGCGGCCAGCGAGAGGATCTCGTCGGCCTCGTCGACCACGGCGGCGGGCACCCGGGCCGCCTCGACCAGCGCGGCGTTGATCGCTTCGGTACGAGCGGCGACCTCGGCGTCGGTGTCCTTGGGCAGCTTGTAGGCGGCGCCGACCGCGGTGAAGGCGGCGGCGTCGGCGTCGGCCAGCGCCAGCGACCTGGCGCGCGCGGCGTCGGCGGCCTCGATGATCCGCTCGACGATCGGCTGGTGCACGGCGTCCTTGGCCCGGGTGGTGTAGCGCGCGACCATCGCGACCAGCGCCGCGGCCTGGGCGGCGTGCAGCGCGGCGACGGCGCCGCCACCCGGTGCGGGGACCTTCGCGCCCAGCTCCGACAGATAGTGCTCCAGGGTCACCGCACCGAAGGAGGGGGCGAGCTGCTGCGGCGAGGCGGTGGGCTGCGACACGACGAGGTGGCCTTTCGATGCGGCGAGAACTGCGTGGGAATCGTTGTCAACGCTACCGGGTGCCCGCCCGCCTACCCCGCCCGACCAGCACCTGCGACGACAGACCGACCGGTCGGGGTGGCCGGGGACGGCGGGGCTATGTTGGGTGGCATGCGGATCGGATTGAGCATCAACTACTCGGGCGGGTTCAAGGAGGTCGCGGCCGAGGTCGCCGACCTGGAGCGCGCCGGACTCGACATCGTCTTCGTGCCGGAGGCGTACTCGTTCGACGCGGTCAGCGCCCTGGGTTTCCTGGCGGCCCGCACCGAGCGCGTGCAGCTGGCCTCGGGCATCCTGCAGCTCTACACCCGGACCCCCAGCCTCACCGCGATGACCGCGGCCGGCCTGGACTTCGTCTCCGACGGGCGCTTCATCCTGGGCATCGGCGCGTCCGGCCCGCAGGTCATCGAGGGCTTCCACGGTGTGCCCTACGACGCCCCCATCGGCCGCACCCGCGAACTCGTCGAGATCTGCCGCCAGGTCTGGCGCCGCGAGAAGCTCAACTACCAGGGCAAGTACTACCAGATCCCGCTGCCCGCCGACCGCGGCACCGGCCTGGGCAAAGAGCTCAAGCTGATCAATCGTCCGGTGCGCGAGCGCATTCCGGTGCTGCTGGCCGCGCTGGGCCCGAAGAACGTGGAGCTGGCCGCCGAGGTCGCCGAGGGCTGGCAGCCGATCTTCTTCCTGCCGGAGAAGGCGCAGGACGTCTGGGGCGACGCGCTGGCCGCGGGCAAGGCCAAGCGCGACCCGGCGCTGGGCGACCTGGAGATCTTCGCGGGTCCGCCGCTGGCGATCGGGGAGAACGTCACCCCGCTGCTGGAGTTCATCAAGCCGCACCTGGCGCTCTACATCGGCGGCATGGGCGCCAAGGGCAAGAACTTCTATCACACGCTGGCCACCAAGTACGGCTACGGCGCCGCCGCCGACCGCATCCAGGAGCTGTACCTGGCCGGTGACAAGCAGGCCGCCGCGCAGGCCGTGCCGGACGACCTCGTCCGCGACGTGTCGCTGATCGGGCCGGAGAGCTTCGTCAAGGAGCGCATCGCGGCCATGGCGGCGGCGGGCGTCACCACGCTCAATGTCACGCCGCTGGCCGAGGACGCCGCGGGCCGGATCAAGCTGATCGAGCAGCTGCGCGGCCTCTGCTGACCGCGTAGACGACGAAACGCGCCGCCGCCCGGAGGGATTCTCCGGGCGGCGGCGCGTTTGTCGTGTGGTCAGGACGTGAACGACGCCAGGGCGGCGGCCAGCGTGGTGTGCATGGCGAACACCTGATCCAGGCTCGTCATCTTGAGCTGACGACTGGTGGCGGGCCCGTCGGCGACGACCGCGATCGAGGTGTTCTCCCCGGCCCGCTGGTGCGCGGCGACCAGGGTCGCCATGCCCGCCGACGCGAGGAACCCGACCGCGGTCAGGTCGATCACCAGCGCCGCCGGGCGGTCGGCCAGGATCGCCTCGATCGCGGCGTCCAGCGCGGGCGCCGTCGCCAGATCGACCTCGCCGGTCACCGTGAGCACCGTGACGCCGTCCTGTACCGCCGTCGTGGTGGTCATCGTGTCCGTGAGTGGATACGCGTCTCCGGATGAGTTGGTCACGACTCAACAACACACAACTTCGCCCGAATACGCAAGCCGTTCGTGTTCGGGCGGACCTGCGTGACCGGGCTCGCGCCTATACTCGGGCACCAGTTGCGTGTCCTCCACGGGCCCCGGCGGGCCACGACGAAGGAGTGCCGATGCTGCCCGATCCCGTCGACGCCACCGATCTGAACATCTACGGCAACGACCAATTGCCGTGGAGCCGGGTGGCCACCGCCATCGAGCAGGGTCTCGCCGCCCTCGAGACCGCCCAGTTCCTCGGCACCGTCGGCCCCGACGGCAGGCCGCATTCGGCGGGGATCGGCGCGACGCTGGTCGGCGAGTACTTCTACTTCACCAGTGGCCCCGGCACGCACAAGTCGCGGTACCTGGCCGCGAATCCCGCGTGCACCCTGTCGTTCCGGTTCCCCGACGACGTCGACCTCGTCGTCGAGGGCACCGCGGCGCGCACCGTCGACCACGCCGAGATCGATCGGGTCACCGCCGCCTACCGCGACACCGGCTGGCCCGCCGAACGCGACGGCGACGCGATCACCGCGCCGTTCAGCGCCCAGAGCGCAGGCCCGGCGCCGTGGTACCTGTACCGGTTCACCACCCACGCCGCGGTGGGCGTCGCGCTGACCGATCCGCACGGCGCCACCCGCTGGCGGTTCGACCAGCGCTAGCCGGTTCACCCGCGCAGGGCCGAGGCGAACAGCGCGGGCAGCTTGCGCCACCGCGGCCGGGCGACGAAGCCGGTGAGCAGGCGGCCGGTGGTCGCGGCGGTCCGGTTCGTGACGAACCACGGCGGCACCGGCGACAGCGACAGCTCCCCGTGCAGCAGCGAGCGCGGCGCCGGGCGGAACGGCCCGGTCACGACGGTGCGTTCGGCGCCGCCGAGGAGCAGGGCGTTGTGGACCACCCCGATGCCGCTGCGCACGTCGTCGAGGGTGTGCCCGGGGAAGGCGCCCCAGGTGGCGCGCGGGGTCAGATAGCCGACGCCGGTCCACGCGTTGATGCCGATGGTGCCGTAGCGCAGGGCGGCCACCGCCCGGTGCAGCCGGTCGCCGAGGGCCCTGATGGTGCCGGGGTGCGCGATGATGTTGGCGCCCAGGGTGCCGTGCAGCCGGTGGTTGGCGGCGGCGACCGCGGCGTCGAGGAACGCGGCGCCGGTCCCCGGCAGCTCCGCCACCCCGAGTACCGGGCCGAAATACTCGGCGGTGAAGGCGGATTCGTCGGGATCGCCGAGGTCGAGCCCGGTCAGCAGGGTGCGTTCCGGTGTGCCGCCGACTTTTTCGGCGGTGGGGTGCAGCTCCCGCGCGGAGCGCACCCGGTCGGCGCTGCCCGGGTACCAGGCGGGCCGGGCGGGCGCGGTCGCCAGTGCCCGGCGCAGGGCGGCGAGGAATTCGTCCTTCTGCGCCCAGTCCGCGCTGAGCAGGACGATCTGCCCGGCGATGCAGTTGCTGCCGCTGTTGTGCAGGCGCTGGGTGGCCACGTGTTCGGCCTGGAAGCGCAGATCGGCCGCCGACCATTCGCCCGGCACGACGATGATGGGGGCGACACCGCCGAGTTCGCTGGTCATCGGCTTGTCGAGGATCGGGGTGCCCGCGGCCTTCGCCGCCGCCCCGGCCGCGCCGGTGCCCCAGACGACGGCGTCGTGGGTCGCCTCGCTGCCGGTCATGTGCACGGCGGTGATGCCGGGGTGATACGCCAGGGCGGCACCGACCTCGGGTCCGCCGGTGACGATCTCCACCAGGTCGCGCTCGATCAGCGGGGCGAAGATCGCCCGGAACACCGGCGCCAGCGCGTCGGTCGTCGGATTGAGTTTCAGGACGGCGGTGCGGTTCTCGGCGAAGAGCTGGTGCAGCACGTCCAGGGGCGCGATCGAGAAGATGTTGCCCGCGCCCAGTACCAGGGCCACCCCGTCGGTGGCTTCCGGCGTGCGCTGCCCGAGTCCGATGCCCGCGCGCAGCTGCGTTTCGGTGGTGCCGGGCGTGGTCCACACCTCCGCCTGGTAGCCGTTGAGCAGCAGCTGGTCGGCGAGGCCGCCCGGCAGCACGCGGACGGTGCGCCGATCGCCGGGCGCGGTCCCGAGGCGGTAGCCCGCCAGGACGTCCGAGCCCTCGGCCAGCCGGCGCAGGGTCTCCTGGAGGGCCTGGGTGTAGCCGATCAGGGCGTACGGTCCGCTGATCCATTCCTCGCCGACCAGCGGCGAGGACGGGTCGAGCTGCTTGACGGCGGCGGCGACGCGGACCCACTCCGCGGCCTGCGCCGCCGCGGCCTCACCGACCTCCAGGAGCAGGTCGCGGCGCGCCACCAGGGGGAGCGCGGCCCAGGTCTTCTCGCCCGCACCGAGCCTGCGGACGATCTCGTCGATGCCGGTCGACGCGGCGGTGCTGTTGTCGTTCGTCATGCGCTGCGATCCTCGCTTCGGGAGTGGGCGGTGAGCACTTCGTCGGCCGCGCGATAGCCGGAGCGGACGGCGCCGTCCATGTAGCCGTTCCAGACCGTGGCGGTCTCCGCGCCGGCCCAGTGGATCCGGTCGATCGGTGCGGCCAGGGCCCTGCCGTACTGGGTCCAGACGCCGGCGCCGAGGCGGCCGCCGTAACAGCCGCGGGTGAATTCCTCGGCGTTCCAATCCTGTTCGACCAGGTCGAACGGTTCGGCGGCCCGCGGGCCGAAGTACTTCACCAGCGCCGAGACGACGAGTGCGCGCCGTTCTTCGGCGGTCAGCAGCGCGGCGGTGCGAGCGTGCGCGCCCTCGATGAAGCCGACCAGCACGCCACAGGAACCGTCCTGCGGCGAGTTGTCCAGCACGAGCCCGAACGCGTCGTCGACGCTGAGCGCGAACCCGTTGAGCCCGTCGGCCCGCCAGAACGGCGTCTCGTAGCCGACCTGGAACTTGATCACCGAACCGGCGGGCATCTGCTGGGTGAGCCCGTCGCGCAGGGCGGGCAGCGGCGGCACGTAGCGCAGCCGGCCCGCCAGCGTCGGCGGCACCGCGACGATCACCCGATCGGCCGTGACGCTGCCGCCCTCGTACTCGACGACGACGCCGTCGGCGTCCTGCCGGATCGTCCGCACGACCGTGCCGAGCCGGACCGCGTCGCCCAGCTCGGCGGCGATCCGCTCGCTGATCAGGTGGGTGCCGCCGGTCACCCGGCGTTCCTGCGCGCCGCCGGTGGTCGCGACCAGGGTGGCGAGGCTGGTGCCCGACCGGAGGTAGAACAGGAAGTGCAGCAGCGACATCTCGGGCGACTCCGCCGAGAACAGCGCAGGTACCAGCAGCCGGAAGAAGCGCCGGGCGAGGGTGTCCTCGGTGTTCGCGCACAGCCAGGTGTCGAGCGTCTGCCGGTCGAATTCGTCGGCGCCGTCGGTCTCCCACGGCGTGTCGGTGGTGATCGAGGCGGCGAGGGTCTCCAGCTCCACCCACAACCGGCCCACTTCGGCGGCCGTCTCGTCCGGGAGGCCGAACGTCTCGTCGGTGTACCGGATGACGGCGCCGTCGACGACGGTCAGCCCCGCGCCCTCGTCGAAGGTCGCGAAGGTCGACAGGCCCAGCTCGGCGACCAGTTCGGCGACGACGTCCTGGGTCGGGCCGATCCACTGACCGCCCAGTTCCACCGGAACCCCGTTGCGCAGCGCACCGCCCATGGTCCGTCCGCCCACGCGATCGCGTGCCTCCAGCACGGCGACGGTCTTGCCCGCGGCGACCAGCGTGCGCGCCGCGCTCAAGCCCGCGAGTCCGGCGCCGATCACGGCGACATCGACCTGCTGCATTTCTCTGCCCTCGATTAAAAGTCGGTCGGTTGTATGACTGTTGTGACAGAGGTTACTGCCGGGCAGAGGGGCATGCAACCCCCAATTCATACAAGCGACCGGAAAATTTCAATCGATGGGCGTGGTGCTCTCCCGCGCGCCGGTCAGCGCGATGAACATGTCGATGGCGACGTCGAGGTCGGCCCTGGCCCTGGCCTGATGGGGGTCGGCCACGTACTGCACGATCAGCCCGTCCACGGTCGCCAGCATGACCCTGGCGAGCCGGGCGAACGGCACGGCGCAGGTCTCGCCCGCGCGGTGGGCGGCCTGCTGGCACCAGTCGGCCACGACGCTGCCGTAGCGCTCGTACTGCCAGCGCGCGAGGGCTTCCTGGCCGGGTGTGCGCAGGGCGTAGGTGACCAGTTCGTACTGCATGAGCTGCAGGCCCGACCGGTCGACCACCAGGCGCTCCCAGAACTGGGTGAAGCCGGACCGGATCGCGTGCGCCAGGCCGTGCTCCAGATCGGTGGTCTCGGCCAGCACCGCCGCGATCTCGTCGACGACGTCCTCGATCACCGCGCGCAGCAGCTGCTCCTTCGACGGGAACACGTACTGCAGGGTGCCGAGCGGCACCTCGGCCTCGGTGGCGACCGCGCGCAGCGACGTCCCGGCCACACCGTGGCGCTCCAGGGCGCTGCGGGCCGCGCTCACCAGCTGGGTGCGCCGGACCGACGCCTCGACATACACCATCTCGACTCCTTGAATTCGGTCAACGGACCGAATTCTCTCACGGTGCGGGTCGGCCGTGTCGCCGCCGGGAACCGGTGGCGCGTGGTAGAGCTGGCAGGCATGAGTCGCACGCTGCTGTGGGTACTGGAACTGAGCGTGACCGTGCTCGGGCTGATCTGGCTGCTCCTGCTGTCCTGGAGCGGGTCGGGGATCGGCGTCCTGGTGGTGTGGAACGTGCTGGCGCTGGCCTACGTCGCGGCCGGCTGGCTACTGCTGAGCAGGCAGCTGCCCGACTCGCCCGCCGACGATCTCACCACCGGGTGGATCGGTCCGCGCTGGTACGCGACGACGATGGCGCTGGTGGCCAGCGGGTCCGGCCTGACCGCGGGCATGATCCTGATCGCGGGCGACGACCAGCCGGTGCGGCAGGCGGTGTCGGCGGCCACGGTGCTCACGTCGTGGCTGCTGCTGCACAGCGCGTTCGCCCAGATCTACGCCCGCGCGTACTTCCCGGGCGGCGGACTGGACTTCCCCGAGTGCGCGGTGCCGGAGCTGGCCGAGTTCGTCTATTTCTCCTTCACCATCGGCACCTCGTTCGCGGTGTCGGACGTGACCGTGGTGAACCGCTCGATGCGCAGGCGGGTCACCGCGCACAGCGTGCTCAGCTTCTTCTTCAACGCGGCCGTGGTGGCCATCGCCATCGACTGGCTCACGGGGTGAACGCCGGGTAACGGGGTAGGGCTGGTGTTATTCGGAAGTCGTCGTACTGTGAGGGCGTGAACATCGATGTGACGCCTCTCCCGGGGATCGGCGTGTGCAAGGACTTTCCGCTGGTCGAGGCGCGCCGGCGGATCGGCGTGATCGAGCACCGCGACGGTTCGGTCGACCTGGTGGTCTCGCGGCCGGGTGACTACGACACCACCACCTCGATTCCGCTGTCCGGCACCGAGATCGGTGTCCTGGCCGGGCTGCTCGGGGCGCCGCAGGTGGTGCAGAAGAGCCGGGATGTCCCTGTCGTCGGTGAGCTCTCGACCAGGCAGTTCGCGATCGACCGGGGCAGCCCGTTCGACGGTCGTCCGTTGCGCGACACCGCGATGCGCACCCGCACGAAGGCCTCGGTCGTCGCGGTGGTGCGCGCCGGTGACGTGACCCCCTCGCCCGGAACGGATTTCACCTTCATCGCCGGTGATCTGGTGGTCGTGGTCGGCACCGACGAGGGCCTCGACGCCGCTGGAAGGTTGCTCGACCAGGGCTGAGCCCCCGTGCGAATGGTAAAGAGAAGGTAAGGTATTGCCTAGCTGAGGTTAGGTGATCCAATGAATGTAGATGTGACTTCCCTGCCGGGAATCGGTGTCCGGAAAGAGTTTTCGCTGACGAAGGTGGACCGCCGGATCGGTGTCGTCGACCACCGGGACGGCGGAACCGACCTGATCTTCACCAAGGTCGGCGACCCGGACACGACCGTGCAGGTGCCCCTGTCCGAGACCGAGGCGCGCACGCTGGCGAGCCTGCTCGGTGCGCCCCAGTTGGTGGCGCAACTGCGCGAGGAGCACCGCGAACTCGACGGCGTGAGCACCCGGTCGCTGCCGGTGCCGCCGAACTCGCCCTACGCCGGACGGCGACTGGGCGAGACCGAGATGCGGACCAGGACCCTCGCCTCGATCGTCGCGGTCCTGCGGGCGGGTCAGGTACACGCCTCGCCCGGACCCGAGTTCGGGTTCGTCGGTGGGGACATGGTCGTCGTGGTCGGCACCAACGCCGGGCTCGACGCCGCCGCCGCGATTCTCTCCGACGGCTGAGCGCGGTGCAGCTCACGGGAACCGCGCTGGCATTGATCCAGTTGGGGGCGGTGTTCTTCGGGTTGGGGGTACTCGGGCGGATCGCGGCGAAGGTCGGCCTCTCGCCGATTCCGCTCTATCTGCTCGGTGGTCTGGTCTTCGGCACCGGCGGCCTGATCGAGTTGCACGAGGTGGAGGACTTCATCCACCTCGCCAGCGAGATCGGTGTCGTCCTGCTGCTTCTGCTGCTCGGTTTGGAGTACACCGCCGGTGAACTCGTCACCGGCATGCGCAAATCGTGGACGGCGGGTCTGCTCGATCTGGTGCTCAACGCGACGCCGGGGGTGATCGTCGCGCTCATGCTCGGATTGGGTCCGACCGGGGCGATCGCGATGGCGGGCGTCACCTACATCTCCTCGTCCGGCATCGTCGCCAAGGTGCTCAACGACCTGGGCAGGCTGGGCAACCGCGAGACGCCGACGATCCTGTCGATCCTGGTGTTCGAGGACCTGGCGATGGCGATCTACCTGCCGGTGCTGACCGCGGTGCTGGCCGGCGTCGGGTTCGTGGCCGGCCTGACCACGGTGGGGATCGCGCTGGTCGCGGTGACGGTGGTGCTCGTCGTCGCGCTGCGCTACGGCAAGTACGTCTCGGCGATCGTGGCCAGCGAGGATCGGGAGATCTTCCTGCTCAAGTTGCTCGGTTCGGCGCTGCTGGTGGCCGGGGTGGCCTCGGCGGTGCAGGTGTCGGCGGCGGTCGGGGCGTTCCTGCTCGGTATCGCGATCTCCGATTCCACGGCGCACGACGCCACCAAGATCCTCGAGCCGCTGCGCGATCTGTTCGCGGCCATGTTCTTCGTGCTGTTCGGTCTGAGCACCGATCCGCGGACGATTCCGCCGGTGCTCGGGTGGGCGGTGCTGCTGGCCGTGGTGACGACCGCGACCAAGATCGCCACCGGCTGGTGGGCGGCCAAACGCGCGGGCGCCTCGCAGCTGGGCCGGGCGCGGGCCGGTACCGCGCTGGTCGCGCGCGGTGAGTTCTCGATCGTCATCGCCGGTCTGGCCGTGGCCGCGGGCGCGGTGCCCGACGAGTTCGCCGCGCTGGCGACGACCTACGTGCTGCTGATGGCGATCATCGGCCCGATCGCGGCGCGCATCGTGGAGCCGGTCATGCGGGTCACCGTCTCGCGCAAGCAGACGCTGCGGGCGGACCCGGTCACCGAGTGAGCGCTGTCGTCGGCCCTCGCGTCTGTCCGGCGCGGGGGCCGTCGGCGTTCTCACGGCTCGATCAGCCCGGCCCGGATCGCGTATCGGGTGAGCTCGAGCCGGTCGCGCAGCCCCAGTTTCTGCAGGATGTTGGCCCGGTGCCGGTCGACGGTCTTCGCGCTGATCACCAGGGTGGCCGCGATGTCGCGGGCCGAGTGCCCCTCGGCGATGAGCTTGAGCACCTCCTCCTCGCGCGGGGTCAGGATCGCGTCCGGCAGCGTCGCGCCCTGCCGGGCCAGCTGGAGATAGTCGCGCACCAGGGCGGTGACCGCGCCCGGGTAGAGGAAGGACTCGCCGCGCATGGTGGCCCGGCACGCCTCGATCAGGTCGCGGTCGGCCACCGACTTGAGCACGTAGCCGGAGGCGCCCGCCTTCAGCGATTCGAAGAAGTACTGCTCGTTGTCGTACATCGACAGCATCAGGATCCGCACGCCCGGCCGGGTGCGGGCGATCTCGCGGGCGGCCTGGATGCCGGTCATCCGTGGCATGGCGATGTCGAGGATCACCAGGTCGATCCCGTCCTGCGCGAGCGCGGTCACCGCGTCGAACCCGTTGGCCGCCTCCGCGACCACGCGCAGGTCCGGTTCGTTGTCCAGGATCATCCGCAGGCCGCTGCGGACCAGGGCGTGGTCGTCGGCGAGCAGGATCCTGGTCGGCGCGCTCATGTCGGTGCTCCGTTCCGCCGCACGGGGATGGCGAGTTCGACCGCGGTGCCCCCGGCGACCGGGGAGGTGATGGTCAGCGTCGCGTCGATCAGCATGGCGCGCTCGCGCATGCCGCGGATGCCCGCCCCGTCCTGGACGACGCCGCCGCGCCCGTTGTCGGAGACCCTCAGCAGCACGGTGCCAGCGCGCGGGGTCAGCCGCAGATGGACCTCGTCGGCGCCCGCGTGCCGCAGCACATTGGTCAGGCTCTCCTGGGCGATCCGGTAGCAGACCAGCTCGACGTTCGGGTCCAGCCGGGAGATGTCCGGGTCCAGCTGCCGGTGCACGGGAATGGCCGCGGTGCGGGTGAATTCGTGACACAACGCGTTGATCGCGCTGTGCAGTCCCAGATCCTCTAGCACGTCGGGGCGCAGCCGCGAGGCGATCCCGCGGACCTCGTCCAGGCACCCGCGCACCGTCTCCTGCGCCTCCTCGACCTCCTCGCGCAGCTGCGCGGGCGCCCGGTCGAGCACCCGTTTGAGCCGCAGCAGCGCCACGGTCAGGCTCTGCCCGATCTCGTCGTGCAGCTCACGGGCGATGCGCTGACGCTCGCCCTCCTGGGCGGCCAGCGCGGTGGCCCCGGCGACTGAACGCTCGGCCTCGAGCCGGTCGAGCATGGCGTTGAACGTCTCGATCAGGTGGTGGAAGTCGCCGCTCGCGTGCCGGTCCAGCCGGTCGCTGCGGTGCGGCGGATCGACCCGGCGCATCGAGGCGACGAGTTCGTCGAGCGGGGCGAAGCTCCGGCGCAGCGCGATGGCGTTGGCGGTGAGGATCACCGCCAGCCCGATCAGCAGCACCGGGATCTCGGTGAGCCGGACCCGCGCCGACACGGTGGCGGGGGAGAACGCCAGGACCAGCGTGCCGAGGGTGAAGACGACCCCGTTGAGCAGGCACACCCGCCAGAACAGGGCCGTCACCGGAGTTCGGGCTGCTGAACGGCTCATACGACCCAGCATGCTGGCGCGCCTCCTCTGTTGTCCATGGGGTCCGGCACCCATTCCCGGCCCGGCTGGTCGATACCGCGGCGCCGGGAAATGGGTGTCACGGCCGATGGTGGCGGCCCGCCCGGCGCCCGAGACTCGGTGGTGGACGTATTCCACCAGGTCAGGAAGGACCCGCTCGCCGATGGACACCGATCGCACGACGATCCCCGGCACCGGCGTGCTGCACAGCTTCCGCACCCGGCGCGGCACCCGCTTCGCGTTGCTGACGGAACCGACCGGCACCCGGCACCTGCTCACCTACGCCCCCGGCAGCGACGAGCCCGCCGCCGATATCGCGCTGGCGCCCGACGAGGCCGACCAGGTCGCCGAACTGCTGCACAGCAGTTCGGTCCGCGACCGGCTCGCCCGGCTCGAACGGCGCCTCGACCACCTGAGCACGGACCGGGACTGATCCGTCGTGCGTGCCAGGGACATCGCGATGAACCTGCCGACCGTGCGGCCCAGCGACCCGGTCGCGCGGGCGGTGCGGCTGATGGTGGTCAACCGGCTGCCCGGTCTGATCGTCGTCGACGCGGCCGATCGGCCCGTCGCCGTGCTGCCCGGCACCCAGGTGCTGCGCCTGGTGATCCCCGGCTCGTACCAGAGCGATCCGTCGCTGGTCCGCACGATCGACGAGGTGCACGCCGACCTGTTCTGGCAGGAACCCGGCAGCCTCACCGTCGGTGACTGCCTGCCCGACGGCGCGGTGACCCCGGCGACCGTCACCCCGGACGCGACCCTGCTCGAGATCGCGATCCTGATGGCGCGCAAGCACAGTCCGCTGCTGGCCGTGGTCGACCGCTCGCGCACCCTGTGCGGGGCGATCACGCTGGAGCGGCTGCTGACCAGCCTGGCCGTCGTCGGCCCCGGCGACTGAGGCGCGACCCATGGCCGCCGCCCTCGCCGTCCTGATCTTCGTGGTCGCCTTCTTCTTCATCGCCACGGAGAAGGCCGACAAGGTCAAGACCGTGCTCATCGCGGCGGGGCTGATGGCGGTGTTCGGGTTGATCCCCGGCGAGGAGGTGTTCTTCTCGCCGCACGAGGGCATCGACTGGAACGTCATCTTCCTGCTGCTCGGGATGATGATCATCGTCGGGGTGGTCAAGCAGACCGGGCTGTTCGACTACCTGGCGATCTGGTCGGCCAAGCGCTCGCGCGGCAACCCGTATCGGCTGATGGTCATGCTCATGCTGATCACCGCGGTGGCCTCGCCGTTCCTCGACAACGTCACCATCATCATGCTGGTGGCGCCGGTGACGCTGGTGGTGTGCCGCAGGCTCGGCATCGCCGCGCAGCCGTTCCTCATCGCCGAGGTCCTGGCCGCCAACATCGGTGGCGCGGCGACACTGATCGGCGACCCGCCCAACATCATCATCGCCAGCCGGGCCGGGCTGAGCTTCAACGACTTCCTGGTGCACATGGCGCCGATCGTCGTGCTCACCTTCGTGGTGTTCGTCGCGCTCACCCGGCTGCTGTTCCGCTCCGCGCTGCGCACCGATCCCGGTTCGGTCGACGCGGTGATGGCCCTGCGGGAACGCCGCGCGATCCGCGACCCGAAACTGCTGGTCCGATCGCTGATCGTGCTGGCAGGGGTGATCGTCGGATTCTGCCTGCACAGCGTCGTGCACGTCGCGCCCTCGGTGATCGCGCTGGTCGGCGCGGGCACCATGGTGCTGGTCTCGGGCCTGGACATCGGCGAGATCCTGCACGAGGTGGAATGGCCGACGCTGGTGTTCTTCATGGGCCTGTTCGTCATGGTCGCCGGGCTCGTGCACACCGGCGTGATCGCGGCGATCGGCGCCGCCGCCATCGACCTGGTCGGTGACGACTATTTCCTGGCCGCCACCGCCCTGGTCTTCGGGTCCGCGCTGCTCGGGGCTTTCGTCGACAACATCCCCTACACCGCCACCATGGCGCCGGTGGTCGAGGACATCGTCGCCGGTGCCCCCGACCCCGAGACCGGGCGATCGCTGTGGTGGGCCTTCGCCCTCGGCGCCGACTTCGGCGGCAACGGCACCGCCGTCGCGGCCAGCGCGAACGTCGTCGCCCTCGGCATCGCCGCCCGCGCAGGCCAGCGCATCTCCTTCTGGCAGTTCACCCGATACGGCATCCTGGTCACCCTGCTCAGCACGACGATGGCCTGGATCTACGTCTGGGTGCGCTACTTCTGATCCCGCGCGCTCACTCGGCGGGCAGCGGCACGCCGGTGGCCTGGGCGATGTCGGCCAGCATCCGCTGGGCCGCCTGCACGCCGATACCCGACATCCAGGTCTCGTCCGGCACCTCGAACACCTTGCCGTTCTTCACCGCGGCCAGATCGCGCCACACCGGGCCGCTGGTGACGGCGTTCTTCGGCGTCTTGCCCGGGTCGTCGATGGTGGCGACGAAGATCAGGTCGGCGTCGGCGCCGTCGATCTGTTCCGGGCTCACCTCGAGCATGGTCTTCTTGGCGTCGGTCGAGACCTGGTTGTCCGGGCGGTTCAGGCCGACATCGGTCAGCACGACACCGCTGAACGACTGCGTCAGGTACAGCCGGGTCGGGCCGGCCAGGAAGCGGACCACCGAGGCAGACGGCGCGGTCCCGTTGTTCTTCGCCGTGATCGCCGCACCCAGCGCCCGCGCGCGGGCCTCGTACTTGCGCAGCGCGTCGGCGGCGGGCTGGTCCAGGCCGAGGGCCTTGCCGTGCACGGCCAGGTTGGCCTTCCACGGGCCACCGGTGGTCTCGGTGAACACGGTCGGCGCGATGCCGCTGAGCTTGTCGTAGATCTTCTCGTGCCGGATCTTCGAGGACAGGATCAGATCGGGCTTCAGCGAGGCGATGCGCTCGAGGTTCGGCTCCAGCAGCGGGCCGACATCGGTGACGCCGTCCAGGCCCGCCTTCAGGTAGTCGGGGAAGCCGCCCGCGGTCTTGGTGTGCGGGATGACCGCGCCGACCGGCGTCACCCCGAGCAGGGTGGTCGAGTCGAGTTCGGCGGTGTCGAGGACGACCACGCGCTGCGGGACCCGCGGGATGGTCACCTGGCCCATGACGGTGTCGAGGGTGCGCGGGAAGCTCGCGGCGTCGGCGGCGGTGTTCGCGCCGCCGGTGGGGGCGGTGTCGGTGCCGCAGCCGACGAGCGTGCCGAGCGCGAGCAGCGCGCCCGCGGCCACGGTGCCTGCCCGGCGGACTCCGCGGGCGCGGAGACGTCGAAGGGACATGACGGTCCTCATTTCTGGTGGGGGACAGGGCGACCCGGAACGGGGTCGCCGGGGCGGGAGGTCAGACGCGGGCGCGGGCGGCGCGGCCCAGCGGAACCACCAGGGGGGTCCCGGTTTCCGGATCGGGGATCACCCGGCACTCGACGTCGAAGACGGTGCGCACGAGGTCGGCGTCGAGGACCTCGGCGGGCGGCCCGGCCGCGGCCAGCGCGCCGTCGCGCAGGACCACCAGGTGGTCGGCGTAGCGGGCGGCCTGGCCGAGATCGTGCAGCACCATGATCACCGTGCGGCCCGCGTCGGCGTTGAGGTCGGCGACCAGATCGAGCACGTCGAGTTGATGACGCAGATCCAGGAAGGTGGTCGGCTCGTCGAGCAGCAGCAGATCGGTGTCCTGGGCGAGTGCCAGGGCGATCCAGGCACGCTGGCGCTGGCCGCCGGAGAGCTGGTCGACGGGCAGGTCGCGCAGCGCCGTGGTGCCGGTGCGCGCCATGGCCTCCTCGACCGCCGCCTGATCACTCGCCGACCACGGCCGCAGCACCTTCTGGTGCGGGTAGCGGCCCAGGCGCACCAGCGCTTCGACGGTGATCGCCTCGGGGGTGATCGGCTGCTGGGGGAGCAGGCCCAGCCGCAGGGCCAGGGTGCGCGCCGACATCCGGTGGATGTCGGCGCCGTCGAGGGTGACGGTGCCGCCCGCCGGACGCAGCAACCGGGTCAGGCCGCGCAGCAGCGTCGACTTGCCGCAGGCGTTGGGGCCGACGATCGCGGTGACGGCGTGCCCGGGCAGCACCAGGTCGAGCCCGTCGATCACGGTGCGCTCGCCGTAGCGCAGCGCCAGTGCGCGGGTGGCGAGTTCGTTGCTCGGTCGCTCGGTCATGCGTTCCTCCGGTTCGCCGGGTTGCTGTCGCGCACGAGCAGCCACAGCAGCCACGGTGCGCCGACGGTCGTGGTGACGACGCCGACCGGCAGTCCCCGCACCGGCAGCAGGTTCTGCGCGACGAAGTCGGCGGCGGTGAGCAGGGTCGCGCCCGCCAGTCCGGTGACGGCGAGGGTCGCCGCCGTCGGCGGCCCGCACAGCAGCCGCACCAGCTGCGGCACCGCCAGCGCGACGAACACGATCGGCCCGGAGATGGCCACCGCCAGCGCGGCCAGCGCCACGGCGGTGCACAGCAGCCGCAGCCGCGCGCCGGAGACGCCGACCCCGAGTCCGCCCGCCGAGTCGTCCCCGAGATCGAGCACCGCCAGGGTGCGGTACTGCACGACCAGCGCCACCAGCACGACGACGGAGCCGAGGGCCGCGCCGGTGACCTCCGGCCAGGTCCGGCCGTAGAGCGACCCGGCGGTCCAGTGCATCGCCGAGCCGGCCAGTTCCCGGGGGAAGCGCACGATCACCAGATTCACCGCGGCGGCGAGCCCGGCTTGGATCGCCAGGCCGACCAGCACGAGCCGGGCCGTGGACAGCTGCGAGCGCCAGCCGATCGCGCCGAGGGCGACCGCGGCCACCATGCCGCCCGCCAGCGCGGCGAGCGGAATCGAGAACTGACTCGCGCCCGCGGCCAGCACGACCACCGCGCCGAGCGAGGCGCCGCCGGTCACACCGATCACGTCGGGGGAGGCGAGCGGATTGCGGAACAGCCGTTGCAGCACGCCGCCCGCGACGGCCAGGCCCGCGCCCGCGACGACCCCGGCCGCGATCCGGGGCGCCCGGAACTCCTGCACCACGTACACGTCACCGCGATCGCCGAGGCCGACCGCGGCCCGCAGCGCGGTGATCGCGTCCATCGGCACCTCGCCGGTGGCCAGCGCGATGGTCACGAGCGCGAGCAGCGCGACGGCCAGGACCACGGCGAGCAGCCGGACCCGCGTGGTCGTCGAGGTCGTCAGGGTGGTCATCGGCGTACCTTCCGCGTCGCGAGGACCGCCAGCAGCGGGGCGCCGAGGAATGCCGTGACGATGCCGACTTCCACCTCGGTCGGGCGCATGATCATCCGGCCGACGATGTCGGCGCTCAGCAGCAACAGCGGCCCGGCGAGCAGGCAGCCGGGCACCAGCACCCGGTGGTCGGTGCCCGCGACCAGGCGCACCAGATGCGGCGCCGCGAGCCCGATGAACGCGATCGGCCCCGCCACGGCCACCGCGGCCCCGGCGAGCAGGACGACGGCCACCATGCCCGCGACCCGGATCCGGGTGACCGGCACGCCCAGCGCCTCGGCCGCCTCGTCGCCGAGGGCCAGCGCGTTGAGCCCGGCGGTGATCGCCAGCCCGACGACGGCGCCGACCGCGAACAGCGGCAGCAGCGGAACCAGCACCGACAGTTCGCGTCCCGCGATCGAACCGACCAGCCAGAACCGGGCCTCGTCGAGGGTGCGCTCGCTGAAGAGCAGGACCGCCGAGGTCCACGAGGCCAGCACCAGCTGCACGACGGTGCCGCCCAGCACCAGCCGGATCGGGTCCAGGTCACCGGCCCGGCGGCCGAGCGCGAGGGTGGTCGCCGCCGCGACGGCGGCACCGGCGAAGGCGAACCAGACGTACTGTCCCGGCTGGCTCAGGCCCAGCGCGTAGATGGCGGTGACCACCGCGAGCGCCGCGCCCGCGTTGATGCCGAGCGTCGTCGGCGCGGCCAGCGGGTTGCGGCTGACCCCCTGCACGATGGCGCCCGCCAGCCCCAGCGCCGCCCCGACCACCAGTCCGACCACCGTGCGCGGCCACCGCATTCCGGTGACCACCGCCGCGTCGCGATCGGTGCCGTGGCCGAGGATGGCGTCGACGACGGTGCCGACGGGCACCGACCGCGAGCCGAGCGCGAGGCTCAGCACGACGCACAGCGCCAGCGCGGCGGCACCGAGCGCGACGAGCGCGAGATTGCGCAGCGCCGGACTGCGCAGAGCGGGAGTGGACACGGTGGGCATTCCTCATCGCGCACGACCGAGCGCACCTGGCCGTCGGGCAGGCGGAAGACGCTGTGGTGCATGCGGATCGGTCGGCGGGCGGGTGCGGGACGACGGCGCGGTCGTCACCACCGCCGAGATGCGAAGGTTGCGAACCGGATCGCGGCAGACTTTAGGGTAGGCAAGCCTTATTGCGCAAGATCGTCGATCTCAGCCGCGGACGTGCCGGGTGACCAGACGGTGCAGCAGCCGGGCCGCGGTCCGCGCGGTGCGCTGGTCGATATCGAGGTCCGGATTGAGTTCGGCGACATCGGCGACGGCGAGTTTGCCACTGGCGGTGACCTGGTCGCAGACGGCCTGGATCGTCGGCAGCGGCACGCCGAACGCGGCGGGCGCGCTGACGCCCGGTGCGACCGCGGCGGGCAGGACGTCGAGATCGATGGTCAGGTAGAGCAGATCGATCCCCGCCAGGAACTCCGCCACGAACGCGGCGGCGCGGTCCGGCGCGCAGTCGTCGTCGAGCAGGTACCGCACACCGAACCGATCGGCGGTGTCGAACAGGATCGTGGTGTTGCTGGGCTGGCTGATCCCGAGCACCGCGTACCGCACGTCGGGATCCTGGTCGAGGATCTGCCGGAACGGCGTCCCCGAGCTGGGCACGGGATCGGGGCGCAGGTCGAAATGCGCGTCCAGGTTGAGGATTCCGACGACGGTGCCGGGTGTGCGCCGCGCCGCGCCGGCCACCCCGAGATAGGTGCCGTAGGCGACCTCGTGCCCGCCGCCGAGCACGACCGGGAAAGCGCCCGCGTCCAGCAGGTCCGACACCGTCGCGCCGAGCAGGCGCTGGCCGTCTTCGAGCCGGCCGTCGGTGACCGCGACGGTGCCCGCGTCGTAGGCGCGCAGCGGTGCGCCGAGGGCCATCGGCGACAGCGCGCGGCGCAATGCCTCCGGGCCCCGGGCCGCGCCCGTCCTGCCCTTGTTGCGCCGCACCCCTTCGTCACTGGCGAAGCCGACGAACACGCACGCACCGGGGTCGGTGCCCGGCGCGTAGGGTGCCACGGCCTGATGCCAGCGCAGGTGCTCGGGCGTGGTGCCGTCGATCCGGCCGGTCCATGCGGATGTCATCGGGCAGACCTCATTTCGTCGCGGCGAGCGCGCCCGCGCGCCACACCCGGTCGATCAGCGGGACACCGGGGCGGTAGGCCAGGTGCAGGTGGGAGGGCGCGTCCAGCGCGATCGCGTCGGCGCGCGCACCGGGCGTCAGCGCGCCGACATCGGTGCGGCGCAACGCCCGCGCGCCGCCCGCGGTCGCCGCCCAGACGGCTTCGTCGGGCGTCATGTGCAGGTCACGCACGGCCAGCGCGATACAGAACGGCAGGCTCGTCGTGTAGCTCGTGCCGGGATTGCAGTCCGCGCCCAGCGCCACGGTGACGCCGGCGTCGAGCAGGGCCCGCGCGTCGGGATAGCTGTTGCGGGTGCAGAAGTCGGCGCCCGGCAGCAGCGTGGCCACGGTCTCGCTGCCCGCCAGGGCGTCGATATCGGCGGCGGTCACATGCGTCACGTGATCCACCGACGCGGCACCGAGTTCCACCGCCAGCCGCACCCCGGGACCCTGGTGCAGCTGGTTGCCGTGCACCCGCGGCACCAGGCCGTGCGCGATGCCCGCCGAGAGCACGGCGTGCGCCTGGTCGCGGTCGAACGCGCCCTGCTCGCAGAACACATCGATCCACCGGGCGTGCGGCGCGCATGCCGGGATCATCTCGGCGCACACCATCGCGACGTAGTCGTCGGCGAGGCCGGCGTACTCCGGCGGCGGCACGTGCGCGGCGAGCAGGGTCACCTCGTCGGTGAACCGGCCCGCGATCCGCACGCTGCGCAGTTCGTCGGCCACGGTCTGGCCGTAGCCGCTCTTGCATTCGACCGTGGTGCTGCCCGCGCGCAGCGACTCGTCCATCAGCCGCGCCACGTTCGCGGCGAGCTGCTCGTCGGTCGCCGCGCGGGTGGCCGCGATGGTGGTGCGGATGCCGCCGGCGCCGTACGGGCGCCCGGCCATCCTGGCCGCGAACTCCTCGGCTCGGTCGCCCGCGAACACCAGGTGGGAATGGGTCTCGACGAAGCCGGGCAGCACGGCGCGCCCGCCGAGGTCGACGCCGGTGTCGGCGGCGGGCGCGGCGGCGCTGTCGCCGACCCACACCACCGTCGCGTCGTCGAAGACGACGGCGGCGTCGCGGCGCAGGCCGAGCGGGCCGTCACCCAGGGCGGGGTCGTTGGTGACCAGGGCGCCGATGCCGGTCAGTGCGGTGGTGGGCACTGGGGGAGTCCTCCTAGGTGCGGGTGTCGATCATGTCGGTGTGCGCGGGGTAGATCATCCGCGCGGGCGGGTGGGCGGTGCGGCGCGCGACCGGGTAGTAGATCGCCGCGGTGAACACGATGCCGACGATCCAGGAGATGTCGGCGCCGCCGAGCAGATCCGTGATCGGACCGGTGTAGAGCTTCTGCGCCAGGAACGGGATCTGGGCCACCACGCCGAGGCCGTAGCAGGCCAGCGCGGGCACGTTCCAGGCGCCGTAGCGGCCGTGCGGGTCGTAGAGCGCGGGCAGGTCGACCCGTTCCTTCGAGATCAGGTAGTAGTCGATCAGGTTGATCGCGCTCCACGGCGTGAACACCATCAGCAGCACGAGCACGAAGTTCTTGAAATTGTTCAGGAAGTCCGCGCTGGCGGCGATCGCGATCACCATCGACACTCCGACGAACCCGACGATGTAGAGCGTGCGGGCACGGGTGGAGATCTGCGAGCGCCCGTCGAACGCGGTGACGGTGGTCAGGATGGACATGAACCCGCCGTAGGCGTTGAGCACGTTGACCGTCAGCTTGCCCACCACGATCACCAGGTACACGCAGAACGCGAGCACGGCGGGCCCGGCCAGGTGCCCGAGGAACCCGACCTGGTCGGCGAGGAAGGCCTTGCCCGCGACCGCGGCCACCAGCGCGCCGAAGGTCATCGCCCACTGCGAGCCGAGCACACTGCCGAGGAACGTCGACCAGAAGGTGGTGCGCTCGCTGGTGCTGCGCGGCAGGTAGCGGGAGTAGTCGGCGACGTACGGGCCGAAGGTCAGCTGCCAGCCCGCGCCGAGCGAGATGGCGAGCAGGAAGGTGACGATGTCGAAGCCGATCACCCCGACGAAGTCGCCGACCGGGTACTCGGCGAACAGCCGCACCGTCAGATAGGTGAAGCCGACGATCCCGATCACGGTCGCGATCCGCCCGACGACGTGGATCAGCCGATATCCGGTGACCGCGACGAACGCCGTCAGCGCGCCGAAGATCACGATGCCGATCACGGGGTTGTCCACGTGCAGCATGTTGTTCACCGCCTGCCCGGCCAGCACGGTGCCGGTCGCCGCGAAGCCCAGGTACATCAGGATCACCAGCACCAGCGGCACGACCGCGCCCTTGACCCCGAACTGCGCCCGGCTCGAGATCATCTGCGGCAACCCCATCCGCGGGCCCTGCGCGGAGTGCAGCGCCATCACCACGCCGCCGAAGACGTTGCCGAGCAGCAGCCCGACGATCGCCCACAGCGCGTCGGCGCCGAACACCACCGCCAGCGCGCCGTCGACGACCGCCGTGATCTGCATGTTCGCCCCGAACCAGAGGGTGAACTGACTGCGCGGCGTGCCGTGCCGTTCGCTGTCGGGGACGACGTCGATGGTGCGGCGTTCGGGGGTGAGGAGGTCCTCGGAACTGCCGGAGCTGGTCATAGCGGCCTGTCTTTCTGCGGTGACGCCGTCGAGCGTGGGACCGGCGCGTGTGCGCTGGATCACGTCCGATATGTATATGCCTGTATAGACAGGTACGTCAAGCGCTAGGCTGCCCGGCGACCGGCCGTGCGTTGACAGAGCTGTATATACAGGTTTATACATGTAGCGGTCGTTGTGACCGGCCCCACAGGCGAATCCGCCGGGTATCACCCGATCCGTGCGCCTTTCCGATCCCGGGAGAATGGTTTGAACAAGCCCGTTGCTGTGCTGACGCGCGGACTCACCGCGCGTCACATCCGTTTCATCGCGCTCGGCTCGGCCATCGGCACCGGCCTGTTCTACGGCTCGGCGGAGGCCATCCACCGGGCGGGCCCGTCGGTGCTGCTCGCCTACCTGATCGGCGGCGCCGCGATCTACATCGTGCTGCGCGCCCTCGGCGAGATGGCGGTGAGCAACCCGGTCTCCGGTTCGTTCGGCGAGTACGCCAGCAAGCACCTCGGCCCGCTGGCCGGCTTCGTGACCGGCTGGACCTACACCTTCGAGATGCTCATCGTCTGTCTGGCCGACGTCACCGCGTTCGGTGTCTACATGGGCTTCTGGTTCCCCGACGTGCCCCGGTGGATCTGGGTGCTGTCGATCATCTTCTTCATCGGCGCGATCAACCTGCTCAGCGTGAAGGTGTTCGGCGAGGTCGAGTTCTGGTTCAGCCTGGTCAAGATCGTCGCCATCGTGGCCATGATCGCCGGCGGCATCGCCATCCTGATCTTCGGCTTCGGCATCCACGACACCAGCGGCGGCGTGCAGAACCTGTGGGCCGACGGCGGCTTCTTCCCGACCGGCTTCGGCGGCTTCGTCGCCTGCTTCGCGATCGTCATGTTCGCCTTCGGCGGTACCGAGATCATCGGCATCACCGCGGGCGAGGCCGAGGACCCGCAGCGCACCATCCCGCGCGCGATCAACACGGTGCCGGTCCGGATCATCCTGTTCTACGTCCTCACCCTCGCGGTGATCATGGCGATCAATCCGTGGCAGACCATCGGCGACGAGGGCAGCCCGTTCGTGCAGATCTTCCAGAGCCTGGGCCTCGGCCCCGCGGCCGCCGTGCTGAACGTCGTGGTGATCACCGCGGCCCTCTCGGCCATCAACAGCGACATCTTCGGCGCGGGCCGGATGATGTACGGCATGGCCCAGCGCGGTCAGGCGCCCGCGGTCATGCGGCGGGTCTCGCGCAACGGCGTGCCGTGGATGACGGTGGTCATCATGACCGTCACCCTGCTGGTCGGCGTGCTGCTCAACTACCTGATCCCGGACAAGGTGTTCCTGGTGATCGCCTCGATCGCCACCTTCGCGACCATCTTCGTCTGGTTGATGATCCTGTTCTCGCAGTACCGCTCGCGGCAGCGGATGTCGGCCGCCGAGGTCGCCGCGCTGAAGTTCCCGGTCCCGCTGTGGCCCTACGGCCAGCTGATCACCATCGGTTTCCTGGTGTTCGTGATCGCGGTGATCGCCTTCGACGCCGACAGCCGGGTGGCGCTGGTCGTCGGCGCGGTCTGGCTGGTCCTGCTGTGGGTGGCCTACCGGCTCTGGGTCCGTCCGGCCCCGGCGCCGGAGGCGCCCGAACCGGTCGCGGCGCCGGATCCCGTCGCCGACATCGCCTGAGAAACCTGGTCCCGCACATCGTTCGGAATGGAGAAAACATAGTGAGCATCGACTCGGGCCGGACCGCACCGGTCGCGGTGGAACCGGTCGTCGTCGGCACGGGGCCGGCGGCGCCCCTGGACGTGGTGCGGGTCGCCAGGGACGGCGCCGCGGTGCGGCTGTCGGCGGAGGCACTCGCCGCGATCGGCACGAGCCGCAGGCGGATCGAGGCGCTGGCGGCCGACCCCAAGCCGGTCTACGGCGTGTCCACCGGCTTCGGTGCCCTCGCCGTCAGGCACATCCCGCTGGAGCTGCGTAAACAGTTGCAGCGCAGCCTGGTTCGCTCGCACGCGGCCGGGTCGGGTGCCGAGGTGGAGCGGGAGGTGGTGCGCGCGCTGATGCTGCTGCGGCTGTCGACATTGGCCACCGGCCGGACCGGCGTGCGTCCGGTGGTCGCCGAGACTTACGCCGCGCTGCTGTCGGCGGGGATCACCCCGGTGGTCTACGAGTACGGCAGCCTCGGCTGTTCCGGCGACCTCGCGCCGCTGGCGCACGTGGCACTGGCCGTCCTCGGCGAGGGCACGGTGCGCGACGCCGACGGCGAATTGCTCCCCGCCGCCGAGGCATTGGCCGCCGCGGGCATCGAGCCGGTCGAGCTGGAGGAGAAGGAGGGGCTGGCGCTGATCAACGGCACCGACGGCATGCTCGGCATGCTGGTGCTCGCCTGCCACGACCTGCGCCAGCTGCTGCGCCTGGCCGATGTCACCGCGGCCATGAGCGTGGAGGGTCTGCTCGGCACCGACAAGGTCTTCGCCGCCGATCTGCAAGCGCTGCGGCCCCAGCCAGGACAGGCCGTCGCCGCCGCCAATATGACCCGCCTGCTGGCCGATTCGGCGATCGTCGCCAGCCACGCGACCCCCGACTGCACGGTGGTCCAGGACGCCTACTCGCTGCGCTGCGCCCCGCAGGTGGCCGGTGGCGCGCGCGACACCCTGGCCCACGCCGAACGCGTCGCCGGCTACGAATTGGCCAGTGCCGTGGACAATCCCGTCGTCACCCTCGACGGCCGCGTCGAATCCAACGGCAACTTCCACGGCGCCCCCGTCGCCTACGTCCTGGACTTCCTGGCGATCGTCGTGGCCGATGTCGCCAGCATCAGCGAACGCCGCACCGACCGCTTCCTGGACAAGGCCCGCAACCACGGCCTGCCCCCGTTCCTTGCCGATGATCCCGGCGTCGACAGCGGTCACATGATCGCCCAGTACACCCAGGCCGCCATCGTCTCCGAACTCAAGCGCCTGGCGGCCCCCGCCTCGGTCGACTCGATCCCGTCCTCGGCCATGCAGGAGGACCACGTCTCCATGGGCTGGTCGGCCGCCCGCAAACTCCGCCGCGCCATCGACGGCCTCACCCGCGTCCTCGCCATCGAGGCCCTCACCGCCGCCCGTGCCCTGGACCTGCGCGCCCCCCTCACCCCGGCCCCCGCCACCGCCGCCGTCCGCGACGCCCTCCGCACCCAGGTCCCCGGCCCCGGCCCCGACCGCTACCTCGCCCCCGAAATCGACGCCGCCTACCACCTCGCCACCTCCGGCACCCTCCTCACCGCCGCCGAATCCGTCACCGGCCCCCTGGGCTGAACCCGCTCACGAACTGGGGCCCTGCGGGTTCGCAGGGCCCCAGTGCTGTTCCGGTGCGCAGTGATTCGTGCCCGCGACGTCGAACCCGTTCGCCGGGAACGGGCTCGACGTGACTGTGACGGATCGGGTCGGTGGGCGAGGGCGCCGCGCGGTACCGAGCGTGACGTTTCTCGCGGCCGTCTCCTCGCCGGGGCGCGGTGCCGCCGAACTGGCCCGTGAGACCGCTAGTCGGGGGTGCTGCGGAGCGTGGTGATGTGGTGCTGGACGGCGGCGCTCGCGCGAGGTTCGTCGCCGGTGGCGAGGAGGTCGAGGAGGGCGCCGCGCAGGACTGACAGGGCGAGGGTGCGGGTGGTGCGGGCGGTGGGGGTGTCCCGGTGGGCCGGGGGTTGGAAGCGGGCGAGGAGGTCGAGCCAGTCGTCGACGGTGGTGCGGGCGAAGCCGGTCCAGGGGCCGTCGGGGTCGACCAGGGAGCGGGCGTAGGCCTCGGTCCACAGGCGCAGGAGCGGGTGGTGGGCGGGCGCGGACAGCCAGCGCCAGACCTGGTCGACCGCGGCGGCGAGGTCCGGGGGAGTGGGGTGGCTGGTCAGGGCGTCGAGGAGGGTCAGTTCGTCGGCCCTTGCCCGGGCGAGCAAGGCCCGGACCAGGCCGTCCTTGTTGCCGAACAGGAACATCAGGACCCGGGGACTGGACCCGATGGCGGTCGCGAGCGGGCCGCCGCGCCGGCTGCGTCTTCTGCGTGCGCGGCACCGAACCCGGCGTGGCGAAACTACGCACCCTCCTGGTCACCCCCGCGGCCCGCGGCCTCGGCCTCGGCTCCGACCTGGTGCACACGGTCATCGCCTTCGCGACCGACTCCGGCTACCGGCGAATCACCCTGTGGACCACCGACGCCCAGTCCGCGGCCCGCCGCATCTACGAATCCGCCGGCTTCACCCTGACCACCGAAGACCCCCACCCCGGCTTCGGCCACGACGTCCTCGGCCAGCACTGGACCCTGAACCTCACCCCGATCGCCGCGAGCCGATAGCTCGCTCGCGATCGGGCATGCTGGAGGTGATCCCGCTCGTCGACAGA
Organism: Nocardia sp. NPDC003269; assembly: GCF_042888005.1. Classification (NCBI taxonomy): domain Bacteria; kingdom Bacillati; phylum Actinomycetota; class Actinomycetes; order Mycobacteriales; family Nocardiaceae; genus Nocardia; species Nocardia sp. NPDC003269. The sequence continues at coordinate 1,712,744 of NZ_JBIAPA010000002.1, forward strand.
ACAGGAATCACCGTGCCTCCGACGACCGATCGCCGCGAACCGACTGTCCGGCACTCCATCCGGCTGGTCCTGCTCGACGAGCACGACCGGCTCCTGCTGTTCTCCGGCACCGACGAAGCCGACGGCCACACCTTCTGGTATCCGATCGGCGGCGGTACCGAAGACGGCGAGACACCGCAGCAGACCGCGGCCCGAGAGGCACACGAGGAAACCGGCCTCACCGACCTCGTCGTCGGTCCCGAAGTCTGGCGCCGCCGCGCCTACGCCACCTGGGGCGGCACCACTTACGACTGCCGCGAACGCTACTTCCTCGCCCGCGTCCCCGCCTTCGACATCGACACCTCCGGTTTCACCGAGGTCGAACGCGCCACCGTCACCGGCCACCGCTGGTGGACCCTGACTGACCTCGCCGCCAACCCCGACCGCGTCGTCCCCGGTGACCTACCCACCCGCCTGGCCGACCTCCTGCTGAAAGGCCCACCCGCCGAACCGATCACCCTCGACGCCTAGCAGGCCGCCGCACCCGTCGAGTCGACCAGCGCGCCACGCACCCAGTCGATCGCGCGGCCGACGGTGACCCGGTCGCCGACGAGCTGGGCGGTCAGTGTCCAGTAGCGGTCGATGCGGTGGTCGGGGGTGTCGGCCAGCAGATGTTCGCGGAAGGCCGGGGAATCGCGGAGTCCTCGGGCATCGGCGTGGGCCTCGACGAAACGGTCGAGTTCGCTGCCGCGTCGTGGCCGGACGTTGTTCGCGACCCGGGCCACCACGTCCGTCAAGGCGTCCGCCACGTCGGCGTACAGGCCCTGAGGGTCGCGGATCAGGTCCGGCTGGTGCCACCAGAGGTATTGTCGCACTGCGCCGGTCATCGTGCGATCGGCCACGAGGGCGGCCAGTTCGGCATAGGCGACAACCTCGTCGACTGTGGGGTCGGCGGGCGGCTCGGGGACATTCCAGCCCACATAGCGGTCGACCTCGTGCCGGTCGATCGGGGCGAGGATCCGCCGCCAGAACCGCACGAGATCGTCGTGGAGGGCACCGCCGTCCTGGGCGGCGGCCAAGAGGGCCAGCCGGTCGGCTCGCTGCGCGGGGTCGGCCGACCCGACCGCCCGCAGGGAGGCCCGCCGCCACGCCACCGACCGGAATTCGCGCTCGACCCGCGCACTTTCGGCGGCGACGGCCTCGTCGATCGATCGTTCCCCGCGCAGCACCCCGGTGATCGACTCCAACCCGAGCCCGAACGCGCGCAGTCGCCGGATCAGCAGCAACCGCTCGGTCGCGCCGTCGGCCTCGAACAGCCGGTGTCCGCCCGGGCTGCGCCGAGCTTCGAGAATGCCCTCGTCGCAATAGAACCGGATCGTGCGCACCGGGAATCCGGTGCTGCGAGCCAGTTCCCCGATGCTGATCAGCAAGCCTGTGTCGTCCGTCACAATCCCTTGAACCTCCACCCCGGTGGAGCTTTTACCGTACCGGTATCACCCACCGGACAAGGAGATTCGTGGCTACCACGCAGGAAGAGATCGTCGCAGGCATCGCCGAGATCGTCGAGGAGGTGACCGGTATCGACGCCGAGGAGGTGACACCGGAGAAGTCCTTCGTCGAAGAACTGGAGATCGACTCGCTCTCACTGGTCGAGATCGCGGTCCAACTCGAGGACAAGTACAACGTCAAGATCCCCGACGAAGACCTGGCGAGCCTGAAGACCGTCGGCGACGCGGTTGCCTACGTCCAGAAGATGGAGGCCGACCAGCCGGACCTCGCCGCGGAGATGGAAGCGAAGTTCCGGGCGACGCAGCCGGAGTGAGCCGACACCGCCGCCGCACCGGGAACGGTGCGGGCGGCGGTGTGCCGGATCAGCTCTCCCGCATCGGAATACGCACCCCGCGCTCGCGGGCGACGTCGGCGGCGTGTTCGTAGCCGGCGTCGACGTGGCGGATGACGCCCATGCCCGGGTCGTTGGTGAGCACCCGCTCGAGCTTCTGGGCGGCCAGGGGCGTGCCGTCAGCGATGCACACCTGGCCGGCGTGGATCGAACGGCCCATGCCGACGCCGCCGCCGTGGTGGATCGAGACCCAGGAGGCGCCGGAGGCGGTGTTGAGCAGGGCGTTGAGCAGCGGCCAGTCGGCGACGGCGTCGGAACCGTCGGCCATGGCCTCGGTTTCGCGATAGGGGGAGGCCACCGAGCCGGAGTCGAGGTGGTCGCGGCCGATGGCCAGCGGCGCGGACAGCTCACCGGAGGCGACCATCTCGTTGAACTTCAGGCCCGCGCGGTGGCGCTCGCCGTAGCCGAGCCAGCAGATCCGCGCGGGCAGGCCCTCGAACTGCACCTTCTCTCCGGCCATGGTGATCCAGCGCTTCAGGTGCTCGTTCTCGGGGAACAGCTCCATGATGGCGCGATCGGTGGCGGCGATGTCCTTCGGATCGCCCGACAGCGCGGCCCAGCGGAACGGACCAAGGCCTTCTTCGAACAGCGGCCGGATGTAGGCGGGCACGAAGCCGGGGAACGCGAAGGCCCGGTCGTAGCCGCCCTTGCGGGCCTCGTCGCGAATCGAGTTGCCGTAGTCGAACACCTCGGCGCCCTTGTCCAGGAACCCGACCATCGCCTCGACGTGCTTGGCCATCGACGCCTGTGCCTCGGTGGTGAACCACTCCGGGTCCTTCGCCGCGAGGGTGTGCCAGTCCTCGAGCGCGACACCGATCGGCAGGTACGACAGCGGATCGTGGGCCGAGGTCTGGTCGGTCACGATGTCGATCGGCGCGTCCATCGCCAGCAGCCGCGGGAACACCTCGGCCGCATTGCCGACCAGGCCGATCGACAGCGCGCGCCGCTCGTCACGGGCCGCGATCGCGAGTGCGAGCGCATCCTGGAGGGTCTCGGCCTTGGTGTCGAGGTACCCGTGCGCGATGCGCCGATCGATGCGGGCCGGATCGCAGTCGACGCAGAGCGCGACGCCCTCGTTCATCGTCACCGCCAGCGGCTGCGCGCCACCCATGCCGCCGACGCCCGCGGTGAGGGTGATGGTGCCTGCCAGGGTGCCGCCGAACCGCTTGCGCGCCACCGCGCCGAAGGTCTCGTAGGTGCCCTGGAGGATGCCCTGGCTGCCGATGTAGATCCACGAACCGGCCGTCATCTGGCCGTACATCATCAGGCCGAGCTGCTCGAGCTTGCGGAAGTCCGCCCAGTTCGCCCAGTCGCCGACCAGGTTGGAGTTGGCGAGCAGCACGCGCGGCGCCCACTCGTTCGTGCGGAACACGCCGACCGGCTTGCCGGACTGCACCAGCAGCGTCTCGTCGTCGGCGAGGGTCTCGAGGGTTCGCACGATCGCGTCGAAGGCCGCCCAGCTGCGTACCGCGCGGCCGGTGCCGCCGTAGACGACGAGGTCGTCGGGACGCTCGGCGACCTCGGGATCGAGGTTGTTCATCAGCATCCGCAGGGCGCCCTCCTGCTGCCAGCCCAGCGTGTGCAGCTGCGATCCGCGCGGGGCGGACACGGGCCGGGGGCCGGGTTCGGGCTGGGTGGCGGCGTCGGTCATCGGTTCACTCCTCGGAAATGACGGCTGTGTCCTGGGTCACTGAAATCCAGACTAGTGGTATAGTCCTGTATATACAAGTAGCTGTCAAGCGTGCTGTGTCGTTCGGGCGCAACGTATTCTCTGGGCAAACTGAGGGAACGGATACCGTGGTGGCGATCGAAGTGGTCGATGCGGACCTGGCCGCGCTGTACGGCGAACTGGGCACCGAGTTCGCGGCGTACGAACGCGTCAAGCAGCTGATCATGGCGCAGATCAAGGGTGGGCGCTGGACCGAGGGTGAGCAGATCCCCTCGGAGAATCAGCTGGTCAACGCGCTGGGCCTGTCCCGGATGACGATCAACCGCGCCCTGCGCGACCTCACCGCCGACGGCGCGCTCAACCGGGTGATGGGCGTGGGCACCTTCGTCGCGCCGACCAAGGCCGCCTCGCCGCTGTTCGAGGTCAGGAATATCGCCGACGAGATCACCCGGCGCGGTCACCGGCATCGCACCGAGGTGGTGTTCGTGCGCGCGGAGGAGGCGGGCGACCGGCATCCGGTGCTCGGGAACGCCATGAGCGGCAGGGTGTTCCACTCGCTGCTGGTGCACCGCGAGGACGACATCCCGATCCAGGTGGAGGACCGCTACGTCAACCCGGCGCAGGCGCCCGACTATCTGGCGCAGGACTTCACCACCGTCACGCCGAACACCTACCTCAGTGAGGTGGCTCCGCTGATCCGCGGCGAGCATGTCGTGGAGGCGGTGCGGGCCAGTCGCGAGGAGTGCGCGCTGCTCGACATCGATCGCGACGAGCCGTGTCTGCTGATTCGCCGCCGCACCTGGTCCTCGGGCGGGCTGGTCAGTGCGGCCCGGTTGATCCACCCCGGATCACGCAACCGGCTGGAGGGCAGCTTCGGTTCCGCGGCGAATGACGCCGAATAAGAGGTCTCGGCTCAGGCGGGTAACTCGCCACGCCATTCTCCGCAGTGTGCGCACTGTCCAGTGAAAGATGTGACTCGCCCCGCGGTGGTCCCCGGAATTGTTATGCGATCTGAATATCCTGGAGCGATAGCAAATCTTCCGCTAATCGCAAAGATGGGCTTGACCAGGCTATCTCCGCAATAGATGGGTGAGGGCCGGTTTCGGGTTATCACTGTTTCGTGACGAACTACGCGACATGCCGGATTCGGGCTGTACGTTTAGTGGCCCATGGCTCGCTGGGTTCCATTCGGGTAACGGAGGGCGGAAATGGCTACAGTCGCGCGGCAGTCGGGGCCGCACAGGGTGAGTGCCCGGCAGAGCTTTTCCGCAGTGAAATCCACGCTGTCGCCGTCGACGCTGGTGACGGTCGGGTTGATCTTGTTGATCCCGGTTCTCGCCACCGCGGGGCCGATCCTCGCGTCGGCGATGATCGCCCGCTACGCCGGGGTCGGGCGGTCGGGGGTGGTGGTGCTGGCGGTGCTCGCCGGCGTGGTCGCGGTCGCGGTGCTCGCCGCGTGCTGGGCGTTCCGGCAGGCGTGGCGACGCGGTCCGGCCGGTCGGCCTTCGTTGGGTTCCTTAGCGCGGTAGGAGATCGCCATGCAGACGTACCGACCCACCGCGGGCGCTGTCGTCCCCGCGATCGAACCGATCAGTACCCCGGACGTCGTCGAGGAGTGCCGCCGCTTGCGCATCGTCGCCCGGATCGACGACGCCGTCGTCTGGCAGGCGGCCGCGACGCGACTGCTCGAGTGCGGGCGCCGGCGCTGGCGCACCCGCACCGATATCGCCGATCAGCCTGCGGTGCGCCGGTGGTCGCGCATCGAGGCCACGCGGGAAGTTCCCGAGCGGCCGAGCCTGCCCGCGCTGTTCGCCGCGGTCGCCGCCGGCGCGGAGATCGGCGCCGCGGACCCGTACGCCGACTTCGCCGCCGCGATCATGCTGCTGGCGAGCTGCCCGGCCGAGGTGGTCCTGCAGTCGGATCCGCGCCACGATCCACGCGCCGTGCGCTTCTCGGTCTTCGCCTGCCGCGAGGACGATCTGCCCCTGGCGGAGGATCTGATCACCACCACGATCCTGTCCTGCGGCGCCGTTCTGGCCCGACGCTGCTCGGTGCTGCGCCGGGGCCCCGCGGTCCGCCCGCCCGCCCCGATCGTCGACCACCCGCTGCCGGAACTGCTCGTTCTCGGCAGCAGTACCGCCGCCCGCTGATCACCCCTCGGCGAGTATCTCGCCGAGGGCGGCGGTGATCGCCGCGCGCAAGTCGTCGTGCCGGGCGTCGAGCGCATGCTCGGGCGCCGTGCGTTCGGCGCCGTACAGGTACACCAGTCCGGCGCGGAGGTCGGCCGGCTCCCACTCGTACCGCGCGTGCACGTGCCCGTGCAGGTGCGTCCAGGTGTTGCCGAGCACCTCGTAGTTGATCCGCCGGAACGCGGGATCGGCTGCGCGGCAAGCCCGTTCGACCGCCTCGCCCAGGACGACGAGGTCGGCCATGAACGCGATCCGTTCCGGCCGTGGCAGATCGGTGAGCTGATCGGCCGCGCCGTCGTAGATCAGGACGCAGTACCCGGGCAGGTGCTGGGTGTCGCCGATCACGGCCCATCCGGTCGTGAGACGGCACAGTGCCGTCGGATTCGTCCCCGCGGCCGCCGTCCCCGCGCGATCGCGGCGCCAGTCGTCGTCGGCGGTGTCGACCTGATCTCCGGTCATGCTGCCCCGTTCCTGGTGTGCGCCGACGGCGCCTGTGTGAGCAGGGATTTCGATCCTACCCCGGGCTCGACGGCCGCATCGATCCGAAAATCGGGGATGTTCCTCTTTGACATTCGGTGATGAATTGTCAAGTGCGCCTGTATATCTCGAGCCGGGCATGGAGTGGTTTGGGAAAAGCCCCAAAAGTTCGACTTCCGAGTCGGCGAGATCTCACCAAGCGCTCGACCCGATTCGCGGCATCGACGGTGTGGTCGTAGAGTCGTCGCACGAGCAGTGTTCGCGTGCTCCCTCGGTGGCCGCTCGCCGGACGATGATGTCCTCGGCGAACGGTCCGGTCAGGCCGTTCCCGGCATCCCAGGGACCGGTCTCGTAGTCGGCGTGACCCTACAAGGGGGCCGTCACGCCGAATCATCTCTGCCGCAGCGTCGCGTCAGCCCACGATTTTTACGTTCACGCAACACGTTCCCGGCCATGCATGGGCTAGGGTCACGAAATCTGTTGGGGCACTGACGCTTACGACGCAAGTCCGATCGGACGAGCGGGGGTCGTCCACCGTCTTCGGTGCGCTCATGCGCACGAGTTACTTTGCGGCACTATCGATTCCGACATATCGAACTGGAACTTGTTGTAGTGCTTGACAATTCGGCGGGGTCTCTACAAAACTACCCGTCGGTAGCCGACGATCGGGAAGCTCGGGCCCGGTAGTTGTGACAAGTCACCGCCGACGATGCCACCGCCTGAACCCCCGTGAACCCCTGTGCACCAGTCGGGGTGAACCTCACCGCCACCGTGACCATCACCAAAGGAGTTCAGCGCTATGGACAATCCCGCGCTACCCTCAGCGCACCGTCAGGATGCTCATCCGGCAGTGCACCCGGAGCACTCGGGTGATCAGGTGGCGGTCCTGCCCAGACCGTCGGTCAGCACGCCGTCCACCGTCGCCGACGACGTCAGGACCGTGGGCCCGGTCGAGCTGCTTCCGCTGGTCACCGACCGATTGCGGGAAATCCTCATCACCGGTGGCGATTTCGACGACATCTACCGGCACGTTCTGGCCGCACCCGGCAAACGCGTGCGGGCCCGCCTCGTGCTCGCGTGCGCGCGACTGCTGCCCGACGGCGCGGCCGCTCCGCGACCCGCCGCGATCGACCTGGCCTGCGCCATGGAGATGCTGCACGAGTCCTCGCTGCTGCACGACGACATCTGTGACGGGTCCCTGTTGCGCCGCGGCGCGCCCTCGGTGCCCGCCGCGTTCGGGGTGCGCATCGCCGCCAGGGCCGGCTTCCACATGGCGGGCACCGCCATGCAGGTGGTCGCCCAGGTTCTGGCCGAGAATCAGAACGTGTTCGGCGGCATCGGCGAGGCGCCGGGCGTCACCTACGCCGACCGGCTCTCCGACCTGTCCTTCGGCCAGCTCATCGAAACCCTGCCGCCCGCGGTGGACGCGACCGCGCTGCGCAGGCACTACGAACTCGTGGCCGGCGCGAAGACCGGCACGCTGTTCCGGCTCTCGTGCTCCTACGGCGGCACGGCGGGCGGTGCCGATCACGATCGCCTGCAAGCCCTGATGCAGTACGCCGACCAGCTCGCGCTCGCCTTCCAGATCATGGACGACGTCCGCGACATCGAGGGCGGCCCCGAACTGGGCAAGGACGCCTGCGGCGACCTGGACCGGCGGGTGCCGACCTGGCCGGTGATCGAGTGGCTCGCGGTGCGTCCCGGCGCCAGGGAGATGTGGCTGTCGACCGAGACCGCCAGCGCGACCCTGCAGGCCGACCTGGTCGACAGCGGCGCCACCCAGGCCGCGCGTGCCGTCGCGCTGCAGGCCACCGAGACCGCGAGCGCGGCCTTGGACATCTTCCCGTCGTCGCCGGCCCGCGACGACCTCCGCGAACTCTTGCAGCAGGTGATCAACCGATGAGACAGACCAGAATCGGCTCCCTGGCCTACGGGCTGCGGCATCTGCGGCGCGCGCCCGACATGGCCGCGCTGCGGGCCGCGGCCACACCGGACGAACTGGCCCGGCTGGCCCTGATCCCCGCGGGCCGCAACCTCGGCATCTCGGTGAGTTTCCTGCCCGCGCACCTGCGCGCGGAGGCGACGGCCGCGCTGCTCGCGTGTCGCGTGCTCGACGCCTTCGAGGATCTCAGCGACCGCGCGGTCGCCAGCGGCGCCGTGCTGGCCGCGGCCGACTACCTCAACAGCACCTCCGACACGCCGCCACCCGCCCTGCCGACGGTGCCCGCCGAGGCCCGCGACAGCGAGGCCGTCGACCGGCTGCTGGCCGAGCGCATCGGTGACATCAGGGCGCTGCTGTCGGCGCTGTCGGCCGAAGGCCAGAAGCGGGTCGGTGAGGTGATCACCGACGTCGCCGGGGTGATGGCCCGCAATATCGACGGACCGCTCTCGCGCGTGGCCTACAGCGAGGGCGTGCTCGGCCGGGTCACCCACTACGCGTGCGCCCTGGTCGCCGAGGATGTGCTCTCGGAAGCGGATCTGCGCGAACTGACCGGCTGCGTCGCGGTGATCGCCCAATCGGCGAACGACCTGCGCGACAACGAGTTCGAGATCTACGGCGTCGCCGACCGCGAAGAACTGAAGCGGATGGTGATGCTGCAACTGCTGGCACCCGCGCTCGGTGGGTTCGCCCTGCTGGCGCGGCTGGGCCCCGGCACGCCCAGTCGCGGTGCGCGCGCGGCGATGGCGTACATGACCATCACCACCTCCGCGTTCCTGTGCTCGGTCGTCGACGCGCCGTCGCCGTACCGGCGCAAGGTCGGCGCCGCGCTGCTGGCCGCGTCCTCGTCGCGGTACTGGACCAGGATGATCGACCGCGTCCGGCACACCGCCGACCTGGCGATCCACCGGATGCTCGACGCCTCACCGGATTTCGCCGAGGGCGCCAGCGGCACCCGCGAAGTGCTCGGCGCCGGTGATCCGGCCACGATGCCGACCTCGCTGGTCCCGCTGATCGTCGACACCACCTTCGCGCTGGTGCAGACCCTGCCGGAAGCCCCGCTGACCGGCGAACTGCCCGACGCCGAGGTGCGCACGATGATGATCGCCGACCATCTCGCCTTCGGCGCGATGGAGCGGGTGCCACCGCACGAACCCGAAGCGCTGCAAGCGCTCGCCACGAGACTCCAACTCGCTGCCCTCGACACCAGCACCCAAGGGAGCCGCCCATGAGCATCCGCACCAGACCCGCGCTCACCGTCCTGGACACCACTAGCGAAGGAGCTCGACTATGAGCACCGGAACTCCCGTCGCGCCCGAACAGGCCCCGTTCAGCAAACGGGTGCTCAAGCTCGAGCACGCTTCCAATGTCGGCCCGCTCGTCCACATCGCGCTGTGGATGGGCATGACGGCCTTCGGCCTGTTCGTGCCGTTCGCCTCGAACTGGTACGTGGCCGTGCCGCTGATCATCGTGCTGGCGCTGCTGAACCTGTCGCTGACCATCGGCGTCATGCACATGCACACCCACCGGCCGCTGTTCGTATCGTCGCTCCCGAACCGGGTCGTCGACATCCTGTGCTGCCTGCCGGGCAATCTGACCGCGGCCGAGATGCGTGAGGTGCACGTCCTCAACCATCACCGGTTCAACGACGGCCCCGGCGACGTCACCGCGACCACCGGCATGGAGAAGGGCATCGGTGCCATCTGGTACTGGGTCCGCTACGGCGTGATCGTCAAGATCCACACCATGCGGATGATCTTCGCCGCCGATCCGGCGCCGCGCCGCCGCCGCACCCGCCACCAGTTCCTGTTCGACATCGCGGTGTACGCGCTCGTGATCGGCGGCGTCTGGTACGCCGCGGGCATGGAGAAGTTCGTCCTGTTCTACTGGGTGCCGTTCCTCATCACCCAGGTCAACGCGGGCTACTTCGCCTGGCTGAGCCACGCGCCCGCCAAGGGCTTCGAGGACGACCCGAGCACCTCGCTGAACAACGCGGGCAACATCCTCAACTTCCTGATCTTCAACCAGGGCTACCACAGCGTGCATCACCGTTACCCCGGTATCCACTGGAGCCAGATCCCGGACAAGCTCGACTACATGCGTGATGTCAACCCCGGCGTCATCGTGCCGTATTGGATGGTCGCGCAGTCGGGGTGGCGGCTGTTCTGGCCGGGTGGCTTCCTCAACGAGGGCTACGGCACCAAGTGGAAGGCCCGGCTGGAGCGGCGCATCGAAGAGGGGACCGTGCGTAATCGGTACCTGCCGTGGTTCGCATGGATCTGATCACCCCGACGCCCACCCAGGCACGGGACGTGCTGACGAGCCGTTCGCGGCTCGTCCCGTTCCTCTTCTCCTTCGCCGTCTACGGCGTCGCCGGCATCACCGTGCCGCTGATGCTGCTCTTCGCCGGCGGCTGGTTCCTGCCGAAGACGATCGACAAGGGCCCGCACCTGTCGACCGTCCCGGCGCTCGTCATCGATGTGGCGCTGCTGGCCCTGTTCGGCCTGCAGCACTCGGGCATGGCCCGGCCCGCGTTCAAGGCGTTCATCACCCGCTGGGTGCCCGAAGCCCTCGAACGCTCGGTCTACATCGTCATGGTGTGCCTGGTCATGTGGGTGATCATGCTGGCGTGGCAGCCGATCCCGGCCGAGCTCTGGTCGGCCGATGGCACGGTGGGCCTGGTGCTCGACGCCGGGTTCTGGCTCGGTTTCGTGCTCGTCTACGCGGCGACGTTGCTGCTGAACCACTTCCATCTGCTCGGCATCAGCCAGGCCTACCGCGAGTACGTCATCCAGGTGCCGGACGCGACCGTCGACCGGTTGCAGGTGAACGGGGTCTACAAGCTCGTCCGCCATCCGCTGATGACCGGTCTGCTGATCTCGTTCTGGTTCGCGAGCACGTTCACCGTCGGGCACCTGGTGTGGGCACTCGGGCTGACCTGCTACATCCTGCTGGGCACCTACCTGGAGGAACGCGATCTGATCGCGCGCTTCGGTGCGTCCTACCGCGCCTACGCCGCGCAGGTCCCCGCGTTCTTCCCGTCCGTGCTCCGCATCTTCGGCCGATCGACTCGGCAGCCGTAACGGCAGGCCGCCCAGCGCGTTTCCCCTCGGGGTGACGTGCTGGGCGAGTCCGGCCCGAGTTCGGGAGAGGAATCGACGTGAACGGTCATCCTGTTCGAGAGCGCATCAGACACAACTCCACCGACCCGGGTTCCGTCGCCGGCGTCGGCCACTCCTACGCCAAGGCGATCCTGCTCGGCGAGCACACCGTCGTCCACGGCACTCCCGCCATCGCGTTCCCGCTGCCCGCGCTGCCGGTGCGCGCCGTCGCCCGGCCCGCGTTCGCGGGTACCGAAGCCGATGTTCTCGCCGCGGGCCACTTCCGTTTCCGCACCGGTGACGCGGGGACCGCGTCCGGACCGCGCGTCGCGGTGGAGGAAGCGCTGCGCCGCTGGGGACTCGCCGACGACATCGTCGATGTCGTTGTCGAGTGCGACATTCCGCTCGCCCGCGGCCTGGGATCCAGTGCCGCGTGCGCGGGCGCCGCGGTGCGCGCGGTCGCCGACCTGTACGGCCGCGCGGTCGCTCCCGGCACGCTCTACGAGCTGGTGCAGTGTGGCGAGCAGGTCGCGCACGGCCGGGCCAGCGGCATCGACGCCAGTGCCGTGCTGGCGAGCGGGCCGATCTGGTTCCACGAGGGCACGGCCCGGCCGATGACGGTCGGACTGGACGCCGCGCTGGTGATCGCCGACACCGGGGTGCCGGGGTCGACCCAGCACGCCGTCGCGGGCGTGCGCCGGGTCCTGGACCGGGACCGTGCGGCGGCCGATCGGCTGCTGGCCGAAGCCACGGACCTGATCACCGCGGCCGCGACCGACCTGTCGGCCGGACACGCCGCCGCGCTGGGCACGACGATGCTCGCGTTCCAGCGTCTGCTCACCGAACTCGGGGTCAGCACACCGCATATCGACACCCTGGTGACCGCGGCGCTGGACGCGGGCGCGTACGGCGCCAAACTCACCGGCGCCGGCCTCGGCGGCTGCGTCCTCGCCCTCACCGCGACCGACCTCGCGCCCGCGGTCGGCACCGCGCTGCGCCGGGCGGGCGCGGTGCGGACCTGGACGGTCCCCACCGCGAGCCTGCGCTCGGACGCCCTGTCCCTATCCGCCTCGAGACCGGAACGCGAAACCCACCGATGACACCCACTTCCGCAGTCCCCGTCGCCGCCACAGGTCCGGTCGAGCACGTCCGTGAGGGCGAGGCCGTCGCGGTCGCGTACCCGAACATCGCCCTGGTCAAGTACTGGGGCAAGCGCGACGAGACGCTGTTCCTCCCCGTCACGGGGAGCCTGTCGATGACGCTGGACATCTTCCCGACGACCACCTCGGTGCGGCTGATCGACGGTCCGGCCGACACGGTCGAGCTCAACGAGGCCGCCGCCACCGGCACCGCCCTGACCCGCGTCGAGACCTTCCTCGACCTGGTCCGCGCGCTGGCGGGCCGCGACGAGCGCGCCGCGGTGGTGACCGGCAACGCCGGCCCCACCGGCGCCGGCCTGGCCTCCTCGGCGAGTGGGTTCGCCGCGCTGGCCACCGCCGCGGCCGCCGCCTACGGCCTCGACCTGGACGGTCGCGCCCTGTCCCGGCTGGCCCGCCGCGGTTCCGGATCGGCCTCGCGCTCGATCTTCGGCGGCTTCGTCGTGTGGCACGCGGGCGAGGGCGACGGCGAGGCCGGCGATCTGAGCTCCTTCGCCGAGCCGATCGGCGGCGACGACCTCGACCCGGCGCTGGTCGTCGGCGTCGTCGAGGCGGGCGCCAAGGCGGTGTCGAGCCGGGTGGCCATGCGGCAGACCACCGAGACCTCGCCGTTCTACCGCCCGTGGGCCGAGTCCTCGGTCCTCGATCTCGCCCAGATGCGCGACGCGGTGGCGCGCCGGGATCTCCCGGCGATCGGGGAGATCGCCGAGCGCAATGCCCTCGGCATGCACGCCACCATGCTCACCGCGCGACCCGGGATCCGCTATCTGTCACCGCATTCGGTGGCCATCCTGGACGCGGTGCTCGCGCTGCGCGCCGACGGCATCACCGCCTACGCGACGATCGACGCGGGCCCGAATGTGAAGGTGCTCTGCACCCGCGCCGACGCGCCCGTCGTCGCGGCCACCCTCGAGGGACTCGGTGACTTCGTCACCACCCGGACCGCGCACATCGGTCCGGGCGCTCGGCTGATCGGGGGCGACGACCGGTGATCAGTTGTCGCGCTCCGGGCAAACTCTTCATCGCGGGGGAGTACGCCGTCGTCGAGCCGGGGCATCTCGCGGTGCTCACGGCCGTCGACCGCTACGCGACCGCCACGGTGACCGGGGTGTCCGCCGGGACGGCCACGACGCTGCACTCGGACCTGGACGGCGGTGTCTCGCTCACCCTCGGCCGCGACGGTGACCGTCTGGTCCCGGCGACGGCCGATGCCACCGTGCCCGCCGCGTTCGCGTACGTCTTCGCGGCGGTGTCGGTCCTCGACCGGCTCCGCGCCGAACGTGGAATCGATTCCAGCGCTTACACATTGACGGTGTCCGCCGATCTCGGTGACGCCGACGGTCGCAAGTACGGCCTCGGGTCGAGCGCGGCCGTGACGGTCGCGACCGTCGCCGCCCTCGGCCGCTTCCACGGGCTCGAACTCACCGCGATGGACCGGTACCGGCTGGCCGTGCTCGCCACGATCGCGGTCAACCCCCGCGCGTCCTGCGGCGATGTCGCCGTGAGCACGTGGGGTGGTTGGCTGGCCTACGGTTCGCCCGACCGCGCGGTGGTCGCCGCGACGGCCGCCGCCGACGGCATCGACGCCGCCCTGCGCGCCACCTGGCCCGGCCTGTCGATCCGCCCGCTGCCGACCCCGACCGGACTCGATCTGCGGGTCGGCTGGACCGGAAACCCCGCCTCCACACCGGCATTGGTCGGTGCGGCGAGCCGGGCGAAGAACGACCGCACCGTCTTCAACGCGCGCAGCAACGAGTGCGTGACCCGCCTGCGCACCGCGATCGAAGCCGACGACTCGGCCGGCGTCGGCGTCGAGATCGACCACGCCAGGGAACTCCTGCTCGACCTCGACGCGAGCGCCGGGCTGGGCATCATGACGCCGCGCCTGCGCGCGCTGTGCGCGGCGGGCGCCGCCGTCGGCGCGGCCGCCAAACCGTCCGGCGCGGGCGGCGGCGACTGCGGGATCGCACTGGTCGACCGCGCCCGCCCGGCCGCGAGCACCGAACTGACCGACCGTTGGGTCGCCGCCGGCATCCGGCCGCTGCCGTTGCGGACCCACCCGTTCGAAGGGGAGACCGCATGATCGCCGATCGCAAGGACGACCACGTTCGCCACGCGGTGAACCAGCGCCGCGCCGACACCGGCGCCAACGACTTCGACGAGGTCACCTTCGTCCATCACGCGCTGGCCGGGATCGACAGCCAGGACGTCTCGCTGGCCGTCGACATCGCCGGAAAGCAGTGGGACACACCGCTCTACGTCAACGCGATGACCGGCGGCAGCGTCAACACCGGCGAGATCAACCGCAAGCTGGCCATCGCCGCCCGCGAGACCGGCCTGCCCATCGCCACCGGGTCGATGAGCGCCTACTTCCGCGATCCCGAGGTCGCGGGCACCTATCGCGTGCTGCGCGAGGAGAATCCGCACGGCTTCGTGATGGCCAACGTCAACGCGACCGCCTCGCTGGATCAGGTGCGTCGCGCGATCGACCTGCTCGAGGCCGACGCGCTGCAGATCCACCTCAACACCGTCCAGGAAGTCGTGATGCCCGAGGGCGATCGGTCCTTCGGCGCGTGGCCCCGGCAGATCGAGCACATCACCGCCCACGTCCCGGTCCCGGTGATCGTGAAAGAGGTGGGCTTCGGGCTCAGCAGGCAAACCGTGGCCTGGCTGCGCGATGCCGGTGTCTCGGTGGCCGATGTCGGCGGCCGGGGCGGCACCAACTTCGCCCGCATCGAGAACGAGCGGCGCCCCGCCGCCGACTTCGCCTTCATCGAGAGCTGGGGGCAGTCCACCCCCACCTGCCTGCTCGACTGCGCCGGGATCGACGGCATCGATATCGCCGCGTCCGGTGGTATCCGGTCCCCGCTCGACATCGCCAGGGCGCTCGCGCTCGGCGCCGCAGCGACCGGGGTCGCCGGCGCCTTCCTGGACACCGTCGTGCGTCAGGACACCGACGCGCTCGTCGAGCAGATCCGTACCTGGCTCGACCAGTTGCGCCAGATCCTGACCGTGCTCGGCGCCCGCACCCCGGCCGACCTGGCCGGCTGCGACCTGCTGATCACCGGGGACGTGGCGGCGTTCTGCGCACTGCGCGGCATCGACGCGGCGTCCCTTGCCCACCGGAGTCACTGGTGGCGCGAATCGAAAGATCGAGGAGGAGTCATCGATGAATGACATGTCGTACGCAGCGGTCCCGCTGCAGTGGGTGGGGCCCTTGCGCATCACGGGCAATGTCGTCGACGATGCCGTCGACGTGCCCCTGGCCACCTACGAAACGCCTCTGTGGCCCTCGGTCGGTCGTGGCGCGCGGATCTCCACCCTCACCGAGCGCGGCATCGTCTCCACGCTCGTCGACGAGCGGATGACCCGCTCGATCCTGCTCGAGGCCGACGACGCCTACACCGCGCTCACCGCGGTCCGGCAGCTGAAGGACCGCTTCGCCGAGCTGCAGGAGGTCGTCACCGGCAGCAGCCGCTTCGCCCGCCTGATCGACCTGCACCACCAGATCAACGGCAACCTGCTGTTCCTGCGGTTCGAGTTCAGCACCGGCGACGCGTCGGGCCACAACATGGCCACCCTGGCCAGCGACCACCTGATGGACCACATCCTGACCACGGTCGCCGGCGTGCGCTACGGCTCCATCTCGGGCAACTTCTGCACCGACAAGAAGGCCACCGCGGTCAACGGCATCCTCGGCCGCGGCAAGAACGTGGTGACCGAACTGCTGATCCCGCGCGAGGTGGTGCAGCAGCGCCTGCACACCACCGCGCGGCAGGTGGTGGAACTCAATATCCGCAAGAACCTGATCGGCACCCTGCTCGCGGGTGGAATCCGGTCCGCCAACGCGCATTACGCGAACATGCTGCTGGCGTTCTACCTGGCCACCGGGCAGGACGCCGCGAACATCGTCGAGGGCTCCCAGGGCGTCACCCACGCCGAGGACCGCGACGGTGACCTGTACTTCTCGTGCACGCTGCCCAACCTCATCGTCGGCACCGTCGGCAACGGCAAGCACGCGAGCTTCGTGGACGAGAACCTCGAACGTCTGGGCTGCCGGGAAGACCGGGAGCCCGGCGAGAACGCCCGCAGACTCGCCGTCATCGCGGCGGCGACCGTGCTGTGCGGCGAGCTGTCGCTGATGGCCGCGCAGACCAATCGCGGTGAATTGATGCGCGCCCACACCCAATTCGAGCGGTCCACCACGAGCAACGGAACACAACGATGAACACATCCTCGGTCGGCATCCACGACCTGTCCTTCGCGACCACCCACTATGCCCTCGACCACGCCGTGCTCGCCGAGCGGCTCGGCGTCGACCGTGACAAGTTCTACCTGGGCATCGGCCAGGAGAAGATGAGTGTCGCCGCGGCCGACGAGGACATCGTCACCATCGCCGCGGCCGCGGCCAAGCCCATCCTCGAGCGGCACGGCACCGACAACATCCGCACCGTGCTGCTGGCCACCGAGACCGGTGTCGACCAGTCCAAAGCCGCCGCGCTGTACCTGCATTCGCTGATCGGGTTGCCCAACGCCGCGCGCGTGGTCGAGCTCAAGCAGGCCTGCTACGGCGGCACCGCGGGCCTGCAGTTCGCCGCGGGCCTGATCGCGCGTGATCCGGCCCAGCGGGTGCTGGTCATCGCCGCCGACATCGCCAAGTACGACCTGGACTCCCCGGGCGAGCCGACCCAGGGCGCGGCCGCGGTGGCGATGCTGATCACCGCGAATCCGGCCATCCTGCAACTGGATCCGCATTCCGGGCTCTA
Organism: Nocardia sp. NPDC003269; assembly: GCF_042888005.1. Lineage (NCBI taxonomy): Bacteria > Bacillati > Actinomycetota > Actinomycetes > Mycobacteriales > Nocardiaceae > Nocardia > Nocardia sp. NPDC003269. The sequence goes on from NZ_JBIAPA010000002.1 coordinate 1,729,921, forward strand.
CAGCGCCGACATCATGGACTTCTGGCGCCCGAACTACCGCAGCGCCGCCATCGTGGACGGCAAGACCTCGGTCAACGCCTACCAGAAGGCCGCGCAGGAAGCCTGGACCGACTACCGGCGCCAGGGCGGCCGCGAGCTGTCGGAGTTCGCCGCGTTCTGCTACCACCAGCCCTTCACCAAGATGGCCTACAAGGCGCACCGCCACCTGCTGGAGAGCCAGGGCCACACCGCCGACGCCGCCGACATCGAGGCCGCCATCGGCGACACCACCCGCTACAACCGCACGGTCGGCAACAGCTACACCGCCTCGCTCTACCTGGGCCTGGCCGCGCTGCTCGACTACGCCGACGACCTGACCGGACGGCCACTGGCCATGATCAGCTACGGCTCGGGCAGCGTCGCCGAATTCTTCAGCGGCACCGTGCAACCCGGCTACCGCGAGCACCTGCGCACCGAGGCGAACCGCGCCGCGATCGACTCGCGCGAACTGATCGGCTACGAGCACTACCGCGAGCTGCACGAGGCCACCTCGCCCAGCGACGGCGCCTACCACGCCATGCCGGAGGAGACCCGCCTTCCGTACCGGCTCGCCGCCGTCTCCGGCCACAAACGCATCTACGAATCCCGCTGAGGTCGCCCCATGAGCAGTAACGACACTTCCACGACCGTGTACGACCGGCCCGCCGGCGACACCACCCGCAGGCACGTGCAGGTCCTCATCGTCGGGAGCGGCCTGTCCGGGCTCGGCACGGCGATCCGGCTCAGCCAGCACGGGGTGACCGACTACCTGGTCATCGAGCGCGGCCCCGATGTGGGCGGCACCTGGCGCGACAACACCTATCCGGGCGCGGGCTGCGATGTGCCCTCGCACCTGTACTCGTACTCGTTCGCGTTGAATCCGGGCTGGTCCCGGTCGTTCTCGCCGCAGGCTGAGATCGAGCGGTACCTGCGCGAGGTGGCCGACCGGTACGGGGTGCGCGACAAGCACAAGTTCGACTGCGCGATGACCGCGGCGCGCTGGATCGACGCTGACGGCCGGTGGGAGGTCGACACCAGCGACGGCGGCTTCACCGCCGACTTCGTCGTGTCGGCTGCGGGTGTGCTCGCCGAGCCGAATCTGCCCGACATCAAGGGGATCTCGAGCTTCGAGGGCGAGATCTTCCACTCGGCGCGGTGGAACCACGACGCGAGCCTGGCGGGCAAGAAGGTCGCCGTCATCGGCACCGGGTCCTCCGCGGTGCAGATCGTCCCGTCGATCGCGCCCGAGGTGGAACGGCTGGATGTGTACCAGCGCACCGCGACCTGGGTGATGCCGCAGCTGAACCGGCCCTACCTGGCGCCGGAACGCTTCGCCTTCAAGCACGTGCCCGGCCTGCAACGGCTGATCCGCGCGCTGATCTACACCACGCGCGAACTGTTCGTGATCACCCAGGTGAAGTACCCGTGGACCGGCCTGCTGCTCGAGGCCGTCGGGCGGGTCAAGATGCGGCTCGAGATCCGCGACCCGGAGAAGCGGCGCAAGGTGCTGCCCACGCACCGCATCGGCTGCAAACGGATGCTGGTCTCGAACAAGTTCTACGGCGCGCTCGACCGCGACAACGTGGATCTCGTCACCGACGGCATCGCCGAGGTGCGTGCGCGCTCGATCGTCACCGAGGACGGCACCGAACGCGAGGTCGACGCCATCGTCCTGGCCACCGGGTTCCACGTGGCGGATTCGCCGACGTTCAACCTGTACACCGGTCGCGACGGCCGGACGGTGTCGGAGGCGGCCGACGCCGAGGGCTACCAGATGTACAAGGGCACCACGGTCGCCAACTTCCCGAACATGTTCTTCATGCTCGGCGCCAACTCCGGGCTGAACTACACCTCGCTGATCTACATCATCGAGTCGCAGATCAACTACATCGTCGACGCGATCACCACCATGCGGGCGCGCGGTCTGCAGTCGTTCGAGGTGAAGGTGGACACCCAGCGCGCCTACAACAAGGCGCTCGAGCCGAAGATGGCCCGCACCGTGTGGGTCAACGGTGGCTGCACCAGCTGGTTCCTCGACAAGCACGGCAACAACTCCGCGCTGTGGCCGGACTTCAGCTTCCGGTACCGGAAGCTGGTGCGCCACTTCGACATCGAGGCCTACGACACCACGGCGTCGACGCGGTGACCGACACGCCTCGGCGCCACGTGCGGGTGGCGATCATCGGGGCCGGGTTCGCCGGGCTCGGCGTGGCCATGCGGCTGCGCCGGCTCGGGATCACCGACTTCGTCGTCTTCGAGCGCGCGGGCGACATCGGCGGCACCTGGCGGGACAACACCTATCCCGGCGCGGGTTGTGACGTGCCGTCGCAGCTGTATTCGTACTCGTTCGCGCCGAATCCGGACTGGACGCACTCGTTCTCGACCCAGCCGCAGATCCAGCGGTACGTCCAGGACACGGTCGACCAGGAAGGGGTGCGCGAGGCGATCCTGCTCGACTGCGAGGTGACCGACGCGCGCTGGAACCCGGCGGCGGCGCGCTGGGACATCCAGACCGCCCTGGGCGCGTTCACCGCCGACATCATGGTGTCGGCGGCGGGTCCGCTCAGCGCGCCGAAGCCGCCCGACATCAAGGGCATCACCACGTTTCGCGGCGCGATGTTCCACTCCGCGCGCTGGGATCACGACGTCGACCTGACCGGCAAGCGGGTGGCGGTCGTCGGGACCGGCGCCTCGGCCATCCAGATCGTGCCGTCGATCGCGGAGCGGGTGGGCCGGCTCGAGGTGTACCAGCGCAGCGCGCCGTGGGTGCTCCCGCGCCTCGGTCATCGCTACACGTTGCCCGAACGCCTCTGGTACCGCCACGTTCCGGGGTCGCAGCGGCTGGCCCGCGCCGGGGTGTACTGGCTGCGTGAGTCGTTCGTGCTCTGGCAGTCGAAGTACCCGCCGCTGGCCGACATCTTTTCTGCCGGTGCCCGGCTGAAGCTGTGGTGGGTGATCCGGGACGCGGCGTTGCGCCGCAAGGTGACGCCGAACTACCGGCTCGGCTGCAAGCGGATGCTGATCTCCAACGAGTACTACCCGGCCTTGGCGCGCCCGAACGTCGACGTGGTCACCGACGGGATCAAGGAGATCAGGGAGCAGTCGATCGTCGCGAACGACGGCACCGAACGCGAGGTCGACGCGATCGTGCTGGCGACCGGTTTCGAGATCACCGATTCGCCGACCTACGACCTGATCACCGGCCGGGACGGGCGCACGCTGGCGGAGGTGTTCGGCGCGGACGGGCTCAGCGTGTACAAGGGCACCACCATCGCGAACTTCCCGAACATGTTCCTGATGATCGGCCCGAACGCGGCACTGAGCTACACCTCGGCGGTGTTCACCATCGAATCGCAGATCAACTACATCGTCGACGCGATCACGACGATGGACGCGCGGGGGCTGCGCACGGTGGAGGTGCGCGCGCAGGCACAGACCGAGTACAACCGGGAGCTACAGACGAAATTCGCCGGCACCGTGTGGAACGCGGGGGACTGCACCAGCTGGTTCGTCGACGAGCTCGGGCGGCACTCCCGGCTCTGGCCGGACTTCAGCTTCCGCTTCGAGCGGATGCTGAAGACCTTCGATGTCGAGGCCTACGACACGACCGCGCGGACGTAGGACTCGCGGCGCACAGCTGATCCCGGGACGAGGTTGGGGGCGTCCCGGGATCACTGCTGTGCTAGCCCGACAGCGTCTCGATCAGCGTGATGAAGATGTCGAGGAGGTCACCGAGAAAACCGGAAAACATGAATCTCTCCCTTCCGTCGGATGATCGGCCCGCAGGAGAACACAAAGCGGCGCAGAGCGCGGCTTCATCGATGTTGTGCAGAATGGGCGCTGAGCCCGTACTCCGGACTGCGGGAAGATCGCTGGAATATCCGGGATCACACCAGGCGCGGTGTGGAAATGCATCCACACCGTAGCAAACCGGGATTTGCGTGGACAAGGATTTATCGGCCCACTGAAGAATCGTTATAGGGGTTTCGAACCAGCAGGTCACGGCCGGTATTCGGGACGGTTCGGCGGGGTCGGGGAAAACGGTCGGCCCCGTCGTTCTCCGTCATTGCCCGGGTGACCGCGACAGCTTCCGACGCGGCGCGTCTGCGGGCCGTTATCGGAATGTATTGTTGGTCGGCTGCCCCGCTGGTCGCGTCGATCCACGCAGCGGATTCGCGGTGGGAAAGGTGATCGACGGGAGCGTGACCCACATGCGCACGCGGGTGCCCTTCTCGTCGTGGCCGAATTCCAGGTCCTCGGTGAGCACGCGCATCATCTCCACACCGCGCCCGCGGAAGCCGGGGTCGGTCGGGGTGGGAATCCAGCGGCCCGAATCGGTGACCTCGATGACCACCCGGTCGCCCTCACAGGTGGCGGTGAGCGTGACCCGGCCGGGCTCGGCATCGCGGTAGGCGTGCTCGACGCTGTTGCTGCACGCCTCGTTGGCGGCGGCGACGAGGTCGGCGGCCAGATCGTGCGGGACCGCGGCGGTGGCGAACCAGCGGTAGAGGTTGCGCCGCAGCCCGGTCAATTCCGCTGCGGCGGCGGGGATGTCGAGGTGCAGCGGTTCCGGCGGCTGGCGGTAGACGACCATGGCGACGTCGTCGTCGTAGCCGGCGGGCGGACACAGCCGCGACAGCACGGCGTCGGCGACGTCACGGGGCAGCGCGGCGCCGGTCTCGCTCAGCACCCCGGCGATCTTGACGAAGCCCTCTTCGATGTCGTACCCGCGCTGTTCGACCAGGCCGTCGGTGAACAGCACCAGCGTCGCGCCCGGCGGCAGCGCCGTGGTGGCCTCGGGCCTGCGCGGGGTGTCGAAAGTGGCCAGCGGCACCGCCCTTCCGCCGTCGAGCACCCGGCCGGTGCCCCCGGGCGGCGCCAGGATGGGCGGCATGTGACCGGCGTTGGAGTAGCGGACCATGCCGCGCTCGGGATCGAGCACCGCCGCGCACACCGTGGTGCACATGGCGCCGGGAATCCGGGCGGCGACGGCGTCGAGCTCGGCCAGCAGCTGCGCCGGGCCCGCGCCGCGCAGCAGCAACGCCCGTGCGGCCGTGCGCAATTGGCCCATCACGACGGCGGCCGAGAGGCCACGGCCGACACAGTCGCCGACCACGACGCCGATGGTGCCGTCGCGCAGCGGCACCACGTCGTACCAGTCGCCGCCGATCTCGAGCGGTGGCAGCGCCGGCTCGTAGTGCACCGAGAACCGCGGCGGCAGCTCGATCGGGCCGAGCATCGCGCGTTGCAGGGTGAGCGAGGTCGCGCGGGCCTGATCGAAGTTGCGGGCGCGCTGCAGCGCGACGCTGAGATGCCCGACCAGCAGCGAATACAGTGCCCAGTCCGCGGCGCTGATCGCGCGCGGCGCCCCGAAACGCACCCACAGGGCCGCGTCGCCGGTCTCGCCGAGCGGCGCGACCACGGCGTCCACGCCGCCGTCCTCGCCGGTGATGGCGGACAGGCCACGGGCCGGCTGCCTGCGGGCCCGATCGACCAGGGCGCGGACCTCCTCGTCGAGGACGACCCGGCCGGTCGGTCCCGCGACCGGCGCGGCGACGAACTGCGGTGCGCCCGCGCTGCTTTCCGGCGCGCCTGCGGGCGGTTCGCCACAGGAGTACACGTCCGGCTGCCCGGTCCGGCTCGGCCAGACCGCAACCAGCGCGGTCCGCGCGCCCATCGTCCGGCGCAACTCGTCGAGCCCGACCTCGAGCACCTCCACCATGCTGGTGGCCGCGCCGACGGCGGTCGCCAGCCGCGAGGCCGCCTGATCACGGGCCTGCGCGTCGTGTTCGGCGGTCACGTCGCGCACGGTGCCGACGAAGATCTCCTCGTTGTCCTCCTGCTTCACCAGCGAGCTCGCGCTCACCGCCAGCCAGCGTTCCCGACCGTCGCGATGCCGCACCGGCATCACGAAACGGGATGCCTCCGTACCGATCTGGGGGTAGCCCGCCCGATCCGGCAGGGCCCACGGGTGCGGCACCGGGTAGGGGACCGCGTCCGCGCCGTACCCGGTGAGCACGCCGAAGGCGGAGTTCACCTCGACGATGGTGCCGTGGTCGTCGGCGACGAAGAACCCGTCCTGCAGCGACTCGACCAGCGCGGTGCGGAACGCGTCGCGGCCGGCGAGATCCTCGGCGCGCGAACGCTGTTGCTCGTAGCGGCGGGTGCCGTCGAGATAGCCGCGGGTGGCGATGTCGAGCGCTGCCATCGTCTGCAGCAGGAACTCCAGCGCCACCTCGGCGCTGCGCGAATCCGCCGCCTCGTCGGTGAACGCGGCGACCGCGCGGAAGTGGTTCTCGGTGAGGTCGAGCAGGCTGATGCCCTCGACGAGGGCCCGCCTGCCGAGGTCGTAGCCCTCGGTGAGGCCCGCCTGGCCGGGCGCGGCGACGTGACGGCGCAGGGCAGCCGAGTAGTCGTCGAGAAATGCGGCCAGGACAGCGCTCATCGGCAACCTCTCATGGACAGGCTCCACGGAAACGGGCCGCGAGGACCAGGGCGTCGTCGGTGTCCTTGGCGTCGCGCGCGAGCAGGTCGCCCGCGATCTGGGTGGCCGGACGGGCCAGATCGATCGACTCCGGGCCCACCGCGACGATCCCGTCGGTGGCCATCAGCAGCAGGTCACCCGGCCGGATCGGCAGGGTCTGGGGTTGCAGGTGCGAGGGCAGCCGGTAGCCGACGATGCCGCCGGTGAGCAGCATCGTCGCGCGTAGCTCCGGACCGGCCGGGCCGAGGGTCAGCAGGCGCGACTCGACATTGCCGACCCCGAGCCACTGCAGGGTCTCGCCCGGACCCATCAGTGCCAGCGAGACCGCGGCGCCGCGGGTTTCGACCATCGCGCGATGACACAGCACCATCAGCACGTCCAGCGGTTCGCCGCGGTTCTCGGACAGGATGACCATCGCGCGATCGGCCGCGTCGGCCGCGGCCGCGCCGTGCCCGAGGCCGTCGAGGACACCGAACAGCGCCCCGCCGTCACCGGTGTCGAGGATGACCGCGCGATCGCCGGAGACGTCCTGCCCGGGCAGTGCCCGACCGGCCGTCGACCATTCCGTGCGGCCGATGATCCCGTCTTCATGCACCGTCGGGTACCCACTTCCACATCTCGATCAACGTCCCGCGGCCGGGGGCGGAATCGATGGTGAGGCCGTCCATCAGCCTGCGCGCGCCGGGCAGGCCGAGCCCGAGTCCGCGGCCGGTGGAATAGCCGTCCTCCAGGGCGCGCGCGATATCGCGGATGCCCGGTCCCTGGTCTTCCGCCTGTACGACGAGGGAACGTCGGCCGTCGCGCAGGTCGACGAGCAACCGGATCTCGCCGCTGCCCGCGTAGCTGGTGATGTTGCGCGCGATCTCCGAGATCGCGGTGGAGATCATGGTCCGGTCGGTGAGGGTGAAACCCAGGGCCGCGGCCAGCTCGTGTCCGGCCTGGCGTGCGGTGACGATGTCTTCGGAGACTTTGACCGCGATGGCCACCTGCTCAGCGGCCACTGTCACGACCGTCTCGTCGCCTGCTCGGCAGACGGTTCAGCCAGGCCAGGCCTTCCTCCAGGTCCAGCGCGGTGTGCATGTCCTCGAAGGTCAGGCCCAGCTGGACCATCGCGAACGCGACTTCGGGCTGGAGCCCGACGATGACGGTTTCGGCCCCGCGCAGCTGGGTCATGTGCGCGATGGTGCGCAGCGAGCGCGCGGCGAAGGAGTCCATCACGTCGATCGCGGTGACGTCGACGACGATGCCGGTAGCCCGATAGCGGCTGACCTGCTTCATGAGGTCGTCCTGGAGCCGCTCGGTGTCGCTGTCGGTCAGGGCCGACTGCACCGAAGCGATCAGGAACGTGCCCTGTTTGAGAATGGGTACCGGCATGGTGGCTAGCTCAGCGTCCGTCTCGTTCGCTCAGGCGCTCGGTGACCCGGGAGACCTCGTACCCGAGCAGGCGCTCGGCCTCTTCGATACCGCCCTGCAGGTCGCCGACCGCGTTCATCTTCGACAGGTCGAGGCCGATGGTCACCAGCGTGAGCGCGATCTCCGAGGACAGGCCGGTGATGATGACGTTGGCGCCCATCAGGCCCGAGGCGTCGACGGTCTGCACGAGGTGGTTGGCCACCACGGAGTCGATCGCGGGCACACCGGTGATGTCGATGACGACGACCTTGGCGCGGTTGGCGCGGATGGCGCGCAGCAGCTGCTCGGTGAGCTGACGGGCGCGCTGGGAGTCGAGCACACCGATGATCGGCAGGATGAGCAGCTGCTCGCGCACCTGGAGCACCGGGGTGGACAGCTCGCGGATGGCTTCCTGCTGCTGGCGGATGACGCGCTCGCGCTCCTGCACGAACGAGATGGCCACGGTGCTGGCGATGCGGTTGGCGGCCGGTTCGTAGGCGTCGAGGACCTGGTTGAGCAGGTCGAAATCGGCCTGGTACTTCTCGAACAGCGAGCGGGCCAGCACGTCGCGCAGCAGCAGCACGATGCCGAGGACCTCGTCGGTCTCGACGCCTCGCGGAATGATGCGCTCGGACAGGTCGCGCGCGTAGGCCTGCAGGGCCTCGACGCTACCGGTGACGAGCACCTCGACGTAGTTGTCGTACATCGACGTGGCCTCGGAGAAGATCTCCTCCGGGGTCATGGCCGTCAGCAGCTCGGCCTCGGTGATGCGGCGTGCCCACTCTTCGCGCAGTCCGGTGCGGTTCTGCCGGAGGTGCTCGACCAGTTGCGGCAGCAAGTTGTCTACCGGGCGCGCCGGCAGCGAATCCGCCGAAAGACTCATGGACACCTCGGACATGGAAACTCCTGCCCCTTTCGACGGGCTTTCTCTGGTGCGCACCGCGCGCTTGGCTCGAGCCTACTCATACCCCATCCCGGATGCCGCCCAAACGTGTGGGTTGCTCGGCGGGCGCTGGCTACTCCGGGGCGAACCCTCGTTCCAGCGCCCGCAGCGCGCGGTCCAGATAGCTCGTCAGATCGGTGTCGCCGCGTTCGAGCCAGGCGTCGAACGCGGCCCGCGCGGCCGCGAGGGTGGTGCGGCCGACGGCCAGCGGGACCAGGTCACCGGCGGTGGTGCCGAGGCGGCGGGCGGCGAACTCGCCGACCGCGCGTTCCCAGGCGTCGTAGTGCGCGCCCGCGCCCGCCGAGAGCGCGGGCACCCCGGAGACCAGACGCATCCTGGTGCGCAGCTCGGGGATGTCCTCGGCGCGATATCTGTTGGCCGCCACCACAATTCGGCGTACCGCCGCCATCATCGGCTCGTCGTCGGGGACCGCGGCGAACGCGTCGCGCAGGTCGGCGACCTCGTTGTCGAACTGGTGCCAGAGCACCTCGCCCTTGCTGGGGAAATACCGGAAGAACGTGCGTTCGCTGACGCCGGCCTCGGCCGCGATGCGCTCGACGGTGATGTCGTCGAAGCCGTGCTCGGCGAACAACTTCATCGCGATGACTTCGAGTTCGCGGCGCGTGGTGCGCGGCGGGCGACCGCGATGAGCGCGCGGAGACGGGGCGGACATGGATACAGAGTAGGGAATCCCGGGCTCTTGATTATGTCAGTGACTGTCGTTAATCTCGGGATCATGTTCGTGGCCCACCTCACATGGCCCGAGGCGGGCACATGTGCCGCCGCGGGGGTGATCCTGGTCATCCCGCTCGGTGCCACCGAGCAACACGGCCCCCACCTGCCCCTGTCCACCGATACCGACATCGCCGCCGCCGTCTGCGCGCGGGTGGCCGCCGAGCGGTCCGACGTGCTGGTCGCCCCGGCGGTGCCCTACGGCGCCAGCGGCGAGCACGCGGGCTTCGCGGGCACCCTGTCGATCGGGCAAGCCGCGCTGGAACTGCTCGTCGTGGAGCTGTGCCGGTCGGCCACCGACACCTTCGACCGGATCGTGCTGGTCAACGGGCACGGCGGCAATGTCGAGGCGCTGCGGCGCGCGGTCACCCTGCTGCGCGCGGAGTCGCGCGATGTGCGCCTGTTCTCGCCCGGGTACGGCGGCGACCCGCACGCGGGCCGCGCCGAGACCTCGATCCAGCTCGCGCTGGCGCCCGACCTGGTGCGCGCCGAGCTGGCCGAACCGGGGGACCGGCGCCCGCTGGCCGAGCTGCTGCCGCTGCTGCGCGCCGGCGGTGTGCGGGCGGTGAGCCCCAACGGAATTCTCGGTGACCCCACCGGGTCGAGCGCAGGCGAAGGCGCCGCGCTGCTGAACGCGGCAACCACCGCACTGCTGGCAGACCTGGGCCGCTGGTGGCCCCAGGTTCCTGAGGAAGGATCACGTCGATGAATCCCTGGTTCGAGACCGTCGCCGAGGCGCAGCGCCGCGCCCGCAAGCGCCTGCCGAAATCGGTGTACGGGGCGCTGATCGCGGGCTCCGAACGCGGCCAGACCATCGAGGACAACCAGACCGCGTTCACCGAACTCGGCTTCGCCCCGCATTGCGCGGGCCCGATCGGCGAGCGCGACCAGTCGACCACCGTGCTCGGCCAGCAGGTCTCGATGCCGGTGCTGATCTCGCCCACCGGCGTGCAGGCGGTGCACCCCGACGGTGAGGTCGCCGTGGCCAGGGCGGCGGCCGCGCGCGGCATCGCCATGGGCCTGAGCTCGTTCGCGAGCAAGCCGATCGAAGAGGTGGTCGCGGCCAACCCGTCGACGCTGTTCCAGCTGTACTGGTGTGGCAACAAGGACCAGATCCTGGAGCGGATGGCCAGGGCGAAGGCGGCCGGCGCGGTCGGGCTCATCCTGACCCTGGACTGGTCGTTCTCGCACGGTCGCGACTGGGGCAGCCCGGTGATCCCGGAGTCGCTGAACCTGCGCACGATGATGAAGTTCGCGCCGCAGACCCTGGCGCGCCCGCGCTGGCTCGCCACCTACCTGCGCTCCGGCTCGATTCCCGACCTCACCGCGCCCAACATGGCCGTCGGTGGCGGCGCCGCGCCGGGCTTCTTCGGCGCCTACGGCGAATGGATGCAGACCCCGGCGCCCGACTGGGACGACGTCGCCTGGATCTGCGCGAACTGGGACGGCCCGGTGCTGCTCAAGGGCGTCATGCGGGTCGACGACGCGCTGCGCGCGGTCGACGCGGGTGTGGCGGGCATCTCGGTGTCCAACCACGGCGGCAACAACCTCGACGGCACCCCGGCCGCCATCCGGGCGCTGCCGGTGCTCGCGGACGCGGTCGGCGACCAGATCGAGGTCGTCCTCGACGGTGGCATCCGCCGCGGCAGCGATGTGGTCAAGGCCGTGGCCCTCGGCGCCCGCGCGGTGCTGATCGGCCGCGCCTACCTGTGGGGCCTGGCCGCCAACGGCCAGGCGGGCGTGGAGAACGTGCTCGACATCCTGCGCGGCGGTATCGATTCGGCGCTGCTCGGCCTGCGCAAGACCTCGATCGCCGAGCTCGACCGCGGCGACATCATCGTGCCCGCCGGGTTCGAACGGGCCCTCGGCGTGCCCGCCGACCTCGAACGACCGCTCACCACAGCGGATCTCGTCCAGCAGTAGCGAGCACCACCGGCGGCGGACCTCGGCGATCGGCGAGGTCCGCCGCCGCTGTCGTTCACGGGACGGGGTTCCCGGTACGCCGTTAGGATCGGCCGAGTCGTCGGAATCGAGGGGGAATTCGTGCGTGGGGGAGTACCGGGCGAGGGTCGGCGTGCCCGAATCATGAAGTCGCGCAGCGTGTCCTGCACGCTGCCCGCCGTGGTCGCGATGGCGCTGGTGTCGGCGGGCTGCGGCACCGACGCGCCCGCGCACCGCGCGGCGACCACCTCGGTGAAACCGCCGGTGACCAGCACGGTCCGGCCGACCACAACCGCGCGGCCGAGCACGACGACCTCGGCTCGGCCCACCACCAGCGTCTCCGCGCAGCCGACCGCGGTGGGCATCTGCGTGGACACCACCTCCTCGACCCGGGTGGCCGACGGGCAGTGCGACACCACCGACAGCCGCTACGCCAATTTCTGGTACCAGCACACCGATACGCTGGTCTACCCCGCGATCGGGGCCGCCGTGGCGCTCGCCGCGGGCAGCTTCCTCCGGCCGTCCGGCAGCGGCGTCTACGACCGTGGCGTGCCGGAGGCGGGCGGCACGGTCCAGCGCGGCGGACTCGGCACCAGCCGTCCCGACTCCGGCGGCAGCTCCGGGTCGTAGCGCTCAGGCCGGGTCAGGGGCGGGCTCGGCGGCCCTGGTGGCGGCGCTGCCCCGTCCGGTCGGATCGAATCCGCCTGCCGCGCTGCGATGGTGGTTGATCAGCACGTCGTAGATCTCGGCCAGCGCGGCCAGCTGGCCGCGGTCGAGCACGTCGATCATGTGCCGTCGCACGCTGCGCACGTGCGCAGGCGCGGCCGTGGTGAGCAGTTGCCCACCCGCGGTCGTCAGCCGGGCGACGGTGCGGCGCTGGTCGTGCGGCATCGTCTCCCTGATCACCAGCCCGCGCTTCTGCATGCGGGTGATCTGGTGCGAGAGCCTGCTCTGCGACCATTCCAGCGCGCCCGCCAGATCGGCGAAGGTCAGGCGCTGTCCCGGCGCGTCGGCCAGGTACACGAGCACCGAGTACTCGACCCAGCTGAGGTCGGCCGCCCGGCCCGCGTCACGTCCGATCGCCGCGGCGATCAGGTCGCGGGTCCGCACGTAGCCCAGCCAGGCGCGCATTTCGACATCATCGAGCCACTGTGGATCGGTCACGATCGAGCTCCAGATTCTCCGGTGCAGGCTTCGGATTGGAACGGTGCACGCCCCGCCACCGTTCGGGTGAATGGGTAGCACCGTTTGGGTTGAACGTGCAACCTCGATCTTGGTTCAGGCGTTTGCCTTACGTCACATAGGGTTGCCTAACCAGCAGGTGGGCGCGGGTGGTCGATAGGCTTCCGAGTGCTTTGTGACCAGCCACCCGAGGAGTGCGATTCGTGACCGCGCCGGAGTTCCGCTATTCCGATCTGCTGCCGATCGGCGCCGACGACACGCCGTACCGCTTGCTCACCACCGAGGGGGTCAGCACCGTCGAGCACAACGGGCGCACCTTCCTGCAGGTCGAGCCCGAAGCGCTGCGGCTGCTCACCGAGACGGCGATCCACGACATCAGCCACTACCTGCGCCCCGCGCACCTGCGCCAGCTGCGCAAGATCATCGACGATCCCGAGTCCTCGGGGAACGACCGCTTCGTCGCGCTGGATCTGCTCAAGAACCTCAACATCTCCGCGGGCGGCGTGCTGCCGATGTGTCAGGACACCGGCACCGCGATCGTGATGGGCAAGAAGAGCGAGGGCGTGCTGACCGGCGTCGACGACGCGGAGTGGATCAGCCGCGGCGTGTTCGACGCCTACTCCAGGCTGAACCTGCGCTACTCCCAGCTCGCCCCGATCACCATGTGGGACGAGAAGAACACCGGCTCCAACCTGCCCGCGCAGATCGAGCTGTACTCGACCGAGGGCACCCCCGACAACCCGGTCTACAAGTTCCTGTTCATGGCCAAGGGCGGCGGCTCGGCCAACAAGTCGTTCCTGTACCAGGAGACCAAGGCTGTCCTGAACCCCGAGCGCATGCTCGAGTTCCTCGACGAGAAGATCCGCTCGCTCGGCACCGCGGCCTGCCCGCCCTACCACCTCGCCGTGGTCATCGGCGGCACCAGCGCCGAATTCGCCTTGAAGACAGCGAAGTACGCCTCCGCGCACTACCTGGACAACTTGCCCACCGAGGGTTCGATCACCGGCCACGCGTTCCGTGATCTCGAGCTCGAGGAAGAGGTCTTCCAGCTCACCCGCGAGTTCGGCATCGGCGCGCAGTTCGGCGGCAAGTACTTCTGCCACGACGTGCGCGTGGTCCGCCTGCCCCGGCACGGCGCCTCCTGCCCGGTCGCCATCGCGGTGTCCTGCTCGGCCGACCGCCAGGCGCTGGCCAAGATCACCAAGGACGGCATCTTCCTCGAGCAGCTGGAAACCGAACCGGCCCAGTACCTCCCGGAGCAGACCGAGGACATCCTCGGCGGCGACGTGGTGAAGATCGACCTCAACCGCCCGATGGACGAGATCCGCGCCGAGCTGTCGAAGTACCCGGTGAAGACCCGGCTCTCGCTGACCGGTCCGCTGGTCGTGGCCCGCGACATCGCGCACGCCAAGATCAAGGAACGCCTCGACGCGGGCGAACCGATGCCGCAGTACCTCAGGGACATGGCGGTCTACTACGCCGGTCCGGCCAAGACCCCCGAGGGCTACGCCTCCGGCTCCTTCGGCCCCACCACCGCGGGCCGGATGGACTCCTACGTCGACCAGTTCCAGGCCGCGGGCGGCTCCATGGTGATGCTGGCCAAGGGCAACCGCTCGGCCCAGGTGACCAAGGCCTGCAACGAGCACGGCGGCTTCTACCTGGGCTCCATCGGTGGCCCGGCCGCGCGCCTCGCCCTGGACTGCATCAAGAACGTCGAGGTGCTCGAGTACCCCGAGCTCGGCATGGAAGCCGTCTGGAAGATCGACGTCGAGGACTTCCCCGCCTTCATCGTCGTCGACGACAAGGGCAACGACTTCTTCGCCGAGACCTCCAAGCCGATCGCCCTGCGCGTGCGCACCCGCTCCAAGGAACGCGTGTAAGCGGTCGCGGATCCCGAAGACCCCGGCCTCGCCACGGTGCGATCCGGGGTCTTCGTTCGTCCGGCCCTGCGCGCTCGCGGTGCGGTGTAGTGTGACGCGACATGCGCTGGACCGGCTCGACGGGGGTGGATATGGCGACCTCCGGAGTTCCCTCCGGACGCGTGGCGCGCGGCGGGAAGCTGGGCAGGCTGGCGGCCGAGCAGACCGTCCGCGGGGTCGGGACGCGGCTGTCGATGATCGGGCGCACCGAGGAGGCCAGGCAGGTCCTGGCCGAGCGGTCGGCGATGAAGACCGCGCAGCAGATCGTCGCGGTGCTCGGCAGCATGAAGGGCTCGGCGATGAAGCTCGGGCAGATGCTGTCGGTGCTCGACCTCGACTTCGTTCCCGAATCGCACCGCGCGCAGTTCACCCGCCAGCTCGCGGCGCTGCGTGATCGCGCGCCCGCCGTCGCGTTCCCCACCATGCGCACGGTGATCGAGGAGGACCTCGGCCCGCTGTCGGGGATCTTCGCCGACTTCGACGAGACCGCGATCGCCGCGGCCTCGATCGGCCAGGTACACCGGGCGACCCTGCGCGACGGGCGCGTGGTCGCGGTCAAGGTGAAGTACCCCGGCGTGGAGCGCGCCGTGCACGCCGATATCGGCAACCTCGAGTTCCTCAGCAAGATGGCCAGATCCGTGCTGCCGAGCATGGCCGACACCGGGGTGCTGGAGGAGATCGCCGCCAATCTGCGCAGCGAACTGGACTATCTGCGCGAGGCCAGGACCCAGCACCTGGTCGCCCAGCGCTACCGCGGCCATCCCTACATCACCGTGCCCGACGCGATCGAGGAGTATTGCTCGCACAACGTGCTGGTGACCGAATACGTGGCGGGCCACGGGTTCTCGCACCTGCAGACGCTGCCGTCGGCCCAGCGGGACCACTACGGCGAACTGATCTACCGCTTCTACCTCGGCACCCTGTTCGCCGACAACGAGTTCTGCGGCGATCCGCATCCGGGCAATGTGCTGCTCGCCGAGGACGGCAGGCTCGCCTTCGTCGATTTCGGGCTCTACAACCGGATGGACCCCGAGCACGTCGATTTCGAGCGCTCCTGCCTGCGGGCCGCCGCCGAGGACCGGCCCGAGGACCTGTACGCGGCCTGGGTCGGGCGCGGCATCATCGACCCGGACGCCGGCGTCACCGTCGAGGAGTGCCTGGCCTACGTGTGGGCGGCCTGCGGGTGGCACCTGCTCGACGAGGAGGTGACCATCACGCCCGAACTGGCCACCAGCGCCGTCCTGCTCGCCGTCGACCCCCGCTCGGTCGAATTCCAGGGCATGCGCAGGCAACTGCTCCCGCCCGAACACGTCTTCTCCCGCCGCGCCGACCTGTTCACCTTCGCCACCCTCGGCCAGTTGCGGGTGCGCGCCAACTGGCATCGGCTGGCCCGCGAATGGCTCTACGGCGAGCCGCCCGCCACCGAGATCGGCCGCGCGATCGCCCGCTGGCGGGCGGACCGGTAGCCGCCACCGCGACCGAATCGCCTGGCTCCATGGCGCTGACCTGTGTCTACGCAATGACGTAGTAGCTTGGTCGGCGGAGGTCACCGGCGACGAGCGGAAGGAGGCGCGGTGGGTCGTCCGACGGACCGTCGCTCGCCGCGCCGGGCGGGGGCGCTGTGCGCGTTCGTCATGATCGTGGCCGCCGTGTGCGCGCTCGTGATCGACTGCACCACGGTGCATCACGACGACCACCACCGCGTGGACGCGCCGCTCGACGTGGTCGCCGCCGCGGTCGTCGACGGGGCGGGGCTCGCCGTTCCCGGTCATCCGCTGCCCGACCACTGCCTGGTCGGTACCGCGGCGCCCGACACCGGCCTCGTGCTCCCGCTGCTCGGTCTGCTCGGCGCGCTGGTCGTCGTTCTCCTCGCGAGCCTCGGTCATCCGGCCGCGGCCCCGCGCGCCCCGCCGCGCGCGCCCCTGCGGTACCGCCAGGGCCGCGACATCCTCACCCAGTTCTGCATCTGTCGACGCTGATCGGTCAGCGCCAGGCCCGCCACACCCATGGCAGGGCCGGTGTTCGCGTGCCCGTTCTCGTCCGCGCCGTCGTCCCCGGCGGCCGACACAGGAAGCGACAGACATGCAGGAATACGTGCTCGACCGGACCGTTGCCGCGATCGCCGAGCGCCCACAGGGCCTCGTCGGCAATACCCCGGTGATGTGGGTGGGGGCGCCGCTGGCCACCGCCGACCGGGGGTTCTGGGCCAAGCTGGAAGGGTTCAACCCGGGCGGGATGAAGGACCGCCCGGCCCTGCACATGGTGCGCAGGGCCGAGCAGCGCGGTGATCTCGTCCCCGGCGCGCGGATCGTCGAATCCAGCAGCGGCACGCTCGGACTCGGGCTCGCGCTGGCCGGGCTGGTGCACGGTCACCCGGTCACCGTGGTCACCGATCCCGGGCTGGAACCGATCGTCGCGCGCATGCTCACCGCCTTCGGCGCCGAGGTCGACCTGGTCGACCGCGCCCACCCCACCGGCGGCTGGCAGCAGGCGCGCCGGGACCGGGTCGCCGAACTGCTCGCCGCCGAGCCCACCGCGTGGTGCCCGGACCAGTACAGCAATCCCGATGCCGCCGACGGCTACGCCGGGCTCGCGCACGAGCTCATCGACCAGGTCGGGCGGGTCGACGTGCTGGTCTGCGCGGTGGGCACGGGCGGGCATTCCGCGGGCGTGGCCAGGGAACTGCGCCGCCGATACCCCGGACTGCGCCTGATCGGCGTCGACACGGTGGCCTCCACGATCTTCGGCCAGCCGGCCGGGCCGCGGCTGATGCGTGGCCTCGGCTCGAACATCCACCCGGCCAATGTCGACTACCGCGCCTTCGACGAGATCCATTGGGTCGCACCGGCGGAAGCGGTGTGGGCGTGCCGGACCCTGGCCGCGACGCACTACGCCACCGGCGGGTGGAGCGTGGGCGCGGTCGCCCTCGTCGCGGGCTGGGCCGCCCGCACCGCCGACGCGGAGACCAGGATCGTCGCCGTCTTCCCCGACGGGCCGCATCGCTACTTCGACACGGTCTACAACGACGGCTACTGCCGCGAGCACGGCCTGCTGACGGGGCCGCCCGCCACCGATCCCGCCACGATCGCGCACCCGGCCGAGCGGGTGGTCGAGTCCTGGACGCGCTGCACGACAGTCCTCGATCCCGGCGCGCTCGCCGCCGGGCCGGGACCGGTGCGCGCATGACGACGCTGCGGACCTTCGCCGGTTTCGACACCCCGGCGCGACTGCTCATGATCAACCAGTTCGGCATCAATCTCGGCTTCTACATGCTGATGCCGTACCTGGCCGGGTACCTGTCCGGCCCGCTCGGCCTGGCCGCGTGGGCGGTCGGGCTGGTGCTCGGCGTCCGGAACTTCTCCCAGCAGGGGATGTTCCTGATCGGCGGCACGCTGGCCGACCGGCTCGGCTACAAACCGCTCATCGTGGCCGGATGTGTGCTGCGCACCGCGGGATTCGCCGCGCTGATCTTCGCCACCTCGCTGCCGATGCTGCTGCTCGCCTCCGCCGCCACGGGATTCGCTGGTGCCCTGTTCAATCCGGCCGTGCGCGCCTACCTGGCCGCCGAGGCCGGTGAGCGTCGGGTCGAGGCGTTCGCGGTGTTCAACGTGTTCTACCAGGCGGGCATCCTGGCGGGCCCGCTCGTCGGGATCGCCCTGCTCGGTGTGGATTTCCGCTGGACCGCCGCCGCGGCGGCGACCGTGTTCGCGGTGCTCTCGGTGGCGCAGCTGTGCGCGCTGCCGCAGCGCTCCGGGGTGAGCACCACGGCGTCGGTGTGGAGCGACTGGCGCGCCATCGCAGGCAACCGGCGCTTCGTGGCGTTCGCGGTGGCGATGGGCGGCACGTATGTGCTGTCGTTCCAGGTGTATCTGGCATTGCCGCTGCACGCGGGCACCGTCTCGGGTGCGGGCGGGCAGGAGCTGACCGCGCTGGTGTTCGTGGTGTCCGGGGTGGTCGCCGTCGCGGGGCAGGTGCGGATCACCGCGTGGTTGCGCGCGCGGTGGGGGATCGGGCGCGGTCTCGTCCTCGGGGTCGGGGTGCTGGCCGCGGCCTTCGTCCCGCTCGCGCTGGTCCCCGGCGTGGCGTCGTTCGGGACGGCCGCCGCGGCCGGGGCCCTGCTGCTGTCGGCGGCGGTGCTGGCGGTCGGGACGGCGGCGGTCTTCCCGTTCGAGATGGACACCGTGGTCTCGCTGAGCGACAACAGGCTGGTGGCGACCCACTACGGGTTCTACAACACCATCGTCGGGGTGGCCATCCTGGCGGGCAACCTGGGCACCGGCGCGGTCCTCGACGTCGCCCGCGCGGCAGGCGCCGACCGGCTGGTGTGGGTCGGGCTGACGCTGATCGGCCTGCTGACCGCGCTCGCGGTGCATCGGGTGATCCGGCCGGGCCCGGGCAGGCACCGGCAGTCCGACGCGCTGCCCGCCTACACCGCGGCGCCGGGACGGTGGCCGATCCGGTCGGCTCGGGAGTCCGCCGACGAGCTGACTCGAACACCGTGAGAAGATCGTTCGACCTGCGGAAATGAACCCGAGTCCCGGGCCGGGGCCGACCCCGGCGGTCGGCTCGGGCCCGGGCCGGTCGATAGACTCCCGGCATGACTACTGTGCTCGGCCGGGTGGCCGACCGGATGCTGGTGACGATGACAGCCGCCGCGGCCGTGACCGCCGTCGGCCTCGGCATCGCCGGCGCCCAGCCGACCGACCAGCGTGAACAGTTCCAGTCGGCCGCCGGGACCGAGGGCCTGGACCCGGCGCTGGCCCTGGCCTACACCCTCGCCGAGCAGCAGGCGCACGCCGAGGGTGTCCCGCTGTCGATCACCTCCGGCTACCGCACCCACGAGCAGCAGGAAATGCTGTGGCAGGACGGCCTGGCCACCTACGGCACCCCCGACGAGGCGCGCCGCTGGGTGCTGCCGCCCGCCGAGTCGACCCATGTCTCCGGCCACGCGGTCGACGTCGGCCCGCAGCAGGGCGCACAGTGGCTCGAGGCCAACGGCAACCGCTGGGGCCTGTGCCGCACCTTCGACAACGAATGGTGGCATTTCGAGCTGGTCACCGCGCCGGGCGCCGCGTGCCCGCCCCGGGTCCCGGACGCCAGCATGCGGTAGCCCACGAGACGAACGGCCGGGCCCGGTTCAGCGCAGGTCGGTGAAGAAGGTCCGGATGTCGGTGACGTGGGCCAGCGGTTCCTCCATGGCGACGAAGTGATTGCCCGGGTTGCCCGAGGGCCAGTGGGTGATCTTGTGGTCGCGGTCGGCCAGTTTGCGCATCAGCGGTGAACCGCCGCCGTAGACGCCGGTCGGCACCAGGTTCTGGCCGGGGGGCCAGCCGAAGCCGCCGTCGCGCAGGCCGTCGTACATCGGCCACGAGGAGGTGCCCGCGGTCTGGGTGAACCAGTAGATCGCGGCATTGGTGAGCAGGTGGTCGCGGTCGATGACGTCCTCGGCGAGGTCGGCCATCGGGGTGAACTCCTGGAACTTCTGCATCAGCCAGGCCAGCAGCGCCACCGGGGAATCGTTCCAGCCCAGCGCGAAGGTCTGCGGCGCCGCGCGCAGCAGCGTGTGGTGATCGACGCCGCCGGTCATCCACTGCTGCATCTCCGCCCACTGGCTCAGGTCCTCCGGCGCCATGCTCGGCACGTCGGCCTCGGTCGGCATGCCGATGCCGCCGTCGAGGTGGACGCCGATCACGTGCTCCGGCGCGGCCAGCGCCAGCTCCGGCGCGACATAGGCGCCGAGATCACCGCCCTGGGCGCCGTAGCGGTCGTAGCCGAGCCGGTCCATCAGCGTCGCCCACATCCGGGCCACCCGCGCCGTGCTCATCCCGGTCTCGCGCGGTGCCGCCGAGAAGGCGAACCCGGGCACCGACGGCACCACGACATGGAAGGCCAGGGCCGGATCGAGGCGGTGCGCCCGCGGATCGGTCAGCGGGCCGATGGTCCGGGTGAACTCGACGAACGAATTCGGCCAGCCGTGGGTGAGCACCAGCGGCACCGCGTCCGGCTCGGGGGAGCGCACGTGCAGGAAATGCACGTCGAGGCCGTCGATCTCGGTGACGAACTGCGGGAACTCGTTGAGCGCGGATTCCTGTGCGCGCCAATCGAAATCCTCGGCCCAGTACCGCGCCAGCTCGCGCAGGTAGTCGGTCGGCACGCCGCGTTCCCAGCCCGCGCCCGGCAGCGGCGCGGCCCAGCGGGTGCGGCGCAGGCGCTCCCGCAGGTCGTCGAGGTCGGTCTGCGGGATGTCGAGGTGGAAGGGGCGAATGGTCGTCATCTGATCTCCTCGGTCGGTGTACACACCACGCTAGAAGTCATCTAGGACAGTTTCGGTCCTAGATGCGCGGCAGAATGTGGACATGACCGATACCGCCGCGCGGCTGCTCCGTTTGCTCTCCCTGCTCCAGCTGCCCCGGGAGTGGCCGGGCAGCGAACTCGCCGACCGGCTCGGCGTCACCGACCGCACGGTCCGCCGCGATGTCGACCGGCTGCGTGAGCTGGGCTATCCCGTCGTGGCGGCGCTGGGCGCGACCGGCGGCTACCGGCTCACCGCCGGGTCGGCGTTGCCGCCGCTGGTGCTCGACGAGGACGAAGCGGTGGCCGTCGCGGTGGGCCTGCGGGTCGCGGCCGGACAGGCCGTCACCGGGATCGAGGACGCGTCGGTGCGCGCGCTGACCAAACTCGAGCAGGTGCTGCCGACGAAACTCCGCAGGCGGGTGCGGGTGGTCGGCGCGGCGGTGACGGTCGGCGCCGGCAGCGGCCCCACGGTCGACCCGGACGTGCTCACCACGCTCGCCGCCGCGGTGAGCAACCGGGAACGGCTGCGCCTGCGCTATCGGGACGCGGCGGGCGCCGAGACGCGGCGGCACGTCGAACCGATCGGCGTCGCGGCGGCGGGCCGACGCTGGTACCTGGTGGCCTACGACCTCGACCGGGACGCCTGGCGCAGCTTCCGCGCCGACCGCATCGAGGGACCGCAACCGACGGGTGCCCGCGTCGTCGCCAGGGCGCTGCCCGCCGCCGACGCCGCCGAGTACGTCGCGGGTCGCCGAACCGACTGGGCCACACCGAGTTACGAGGTCGACGTGACGATCGAGGCGCCACCGCACCGAGTCGAGGGCAGGCTCGGCGCGGCGCCGGGCAGCATCGTCGCCGACGGCGCCACCGGATGCCGGTTCACCGAGACCCGCGACGACGATCCGGAATGGCTCGCCGCGCAGCTGATCACCCTCGGCGTGCCGTTCCGGGTACACGGATCACCGGAATTGCGCGCGGGGTTGCGCGGCTGCGCGTCCCGGCTCGCGCACGCGCTCGACTGAGCTCAGAGCCGGCCGGTGTCCTTGAGCACCCGGCGGGACTGGGCGAAGAGCATGCCCACATTGACGGTCTTGCGGCACACCACGACGACCACCAGATCGTCGCGGCTCTCCGCGCGCAGGAACAGGTGGGTGAGATTGTTGGAGTTGACCAGGATCTCCTGGAAGTAGTGGTCGTCGCTGCGGATACCGCGACGTTCCTTCCAGATGTCCTCGATCATCACCACATTGCGGCCCTGGAACAGGTCCAGCGTGGCGGCCGCGAGCAGGTCGAGCACCTCCGGCGGGTGGTTGTCGACGGTCTCCACCGACAGCAGCATGCCGGTCGACATGTCGATGACGCCCGCCGCGACGCAGTCGGGAACTTCGCCACGCAGCGACTTGACCATGCCGGCCAGCCGTTCGCTCATGCTGGCGGGGGTGCCGTTGGTGTTCATGGGATCCTCTCGGTTCTCCGCCGTGGCGAAGAGTCGGGTACGTCCACGGCGGTCGTGGACGGGGGAGCGGCCTGCGGTGGACGCGGCCGCAGGGTGTCGTTGATGCCGCTGGCGCCGCGGCGGCGGCGCGGCAGGGCCGGATCGACCATGCCCGCCCCGACGGTGGCGGGTGGCTGGTCGACGGCGTGCCGGGCCGGCACCGTCAGCTGGCCGCCGCCGAGCAGGCGCGCGACCTCGACGGTCACCGGATAGAGCGGACGGCCGAGCAGGAAGGCCAGGTCGCGGCAGCTCCGCGTGCCGTCGACCAGGCGCAGCAGCTCGGCGCCCTCCGCGCGCATCGAGCGGCCGAAGTCGGTGAGCGCCAGCAGATTCCGGTACGGGGAGAAGCCGACGTGCGCGAGCGCGGCCAGCCTGCGCTCGGTCTCGCCGAGCAGCCACTCGGCGTCGTAGCCGGGATCGTCGCCGGCGAAGACCTGGGGGTGCGCGTCGATCCAGTGGCAGCGATCGATCCAGCCCGCCGCGATCGCGAACGTCCCGTCGACGGTCGCCGTCATCCGCAGCAGCCGGGTGCGGGCAGCGCCGAGCGGCTGTTCCTCGTCGCGACGGTCGAGCTCGTCGAAACCCGGTGCGCCACCGGTACTCACGGCCACGATCCGGCCGTCGACGAGGCGGATGTCGCCGCCCGGTTCGCCGGTGACACGCAGGATGCCGGTGAACCGGCTCGCGTCGGCATCGGTGAGCGCGGCCGCGAGTGGACGGGTGGTGTCCCGCAGGGGGACGGGGAGCTGCATGGTGGTCACATCCCGCGGTGGGCAGGGGAAGGTCGGCGCCGGATCGGTGGAACGGCGACCCCGGCGCAGGCGAGCCAGCAATGGCCGCAGACCATTTCCGGCGAATATGTCCGGCACCTTCATCGGGCTGGGTCGGCCGAGTTCCGGCGAACTCAGCGCATCGTCGCGCGCGGCGGCCGCGATGGGCCGCCGGGCACGGCATCCCGGCCCTGGGTGCTGCCGGAAAACTGCCGGTATGACCCCGGTGGGAGGTGTTGATTCTGTCGATATCGCACGACGATCCCCTGAAGACTTGCTGACGACGTGCGGCATCGACCGCACCGTGATCGTGACGACCCGGCCGGGGCCTGCGCCGTCACGAGCAAAATCCTGGCAGCACCGATGATTTCGAGCAACCGAATCCGCGAAATTCGATTCGGTTAATTCCGAGTAAGAAAACTGGTCGGTCTAGGACTTCCGGCAATTGCCTGGCCACCACGCCGCCGGTGCGGCGTGGTGGCGTCAAGACCGGTTGGCGCGGCGGGCTGTCAGCCCACCGGCGCCGGTTCGCCCGGCATGCCCTCGAGGGTGAGTCCGCCCTCGATGGTGTTGGGGACCCGGCGGCGGTTGGGGGAGCCGAGTGCGGTGGTCAGGTCACCGCCGTCGTGTTCGGCGAGCAGTTCGCCGCTGTCCCACACCAGCAGGGTGGCGCTGACGGTGTTCTCGGCGGTGGAGTGCGCCAGGTCGTAGTGCGCGCAGCCGGGGACGTGACCGTAGGTGATCCACAGGTCGTAGCCGGTCATGAACAGGTCGAGGTCGAATTGCACACTGAGACCGAGCAATTCGCTGCGGCCGTTGTCGTCGACACCGGCGAACGCCTCGTCCAGCGCGAGCAGGCGCGGGGCCTGCGGGTCGGCGGAGTCGAGCATCACGTGCGCGGCCGCGAACAGCGGCAGGTGCAGCGAGACCGACTGCTCGCCGCCGGAGAGCGCGCTGTGCCGGGCCACGGTCAGCTTGTCCTCGCTGCCGTCACCGTTGATCAGGGTGAACGAGAACACCCGCCAGGTGCGGTAATCGAGGGTGGCGCCGAGGATCTCGGGATAGGAGCGCTCCGGATGGGCGGTGCGGGCCGCCCGGATCTCGGCGGCGAAGTGGGCACGGACCGCGCCCAGATCCTCCGGGCTCAGCGCGGCGGTGTCGCGGTCGAGCAGTTTGCACATGGCGCGGGCGGCCTCGGACAGGCCGTCGGCCAGGATCCAGTGCACGCCGATGGTGTTGCCCGAGGACATCCGGCGCTGCTTCATCTCCGCGCCCATCCGGGTGATGAGTTCGCGTGCGTCGCTGGTGCGTTCGTGGATCTGCTGGGCCAGGCCGGTCAGCAGCGCGTCTTCCAGGATGCGGCGTTCGGCGTCGGTGAGCAGCAGTTCCTGATCGCGGCGCGCGGCGTCGATGCGCGCGGCGAAGTCGGCGAGCGCGGCCTGGCCGTTCTCGTCGTGCACGGCCACCACGGTGAGCCCGTCGGCGGCATCCCAGTGCAGGCGGTAGTCGCGCCCCGAGGCGGTGAGCGCGGCGTCGAACTCCTGCAGCGCGCTGGTCACCGCCGATCGTGTGGACTTGCGCCCGGCCTCGGTGGCCCGCACCTGGGTGGTGGCGGTGTCCAGGTCGGCGAACAGGGCCGCGACCTCGTCGGGCAGGACGACCGGGTCGGTTTCCGGTCCGGCCGCGACGATCCGGTACTGCAACTGCTCCGGGGTCGACCACGCGGCATCGGTGCTCGGCCAGCGGTGCTCGACGGAGGCGCCGAGCAGGCTCAGCAGGTCGGGCCGGGCGTACGGCGCCAGCGACCGCACCTCCGCCAGCACCTCGGTGAGCGCGGTGGCCAGCGCCTCGTTGGCGGTGCGGTAGGCGGCCTCGGCGTCGCCGACCGCCTCGATCGCGGCATTGGCGGCCTTGCGCGCGGCCCGCTGCTCGGCCTTGGCCGCTTCGATGGCGGCGCGCGCGGCGTCGAGTTCCCGATCGATGTCGGCCGCACTGGCGCCCAGCGCTTCCCGCAGTGTCTCGAGCTTGCGCTGCTGTTCGGTGAACCCGAGCCGGGCGGCCTCGGCTTCCTCGGCGAAGGCCTCGGCCAGCGCCCGCGCCTCGTCGTGCCGGTCGGCGCCCTCGCGTTCGCGCTCGTGTTCGCGCTCGTGCTCGGCGCGCAGGCGCAGCAGGCCGGTGCCGGTGTTCTCGAAGTGCCGGATCGCGGCGGCGAGGGCGTCGAGCTCGCGGGCCTCGGTCGGGGTGCGATGCGCCTGCGCGGTGGCCCGTAGCTTCTTCTCCATCGCGGTGGCCTCGCCGACCGCCTGGTCCAGATCGCGCTCGGTCTGGGTGACGGCCTCGGAGCGGGACCGCATGAGACCGGCTGTTTCCGCGACCGCGCGCAGGGCGGCGGTGATGGCGGACGGGCGGGGGAGGGCTTTGACGGCCGCGCTGATACTCGCCAATTCGGCCGTGGCCGTGGCTTCTTCGGCCTTCGCCGCGTCGGCCTCGGCCGTGGCGGCCTCGATCGCCGCGTCGAGTTCGGCCTGGCGCAGTTCCCGGCGGCGGGCGCGAGCGGTCGCGCCGAGGAATTCGGCTTCGGGCTTGGTGTGGCGTCCGGCCTGGAGGCCGTGACGATAGGCGCCGGAGGTGCCGATGGTGACGGGGGCCGCGTGGGCCACCGAGACCAGCGGGTGGAGCCGGCCGGATCGCGACTCGGTTGTCGCGGGGTCTCCCACCGTCGCGTCGGTGGCGGCCGCGGTGCCAGCGGAAGCCGCGGCCGATGCCGCTGATGCCGAGGTGGGTGCCGGTCCCGATGCCGGTGCGTCGGCGAGTGCGATCGAGGCCAGCACATCGGCAACGATGCCCGTCGGGACAGCCAGATCGTCGGAGTCGTCCTCGACGACGAGGATGTCGGCGAGGGAGCGACCCACCGGGCGATCGGCGGCGGGCAGCGGGAGCAGATAGCGGACCCCGTCGACTTCGGGGACGAGTGCCGGGTCGCAGATCCAGGCATCGAGCAGGCCGGCGGCCTGGAGGGCGGCCTCGATGCCGGCGGCTTCGGCCGGTGTCACCGCATCCGCGAAGCGCACCGCGCGCCAGAAGGGCACACCGGGAAGGTCTTTCGGCTCGCGGGCGTCGGTCGGGTGCAGCGGAGGCGCGTCGTCCCGTTCGGCGGCCACCTCGGCGCGCTCGGCGACCAGCGTGTCCCGGCGTGCGGTCGCTGCCGCCGCTCGCGCCTTGGCTTCCTGACGGCGGGTGCGGATCTGTTCCTGCCGGGGCTCGCAGTACTCGGCCAGCACCTCGTGCACGGACGGGACGTCCTCGGTGCCCGCCGCGGCGACGGCCGATGCCAGGGCGTCGAACAGCCCGGGACGCTCCGAATCAGCGATGCGTGGTACGTCTTCGGAGCCGCGGCCGGAGAGGAGGTCGGCGTCGACCGACTGGCCGTTCGGGTCGGTGAGAGGCCCGGTCGGCATGCCCGCGGCGATCGGTGCGAGCACGGCCGCATTGGCCTGCCACCAGGTACGCAGGGCGGCAGCGGATTCGGTGCGCGCCAGCGCGACGGCGGCTTCGGCGTGGGCCACCTCGGCGGCCGCCGCGTCGCGCAGTTCCACGGCGCGTTCGGCCAGGCGCTGGGCGCGGGTGCGGTCGGCGGCCAGGGATTCCCAGCGGCTCAATGCTTTTCGCACGGCGCGGACGTCGGCGTCGCGTTCCTCGGCGTGCCCGCGGACGGCGGCGGTGATCTGATCGCCGCGGCCGTCGGCGCCCGGCGCGGTCCACTCGATGCCCGCTTCCTCGGCGGCGGCGCGCAGGGCGTCCTCGCCGCGGACCAGCGCGGCGGCGGCGGTGCGCACCGCCTCGGCGGCCCGCTCGGCCTCCTCGGCGCGGCGCTGCAGGGTCTGGCCCGCCTCGGCGGCCTTGTCGCGGTGCACGGCGGCGGAGGTCTCCAGCCTGCGGACCGCGTCGGCGAGGTCGTCGAGCTGCTGTTTGCCCTCGTAGGCGCTGGAGCGTTGCAGGTTCTCGCGGTCGGCGATGGCCTGCTCGTAGGCGCGGTCGGCCTCTTCGGCCCTGGTCTCGGCCTCGGTGCGGTCGGCCTCGCGCCGCGTGCGCAGCGCGGTGGCGGCGAACAGGGCGGTCGAGGCGTTGGTGACCGCGTCGAGGCGGGTGCGGACCTGGTCGGCATCGGTCTTCGCCTGCACGGCAAGGTATTTGCGGTACACATCGACGAAGCGGCGCGTCGCGGTGTCGGCCTGGACGAGCCCGTCGAGGGTGCGCCCGACCTCCTCCATATCGCTGAAGGACCGGGCCGCGTCCAGGATCAGCTGCTCGTCGAGCGGGCGCAGACCGTCGGTGAGCGCCTGCGAGAGACCGCGCGGATCGAGGTTCTTGGCCAGCTGCGGCCTGCGCAGCGTGAGGATCAGATTGATCAGCTGGTCGTAGCGCTGCACGCCGAGCCCGAACATCCGGGCGTCGATCGCGGCCCGGTACTCCACCGGCCGGTCGACGATGGCGTCGCTGCCGATCTGCTCGGCGAGCTGCTTGCGGGTCAGCGGCCGGTCGTCGGGACCGATCAGGGAGAAGTCGACGCCGGCGCGCCCGTCGGCGACGAAGTACCAGCGCGTCACCTTGTCCGAGGACCGGGTGGCGCGCATGCCGATTCCGACGGTGACGACCTCCGGGTCCGCCCAGCTGCCGCGCGCGAACTCCATCCACACGTACGAGTAGGCCGATTCCTGCTTGCGATACAGCAGATTCGACTTCATGGTGCGCTCTTCACCGGCGAAGGGATTGAGCCTGCGCGGCTCGATCCGCCCGTCGAGCACGAACGGGAACAGCACCTCGAGTGCCTTGGTCTTGCCCGATCCGTTCGGCCCGCGCAGCACGAGCCGGCCGTCGGCGAAGCAGAACTCCTGGTCGCGGTAGTCCCAGAGATTGACGATGCCCGCGCGGGTCGGGACGAAACGCACTCCGCCGTGAATGAGCGACATCTCCTCAGTTCCCTCCCGTTCCGGTGCTGCTGCCGTCGGTGTCGGCGGCGGTGACGAACAATTCCTCGGCCTGGCGGACCCGCACGGTGACCACCGCGCCCCGGTACCTGGCCAGCGCGGGCAGGATCAGCAGCCCGCCCTCGACCGGCCGGACCAGCCGCAGCTTGGCGAGCAGGGCGACGACCTCGGTGGTGAGCCCGCCGACATCGGCCTGCCACTGCGCGGCGAAGGTCGCGCCGTAACGGTCGGTCAGCGCGGTGACCGTGGTGCGCACCCAGGCGTCGTCGAGGAACGGATAGGTCACCGGTTCGGTCTCGGCGAGCTCGTCGTCGCCGGAATCCGCTGGGGCGTCCGGTGTTTCGGCGTCCTCGGCCAGCGGGGCGAACACCCCAGCCGCGGGGATGGCCGCGTCGAGCTGGTCGAGCAGCGCGTCCTCGTCGGCCGGGGCCGGGCGCGCGGGGACGGGATTGTCGATGTCGAGGACCACGTCGGCGATCTCGCCGATGAGCAGCAGGGCCACCTGGGCGAGCGTGCCGGTGCCGGGGAAGCGGGTATCGGAGAGCCGGCCCGAGGTGTCGATGAGCGCGACCCCTTCGGCGCGGCGCTCGGCCCGCAGGCCGGTGCAGTACTCGACCTCGTCGACCACGCGGTCCTGACCGAGCAGGGCCCGCTCGGCGGGCGAGAGGTCCTCGAGGTACACGACCGGACGCTCCACCAGGGCGCGACGCACCCGGCGGGCCTGTTCGGCGGGCGCGTGCTCGGTGTCCTCGGCCAGCAGGCCGCGCACGCTGTGCAGATGCTGGAGCGCGCGCGGCGGCCGGAACAGCGCGAACACCACCGGCCGGTCGATGTCGTAGAGGGCCTCGCCCGCCTCCGGGTCGCTGGCCCAGCCGCCCGCGTCGCCGTCGGCCAGGGTCAGCGCGCCCCTCGCGCCGAGCCAGCCGACCGCGTCGACGAACGCGTCCCGATCGGCGGCCCGGTCGGTGGAGAGCTCGAGGCCGTCGATCCGGCTCGCGTAATCGGCCACGTGCTCGGCCAATTCGGACAGGGTGATCTGATCGCCCGCCCGGCCGAGCGCCGCCAGGGCCAGGGCGAGATAGGCGTAGCGCCGCCGATCGAAGACCCGGTCGTTGACGCTGCGCGCGGGCAGGGTGTCGTCGAGCCGGTCGTGTACCGGATAGAGCCGGGCCGTGGTCTCGGTGACCTCGAGCCGGTAGCCGAACAGCTCGGCGAGGTCCTCGCGCAGTTCGGTGGCCCAGCGCCGGATCAGCGGCAGCGCGATCCGGTCGGGATAGACCCGGGTGACCAGGTGGTTGGCGAGCATCACGCGGGCGGCGCGCTGATAGCTGTCCAGGGCGAGGGCGTCGATGCGGCGCTGCTGTCTCATCCTCGCGTCCCCCGTCGCGTCGTCGCGGTGACCTCGAGGCGGCGGTTGTTCAGGTGCAGCAGGCCGACGGCGGTCCGGATGACCGTCGATCCGTCGCACGGTCGCACGGTCAGGGTCACGCCGTTGTCGGAACCCGTTGTGCCGTCGACCCGTCCGCTGACCGGCACCCACGCCGTCGACGCGGCGTCGAGCAGGCGCAGCAGCACCTCGGTCTCGCGCTGGTCCAGTACCCGCTCGTGGACGGCGCCGGTGGCCAGCGAGGCTGCGGCTGCCGCCCGCTCGCGCTGGGCCGCCAGCTGGGCCTCGCGCAGCCTGCGGATGCCGGCGTCGTTGCGGGCGATCCGGGCGGGCGCGCCCGCGGTGGGCGCGCGGCCGGTCTCGGCGAGGGTCCGCGAGATCTCCAGCGGCGGTGCCTCCCACCAGGACCGGCCCGCCGGGATCACCTCGGCGTCGGGATGCTCCAGCGCCAGGTGCCGGGGCCTGCCCAGGCCGAACACCGCGTCGTAGAGCGCGTGCGCGCTGCCGGTGGTGGGGGTGTCGACGAACCAGGCGGCCAGATGCCGCAGCGCCGATTCCCGGCTCACCCCGCCGCGGCGGGTCTCGGTGACCCGGCGCAGCAGCGACAGCACCGCCGCGATCGCACTCATCGTCGCCTCGCGCAGCCGGTCGGCCTCACACGACTCGTTCGTCTCCCCGCTGCCCGCGGCCACGAACCAGGTGCGCAGGCCGTCCCAGCGCGACCGCCAGTCGGCCTCGCGTTCGGCCGGGCTGAGCAGCACCCGCTCGTCGCAACTCGCCGCGCGGCCGATCAGCTGCTC
The DNA here is from genome assembly GCF_042888005.1 of Nocardia sp. NPDC003269. Taxonomy (NCBI): domain Bacteria; kingdom Bacillati; phylum Actinomycetota; class Actinomycetes; order Mycobacteriales; family Nocardiaceae; genus Nocardia; species Nocardia sp. NPDC003269. Next base: position 1,760,266 of record NZ_JBIAPA010000002.1, read on the forward strand.
GACGCCGGTGTCCTCCACCTCGCCGATCGCCGCGGCCAGCCGGGGCGCGAACCGGGCCAGGTCCATGCTGAACTCGCGCATGTGCGCCAGCAGTGCGTCCTTGTGCGCGAGAAAGGATTCCGGGGTGATCTCGGTGGTGCGCACCAGGTCGCCCAGCGACAGGTAGAAGTGCGCCGCGCGCGCGGCCATGTCGGTGAGCGCGGCGTCGAGCCTGCGCAGCGTGGTGTAGACCCGCTCGGCGTCGCCGTCGCGATTGGCCGCCGCGAGGGTGCGCAGGTCGGTGAGCAGCTCGGGCAGCACCAGCCGCGACAGCGACGCGTCGTCCATCCTGGCCGTCAGCACGCCGGCCACCGCCCGGTACGCCTGGAAGCCCGCCTGCGCGAACTGGTAGACGTAGTGCCGGTTGCGGTACTCCGCGAGAGTGGCCGCGCGGGTGCCGTCGTAGCTGCGTTCCAGCACGCCCCAGCGGTGCAGCTGTTCGAGCAGCGGGCCGATCTCGACGGCGGGCAGCGGCACCCCGGCGGGCCCGGCGTTGGCGCCGGTCTCGGCCCTGGCGATCCACTCGGCGACGTCGTCGGCGTGCAGCAGCACCACGTAGGCGGCCCTGGCGCTGTCGAAGGCACGCAGCACCCGCAGGTAGTCGGCGCGCTTCTCCGCGGTCGCGAACGAGAACAACCGCAGCCGCTCGTCCCACAGGGCGGGTACGGCGCTGGGCAGGCCGTCGGCGAGGTCGGTCACCGTAGAAAGGGTAGTGGTGGCCGCTCCCGCCACCGGGGGACCCGTCCCGGATCGGCGTGCCCCCGCCGTCTGGTAGGCCCCGCTCACCCGACGTTGAGCGAGCGCAGCTGCTCGAGGAACGACTGCGTGCGCGGGTCTCCGGGATAGCGCTCGATGATCTCCCTGGCCGCCTCGCCGGCGATCCAGGCCAGCGACGGCAGCGAGCGCCTGCCCGCCGTGAACGCCGCGACACCCTCCTCCACCGCGCGCTCGAGATCGCGGTCGCGGACGGCGACCACGGCCAGCGTCAGCCGGGCCTCGGAGACCCGCATCGGATTGCGGACCGAGCCGTCGGGCCGGGTCGAGTCGCTGATCACCTGCTGGGCGTAGCGCTCGGCCAGCCGGTCCTGGCCCGCGACGCGGCAGCAGTCCATGGCGTAGAAGTCGAACTTCGTCGCGTCGACGACGAAGTGGTTGTCCAGATCGGCCGGATGACCCATCCGCGACAGGATCGCCCTGCCCTCGTCGAGCGCGGTCTGCACGGCCCGGCGATCACCGAGACGAGCCCAGCCCTTGGCCCGCTGCGCGGCCAGCTGCACCCCGACACTCATCGACACGGTGCCCGGCATGGCCTTCTCCGAGACGTCGATCGCGCCCCGGAAATTGCCCTGGGTGAGCGCGAACCAGGCCGACATCTCGGCCGCCCACGCGGCGATCTCGACGTTGCCCGCCTCCCGGCCCAGCGAATCCGCGGCCCGCCGGGTGGCCTCGGCGCCGGCCCGGCGGCCGAGGTCGTAATCGACGCAACCGACCAGCAACGCCACCCAGCCCGCCAGCACGAGGATCTCCCGATGCTGGCTCAGGGTGAGCCTGCCGTCGAGCAGCGAGGTGATCCGGCGCAGCCACGCCGTGCCCTCGGCGTGCAGCGCGTGTGGGTCGGCGTAGGCGTACTCGCAGCAGAGCCGTTCGGCGGTGATCCGCACCGCGTCCAGGGTGGCGCTGTTGACGTCGGACATCCGGAGCCTGCCGATGAACTCCAGGGTGTCCATACCCGTCGCCGATAACAGCTCGTCATCCCGGTTGGGCCGGGACTTGGGGAAGAACGCGGCGGGGACGGTGTCGAACGCGGCCGCGATGATCGGCGCGTAGAACTCGTCGGGGCGCGATTCCCCGGACTCCCAGCGCCGCCAGTTGCGCAGCAGGGTACTGTCCGTCGGCAGGTTGTGGGAGGACTTGGCACGCATCGCGCGGACGGCATCGGCTTGCGACCAACCCCTCGCGTCACGTTCCGAACGCATCCGAACAGCCCAGACGGGTCGATCATCAGTTGCGGTCACGGCGGTAGTATCCCACCAGTTAACGTTCGGCGTCCCGAATAGGGCATGTAGATGTCATCGGCTTGACATCTGCTGCGCCGGGCCGTGAATACGCATGCTGTAAGTAGGTGCTCGGCCCGCAGACCGGACACCCGCTTTGCAGGAGAGCTTGCAGGGCAACGCAGTACCCCCGCGCGGCGCACGGCGTCGCGCGGGGGGATCCGACAACAGAACAGCGATCCCAATCCAACGGAGGTTCGGGTGGAAGCGTTGATCTATGGATACTTGCGGGACGACCTGGCCGAGGGCCGGGGCGACCAATTGGAGGATGCGCTACGCAGCCTCGCGCGCACCGCGGGGATGTGTTTCGCCGCGACGTTCCATGAATCGACCGCGGGTGACGGTGCGGCGTTCGCCGAGCTCACTCAGGAATTGAAGCGGGCCGACGCCCACCACGTGGTGGTTCCGTCACTCGATCACCTTGCCGGCCAGACGATTCCGCGTGACCTGCTGATCGCGAAGCTGGCGCACGAGGCGGCCGCCCAGGTATTGACCCTGGAGCGCTAGCCGTGTCCGGTTCCGCCGGCACAGAACCACCATCCTGGTAGCGGCCGCACCGGCCGCGAGCGAGGCGAACAACGCGAGCAGTCGCTGGTCGCCGAACGCCGGGTACACCTGCCAGTGCAGCAGGTACGCGAACAGGGAGCTGTCGGCCACCGCCACCGCCACCACGGCGACGACGGCGGGCACGCGCAGCGCGGGCAACCACACGAGCAGCAGGATGCCCGCCATCACCAGGCGTTCCCGATCGGTGACGCCGAAATACCCGGGCACACTTGCCAGCAGCACGGCGCTGACGATCAGCCGCTGCCAGACTGCCGTCGCCTTCGCTCCGGCCCAGCCGAGAACGAAGTACCAACAGGCCAGCGGTGACAACGGGATGTCGCGCTCGGGGTAGAGGCCGAACGAGTGCCAGCGCAGTACCAGCGTGAGCCCGAGCAGGGCCAGGGCGAACCAGAACGGCCCCCGCCGCTCCCAGCGGTCCAGCCACGGGATCCGCAGCAGCAGCGCGGCCGCGACCGTGCAGTAGACCAGCACCTCCAGGAACCACAGATGCCCCGCCGTGTCGTTGCGCGGGCCGAGGATCTTGTTGAGCAGCAACACATTCTGCCAGCTGTAATAGCCGGGCTGCCACACCATCGTGATCAGCACCCACAGCGCCGTCGGCACCGCGATCATCGCCACGGTCCGCGCGGTGTGCCGCAACCGCCGCGCCGGGGGAGCCGAGCTCACCGAGAAGCGCGCGAAGTTGTAGCCGGCCACCGCGAGCAGCACATGCGCCGCGCCCCACACCTCGAACAGCTGGATGTGCGAGCCGAGGACCAGCACGATGCCGATGGCGCGCAACGCGGTCGAGGTGTCCAGCGCCCGCCCGAGACCACCGCGCGCCCGCGGTGTTCGCTCGAGCCGGTCGATCGACTGCTGCGGCCAGTCGGCGGGCAGCCTGCCGATGACCCGTTCCAGCCGCGCGGCGGTGGTGACATAGCTGAGCGAATTGCCGCCCAGCTCCACGAAGCTCTGCTCGCGCGAAACCTGCTCGACGGGCAGGGCCAGCGCGTCGGCGTAGATCGACCGCACATCGTCGCCGGGGTCCTGCTCGGCCGGGAGCAGCGCCCGAATCGCCGGGTAGTCGATCTTGCCGTTGGCCAGCCGGGGCAGCTCGTCGACGGCCGTCACGGCCACCGCCGCCGCGGGCAGACCCGCGACGCGCGCGATCAGCGCGGTGGGATCGTCCCGGCCCCGGCCGGTCACCGCCGCGATGAGCCGGGCGCCGTCGTCGGTACAGGCCGCGCCGAAACCGGCGGCGGCCAGCTCGGATTCGATCCGGCCGAGATCGATCCGCAGACCGAACAGCTTGGCGAAGCGGCTGCGTCTGCCGATCACCTGGTACAGGCCGTCGGCGGTGCGCCGGGCCAGATCACCGGTGCGCAGGGCGGTGACGGTGCGGCCCAGCGCGAGCTCGGCCGGGTGGGTCGCGTAGCCGAGCATGACGTTCGGGCCGTGATAGACCAGTTCCTCGGCGGCGCCGTCGTCGACCGGTTCGAGCGTGAAATGTCCACCGGGCACCGGTATCCCGATGCATTCGGGGTGCTCGGCCACCAGGTCAGGGGGCAGATACGCCATCCGGGCGGTCGCCTCGGTCTGGCCGTACATCACGAAGAACCGCCAGCCCGCGGCCGCGCCGAGCCGCGCGTAGGCCCGCACCCGCGCGGGTTCGAGCTTGCCGCCCGCCTGCGTCACGTACCGCAGATCGGGCAGCGACAGCTCGGCGAAGCCGATCCGGTCCAGCAGGTCCACCGTGTACGGGACCGCCGCGAACGAGGTCGCCCGGTGCGCGCGGAACTCCGCCCAGAACTCGGGGTCGAGGACCGACCGCTCGGTGAGCAGCAGGCTCGCGCCGCGCAGCAGATGGCTGTGCACCACCGAGAGCCCGTAGCAGTAGAACAGCGGCAGCGTGGTCGCCGCGCGATCGTGCGGCCCGATCTCGAGATAGCGGGCGATCGAGTCGGCATTGGCGAGCAGGTTCGCCGCCGAGAGCCGGACCAGCTTCGGCGAGCCGGTCGACCCGGACGTGCTCAACAGCAAAGCGAGCTCCGGATGCAGCTCGTGTGCCGGTTCCGCGCGCTCGGTGACGATCCGGCCGTGGTCGACGACGACGTCCGGATCGTAGATCCCGGCGAGTTCACCGGAGAGCTCGCCGGTCAGCAGCACCACGCAGCCCGCGTCGAGCGCGCCCAGGTAGGCGACGAGAGAGTCGAGGTCGTTGCCCGCGGTCAGCGCGACGAGCCGGCGCGCCGGGCCGAGCCGCGCCGAGAACGCCGCGACGCGGTCGGCGAGCTGGGCATAGGTGACCCGGCACAGGGTGTCGGCGGGCGCCGTCGGGTGCCGGTGGAGCACCGCGATCCGGTCGTCGAATCCCCGGAGATGAGCGACGATCGGGTGGTTCGGCACGCGAAAAAGTCTAGGTGGCGTGCCGCCGATTTCCGGGAGGTGCTCGCGTGGCGAATTCCCGGTGAACGCGGGTCAGAGCCCGAAACTGCCCGGGCCCCGCCTGCGCAGGTATTTCTCGAACTCCGCGGCGATGGCGTCACCGTCGATCTTGGCCATCGTCTCGTTGAGGTCGATCGCCGCGTCGCCGCGCTCCTCGAGCGAGCGCACGTACTCGTTGATCTCCTCGTCGCCGACGGTCATCTCGTTGACCGCGGCCTCCCATTCCTCGGCCTGTTTGGGCAGCTCACCGAGCGGAACCTCGATGTCGAGGACGTCCTCGACCCGGTGCAGCAGGGCGATCGTGGCCTTCGGGTTCGGCGGCTGCGACACATAGTGCGGCACCGCCGCCCAGAACGACACCGCGGGCACCCCGGCCTTGACGCACTGGTCCTGCAGCACCCCGGTGATCCCGGTCGGGCCCTCGTAGCGGGTCTGCTCCAGGCTGAACCGCTCGGCGGCCTCGGGACTGTAGGCCGAACCGGTCACCGGCACCGGGCGCGTGTGCGGCGTGTCGGCCAGCAACGCGCCGAGGATGACCACTGTCTCCACCCCGAGCTGCTCGATGAACTCCAGCAGGTCGTTGCAGAAGCTGCGCCAGCGCATGTTGGGCTCGATCCCGCGCAGCAGGACGACGTCGCGGTCGCTGCCGGGGGGCGAGCACACCGACAGCATGGTCGAGGGCCACTGGATCTCCCTGGTCACCCCGTCCACCTGGCGCACCGTCGGGCGGTTCACCTGGTAGTCGTAGTAGTCCTCGGAATCGAGTTCGGCGAGCGGCTCGGCGTCCCAGATCAACTCCAGATGTTCGACCGCGCCACTGGCGGCGTCACCGGCGTCGTTCCAGCCCTCGAAGGCCGCGACCAGCACGGGATTGCGCAACGTCGGCAGTTCCGTCTCGGGGGTTTCACTGGCATCCACCCGGTCAGCCTAGTGTCTTCGGCGAATTGTTTTGCGGTGACCGGCGCTGTTGCGTGTTTCCCGTGCGGGCTGTGTCCGGCGCCACTCGAATCACCCGCAGTGGTCTTGTGCGTCGGGGGCGCCCATTAGTCTTGAATCATGTCTGCGTCCTTGCCCACCGGGTTCGATACCACGCTCCTCGACACGCTCCGACGGCGTGTCGTCATCGGCGACGGTGCGATGGGCACGATGTTGCAGGCCGCGGATCTGACGCTCGACGATTTCCGCGGCCTCGAGGGATGCAACGAGATCCTCAACGACACCCGTCCCGACGTGCTGCGCGCGATCCACCGCGCGTACTTCGAAGCGGGCGCGGATGCGGTGGAGACCAACACCTTCGGCTGCAATCTGCCCAACCTGGCCGACTACGACATCGCCGACCGGATCCGCGATCTGTCCGAGCGCGGCACGCGCCTGGCCCGCGAGGTCGCCGACGAGATGGGCCCGTCCGCCGACGGCACCCCGCGCTACGTCCTCGGCTCGATGGGGCCGGGCACCAAGCTGCCGACGCTGGGCCACGCCCCGTTCGTCTCGCTGCGCGACGCCTACACCGAGGCCGCCCTCGGCATGCTCGACGGCGGCGCCGACGCCATCCTGATCGAGACCTGCCAGGACCTGCTGCAGGTCAAGGCGGCGATCACCGGCAGCAGGCGGGCCATGCTCGCCGCGGGCCGCCGGATCCCGATCATCACCCACGTCACCGTGGAGACCACCGGCACCATGCTGGTCGGCAGCGAGATCGGCGCGGCGCTGACCGCGCTGGAACCGCTCGGCATCGACATGATCGGCCTGAACTGCGCGACCGGCCCCGACGAGATGAGCGAGCACCTGCGGCACCTGTCGCGGCACGCGCAGATCCCCGTCTCGGTGATGCCGAACGCGGGCCTGCCGGTGCTCGGCGCGAACGGCGCGGAGTACCCGCTGACCCCGGAGGAGCTGGCCGTCGCGATGAGCGGCTTCGTCTCCGAATTCGGCCTGTCGCTGGTGGGTGGCTGCTGTGGCACCACCCCCGAGCACATCCGCCAGGTCGCCGAGGCCGTGCGCGCGGTCGAGACCACGCTGCCGCCGATCGAGCAGCGCCGCACGCCCGCGCACGAGCCCGCCGTGTCGAGCATGTACACCGCGGTCCCGTTCGAGCAGGACGCCTCGATCCTGATGATCGGCGAGCGCACGAACGCCAACGGCTCCAAGGCATTCCGCGACGCGATGCTGGCCGAGGACTGGCAGCGCTGCCTCGAGATCGCCAAGGACCAGACCCGCGACGGCGCGCACATGCTCGACCTGTGCGTCGACTACGTCGGCCGCGACGGCACCGAGGACATGAACGAGCTGGCCTCGCGCCTGGCCACGTCCTCGACCCTGCCGATCATGCTCGACTCCACCGAGCCGCCGGTGCTCCAGGCCGGTCTGCAGCACCTGGGCGGCCGCTGCGCGGTGAACTCGGTGAACTACGAGGACGGCGCGGGCCCGGATTCGCGCTTCCAGCAGATCATGCGGCTGGTGTCCGAGCACGGCGCCGCGGTGGTCGCGCTGACCATCGACGAGGAGGGCCAGGCCCGCACCGCCGAGACCAAGGTCGCGATCGCCGAGCGGCTGATCGACGACATCACGACCAACTGGGGTCTGCTGGAGTCCGACATCATCGTCGACACGCTGACCTTCACCCTCGGCACCGGCCAGGAGGAGTCGCGCAAGGACGGCGAGGAGACCATCAAGGCCATCCGTGAGCTCAAGCGCAAGCACCCGGAAGTGCAGACCACCCTCGGTCTGTCCAACATCTCCTTCGGGCTGAACCCCGCCGCCCGGCAGGTGCTGAACTCGGTGTTCATGCACGAATGTGTCGAAGCCGGACTGGATTCCGCGATCGTGCACGCGTCCAAGATCCTGCCGATGAGCCGGATCCCCGACGAGCAGCGCCAGACCGCGCTGGATCTGATCTACGACCGCCGCACCGAGGACTACGACCCGCTGCAGAAGCTGATGGCGCTGTTCGAGGGCGTCTCGACCGCGTCGTCGAAGGCCTCGCGGGCCGAGGAACTGGCCGCGCTGCCGCTGTTCGACCGGCTCGAGCGGCGCATCGTCGACGGCGAGCGCAACGGCCTCGACGTCGACCTGGACGAGGCGATGCAGACGGTGCCGCCGTTGCAGATCATCAACGAGACCCTGCTCTCGGGCATGAAGACCGTCGGTGAGCTGTTCGGTTCCGGCCAGATGCAGCTGCCGTTCGTGCTGCAGTCGGCCGAGGTGATGAAAACCGCGGTGGCGCACCTGGAACCGCACATGGAGGCCACCGACGACTCCGGCAAGGGCCGGATCGTGCTCGCCACCGTCAAAGGCGACGTGCACGACATCGGCAAGAACCTGGTCGACATCATCCTGTCCAACAACGGCTACGAGGTGGTCAACCTCGGCATCAAGCAGCCGATCGCCACCATCCTCGACGCCGCGCAGGACAAGAAGGCCGACGTGATCGGCATGTCCGGGCTGCTGGTGAAGTCGACCGTGGTGATGAAGGAGAACCTCGAGGAGCTCAACGCCAAGGGCGTCGCCGAACAGTTCCCGGTGCTGCTCGGCGGCGCCGCGCTGACCCGCGCCTACGTGGAGAACGACCTCACCGCCGTCTACGAGGGCGATGTGCACTACGCCCGCGACGCGTTCGAGGGCCTGCGGCTGATGGACGAGATCATGACCGTCAAGCGCGGCGGTGGCCTCGATCCCGACAGCCCCGAGGCGATCGCGGCCAAAGAGAAGGCCGCCGAGCGCAAGGCCCGCCACGAGCGCTCCAAGCGGATCGCCGCCGAGCGCAAGGCCGCCGAGGTGCCGATCGAGGTCCCGGAGCGGTCCGACGTCGCGGCCGACCTGCCCGTGCCGACCCCGCCGTTCTGGGGCACCCGGGTGGTGAAGGGCCTGCCGCTGCAGGAGTATTCGGGCCTGCTCGACGAGCGGGCGCTGTTCCTGGGCCAGTGGGGCCTGCGCGGTCAGCGCAGCGGCGACGGGCCGTCCTACGAGGAACTGGTGGAGACCGAGGGCCGCCCGCGGCTGCGGGCCTGGCTCGACCGGCTGGCGACCGAGGGCGTGTTGCAGCACGCCGCGGTGGTGTACGGGTACTTCCCGGCGGTGTCGGAGGGCGACGACGTCATCGTGCTCACCGAGCCCGACGCCGACGCGCCCGAGCGGTACCGGTTCACCTTCCCGCGCCAGCAGCGCGACCGCTTCCTGTGCATCGCCGACTTCATCCGCTCCCGCGAGCGGGCGCGCGAGACCGGCCAGGTCGACGTGCTGCCGTTCCAGCTGGTCACCATGGGCCAGCCGATCGCCGACTTCGCCAACGCGCTGTTCGCGGCCGACAACTACCGCGACTACCTCGAGGTGCACGGCATCGGCGTGCAGCTCACCGAGGCGCTGGCCGAGTACTGGCATCGCCGGGTGCGCGAGGAACTGACGCTGGAGGGCCAGTCGGTCGCCGACGACGATCCGGCCGACATCCTCGACTACTTCAAGCTCGGTTACCGCGGCGCGCGGTACTCCTTCGGCTACGGCGCCTGCCCGGAGCTCGAAGACCGGGCCAAGCTGGTCGACCTGCTCGACGCGGGCCGGGTCGGGGTGACGCTGTCGGAGGAGCTGCAGCTGCACCCGGAACAGTCGACCGACGCGTTCGTCCTGCTGCATCCGGAGGCGAAATACTTCAACGCCTGAGACACTGACAGGCGACGGCAGATCGGACCGGTCCCCGCGGGGCCGGTCCGATGCCGTTGTGCCGGTTGTGAGTCTGGTCACGAAGCGGCCGGGAGTCCATGGACCGGGGCCGTCGGGGACGAGGGCAAAGCAGTTCAGCACGTAGGATTTTCGGAAGTTTCATCCCGCTGTGGCGCGGAGGGCTGGACGACTCGGCGGTATTGCAGGAGGGGCACACGTTATGACATCGGATCGGTTGATCGCGGGACGCTATCGACTCACCGACCCGATCGGCACCGGCGCGATGGGGGTCGTGTGGCGCGCCACCGACGTCCGGCTGCGCCGCACCGTCGCGGTGAAGCAGTTGCTGCTCGCACCGGGACTCACCGGATCGCAAGCGCTGGAAGCGAAGCTGCGCGCCATGCGTGAGGGCCGCATCGCCGCCCGCCTGCACCACCCCAACGCCATCACCGTCTTCGACGTCGCCGAGGAAGACGGCCAGCCCTGGCTGGTCATGGAGTACATGAACGCGCCCAGCCTCGCGGTGAAGCTGGCGGGCGGGGCGACGCTGCCGCCGCTCGAGGTGGCCGGGATCGGCGCCCAGGCCGCGGCCGCGCTGTCGGCGGCGCACGACGCCGGGATCATGCACCGCGACGTGAAGCCGGCCAACCTGCTCGTCGGCGACGACGGCACCGTCAAGCTCACCGACTTCGGGATCTCGCACGCCACCGGCGACGTCACCGTCACCGCCACCGGCTTCCTGGCCGGCACGCCCGCCTACCTGGCGCCCGAGATCGCCCGCGGCGACGACCCGAAGCCCGCCGCCGACGTGTTCGCGCTGGGGTCGACCCTGTACGCCGCCGTGGAGGGCGCCCCGCCGTTCGGCGAGGGCGACAACCCGCTCGCGGTGCTGCACGCCGTCGCCAGGGGCGTGGTGCCGGAACCGAAGCGAGCGGGATCGCTCGGTCCGGTACTGATGTGGCTGCTGACCGCGTCGGCCGAGGACCGGCCGACCATGGCGCAGGCGCGCAAGGCGCTCGAAGACGTCGCGGCGGGCCGGGTTCCGGCGCTGCCCGCCACGGCGACCAAGGTGCTGCCGCTGAGCGAGTCGGCCACGACGTTGCTGCCCCAGCCTGCCACGCCGACGACGGCGAAGTCCGGCGCCGCGGGTCTGCTCGGCGGCGGACTGGCGCTGGCGAAGGCGGCGAAGTCCGCGATCACCGGCGGATCGCCCGCCACGGGAACGGGGGGAGCGGCGGGCGTTTCGCCTGCGGCGCCGTCAGGACCGGACAGTGGGGCAGCGGCGGCAGGCGCGCGACAGGACCGGCCACAGGACGCCACGCCGGGCACCGGCACCGAACGGGCCGGGACCCCGTCCGGACCGCCGCCGGTCGGCCCGACCCCGCCCGCGCGCACCGACGGGCCGAACAACAGCCGGGCCATCCTGCTGCTCGCCGCCGCCGTCGCCGCGTTCACGGTGATGCTGGTCGTGCTCGTAGTGACACGGGACCGGGGCGCGGACCCCACGCAGCAGGCGCTGGACCCGGTCACCGTCACCACGGTGGTCGACGGCAAGGTCAGCACCGTCGTCATCGTCCCCGAGCAGGAGACGGTCACCGTGTCCGCGCCGCCGGGCCCGGCCCAGACGGGTCCGACGACCCCCGGCGCCACGTCCGCTCCGTCGGGCACGAGCACCTCGGGCAAGCCGACCGTCACGCCGAGCCCGACCAGCACCACGATCACCACCACCCCGTTCGGCCCGCCGAGCCCGGACCGCATCGGCCAGTTCATCGCCGGGTACTACGGCATGCTGCCCGGCAATATCGGCGGCGCCTGGGCGCAGCTGGCCCCCGGCTATCAGGCACAGACCGGTGGGTACGGCCAGTACTCCTCGTTCTGGTCGACGGTGCGGTCGGTGACTGTCGGCTCGATCACGCCGAACGGGGAGAACCGGGCGGTCGTCTCGCTCACCTACCACCTCACCAACGGCACTGTGACATCGGAGAATCGCTGGATCCAGGTGAGCGGCACCGGCAACAGCCTGCAGATCGCCGGATCCGGTGTCTGATCCGCACCGGCTACCCTGAACGCGGCCCGGCGTCCGCCGGCCCGATCCGACGCGGAAGAGAACGAGGCGAGAAACAGGTGAGCGCGCGACCGGCCGCGGTGCTGTGGGACATGGACGGCACGCTGCTCGACTCGGAGAAGCTGTGGGACATCGCGGTGCGCGAACTGGCTCGCGAACACGGCCGTGAGCTCACCGACGAGATCCGCCACGCGCTGATCGGCGCCTCCGGCCCGAACGCGCTGCGCATGCTGTTCGACGGCATCGGCGTCGAGGCGACGCCGCGGGTCCTCGCCGAGGCGGGGGAGTTCCTCGAACGGCGGGTCACCGAGCTGATGCTCGGGCCGATCCCGTGGCGGCCCGGTGCCAAGGACGCGCTCGCCATGGTGCGCGCGGCGGGACTGCGCTGCGCGCTGGTGACCAACACCAAGCGCTCGCTCACCGAATACGGTCTCGACACGCTGGGCCGCGACTTCTTCGACACCTCGGTCTGCGGTGACGAGGTGGCGCACGGCAAACCCGATCCGGCCATCTATCGCAAGGCCGCCGACCTGCTCGGACTCGACCCGGCCGACTGCGTGGCGATCGAGGATTCGCCCACCGGCGCACTCGCGGCACAGGGCGCCGGGTGCGGCCTGATCGTGATCCCGTGCGAAATCGCGGTTCCCGAGGCGCCGGGGCGGGTATTCCGGGAGTCACTGGTGGGTTTGTCGGCCGCTGATCTGGGGGCCGCGCTCGCGGTGCGCGACGAACATTTCGGCAGCGCAGCGAGATAGGGCGAATAGCCTACCGTGATAATTCCGGTATCGACAGAGATTGTTCGAAAACTGTTGTCGCACAGTTGATTTCATGACGCTGTGATCTGCCCGGGATAGGCCGGATTTGCCGAAACCCTGGGCGTGTCGGCGAAAGTTACCGCAAACTGAAGTCATGACAGGGACGCGGGGGCTTGACGAAATCGTCGACATCGCACGGTATCCGCTCACCGATCTCGGTGGTCCGGGCCGGCGCGCCGCGGTCGAGGCCGCCCGCGCGGAACTGGCGCAGGACGGCTGTACCGTCCTGCGCGAGTTCCTCCGCCCGGAGCTGTGGGACACGCTGCGCGCGGAGGGGGAGCGGATCGCCCCGCACGCCCACTACAAGGTGGAGCGGGTCAACGCCTACAACATCCCGCTCGACACCGATCTGCCCGCCGACCACCCCGCCCGGATCGTGCTCGACCGCGGCAACGCCTTCGTCGCCCGCGACCGCATTCCCGCCGACGCGCTGATCCAGCGCCTCTACACCGACCCGATCTTCCAGCGTTTCGTCGCCGACTGTTTCGAACTCGACGAACTGCACGAATTCGCCGACCCGCTGGCCGGTCTGTGCCTGAACGTGGTCGAGCCGGGCATGTCGCACCCCTGGCATTTCGACACCAACGAGTTCACCGTCAGCATGCTGACCCGCCGCCCCGAAGCCGGCGGTGTCTTCGAGTACTGCCCCAATATCCGCGATCCGCACGCCGAGCATCTCGACGACGTGCGCGCCGTACTCACCGGCGAGGGCGAACGGTTCATCCGCGCCCTGGAACTGCGCCCCGGCGATCTGCAGCTGTTCAAGGGCCGCTTCTCGCTCCACCGGGTCACCGAGGTGGCCGGTGCGGGACAACGACATTCGGCGATCTTCGCCTACACGGACCGGCCCGGGGTGATCGGCACTGTCGAACGCACCAGGCAGCTGTTCGGCCGTGTCCTGCCCGACCATGTGGCCGCCGCGGCCGACGCCGTCCGAGGTGACCGACTGCTCGACTGAGAGGAACCGCCCATGTCCGTTCCGTTGCACACCACCGGCAAAGCATCCTTCGACGACATCTACGAAAGTCCCGATCCGCGTGCTTACTTCGCGCGGATGAACGAGCTGGACTACCGGATCCCGGAGCTGGCCAAGCCGCATTTCCAGGAGCAGTTGCGCCAGCTGCGGGCGGCGCGGCCGGACCGGATCCCGACGGTGCTCGACCTGGGCTGCTCCTACGGGGTGAACGCGGCGCTGCTGCGGACCGGCACGACGGTCGAGGAGCTGGCCGGGCACTATCGCGACCACGCCGAGACCGACAAGGTCGGGCTGATCGCGGCGGACCGGGAGCGGTTACGCGCCGACCTGATGCCCGACGTACGCTTCGTCGGGATGGACGCCGCACGCCCGGCGCTGACCTACGCCCACGCCGCCGGATTCCTGCACGACTACGTGCACGCCGACCTCGAGGCCACCGAGCCGACCGAGGCCCAGCGGCGTGTGCTCGCCTCCGCCGATCTGGTGATCTCCACCGGATGCGTCGGCTACATCACCGAGAAAACCCTCTCCAGGGTCGCCCAGGCGGATCCCCGCAAGCGGCCGTGGATGGCGCATTTCGTGTTGCGGATGTTCGATTTCGGCCCCATCGCCGCGGAACTCGCCGCGCTCGGCTATCGCAGCGAGCAGCGTCCCGGTATGTTCCAGCAGCGGCGCTTCGCTTCGGCCCAGGAACGTGCACAGGTGCTGGAAGCGTTGGCGGCCAAGGGAATCGACACCACCGACCACGAAGCCGAAGGCTGGCTCTACGCCAACCTGTTCGTGTCCCGCCCGCATCCCATCGAGACCTGAGGATCTGGATTGAACCAACCGACGTTCGCCGCCGAAGACAGCCTGCCCCGGGTTCCGCTGCCGACACTGGACGACAGTTGCGCGCGGTTCCTGCAGTGGTGTCAGCCGCTGCTCGGCGCCGAGGAACTCGCCACCACCGAGGCCGCAGTCGCCGAACTGCTGCGGCCCGGTGGGGCAGGGCGGACCCTGCACGCCGCGCTCGCCGAGTACGACGCCACACCGGGGGTCGGCAGCTGGCTCGACGAGTTCTGGCCCTCGCGGTACCTGGGCCGCCGCGACCGGATCGCGCTGAACGCCAACTTCGTCTTCCTGTTCCGCGACGACACGCCGCTGGCCGCCTCCACCGTGGCGGGCCAGGCCGAGCGGGCCGCCGCGATCATCGGCGCCGCCGTGGACTACAAGCTGGCGCTGGACGCCGAGCGGATCCCGCCGGTCACCCAGCGCGGGCAGCAGCTGTCGATGTGGCAGAACGAGTACCTGTTCTCCGAGACCCGGATCCCGGGCGAGGAGCAGGACACCGTGCGCAAGCCCTACAGCCCGGAATGGCCGGGTCCCTCGGACGCGCGCCACATCGTGGTCTTCTACCGCGGCAACATCTTCCGGATGGACGTGATCGGTGCCGACGGCGCGCCGTACGCGTTCGAGGACGTGGTCGACGGGCTGCGCGCGGTCATCAAGGGCGGCACCAAGCCCGCGGCCACCGACACCTCGATCGGGCACCTGACCACCAAGGCCAGGGCGGAGTGGGCGCGCAGCCGGGCCACCCTGCGCGCCGAGGCGGCCAATGTCGCGGCGTTCGACGAGGTCGAGACGGCGCTGTTCGCGGTCTGCCTGGAGGACTTCACGCCCCGCGACGAACTGCACGCCTGCGATCAGCTGCTGCACGGTGACAGCGCCAACCGGTACTTCGACAAGTCGGTGTCGTTCATCGTCTTCGCCGACGGCCAGGCCGGCATCAACATCGAGCACTGCGGTCTCGACGGCACCACCGTGCTGTCGTTCGTCGACGCGCTGCTCGAACGGACCGCGTCCGACCACGCCGCCACCAGCGGCGCGCGGGCCCAGGGGCTGCCCCAGGTCGAGCCGATCGAGTTCGTCCTCGATTCGGCCGCCCGCGCCGACATCGCGGCGGCGGGCGCCGACTTCGCCCGCTTCGCCGCCGACACCGCGACCGCGCTGGTCTCGTTCGACGACTTCGGCACCGGCGCGGCCAAGCAACTCGGCATCTCGCCCGACGCGTTCGCCCAGCTGGCCTACCAGCTCGCCCACCGGCGCAGCAAGGGCCTGACCGGCGCCACCTACGAGTCCATCGCGACCCGGCAGTTCCGCAACGGCCGCACCGAGGCCATGCGCGTGGTGACCCCGGAGATGGTGGCCTTCGTCGACGCGATGGTCGACGACTCCGCCGACCGCGCGGACAAGCTGGCCGCGGCCCGCACGGCGGCGTCCGCGCACGTCGGCCGGGCCAAGGAGTGCCAGGCCGGTCAGGCGCCCGAGCAGCACCTGTGGGAGCTGCAGTGGATCCAGCGCCGCCGCGGCGCGGAGCTGGGTGTCGCCGACGAGCGGATCGCGCTGTTCGACAGCCCCGGCTGGACGATCATGCGCGACGACTACCTGAGCACCAGCTCGGCACCGTCGGTGCACATCCGCTACTTCGGTTTCGGCTCCACCAGCCCCACCTGCATCGGCATCGCCTACGTGCTGCTGCCGGACCGCTGGAACATCTACCTGGCCACCCCCAAGTCGGTGGCCGACCAGATGTACGCCTTCGCCGACCACCTGCGCACCGCGGTCGCCGACCTGCGCGAACTGCTGGCCGACCCGTCCTGACGGTGACCCGCGCACCGTGGCCGCCGGTGGCCACGGTGCGCGGGAAAACCGGTGTACACGGTGTGAAACAATCACTCATCGTGAAGAACTTCGAATCCCTGTTCGCCGAGCTGCAGGATCGTGCCCAGACCCGTCCCGAGGGGTCGGGCACCGTGGCCGCGCTGGACGCAGGCGTTCATTTCCAGGGTAAGAAGGTGCTCGAGGAAGCCGGTGAGATCTGGCTGGCCGCCGAGCACGAGAGCGACGAAGCGCTCGCCGAGGAGATCTCCCAGCTGCTGTACTGGGTCCAGGTGATGATGGTGGGTCGCGGGCTGAAGCTCGAGGACGTGTACCGACATCTGTGACGGCTGAACCGTCCCGGTCGACACCTCCACTTCCGCTCCCCGAAAGGACCCCTTCCCATGTTGCGCGTCGCAGTTCCCAACAAGGGCTCGCTGTCGGAATCCGCCGTCTCGATCCTGAGCGAGGCCGGTTACCGCAAACGCACCGACTCCCGTGAGCTGACCGTCCTCGACCCCGCCAACCAGGTCGAATTCTTCTTCCTGCGGCCCAAGGACATCGCCATCTACGTCGGCTCCGGTGAGCTCGACCTCGGCATCACCGGCCGCGACCTGGCCCTGGATTCCGGGTCGCCGGTCAGCGAGCGGCTCTCGCTCGGCTTCGGCCGTTCCTCGTTCCGCTACGCCGCGCCGGCCGGTGAGGACTGGAAGGTCGAGGATCTGGCGGGCAAGCGCATCGCCACCTCGTACCCGAACCTGGTCCGCGCCGACCTGGCCCGCTTCGGCATCGAGGCCGAGGTCATCCGCCTCGACGGCGCCGTCGAGATCTCGATCCAGCTGGGTGTGGCCGACGCGATCGCCGATGTCGTCGGCTCCGGCCGCACCCTGCGTCAGCACAACCTGGTCGCCTTCGGTGACTCGCTCTGCGATTCCGAGGGCGTGCTGATCGAGCGCACCGGCTCCGACCAGGACGACCGGGCCCGCAACCAGCTCATCGCGCGCATCCAGGGTGTGGTGTTCGCCCAGCAGTACCTGATGCTGGACTACGACTGCCCCAAGTCGCTGCTCGACGAGGCCGTCGCCATCACCCCGGGCCTGGAGTCGCCGACGGTCTCCCCGCTCACCGACCCCGACTGGGTCGCGGTGCGCGCCCTGGTCCCGCGCAAGCAGGGCAACGACCTGATGGACCGCCTCGCCGATCTCGGCGCCAAGGCCATCCTCGCCACCGACATCCGGTCCTGCCGCGCGTTCTGACCGATTCGTCCCGAACGGCCCGGCGAGCGTACTCAGTTCGCCGGGCCGTTTCGCGTCTCCGGCCGTGCGTGCGGCGCGGCGCGAGATCGGTTCAGGGTGAGCGCAATCGGTGTGTGCCGGGGGCGGGCGTTGCTACCTTGCGGTTTCTCGATGAGGAACACAAGGAGTCACCGTGTCCCAGACACAACCCGAGCCGCGGCCGGGTAGCGCATTCAGGTGGAACGAGGACTGGCTGGCCACGGTCGTCGGTCTCGCTCTGATCGGTCTCGTCCTGGCCGGGGCGATCCCCGCGTGGCTGGTGCCGTGACGAGCGAGCCGAAGACCACGACGGAGACCGCCGCGCTGCAGGCCAACCCGCGTCCCACGAGCACCGACATCGCGGCCGGGATCCTGCTCGTGCTCGCGCTCGGCGCGCTGACCCGGTTCTTCGACACCCAGGTGCCGCAGTGGGCGGCCGACACGCCGTTCACGCGGATCGCCAAGTCGGTCGAATACCCGGTGTACGCGATCGCGATCGGTCTGCTCGGCAATGTGGTGCTGGGCAAACTCGGCCTGCGGGAACGGCTTTCGGCCGGGTTCCGGACCGAGTTCTTCATCAAGACCGGTGTGGTGCTGCTCGGCGCGTCGATCAACCTGAAGATCCTGGTGACGGCGGCCGCGCCGTCGATCGTCCAGGCGCTGGCGCTGATCACCATCGTGTTCGGCTTCACCTGGTGGTTCGGCGGCAAGCTCGGCCTCGACGACAAGCTGCGGGCGCTGCTGTCCTCGGCGGTGTCGATCTGCGGGGTGAGCGCCGCGATCGCGGCGGCCGGGGCGGTGCAGGCGCGGCGCGAGCAGATCGCCTACGCGGCCTCGCTGGTGATCATCTTCGCGCTGCCCTCGATCTTCCTGCTGCCCTGGCTGGCCGACGCCTTCGGCCTGTCGGACGCGGTGGCGGGCGCCTGGATCGGCGGCAATATCGACACCACCGCCGCGGTGGCCGCGGCGGGCGCGCTCGCCGGGGAGGACGCGCTGAAGATCGCCACGATCGTCAAGACCACGCAGAACGCGCTGATCGGCCTCGTCGCCATTGCGCTGACCGCCTGGTTCGCGTTCCGGGTCGACCGCACGCCGGGCGCGGCCCGGCCGAGCATCGGCGAATTCTGGTCCAGGTTCCCGAAGTTCGTGCTCGGCTTCCTCGCCGCCTCGATCATCGGCACCCTGTACCTGCAGTCGGTCGACAAGAAGACCGGTGCGGCGCACATCGCGATCATCAACGACCTGCGCACCTGGTTCCTGATCCTCGCCTTCGTCTCCATCGGCCTGGAGTTCTCGCTGCGCGGACTGCGCGAGGCGGGCTGGCGGCCGATCGCGGTCTTCGGCTCGGCGGTCGTGGTGAACCTGGCGGTCGGGCTCGGACTGTCGGTGCTGCTGTTCCGCGACTTCGCGGTGTGAGGGTGACGCGGGCCGTCGCCGGACTGGCGACGGCTCAGACGTCCTCGGCGGGGCGCGCGTCGGGCAGTCCCAGCTCGACCGGCGCTTGCCGCGGCCAGCCCGGATACGGCGGCGGGGTGCCACCGAACTCCGGGCAGAGGTGCTGGAAGTCGCAGAACCGGCACATCGCGGAGCGGCTGGGCGGGAAATCGCCGGTGCGGCCCGCCTCCAGGATCGCCTGCCACAGCGCGGTCAGGATCCGTTCGAAGCGGTCCAGCTCGTCGCGGTCGGGGGAGTAGGTGAGCAGCACCTTGTCGGCCAGGTAGATCAGCCGCAGCTGGGCGGGCACGATATCGCGGGTGCGCAGGATCATCAGCGCGTAGAACTTGAGCTGGAACAGCGCCCTGGCCTCGTGCAGCGGGCCGGGGGCGCGCCCGGTCTTGTAGTCGACCACCCGCAGCAGGCCGTTGGGCGCGATGTCGATCCGGTCGACGAACCCGCGCAGCGGAATGTCACCGGCCAGCTCGACCTCCACCCGCTCCTCCCGCGAGTCCGGCTCGAACCGGGTCGGATCCTCGAGCTCGTAGTAGCTCTCGACCAGCCGCCGCACCTCCGCGAACAGCGCCTCGGGTCCGCCCTCGGCGACCAGTTCGTCGATCCCGTCCCGGTCGGCCCGCACCCGATCCCAGGCGCCGGGCACCAGCTCGGCCGCGCGCTCCGGGTGCCGCTCGGCGGCGGGCAGCCCGAACAAATCCTCGAGCACCGCGTGCACCACCGTGCCCCGCACCGCGGCCCGGGTCGGCGGCTCCGGCACCCGATCGATCGCCCGCAACCGGTACTTGAGCGGGCACTGCTTGAAATCGCTTGCCCGCGAAGGCGACAGCGCCGGCCGCGACCGCTGGGCCGGACCGTCGGCGGTGTCGTCGGCGAGGGACGCGGACACGGGCACTGACATACTTCGCAGGGTATCGGCACCCACCGACATCGACCCGCGCTACCTGCGCCACGGTAGCTCCGACGTCCTCACCTCGGCGCGGTTGAAGATCTCCGCCGGGCACCACAATGCGATCGCCGAGGTCGCCGACGACAACGGGTTGCTGGCGGGCTTCGTCAGCGAGCGATCCAACGGTGGCAACACCCTGACCGACAGTGAGTGGCCCGTCCACGGTGTCCTGCGCTTTCACCAGGGTGATGGGCGGTGCGCAGCCCGAGCACGCGGCGACCATCACGCGGGCGCTGGAACGGCAACGGCCACTGCTGGATTCGTTCACCGCGACACCCGAGGCCGAGCTCGCCCGGCTGCCGTACGACCCGGACGGGATCTTCGCGTTGTCGATCGGTGACAGCGGCAGCGGCCGCGGGGCCTACCGGCAGCATGCCGCGCTGCTGTTCGCCGAGGACCAGCAGGCCGCGGTGACGCTGTACCGCACGGTGGGAGTCGGCGCGCTGGCCACCAAGGGCAGCACCGTCTGACCGACGGCGGGGAGCACGCCGATGCCTGGGTCTGTCTGGTGACCAGCGGACGCCACGTCGCCGAGGTCTGGGCGAAGACCCAGGACGCCGCGCACACCGGTGCCCGTGACCAGCAGCGGGTGCTGGCGGCCGCGAAGTAGCGCCCGGTGTCACCCCGTTCGGTGGGTGATCGCGCCGACCTGGCAGGCTGGAGGCTTCACTCGAAGAACGGAGATACATGACGGCCAGACGGACCGGTCCATTCACCATCGGGGACCGGGTGCAGCTGACCGATGCCAAGGGGCGCCTCTACACGGTGGTGCTGGAGGAGGGGAAGGAGTTCCACACCCACCGCGGCGGCATCAAGCACGACGACCTCATCGGGACCGACGAGGGCACCGTCGTGAAGTCCACCAACGGCACCCCCTACCTGGCGTTGCGCCCCCTGCTGGTCGACTACGTGCTGTCGATGCCGCGCGGCGCGGCCGTCATCTACCCGAAGGACGCGGCGCAGATCGTCCACGAGGGCGATGTGTTCCCCGGCGCGCGGGTGCTCGAGGCGGGGGCCGGCTCCGGCGCGCTGACCTGCTCGCTGCTGCGCGCGGTCGGCCCCGAGGGCGAGGTGATCTCCTACGAGATCCGCGACGATCACGCCGAGCACGCCATCCGCAATGTCGAGACCTTCTTCGGCGAGCGCCCGGCGAACTGGTCGCTGACCGTCGCCGACGTCGCCCAGTACGAAGGTGAGCAGGTCGACCGGGTGGTCCTGGACATGCTCGCCCCCTGGGACGCGCTGCCCGCGGTGTCCAAGGCGCTGGTCCCCGGCGGTGTGCTGGTCGTCTACGTCGCCACGGTGACCCAGCTGTCGAAGGTCGTCGAGGCGCTGCGCGAGCAGGAGTGCTGGACCGAACCGCGCTCGTGGGAGTCGATGGTGCGTGGCTGGCACGTCGTCGGACTGGCCGTGCGGCCCGAGCACCGCATGCAGGGGCACACCGCCTTCCTGGTGAGCGCGCGCCGCCTCGCCGAGGGTACGGTCACCCCCAAGCCGCAGCGGCGGCCGTCGAAGGGCTGACGAGGTTTCGGCTCCCCGGATCCGGGGCAGCTTTCGAGGTGGGCGCGCGCGTGCCCACATCGTGAGCCGCTCCCCGGGGAGCGGCACGGAACCCGGCCCGGCGGCCGGGTCAGGGAGGGAACCCATGCCGAGTACCGAACCGTACGCGACGAAGGACCCGTCCGCCGGGATGCTGTATCCCGGCGATTCCCCGCGTCTGTATCGCGCGGTGTTCAACGTCTTCCCGCCCTACCTGTTCGGCGGGGTGCGGGTGAAACACATTGCCGCCGACTGGACGTCGGTCCGCGTCGACTATCGGGTCCGGCCGTGGAACCGCAACAGCCCGAACCGGGCCGCGTTCGGCGGCACCCTGTACTCGATGACCGACCCGTTCTTCGCGATCATGGCCTACGGCCAGCTCGGGCGCGGCTACCGGATCTGGAACATCACCGGGTCCATCGAATTCCTCCGTCCCGGCCGCGGCACCGTCACCGCCACCATGGGGCTCTCGCGCGACCAGGTCGCCGAGATCCGCGAGGCGACCGCGGCGGGCGCGAAATCGATCACCGAGCACAGTGCCGAGATCGTCGACGCGAACGGCACCCTCGTCGCCCGCGCCGCGCAGCAGCTCTACGTCCGGCGGCTGCCGGACTGAGCGGTTCAGACCGGGAACAGGCTGTGCTTGCGCGGATTCGGTTCCGCGGACTGCTCCTTCTCCCGGAGCAGACGCAGCGCGTGCCGGATCTCGAGGCGGGTCTGCGACGGCTCGATGACCGCGTCGATATAGCCCCGTTCGGCAGCCACCCACGGGGTGGCGACGGTGGCGTTGTAGTGGTCGATCATGGCGTCGCGGACGGTCGCGCGCTGCTCCTCGGGGACCTGCTGGAGTTGCTTGCGGCCGATCAGGTCGACCGCGCTCTCGGCGCCGATCACCGCGATGCGCGCGGTCGGCCAGGCGAAGCTGACATCGGCGCCGATCTGCTTGCAGGCCATGAATCCGTAGGCGCCGCCATAGGATTTGCGCACGACGAGATTGACGATCGGCACCGTCGCCTCGATGATGGCGCGGAAGACCCGCCCGCCACGCACGATCACCCCGTTGCGTTCCTCCTCGACGCCGGGCAGCACGCCGGGCGTGTCGGCGACGAACACCAACGGTAGCCCGAACGCGTTGCACAGGCGGATGAAATGGGTCGCCTTGTCGGAGCATCTGGCGTCGATCGCCCCGCCGAGGACGAGCGGCTGATTGGCGACGACCCCGATCGGCCTGCCGTCGACCCTGGCGAAGCCGGTGATCAGGTTCTGGGCGGTGCCCGAACGGATCTCGTGGAAGTCGCCGTCGTCGAAGATCCGCAGCAGGATCTCGTGCATGTCGTAGCCTTCGCGATCCGAGTCGGGGATGATCGCGTCGAGTTCCCGGTCGCTGACGGTGGTCTCGGGCTCCAGCCCGGGATTGACGATCGGCGGCTGCTCCAGGCAGCTCGACGGCAGGAAGCTCAAATACGCTCTGGCCCAGGCGAAGGCCTCCTGCTCGGTGGCGCTGACGTGATGGATCGTGCCGTTGCGGACCTGGTTGTGCGCGCCGCCGAGCTCCTCCATGCTGACGTCCTCGCCGGTGACCGCCTTGATCACCTCGGGCCCGGTGACGAACATGTAGGAGTTCTCGGTGGCGACGAGCACATCGGTGTTGACCGGCCCGTAGACCGCGCCCGCCGCGCACTTGCCGAGCATGATCGACACCTGCGGCACGAACCCCGACAGCCGCTCCTGGCGCCTGCTCATCTTGGCGAACCAGGCCAGCGAGGCGACCGCGTCCTGGATCCGCGCGCCGCCGGAGTCGTTGATCGCGACCACCGGGCAGGCCTTGTCGAAGGCGAACCGCAGCGCGTTCTCGACCTTGCGGCCGAACACCTCGCCCGCCGTGCCGCCGTACACGGTCTGATCGTGGGCGACGACCACCACCGGCCTGCCGTCGATCAGGCCGCGCCCGGTGACCACCCCGTCGCCGTAGAGGGCGTTCGGGTTGCCCGGCTGGCGGGCCAGCGCGCCGATCTCGAGGAAGCTGCCGGGGTCCAGCAGCGAACGCACCCGTTCGCGGACGCTCGGGATGCCCTTGGCGGCGCGCTTGGCGACCCCGCCCGCGCCCGCGGGTTCGGCGGCCTGCGCCAGCGACTCCCGCAGTCGTTCCAGCTTCTCTCGCGTACCCGGCATCGCATCCAGCCCTTCGCCCACACGGTCATGTCTCGCGACACGCTAGGGACGGAGGTCACCGGGAACCGGCTACCGCGGGTTCTCTGTGCAGTTCACAGCGAGCGAACGGCCCCGGCTGGATACCCGGACAGCGCGGGGCCGTGACGGGCGTCAGGCGGGCGTGCAGGGGGCCTGGGCGAAGCCGAGCAGCAGGCAGCCGCTGGCGTCGGAGATCTTCCAGGTGCCGTCGACCTGCTCCCAGGTGACCGGGAAGGCCGGGGCCGTGCCGTGCGGCGAGGTGATGGTCACATCGGCGGTCGCGGTGTTTCCGCTGGTCACGACGTTGTCGACGGCGAAGGTGAGGGTGTAGCCGGCGAGCATGCCGTTCATCTGGTCGATGTTGGACTTGCGCGCGTCGCCGTTGACGATCAGCTTCGCCTTCTCGTCGGTGGACAGCGCCGGATCCGAGAACTTGATCAGCGTCGCCTTCAGGGAATCGGCGGTGGGGGCGGCGGCGTTGTCACCGGACGGAGTTGCCGAAATGCTGGACGGAGCGGCCGCGATACTGGTACTGCTGCTGGTGGCCTTCGTCGAGGAATCGTCGGAGCCGCCGCAACCGGTCAGTCCGACGGTGACGGCGAGCGCCGCAGCGGCGGTAGCGACGGTGACACGGATCGTGCGGGTAGGAAGGAGCATGCTCGGCAACCTTTCGGCTCGATGGGCGAGGGCACTCGCCTGCTGCCCGGGATCGGAGTGTTAGGGGAGCCTAACACGCAGAATTCGGCGGCCGATGTCGTACCTGCCGTACAAGATGTGATCACGACGAAACCATGTCGGAAAGCGAGAACGGACCGCGCCCGGTAGCGTTGAAAGACCGGGACTGGGAGGAGCAGCATCATGAGCCCCAACGAGAATTCGGATTCGGCGGCCTGGCGAGAGCTCGAGGCGGTACGCGCCGAGGCGGCTGCTCTTCGCAGACAACTCGCCGACTCGCCGGATCGCGCACGCGAATTGGAAGCACGGATCGATTCGCTGACCATCCGCAACGGCAAGTTGATGGACACGCTCAAGGAAGCGCGCCAGCAACTGATCGCCCTGCGTGAGGAAGTCGATCGCCTGGGTCAGCCGCCGAGCGGCTACGGCATCGTCATCCACACCTACGAGGATCAGACGGTCGACGTCTTCACCTCCGGTCGCAAGATGCGCCTCACCTGCTCGCCCAACATCGACGTCGCGACGCTCGAATACGGCCAGACCGTGCGCCTCAACGAAGCGCTCACGGTCGTGGAGGCCGGGAACTTCGACGCCATCGGCGAAATCGGCACGCTGCGCGAGATTCTCGACGACGGCAGGCGGGCCCTGGTGGTCGGCCACGCCGACGAGGAGCGCGTGGTCTGGCTGTCCGGCCCGCTGTCCAAGATCGCCGAGTACGACGACGTCGACGACCCGGATTCCCCGATTCGCAAACTGCGCCCCGGTGATTCGCTGCTGGTCGACACCAAGGCCGGCTTCGCCTTCGAGCGGGTGCCCAAAGCCGAGGTCGAAGACCTTGTGCTGGAAGAGGTTCCCGACGTCGACTACACCGACATCGGTGGCCTCGGCAGGCAGATCGAGCAGATCCGCGACGCGGTGGAACTGCCCTTCCTGCACAAGGATCTGTTCCGTGAGTACGCGCTGCGCCCGCCCAAGGGTGTGCTGCTCTACGGTCCGCCCGGGTGCGGTAAGACGTTGATCGCCAAGGCCGTTGCCAACTCGCTCGCCAAGAAGATCGCCGAAGCCCGTGGTGAGGACGCCAAGGAGGCCAAGTCCTTCTTCCTCAACATCAAGGGCCCCGAGCTGCTCAACAAGTTCGTCGGTGAGACCGAGCGCCACATCCGGATCATCTTCCAGCGGGCGCGGGAGAAGGCCTCCGAGGGCACCCCGGTGATCGTGTTCTTCGACGAGATGGACTCGATCTTCCGGACCCGTGGTTCGGGTGTCTCCTCCGATGTGGAGACCACCGTGGTGCCGCAGCTGCTCTCGGAGATCGACGGTGTCGAGGGTCTCGAGAACGTCATCGTGATCGGCGCGTCCAACCGCGAGGACATGATCGACCCCGCGATCCTGCGGCCGGGCCGCCTGGACGTGAAGATCAAGATCGAGCGGCCGGACGCGGAGTCGGCGCAGGACATCTTCTCCAAGTACCTCACCGAGACGCTGCCGCTGCACGAGAGCGATCTGCGCGAGTTCGACGGCGACAAGGCCGCGTGCGTGGAGGCGATGATCGAGAAGGTCGTCGAGCGGATGTACGCCGAGAGCGACGACAACCGGTTCCTGGAGGTCACCTACGCCAACGGTGACAAGGAGGTCCTGTACTTCAAGGACTTCAACTCGGGCGCGATGATCCAGAACATCGTCGACCGGGCGAAGAAGTACGCGATCAAGGCCGTGCTCGACACCGGCAACCCGGGTCTGCGGATTCAGCACCTCTTCGACTCGATCGTCGACGAGTTCGCCGAGAACGAGGACCTGCCCAACACGACCAACCCGGACGACTGGGCTCGGATCTCGGGCAAGAAGGGCGAGCGGATCGTCTACATCCGTACGCTGGTCACCGGCAAGAACGCCTCGGCCAGCCGCGCGATCGACACCGAGTCGAACACCGGTCAGTACCTGTAGGGCCGATCAGCGGAAGGCCGCGTTCCCTCGGGAGCGCGGCCTTCCCGCGTACCGGGACAGTGTGAGTTTTTTTCACGAAAACGCCACGCGACACAGAGTGGATAGGGCACGCTTCAGATGTTCGTTACACCTGATGAGGACCCGTAAACGAGGAGTGTTGTCATGGCCGGTTCCGCCGCTGATCTGCTGACCGAGATCATCCTGCAGACCATTCAGAACCTGTTCAGCTCGATCAGCGCCGGCTGATCACAGCCGTCCGACGAGGGCCGCGTCTCCCACTCCCGGAGACGCGGCCCTCGGTCGTTGATCAGCCCTGTGCGGTGGTCACCGCGTTGAACACCACATCGGCCACCGGGGTGCCGTCGGCCCCGCCACCGGCGACGCCGGCGTTCGCGATGGTGTTCAGCGCGTCCATCCCCGCGGTGATCCGGCCGAACGGGGTGTAGTTCGGCGGCAGCTGGGTGTCGCGGTAGACCAGGAAGAACTGGCTGCCGTTGGTGCCGGGCCCCGCGTTGGCCATGGCCACGGTGCCCGCCGGGTAGACCGCGCCGGCCAGGTTCTCGTCGCCGAACTTGTAGCCGGGGCCGCCCATGCCGGTCGCGGTGGGATCGCCGCACTGCAGGACGTAGATGCCCTGGGTGGTCAGCCGGTGACAGCGGGTGTGGTCGAAGTAGCCCTCGTTCGCCAGGAACGCGAAGGAGTTCACCGTGCGCGGCGCCGCGGCGGCGTCGAGTGCGATCGAGATGGTGCCGCAGGTGGTGTCGAGCGTCGCGGTGTAGGCGGCCGCCGGGTCGATCGTGAGGGCGGGTTCGGCGGTCCACTGTTTGCCGTTCGGCGCGCCGGGCGCGGCCAGCAGGGCGCAGCCGGGGACGAAACCCTGATGGGCGGGCACGGCCTGGGCGACGGGGGCGATCGCCACCACTGCTGCCACGACGGCGCCGAGGCCGAAGGCGGCTCGCCGGGTGGTGCCGACGACGGAACGGTCCTGCGAATGACTGCTCACCTGGACGGTGTCTCCTCGGAATGGGGTGCTGCCGGACGATGTACCGCGCATCCTGCCAGTCGCGGCCGTGCTGTGGGAGCGGACCACCGAACTCGCTCGGCGCGGTCGGGTGGTCAGGGTCGGCGGATGCGGCGGTAGGTGGGGGTGGCCGTGGAGGCGGCGGCGAGTTCGGCGGCCAGCCAGGGGAGATCGGCGGCGGACGACAGGGCGCCGAGGGTGAGGCGGAGGTGGTCGGTGGGTGGGCGGGCGGTGACCTCGAAGGGGCCGCCGGGCGCGGCTTTGATGCCGGCGGCGGCGAGGCTGATCATGGCGGCGTTCTCGTCGTGGACGGGGAGCCAGAGGTTGATGCCGTCGCCGGGCGTGACGGTGACGCCGTGGGCGGCCAGGGCGCGGCGCAGGGCGGTGGCGCGGCGCCGGTACTCGCGGCGGGCGCGGGTGACGGTGGCGCGGGCGTCCGCGTCGTGCAGCATGGTGAGCAGCACGCGCTGGAGCAGGCGGCTGGACCAACCGGGGCCGAGCATGCGGCGCTCGACCACCGGGTCAAGCAGCGCCGCGGGGCCGCCCGCCACGGCGAGGCGCAGGTCGGCGCCATGGGATTTGGAGTACGAGCGGATGTAGACGCCGCGGTCGGGGAAGCGGGCGGCGAGCGAGCGCAGCGGACTGGTCGCGATGCCGGCGGAGTGGTCGTCCTCGATGATCAGGGCGGGGTGCGGGGCCAGCAGCGCCGCGAGCGCGCGGACCCGGGCGGCGTCGAGCGAGGCGCCGGTGGGGTTGTGCGCGCGTGGTTGCAGGATCACCGCCCTGGGCGCGGGGCCGTCGAAGGCGCGCGCGAATTCCTCGGGGCGGAAACCGGATTCGTCGAGGCGCACGGCGATCGGCCGGGCGCCGAGGCGGGTCAGCAGATCGAGGAACGGCGGAAAGCAGGGGTCTTCCACGATGACCGGGTCGCCGAAGCGGACATGCGCGGCGAGCAGCCGGTCGACCGCGTCGAGCGCGCCGTCGAGTACGGCCAGCCGCTCGCAGGGCCACGGCCAGTCGGCCCGCAGCGTCGCGGCGAGGGCGGGCAGCACCGCCTCACCGAGATAGTGCGCCGACAGATCGCCCGGCGCGGTGTCGCGGGACAGGGCGTGCAGCGCGGCGGCCAGGTCGGGCAGCAGCGCCGGATCGGGGGTGCCGCGGGACAGATCGACGCGAAAGGCGTTGTCGGAGGGCGAATGCAGCCGCTGGTAGCGCCCGGCGGGCTCCGCGGGCAGCTCTCCGACGAAGGTGCCCGCCCGCCCCCTGGCGATGATCGCGCCGGTGGCCGCCAGCGCTCGCCACGCCTGATTGACGGTGGCGGGGGAGACCCGCAGCTCCCGCGCGACCTCGCGCACGGTCGGCAGCCGGGTCCCGGGAGCCAGTGCGCCGGAACGGATCCGGCGGCCGACGGCGGCGGCGATCCCGGCGGCGCTGCGCTCGTCGAGGTCCCCGGCGAAGTCCGCGGGCAGCACGGTCGGCGAGACGTCGGTCATGGCCCCATTCTGCGGCCGTAACAAACCCTATCCCCGGTACACCGCCAGGTTTTACGACAACGAAACTGTTTCCGCGCAGATGTAACACAATGCGATCGTCGGAGGGGGCAATATAACAAAGCATGGGAATCGTCAGAGCGGCCCTGGTCCAGACCACCTGGACCGGCGACAAAGAATCCATGATCAAGGCCCACGAGGACTACGCCCGGCAGGCGGCGGCGCAGGGCGCGCAGGTGATCTGCTTCCAGGAGTTGTTCTACGGACCGTATTTCTGCCAGCAGCAGGACCCGAAGTTCTACGACTACGCCGAATCGGTGCCCGGCCCGACGACCGAGCGGTTCGCCGCCCTGGCCGCCGAACTGAATCTGGTGATGGTGCTGCCGGTGTACGAGCAAGAGCAGCCGGGCGTGCTGTACAACACCGCGGCGGTGATCGACGCCGACGGTAGTTACCTGGGCAAATACCGCAAACACCACATTCCGCAGGTGCGCGGATTCTGGGAGAAGTTCTACTTCCGGCCGGGCAATCTGGGCTGGCCGGTGTTCGACACCGCGGTCGGCAAGGTGGGGGTCTACATCTGTTACGACCGCCATTTCCCGGAGGGGTGGCGGGCGCTCGGACTCGCGGGCGCGGAAATCGTGTTCAACCCGTCGGCGACCTCGCGCGGACTGTCGAGTTATCTGTGGAAGCTCGAACAGCCGGCCTCCGCGGTGGCCAACGAGTATTACATCGGCGCGATCAACCGGGTCGGGATCGAAGCCGAATACGGCGACGACGATTTCTACGGCACGAGCTATTTCGTCGACCCCGAGGGGAAATTCGTCGGCGAGGTCGCCTCCGACACCGCGCCGGAATTGGTCGTCCGTGATCTCGACATGGACCTGATCAAGGTGGTGCGCGATCGGTGGGCCTTCTATCGCGACCGCAGACCCGACGCCTACGGATCGCTGGTGGAGCCGTGATGCGCACCTTCATCCACGGCGGGACGGTGGTGAGCGCCACCGGGTCCCAGCTGCTCGACGTGCTGATCGAGGACGAGACCATCGTCGCGGTGCTGCATCCGGGCTCGACCGCGCTCGGGTCCGATCTGGCCGCCACCGCCGCCACCGTCATCGACGCGACCGGCAAGTACGTGATCCCCGGCGGCGTCGACGGCCACACCCATATGCAGCTGCCGTTCGGCGGCACCGAGGCCAGCGACACCTTCGAGACCGGCACGAGGGCCGCGGCCTGGGGCGGCACCACCACCATCGTCGATTTCGCGGTGCAGAAGCCGGGGCAGCGGGTGCAGGACACCCTGGCCGAATGGCACGAGAAGGCGGCGGGCAACTGCGCCGTGGACTACGGCTTCCACCAGATCATCGGTGACGTCAACGACGAATCCCTCAAGGGGATGAGCGAACTCGTCGCCGAGGGCGTCACCAGCTTCAAGCTGTTCATGGCCTATCCGGGCGTCTTCTACTCCACCGACGGGCAGATCCTGCGGGCCATGCAGACCGCGGGTGACCTCGGCGCGTTGCTGATGATGCACGCCGAGAACGGCATCGCCATCGACGTGCTGGTGGAGCAGGCGCTGGCCCGCGGCGACACCGCGCCGTACTTCCACGGGACCAGCAGGCCGTGGGAGATGGAGGAGGAGGCGACCCACCGGGCGATCATGCTGGCGCAGCTGACCGGCGCGCCGCTGTACGTGGTGCACGTCTCGGCCAAGCAGGCGATGGAACAGATCGTCGCCGCGCGCGACGCGGGCCGCAACGTCTTCGCCGAGACCTGTCCGCAGTACCTGTACCTCTCGCTCGAAGAACAGCTGGGCGCACCGGGTTTCGAGGGCGCCAAGTGGGTCTGCTCGACCCCGCTGCGGTCGCGGGCCGAGGGCCATCAGGACGAACTGTGGCGCTACATCCGCACCGGTGACGTCACCGCGGTCAGCACCGACCACTGCCCGTTCTGCATGAAGGACCAGAAGGAACTCGGCGTCGGCGATTTCAGCAAGATCCCCAACGGGATCGGTGGCGTCGAGCATCGGATGGACCTGCTGTTCCAGGGCGTCAAGGACGGGCGGATCTCGCTGGAACGCTGGCTGGAGGTCTGCTGCACCGCGCCGGCCCGGATGTTCGGGATGTACCCGCGCAAGGGGGTGATCAGTCCGGGCGCCGACGCCGACGTGGTGATCTACGACCCGAACGGGCACACCAGCATCGGCCTGGGCAAGACCCATCACATGAACATGGACCACTCGGCCTGGGAGGGCTTCGAGATCGACGGCCACGTCGACACCGTCCTGTCCCGTGGCCGGGTGATCGTCGACGGCGGCGCCTATCACGGCCGCGCCGGGCACGGCCGTTTCGTGCGGCGCGGGCTGTCGCAGAACCTCCTGTAAGAACCCCTATCCGAACGGAGAGTGCCATGGACATCGGTGTCGTCCTGCAGTGCACCCCACCCGCGTCGCGGGTGATCGAGCTGGCCAGAGTGGCCGAGACACACGGGTTCTCGCATGTCTGGACGTTCGACTCGCACCTGCTGTGGCAGGAGCCGTACGTGATCTACAGCCAGATCCTGGCCGCCACCCGCAAGGTGATCGTCGGTCCCATGGTCACCAACCCGGCGACCAGGGACCAGACGGTCACCGCGTCGACCTTCGCCACGCTCAACGAGATGTTCGGCAACCGCACCATCTGCGGCATCGGGCGCGGTGATTCGGCGGTGCGCACCCTCGGCGGCAAGCCGACCACCCTGGCGACGCTGCGGAATTCGGTAGAGGTGATCCGCGAACTCGCCAACGGGCGCACCGCCCGGGTCGGCGACACCGAGGTGCGGTTCCCGTGGGCCGCGGACTCCCGGCTGGAGGTGTGGGTGGCAGGGTACGGGCCCAAAGCCCTCGAATTGACCGGTCAGGTGGCCGACGGCTTCATCCTGCAGCTCGCCGACCCCGACATCACCGCGTGGACCATCGCCAAGGTGCGCGCCGCCGCCGAGGCCGCCGGCCGCGATCCCCGCTCGGTCACGATCTGCGTCGCCGCACCCGCCTACGTCACCGACGGGACCCCGGCCGGGCTCGACCACGCCAGGGAGCAGTGTCGCTGGTTCGGCGGCATGGTCGGCAACCACGTCGCCGACATCGTCGCGAGATACGGTGCGGGCGGCGATATCCCGGCCGCGCTCACCGACTACATCGCGGGCAGGCAGGGCTACGACTACAACGAGCACGGACGGGCGGGCAATACGCACGCGGAGTTCGTGCCCGACGAGATCGTCGACCGGTTCTGCCTGCTCGGCACGCCCGACGAGCAGCTGGAACGGCTGTGGGAGCTGGAGCGGCTCGGCGTCGACCAGTTCGCCGTCTACCTGCAGCACGACGCCAAGACGGCCACCCTCGAGGCCTACGGCGAGCAGGTGCTGCCCCGGCTGCACCTGCCGGTCACAGCCACCAGGGACGCCGGATGACCGCGGTGGCGCCGGAACCGCCGGTGACGGTGCTCGCGCCCGCGCCGCTGCGGCCCCGCTCGGCGCACCGGGCCCGCGCGGCGCGCATCGGCTACGCGGTCGCCGCGTTCGTGTCGGTCGCGGTGATCTGGGAACTGGTGAAGCTGCTCGTCCCGGCCGACGGCGTGCGCATCGGCGGAGTGCGGGTGCTGCCGCGCACCGGCGACGCCGCGCTGCCGCACGTGTGGTCGGTGGTGACCGTGCTCGGCGAGGCCGACGGCACCGGCACCGTCGGCACGACGCTGCTGCGCACCGCCGGATTCACCCTGACGCTCGCCCTGCTCGCGCTGCTGCTCGGCACGGTGATCGGCATCGCGCTCGCGGTCGCGATGCAGCGGTTCGGCCCGCTCGAACGCGGCATCCTGCCGTATGTCGTGCTCTCGCAAACCGTTCCGCTGATCGCGCTGGCCCCGCTGGTGGCCGCGTGGGGCGGCAAGCTCGCCATCGGCGGGCAGCCGTGGCGGCCGTGGATGAGCATCGTGGTGATCGCCGCCTACCTGGCGTTCTTCCCGGTCGCGATCGGCATGCTGCGCGGCCTGCACGCGCCGTCGGCGGCCTCGGTGGAGCTGATGCGCAGCTGTTCGGCGGGATGGTGGGCGACCCTGACCCGCTTGCGTTTTCCCGCCGCCGTGCCGTCGCTGATGCCCGCGTTGCGGCTGGCCGCCGCCGCGGCCGTGATCGGCGCGGTCGTCGCCGAGATCTCCACCGGCACCGCGGGCGGGATCGGCCGCCAGATCATCGTGTTCTCCCAGCAGGCCACCGGCGACGCCGCCCGGCTCTACGCGGCGGTCATCGCCGCGGCGCTGCTCGGGGTGGTGCTGACGGGGCTGGTCGGCCTCGTCGAGCTGGCCGTGCGCCGCTACAACCATCCGCCGGGCACCGGCGATCCCTCCTCGTAGTTCTCGTTGTCCAGGAAGAAGTACGCATCGCATGACCTCGTCAGCAGTCGGCGCCCCGCCGCCACCGGCGGTCGAACTCACCCACCTCGGCAAGACCTTCGCCGCCGGTGCCGTGACCGCGCTCGCCGATGTCTCCCTCACCGTCGCCCCGGGCGAATTCGTCTCCCTCATCGGGCCTTCCGGCTGCGGCAAGTCCACCCTGCTGCGGATCATCGCCGATCTGGAGACGCCGACCGGCGGCACCGTGACCGTGCACGGCAAGACCGCCCGGCAGGCCAGGATCGACCAGGACTACGGCATCGCCTTCCAGCAGGCGGGCCTGCTGGACTGGCGCACCGTCGCCGCCAATGTCGAACTGCCGCTGGAACTGCACCGGGTCCCCAAGGCGCAGCGCCGGGCCCGCAGCGCCGAACTGCTCGCCATGGCGGGGCTCACCGAGTTCGCCGATCGCTACCCGGCCGAGCTGTCCGGCGGCATGCAGCAGCGCGTCGCGATCGCGCGGGCCCTGGCCCGGACTCCGGCGCTGCTGCTGATGGACGAGCCGTTCGGCGCGCTCGACGAGATGACCAGGGAGCGGATGCAGGGCGAGCTGCTGCGGATCGCGGGGGAGACCGGCGCCGCGGTGGTGTTCGTGACGCACTCGATCCCCGAAGCGGTGTACCTGTCGGACCGGGTGGTGGTGCTCTCCGCGCGGCCCGGCCGGATCAGCGACATCGTGCCCACCGGCGGGTGGGGGCGCGACACCGACGCCGACGTGCGGTCCTCGGCGGAGTTCTTCGCCGCGGTGGCCGCCGTGCGTGCCGCGCTGCGCGGGGAGCACACGGAGCAGGCCGTGGCCGGACGGGACCTGCCATGAGGACCTGGCTGCCGCCGATCGTGGTGGGTGTCGTCGTGCTGGCGCTGTGGCAGGTGCTCACCGTCGCGGCGGGGGTGCCGTCGTTCCTGCTGCCGGCGCCGAGCGCGATCGCCGAGCAGTTCGTCGACAACGCGGGCCGGATCCTGGACGCCGCGCTGGCCACCGGGGCCAACGCGCTGGTCGGGTTCGTGGTCGGGACGGTGCTCGGGATCGCCGCGGCCGTGCTCGCGGTGCGGTTCCGGATCGTCGACGGGCTGCTCACCCCGCTGGCCGCCGCCGCGGCCGCCGTGCCCATCGTGGCGCTCGCGCCGCTGCTGAACACGATGTACTCGACCACCACGGAGACACCCCGCCGGATCGTCGTCACCATCGTCGTGTTCTTCCCGGTGTTCGTCAGTACCGCGCGCGGCCTGCGGCAGGTGCCGAAGGTGCAGGCCGACCTGATGACCTCCTACGCCGCCACCGACTGGCAGATCACCCGCACCGTGCGGCTGCCCGCCGCGCTGCCGCACCTGTTCACCGGACTGCGGATCGCCGCGCCCGGCGCGGTCATCGCGGCCGTCATCGCCGAATACTTCGGCGGCCTGCAGAACGGGCTCGGCAGCCGGATCACCTCCGCCGCCGCCAATACCGCCTATCCGCGGGCCTGGGCGTACGTGGTCGGCGCGATGGCCGTCGGCCTGGTCTTCCTCGCCGCCGTCCTGCTCCTCGAACAGCTCACCCGCCGACCCCGCACCCCACTGCTGTCCACGATCCGATGAGGGAGATCCATCCATGAGCAAGACCGCACTCCGGCTGCGCAGTTGTCTGGCGCTGGCCGCGCTCGCCGCCGCCGCGCTGACCGGCTGCAGCACCACCGACACCGCCTCGGAGACCACCGCCGACGGTCTCACCAAGGTGAAACTGCAGTTGCAGTGGTTCAAACAGGGCCAGTTCGCCGGGTACCTGGCCGCCGTCGACCAGGGGTTCTACCGGGAGCAGGGGCTGTCGGTGGAGATCCTCGACGGCGGCACCGACATCGTCCCGCAGACCGTGCTCGCCCAGGGGCAGGCCGACTACGCGGTGGCCTGGGTGCCCAAGGCGCTGGCCTCGCGGGAGGCGGGTGCCGGCATCACCGAGATCGCGCAGGTGTTCCAGCGTTCGGGCACCAAGCAGGTCTCGTTCAAGGCCGACAACATCACCGGACCGGCCGCCCTGCGCGGCAAGACCGTCGGGAACTGGGGCTACGGCAACGAATTCGAGCTCTTCGCCGGCATGACCAAGGCGGGCATCGACCCGGCCAAGGACGTGAAACTGGTCCAGCAGCAGTTCGACATGAACGCGTTCCTCGCCAAGGACATCGCCGCCGCCCAGGCCATGTCCTACAACGAGTACGCCCAGCTGCTCGAGACGAAGAACCCGGCCACCGGAAAGCTCTACACCGCCGAGGATTTCACCACCATCGACTGGAATGCCGAAGGTGTGGCGATGTTGCAGGACGCGCTGTGGGCCAACACCGAGAAGCTGAAGGATCCGAAGTACCAGGAGCAGACGGTGAAGTTCCTGGTCGCCTCGCTGAAGGGCTGGGCGTTCTGCCGGGACAACCTCGACAAGTGCCGTGACATCACCGTCGCCGCGGGCGCGACGCTGGGCGCCGGGCACCAGCAGTGGCAGATCAACGAGGTGAACAAGCTGATCTGGCCCTCGCCCGCCGGGATCGGCACCGTCGACAAGGCGGCCTGGGACCGCACGGTCACCATCGCCAAGGAGACCAGGAACGCCGAGGGCGCGACGGTGCTGACCAAGGATCCCGGCCCCGACGCCTACACCACCGAGTACGTCACCAAGGCCCTCGATCAGCTGCGGGCCGCCGGCGTCGATGTGACCGGGGCCGGATTCCAGCCCACCCAGGTCACGCCCACCGAAGGCGGCAAGTAGGCCGGCCCGACGACGGCCCGGCGGTTGGGTCCGCCGGGCCGTCGTCGTGCGGTCAGCGCGGGGTCAGCTCGACGACCACGCCGCCCTGCTGCCAGGTCTGGTAGATGTCGGCCTTGGACGGCTCGCCGTCGGCGGTGAAGCCGATGCCGTTGAACTTGGCGTTCTGCTTGTTGTCGCGGGCGATCACCGTGTACAGGTCCAGCACCGCCTGCTCGTCGGAATGCACGGTGGCGGTGAAGGATTCGGGGGATCGGCCGCGCGAGAGGCGCACCTCGGCGCCGCCGCGCAGGTTCTTGACCCACGGGCGCAGGGCGGTGCCGATCAGCAGCGTGCCGTCGTGGACGGTGTAGGCGACCGGGACGTCGTAGACCGTGCCGGACTTGCGGCCGGTGACGTGCAGGGTCGCCAGCCGCTTGCCGACGATGCCGGACAGCACCGGCACCTTCAGCAGGCCGCGGACGATGGCGTTGACCCGGCCCTGGGAGGGGCGGATCGGTTCGGGACCGGTGGTTGTCGGTGTGCCGTACGGGTTTTCGGAGGGCGCGGTGTCGCTCATCCCTCCAGTATCGGCCGGTGCGCCCGCGCCCGCAGTTCGCGTCCGTGCCCGCCCACTACGCTGCGGGTATGACCGAGATCTGGCACAACCCCCGCTGCACGAAGAGTCGCAACGCCACCGCGCACCTGGACGCCGCCGGAGTCGAGTACACGGTGCGGCGCTACCTCGACGATCCGCCGACGGTCGAGGAACTGCGCGCGGTGCTGGCCCGGCTCGGCGCGCGGCCGTGGGACATCACCCGCACCGGTGAGCAGATCGCCAAGGATCTCGGCATGGCGGGCTGGGGTCGGACCGACGCCGATGTCGACCGGTGGCTGGCCGCACTCGCCGAGCACCCCAAGCTGATCCAGCGTCCGATCGTGCTCACCGCCGACGGTGGCGCGGTGGTGGCCCGCGACGAGGAATCGCTGCGGTCGCTCGACTGATCGTGGCTTGCCCGGCGATAACTCTTCGGACGAGGGCGTAACGGCGACCGCGGTTCGAGTGATGTAGATCACATCATCGGGACGCGGTGTCCCGAGGCGGATATCGAACCGAACGTGGATGCCGGCGGGTTCGACAGCGGGAACTCCACGCGGTGGGAGGTTGTCATGAAGTCTCTACGCAAGATCGCTGTGGGAGCCACGGCCGCCGGTCTCATCGGCGCCTCGACTCTGCTCGCCGGGCCCGTCCAGGCACAACCACCGGGGCACTGCTCGGTGAACCCCATCGCCGGCACCGGCGCCTTCTCCCAGTGTGGCGACCCGGTCTGGCACCAGGTTCGGGTCACCTGCTGGGCCTGGTGGAGCTGGTTCAGCAGCTACGAGCGCTACGGGCAGCCCGCGTTCGGCGGCTTCCACTCGGAAACCGCCTGTGACCTGCCGTTCAGCATGCAGACCTGGCAGGTGATCGTCTACTGAGCCAGCAGCTCGCCGAGCAGGATCCGGGTGTCGGGGACGAACGGCCAGGCCGGATCGGCCAGGTGGGCCCGGAGTTCGGCGTCGGTCCACCACCAGCCGTCCGCGATCTCGGACGGCTGGTGGCGGACCGGGCCGTCGGAGCGGATCTCGTAGCCGAACAGGTGGCAGCGCAGCGGCCTGCCCGCCCAGCTGCCGTCCCAGGACGCGGTGGCGCGCAAGGTGATCGGCGTGTCGGCACCCGGCGTGATGCCGAGTTCCTCGCGGAGTTCGCGCCGGGCGGTGTCGGCCGGATCCTCGCCCGCGTCGACGACGCCCCCGGCCAGGCAGTCGTGCAGGCCGGCGAAGACGAGTTTGCTGTCGGTGCGCCGGTGGACATAGATCCGGTGGCCGTCGGTGGAGCGCACCAGCACGCCCGCGCTGGCGTGCCAGAGCCCCTCGCGATAGACCGTGCCCCGCTCGGCCGCGCCGATCACCGCACCGGCGGCGTCGTACACGGCGAGCAGTTCCGACTCCGGATGCGCAGACACCGCCCGAGGGTAACGCGCCTCAGCGGCGCTGCCGTGTCGGCTTCACCCCCGGTCGCGGTGCGGCCGCCTTCGCGCGCGCGGCCGACAGCGCCGCCGCGGCGGCGGCCTCGGCGTCGAGCCTGCGGCGGATCAGATACTGCTGCCCACACGTCCACACCGCGTTCGTGGCGAAGTAGGTGAGCACGGCGACGGGCAGGATCGCGCCGCTGACCAGCGCGCCCACGGGGAACACCCACAGCGACAACCGGCGCAGGATCGCGGACGTGGCGTCGGTCGCGGGCGGGGTCAGCCGGGCGGTGAGGTGGGTGGCGAGCGCGGTGATCAGCACCAGCGGAATCGCGAGCGCGGCGACCGAGACGAACACCTCGCCCGCCCCGGTCAGGGTCGCCGACAGCGGAGCGCCGAAGACCCTGGCGTCGAGGAAGGCGTTCACCTCGCGCACCCCGAACAGATAGTTCGGCGTCGCGCTGTTCACCGCGGGCGGCAGCGGGGCATCGGTCGAGGCGAACGGGCCGACCGCGTAGGCGCCGGTGCGGTCGAACGAGCGCAGGACATGGAACAGGCCGAGGAACACCAGGGCCTGGGCGATCATCTGGACGAACCCGCCGAACAGGCGCACCCCGTGGTCGCGGTGCAGCGCCCGGGTCTTCTCGGCCTGCGCGCGCTGGTCACCGGGGTGCTGGGCACGGATCTTGTCGAGCTGAGGTCGCAGGGACCGCTGCACGGCCTGGGAGCGGGCCTGCCGCAGTGCCGGGACGACCAGCAGCGCGCGGACGGTGACGACGAGGGCGACCACGGCCAGCAGCCAGGCGAGGCCGTCGGCGGGACCGAGGGGGACGGCGAGGAGCCGGTGCCAGCACCAGAGCACGGCGGACACCGGGAAGTACACGAAATCGAGCATGACGGAACGACCTGTCCGGACAGCGTGCGCGAGCGCGCACGAGAGGGGGTGGGATCACGGCAGCCGACCGGTGGCGCGCACGGCGCTACCCGTCAGTGGTGATCGATCCCCGGTGCTCGCGGACG
Organism: Nocardia sp. NPDC003269; assembly: GCF_042888005.1. Taxonomy (NCBI): domain Bacteria; kingdom Bacillati; phylum Actinomycetota; class Actinomycetes; order Mycobacteriales; family Nocardiaceae; genus Nocardia; species Nocardia sp. NPDC003269. The sequence continues at coordinate 1,799,193 of NZ_JBIAPA010000002.1, forward strand.
TGGGCGGCCCGCGGCGTCCGGATTGCTCTGGCGCAGAAAGGAACCCCGCAGGCGGCGCTCGGCCGAGCGGGGTGGACCGGCGGTGGCGACCCGGACCGGCAGCTGCCGGTGCGTGGTGATCGCGACCAGCGCGCACACCATGGCCGCGGCGACCGCGCCGAAGGCCAGCATGCGGGCGGTGTCGCCGCCGGGCGTCGTCAGCAGCACGAACGCGGGCAGCACGCACGCGAGCACCGCGTACGCCATCAGCACTGCCCGGGACCGCATGCCGCCGAGCATACCGATCGGCGGCGGGTGGTTGGTGGAACGCTGTGTCACGGTCACCTCCGGTCCGGGTATCGTTGGCACTGTGACTGCACCTTCCGCCCAGGACGCGCAGCCCGTCGGTGACGGGCGCGCCACCCGCTGGCACGGCCACAAGGCCCGCCGCCGGGCGGAGATGATCGATGCCGCGATCGAGGTGATCGACGAACACGGGCTCGAGATCTCGGTGCAGCTGATCGCCGAGCACCTGGGCCTGCCCCGGCCGGTGGTGTACCGGCACGTCGGCGGCCGGGCCGAACTCGACGCCCTCGCCCGCCAGCGCATCCTGGAGCTGCTGCTCGCGGAGTTGCTGCCCGCGCTGGAGCCGGACGGGACGCTCAAGGACGCGGTGCGCGGCGCCATCGGCACCTACCTCGGCTGGATCGAACGCCACCCCAACCTGCACCGCTTCCTCGGTGACGCCGCGCCCGACGGCGGCGCCGCCACCCTGGGCGGCGCGGGGCGCCAGGTCGGTGGGCAGCTGGCCGACATGTTCGCCGCCACGCTGGCCCGCTTCGGGATCGATCCCGCCCGTGCCCGGCCGATGGCCTTCGGCATGGTCGGCCTCGTCGACGGCGTGGTCGCCAGCTGGCGCGCCGACCCGGAGCCGGTGCTGTCGGCCGAACAGATCCAGGGCATCCTGACCGAGTCGGTGCTGTCGCTGTTCGAGGGCAATGCCCGCAGTCTCGGTGTCCCGCTGCAACGGGATTCGCTGGTGGCCGACCTGCTGGTCGCGCCCGATGCCGCCCCGCCACCGGCGGAGCGGCTGCGCTGACTCACCCCGCCGGCGTGAGCAGCTGATAGGTGCGCTGCCACAGCCATTCGACCGGGCCGCGCTCGAAGCGGCGCAACCAGAAGTGGGCGAACATCGTGATCAGGACGACCACCAGCAGGTAGATCCCGATCGTGAACGGCACCCGCGCGGACGGTGCGACGCTGGCGGCGAGCCCGAAACCCCAGCCGTAGCAGAGCATTCCGGCGATCAGGTTCTGCAGGATGTAGCAGCTCAGCGCCGTCCGGCCGACCTCGCTCAGCCGCGCCCCCGCGTAGCCGACCCGCGACCGGCGCAGATAGAACTCCGCGACCGCCGCGAGAATGCCAAGCGCGACGAACGGCGCCGTGCCGTAGCGGGTGAGCAGCACCAGGTCGCCGCCACCGAAGACACCGACCGTGAAGTCCAGCGGCGCCGCGATGCCGAAGCCGATCACCAGCAGCCGGCGGCGGATGCGCGCCCCCGCGGGCTGGAACACCCCGGCGCGATACAGCCGCGCGCCGAGCAGGAACAGCGCCACCGACATCGGGAAGACGAAGATCGCCTCCACCCGGAAGGCCCCGGCGTTCTCGATCCGGAACAGCACCAGATCCCAGAAGGAGCCGTCCGCGTAGGGATTCGGGTCGAGGGGTTCGGCAGCGGACGGCTCCGCGGCGGGCGCGAAGGTCAGGGCGGCCGCGATCAGGGTCAGCATCGTCACGTGGATCGACGCCGCGACGATCAGCCACCGGCGTTGCGCCCGGTCGCTCGTCGCCAGCAGGTAGGCGACGACCAGGCCGGTGACCGCGTATCCCATCAGGACGTCGAACTCGGCGACGAGCAGGAAGTTCACCAGGCCGTCCAGGAACAGCAGGCCCGCTCGCACGGGATAGCGGCCCGGCCAGCGGCGTCCGCCGCGCCGGGCCGAATCCTGCTGGATGGCCAGCCCGATCCCGAACATCACCGTCAGCAGGCCGAGGAACTTGCCCTGGGCCAGTTGCTGGAGCACCCGTTCGGTCCACAGCCAGCCGTCGGTCGCGGCGGCGCCGAGCCCGTCGATGTAGCCGGTCAACCCGGCCGGATCGGTGAAGATCCAGATATTGGTGCCGAGGGTGCCCAGGATCGCGATGCCACGCAGGACATCGAGCGCGAGCAGCCGGGTGGGCCGTTCGGTCACCTCGCCGGTGAGCTGTTGCACGGATTCGCTCATGGCTTCGAGTATCTCGGCCTGGCCCCGCCCGCCGGATCGCCCGCGAGGACCACCCCGGGTCCGCCGAGCGGGGGACCGGGGTGCGCCCGATCGCCCGCGAACGATCTGTCCTCAGGCGGCGGGCGACGTCGCCGGGCTGCTCACCGGCCTGCGTCCGCGCGGGTGAGCCCGGGGCGCCGGAGGCCGCTGGGCCGAGATGCCGGTGCGCGTCGGGCCCGTCGCCTAGGCTCGACAGCATGCAGCGCATCATCGGAATCGAGGTCGAGTACGGCATCTCGACCCCCACGGAGCCGACGGCCAACCCGATCCTCACCTCCACCCAGGCCGTTCTCGCCTACGCCGCCGCCGAGGGCGTACCGCGGGCCAAGCGGACGCGCTGGGACTACGAGGTGGAATCCCCGCTGCGTGACGCGCGTGGTTTCGACCTGAGCCGGATGAGCGGACCCGCTCCCGTGATCGACGCCGACGAGGTCGGCGCGGCGAACATGATCCTCACCAACGGCGCCCGGCTCTACGTCGACCACGCCCATCCGGAGTACTCCGCGCCCGAGGTGGTCGACCCGCTGGACGCGGTCATCTGGGACAAGGCGGGCGAGCGGGTGATGGAGGCCGCCGCCCGGCACGCCTCCAGCGTCCCCGGCGCCCCGCGCCTGCAGCTGTACAAGAACAACGTCGACGGCAAGGGCGCCTCCTACGGCACCCACGAGAACTACCTGATGAACCGCGACACCCCGTTCAGCCACATCATCGCGGGGCTCACGCCGTTCTTCGTCTCCCGCCAGGTGATCTGCGGGTCCGGCCGGGTCGGCATCGGCCAGTCCGGCGACCATGCGGGCTTCCAGCTGTCCCAGCGCGCCGACTACATCGAGGTGGAGGTCGGCCTGGAGACCACGCTCAAGCGCGGCATCATCAACACCCGCGACGAGCCGCACGCCGACGCCGACAAGTACCGGCGCCTGCACGTGATCATCGGCGACGCCAACCTGGCCGAGATGTCGACCTACCTGAAGGTCGGCACCACCGCGCTGGTGCTCGATCTGATCGAGGCGGGCGAGGACCTCTCGGAGTTCCAGCTGGCCCGCCCGGTCACCGCGGTGCACCAGATCAGCCACGACCCGTCGCTGCGCGCCACCGTGGCGCTGGCCGACGGCCGCGAGCTGACCGGCCTTGCGCTGCAACGGCTCTACCACGAGCGCGTCGCCAAGTTCATCGACCGCGAGGGCAACGACGACCCGCGCGTGCGCGACATCGTCGACAACTGGGCCATGGTCCTGGACCTGCTCGAGCGCGACCCGATGGAGTGCGCCAACCTGCTCGACTGGCCGGCCAAGCTACGCCTGCTCGAGGGCATGCGCAGCCGCGAGGGCCTGGGCTGGGCCGCGCCCAAGCTGCACCTGATGGACCTGCAGTACTCCGATGTGCGCCTGGACAAGGGCCTCTACAACCGCCTGGTGGCGCGCGGCTCGATGAAGCGGCTCGTCAGCGAGCAGCAGGTGCTCGACGCGATGACCAAGCCGCCGACCGACACCCGCGCGTACTTCCGCGGTGAGTGCCTGCGCCGGTTCGGCGCCGATATCGCCGCCGCCAGTTGGGATTCGGTGATCTTCGACCTCGGCGGCGATTCGCTGGTGCGAATTCCCACCCTGGAGCCGCGCCGCGGCACGAAAGCGCACGTCGGGAAGCTGCTCGACGCCGCGCAGTCGGCCGCCGACCTGGTCGACCAGCTCACGCACTGAGGCGTTTTCCGGCACGACAGGGCGACAATCCGATCGCTAATAGACCACCTTGTCGGATCGGCTCGGTAGGGTTGTGGGACGAGCACGAACATCGCTCATGATCGCCGACCGTGCTCATCCGAAAGGTCGCGGTCATGATGAGGAAAGAGGAGGTCGGCTGCCATGGCACAAGAGCAGACCAAGCGCGCCGGGGGTGGCGACGAGGACGAGGGTCCCGAGGGCGTCGACGCGGCGGGTCAGGAACGCCGCGAGAAGCTCGCGGAGGAAACCGACGACCTGCTCGACGAGATCGATGACGTGCTCGAGGAGAACGCCGAGGACTTCGTGCGGGCATATGTGCAGAAGGGCGGCCAGTGACCTCAGGTGACCCGTTGCGCCTCCACGCGGGGCAGGCTCTCTCCTCGTTCACCGAACATCTCCGCATGCACGCTCCGGACCTGTTGCCCGGCAACAGGTTCGGCGCCTCGGATCTGACCGCGGCGAAGGATCTGGCGCCGCACGGCACCACCATCGTCGCGGTCACCTATCGAGGTGGCGTGCTCATCGCGGGCGACCGCAGGGCCACCATGGGCAACCTGCTGGCCAGTCGCGACACCGAGAAGGTGTACATCACCGACACCTTCTCGGCGGCGGGCATCGCGGGCACCGCGGGCATCGCGATCGAGATGATCCGGCTGTTCGCGGTGGAGCTCGAGTACTACGAGAAGATCGAAGGCGTGCCGCTGACCTTCGACGGTAAAGCCAACAAGTTGTCGAAGATGGTCCGCGACAACCTGCCGGCCGCCCTGCAGGGCCTGGCCGTCGTGCCGATCCTCGTCGGCTACGACGACCAGATCGCCGACCTCGACAAATCCGGCCGCATCGTGTCCTACGACGTGGTCGGCGGGCGCAGCGAGGAGCGGTTCGGCTACACCGCGGTCGGCTCCGGTTCGATGTTCGCGAAGTCCTCGCTGAAGAAGCTCTACCAGCGCGGCCTCGATCAGGACCGGGCGTTGCGGATCGCGGTGGAGTCGCTGTTCGACGCCGCCGACGACGACACCGCCACCGGTGGTCCGGACATGCTGCGCGGCATCTACCCGACAGCGGTGGTGATCGACGCCGAGGGCGCGACCGAGGTGGGCGAGGACCGCCTGGCCGAGATCGCCCGCGGCGTTATCGCCGACCGGGAAGCCGCGGAAGAAGGGGGCGCCGTCCTATGACGCTGCCGTATTACGCCTCGGCCGAGCAGATCATGCGCGACAAGACCGAGCTCGCCCGCAAGGGCATCGGTCGCGGTCGCAGTGTGGTGGTGCTGGTCTACGACAAGGGCGTGCTGTTCGTCGCCGAGAACCCCTCGGCGACGTTGCACAAGGTCAGCGAACTCTACGACCGCGTCGGTTTCGCCGCGGTCGGCAAGTACAACGAGTTCGAGGCCTTGCGCCGCGGCGGCATCCTGCAGGCCGACCTCAAGGGCTATCAGTACGACCGGCGCGATGTCACCGGCCGTGGCCTGGCCAACCTCTACGCGCAGAGCCTTGGCTCGATCTTCACCGATCAGCTCAAGCCCTACGAGGTGGAGCTGTGTGTCGCCGAGGTCGGGTATCCGGAACAGTCGCCGACCTCGGTGCTGTACCGGATCACCTTCGACGGGTCGATCGTCGACGAACGCGAGTACGTCGTCATGGGCGGCACCACCGAGCCCATCGTGACCGCGCTCAAGGCCGCCTACAAGCCGGGTCTGACCCTGGACGAGGCGCTGAAGGTGGCGATCGGGGCGCTGCAGGCCGGTCAGCCCGAGGCCGACAAGGACAAGCGCGTGCTCGGTGAGTCCTCCCTCGAGGTGGCCACGCTCGAGCAGTCCCGGCCCCGCCGGGCGTTCCGCCGGCTGCAGGGTGCGGCCCTGGAGAAGGCGCTCGGTACGCCGAAGGCGAAAGCCGTGAAGGAAGCGAAGCTGCCCGAGCCCGAGGACGGCGCGGGGGAGTAGACCCCGCCGTCATGATCATGAACGGGCCCCCGGACCGATCCGGTCCGGGGGCCGTTCTCGTCGTGCTCGCCGGGGTCGTTCGCTGTCCGAATCGTTGTGAACACGTATGCGAATGGGATGTCCGGAGCGCCGCGCGGGCCCTGGTCATGGCTGTAGTGTCGATAGTGTGCAGCGACGAATCATGGGGATCGAGACCGAGTTCGGTGTGACATGCACCTTCCACGGTCACCGTCGGCTGTCCCCCGACGAGGTGGCCCGGTACCTGTTCCGCCGGGTGGTGTCCTGGGGCCGTAGCTCTAATGTCTTCCTTCGAAACGGTGCCAGGTTGTACCTCGACGTCGGATCGCATCCCGAGTACGCCACGGCAGAATGCGACAGCCTGGTGCAGCTGGTCACCCACGACCGGGCGGGCGAGCGGGTGCTGGAAGACCTGCTGATAGACGCCGAACAGCGGCTCGCCGAGGAAGGCATCGGCGGCGACATCTACCTGTTCAAGAACAACACCGACTCCGCGGGCAACTCCTACGGCTGCCACGAGAACTTCCTCGTGGTGCGCGCGGGCGAGTTCTCCCGGATCTCCGACGTGTTGCTGCCGTTCCTGGTCACCCGCCAGCTCATCTGCGGTGCGGGCAAGGTGCTGCAGACGCCCAAGGCGGCCACGTTCTGCCTCTCGCAGCGTGCCGAGCACATCTGGGAGGGCGTCTCCTCGGCGACCACCCGCTCGCGCCCGATCATCAACACCCGCGACGAGCCGCACGCCGATGCCGAGAAGTACCGGCGCCTGCACGTGATCGTGGGCGACTCCAACATGGCCGAGCCGACGACGATGCTCAAGGTGGGCACGGCGTCGCTGGTGCTGGAGATGATCGAGGCGGGCGTCTCGTTCCGCGATTTCGCCCTCGACAACCCGATCCGGGCGATCCGCGAGGTCAGCCACGATCTGACCGGTCGCCGTCCGGTGCGGCTGGCCGGCGGCAGGCAGGCCAGCGCGCTCGAGATCCAGCGCGAGTACTACGCCCGCGCCGTCGAGCACCTCCGCAACCGCGACCGCGATCCGCAGGTCGACGCGGTGGTCGACCTGTGGGGCCGCACCCTCGACGCCGTCGAGGCGCAGGACTTCGCCAAGGTCGACACCGAGATCGACTGGGTGATCAAGCGCAAGCTGTTCCAGCGCTACCAGGACCGCTACAACATGGAGCTGTCCGATCCGAAGATCGCCCAGCTCGACCTGGCCTACCACGACATCAAGCGCGGTCGCGGCGTCTTCGACCTGCTGCAGCGCAAGGGTCTGGCCAAGCGGATCACCGAGGACGAGGCCGTGGACGCGGCGGTGGAGACCCCGCCGCAGACCACCCGCGCCAAGCTGCGCGGTGACTTCATCACCGCCGCGCAGGAGGCGGGCCGCGATTTCACGGTCGATTGGGTGCATTTGAAGTTGAACGATCAAGCGCAGCGCACCGTGTTGTGCAAGGATCCGTTCCGGTCGGTCGACGAGCGGGTCGATCGGCTGATCGCCTCGATGTAGGCGAACCCCCGAGACGGGGGACCCGGCGACGGGACCGATGGCGCGAGGGAGCGATTGCGTAGACGCCACCGGTCCCGTCGTCGTCTGTGGGCTCAGTCGGGGCTGACGACGCTCGCGTAGGTGCCGCGCAGGCCCGCGATGAACGAGGTCAGGGCCAGCTCGAAGCTGTCGTCGTCGATCTCCTCGGCGACCGCGCGCAGCAGGTGCGCCTGGTTCAGGTGCGGGTAGCGGTCCCGGTAGACCTGCACGTCGTCGGCGAAACCGCCCGCGAACGACCCCACCGTCGACCCCATCACCAGGTAGCGGGTGGCCGCGCCGATCATGGTCGCGTAGCGCGGCGGCCAGCCCGCGCCCACCAGGCCGCCGTGCACGGCGTCGGCCGCGCGCAGGTTCTCCGCGCGCCTGCCGGGGCCCGCGGCGAGGTAGGGCACGAAGTTCGGGTGCGTGACCAGCGCCGTCCGGTAGCTGCGGGCCCAGGCGGCCAGTCCGTCATCCCAGGGCAGGGTGTCGAAGCCCGAGGTGTCGACGTGGCTCATGATGCCCGTCGCGATGTCGTCGAACAGGTCGTCTTTGTTCGGGTAGTGGCCGTACAGCGAGGCGGCCTGCACGCCGAGTTCGGCGGCCAGCTTGCGCATGGAGACCTCGGCGAGGCCGTCCCGGTCGATCATGGCCAGCGCGGTGTCGCGAATGCGTTCGCGGCTCAACAGCGGTACGCGCGGCCTCGCCATACGCCACTCCTCGTCTGCTCGGGGTCGGTGGGGATTCGAACGCTATCACCGATGGGCATTTCGGCCCTTGATTAACCGAACGGCGGTAGGATACGGTGCCCGAGTAAACCTAACACCGTTTGGTTCAGGAGTGGTCCGATGGATCTCGCACTCACGCAAGCGCACAGCGACCTGCGCGAGCTCGCCCGCACATGGGTGGACAAGGAAGTCGTCCCGCACGCCGCCCAGTGGGATCGGGCGGAATCGGTCGACCCGGCGATCGTCGGCAAGCTCGGCGCGCTGGGGTTCCTCGGCATCGGGATCGACGAGGAGTACGGCGGCTCCGGCGGGGACGCCCTGGCCTACTGCGTGCTGCTGGAGGAGCTGGGCCGCGGCGACAGCGCGGTGCGCGGCATCGTGTCGGTGTCGCTGGGGCTGGTCGGCAAGTCGATCGCGACCTACGGCACCGAGGAGCAGAAGCGCCGTTTCCTGCCGCCGCTGTGCGCGGGCGAGCAGCTCGGGTGCTTCGCGCTGACCGAGCCGGGGACCGGGTCCGACGCGGCCAACCTGATCACCCGCGCCACCCGGGACGGGGCGGACTGGGTCATCGACGGCACCAAGATCTTCATCACCAACGGCACCTGGGCCGACGTGGCACTGGTGTTCGCGCGCACCGGGGGACCGGGACCGAAGGGTGTCACCGCCTTCCTCGTCCCGACCGATTCGCCCGGTTTCGGCCGGACCGAGATCAAGGGCAAGCTCGGGCTGCGCGGACAGGCCACGGCCGAACTGGTCCTGGACCGGGTCCGGGTCCCCGACGCGCTGCGCCTCGGCGCGGAAGGCCAGGGCTTCCGGATCGCGATGGCGGCGCTGGACAAGGGGCGGATGGGGGTGGCCGCGGGCTGTGTCGGCCTGGCGCGCGCCTGCCTCGAGGCCGCGGTGCGCTACGCCGGGGAGCGCGAGCAGTTCGGCAAGCCGATCGCGGGCTATCAGCTGGTGCAGGAACTGCTCGCCGACATCGCCGTGGAGACCGAGGCCGCGCGGTTGCTGGCCTGGCGTGCCGCCGATCTCGTCGACCGGGGCGAGCCGTTCGGCACCGCCGCCTCGATGGCGAAGCTGTTCGCCTCCGAGGCCGCGGTCAAGGCCGCCAACAACGCGATCCAGGTCTTCGGTGGCTACGGCTACATCGACGAGTACCCGGTCGCCAAGTACCTGCGCGACGCGCGCGTGCTGACCCTCTACGAGGGCACCACCCAGATCCAGAAGCTGCTCATCGGCCGCGCCCTCACCGGTGTGAACGCCATTGTCTGACAGAGGAGTACGAACCATGACCCACAGAACCGCCTTCGTCACCGGAGCGGCCCGCGGCATCGGCGCGGCCACCGCGGCCCGCCTGGCGGCCGCCGGCTGCGCCGTGGCCGTCGTCGATCTCGACGCCGACGCGGCCGTGCTGACCGCCGGGAAGATCAACGCCGCGGGCGGCACCGCGATCGGGCTCGGTTGCGATGTCACCGACGAGGATTCGGTGGCCGCCGCCGTGGCGCGCACCGTCGCCGACCTCGGCTCGCTCGACGTGCTGGTGAACAACGCCGGCGTGCTGCGCGACAACCTGCTGTTCAAGATGTCGGTGGACGACTGGGACACCGTCGTGTCGGTGCACCTGCGCGGGGCGTTCCTGTGCAGCAGGGCCGCGCAGAAGCACATGGTGGAGCGCGGCGGCGGCGCGATCGTCAACACCTCGAGCGTGTCGGCGCTGGGCAATCGCGGGCAGGCCAACTACGCCGCGGCCAAGGCGGGCATCCAGGGCCTGACCCGCACGCTGGCGATGGAACTCGGCCCGTTCGGCATCCGGGTCAACGCGGTTGCGCCCGGCTTCATCGCCACCGAGATGACCGCCGCCACCGCCGCCCGGATGGGCGTGAGCGCCGAGGAATTGCAGGCCAAGACCGCCGGGATCACGCCGCTGCGCCGGGTCGGCACGCCCGACGACATCGCGGGCGTTGTCGCGTTCCTCGCCTCCGACGACGCCGGGTTCGTCACCGGCCAGACGCTGTACGTCGACGGCGGACGCCGTCTCTAGGTTTCGGGAGTCATTCATGCAGCGCACAGTTTTCACCGATGAGCACGAGGCGTTCCGCAAGACGGCGCGCGCGTTCATCGAGTCGCAGGTCGTGCCGGTCTATGACCAGTGGTACGAGGCGGGCATCGTGCCGCGCGAGTTCTACCGCTCGCTGGCCGATCTCGGCGTTTTCGGGATCGAGGTGCCCGAGGAATACGGGGGCGCGGGGATCGACTCGTTCAAGTTCCAGGCGATCCTGATGGAGGAAACCGCCAGGGCCGGTGTGTCGTTCGGTGGGTCGGGCGTGCACGTCGGCCTGTGCCTGCCGTACCTGAAGAACCTCGCGACCGACGAACAGAAGCGGCGGTGGCTGCCGGGGTTCGTCTCGGGAGAGATCATGTTCGCCATCGCGATGACCGAGCCGGGCACCGGGTCGGATCTGGCCGGGATGCGGACCACCGCGCAACTGTCCGAGGACGGCACCCACTACGTGCTCAACGGGGCGAAGACCTTCATCACCGGCGGGGTGCACGCCGACCGGGTGATCGTCTGCGCGCGGACCGCCCCGCCCGCGGAGACCGATCGGCGCCACGGTATTTCGCTGTTCGTGGTCGACACGAGCTCGCCGGGGTACGCGGTCGGCCGCAAGCTCGACAAGCTCGGCCTCAAGGTGTCCGACACCGCCGAATTGTCCTTCACCGACGTGCGGGTCCCGGTGGCCGACCTGCTCGGCGCGCCGCATCAGGGATTCGGCTACCTCGGGCAGAACCTGCCGCAGGAGCGGCTGTCCATCGCGGTCGGCGCCTACGCGCAGGCCAAGTCGGCGATCCGGTTCGCGCTCGAATACACCAGGGGCCGGACGGTGTTCGGCCAGCCGGTGGCGCAGTTCCAGAACACCAAGTTCGAGCTGGCCGCCTGCCGGGCCGAGGTGGACGCCGCCGAGGCCGTGGTCGACCGGGCGCTCGACGCCCTGGACCGGGGCGAACTCACCCCGGCCGACGCCGCGTCGGCCAAGCTGTTCTGCACCGAGGTCGCCTCGCGGGTGATCGACCGCTGCCTGCAGCTGCACGGCGGGTACGGCTACATCACCGAATATCCCGTGGCCCGCCTCTACGCCGACAACCGGGTGAACCGGATCTACGGCGGCACCAGCGAAGTGATGAAGATGATCATCGCCAAGGACATGGGCCTGTGACGGGCCGCGCGTTCCTGGTCGACGGCGTCCGCACGCCGTTCGGCCGCTACGGCGGCGCGCTGGCCGAGGTGCGCCCCGACGACCTGGCCGCGCACGTGCTCACCGCGCTCAGGGAACGACTGCCCGCCGTGGACTGGGCGCGGGTCGACGATGTCGTGCTCGGCTGCGCGAACCAGGCGGGCGAGGACAACCGCAATGTCGCCCGGATGGCGGCGCTGCTGGCCGGGCTGCCGGTGGACGTTCCCGGCGTGACGGTCAACCGGCTGTGCGCGTCGGGCCTGGACGCGATCGGCTACGCGGCCAGGGCGATCAAGGCCGGTGACGCCGACCTGGTGATCGCGGGTGGGGTCGAGTCGATGACGCGGGCACCGTACGTGCTGCCGAAAACCGGTGCGCCGTGGGACCGTTCGGCGCAGCTGGCCGACACCACGCTCGGCTGGCGGCTGGTGAATCCGCGGCTGCGGGCGGAGTACGGCATCGACTCGATGCCCGAGACCGCCCAGCACGTCGCCGACGAGCACGGCATCGCCCGCGCCGATCAGGACGCCTTCGCACTGCGCTCGCAACAGCGGGCGGCGGCGGCGATCGCGCGCGGCAGGCTCGCTCGCGAGATCACCCCGGTGCCGGTCCCGCAGCGGCGCGGGGAACCCGTCGCCGTCGACCGCGACGAGCATCCGCGTGAGACGAGCGTCGAGGCACTCGCCCGGCTGCGTCCGGTGGTGTCGGGCGGGTCGATCACGGCGGGCAACTCCTCGGGGATCAACGACGGTGCCGCCGCGGTGCTGATCGCTTCCGAGGCCGCGGTGCGGCGCTACGGCCTGACGCCGCTGGCCGAGGTCGGTGCCGTGACGGCGGCCGGGGTGCCGCCGCGCGTCATGGGCATCGGACCGGTCCCCGCGGTCGAGAAGCTGCTCGCGCGAACAGGTCTGGCGATCGCCGACATCGACGTCGTCGAACTCAACGAAGCCTTCGCCGCCCAGGCCCTGGCCGTCCTGCGCGGACTCGGACTGCCCGACGACGCCGAACACGTGAACCCGAACGGCGGCGCCATCGCGCTCGGTCACCCGCTCGGTGCCAGCGGTGCGCGCCTGGCGCTCACCGCCGCACTCGAACTCGCCGATCGCGACGCGCGCCACGCGGTGGTCACCCTGTGTGTCGGGGTCGGGCAGGGCCTCGCGGTCCACCTCCGTCGCTGACCCACGTCGCCCGCACCGGGCATCCGATGCGGGCGACGCCGATCGACCGTTCGGGCCCTCCCTTCGAGGTGCGGGCCGACGGTCCCCCGAACTCCGACCGATCCAGTCATCCACCGCGCGACACCGCGGGTGCGCGCTCCCTCGCCGAAGCCGTCGACTCCAGGAATCCTGATGAATGCCACTCTCTCCCTGGCGAGCATCCTCGCCGAACCCGCCCGCCGCCGCCCGGATCACCTCGCGCTGATCGAGGGCGAGCACCGCATCACCTTCGCCGACCTGTGGCGGCAGGCCAGGGAACAGGCCGGCGCCCTGATCGCGCGCGGGGTCCGGCCCGGTGACCGGGTGGCGCTGCTGTGCCCGAACACCGCCGACTTCCCGCGCGCGTACTTCGCGATCCTCGCCGCGGGCGCGGTGGTGGTGCCTGTGCACCTGCTGCTCACCGCGCCCGAGATGGAATACGTGCTGCGCGACAGCGCGGCCTCGCTGCTGATCTGTCATCCGATGGTGGCCGAGACCGGTGCCGCGGCGGCGAGCGCGGTGGGCATCGATGTCGTCGCCCCGGAAGACCTGGCGGGCGAGGCGATTCCGGCGTTCGTCTCGCGCGGTCCGCTCGACACCGCCGTCGTCTTCTACACCAGCGGAACCACCGGCACCCCCAAGGGCGCCGAACTGAACCACCTCAACATGGTGATGTGCGCGACGGTGAACACCTTCGACGCCAACGAGATCCACCGCGACGACATCGCGCTCGGCGCGCTGCCGCTGTTCCACGTGTTCGGGCAGACGGTGTCGATGAACTCGCACTGGCGGGTCGGCGGGACGCTGGTGCTGCTCCCGAGATTCGACGCGGCGCAGGCGATCGCGCTGATGGCGGCGGAGCGGGTCAACCTCTTCCACGGGGTGCCGACGATGTACATCGCCCTCATCGAGGCGGCGGCGAACGCGGCGGACCTGCCCGCACTGAAACTGTGTGTCAGTGGCGGTGCGGCGCTACCGGTGTCGGTGCTGGAGGACTTCGAGCGACTCTTCCGCGCGCCGGTGCTCGAGGGCTACGGGCTGTCGGAGACCTCGCCGACCGCGGCGGTCAACCAGCCGATCTACGGCGCCGAGGCGGGCACCGTCGGACACCCGGTGTGGGGCGTCGACGTGGAGATCGCCGATCCCGCGATCACCGACCGGATCGTGCTGCTGCCGGTCGGCGAGACCGGCGAGGTGGTGGTGCGCGGGCACAATGTGTTCAACGGCTACACCGGCAGGCCCGAGGCGACCGCGGCCGCCGTCGTCGACGGCTGGTTCCGCACCGGCGATCTGGGCACCAGGGACGCCACCGGCCGGATCCGCATCGTCGACCGGATCAAGGAGATGATCCTGCGCGGCGGGTTCAACGTGTATCCGACGGAGGTCGAGGCCGCGCTGGTGCGGCATCCGCGCATCGCGCAGGTCGCGGTGATCGGCGTGCCCGACGAGCACTACGGTGAGGAGATCGTGGCCGTCGTCGTGGCCGACGGCGAGCTGACCGCCCAGGACGTGATCGAGTTCGGCAGGCAACAGGTGGCCAGGTACAAGTACCCGCGCCGCGTGGAATTCGTCACCGAGCTGCCGCTCGGTCCCACTCACAAGGTGCTCAAGCGCGAACTGCGCCGACGTTTCGGAGGTGTGGCATGACCACGGATTTCGCCGATTTCGACACCCTGCGCGCGGCGGCGGGCACCGAACTCGGTCCCAGCGACTGGATCACCATCGACCAGGAGCGGATCGACCGGTTCGCCGACGCCACCGGCGATCACCAGTGGATCCACGTCGATCCCGTGCGAGCCGCCGCGGGCCCGTACGGCACGACCATCGCGCACGGCTTCCTCACGCTGTCGCTGATCGTGCCGATCACCCAGCAGGTGATGACGGTCAGCGCCGCGAGCGCGGCGATCAACTACGGCCTGGACCGGGTCCGGTTCCTCACCCCGGTACCGGTGGGCAGCCGGATCCGGGGCCGGGTGGTGCTCACCGAGGTCACCGAGGTGCCCGGCGGCGTGCAGGCGCACCGGCGGGTCACGGTGGAAGTGGCGGGCGCGCAGCGTCCCGCCTGCGTGGCCGACGCCATCGCCCGCTACCTGCGCTGAACCGTCCGGGGGTGGCGGCCTAGTAGCCGTCGCCCTCGGCCAGGTAGCGCTCGATCGTCGCGACCTTGGTGGTGAGCGCGTCGGTGACACCGGGCCGCAGATCGGCCTTGAGCACCAGGCTGCAGCGCGGCGCGACCGCGAGGATCGCGTCGCACGCCGACTTCACCACCGCCATCACCTCGTCCCAGTCGCCCTCGATCGTGGTGAACATGGCATCGGTCCGATGCGGCAGGCCCGAGGCCCGCACCACGCGCACGGCGGCCGCCACGGCCTCGCCGACCGACCCGTCGGCATGGGCGGCGCCACTGGGCGCCACGGAGAACGCAACAAGCATGGTGGTCCTTTCGCTGCGGGTATCCGCACCATTCTGCCGCCGCGGACCGCGGGCAACCGTGCGCCGACGCGCCGCCGCGGTCACCCGACCATTACCCTCTATCGAGTGGCGATATCCAAGGTCGAGCGGCTGATGAATCTGGTCATCGCGCTGCTGTCGACCCGGCAGTTCCTGAGCGCGGAGCGCATTCGCGCCAGTGTGGCCGGTTACGAGGACTCCGCGACCGACGAGGCGTTCAGCCGGATGTTCGAGCGCGACAAGAACGAACTGCGCGACCTGGGCATTCCGCTGGAAGTGGGCCCGGTGGGGCGGTTCTCGACGCTCGAGGGCTACCGGATCAACCGCGACGCCTACGAGCTGCCCGACATCGACCTGTCCAGCGAGGAGGCGGCCGCGGTCGCCGTCGCCGTGCAGATGTGGGCCTCGCCCGAGCTGGCGAGCGCCGCCGAGGGCGCGCTGCTCAAGCTGCGCGCGGCCGGCGTCACCGTCGAGACGGAGAACGTCGGGGTGTCGGTGCCCGCCGTGCCGGCCCGTACCCGTGGCTCGGAGCCGGTGCTGCGCGAGCTGCTCGCGGCGATCGACGCCGGGCAGGCGGTGCGGTTCGGGCACCACAGCGCCGTCACCGATCCGTTCGTCACCCGCGATGTGGAGCCCTGGGGCGTGGTCACCCGGCACGGCCGCTGGTACCTGGTCGGGCACGACCGCGAGCGTGACGCCGTGCGCACCTTCCGGCTGTCCCGGATCGGCGGCGAGGTCACGCCGTACGGTCCGCACAACGCGGTCCGCAAGCCGGCCGACGCCGATCTGCGCGCCATCGTCGACCGGGTCACCGGCGACGCGCCCGTCACCGGGTCGGCCACCGTCTGGGTCGCCAAGGGGCGCGGGCGCGAACTGCGCCGCATCGGCACCGAACTCGGCCCCAGGGAACTCGGCGGCCGCGACGGCTCGGTCGTCGAGGTGCCGGTCCGCTCGCGCGACTGGGTGGCCCGGCTGATCACCGGCCTCGGCCCGGATGTACTCGTGCTGGATCCGCCGGAACTGCGCGCCGATGTGATGAACCGGCTACGGTCGGTACTCGACCACACGGAGGTGGCGTCGTGAGTTCGCGCCTGTCCCTACGCCTTTCGCGCCTGCTGAACATGGTGCCGTACCTGCTCGCGCACCCCGGCATCAGCGCCGCCGAGGCCGCCGCCGAGCTGGGGGTGACCACCAAACAGCTGATGAGCGACCTCAACCAGCTGTGGATGTGCGGGCTGCCCGGGTACGGGCCCGGCGATCTGATCGACCTGTCGTTCTCCGAGGAGAGCATCGAGGTCACCTTCTCCGCGGGCATCGAAAGGCCACTACGACTGACCTCCACCGAGGCGACGGCGCTGCTGGTCGCGCTGCGCTCGATCGTGGAGATGCCCGGCATGGTCGACCCGACCGCAGCGCACGCCGCGATCGCCAAGATCGAATCGGCCATCGCCAGCACCGACGCCGTCGTCACCCCGGCCGCCGTGCCCGTCGAACAGCCGGTCGTGGCCACCGTGCGCGCCGCGCTCGCCGACGCCAGCGCCCTGCGCCTGGTGTACTACTCGGCCAGCCGCGACGAGGTCTCCGAACGTATCGTCGACCCCATCCGGGTGGTGCTGGTCGACAACAACAGCTACCTGCAGGCGTGGTGCAGGCAGGCCGAGGGCGTGCGCCTGTTCCGGTTCGACCGGATCGAGGACGCCACCGAACTCGACGAACCCGCCCGTCCGCCCAGCCACGCCGCCGCCGACGCGGCCGCCCTCGACCTGTTCCAGGACGACCCCGACGTGCCGCTGGCCCGGCTGCGCTTGCGCGCCGACTACGCCTGGGTGCTCGACCAGTACCCGATGCACCGCATCGAGTCCCGCCCCGACGGCAGCATCGAGGCGGGCATGCGCTTCGCCTCCGCCGAGTGGATGGCGCGCCTGCTGCTCGGGTTCGGCACCGGCGTCACCGTGCTGGGCCCGCCGGAACTGGTCACGGCGGTGCGCGACCGCGCCGATGCCGCCCTGGCCGCCTACGCGGCCGCCGGACTGCCCGGGGAGACCGAATCCGCGTGAACCAGCGAGTACTGGTCCTCGGGGCGGGCAGCATCGGGGTCTTCATCGGCGGCCATCTGGCCGCGGCGGGCCTGGACGTGATCTTCGTCGGCCGCCAGCGCGTGCTCGACGACATCGCCGAGCACGGTCTGCACCTCACCGATCTCGACGGCGGCTCGGTCGACGTGTCGCCGGACCGCTTCGGGCTGGCCCTGGAGCCGGACGAACCGGAACTGGCCGACCTCGTCCTGGTCACCGTGAAATCGGCCGCCACCGCGTCCGTCGTGCGGACCGTCGCGGGCAGGCTGCGCCCCGGCACCCCGGTGGTGAGCCTGCAGAACGGCATCGGCAACGACAGCCTGATCCGGGAGGTCCTGCCCACCAGCGTCGTGCTGCCCGGCATGGTCCCGTTCAACGTGGTGCACCGTGGCAACGGCCGGTTCCACCGGGGCAGCGACGGCGTCGTGGCGATCCAGGACGACCCGGTGGTCGACCGGTTCGCCGACCACTTCCGGGCCGCCGGCCTGCCACTGCGCCGCTATCGCGACCTGCGGCCGGTGCAGTGGGCCAAGCTGCTGCTCAACCTCAACAACCCGATCAACGCGCTGTCCGGGCGGCCACTGCGCGAGGAACTCGCCGAGCGCGACTACCGCCGCTGCCTCGCGCTCGCCCAGGCCGAAGCCCTCGCGGTGATGAACACTGCGCGAATTCGGCCCGCTCAGCTGACGGCCATCCCGCCGGAACTCATGGTGCATCTGCTGCGCGTTCCCGATGTCGTCTTCCGCCGGGTGTTCGGCAAGGTGCTGGCCATCGACCCGCTGGCCCGTTCCTCGATGGCCGACGATCTCGCCCTGGGCAGGCGGACGGAAATCGCGTGGTTGTGCGGCGAAATCGTACGTCTCGGCGAAATGGTCGGGCAGCCGACACCGGTCAACCGCAGGCTCACCGAGCTGATCCGGCAGGCCGAATCCGGCGACACCCGCCGGTTCACCGGAAGCCGGTTGTTCGCCGAGCTGACCGGGGCGGCATCCGCCGTCCAGGGTTGAACGCGTGGCGAACACCGCTGCGGGTGGCCGGTCATGACGCTCCGAGTGCAGGTAGCATCGGTAATCACCACAGTCTTTGGAGGTATCTGATAATGGGCACGTTCAGCTGGACGCACCTGCTGATCATCGCGTTGCTGTTCGTCCTGCTCTTCGGCGCGAAGCGGCTGCCGGACGCGGCGCGCGGTCTCGGCCGGTCGCTGCGGATCTTCAAGAGCGAGGTCGGGCAGATGCAGTCGGAGTCGGCCACGCAGGCCACCACACCGCAGGCCGCCCCGGCGCCGCAGCAGCAGCTGCCGGCGTCGGCCCCGCAGGCGCAGACCCCGATCGTCGAACCGCAGCAGGGCCAGAAGTCGGCCTGACCTCGGTGTTCACCCCCGGAGCGCATCCACCGCTCCGGGGCTGAGTGCTGTTGTCGAGCATCCGCCGGACCGAGGGTTAGAGGCCACCACCCACCATGCGCATTCCGTTCGATCCACGGCGCAGCAAGCGCAGGACGAATCCCGACGGCACCATGTCGTTGGTCGAGCACCTGCAGGAACTGCGCACCCGGCTGTTGCTGGCGCTGGCCGCGATCGCGGTCACCACGCTCGTCGGCTTCTTCTGGTACGCGCACCCGTTCTTCGGCATCGAGAGCCTGGGCGAGATCCTGCGCGGACCGTACTGTTCGCTGCCGGAGTCGGCGCGGGCGAGCCTGAGCGCCGACGGCTCCTGCCGGCTGCTGGCGACCGCGCCCTTCGAACAGTTCATGCTGCGCCTGAAGGTCGGCTTCACGGCCGGTGTCGTGCTCGCGGCGCCGTTCTGGCTCTACCAGCTGTGGGCGTTCATCACCCCCGGCCTCTACGCCAAGGAACGCCGCTACGCGGTCGGGTTCGTGGTGTCGGGCAGCGTGCTGTTCGTGACCGGCGCCGTGCTGGCCTACGTCGTCGTCTCGCACGCGTTGTCGTTCCTGTTGACCATCGGTGACAACGTCCAGATCACCGCGCTCAGCGGTACCCAGTACTTCGGGTTCATCATCCAGTTGCTGATCATCTTCGGCGTCAGCTTCGAGACGCCGCTGATCATCATCGGGCTGAACCTGGTCGGCGTGCTGCCCTACGTGAAGCTCAAGGCGTGGCGGCGCGGCATCATCTTCGGCCTGTTCGTCTTCGCCGCGGTCGTCACCCCGCAGGACCCGTTCTCGATGCTGGCGCTGGCCTGCGCGCTGACGGTGCTGTTCGAACTGGCGGTGCAGTTCGCCCGGTTCAACGACGCCCGCCGGGCCCGCCGCGCGGCGAACGAGGGCTGGGGTTCGCTCTCCGACGAGGAGGCCTCCCCGCTGGACACGCCGGACCCGGTGCGGCCCGCCGACCCGGTCGCCGACCCGGAGAAAACCACCCGCCCGGTGTCGGACTACTCCGATACGCTCTGACGGGTGACCGATTCTCCCGCGCGGGCCAACGAGTTGGCGCAGTTCGCCAGCGAAATCCCTTTCGATCTCGACCCTTTCCAGCGGACCGCCTGCGCGGCGCTGGAGGACGGGCACAGCGTGCTCGTCTGCGCCCCGACCGGCGCGGGCAAGACGATCGTCGGTGAGTTCGCGGTCCACATGGCGCTGGCCTCGGGCGGCAAATGCTTCTACACCACGCCGATCAAGGCGCTGTCGAACCAGAAGTTCGCCGACCTGACCGCGCGCTACGGCCGCGACAGCGTCGGCCTGCTCACCGGCGACCAGTCGATCAACCCCGACGCACCGGTGGTCGTGATGACCACCGAGGTGCTGCGCAACATGCTCTACGCGTCCTCGGATTCGCTGCGTGGACTGTCCTATGTCGTGATGGACGAGGTGCACTACCTGGCCGACCGGTTCCGTGGTGCGGTGTGGGAGGAAGTCATCCTGCACCTCTCGCCGGACGTTCGCCTGGTGAGCCTGTCGGCGACGGTGTCCAACGCCGAGGAATTCGGCGCCTGGATGGAGACCGTGCGCGGCGACACCGCCGTGGTGGTCGACGAGACCAGGCCGGTGCCGCTGTGGCAGCACGTGATGGTCGGGCGGCGGATGTTCGATCTGTTCGACACCAAGTCCAGCGACCAGAAGGTGCTCGTCGACGAAGACCTGGTTCGGTTCATCCGCCAGCGTGAGGCCGCCGACCGGATGCAGGGCTACGGCGGCCCGCGCGGCCGCGGTGGTCGCGGCAATTTCCGGCCGCTGCCGCGCCCGGAGATGCTGGCCCGCCTCGACGAGGAAGGCCTGCTGCCCGCGATCACGTTCATCTTCAGCCGCGCGGGCTGCGACGGCGCGCTCGCCCAGTGCCTGCGCGCCCGGCTCGACCTGAGCAGGCCCGACGATGTCGCGCGGATCGACGAGATCATCGAGAAGCACACCGGCGACCTGCCCAAGGGCGACCTCGAGGTGCTCGGCTACTGGGAGTGGCGCGAGGCGCTGCACCGCGGGCTGGCCGCCCACCACGCCGGCATGCTGCCCGCGTTCCGGCACACCGTCGAGGAACTGTTCGTCCAGGGCCTGGTCCGAGCGGTGTTCGCCACCGAGACCCTGGCGCTGGGCATCAACATGCCCGCCCGCACGGTCGTGCTCGAGCGGCTGGTGAAGTTCAACGGCGAATCGCACGCCGAGCTGACGCCGGGGGAGTACACCCAGCTCACCGGTCGCGCGGGCAGGCGCGGCATCGATGTCGAGGGCCACGCGGTGGTGCTGTGGCAGCCCGAGGTCGACACCAGCGCGGTCGCCGGCCTGGCCTCCACCCGCACCTATCCGCTGCGCAGTTCGTTCCGGCCCGGCTACAACATGTCGATCAACCTGATCGACCGGATGGGCGCGCAGGAGGCGCGGGCGCTGCTCGAGCGCTCCTTCGCCCAGTTCCAGGCGGACCGGTCGGTCGTCGGGCTGGTGCGCGGCATCGAACGCAACCAGGGCGCGATGCGCAAGCTGGAGAGTCAGCTCGGCGGCGTCGACGGCGGGTTCATGGAGTACATGTCGCTGCGCGAGCGGATCAAGCAGCGCGAGCGCGAGATCCAGCAGCAGGGCCGCGCCGATCGCCGCGGTGCCGCTGTCAAGGCCCTGATCGAATTGCGCCGCGGTGACGTGGTGGCGATTCCGTCGGGCAGGCGCGCCGGGCTCGCGGTGATCCTGGAACCCGATCAGACCCCCGGTGACCCGCGTCCGCTGGTGCTCACCGAGGACCACTGGGCAGGCCGGGTCTCGGCGGCGGACTTCCCCGTGCCCGCCGAGGCGCTCGGGCACATGCGGTTGCCACGGCGGGTCGATCACCGCACCGCGCGCATCCGCCGCGATCTGGCCTCGGCCCTGCGCAGCACCGGGATCTCCGCGCCGGGCAGGCGCAGGCGCAACGACCACACCCGCGGCGGCGAGGATCGCGAGCTCTCGACGCTGCGCCGCAGCCTGCGGTCGCACCCGGCGCACAACAGGCCCGATCGCGAACAGCTCAGCCGCACCGGCGAGCGCTACGCCCGGCTCGCGCGCGAGACCGAGTCGATGCGCCAGAAGGTTGCCGCGACGACGAATTCGCTCGCGCGCACCTTCGACCGGATCGTCGGCCTGCTCGAGGAACGCGGGTTCGTCGAGCACGGCGAGGTGACCGCCGACGGCAGGCGGCTGGCGCGGATCTACGCCGAGAGCGACCTGGTGGTCGCCGAGGTGTTGCGCCAGGGGCTGTGGCGCGGGCTCGGTGCGGCCGAACTCGCGGCGGTGGTCTCCACGCTGGTCTACGAGTCGCGCCAGGAAGGCGGGTTCCTCACCGCGGCCGGCCCGACCGAACCGATCCGCCGGGCGGTCGGCGCGACCATCGAGGTGTGGACCCAGCTGCGCTCCGACGAGGCACGGCACAAGCTGCCGCCCACCCGCGAACCCGACCTCGGTTTCGTCACCGGCGTGTACAAGTGGGCCCGCGGCGACGCATTGGCCGAGGCGTTGCTGGCCAGTGGCGATCAGGGCACGCCGCTGTCGGCGGGCGATTTCGTGCGCTGGTGCAGGCAGGTCATCGACCTGCTCGACCAGATCCACAACACCGCCGACGACCCGGAGATCGCGGCCACCGCGGCCAAGGCGGTGCGCGCGGTTCGGCGGGGTGTCGTCGCGGTGGACGCCGCGTAGTGGATACGTCTGTGATTTGATTTCCTGGCGTACCGACCGTGATGGCGGAGTCGTGCGAAAGCGGCTGGCCTGGCGCGGGGGGCTACCGTATGTACAACGATGCGAGTGGAGGCGAGTGGATGAGCGGCCCGTACGGACCGAATGGCCCAGGGGAGGGAAGCAACGATCCCACCCAGCACTGGGGAGGTCAGCAGCCGCAGCAGGCTCAGCCGACCCAGCACTGGGGTGGTGGGCAGCAGCCGCAGCAGGCTCAGCCGACCCAGCACTGGGGTGACCCGAACGCGCAGCAGCCGCAGCAGCAGTGGGGTCAGCAGCCGCAGCAACCGGCGCAGCAGCCGCAGTGGGGACAGCAGCCGCAGCAGCCGACCGGCCCGCAGCAGCAGTGGGGTCAGACCCAGCCGCCGCCGCAGGACTGGAACGCGCAGCAGCCGCAGCAGCAGTGGGGTCAGCCGCAGCAGCAGTGGGGACAGCAGCCGCAGCAGCCCGGTCAGCAGCAGTGGGGCCAGCAGCCCCCGTCGTCGTCGGGTGGCAAGGGCAAGGGCCTGGTGATCGGTCTGATCGCGGCGGGCGTGCTCGTGCTCGCCGCCGTCGTCGGCCTGATCCTGGTCGTGTTCTCCTCCGACGAACTCGACTCCGCCGCCGTGCAGGACGGCGTCTCGCGCGTGCTGAAGGACTCCTACGGCATCGCCGACGTCTCCGACGTGTCGTGCCCCTCGGGCCAGGAGGTGAAGGTCGACGCGACCTTCACCTGCGACCTGAAGGTCAGCGGTGAGGCGAAGAAGGTCACCGTCAAGATCACCAAGGACGATGGCACCTACGAGGTCGGCCGCCCGAACTAGGCTGCCGCACCCCCGATTCCGGGCCGTCCGCGCGTACGCGGGCGGCCCGGAATCGTCTGCCGGGCCGGATCAGCTGTGGGCCGCGGTCAGCGCGGTGACGAGCCGGGTGATCGGGCTCTCGGCGTTGTAGGCGGCGGCCAGGGCGAGCAGCCGATCGGGGTCGACCGGTGTCGCGGGCAGTGTGTCCGGTCCGGACAGGATCACCTCGGCGTCGCGCACCACCTGCACGACCGGCGCGGCGACCTTCAGATAGTCCTGGGCCGCAACCAGTTTCGCGCGGACGCCCTTGGCCAGGTCGGACCCGGGATCGTCGACCGCCGCCAGCAGGGCGTCGAGCGAACCGAACTTCGAGATCAGCTGCGCCGCGGACTTGTCGCCGATGCCCGCCACCCCGGGCAGCCCGTCGGAGGCGTCCCCGCGCAGGGTGGCCATGTCGGCGTAGGCCGGTCCCGCGTTCCGCTCCGGCACACCGTATTTCGCCGACACCTCGGCGGGCCCGAACAGTTCGGCCTTGGCCAGGCCGCGCCCCGCGTAGAGGACCCGGACCGGCGGCGCCGGCTCGTCACGGACGAGCTGGAGCAGATCGCGGTCGCCGCTGACGACGACCACCGGGTCCGTCCGCTCCCGGCTGGCGAGCGTGCCGAGCACGTCGTCGGCTTCGAGTCCTTCCGCGCCGCCGGTGGCGATCCCGGCGGCGGCGAGTACCTCGAGGATCATCTCGACCTGCGGGGTCAGCGTGTCGGGGACTTCCTCGGCGCCCGGCGCCGCGCCGCTGCTGGTGTCGAGCCGGTGCGCCTTGTAGGACGGCACCAGCGCCACCCGGAACGGCGGCCGCCAATCCAGGTCGAGCCCGATCACCAGCCTGCTCGGCCGGTGCTTGGTGATCAGCGAGGCCACCATGTCGGTGAAGCCGCGCAGCGCGTTGACCGAGCGTCCGTCGGCCGCCCTGAGCTTGTCGGGGATCGCGTAGTAGGCGCGGAACCACAGGCTGGCGCCGTCGATGATCAGCAGGGGTCCACGGGAGGTCTGGTCAGCGGTCACGGGCTCGATTGTGCCCCGAAAGCCCCGTCCCGCGCCCACCGTGCTGCGGGCGCGTCCGGTCGCGGGGAGATCACGTGTCCTGGGCCCGTGCGCCCGTGGCGGGTAACGTCGGACCCTATGAGCGCGCACACGGATGCCAGGTTCGCGGCGAATGTCTACGGTCAGCGGCTGGAGCGGGCGGTCGAACTGATGCGCGCGGCGCATCTGGACGCCCTGCTCATCACCCCCGGCCCCGATCTGCGATATCTCATCGGATCGGCCGCCGAATCCTTCGAGCGGCTCACCTGCCTGGTGATCCCCGCCGACGGCGCCACGCCCTCGGTGGTGATCCCGAAACTCGAGCTGGCCTCGCTGGACGGATCGGCGGCGGGCGAACTCGGCCTGCAGGTCCTGGACTGGGTCGACGGCGTCGACCCGTATCAGCTGGTGCGCTCGACCCTGCACGCAGGCTCGCGCATCGCCGTCGCCGACGCCATGCCCGCCCTGCACCTGATCCCGCTCGCCGAGTCGACCACCGGCTTGCCCGCGTCGGCGACCCCGGTGCTGCGGCAGTCGCGGATGATCAAGGACGAGGCCGAGATCGAGGCGCTGCGCCGGGCGGGCGCCGCCATCGACCGGGTGCACGCCAGGATGGGCGAATTCCTGCGGCCGGGCCGGACCGAGGCCGAGGTCGGCGCGGATATCGCCGCCGCCATCGTCGAGGAGGGCCACACCGAGGCGGCGTTCGTCATCGTCGGCAGCGGCCCGCACGGCGCCGACCCGCACCACGGGGTCTCCGACCGGGTCGTGGAATCCGGCGACGTGGTCGTCATCGACATCGGCGGCCCCGTCGAACCCGGCTACTACTCCGACTCCACCCGCACCTACGTGCTCGGGTCGCCGAGCACGCAGGTGGCCGAGCAGATGGCCCTGCTGGAGGCGGCCCAGGCCGCCGCGGTGGCCGCGGTCCGCCCCGGGGTGACCGCGGAGTCCATCGACGCCGCCGCGCGCACCGTGCTGGCCGACGCGGGCCTCGGCGACGCCTTCGTACACCGCACCGGCCACGGCATCGGCCTGTCGGTGCACGAGGAGCCCTACATCGTGGCGGGCAACGACCTGGTGCTCGAGCCGGGCATGGCGTTCAGCATCGAACCCGGCATCTACTTCCGCGGGAAGTGGGGCGCCCGGATCGAGGACATCGTGGTCGTCACCGCCGACGGCGCCGAGTCGATGAACAACCGGCCGCACGGTCTGACGGTCCTGTAGCCGGACCTACTTCAGCGTGCTCGACGAGAGCACCCGGCGCACCTGGATCGCGACGACGACCCGCGTCGGGTTTTCTCGCGGCACCCGGTAGCGGGCGGTGTAGCGGCGCACGGCCTCGGCCACGTCGTCGGCCTCGGTGAGCACGGTGGCCGGCCCTTCGAGGGTGAGCCAGCGCGGCCCTTCGACCTGACTCACGGCCGCGTACCCGCCGCGCGCCGCGTTGCGCGCCTTCACCGAGGCGCCGTCGGTGATGACCCGGGCGATCCCGCTCTCGGCATCCCAGGTGAACCCCACCGCGACCACGTGCGGTGTGCCGTCGGCGCGCAGGGTCGTCAGGGTGGCCAGATGCCGCTCGGTGACGAAGTCGAGGGCGGCGGGGGACAGCGGTGTGGTGGCGGTCGGCATGCGGGAAACGGTAGCCCGGACGACGGGCCGCCGATCGCGCGGGTTTCGGCCCTCGACACCCGAATTCCCCGTCCGGCGCCGGATGACAGACTGATCCCATGGCAGAGCAGCAGAACGACGGACCGGTGCTGGTCCTGGGCGGACGCAGTGAGATCGGGGTCGAGGTGGCGCGCCGACTGGCGCCCGGACGCGTGGTGATCCTGGCCGCCCGCCGGTCCGGCGCGCTGGACGCCGAGATCGAGCAGGTGCGCGCCGCGGGCGCGACCGCCGTGCACACCGTGGAATTCGACGCCGACGACACCGCCACGCACGCGCCCCTGCTGGAGAAGATCGCCGCCGAGCACGGCGGCATCGGCACCGCGGTGGTGGCCTTCGGCGTCCTCGGCGATCAGGCGCGCGCCGAACACGATCCGGCCCACGCGGTCGCGGTCGTGCACACCGACTACGTCGCCCAGGTCAGTGTCCTGACGACGCTGGCGACCCTGCTGCGGGCCCAGGACGCCGGGCAGATCGTCGTGTTCAGCTCGATCGCCGGGGTGCGGGTGCGCCGGGCCAACTACGTCTACGGTTCGGCGAAGGCGGGGCTCGACGGCTTCGCGAAGGGGCTCGGGGACGCCCTGCACGGCACCGGTGTCCAGCTGCTGCTGGTCCGGTCCGGGTTCGTGATCGGCCGGATGACCACCGGCATGGATCCCGCGCCGATGTCCAGCACGCCCGGCCAGGTCGCCGACGCCGTCGTGCGGGCCCTCGGCCGCGGCAAGACCTACGTCGCCGTGCCTGGCAGGATCGCCGTGATGTTCTTCGTGATGCGGCTGCTGCCGCAGTTCGTGTGGCGCCGGATGCCGCGGTGACCGACGCGGCCTGGTCGGGGCATCCGATCGTCGTCCTCGGGATCGGTGCCGACGGCTGGTCCGGGCTCGGCGAGCCGGCCCGCGCCGCGATCGGGGCGTGCGAGATCGTCTTCGGGTCGCCGCGCCAGCTGGCGCTGCTCCCGGACAGCGACGCCGAATCGGTGCCGTGGCCGAGTCCGCTCCTGCCCGCGCTGCCGGAGTTGTTCGCGCGCAACGCCGGTCGGCGCATCGGGGTGCTGGCCAGCGGCGACCCCATGTTCTACGGCATCGGCGTCACCCTGGCCCGTCGCTTCGGTGCGCGGGCGCTGCGGGTGTTCCCGCAGCCGTCCTCGGTGTCGCTGGCGTGCGCGCGGCTGGGCTGGCCGCTGGCCGAGGTCCCGGTGGTGAGCGTGGTTGCCCGCCCGTTGCCCACCGTGCTGCCCGAACTGGCCGACGGCCGCAGGCTGCTGGTGCTCAGCGAGGACGAGTCGACGCCGCACCTGCTGGCGCGATTGTTGCGCGACAACGGGTTCGGCGCGTCCACGCTCACCGTGCTCGAACAGCTCGGTGGGCCCGCCGAACGCGAGCGCACCGGCACCGCGGCGCGCTGGGCGCACCCGCACGGCGACCCGCTCAACGTCGTCGCGATCGACTGTGTCGCCGAAGCCGGCGGCCGCCGCGACACCCGGCTGCCCGGCCTGGCCGACACCGCCTTCACCGGCGACGGTCAGCTCACCAAAGCCGAGGTCCGGGCCCTGACGGTCACCGCGCTGGCCCCGGCGCCCGGCGAGACGCTGTGGGATGTCGGCGGCGGGTCCGGCAGCATCGCGATCGAATGGTGCCGCACCCATCCGCAGTGCCGTGCGGTCACCTTCGAACGGCTGCCCGCGCGCCGCGAGCAGATCACCGTCAATGCCGCCGCGCTGGGCGTTCCGGGAATAACGGTCAGGGGCGAGGTGCGCTCGGAGTTTGCCGAGAGCGAATTGGCGGCGCCGGACGCGATATTTCTCGGCGGCGGGCTCACCCAGGACGGTGTGTTCGACCAGTGCTGGCAGCGGCTGCGCCCGGGCGGTCGCCTGGTCGCCAACGCGGTCACCGCGGAATCGGAAGCGCAGCTGCTGGACTGGACCGCCACCCACGGCGGCACGCTGCGAAAATTCCAGATCTACCGGGGTGAACCGCTCGGCAGGTTCACCGCGTGGCGGCCACACCTCCCGGTCGCCCAGTGGATCGTCACAAAACCCGCTGGTTAGCGCGATTCTTCGATCACGGACAAATCACGCGCAGATCACGGTGAAATCGTTCATGCTGGGTCCTGATGCCATGAAAGTTACGAACCGAACGTGTAAGAAGCGTGCCTCGAGGGTAGGGTCGGGGCCGTTCCGGGTAAATCCCGCCGGTTCGATTTTTCCATGATGGGGAGTTACATGAAGTACACGAAGTTCATCGCGGTCGGCGCGTCGCCGGTCGCCGCAGGTTGGGCCGATGTCAGCGGGCAGCCCTGAGGGTCCTGATCCTCGGCGGCACGGGCGAAGCTCGGGAGCTGGCGCGGATCGCGTCCGGTGAACGGGGACTCGACATCGTGTCCTCCCTCGCCGGGCGGGTCGCGCAGCCGCGGCTGCCTGTGGGTCCAGTCCGCGTAGGCGGGTTCGGTGGTGTCGAGGGCCTCCGAACCTGGCTGCGTGAGAACGCGATCGATGCCGTCGTGGACGCGACTCATCCCTTCGCCGCGCAGGTCACCTCCCACGCGGCGACCGCCGCGGACGATCTGGGCATCCCCGCGCTGCACCTGCGGCGACCCGAGTGGGTGCAGCGCCGCGGTGACCTGTGGACGCGGGTGCCCGACCTGTCGTCGGCGGCCGCCGCCCTGGCCGCCCATGGTGAGCGGGTGCTGCTCACCATCGGCAGGCAGGGGGTCGGCGCGTTCGCGGGCTGCGGGCGGCACCGGTTCGTCATCCGCTCGATCGACGCGCCCGCCGCGCCACTGCCCCCGCGCTACGAACTGCTGCTGGCGCGAGGACCGTTCACCTTCGACGACGAGCTGGTGCTGATGTCACGGCACCGGATCGACGTGCTGGTGACCAAGAACAGCGGCGGTGCGCAGACGGAGGCGAAGATCTTCGCGGCCCGCACCGCGGGCCTGCCGGTGGTGATGATCGATCGGCCGCCGCTGCCGGTCGGCGCGGTGACCGTCGACGAGGTCGGCGCCGCGGTGGACTGGCTGCACGACGCGGCCTCACCCCGGGTGCGCTGAGCTGCTCACTGCGGTCGCGGCCCCGTGAAGATGCGGGGCAGCTGGTCGAACCAGTGCAGTACCGCCCGTTCGTAGGCGATGCCGAATTCGAGGGTGGCGCGCTGATGGGGCGCGAGCGCGGTCGGGTCCTCGTCGAGGTAGCGGTCGAGCCGGTCCTGGTGGATGTTCTTGTTGGCGGCGATGATCCGGTCGCGATGCGCCGGGTCGAGGTGTTCGCCGAAGGAGAGGGTGAGCAGCAGCGGTACCCGGATCGTCTCGGCGCCGGGATCGCGGGCGATCCACTCGGCGAAGGCCTCGCGGCCGGTGTCGGTGATCCGGTAGGGCGTGCGCTCCCTGGCGCCCCGTTCGCCCTTGGTCACCAGGCCCGCGGCGTCCATGGCGGTCAGCTCGCGATACACCTGGCTCTGGGTGATCGTCCAGAAGTCGCCGATCCGTTGCTGGGCCTGGGTCGCGAGATCCCAGCCCGACATCGGGCCCTCGTGCAGGAACCCCAGCAGTGAGGCCGCGGTGGAGTTCAGCGGGCGGCGTCGAGTCGCGGTATCGGTCAACGGTCAACTCCCTTCGAACGACATTCCTAAGTGGAATGTTACGCCTGGGTGCGCTGTCCACCAAGACCGGAGGTGTTGCGGTGTGTTCGCCCGGCGCGGCGGTGGCCCGGGCGGGGCCACCGCCGCGCGGGTCGATCAGCGCAGGGCGAGGGTGACGGTGTCGCCGTCGCCGAGCTGGTACTGCGCGAGCGGGGTGCCGTCGGCGAGCTCGACGTCACCGTCGACCAGCAGTCGCTGCTGCTCGGCGGGGATGCCGGTCTGCTCCGCGACGAGCGCCTTCAACGCGTCGACCTGCGCCGCCGCGTCGACGGTGACCGGGAAGCTCGCCCCGTCGGCGTTCGTGACCGCCAGTGTGAGGGACTCCGCGATCGGTGACGCGGGCGCGCCGGGCAGACCCGGAAGGCCCGGCAGGCCGGGGGCGGCGGGAGCCGCGGGCTCCGCGGAAGCACCCGGTGCGCCGGGCAGCGCGGGGGCGCCGGGAATCGGTGGTGCGGGCTGCGCCGACGCGACGGCGGGAACGACCAGGGCGGCCATCAACCCTGCCGCCAGCGCGCGGCGTAACGAGATGGAGCGGGCGGAGCGACGTGCGTGGTGCTGAACTCTCATCGTGGTGAGTCCTTTCATCGTCCACGAGGACGCGTTGGGGAATCGAACCAGGAAACGAGATGTCACGCTGTGCCATGGCGGGCCGGGCCCGCCGCACCCCAGTGTGCCACCGGACACCCCGGATCCGGCTGACCTCGGGGTGTCCTCGTGGCGGATCGCGCGGGCTAGACCGTCGTGCTGTACCGCCGCGAGGTGAACACGCGGGTGCCCTCGCTGGTCTGGAACGCGGCGGTGGTGGACGAGCCGATGATCAGCAGCGTCCGCATGTCGACCTCGTCCGGATCGAGCTCGCCGAGGGTGATCACCCGGACCGATTCGGTCGGCCCGCCGACATCGCGGCCGAGCACCACCGGCGTCTCCGGCGCGCGGTGCGCCAGCAGCACATCGCGCATGGCGCCGATCTGCCAGCGGCGCTGCGACGAGGCCGGGTTGTAGACGGCGATCGCCATATCGGCGGCGGCGACAGCCGAAAGGCGCTGGGCGACAACGTCCCACGGCTTGAGCCGGTCGGAGAGCGAGATCATCGCGTAGTCGTGCCCGAGCGGCGCGCCCACCCGGCTGGCGACCGCGTTGGCGGCGGTGAGGCCGGGCAGCACCCGCACCGGCACCTGCGCGAACTGCGGCTCGGCCGACACCTCGAGCACCGCGGCGGCCATCGCGAACACCCCGGGATCACCCGAGGACACGACCGCGACCCTGGCGCCCCGCTTGGCCAGATCCAGTGCCATGGCGGCCCGTTCGGACTCGACCTTGTTGTCGCTGGCGTGCCTGCGCTGTCCCGCACGGGCGGGCACGCGGTCGATGTAGGTGGTGTAGCCGACGAGATCGGTGGCCTCGGCCAGCGCGGCGGTGACCTCCGGCGTCGTCCAGGCGGTGTCGCCGGGGCCGAGCCCGACCACGACGACCTCGCCCGGGGTGACCGGCTCGGCCGGGGACTCGGCGGCGGCCGCGGCCCTGTCCCTGGCGACGATCGGGGTGGTCGGCTTCGGGCCGGGCACCAGGGTGATCGCGAAGTAGGGCACGTCGGCCTCGTCGACGTCGGCGGCGGCCAGCACCCGTTCGCGGGTGCTGCTCGCGCGCTCGACATAGTAGGCGTCGTCGAGCCGCCCCGCGTCCGAGAGTGCCTGGCGCACACCGGGATAGGTGCGGCCGAGCTTCATGATCGCCGCGGCGTCGGTATCGCGCAGGCGACGGGTGAGCTCCTCGACCGGCATGGTGCCGGGGAGCACGGTGAGTACCTGCTCGCCCTCGACCAGCGGCGTGCCCAGCGCCGCCGAGGCCGCGCTGACGGAGGTGATCCCGGGGACGATCTCGGCCTCGAACCGGTCGGCCAGCCGGCGATGCATGTGCATGTAGGAGCTGTAGAACAGCGGGTCACCGGCGGCCAGCAGGGCGACCGAGCGCCCCGCCGCCAGGTGCACGGCGAGCCGGGCCGCGGCCTGCTCGTAGAACTCGTCGATCGCGCCCTGGTAGCCGCCGGGATGATCGGTGGTCTCGGTGGTCACCGGGTAGACCAGGTGCTCCTCGATCTGGCCGGCGCGCAGGTACGGCTCGGCGATCCCGCGCGAGATGCTGCGCCCGTGCCGGGCGCTGTGGAAGGCCACCACGTCGGCGGCGGTGATCAGGCGGGCCGCCTTCACCGTCACCAGTTCCGGATCGCCGGGGCCGAGGCCGATGCCCCACAGTTTGCCGGTGCTGATCTCGCTCATTCCTGTTCGCTCGCGATCGCGTTGAGGGCCGAGGCGGTGATCGCGCTGCCGCCGCGGCGGCCGCGCACGGTGAGGTACTCGACCCCGCCGAAGTCGATCAGCGCCTGCTTGGATTCGGCGGCGCCGATGAAGCCGACCGGGATGCCGATGATCGCGGCGGGCGTGGGGGCGCCCGCGTCGAGCATGTCGAGCAGGTGGAACAGCGCGGTGGGCGCGTTGCCGATGGCGACCACGGCGCCGTCGAGCTGATCGCGCAGCAGTTCCAGCGCGGCCACCGACCGGGTGTTGCCCAGCTCGGCGGCCAGCGCGGGCACCCGCGGGTCGGTGAGGTTGCACAGCACCGCGTTGTCGGCGGGCAGCCGCTTGCGGGTGACGCCGGCGGCGACCATGTTCGCGTCGCAGATGATCGGCTTGCCCGCGCGCAGGGCGGCGCGGGCCGCGGCGACCACGCCGGGGGAGTAGGCGATGTCGCCGGCCAGGTCGACCTGCCCGCAACCGTGGATCATGCGCACCGCGACCCGCTCGATATCGGCCGGGAAACCGGCCAGCTCGGCTTCGGCGCGGATCGTCGCGAACGAGCGCCGATAGATCTCGGCCCCGTCGGTGAGGTAGCTGGTACGCACGTCGGACATGCCGACCACCCTAGAACCTGTGTCCGGCGGCGTTTCCGCCGCGGTGGCTCAGGTGCGCGGCCGCTCGAGGATGCGCGACATCACCAGCGAGCTGCGGGTGCGGCCGACGCGCGCGTTCTCCCTGATCCGCTCGACCGTCACCTCGATCTCGGCCATGTCGGTGGCCATCACGTGCACCAGCGCGTCGGCCTCGCCCGCGATCGTCCACACGCCGACGACCTGCGGAATCGGTTCCAGGGTGCGGCGCAGTTCGGCGGGGGAGATGTTGTCGCGGTAGTACACCTCCACATAGGCCTCGGTGGTCCAGCCCAGCGCCGCGGGATTCACCTGCGCGGTGAACCCGGTGATCTGCCCGCTGGCCACCATCTTGTCCACCCGCCGCTTCACCGCGGGCGCCGACAACCCGACCACCGCGCCGATCTCCTGGAACGAGGCGCGGGCGTGGGTGAGCAGGACCGACAGGATGCGGCGATCGATATCGTCCACGTCACTCCTTCGCCGATGAGACGCAAGATTTCTCCATTCTGACACCGGAATGCGCAACGAATCGGTGTTCCCCGTGCAACGCGTGCACATTTACCGTCGTAGCAACACGTCGATCCGCGCAGCCACCGGGAGTCCTGATGACCGCCGCAGCCCCCCTTCGCGCCACCACCTCCGCGCGGGTCGCCCCGGCGCCCGCACGGGTCGCCACCCCGCGCCGCTATGTCATGTGCAGGCCCGACCACTTCGCGGTCGCCTACGCGATCAATCCCTGGATGGACCCCGCCGCCCCGGTGGACCGGGCGCGGGCGCTGGCCCAGTGGGAGATCCTGCGGGCGGTGCTCGAGGAACAAGGGCACACCGTGGAGACCGTCCCCGGCGAACCGGGCCTGCCCGACATGGTGTTCGCGGCCAACAGCGGGATCGTGATCGGCGGGCACGCGCTCTCGGCCCGGTTCGCCCACCCCGAGCGGGCGGCGGAGGGTCCGGCGTTCCACCGCTGGTTCGCGGCCAGGGAACTGCGCGCGCTCGCGCCCGCGTCCGAGACCAACGAGGGCGAGGGTGATTTCACCTTCGCCGGGCAGCGGATCCTGGCCGGTGTCGGTTTCCGCTGTTCGCTGTCCGCGCACGCCGAGGTCGAGCGGTACTTCGACCTGCCGGTGGTGTCGCTGGAACTCGTCGATCCGCGGTTCTACCACCTCGACACCGCGCTGATGGTCCTCGACGACACCACCATCGCCTACTACCCGGCCGCGTTCGGCCAGGCCGCCCGCGATGTGCTGGCCGCGCTGTACCCGGACGCGATCCTGGCCGACGAGAACGACGCGCTGTCGTTCGGCCTCAACGGCGTCAGCGACGGGCACCACGTCTTCCTCGACCCGGGCGCCACCGGTCTGATCGCCGCCCTCCGGGACCGCGGATTCGCGCCGGTGCCGGTCGACATGTCCGAACTGCGCAAGGGCGGCGGCGGCGTGAAGTGCTGTGTGCTGGAACTGCACACGCGCCGCGACACGACCGCCGGGTAGCCAGGGGCAGGCCCGCGACGCCCACATACTGTCCGGGTGGCACACCCGGAGCAGACCACGGCGGAACGGCGCGCCAGCTGGACCGAGCTGTTCTTCGACCTCGTCGCCGTCGCGGGGATCGGCCAGCTCACGCACCTGCTGCACCGGGGTCCGTCGCTGGGCGAGTTCGGCCTGTACGCGCTGCTGTATCTGGCGTTCTGGGTGGTATGGGCCTGCGTCACCGTGTACAGCAATGTCGCGGGCGAGCAGGCGCGCACCACCCTGGTGTTCGGCTGCATGTTCGGCCTGTGCGTGATGATGGCGGCCGTCGACGGGATGCCCGAGGACCACGCGAACGTCTTCGCCGCGATCTACGTGGTGGTCCGGATCGCGTCGTCCTCGGCGTGGGGGCGCGGCCAGGTGGTGGTGGACTGGCCGATCGCGCAGATCGGCTCCGGCACACTGCCGTGGCTGGTCTCGCTGTGGGTGCCCGCGCCGGGGAAGTTCGTGCTGTGGGGCGTCGGCCTGGCGATCGATCTGTGGGTGATGTTCACCGTCGACGCCGAACGGTTGATGCTCGACGCGCAGCGGCGGGTGCGCTCCCGGCTGCGCCGTCGCCGTCCCGGTCCGCCCCGTCCGCCGCGCCGCCCGCCGCCGCGACTGCGGATGCTGCACGCGGAGCCGGGACATCTGGGCGAGCGCCTCGGCCAGTATCTGATCATCGTGCTCGGGGAGGGTGTGATCTCGGTGATCGCGGCGGTGTCGGTGGAGGAGTGGACGGTGCCGGTCGCGGTGATCGGGGTGTGCGCGTTCCTGTGCCTGCTCGGCATGTGGGGCCTGACGCTGCACTACGGGTTCGTGCCCCGCATGATGGACGCCGCGACCCGCACGATCGACGTGACCCGGCACCGGGTGATGGCCACCCACTGCGCGCTGAGCGGGACCGTGGCGACTGTCGCGGCCGGCCTCGGCCTGGTGGCCGCGCACCCGTCGGGGCACCTGCCCGCCGGCATCGGCTGGGTCCTCGGTGGCGGCGCCGCGGCCTTCTTCCTGGTCTGCGGACTGGGCGGGCTGGCCAGCGTGGGCCCCCGCTGGTTGCTGCGCTGGCCGCTACCGTGCCTGCTGGCCGCGCTGGTCCTGGCCTGGGCGGCACCACATCTCGGCGGGATGTGGCTGGTGGTCGGCGTGACGGTCACGTTGACGGTGGCGGTCGTCTCGGAGACCTACCGCGCGCGTGGAGGGCGCTGAACGGTTGCCCCACCACACCCGTGGCGCGGACTTCGCCCGTCACCTCCGAACTCAGTCGACTCCATGCTGCGCCTTGATCGGCACGCCGAAGTCGGCGCACTTCGCGTCGAGCCGCAGCACGGCGGCCGGACTCACCGTGAACGAGCGAACCGCGAGCCGGTGAGTCACGTTGTGCTCGAGCGTCACATGGAGATAGCGATACGCCAGTGGACCGTCCGGCGAGGTGAACGTGAACTCTGGAGCCCAGCTGAAGCCCAGCTGGGTCCATCCACTCGTGCCGTCGGTCTGGGCTCCGTACACCTTGAACCCGCCCGCCGGAAAGGTTCCGGAGCTGGTGCCGGTGAGGATTTCGATCGTGTGGAACGGCGGCGCGTATTCTCCCCGGTCGAGAATGAGGCGACATCCCGCGAGTTGATGCGCGGTACTCATGTAGTAGGTGTCGGGCGAGCCGTCGAGCATGTGCTCGAGCGGATGCTCCGGGTCGACCCCGAGATTCCTCTGCGCGATGGACTGAGTGCCACCCACGCACAGTTCGTCGATGACGGTCAGGCGGCGGACCGTCAGGTCGGGGACCCGCACCGTGACGGTGACCGACAACGTCCGCTCGACGGTTCCGCTGCCCTCCTGCACGGTCCCCCGCAGGTAGAACACCGTCGTGCGCGTGATATTCGGCGCCGTGTAGGTGGCCTTGTTCGTGACGTCGATCTCGGCGACGTCGTAGAGCAGTTTCAGCGACGACACACCGCCGGCCTCCCAGGTCAGCCGCACGGAGTCACCGTTGTCGATGATCAGCTGATCGGCGGTGAAGTTCTCGAGCACGAAGTCGGGCGGGAACTTGCCGACATTGATCGCGATGCTCCCGGTCTCCCAGACGCCGTCGCCGTCGACCTCCCGCCACTCCATCGCGATGACCAGCACCGTGCTCCCGACCACGGAGTTGATGCGCGCGTCCATCAACTGGATCGTGACGCCCTCGTCGCGCCCGATGACGGTGTATTCCGCCGTCGGCGTGAAGGTGATCGTCTTCGCCGTCGGGTCCGTGCGTGGCGTCCAGTCCTTCAAGCTGATCTGTGGGGCGATGCTGGTGATATCCGGTGTCAGATCGCTGGCGTTGGGTCCGGTCGGCACGGCGATGGTGATCTTGCGGCAGGCGATCGCCTGTCCGCCGCGGCGACTGCCGACCACCACGAAATCGGCGCGTTCCGGATCGCCGCTGGACGGTGAGATGCGCACCGGATCCGGATCGGTGTTCAGCTCGAAATACAGCGGTGTGCCGCTGGTGGCCTGTTCGGTCCCGGTCGCGTGATATCCCTGGACAATCGTCATCACCGTGCTCCTCGCTCGTTGCTGGTACGGCTGTACTGGGCGGCGTCCTCGAGAACCAGGAAACCGGAACGAATCTCGGGATCGATACCGACCGGCAGCGAGGCCGGGTCCGGCACGACGATCGGGAACTCGGACCATTCCGCGCCGACGGCCTCGGTCCACGACCACGTGCCGGTGGCGGTGGTGGGCTGGGGGAGCGTGACCGCGCCCGCTTCGGTGCGGGCGATCAGCAGCGGGCCCGCACGGAAGTTCACCGCCATGGCGGCCAGCGCCGTGTCGGTGAACCGTTGCGGCACAACGACCGAGGACACCGGGAGGATGTCGGTGGTGGCGTGCACGGCGGCACGGGGGTCGAGTAGCAGGGTCACGGTGGCGTTGCTGTCGCCGTCGAACGCCAGCTTCAGACGCTCGCCGATATCGATGGGTCGCAGGTATCCGCCCGATGCGGCCGGATCGTCCAGGACGGTCTCGAAATGCTCGTAGTCGTCGTCGATGACGCAGCCGATGAGTCCGTCGTCGGTTTGCCTCGCCTCGCCCAGGCGCACATTCCACCGGTAGGAGGGCATCTGCGGTGCGGGCGGATTCACCACCCGCGGCCAGGTGACATCGGTACGGACCGGCCCGCACAGCTCCAGGTCGAGCCGGGCGCGCACCAGGGCCAGCGGACGGCCGAGCAGGAAGCCGAGGCTGTAGTCCTCCGGACCGTCGGGGTCGATGGAGGCGAGGGTTCGGTCGATCAGGTCGCGGACGGCGTCGAGGACATCGGGGCCCTTCTGCACGATCACCGCCAGGTAGCGGTGGGCGTGCGGGTATTCCGCTGCCAGATCGTCGAATTCGGCGACCGGGGAGCCGGGCAGCGCGGTCCAGGCGACGATCTGCCCGCCGGACGGCGACAGCACCCGCCGCAGATCGCCGAGCGCACGGCCCTCGGGATCGTAGACGGCGATGGCGCGATCCAGCCGGTTGTGGATCAGCCACGCGCACACCGGATTCGCGCCGGGGATGAGTTCGGCGTCGTCGTCGGACCGTGCGGACAGGAAGTCGAAGCGCAGCCGGGCCGGTTGCAGGAGCCGGGGCCCGAGCTCCACGTAACGGTCGACTTGGACCTCGCCGACGGCGTGCTTCGGCGTCATGTATTCGGGCTTGCGCAGCTGATCGAAATACAGTGGATTGTCGATGAGATCGACCGCGCGGCCGAATCGGTCCACCACCGACAGCCGGATGAACAGCAGCTGCCCGGAGCGCAATTCCTGGAAGTCGGACTCCGGCCAGTCGTCCCAATCGAAGACCGGCCGTCCGCCGCCATCCGGCGATGCTCCGACACCGGTGCCGATCAATCCGGCGAGATCGCCGGTGGGAGCTCGGTTGACCATCGAAAGACGCTGTCCGACGGCCGTACTGAGCCCGTCGAGGCGTTGCGAGAGCTGGTCCAGGTTGTTCAGTTGCTCACGCAGGGCGGCCAGCAGGTCGGCGCGCAGGTCGGTGCGGCCGTCGGCGTAGCTGTCGAGCTGTCCGTCCTGGTCGTAGCCACTGGTGGGCATGAGGACCTGGCGGCCGCTGAGGGTGACGGCGGGCCGCAGGGTGCCCTCGCCCTCCCATCGGTAGTAGTCGCCGTCGAAGGAGAAGCGTTCCTGACCTGCTTCGACGAACGGGATGGCGGTGTACTCGACCTCCCACTGCAGATACAGCGGCTGCCACGGCTGCGCCCACGGGCCGGTGCCGTACTCCGGCAGTGTCCCGGTCGGATCGGTCAGGCTCGCACCGGTTTTGCGAGCCTGGTCGATGATGAGGAACTCGGTGACCAGCTTCGCCATCGGCCCGGGCAGGCCGGTGACGTTCACCTCCGCGACCTCCGCGGCCACCGTATCGGCGGTGATGGCGCCGATCTCGGTGACGAGTCGCTCCTCGACCCGGCACGGCAGGTCGGAGCCGCGGGTCAGCGGAGCGCTCAGGTTCGCGCCCTGCAGCATCAGCACCGGGTCGGCGTGCTGTTCGAACGGAGCCAGGGGCACACGCTGCAACTCGAGGCCGGTGCGCAAACCGTGTTCGGCGGCGTACGCGCGCGCCTTGGCGGCCAGCCCGTCGGCCGTGGTGTCCCACGGGATGTCGTCCCGCAGCGCCGCCACCTGGCCGGACAGCTGAGTCACCCGCCAGGCCACCGAATTCTCCCGCGCCGGGTCGAGCTGCCGGAGGATGCCCGGCGCGTAATCCTGCGGCGGATTCGGGTCGCACGACAGCGCCCACAGGACGTAGAGCCGCTGCTGTGCGCCGGCGAGCTCGCGCTCGAGGCCGTCGAGCTCGCGTTGGCGGCCGTTCAGATCGGCGGTGACCTCGGCGGCGAGGCGCTGGTCGGCGGCGCGTTCGGACTCCGACAGCGCGGCCCGCGCCTCCTCGCCGGCGCGGTCGACACTGCGCCACACGAACCCGCCCGGCACCGGCCCGAAGCCGGAATCGTGGGCCGCGCGTTCGGGGAACAGCTCGCCGTCGGCGCGGTCGTATTCGTCGAGC
Source organism: Nocardia sp. NPDC003269 (assembly GCF_042888005.1). NCBI lineage: Bacteria > Bacillati > Actinomycetota > Actinomycetes > Mycobacteriales > Nocardiaceae > Nocardia > Nocardia sp. NPDC003269. Next base: position 1,838,175 of record NZ_JBIAPA010000002.1, read on the forward strand.
ACACCGAGCGCGAACGCCCGATAGAGCTGAGCATCCTTCTCGCTCAACGCATTCGAGCCGCCCGACTGCTCCTGGAGTTCCCCCGCCGCCTCGCCCGCGCTGTTGCCGATCGCCACCGCGATCTCGTTGGCGTGCGGGCTCGCCGAGGGGTACACCCCGCCGGTGGGGCGCCAATCGATGCCGAGTGCGCTGCCGGTGTAGACCGAGCGCCGCGGCTCACCGAAGGTCGCGGCCAGCTGCCATTCCAGCCGCGACATCAGGTCGGCGAACCGTTCCCCGGCATGGTCGCCGACCGTCAGAATGTCGCTGTCCGGATCTGAATACCAGCCTGCGACGAAGTAACTCAGCCGGTCGTCGGTGCCGGGCGACAGATCGTCGAGGGTGTCGTGGACGGAGAAGACGTTCTTGTTGTAGGGCTGGAACACCGAGAACGTGAGGAGCCCCGGCCCGACCGCGGTGAGGAACTGCTCGCCGCCCGGCTCCTGCCACGCGCTCCCGGTGGTGAGGTCGACCCGTCGGCCGATCTTGGTGGCGGTCGGGGTGTCGGTGGTGGGGTCGAGATACGACACCGACCCCTCCCGGGAGTCGAGGTAGTCGCTGTGCACGATCCAGGTCCGCACGCCGCCGTCGGAGCGGCGCACCACCAGCCAGCGATTGGGCACCAGCGGGAAATCGCCGACCTCGCCGGTCTCCTCGTCTTGCAGACCCTCGCTCAGCGCCTCGGGCAACTGCCAGTGCAGGTACACACCGAGTCGAGACGCCTCGCCCGTCCACGTCTCGGACCCGGCGAACGGCGCGGGTTCCGGTGCGGCGTTGTCGTCGACGAACGGAACGAAATTCGAGATCCAGCGCTGGATGACATAGCTGCCGTCGGCGTCGCGGGTCCGGGCGTTCACCGCGAACGCCGCCACCTCGACCGGCACGATCAGAGTGTCGTTGGGCATGAGAATCCCTCCGGAGGACGGCGATCAGGAGCGGGCGAAGGTCTGCAACTGCGGCGCCTTGAACATCTGTAGTGCGAACTGAGCCGGCGACAGCGTCGGCAGCTCGTGAGCGGCGGCCAGCGCGGGCATCAGCGTGCCCTCGACGTCGAGCACGTCGTGAGAGGGGCGCAGGAACGCGCCGAAGCCGGGAGGGTCGGGGAACTCCTCGAGGTACTCGCCGACGACGCCGCTGAGCGCGCGCAGGTCGATGGTGCCGAGATCGCCGATACCGAAGTGGATGCCCTGCGGCGGTTCGGCGATGGTGAAGGTGTCGAGGGTGTCCGGGTAGAGCAGCATGAGCACGTTGCTGCCGAACGTCGCGCGGCGCAGTGGCTCGAGCACCTCCTCGCCGCGGAAGGCGGTGTAGAGGGTGCGCGGCCAGTGCGGTACCAGCATCGAGCGGATCAGCACCCCGCAGGCGGGTGGATCCGCCACCGCGGCGGCCAGCTCGTTGAGGTCCTCGTCGAGCGCGTGAGCGACGCCGACGCTCAGCGCGCCGTCGACGGCGGCCCGCGCCCACCCCGGGTCGACGGAGAAGAACCGGATGCTTTCCGGCGGAAGCATTCTCGGGTCGGGGACGAGATGATCGAAGGGCACCATCTGGAAGGCGGCGAGCCGGTTCAGCCACTCCTGCACCGGATCCAGGTGCTCGCGGACGGCCGACCGCAGCACCGCCCTGGTGTGGGTGTCGGACACCGTCACGCGCAGTGCGTCCGCGGACAGCGCCGACAGCGCGCCATTGCCCCGGACCCTCGCGGCGGCGGGACGGCGCGGCGCGGTAGCCAGCTCGGCCCCGCTGCGCGCCAGTGCGAGCGGCAGTCGCGACTCGAGCAGGTGATCGAAGGCGGTGCGCACCCGGCTCTCGCGTAGCGCCGCCCCCGCCTCGCGCACCGCGCGTCCCGCGATCAGCTCCGGATGCGCGGCCGCCCGGCGCGCGGCCCGCCTGGCCGCTGTGCGGAATTCCAGCAGCCGATTCCGGAACGGCGCGTCGGCCAGGGCCAACGTCCGGCCGAGGCTGAAGGCGCTGGCGTAGCCGGTGTCGAAGACACCGGACTGCGTCAGGTAGATCAGCGCCGCGCCGGCGGAATCGAGCCGGGGTTCGCGCGGGGGAGGAAGCGGCTGCGCGGGCGCGGCGGTGAACGGTCCCCGATAGAAGGCGATGCTGCGTTCCCCTGATTCCAGGCGCTGCGGGAGCACCGTCGCGCCACCCTGAAGCCGTTGCCGCGCATCGGCGTCCAGCTCACCGGGCGGCACCGGCAGGCACAACCGGAGATCGGGTTCGGCCGCCAGATTCGCCACCAGGTCACCGAACCCGATGCCGGTGTCGTCGAGGGTTTCGAACGTCCACGTGTGCAGCGACACCATCCGCACGCCCTCCGGTGGCGCCGCCGTGTCCCGCAGGTACGGCTCGAATCCTTCCACCGTGACCAGATGCGCCACGTGCCGTGCGGCGGTCGCGGCGGGAAAGCGATTGGCGACGACGACCGCGTTGCACTCGTCGAGATTCGGCTCCGGATCGGCGCCGCGCACGTGGTCGGCGTCCGGCCGCCCACCCTCCCGCAGGTGGGCGAGCAGCGCCGCCTCCGCGAAGGTCGGGCGGAGCTTCGTGAACAGCTCCGCCGGGATGTGGATACTGCGGCAGGCCGTCGCGGCCTCGCCGTCGAGCAGACTGTCGGTGTCGATGGCGGGCGGCGCACCCGGTCCGGCCTGCCCGCCGAGCAGTTGGGCGACCGTGGAGACGGTGACCTCACCGACAGCCTGGGGGTCGTCGGGCAGCTCGCCCTCCCGGAACACCAGCAGGAATATCCACGGGCTGCCGTCGTCCTCTCCCGCGGGCAGCATCGCCCACGGCAGGCCGGGGGTGTCGAGCGTGATGTGTGGCAGCAACTGGCTGTACTTCCCGACCCCGCCCGGCACCGGGTAGCAGGCCTGCACCTCGGAGTCGCCGAGCGTGAAACGCTGGGTGCGCACGTCGAATCGCTGATCGCGCGTCGGCAATGCGGCGACGGTCTCGATCTGCTGCTCCACGGTGAGGGTGTAGCGGCCGGCGTAGAGCGACGGGATGCGGTGGTCGAGGAATCGTGTGCGGTGCGTGGTGGTCGGCATCTCGATCCCTTTCGTTCAGCCGACGAGCATCGGTTCGGCCGTGAAGGCCGTCTGGCAGGCCCGGGCATACCCGGACAGGTCGCTGTCGACCTCGCCGAGGTCGAAGCCGAGCGCGGACAGCTGCCCGGCCAACCGGCGGCGGGCATCGGACTGCGCCGGGGCGGCGATCGTGCTCGCGATGGTGGAGATGACGTTCCCCGGCCGCTGCGGCACGGCCCCGACCGGGCCCGCCGCGGGGTCGAGTGGCTGACTGCCGTCGGGCGCGACGGTGTCGAAATCGAGCGCTTCCTCGTCGACGAATCCGGTCGACGTACCGTATCGCGGTGCGGGCGAGGTGAATTGGACGCCGAGCAGCTGGTTCTTCACCAGGTGCTCGTCGCCGTCGGGCAGGTCACCGGTGCGGCCGGAGCCCCACAGTTCGGCCGACACCGTCGCCATCCGGCGGGTGCGTGCCCACTGCCCGAGATCGAGGCCCGTCTCGCCTCGCCGCACCGTCACCCGCTGGGTGCTCGTCTCGCCGCGCCATGCGGTCGGCCGCAGGTCGACGGGACTGCCGTTCTCGACAGCGGTACTCGACGTGCCCAGGTACACCTCGGTGAGCGGCACGGTGGTGTCGGTGTCGAAGGTGAATCCGTTGGCCGACACCTCCCACGAGCCGTCACCGCCGGTCTCGCGGTTCTTGTCCACGAGCAGCCCGGCCTGCGGCAGCACCCGGACGTTGTTGCCCGCGGGCGGCAGCATGGCGGAGAATCCGGCCCAGTCCAGGTCGTTGCTCGCGCCGGCGCGCCTGTTGCCGAAATTGATGGTGAACGAGATGAACCACAGCTTCACCTTGGCGCGGCCGCCGGTGGGCGGACCCCAGACCGTCAGGCCGACACCGACTTCCACGGTGATGGTGATCCGCACGAACACGATCTTCACCGAGGCGGAGACACCCATCGACACGCGCACGCCGACGTCGAAGTAGAAGGGGTTCCACTGGAGGAGGGCGTCCATCTTCGCCTCGCACCAGGCGCGGACCGGGCCCGCGTGGAAACGCACGGCCAGCTGCCCGCCCGCCATCGCCGCGCCCGGGGTGAACGCCAGGTACGCCTTGCCGGAGATGGTGACAGCACCGGTCAGGTCCCAGTCGAAACCGACGCGCGGCACCGACGGATACCGCTGGGGAGCCAGGTAATTCCGGTGGTAGCCACCCACCGTGTAGACGAAGTCGCCCGCGTGCGGGCTCGGCCCGAACCAGCTGCGGAAGGCCAGGCCACCCTGCAGCCGGCAGTTCGGATCGAGGACGAACGAGTTCGGGGCGAGCGCCATGGCGAAGCCCATCTCGCCCTCGCCGGGCTTGAGCACCGCCTGCAGGTTCGCCGCGACGCGGGCCAGCTTGCGGCCGCCACCCCGGGGGAATTCCGCGGCGGCGGTGCCGAGCAGGGCGACGGTGAACTCGTCACCGACCTGCACGATCGCCATCGCGCGGCCCGAGACGAACTCGGCGAGGGTGAAGCCGAGCCCGGCCGCCACCCAGAGTTCGTCCACCCTGGGCGAGATCCACGGGTTGTCGCCGCCGATGAGGGTGCGCAGCACCGAGACCGGCTTACCGGACCCCGCGCCGATCGAACCCGGATCGGCCAGCGCCTTCACGAACGGGAAGTTCGCGACCTGCGCGACGTCTGGTACGCGGATGCGGCTGTTCCAGCCGAACCCCACCGACACGCCGGTCAGCCGCAGCGCCGGGATGCCGATGCCGGGATCGCCGCCGATGCCGGCGTAGCCGAAGAAGGAGGGTCCGGCGGCGCCCGACTCCGGGACCACGTACGCGCCCATGCCGGTGCCGTAGATCCCCGACTTCCCGCCCTTGAAAGAGAACATCAGCACGCCGCCGATGACCGTCCGGTAGGGCGATTCCGCCGGCGCCACGCCGAGTTCACCGACGATGCGCAGGGGTGCGTAGTCCAGGACGAGACTCGCGACGGCGCCGTCCTCGCCGAGCGCCAGCCCGAACCGGCCGTTGCTCCGCTCGTCGGCGGATCTGGTACCCGCCAGCAGCGCGAAGCCGTCGCCGGTCGCCACCGCCCGCACCGGGCGGTACGGCGAACCGGTGCGCCGGACGCGGGCCGCTGCGGGGGGCATCGGTCGCCCGAGCCCGTCCCGCCTTGAGGGATCGGTCGACATCGTGGGACGCGGGGTCTCCAGCCGCACCAGGAAATGATGTGGCTGGGCGCCCGGTCTCGGCAGCAGCAACCAGGCCCCAGGCGGTAGCTCGTCGGCGAACGGGTCCGGTAGCGAGGCACGCGACAGCGCATCGCTGTCCGCGGTTCCCAGCTCCGCCAGCCGGTCGGCGGGCAGTGGCCTGTCGGTGCAGATCACCCGCCAGCCATCGGCGGCCGCGGTGAACATGCGCTCGCCGTTCTCTCGCAGTACGACCGCCACGTCTGGGCCGGTCGCCCGCACTGTCGTGCCCGTGTGCTCGTCGAGGCGCAGGGTGAAGGTGTCCGATGTTCCGCACGGCAGCTCCGGGAGGTCGAACCCGGCGCACCGGGCCAGCAGGTGCGCGGGTGCTCCGGTCCCGGGGAGTCGCACATCGAGCGTGATGTCCGCGCTGTCGCGCGCGCGGCTCATCCGGGCCGAAGCGGGCTGGTCGGTGTAGGAAACCCGGGTGATCCCGTCATCTGTTCCGATTCCCGCGGAGAATTGCAGAATGCCGTCGGGAAACAGTGCGCGCAATCCGTCGCCGAAACCGAAGGAATCGACCGGAATGTCGACCGATTCTCCGACCGATTCGTCGATGAGTTTATGGAGCCACTGGATTCGGACCGTCACGAAAACCCCTCCCTCTCCGACACCCCACCCGCGGCCCGAGTGGGTAGCTGGCGTCAAGTGTAGGGCGATGCACCTGCGGATATAGCAATTCCGCATTAATGGTTCATCGGGTGCCCGTACGCCGCAGGGCGCACCGAAGGGCCGGTATCCGCCTACCGCGGAATTCGGCGACCGGGTGTTTTCCCGAATCGCCTGTAACCGTCCGGTTCGGCGGGAATGCCGAATCAAGCCGTACCACAACAACTCTCGCGCGCACCGGTGCGGATCGCCGCACCGGCGCGCGAAAGGCACTGCCGGTCACTCGAATTCGGTGCCACCGTCGCGCAGCAGGTAGGCGTCGGAGACGATCTTGCCGATCGCGCGGCCGCCGAGGACGGCCGAGAGCCGCTCGGTCGCGGGGCGCACCACCAGGCCCTCTCGGATGTTCGCGCCCGCGCCACTGACGGTCTCGGTGCCTTCGGCCAGTGCCAGCAGCACCGCCGCGTCGTAGGGGCCCTCGTAGAGGACCGGGACCCGCGGTACGGCGAGCCCGAGTTCGTCCAGCAGCGTGCCGATCTCGGCAGGGTCGAGCCAGCGGACCGGTTCGCCGTCCCGGGCGACCGCGATGTCGAACAGGCCGTAGCCCAGCGACGCGTCGTGCGCGGCCGAGGCGCCGTAGTGCAGGTCCTGCACGCCCGCGCCGTACACCTCGCCGAAGAGGCCGATCCGGTCGGCGTCGAGCGCGGTGGCCAGTTTCCGGGCGGCCTCGTCGAGTCCGTGCGCCCGGATCGCCCGCCAGTACAGGTTGCCCTCGGAGGCGGTGAGCGAGAGCGATTTCCCGCCGACGCCCTTGGAGGACACCAGGATCCGGTCCTCGGCCCGCACGTGGGTGAGCAGGCACGCGGTGCCGTGGATCTTCTCCGTCGCCACCACCGGTTCCCCCGCGGTGAAGATGCCGGGGAACCGTTTGATGTTCTCGACATCGATCCACCGCAGCAGCTCCGGCGCCGCTTCGACCTGCCCGGCCATCGAGACCGGTACCGGCGGCACCCATTTGGTGATCCCGAGCAGCTCGGCGAAGTCCGTGCCCGCGTCGGCGGCCGCCGCCAGGTCGACACCGTCGAGCGCGCCGGGCAGGCACACGATGCCCTGCGACACCTCCCCGCGCAGCCGCACCGCCTTCACCCGATTGCGCTGGGACCCCGCCAGTTTCCCGGTCAGCCCGAGCTCGGCGATGAGCGCGTCGGGCAGGACGGCCTGCTCCGGAATGTAGATCGCGTGCGCGCCGGTCGCGAACTGACCCTTGGCGACGACGGCCCGGTACAGGCCGACCTGGGCCAGTTCGAGCCGGTCGGCGTTCGGATGGGCGTGGACGACCAGTCGTTCGGCCGTCACCTGCAGTGTGGACATGGAAACCCCCTCGATGCGAGGTGGCCAGCGTACGAGTCGGCGCGCGCCGGAGTCGATCGAATTTCGCCGGGGGAGAACGTCAGTGGGTGTCGACGCGGTAGCCGTCGGGGGTGGCAACGACATCGGTGACCGGTCCGGTCGGACGGCCGCAGCGGCGCTCGCAGCCGGACCAGTGCTGGCGGCCCGCCACCGTGACGTCCTCGGCGGGGACCACGATCCGCGCCGGTTCCGGGGTACCGGACCGGACGCGGTCGCTCTCGACGGCGGCCGCGAGATCGGCGCGCACGTCGGTGCGTGACTTCGCGCAGCCGGGGCGGCCAGCGCAGGCGCTGACCTGCAACCACGGTGACTGCGCGTCGAAGATCAGGCCCATCGGCGCGAGCACCCGGACGACCGTCTCGGCGGGTCCCTCGTCGAGGTCGGTGATCACCAGGCTGCGCCACGGGGTCACGAAGACGGGGCGTTCGACGGCGGCGAGGAACTCCGCGGTCCGCGCGGGCAGCGTGCCGAGCGGCACCCCGGCGCCGAGGCTCACCAGGCCGTCGTCCTGGTCCAGCCAGCCGATCGGAAGATCGTGTGCCGCACCGAGTTCCAGTGGCGCGCCGGCGGGGGAGCGGTCCAGCGCCTCGACGACCCGCTCGGCGCCGCCGGGGATCTCGTGCAACCGCCACTGCCCGTCGTCGCCGGTGCCGCGCAGGTCCAGGAAGCCGCGCGCCGCGTCGAGCATCACCTCGACCGCCTCGCTCGCGCCGACCCGCAGCCCGGTGTCGGCGCCCGCGAGCAGCACGGCGAACTCGTCGGCGGCGACGGCCTGGATACCGATGTCGCCGCGCAGTGTGCTCACATCGCCACGGCCGTCGTCCACGGTGAACAGCACCCGGCCGGGCAGATCCGCCAGCCGGGGATCGGCTCGCAGGCCCGCGTCGAGGTCGGCGGCGAGCCCGTGCACGTCCGCCCAGCCGCCGACCCGGCCCGACAGCGGTGACGCCACGATATTGCGGACCCGCTCGTGGGTGCGGCTGGGCAGCAGACCGGCGGCGCCGAGCTGATCGGCGAGCGCGGCGGCGTCACGGACCTGCCGCAGCTGGATGTTGCCGCGGGAGGTGAGTTCCAGAGCACCGTTGCCCAGGTCGCGGGCCGCGTCGGCGAGGGCTTGCAGCTGCTGGGGCGCCAGCCGGCCGCCGGGGACGCGGATCCGCGCCAGCGGCCCGTCGGCGGCCTGGTGCAGGCGCAGGACACCGGGGCAGGAATCGGGGGTACTCCTGGTCATGATCCGTCCAGCCTACGACCGCGGATCGGCGCGCCGCCGTCAGGCGGTGCGGGTGGACGTCCCCTAGGGTGGGCGGGGAATCGTTCGCCGGTCGTTCGCCGACAGGAGAGGTCGCCGCATGTTGCGTGAATTCGTGGACAAGCGTGTCGTTCCCGCGCTCGACCGGGTCGCGCACGCGCAGACCGGCACGGTCGGCCGCTACGTCGACTGGCTCGAGCGCAGGCATCCGGAGGACGCGCCGGTGGAGACGTTGCGGCGGCTGTCGCGGCAGTACCTCGTGGTCGTCACGACCAGCGGTGTGCTGGTCGGCCTCACCGCCGCCGTGCCCGGGGTGGGCACCCTGCTGAGCCTGGCCGCGACCGGTGTCGACACCGCCGTGTTCCTGGAGGCGTCCTCGGTGCTGTCGGTCGGCGCGGCCGCGGCCTACGATCTCGATCCCGACGACCCGCGCCGCAGGTACCTGGTGTCGAAGGTCGTCCTCGGTGAGGCGGGCACGAAGGTGCTCGACGAGACCGCGGGGCACAAGACCGGCCAGTGGCTCGGGGTGGTCACCGACCACATTCCCGGCCTGGCGAGCATGCCCGACTCCCCGGCCAAACGCTTCATCGTCAACTACCTCGTGAAACGCACCCTGCTGCTGTTCGGCACCCTCGTCCCGGCGGGGATCGGCGCCGTCATCGGCGGGGTCGGCAACAACGCGCTCGGCCAGATGGTGGTCGCCAACGTCTACCGCAATCTCGGCACCGGTTCCCCGGAGATGGTCGCCGTTGGCACCACCCGCGACTGAGCGCTTGACCTTCGACCAGCTCGAACCCCGATGATGGCCGGGTGCCCGAACCCGACCTGCTCACCATCGGCGCCTTCGCCCGTGCCTGCGGCCTGAGCACCAGTGCCCTGCGCTTCTACGCCGACGCGGGTGTGCTCGTCCCCGCCGTGATCGACGAGTCCACCGGCTACCGCTACTACGCGCCCGGCCAGACCGGCCCGGCCCGGCTGATCCGCCGGTTGCGTGCCGCCGAGATGCCGCTGCCCGCGGTCGCCGCCGTCCTCGCCGAGCCCGATCCCGCCCGCGCCACCGAACTGGTCGACGACCACCTCGCCGAACTGGACCATCGGCTCCGGGCGGTCCACGCGGCCGCCGACGCGGCCCGGACAGCGGTGCGTTCGGAGGTGACCCCCGGCCCCGTCGACCGGACCGGACCCGGCGCACGGCGGGCGCCGGTGGCGGGTGGCGCGCTGGACGGTCGGGCGTCGGTGGACGAGGGCGCGCCGAGGGGCGGCCGCGCTCAGGCCTGCGGTCCCGCGCTGGCGGATGGCGCCGCGCTGGGGGATGGCGCCGCGCTGGGGGGTGGCGCCGCGCTGGGGGGTGGCGCCGCGCTGGGGGATGGCGCCGCGCTGGGGGACGGCGCCGTGCGGGTGACTGGCAGCGCACCGGCGGAGGGCACCGGACCGGGGTCATCCGCGGACGACGTCCTCCGGGTGCGTGGCCCACTGCTAGCGGCCGCCATCGACCAGATCGCGACCGCGACGGTCATCGATCCGAACCTGCCCGTGCTCAACACCATTCATGTCGAATCGACCGCCCAGGACCTGACCCTCACCGCCACCGACCGCTACCGCCTGGCCACCCGCACCCTGCGCCCGTCGCAGCCGTCCGCTACCGCGTGGTCGGTCACCGTCGACGCCGACGATCTCCGGGCCGCCACCTCCTGGCTGCGCCGAACGCACACCGTCACGATCAGCGTGGAAGCCGCCCACATCGTCCTCGCCGCCGACCCGGCCGGGCGCGCGGCAGCACCCGATGCCCGAGCTCGCGGCGGCCACCATCGGCAGGCGGAACCGGATTGGCCGCGACCGTCGACCGACGATCACCGGCCCAGGGAACGGGGAACCGCGGCCGACGAGCCACGCATGGGTGGCGCAGGCGATGCGGCCGGTGCGGATCGGCGACGATGCCGCCGATCGACCGAGGACTTCCCCGACTACCGGGGAATGCTCACGGCGCTGCCCGCTGTCACCACCCGAGTGGTGCTGGGCCGGGCAGCGCTGCTGGACGCGCTCGAGCGGACCGGCTCGTCCACGATCGCGCTGCACATCGATCCGGAGGGTGAACTGCGGACTGCCGACGGCGAGGACACCCGGAGCCTGCCCGCGACCGTCACCGGCCCTGGCATGACGATCCACTTCACGGTCACCACCCTGTACCCCGCCGTCACCGCGGCGGTCGGACCCGACGTGATGCTCGATCTCGCCGCCCCCGACCTCCCCGCCCGAATCCGCTCCGCCGACGACGGCGACTTGCTGACCCTGGCCATGCCCTGCCGTCCTGCCCCCGCCGACGTGCCCGTCCGCTAACCACCGCGGGGCCTGCCCGGCCACCCCTCGGCCCACCCACCGACCATGCCGCCACCGCCACCGCCACCGCCACGGCCGCTGCCACCGCCACGGCCACCGCCACCGCCAAACCGCCGCCGGCCGACCGAACCGCCTGCCGACCACCACCGACGAGGAGACCTCCGATGACCACCACCGACCCCACCATGGCCCGAATCACCCAGGGCGTCACCGACTTCCGCGGCGGTGATCCCGACGGTGGGCGCACCGCATTGCTCGACGTCTGGACCGACATCGGCCCCATGGGCGACCCCCTGCACCGCTGTACCCTCGCCCACTACCTCGCCGACACCTACGACGATCCGGCCGAAGCCCTCGTCTGGGACGTGCGGGCACTGGACGCCGCCGACGCCCTCACCGACACCCGTCTGCGGGCCCACCACGCGGACCTGAACGTCGCCGGTTTCTACCCGTCCCTGCACCTCAATCTCGCCGACAATTTCCGCCGCCTCGGCGCGTTCCCCGCCGCCACCCGCCACATCGACGCGGCCCGCGAACGCCTGGCCACCCTCGGCGACGACGCCTACGGCGCCCTCATCCGCACCGCCGTCACCGAGGTCGCCGCCGCGATCAGCGCGCGCGACACCACCCGTCGTCCGACCCACTGACAGCAATCGCCCCGCGCCGTCGGTACCCGCCGCGACCAGGAACCGGGCGCGCCTGCGCACCGGGCGACAGATCGCGTCAGCCCTGATCAAGATCACTACGTGCCGGTGCGGGCACCCTCCCGGGGGCTGCCCGCGCCGTTGCGTGGTGATCCGCCGAGCGCGGGCTGGAAAGTTGCGGTCGGCGGGCGGCCAGTACGATCGGGATGCTCGGCGGGCGTCGAGGAAACCGGTGGAAATCCGGTGCGGTCGCGCCACTGTGAACAGCCAGACCCTCTCCGGCGAGCACGACAACCGATCCCGATGGGCGCGTCACCCGAGGAAGGCCTCACCCTGTGATCCTGCTGCTGTCCACCTCCGACACCGATCTGCTCAGCGCCCGCGCGAGCGGCGCCGACTACCGGTGGGGCAATCCCGCGCGGTTGCTGGTGGATGACCTGCCGGGGTTGCTCGACGGCGCCGACCTGGTGATCGTGCGCATCCTCGGCGGCAAGCGCGCCTGGGAGGAGGGCCTCGAGGCGGTCCGGGCGAGCGGGGTGCCGATGGTCGCCCTCGGCGGCGAGATCGCCCCGGACGCCGAACTCATGGAGTGCTCGACGGTCCCGGTGGGCGTCGCGGCCGACGCGCACAACTACCTCGCCGCGGGTGGCGCGGACAACCTGCGCGAACTGCACAACTTCCTCTCCGACACGGTCCTGCTGACCGGCCACGGCTTCGAGCCGCCGGTGGAACTGCCCACCTGGGGCGAACTCGACCGCGCCGCCCGCATTCTCGAACCGCACGCCCCGACCGTCGCGGTGGTCTACTACCGCGCCCAGCATCTGGCGGGCAACACCGGCTACATCGACGCGCTGTGCACCGCGATCGAGGCCAAGGGCGCCCGCGCGCTGCCGGTCTACTGCGCCTCGCTGCGCACCGCCGAACCGGAACTGCTCGCCCTGCTCGGCCGCGCCGACGCGCTCGTGGTGACGGTGCTCGCGGCCGGTGGCAGCAAGCCCGCCACCGCCTCGGCCGGCGGCGACGACGAAGCCTGGGACGTGGCCGCGCTGGCCGCCCTCGACGTGCCGATCCTGCAGGGCCTGTGCCTGACCAGCGGCCGCGCCCAGTGGGAGGACAACGACGACGGCCTCTCGCCGCTCGACGTCGCCACCCAGGTCGCGGTGCCCGAGTTCGACGGCCGCATCATCACGGTGCCGTTCTCGTTCAAGGAGTTCGACGACGACGGCCTGTCCACCTACGTGCCCGACCCCGAGCGCGCCGCCCGCGTCGCCGGGATCGCCGTGCGCCACGCCCGCCTGCGCCACATCCCGGCCGCCGACAAGCGGATCGCGATCATGCTCTCGGCCTACCCGACCAAGCACGCCCGCATCGGCAACGCCGTCGGCCTCGACACCCCCGCCAGCGCGATCCGCCTGCTCACCGAATTGCGCACCGCCGGTTACGACCTCGGTGAACCCGGCGAGATCCCCGGCCTCGACGAGCGGGACGGCGACGCGCTCATCCACGCCCTGATCGCCGCGGGCGGACAGGACCCGGATTGGCTGTCCGCCGAACAGCTCGAGGGCAACCCGATCCGGATCGGCGCCGCCACCTACACCCGCTGGTTCGAGTCCCTGCCCGCCGACCTGCGCGAGGCCGTGGTCGAGGCGTGGGGCCCGCCGCCGGGGGAGCTCTACGTCGACCGGTCCGCCGACCCGCAGGGCGAGATCGTCATCGCCGCACTGCGTTTCGGCAATGTGGTGCTGATGGTGCAGCCGCCCCGCGGCTTCGGTGAGAACCCCGTCGCCATCTACCACGACCCGGACCTGCCGCCGAGCCACCACTACCTGGCCGCCTACCGCTGGCTGTCCGCGCCCGACGGTTTCGGCGCCGACGCGATGGTGCACCTGGGCAAGCACGGCAACCTGGAGTGGCTGCCCGGCAAGACCCTCGGCATGTCGGCCTCCTGTGGCACCGACGCCGCGCTCGGCGACCTGCCGCTGATCTACCCGTTCCTGGTCAACGACCCGGGCGAGGGCACCCAGGCCAAGCGCCGCGCGCACGCCACCCTCGTCGACCACCTGATCCCGCCGATGGCGCGCGCCGAGACCTACGGCGACATCTCCCGGCTCGAGCAGCTGCTCGACGAGCACGCCAACATCTCCGCCCTCGACCCGGCCAAGCTGCCCGCCATCCGCCAGCAGATCTGGACGCTGATGCGCGCCGCCAAGATGGACCACGATCTCGGCCTGGCCGAACGGCCCGAGGAAGACGTCTTCGACGACATGCTGCTGCACGTCGACGGCTGGCTGTGCGAGATCAAGGACGTGCAGATCCGCGACGGCCTGCACATCCTCGGCCAGGCGCCCGAGGGCGAGATGGAACTCGACCTGGTGCTGGCCATGCTGCGCGCCCGTCAGCTGTGGGGCGGCGAGCAGAACGTGCCCGGCCTGCGCGAGGCACTGGGGCTCAGCGAAGCCGGTGACGAAGCCCGCGAGCGGGTGGACGTGGTCGAGGGCCGCGCCCGCGAACTGCTGGCGGCGCTGCAGGCGACGGACTGGGCGGTCGACACGGTCGAGCGACTCGTCGCCGACTTCGAAACCGCGATCCTCGACGGGCACCGCGCCGCACCGGGTGACGGAAACCGCGATGCCGAGCGGTTGGACAAGGTCGCCACGATTCTGCGGTTCGCCGCGACCGAGGTCGTGCCCCGCCTGCGCGAGACCGGCATCGAGATCGCCCGCGTCCTGCACGCGCTCAACGGCGGTTTCATCCCGGCGGGCCCCAGCGGTTCCCCGCTGCGCGGCCTGATCAACGTGCTGCCCACCGGCCGCAATTTCTACTCGGTCGACCCCAAGGCCGTCCCGTCGCGACTGGCGTGGGAGACCGGCCAGGCCATGGCGGAGTCGCTGCTGGCGCGCTACCTCGCCGACCACGGCGAATACCCGAAGTCGGTGGGCTTGTCGGTGTGGGGCACCTCGGCCATGCGGACCTCCGGTGACGACATCGCCGAGGTCTTCGCGCTGCTGGGTGTGCGGCCGGTCTGGGACGAGGCCAGCCGCCGCGTCACCGCCCTGGCGGTGATCCCGCTCGACGAGCTCGCCCGTCCGCGCGTCGACGTCACCGTCCGCATCTCCGGGTTCTTCCGCGACGCCTTCCCGCACGTGCTCGCCCTGCTCGACGACGCGGTCCGCCTGGTCGCCGACCTCGACGAGCCCGCCGAGTCGAATTACGTGCGCGCGCACGCCCAGGCGGACCTGGCCGCGCACGGCGACACCCGCCGGGCGACCACCCGCATCTTCGGTTCCAAGCCCGGCACCTACGGCGCGGGCCTGCTCCAGCTCATCGACTCCAAGAGCTGGCGCACCGACGACGACCTCGCGCAGGTGTACACCACCTGGGGTGGCTACGCCTACGGCCGTGACCTCGACGGCGCCCCCGCCGCCGACGACATGCGCACCGCCTACCGGCGGATCGCGGTGGCGGCCAAGAACACCGACACCCGCGAACACGACATCGCCGACTCCGACGACTACTTCCAGTACCACGGCGGCATGGTCGCCACCGTGCGCGCGCTGACCGGCAAGAACCCCGAGGCCTACATCGGCGACTCCACCCGCCCCGACGCCGTGCGCACGCGCACGCTCTCGGAGGAGACCGCCCGCGTCTTCCGTGCCCGCGTGGTGAACCCGCGCTGGCTCGAGGCGATGCGCCGCCACGGCTACAAGGGCGCCTTCGAGATGGCCGCCACCGTGGACTACCTGTTCGGCTACGACGCCACCACCAATGTCGTCGCCGACTGGATGTACGAGAAGCTGTCCGAGAGCTACGTCTTCGACGACGTGAACCGCAAGTTCATGGAGCAGTCCAACCCGTGGGCGCTGCACGGCATCGCCGAACGCCTGCTCGAGGCCGCCGAGCGCAAGCTGTGGGAGCACCCGGAGGCCGAGACGCTGGACAAGCTGCGCCAAGTCTACCTCGAGACCGAGGGCGAGCTGGAGTGAGCACGGAGCAGTCCGCCGCCTATTTCCGCCGCGACGGCGAGGTGTACACGCCGACGTCGTGGGGCCGGAGCCTGTGGGCCGAGGGGCTCCTGTCCGGCCCGCCGGTGTGCGGACTGCTCGCCCGCGAGATCGAGAACCGGTACCGCACCGGGGAATTCGTGCCCGCCCGGTTCACCGTCGACCTGCACCAGCCGGTGCCGGCGGTCGCCCTGACCGTCGACAGCGAACCGACCCGCGACGGCAACCGGGTGCGCGCGGCGCAGGCGGTGCTGCGCGCCGACGGCGTGGTCGTCGCGCGGGCCTCGGCGGTGCTGCTGAAACGCTCGGCGCAGCCGCCGGGCGAGGTGTGGCGCGAGGTGCGGCGGCCACCGCTGCCGCCGGCGGAACTGCTGGCCGCGGTCGCGCCGACCGTGCACCTGTTCGACAGCGACGGGTCCGGCGAGGGCTGGTCGGTCGAGATCTCGCGGCACGAGAACGACACCCGCAAGCGCAAGTGGGTGCGCGGCATCCCGGTGGTCGCCGGGGAGGCCGGGTCGCCGTTCGTCTTCGCCGCCATGGCGGGCGAGCAGGCCAGCCTGGTGACCAACTGGGGCACCGAGGGCATCGGCTTCATCAACACCGACGTCTCGATCACGTTCTCGCGGATGCCGATCGGCCCGGAGATGGGCATCGAGGCGGGCAACCACCTCAGCCACGACGGCATCGCCGCCGGCTCGGCCGCGCTCTACGACGCGGACGGTGAATTCGCGGTGTGCACGGTGTCGGCCGTCGCCAACGAACGCAGGCAGATCAGCGGTGCGGCCATCGACGCCTACATTCCGCAGCGCGGTGGCAGGCAGCACGCCTGAGCTGCCGGACTTGCCGGAAAACTAGAACGCGTTCTACTCTGATCGTGGTGCGTGGGCGCACCACGGCACCCCGGTGCCGACCGCAGGGCAGAAGAGAGTCGCAATGAGCACTTCTCCGGCGTACTTCACGCAGGACGACGGCGTTTTCCAGCCCACCCGCTTCTCCATGAGCCTGTGGGCGCCGAGCACGCTGTCCGGTCCGCCGGTGTGCGGGCTGATCGCCCGCGAGGTCGAGGCGCGCTACTGCGGCGACGGGTTCGCGCCCGCCCGGCTGACCGTCGACCTGCACCGGGCGGTGCCCGCGGTGCCGCTGACCGTGCACAGTGAGCTGGTCCGCGACGGCAAACGGGTCCGCGCGGTGGCGATCGTGTTGCGCTCCGGTGGTGAGCCGGTGGCGCGGGGTAGCGCGCTGCTGCTGAAGCGGTCGACCCAGCCGCCGGGGGAGGTGTGGCGGCCCGAGCGGGAACGGCCGCTGCCCCCGCGCGACGCGCTGGCCACCGTCGACGAGGCCATGCACCTGTTCGGCAGCGACGGCAACGGGTGGTCGGTGAAGATGACCGAGCATCAGAACGACGCCAGGAAGCGCAAGTGGGTGCGCAATATCCCGGTGGTCGCCGGGGAGGCGTCCTCCCCGTTCTGCTTCGCCGCCATGGCGGGGGAGCAGACCAGTCTGGTGACCAACTGGGGCACCGAGGGCATCGGCTTCATCAACACCGACGTCTCGATCACGTTCTCGCGCCTGCCGATCGGGCTCGAGATGGGCATCGAGGCGGAGTCGCACCTCAGCGACGACGGCATCGCCGCGGGCGCCGCGGTCCTCTACGACGCCGAGGGCGCGTTCGGGATCTGCACCACCACGGCACTGGCCAACGAGCACCGGCAGATCCACGGCTCGGTCATCGACACCCTGTCCGAGGAGTTCGCGCTGACCCAGGTCACGCCGGATCGAGGCCGCTGAACGCCAGCCCCACGGTGGTCGCGCACAGCACGAACCCGGCCGCGGTGGTGGTCAGCAGGTAGCCGAGCGCGATGAGCCGGGCCGGCGGCAGCAGCGCCAGCAGCAGTGCCGGGGTCAGCAGTGCCGCCAGGGTGAGCGCCCAGCTGAGCCAGTACGAGGTCTGGATGGGCTCGATCTCGGCGAACGCGATCGTCCGCGGCACGGGCACCTGCCAGGCGTCCTGCACCGCGAACGTCGCGGGGACCAGCACGAACACGGCGACGAACAGTCCCGCCGCGATTCCCCATCCCGCCCGCCATCTGATCTGCCCCGGCACCGCTGCACTCACCCGCCCACACACCTTCCCTGCCACCCGGTCCACCCACTGCGCCGTGCCCCATGCTGCCTCGAGTGGTCCCCGCCCGCGCGCAACCACGCGCCGTGTCCTCGGCTCCGATCAGCCTCGCCGTGGCCCGGACCAGGCTGTTTCCCACGGGCGACGGCCGGCGCGCGCTCGCCGAGGTGCCGGAAGCGGGGTCGTCGCGAACGTCGGCCCGGCCGCGGCGCCGCGCCGGAACAGGCCACGGAGCCGATCGAGCGCGCTCACGCCGGAGCCAGCGTCACGATCAGCTCGTCGGCGATCGACTCCGCCTTCACCATGCCCTCGCCGAGGTACAGCGTGGCGGCGCGCGGCCTGCCGTCGGGCAGCGGCACGACCGAGACCGCGTCCACCCGCCGACCGGCGAGCGCGTCGTAGGGCGGTTCGTCGGTGACGTCGAACGCGGTGTACTTGCCAGAGGCGGCGACGTATTCGATGTTCACCGGGTCGACCAGCGGTTCGAACGGGTCCCGCCACGGCGCGGCGCCGATCCGCAACTCCGCGCCGTCGACCCCGGCGTCGAGGAGCAGGGTCGCGCCGTCGTGGAAGGTGAACTCGATCGGCCCCTCGGTGCGGTCGATGTCGTCGCCGAGGACGTAGAACATCCGGCGGACGGCGATGATCGTCCCGTCGACCGCGGCATTGAGTGCGGCGCGGCCGTATTCGTCGATGTCGGACACAGGCTTCCTCCCCGGGCGGATGAGCCATCATGTCGCCGCACCGGCGCGCCACGCAACTCCGCCTCGGCGTGTTCACCGCCGCGACCCGGCCACCGGCCGCGCGCCCCGCCGCTCGTACAGTGGATTCATGGTGGATCCCACCCCGGACGACACCGCGGCGGCGGTGGAGCGCGCGGCCGAGCTGCTGGCCGGGCGTCGCGTCGTGGTGATCTCCGGCGCCGGGCTGAGCACCGACAGCGGCATCCCCGACTACCGCGGCCCCGACTCCCCGCCGCGCACACCGATGACCTATCAGCAGTTCGTGGGTGACGCCGAGTTCCGGCAGCGCTACTGGGCCCGCAACCACCTCGGCTGGCGGCGGATGGACGCGGCCCGGCCGAACCAGGGCCACCGGGCCGTCGCCGCGCTGGAACGCGCCGGCGTGGTCTCCGGCGTCATCACCCAGAACGTGGACCTGCTGCACACCAAGGCCGGGGCGCGGCGGGTGATCGACCTGCACGGCACCTACGCCAGGGTCTGCTGCCTGCGCTGCACCGCGATGATCTCCCGCATGACGCTGGCCGACCGGCTCGAGGCAGCCAATCCCGGTTTCGCGGAGGATGTTTCGGCGACCGGCATCGAAGTGGCCCCCGACGCGGACGCGGTGGTCACCGACACCGACCGCTTCCGGATGCTCGACTGCGCGCGCTGTGGCGGCCTGCTCAAGCCCGACATCGTCTACTTCGGGGAAACCGTGCCCGCCGAGCGGGTGGCCGCGGCCTACGCCCTGATCGACGAGGCGGGGGCGGTGCTCGTCGCCGGATCGTCACTGACGGTGATGTCGGGGCTGCGCTTCGTGCGCCGGGCGGCGAAAAACGGTGTGCCGGTGGTGATCGTCAATCGGGGCGTTACCCGCGGCGACGAGCTGGCCGCCGTGCGCATCCACGCGGGCTGCTCGGAGACCTTGCGCGCCTTCGCCGAACGGCTCGCCGTGCCCGCGAGCTGATGAGCGATTCCGTCGAGGACGCGATCGCCACCTTCTTCGCGGGCAAACCGCATTCCCACGAGATCTTCACGGTGCTGCGGGAATTGATCGCGGCCAATGGTCCCGCGGAACTGTCGGTGGCTTCGCAGATCGGGTTCGGGGTCGCGCGCAAGTTCGCGTGGGTATCGCTCTACAACGTCACCGGGCGGAATCCGGAAGGCACCGTGCAAATCATGCTCGCGATCGATGCCGAAATCGCGGGCCCACCGGTGTATCGGGTGAATCAGGTCGGCCGGGCGCGGTGGAATCACCTGGTCGTCGTGCATTCCCTGGCCGAAGCGCGGGCCCGGGAACTGCGAGTTCTGATCGCCGCGGCCTATCGTTTCGGTGCGAAATGATCGGTCACTTGATCCCTCGTTGACGGCGGCGGATTCGACGTGGGTAAGCTCTGCCCACCAGTGCATGAAGAGTTCCACCCGCGGCGCAAAGTTTTCCTCGCAGCGGGGTTGTCGGCCCTCGTGTGGGCCGCATGATCGACCCCCAACTTGCCAGCCGATCAGAACCAGGGCTTTTCCATGACCGATACCGTCGTTGCCGAACCACGCCTCACGCATCGCCAGACGCTCACGATTCTGTCCGGCCTGCTACTCGGGGTGTTCCTCGCCGCGCTCGACCAGAACATCGTCAGCGTCGCGATCGTCCGGATCGCGAACAGCCTCGACGGATTCGACGAACAGGCCTGGGCGACAACGGCTTATCTGATCACCGCCACGGTCACCACACCGCTCTACGGCAAACTCGCCGACATCTACGGCCGCAAACCGTTCTATCTGCTGGCGATCGCGCTGTTCGTGCTCGGCTCGGCCGCCTGCTGCTTCGCGACCACCATGTATCAGCTGGCGGCCTGCCGCGCCTTCCAGGGGCTGGGCGCCGGCGGGCTCATGTCGCTGGCGTTCACCATCGTCGGCGATATCGTGCCCGCCCGGGAACGGGTCCGCTACCAGGGCTATTTCCTCATGGTGTTCGGCATCGCGACGGTGCTCGGCCCGGTGGTCGGCGGATTCCTGTCCGATTACGAGAGTCTCGGCGGGATCGAGGGCTGGCGCTGGGTGTTCCTGGTGAACGTGCCGGTCGGGGTCCTGGCGTTCGTCGTGGTCGCCAAGGTGCTGAACGTGCGCCACGTCCGCCGGCCCAGCCGGATCGACTGGTTCGGCGCGCTCACCCTCGTCGTCGGGGCGGTGCCGTTGCTGATCGTGGCCGAACAGGGCCGGATGTGGGGCTGGACCTCGCCGAAGTCGTTGCTGTGCTACGGAATCTGCGCGGGCGGGCTGCTGCTGTTCCTGATCGTCGAGTTCGTCATGAAGGACGCGGCGCTGATCCCGCTGCGCCTGTTCCGCAGCCGGACGTTCAGCATCGCCATCCTCGGCGGGTTCCTCGTCGGCGTCGCGATGTTCGGCGCGATCACGATGGTGCCGCAGTATCTGCAGGTGGTCCGTGGTTTCTCGCCGACCGAGGCGGGTCTGCTGATGCTGCCGCTGGTGCTGGGGATCATGGTCGGCGCGCAGCTGTCGGGGCTGATCACCAAGGCCACCGGGCGCTACAAGGTGCTGCCCGTCCTCGGTGCGCTGATCCTGGCGATCGGCTGCGCCCTGTTCGCCCGGGTCGGCTACGACGGGCCGCTGTGGCAGCCCCTGGCCTACAGCGCGATCATGGGATTCGGCCTCGGCGGCTGCATGCAGACGCTGATCATCGCCGCGCAGAACGCGGTGGCGCGCACCGAGATGGGCGTGTCGACGGCGGCGGCCACCTTCTTCCGGCAGCTCGGCGGCACGCTGGGCGTCGCGGTCTTCCTGACCGTGCTGTTCGACCGGCTGCCCGGCTCGATCCTGGCGGCCTTCGGCGGCAGCCTGCCGCCGGGCCTCGACGCCGCCGGTCTCGACGCCCTGCAACGCGACACCTCCGGGATCGCGGGGCTGCCCGACGCGCTGCGGGTGCCGATCCTCACCGGATTCACCGACGCCATGCAGGGCGTGTTCCTGCTCGCCGCCGATCTGGCGGTGGTCGCCTGCCTGGTGCTGGTGTTCATGAAAGAGATTCCGCTGCGCGAGGATCCGGTGCCCGAGGAGGGTTCCGACGGCACCCTGCTGCGGGATGTGAGCCTGCACGACGCGCACGAGATGGTCGATTCGCTGCGGCCCGCCGCGACCGGTCGGGTCATCGCGGGACTGTTGCGCCGCGACGACTCCCGTCCGGTGCCCTCGGCCACGCTCACCCTCATCGATCAGCACGGGCATCAGGTGGCGCGCGGCAACGGCGACGCCGACGGCGCCTACGTCATCGAAGCGCCCCAGCCCGGCAACTACGTCCTGATCGCCGCGGCGGCCGGTCACCAGCCCGAGGCGGTGAGCGTGTCGATGGGGGAGCGGGCCCTGCACGTCGACCTGATGCTCGTCGGCGCGGGCGAACTCACCGGCATCGTGCGCTCGGCCCGGCGCGGCGAACCACTGCTCGGCGCGACCGTGACGCTCACCGATCCCGAGGGCGACGTCGTCGGCGCCGCGATCACCGGCGAGGACGGCGCGTACGTGTGCCGTGACGTCGTCAGTGGGACCTACACGCTGGTCGCGGTCGCCGACCACATGCGCCCGTCGGCGGTCGCGCTGACCGTCCCCGAGACGGGCTCACTGCACCACGACATCGACCTGGAGCCGATGGCCATCCTGGTCGGCTCCGCCTGGGTGGACGGCGACCGCCCGGTCGCCGACGTGCAGATCACCGTCCTGGACGCCGGCGGCGACCCGGCCGCCACCACCCGCACCGACGAGAAGGGCCAGTACCTGGTCCCCGACCTGCCCGAAGGCGAGTACACCGTCGTCGCCCGCGGCTACCCCCCGGTCGCCAGCCAGGTCTCGGTGACCCGCGGCGAGATCACCCACGACGTCACCCTGGGCTACGACACCGAGGAGTCCCTGCACCAGCGCTGAGCCGGGTGCCGCGGGGGATTGCCCCGCGGCACCCGGGGGTTACGCGGTGGCTTCGCGCTGGAGTTCCAGCGCGATGTCGATGAGCTGGTCCTCCTGGCCGCCGATGAGCTTGCGCTCACCCGCGCGGACGAGCAGGTGTGCCGCGGAGACGCCGTAGCGTTCGGCTTGGCGTTCGGCGTGGCGGAGGAAGCTGGAGTAGACGCCCGCGTAGCCCATCATGAGGGCTTGGCGGTCGAGGAGGCATTCCGACGGCATGGCGGGGCGGACGACGTCTTCGGCGGCGTCGGTGACGGCGAAGAAGTCGACGCCGGTCTTGATGCCGAGTTTGTCGCAGACGCCGATGAAGGCTTCGACGGGCAGGTTGCCCGCGCCTGCGCCGAAGCGGCGGGCGGAGCCGTCGATCTGGGTGGCGCCGGCGCGGACGGCGTAGACCGAGTTGGCGACGGCGAGGCCGAGGTTCTCGTGGCCGTGGAAGCCGACCTGGGCGTCGTCACCGAGTTCGGCGACCAGCGCGGCCACGCGGTCCGAGACCTGTTCCAGGACAAGGGCACCGGCCGAGTCCACGACGTAGACGCACTGGCAGCCCGCATCGGCCATGATCCTGGCCTGCTTCGCCAGCGCCTCCGGCGGCTGGCTGTGCGACATCATCAGGAAGCCGACCGTCTCGAGGCCGAGGTCGCGGGCGAACTTGAAATGCTGCACGGAGACATCGGCCTCGGTGCAGTGCGTCGCGACACGGCAGATCGAGGCGCCGTTGTCCTGAGAGATCTTGATGTCTTCCTTCACGCCGACGCCCGGCAGCATCAGGAAGGCGATCTTGGCCTGCTTGGCCGATTCGGCGGCAGCCTTGATCAGTTCCTGCTCAGGGGTTTTCGAGAACCCGTAGTTGAACGAGGAACCGCCGAGGCCGTCGCCGTGGGTGACCTCGATGACCGGGACGCCGGCGCCGTCGAGGGCGGTGACGATGTCACGGACCTCGGTGGTGGTGAACTGGTGACGCTTGTGATGCGAGCCGTCGCGCAGGGAGGTATCGGTGACGCGGATGTCGAGATCAGCTGAGAAAACCATGATGTGAACTCCTTACACCCGAGCCGAGATGATCTGGTCGGCCAGCACGTCACCCACGCGGGTGGCGGCGGCCGTCATGATGTCGAGGTTGCCCGCGTACGGGGGCAGGAAGTCGCCCGCGCCTTCGACCTCGACGAAGATCGACACCTTCGCCAGGCCACCGGACACCAGTGACGGGTCGTCGAACTGCGGGTCGTTGAGCAGGCGGTAGCCGGGCACGTACTCCTGGATGGACTTCTCCATCCGGAAGATCGACTCGGAGATCGCGTCGCGGTCGGCGTCTTCGGGAATGGCGCAGAAAATGGTGTCGCGCATGATCATCGGCGGCTCGGCCGGGTTCAGGATGATGATCGCCTTACCCCGCTGCGCGCCACCGATGGTCTCCACCCCCTTGGAGGTGGTCTTGGTGAACTCGTCGATGTTCGCGCGAGTACCGGGTCCGGCCGAGACCGACGACACCGAGGCCACGATCTCGGCGTAGGACACCGGCACGACCCGCGAGACCGCGTTGACCATCGGAATCGTGGCCTGGCCACCGCAGGTGATCATGTTGACGTTCGCCGCGTCGCGCAGCGAGTCCAGGTTGACCGGCGGGATCACGGCCGGGCCGACCGCGGCGGGGGTGAGGTCGACGGCGCGGATGCCCGCGGCCTCGTACTTCGGCGCGTAGGCGCGGTGGACGTAGGCGGAGGTGGCTTCGAACAGCAGGTCGGGCTTCTCGTCGAGGGCCAGCAGCCAGTCCGCGCCCTCGGCGGAGGTCTCCAGACCGAGTCCGCGCGCCCGCTTGAGTCCTTCGGAGTCGGGGTCGATGCCGATCATCCAGCGCGGCTCGATCTTGTCCGAGCGCAGCAGCTTGTAGAGCAGGTCGGTGCTGATATTGCCGGATCCGACGATCGCGGCGGTGACTGTCCCGTTGGACACGTCGAGCCTCCTTGGCTAGGCGAAAGACAAACGGACCGAACCGAGTCCGGTGAAGGTGGCGAGGAAATCGTCGCCGGGGCGGGCGTCGATGGCGCGGGTGCAGGAACCGGGCAGGACCACGTCACCGGCCTTCAGCCGCACCCCGAAGGTCGCGACCTTGCGGGCCAGCCAGGCCACCGCGATCACCGGGTCACCGAGCACCGCGTCGCTGCGGCCCTCGGCGATGACCTCGCCGTTGCGGGTGAGCACGGCGTCGATGGCCTTGATATCGATATCGGCGGGTGCGACGCGTTCCTTGCCGAGGACATACCCGGCGGAGGAGGCATTGTCGGAGATGGTGTCGCACAGGCCGATCCGCCAGTCCTTGATCCGCGAGTCGATCAGTTCGATCGAGGGCGCGTAGGCGACGGTCGCGGCCAGGACATCGTCCTCGGTGCAGTCCTCGCCGGGCAGGTCGGCGCCGAGCACGAACCCGACCTCGACCTCCACGCGGGGCAGCAGGAACTTCGACGTGTCGACCGGGACGTCCTCGAAGACCTCCATGTCGGCGAGCAGGTGGCCGTAGTCGGGCTCGTCGACGCCCATCATCTCCTGCATCGCCTTCGACGACAGCCCCACCTTGTGGCCGACGATCTTCGCGCCGTCGTCCAGCCTGCGCCGGATATTGAGCAGCTGGATCTCATAGGCGTCCACCACATCGATGGCCGGATACCGGTCGGCGATGGGGGACACGGCCACCCGATCCAGCTCCGCCCGCGCCAATTCGGCGGCGAGCTCGGCGCGCACGCTGGTTGTCAGCATCCTGGCTCCCTCTTCTCCTCTGGTGATGCCCACCCATGCTCGCCGTCCACCGGCTCGGCGAACTCGGGTGTTCCCGCTGGATGGGCAGGAAATTGCGTGATCCGGCGGGGAATCAACGCGCACGCGGCGACCAGCACCAGCGTCATGGCCGCGATGGTCGCGAACACCAGATGCACGGCGGCGGACAACGTCTGCGGCGAGGGCGCGCCGACACCGGCCAGCCGCGCGTTGACGATCGCGCCGAAGACCGCGACCCCTACCGCGCTGCCCAGCGACCGCGCGAACATGGTGGCCGAGGTGACGACGCCGCGGTCGGACCACGGCGCGCTGGTCTGCGCCGCGATCAACGACGGTGTGGCCACCAGGCCCATGCCCGCGCCGACGACGAAGCACGAGAGGGCCACCTGCCACAGCGGCGAATTCTCGCCGAGCAGCAGCATCGTGGCCGTGCCGAGCGCGGCCACCGTACTGCCCAGCACCGCGCACGTGCGGAAACCGAAGCGCAGGTAGACCTTTCCGGCCTGCGCGGCGGCCAGCGGCCAGCCCAGCGTGAGGCCACCGGTGACGAGCCCGGCGACCAGCGCACTGGTGCCGAGCACACCCTGATTGAACATCGGCACATAGGTCGTGAACCCGAACAGCAGGGCGCTACCGAGCATGGCCGCGACACTGCTCGCCACCACCACCCGCCGGGTGAACACCCACAGCGGCAGAATCGGGTGCGCGGCCCGGGATTCGACCGCGACGAACAGGACGAGCGCGAGTGCGGCGAGCCCGAACACCGCGAGCCCGGTCGGCGATCCCCACGCCCAGGCGTGACCGCCTTCGAGCAGACCGAGGACCAGGGCCCCGGCGCCGAGTGTCAGCAGCACCGCGCCCGCGTAGTCGATGCTGCGGCGACGGCGCGGCGCGGACTCGTGGAAGTTGCGGACCAGCATCCAGGCGGCCAGCGCGGCCAGCGGCAGATTGATCAGGAAGATCCAGCGCCAGCCGAGATAGTCGGCGCAGATCCCGCCCAGCAGCGGGCCGGTCACCGAAGTCACCGCCCACACCCCGGCCAGATAGCCCTGCACGGTGGCCCGTTCGGCGAGGGTGTAGAGATCACTGGCGATGACCATGGTGGTCGGCTGGATGGCCCCGGCGCCGATGCCCTGCACCGCGCGGAACACGATGAGCGCCACCATGCTGGTCGCCACCCCGCACAGCAGGGAGCCGAGCGCGAACACTGCGACGCCGAACAGCATCACCGGTTTCCGACCGAAGGTGTCGGCGAGCGCGCCGTAGATCGGCACGGTGACCGCTTGGGCGAGCAGGTAGCTGGTGAACAGCCAGGGGAACAGCGCGAAGTCACCGAGACTGTCGGTGATCGAGAGCACGGCGGTCGCCAGGATCGTCGAATCGAGCGCGACGAGGCCGGTGGCCAGCATGAGGGAGGCGAGCACGGGGCCGCGCTCCGAGCCGAACCCGACCTCGGAGCGCGCGGTATCGGTTGCCACAGAGCACCTCTCGGTCAGAAGCGGATGCGCACCGAATCGGTGGTCGGCCTGGCCTGGCAGGCCAGGGTGTAGCCGGCGTCGATGTCCTCCTGATCGAGGATCGAGCTGGGGCCCATGGACACCGCGCCGTCAACGACGGTGCAGGCGCACGACCCGCATTCGCCCTCGCGGCACGAGTAGGGCACGTCGAGACCGTCGGCCAGCATGACGTCGACCAGGGTGCGCGACCGGGGCCAGCTCAGCGCGTGCACGGTGCCGTCGAGCTCCACCTCGACCTGCGCGGCGTCGGCCGCGTCGGCGTCGGCGATCGGCTCGGGGTCGGCGAACGGATCACCGGACAGCGAGACGAACACCTCGGTGGTGATCCGCTCCCGCGGCCAGCCCGCGCCCGACAGCGCCTCGGTCACCGCCGCCATGAACGGGCCGGGCCCGCACACGAAGGACTCGTAGGACGCGTACGGCGCCGCGAACTCCGCCAGCTGGGCGGCCGTGGGCAGACCCTGCACCGATTCCAGCCAGTGCACCACGTGCACCCGGCCCGGATGCCGCGCCACCAGCTCGCGCAGTTCCTCGGCGAAGATCACCGACTCCTGCCCGCGATTGGCGTAGAACAGCACCACCCGGCCGGTGCCGCGCGCCAGCGCCGAGCGCAGGATCGACATCACCGGCGTGATGCCGCTGCCCGCCGCCCACAGCAGCAGATCGGTGTCGAGCGAGGCCGGGGTGAAGGCGCCCTGCGGCGGTAACACGTCGAGGGTGTCGCCGACGGAGACGTTGTCGCACAACCAGTTCGAGCCGTAGCCGTCGGCGGTGCGCTTGACCGTGACCCGCGGCGCTTCGCCGGTGAACGGTGAGCTCGCCAGGGAGTAGCAGCGGGCGACCGGCTCGGGCCGTTCGCTCGGGATCCGCAGGGTCAGGAACTGACCCGGCCGGTAGGCGAACCGGTCGGCGGCGTCGTCGGGAACCTCGAACACGAGCGAGCGCGCGTCCGCGGTTTCCTCGATCACCGCCGCCACGCGCAGCGTCACCACCCGCGAGCCACGCGGAACGTCGACAGTCGCCCTCGTCACTGGTGTCCTCCTCGATCACAGAGCCGGTCTTGCGTGGCCACCGTCGCAGCTCAGGCGTACCGCGCGGGCCGCCGATCCCGGTGGCCGGGAGATCACCGCGCACTGTCCACTGACCGGGAAGAACCGGGCCGGTGGTCGCGGCGGCGAACCTAGCGTCGGGCTCGTGGACACTCGATCTCCCGGGGGCGCCCGATGAACCGCATGCAGAACACCGTCGCGCTGGTGACCGGCGCGGCCGGGGGAATGGGCCGCGCCCATTGCCGTCGGCTGGCCGAGGAGGGCGCCGACATCATCGCCGTCGACATCGAGGCCGCCGCGGCGGGCTTGGCGCAGACGGCCGCCGAGGTGGAAGCCCTCGGCCGGGTGTGCGTCACCGCCGCGGCCGACGTCCGCGATCAGGCCTCGCTGGACGTGGCGGTCGCCGACGGCGTCGCCGCGCTGGGCCGCCTGGACGTGATCGTCGCCAACGCCGGCATCTACAGCGACCTCGCCCTGTCCTGGGAGCTGACGGACGAGGCCTGGCAGCGCACCATCGACATCAATCTCACCGGCATGTGGCACACCGTGCGCGCCGGTGTCCCGGCGCTGAGCGACGGCGGCTCGATCGTCGTCGTCAGCTCCACCAACGGCATCACCGGCGCGGCCACCGCCTCGCACTACTCGGCGAGCAAGCACGCCGTGGTCGGCCTGGCCCGCACCCTGGCCAACGAACTCGGCCCGCGCGGCATCCGGGTCAACACCGTGCACCCCGGCTCGGTGGCGACGCCGATGATCCTCAACGACGCCGTGTACGCCAAGCTGCGCCCCGACCTGGCCAACCCCACCCAGGCCGACGCCGCCGAGGCCCTGGCCCAGCGCACGGTGCTGCCCGTGCCGTGGGTCGACCCGGTCGACATCAGCAATGCCGTGCTCTTCCTCGCATCCGACGAGTCCCGTTACGTGACGGGAACCCAGCTCGTGGTGGATGCCGGACTGACTCAGAAGGTGTGACATGGGACGGGTTTCCGGCAAGATCGCGCTGATCACCGGCGCCGCGCGCGGCATCGGTCGCGCCCAGGCCATCCGGCTGGCCGAGGAGGGCGCCGACATCGTCGCCGTCGACATCTGCGGACCGGTCGAGACCGTGGTGTCGCCGGGCGCGACGCCCGACGACCTCGCCGAGACCGTGCGCGCGGTCGAGGCGACAGGCGCCCGGATCGTCGCGGCCACCGTCGACGTCCGCGACGGCGCCGCGCTGCGGACGGCGGTCGACGCCGCCGTCGCCGAGCTGGGCGGCCTCGACATCGTCTGCGCCACCGCCGGGATCAGCTCCAGCGCGGGTGCGCTGGAGCTGACCGAACAGCAGTGGCAGACGATGATCGACATCAACCTGACCGGCGTCTGGCAGACCTGCAAGGCCGCCACCCCGCACCTGCTCACCCGCGGCGGCGGCGCAATGATCCTGACCAGTTCGATCGCGGGCCTGCGCGGGCTGGTCGGCGTCGCGCACTACACCGCCGCCAAGCACGGTGTGGTGGGCCTGATGCGCTCGCTCGCCAAAGAGCTGGCGCCGCACCATGTCCGGGTCAACTCGGTGCACCCCACCAATGTCGACACCCCGATGATCCAGAACGACATGGTGCGCAAGGTGTTCCGTCCCGACCGCGAGCATCCGACGCGCGAGGAGTTCGCCGAGGCGGCGGTGACGATGAACATGCTGCCGATCCCGTGGGTCGATCCCGTCGACATCGCCAACGCGTCGCTGTTCCTGGCCTCCGACGAGGCCCGCTACATCACCGCGGTGACGCTGCCCGTCGACGCGGGCTCGACCCAGCGCTGAACGGCGCGGTGGTGCGGTCCTCGACACGGGGCCGCACCACCGCGACAGCGACTGTCGCCCCGGCTCTTCCGCGGATCTCAGCGAGTCGGCACGAGCCCGGCGAGCCCCGTCATGGACCGGGGGAGTTCGCCGTGGTGCAGGACGCCGAGGCGCTGGGTGGCCCGGGTGAGGGCGACATAGAGTTCGGCCGCGCCCCGGGGTCCGTCGGCGAGGATCCGCGCCGGCTCGACGACCAGCACCGCGTCGTACTCCAGGCCCTTGGTCTCCGACGCGGTGACCGTGCCGGGCACCCCGGGCGGACCGATCACCACACTCGTGCCCGCCCTGGTGGACTCCGCGCGCACGAATTCCTCGATGGCCGTGCCGAGTTCGTCCGCGTCCACCCGGCGCGACCACGGCGCGACGCCGCACGCGCGCACCGATTCCGGCGGCCGCACCTCCGGCGCGAACTCGGCGAGCACCGCCGCGGCGACGGCCATGATCTCGGCGGGCGTGCGGTAGTTGACGGTCAGCGCGCGATAGGCCCAGCGGCCCGGGACGTACGGCTCCAGCATCGAGGCCCACGAACTCGCCCCGGCCGCCGAGCGGCGCTGCGCGAGATCGCCGACGATCGTGAAGGACTTGCCCGGGCAGCGGCGCATCAGCACCCGCCAGTCCATCTCCGACAGTTCCTGCGCCTCGTCGACGACGACGTGCCGGTAGGTCCACTCGCGGTCCGCCGCGGCGCGTTCGGCGAGCTCCCTGGTGTCGCGTTCGAGGAAGCGCTCGGCCAGGTCCTCGCCGAAGAGCATGTCCTGGGCGAACAGGTGGTCCTCGTCGTCCATGTGGTCTTCGCGGTTCACCATGTTCTCGAGCACCCGTGCGGCATAGGCCGCCTCGGCCTTCGCCGCCCGCTCGGCGGTGTCGTCGACGGGCTGGTGCCTGCCGAGCAGGTCGACGAGTTCGTCGAGCAGCGGCACGTCCGACACGGTCCAGGCGGCGCCGTCGGCGCGATAGAGCGCGGCATCCGCGCCCGCCGCCCGCAGCCGATCGTGCGACGAATACAGCTGGGACAGCAGCGTCTCCGGTGTCAGGATCGGCCACAGGTCGTCCAGTGCCGCGGTGAACGCGGTGTTGTCGGCGAGTTCGGCGACCAGGTCGGCGCGCAGCTGCTCCCACGCCTCGCGGTCGTCACGGGTGAGCCAGCCCTGGCCGATCCGGCCGATCGCGCGCTCGGTGAGGACATAGGTGACGATCTCGCGGAACACCGCGCGCGCCTCGTTGTGCGGCCGTCCGCTCGCGCGGGCCTCCTCGGTCGCCCACTGCGCGGTGTCGGCGTCGATGCGCACGGTGACATCGGAGAGCTCGATCGGGATCGGGTCCACCGGCAGTCGCTGCCGGTCCGCGATCGCCGCCGCGAGCACGTCGAGGATCCGGAGTGAACCCTTGAGTCGTGCCGCCTCGGGCGCGTCCTCGGCCGTGACGTGCAGCCCCGGGACGAGGTCTCCCGTGGTCGTGAACACCACATTGGTCTCGCCCAGCGACGGCAGCACATGCGCGATGTGGTGCAGGAACGCCGGATTGGGCCCGACCACGAGCACGCCCTGGCGTTCCATCCGCGCGCGCTGGGTGTAGAGCAGATAGGCGACGCGGTGCAGCGCCACCACGGTCTTGCCGGTGCCCGGCCCGCCCTCGATCACCAGGACACCGGGATGGTCGAGCCGGATGATCTCGTCCTGCTCGGCCTGGATCGTCGCGACGATGTCGCGCATGCCCGCCCCGCGGGGCGCGTCGACGGCCGCCAGCAGTGCCGCGTCACCCCGCGCGTCGCCGTCGGGCCTGCCGAGCACCTCGTCGGTGAAGTCGGTCACCCGGCGGCCGCGGGTGTGGAACTGGCGACGTCTGCGCATGTCCTCCGGTGTGGCGGCGGTCGCGACATAGAACGCGCGCGCGGCGGGCGCGCGCCAGTCGAGCAGCAGCGGCTCGAACTCGTTCGCCTCGTCGAACAGGCCGATGCGGCCGATGTAGGACACCGCGCCGGAGAGCGCGTCGAGCCGGCCGAAGCACAGCCCGTTGTCGGCCACGTCCAGGCGCGCGGCCTCCTTGGCCAGCGCGCGTGCCTCGGCATCCCGGTCCATCGCCGAGACGCCCTTGCCGCGCAGCGTCGCGCTGTAGCGGCCCTTCACCCGGGCCCGCTCGGCGTCGAGCCGCGCGTAGAGCCCGTCCACGTACTGCTGCTCGGACCGCAGTTCGTCCTGATACTCCTGAGCTGACACCTGCCCTCACTTTCCCGGTTCACCGATCCCGGCGGAGCGCGTCGATCACACTCGTTTCCGCAGCTTCTGGCTTCGGCGGACGATTATGCGGCAGCACCGGGGCCTTGCGGCAAGACCCCCTGTGCGCTATATGTTGGATACGGAAGGGGAGTGAGGACTCCTCCCGTCCAGCGCACAGGGGGTTTCAGGACCGGCGCTCACGCCGTCCCGTCGGCATCCTTCCGGGTCAGGAAAGCCAGGACCGCCGACTCGAATTCGTCCTTGCGCTCGATCATCGCCCAGTGCCCGCAGTTCGGGAACACGTGCAGTTCGGCGCGCGGGATCGTGCGCATCGGGATCAGCGCCATATCCAGCGGGCTCACCCGGTCGTCGCGACCCCAGGTGATCAGCGTCGGTGCAGCCACCTTGTGCAGCATCGCCCACGGCGGGGGCGCGTCCGAGGCCTCCATCGCCCGCACCATCATCGCGAACGCGGCCTTGCTGTACATCCGGCGCGCGCTGTCGAGCGTCGCCGGATCGGTGGCCTGGGTCCAGCGCTCCTCGATGAGTTCGTCGGTGACCATGGCCGGGTCGTAGACCATCGAGTGCAGCCACTGGACCAGCCGCTCGCGGGTGGGCTCCTCGGTGAACTCCTGCAGCAGCTTGATGCCCTCGCCGGGGCCCGGGCTGAACAGGTTGCGCCCGATGCCGCCGATCGTCACCAGCTTGCCCACCCGCTCCGGGTGCGCGATCGCGTAGTTGAGCGCGACGCCGCCGCCCATCGAATTGCCGATGATGTCGACGCTGTCCAGGCCAAGCGCGTCGACGAAGCGGACCACCGCGTCGAGCGCGGTGACCATCGGGTGCCCGCCGAAGTCGTCGCTCACCCCGAAGCCGGGGAATTCCAGGACCAGGCAGCGGAATCGGTCGGCGAACGTCGCGAGATTGCCGCGGAAGTTACGCCACCCGGTGACGCCCGGGCCCGATCCGTGCAGGAGCAGCAGCGGCGGACCGTCGCCCGCCTCGTGGTAGCGCAGCACGCCCGCGTCGGTGCGGATCTCGCGCAGCGTGCCCTCGTAGCTCAGGTCGGTCATGCGTGCGTGCCCCCGTCGATGCGGATCTCGGTGCCGGTGATGAACGCGCCGTCCTCGGAGACCAGCATCGCGATGACGCCCGCGACCGCCGTCGGGTCACCCATGCCCGCGCCGCCGGACTCGAGGTCGGTCGGCAGGGCGGGGGACAGCTTCGAGAACAGGGCCCAGTCGGCGTCGGCGGGGACGTAACCGGGGGTGGCGTCGGTGATGCCGGACTTGATGCTGCCCGGCGCGACGCACACCGCGCGCAGGCCCTTGCCGCCGTACTCGAGGGCGATGGCGTGGGTGAAGGACTGGATGCCGCCCTTGCTCGCCGCGTAGGCCGCCATGTAGGGGTGCGCGAACGCGGCCGAGGTGGAGCTGAAGTTCACCACGGTCGCGCGCGGGTTGGCCAGCAGCGCGGGCAGCGCCTCGCGGACCACCAGGAAGGTGCCGGTCAGGTTGACCCGCAGGATCAGGTCCCACAGCTCCAGCGAGGTCTGCTCGGTGTGCGAGGCGCGCAGGATGCCCGCCGCGTTCACCAGCGAATCGAGGCCGCCGAGGGTCTCGGTCGAGGACCGGACGCCGTCGATCACCGACTGCTCGTCACCGATGTCGATGGTCAGGGTGGTGAGCCGGTCGGCGGTGCCGCGTTCGGTGGCCTGGGCCTTGGTGGCCGCCAGCCCGTCCGCCGAGACGTCGGCGGCGACCACCCGGGCGCCTTCGTCGAGCAGCCGGAGCACGGTGGCCTGCCCGATACCGGACGCGGCGCCGGTGACCAGTGTTCGGTGGCCGTCGAGTCTGTTCATGAGTCGTCTTCTCCTAGGTGTGTGGGGTCAGCCGAGCCGGCCGGGAACCGGCTCGTGCCGCAACTGATCGGTCGCCAATTCGCCCTTGCGGACCGCGTTCTCGATCGAATCGCGCAGCGCCGCGCAGGTGGGGATCCAGCTGCTCGGCTCGCCGAGGGCCGCGCGCCGGGCGAACTCCGGGCACGCGGACTCTGCGTCGTCGAGCCATTGGACGCTGGTGTGGCTGGGACTGAACTTCTCGGCCAGCACCTTGTTTCCGCAGGTCGCGCATTCGACGGGATGCATTGTGCCCGCCTCAGCGCTCACCGGCGGCGTGCCGCGCGCCGACGTAGCCGAACACCATCGCGGGGCCGATGGTCGCGCCCGCGCCGGCGTAGTCGTTGCCCATCACGGCGGCCGAGGTGTTACCCGCGGCGTAGAGGCCGGGGATGGCCGAGCCGTCGGCGCGCAGCACCTGGGCGTCGGCGTTGTAGACCAGACCGCCCTTGGTGCCGAGGTCGCCGATGCGCACGCGCAGCGCGTAGTACGGGCCCTTGTCCAGGACGTCGAGCGCGGGCACCGACAGCGTCGGGTCGCCGTAGTAGTTGTCGTAGGCGCTGACACCGCGACCGAAGTCGGCGTCGTGCCCGTCGCGGGCGAATCCGTTGAACCGGTCGAGGGTCTGCCGCAGCGTGGCGGCCGGAACACCGATCTCGGTGGCCAGGCCCTCGATGTCGGGGGCGCTGCGCACCAGCCCGCTCGAGGTCCACGAGCTGGGGAACTTCTGCCCAGGCACGATGCCGCCGATGGGGTAGCGGCTCTTGGCCTTCGTGTCGAAGATCAGCCACGCGGGATCGTGGCTGCCCTTGAGCTGGGCGTGCACGAAGGTGACATACGGCGACGCCTCGTTGGTGAAGCGCTGCCCCGAGCTGTCGACGATGATCGAGCGCGGAATCGACCGCTCCGAGACCAGCACCTGGTTGATGCCGTCGGGCCGCTGGAACGACGGCATCCACCACGCGTCGTCCATCAGATCGACAGCGGCGCCGACCTGCTCGCCCGCGACGATGCCGTCACCGGTGTTGTCGGCCGAGGCCGCGCTGAAGTTGTCGCTGCCGCCCTCGGGCAGGTAGCGCTCGCGCATGGCCTGGTTGTACTCGAAACCGCCCGTGGCCAGCAGGACACCGTCGCGCGCACGGATCCGGATCTCGCGGCCGTCGCGTTCGGCGACGACGCCGAGCACCGCCCCGGTCTCGTCGGTGATCAGCGAGCGCAGCGGCGTGTTCAGCCACAGCGGCACGCCCGCGTCGCGCAGGGCCAGCCGCAGCCGCGCGATCAGCGCCCGGCCGAGGGTGTCCATGTGCCTGCGCAGCAGGATCGCCTTGACCGCCCGCAGGCCGGTCAGCAGCGCGGTCCAGCGCGCCTTCCAGGTGCGGGTCACCATGTTGAGCTGGACGAAGTCCTTGGAGGTGATGAACAGTCCGGGCGGGGTCGCCAGGGCGGCCGGGCGCAGCAGATCCTCGTCCTCGCCGAGCTGCTTGAGGTCCACCGGCAGCGGCTCGATGGAGCGGCCTGCTGGCCGTCCGCCCGGCGCCTCGGGGTGGTAGTCGGAGTAGCCGGTGCACCATTGGAACCGCAGGTGCGGGCTGGTCTCGAGGAAGGCGAGCATGCGCGGGCCCTCGTCGATGAAGGCGTCCAGGTTCGCGGTGGGAACCCGGTCGCCGACGACGGCGTCGAGGTAGGCCCGCACGTCCGCGCGGGAGTCGCCGAGGCCCTCGCGCAGCAGCGTCGGGTTGTTCGGCACCCAGATGCCGCCGCCGGAGAGCGCGGTGCTGCCGCCGTACACCGAGGCTTTCTCGATGACGAGGGTGTCCAGCCCGCGATCGGCGGCGGCGAGCGCGCCGGTCAGCCCGCCCGCGCCGCTGCCGACGACGAGGAAGCCGACTTCGTGATCCCAGTGTTGTTCGGTCGCAGTCACTCTCGCCCCGCTCAGCCGACGACCATGTCGTCCTGGGACCAGAACGCGCGCATGCTGGTGATGCGGGCGTCCTCGTCGAAGGTCATGACATCGATCGGATCGAGGGTGAACTTCTGGTCGTTGAACTCGGTGACCACCCGGAAGCTGAACGCGGCGCTGTTGCCCGCGACGCGCACGGTGAACAGTTCCGCCGACCGCTTCAGCGGCTCGATGGCCTCGTAGAACGTGGTGATCGCGGCGTGGCCGACATGCGGTTCGGTGCCGACCGGGTCCTCCACCGTCGCGTCTTCGCGGTAGAGGGCGACGATGTCGGCAGCCGTCCCGCTGCCGACGGCCTCCACATATTTGCGCACCGTCGCGCGAATGTCGTCCGCTGAAGCCATCGTGTTGCTCCTGAAATGTCGAGAAGAGGGGATATGTGAACCGAACCACACTCGGTGGTCGAGGGGGACGGGTCCCTCCCGGCCAGCGGGAGGGACCCGGGTGGGCTCATTCGCCCAGCATGTGCCGCACGGCGAGGTGGCTGAACAGCATGGACGCGCCGATCGGGTTGCCGCCGCCGGGGTAGACCTCGCCGCTGACCGCGGCCATGGTGTTGCCCGCCGCGTACAGGCCCTGGATCGGCGCGCCGTCGCGGCCGAGCACCCTGGCCGCGCTGTCGGTGCGCAGACCGCCCTTGGTGCCCAGGTCGGAGATGCCGAACGCGGCCGCGTGGAACGGGCCCTTCTCGATGGTCACCAGCGGCGGTTCGCCGGCCGAGAAGGCGCGATCGTAGGCCTCGTCGCCGCGCCCGAAGTCCGGGTCGACCCCGGTGGCGACCATGCCGTTGAACCGCTCCACGGTGGCCTCGAGCGCCGCTGCGGGCACGCCGATCTTCGCGGCCAGCTCGGCGAGGGTGTCGGCGGTGTGCCACAGGCCCGCGTCGACGTACTGCTGGGTCTCGACCATGGACACGTTGGTGGCCTTGATCGGCGGCACCTCGCCTTCGGAGTCGTCGTAGATCATCCAGAACGGCAGCGTCAGGCCGCGCTCGGTCATCTGCCGGATCACGTCGCGGCCGAGCCGGTCGTAGGGCGCTGACTCGTTGACGAACCGGTTGCCCTCCTGGTCGACGAAGATGCCGCCGGTGAACCACAGCGCGAACGCCGAGCGCCCGTCCGGGTGGGTCAGGCCCGGCGACCACCACGCCTGATCCATCAGATCGGTGTCGGCGCCCGCCGCGATGCCCGCCTGGTGCGCCAGCCCCTGATTGCCCGAGGGACCCATGGTGTCGCGGGCCTCGCCCGGCACGCCGTACTGCGCGCGCAGTTCCGCGTTCTGCTCGAAGCCGCCCGCCGCGAGCACCACGCCGCGCCGGGCCCGGATCGCGAACCGGCCACCCTCGCGCTCGACGATCGCGCCGGTCACCACGCCGTCCTCGACCACGAGTTCCACCAGCGGCGACTCGAGGTAGAGCTTGGCGTGCGGGTAGGTCGACAGCGCGCGCAGCATGCGCCCGATCAGCGCTTGGCCGCCGATCAGCAGCTCCGGCAGGGGAGCGCCGAGCCGGTCGGTGTCGAGCGGTCCGCGCAGCGACTCGCGCAGCTCGCCCAGTTCGGCGGCGGGCAGCGGGCTCGGCATGATGTGGCGCTGCCCGTCGAGCCGGGCCTTGGGCGCCTTACCGAAGTAGTCCGGCCAGGGCAGCATCTGGAACTCGAAATGGTTGTCGGCTTCGAGGTATGCGATGAGGTCGCGACCCCGCCGGACGTAGGTCTGCTGCAACTCGTCGGGCGTGCGGTCGCCGACGACGGCCCGGTAGTAGGTGAGCGCGTCGTCGAGGGTGTCGTCGGTGCCCGCCCGTTCCAGCACCGGGTTGCACGGGAACCAGACGCCACCGCCGCCCGAGTACGCGGTCGTGCCGCCGAACTTGTCGGTCGCCTCGACCACCGCGACGCTGAGCCCCTCGCGGGCGGCGGTGTAGGCGCCGGCCAGGCCACCGCCCGAGCCCGCGACCAGCACGTCCACCTCGTCGTTCCAGTCCACCACTGTTTCCTCCTGGTACCGCTTCGTAGTGCCGATGACGGTAGGTGCGGTGACGCCGGTCACGGTGCGGGCCGTCCCGATCACCGGGAGGCGATCGATGCGCGAACGTGCCGGTCAGCGGGAAGGACATCTGCTCACGCGGCCCGCGCGTCCTTAGCGTCGCTGGCAGAGAACCGGTCTCCATCGAAAGGTAGGCACTGTGAACCCCGAGACCCCATCGGCATCAGTGAAGGGCCAGGCCGACGTCGACGTGGTCGTCGTCGGTGCCGGCATCGCCGGCCTGTACGCGCTGCACCGCTTCCGCGGCAGCGGCCTGACCGTGCGGGTGTTCGAAGCAGGCGAGGGCGTCGGCGGCGTCTGGTACTGGAACCGCTACCCGGGCGCGCGGTGCGACGTGGAGAGCGTGGACTACTCGTACTCGTTCGACGACGCGCTGCAGCAGGAGTGGAACTGGAGCGAGAAGTACGCCACCCAGCCCGAGATCCTGTCCTACCTCGAGCATGTCGCCGACCGCTACGACCTGCGCCGCGACATCGAATTCGGTACCCGCGTCACCGATATCGTGCTCGACGAGCAGACCCTGCGCTGGCAGGTCGACACCGACACCGGCCGCGCCGTGTCGGCCCGCTTCGTCGTGCTGGCCACCGGTCCGCTGTCCAACGCGAACACCCCGGCCATCGACGGTCTCGACACCTTCGCCGGCCGGGTGCTGCACACCTCGCACTGGCCGCACGAGGGCGTCGACCTCACCGGGCAGCGGGTCGGCGTCATCGGCACCGGTTCCTCCGGCATCCAGACCATCCCGTGCCTGGCCGAGCAGGCCGAGCAGCTGCACGTGTTCCAGCGCACCGCCAATTACAGTGTGCCCGCGGGCAATACGCCGCTGAGCGAGGCAGACCGGCGGGCCCAGAAGGCGAACTACCCCGAGCGCAGGCGGCTGTCGATGGCCAGCGGCGGCGGCTCCCCGCACCAGGCGCACCCGCAGTCCGCGCTCGACGTCGACGAGCGGGAACTGCGCGAGGCCTACGAGCAGCGCTGGGCGCTGGGCGGCGTGCTGTTCAGCAAGACCTTCCCCGATCAGCTGGTGACCCTGGCCGCCAACGACACCGCGCGCGAGTTCTGGGAGGAGAAGGTGCGGGCGGTGATCGACGACCCGCGGGTGGCCGACCTGCTGGTGCCGCGTGATCACCCGATCGGCACCAAGCGCATCTGCACCGACACGAACTACTACCAGACCTACAACCGCGCCAACGTGGAGCTGGTCGACCTGCGGGCGACCCCGATCGACCGCGTCGACGCCACCGGCGTGCACACCACCGGCGCGCACTACCCGCTCGACACCCTGGTGCTGGCCACCGGATTCGACGCGATGACCGGCTCGGTGTCGCGGATGAACATCGTCGGCCGCGGCGGCGAATCGCTCAACGCGGCGTGGGCGGAGGGGCCGAAGACCTATCTGGGCCTGGGCATGACGGGCTTCCCGAACCTGTTCAACCTGACCGGCCCCGGCAGCCCGTCGGTGCTGGCCAACATGGTGCTGCACTCGGAGCTGCACGTCGACTGGGTGGCCGAGGCCATCGGCTTCCTCGACGGCCGGGGCGCGGTGGCGCTCGAGGCCAGGCCGGACGCGGTGGCGGACTGGGTCGGCCAATGCGCGACCAGGGCGGCGGGAACGCTGATGACCCAGGCGAATTCGTGGTACCTGGGCGCCAATATCGAGGGCAGGCCGCGGGTGTTCATGCCCTTCGTCGGCGGCTTCGGGGTCTACGGCGAGATCATCGCCGAGGTCGCGGCCGCGGGATACAAGGGCTTCGACGTCCTGGAGGCGTGAGACACGACGGCGGGGTGGGTCCGATCGGACCCACCCCGCCGTCGTCGTGTCAGGCCGCGAAGCCGCCGAAGCCGCCGCGGTAGTACAGCAGCGGCTTGGCGCCCTCGGTGGCGCGCAGATCGGCGATCCGGGCCAGCACCACAGTGTGGTCGCCCGCGTCGTGCTCGAGCTCGACGCTGACCTCGATGTGGGCCAGCGCCCCGGCCAGCGCGGGCGCGCCGTTGCCCGCGCGGTCCCACTCGACGCCGGCGAACTTGTCGGCACCGCTGACCGCGAACTGGCGGCACAGCGCGCTCTGCTCCTCGGCCAGGATGTTGATGCACAGGGCGCCCGTCGCGCGCAGCAGCGGCCAGCTGGTGGAACTCTTGGCCGGGCAGAACGACACGTACGGCGG
Organism: Nocardia sp. NPDC003269; assembly: GCF_042888005.1. Lineage (NCBI taxonomy): Bacteria > Bacillati > Actinomycetota > Actinomycetes > Mycobacteriales > Nocardiaceae > Nocardia > Nocardia sp. NPDC003269. Next base: position 1,878,006 of record NZ_JBIAPA010000002.1, read on the forward strand.
GTCCAGCGACACCGACACCACCGACTGACAGGTGAAGCCGAGCGGCCGCGTCCCGTCGTGAGCGGCGATCACCGCGACGCCGGTCGCGAAATGACCGAGCACTCTGCGCAGGTCGGCGGGGGCAGGGATACCTGCGTCGACGACGACGTTGTCTGCATTCATAGGGGTCCTCCCGAGCGGAATTCGTTGCCCCCACGATCCGGGGTGAGCGGTGACCGGCTCAAGACGTTCTCCCGGTCAGCGGTTGTCGGCGGGCGAAAGGTGGTACTCGCGGTTGCTAACATGCAGCGATGGCGACTCCCGACCCCGATCCCGGCGTGCCCAACCTGCCGCCGACCAGCTGGGCGGTTCTCGCCATGCTCTCCTACGAGGAAGAGGTCTCCGGCTACGACCTCAAGAAGTGGGCCGACTGGAGCCTGCGCTACTTCTACTGGACGCCGTCCTACAGCCAGATCTACGCCGAGCTGAAGAAGCTCGAGCAGCACGGCTTCGCGAGTTCGCGCCTCGACCACGACAACGCCATGCGTGGCAAGCGGCTCTACCAGATCACCGACGCGGGCCGCGCCGCGGTCACGCTGTGGTGGAACAAGGCGCCGGTCGATCCGTCGGTGCTCAAACACCATGTACTGGTGCGGGTCATGTTCGGTCATCTCGGCTCGCCGGACCGGCTCAAGCAGATCCTGCGCGACCACATCGACGACGTCGACCAGCTCGAGCAGCGGGCCGCGATCGACGCCGAGGCCGCGAAATCCGAACCGGGCTGGGCGTATTCGCAGATCGTGCTGCAGTGGGCACAGCGTCACTACGCGGCCGAGCGGGAACTGGCCCAGCAGCTGATCGACGACATCGACAACGCGGCGACGATACTGTCCGGCGCCGAACACGACGATCGCGCGGACTACCCACATCCGACGCCGGGACGCTGGCGCGAGATCGAACAGCGGGTGCTGCGCGAGGAGATGCAGCACGACGCGGCGGAGTAGGCGTGGGGGCGCGCCCGGCGCCCCCACGACCGGTCACTTCGCGCTCAGCCGCGCGATGTCGTCGATGATCTTGTTGGCGCCGATCACGCCGATGCCGAGCATCCAGGTGTCGTCGGCGACCTCGTAGGCGTGGTTGCCCGCCACCGCGGGCAGCGCGCCCCAGAGCGCGGTGACCCGGCTCTTGGTCGTGCCCTTCGAGCTGCCGGTGTAGTCGGCGTGGAACACCACGTCACCGTTGATCTGCTCGTACTGCTCGGGGTCGAGCTCGGCCATCGAGTAGGTGTTCCAGGTGCGGGCCGGGTGGGTGAAACCGACCTGGGCCAGGATGAAACCGGAGAAGGTCTCGGGCCCATAGAGCCGGAAGCGGTCCTCGGTGAAGCGCACCATCGACACGGTCTTGCCCGCGGCGCCGATCTCCTTGCCGACCGCCTTGGCGCGACCGTCGAGCTGGGTGAGCAGCTGTTCCATCTCGGCCGACTTGCCGACGGCCGACGCGGTCAGCCGCGCCTGCTCGTGCCAGTTGGTCCCCGAACTGGTCGAGAACACGGTCGGGGCGATGCCGCTGAGCTGGGTGTAGAGCGCCTCGTGGCGCACCTTGGTGCCGATGATCAGATCGGGCTCCAGGGTGGCGATGGCGTCGAGGTCGGGCTCCTGGATGGTGCCGACGGTCTTCACCCCGGTGAGCTTGTCCGCCAGGTACTTCGGCGCGCCGTAGCCCATCGCCCGCTCGGTGATCGCGGCGGGCGTGATGCCCAGCGATACGAGCGCGTCCAGGTGCGGGGAATCGAGGACGACGATGCGCTGCGGCTGCGCGGGCACGGTCGTCTCACCCATCGCGTGGGCGATGACGCGGCCGTTCTCGACCTCGGCATCGGTCGAACTGCACCCGGTCAGGACCAGGCCCACGGTGGCGACCAGCGCGCCGAAGGCGGTGGTCAGCCGGTGTCTACTACTTCTCACGGTCTGCACGAGCAGCGACATTAGCCTAACCTAACCAAGGTTGTCCTACCCTAATTAGTCCGGGTAAGGTTCGCCGGTGCCTTCGAGTCGTGACGCCGTGACCGCACGCCACGGCTCTGCCCCGCTCGCCCGCGGCGGCGTGGTCCTGCTGCTCGCCGCGGTCGTGCTGTTCGGTGTGTGCGTGGCCAGTCTGGCCATCGGCGCCAAGTCGATTCCGATGGGTGACGTGGTGGCCGCGCTGTTCGGGCGGGGCGAGGACAGCGTGCGGGTGATCATCGGTGACTGGCGGCTGAGCCGGACGGTGGTCGGGCTGGTCTGCGGGGTCGCGCTGGGCGCGGCTGGCGTGGTCATCGGCGCGCTGACCCGCAATCCGATCGCCGATCCGGGACTGCTGGGGGTGAACGCGGGTGCGGCGCTCGGCGTCGTCGTCGGGCTCACCGTCACCGGCGGGATGGGCGTCACGGGCTACACCTGGTTCGCCTTCGCCGGCGCGGGCATCGCCGCGGTGGTCGTGTATCTGCTCTCGATGGTCGGCCGGGCGACCGCGTCGCCGCTGCGGCTGGCGCTGTCGGGGGTGGCGCTGGCCGCGGTGCTGTCCGGGGTCACCCAGCTGCTGGTGTTCCTGGACGAGGACGTGCTCGATTCCTATCGCTTCTGGCGGATCGGCTCCCTGGCCACCCGGGACCTGCACGACACCCTGCTGCTAGTGCCGTACGTGCTCGGCGCCGCCGTCCTGGCGCTGGCGCTGTGCCGGTCGCTGAACGCGCTGAGCCTGGGTGATCGCACCGCCACGGCGCTGGGCGTGCACCTGGGCCGGGTCCGGCTGCTCGGCTTCGTCGTCGTCACGGTCCTGTGCGGGGCGGCCACCGCGCTGGCGGGGCCGATCGCCTTCGTCGGGCTGCTGGTGTACCACATCGCGCAGTACCTGGTCGGCTCCGATTTCCGGGTGCTCGTGCCGGTGTCGATGGTGCTCGCGCCGGTGCTGCTGCTGGCCGCCGACGTGCTGGGCCGGGTGATCGCCGGTGGCGAACCGGTGCCGGTCGGGGTGCTCACCGCGTTTCTCGGTGGGCCCGCGCTGATCGCGCTCATCGTGTGGAGTCCCCGGATGGGGGCGGAGTCGTGAGCATTCTGTCGGGGCCGGGCGCCGGACTCGTCACGCGCACCGGGATCACGCCGGGCGACGTGGTGGTGCGCGCGGGCCGGTCCACCCTGCGGTTCGACCGCCGCGCCGTCGTGACCACCGCGATCCTGGTGGTCCTGGTGCTGGCGATGATCGCGGTCTCGCTCATGGTCGGCGAATACCGGGTCGGTCCCGGCGCGCTGTGGGACACGCTCACGGGGCATCCGCGGCGCAGGCTCGACCGGTTCTTCGTCCTGGACCGGCGGTTGCCCCGGGTCCTGGTGGCCGTCGGGGTGGGCGCCGGCCTGGCCGCCGCGGGCGCGATCTTCCAGCGGCTGTACCACAATCCGCTGGCCAGCCCGGATGTCATCGGCTTCACCAACGGCGCGTCGCTGGGCGCGGTCTTCGTGTTGCTCACCCTCGGCGGCACCCTGTCGACGGCCGCGCTCGGCGCCGCGGTGGGCGCGCTCGGCACCTTCGCGATCATCGGCGTGCTCACGGTGCTGGGCGGGCTGCGGGGTGCGCGGCTGGTGCTGGTCGGGATCGCCCTGGAGGCGATCTTCACCGCGGCGACGTACTACGTGCTCAGCCAGGCGTACCTGCCGTCCGCGGCGGTCGCCAACGCGTGGCTGATCGGCTCGCTCAGCGGGCGCGGGTGGGGTCAGGTGGCGATCGTGGCCGTCGGGCTCGTGCTCGTCGGCCCGCTGATCGCGGTGCTGAATCGGTCGTTCAACGCCCTCGATCTCGGGGACACGGTGGCGACGACGCTGGGCGTGCGCAGCGGGCGGGCCCGGCTGGGGCTGATGCTCGGCGCGACGATCCTCGTCGGCCTGTCGGTGTCGGCGGCGGGCCCGATCGCGTTCATCGCCCTCGCCGCGCCGCACCTCGCCCGTGGCATCACCCGCACGCCCGGCGCCGGGATCTTCGCGGCCGCGTGCACCGGCGCGCTCCTGCTCGGCGTCAGCGACCTGGTGGCCGAACACGCCTTTCCCGCACCGGTTCCCGTCGGCGTCGTCACGGTGAGCATCGGTGGAGTCTTCCTGCTCTGGCTGCTGGTACGAGAGGGTCTGCGTCACCGTGTCTGAAACATCCACCGGGACCGCCGAATCCATCGGAACGGAGCGCTCGCGGTTGCGCGGCGAGTCGATTCGCGTGGCCTACGGCGAGCGGGCCGTGCTGCACGGCGTCGACCTCGCGGTGCCCGACGGCCGGTTCACCGTCATCATCGGGCCCAACGCCTGCGGGAAATCGACGCTGCTCGCCGCGCTCGGCCGGATCCTGCGCCCGGCCGACGGCTCGGTGGTGCTGGACGGCAAGGCGATTCACCGCTACTCCACCAAGGAGACCGCGCGCAGGCTGAGTCTGCTGCCGCAGACGCCGGGTACCCCGGACGGCATCGTCGTCGGCGATCTCGTCGCCCGCGGCCGCTACCCGCACCAGGGGCTGCTGCGGCAGTGGTCCGACGACGACGCCGCGGCCGTCACCGAGGCACTCGCGGCCACCGGCACCACCGACCTGCGGCACCGGCGCGTCGACGAACTGTCCGGCGGTCAGCGCCAACGGGTCTGGATCGCCATGGTGCTCGCCCAGGCCACCTCGATCGTGCTGCTCGACGAGCCGACCACCTATCTCGACATCAGCCACCAGCTCGATGTCCTCGACCTGTGCGAGCGCCTGTACCGCGAGCACGGCCGCACCGTCGTCGCCGTCCTGCACGACCTGAACCTGGCCTGCCGCTACGCCACCGACCTCGTCGCCATGCGCGACGGCCGGATCATCGGGCAGGGGAGTCCGGGGGAGCTGATCACCCCGGAGCTCGTCCGGGCGGTGTTCGATCTGGACTGCGTGGTCATCGACGACCCGCTGACCGGGTCGCCGATGATCGTGCCGCAGCGGCACCGGTCCTAGCGATCGGTTGTGCCGAGCACCTCGCGCACCATGGCCCAGATCTCGGTGCGTGCCGCGGTGGTCGCCGCCAGCGACGGAATGGTGAGGAAGCCGTGGAACAGCCCGTCGTAGCGGCGGTGCCGCACGGCGACGCCGTCGTCGGCGAGGCGGCGCGCGTAGGCGTCGCCCGCCGCGCACGGCGGATCGAGTTCGGCGGTGATCACCACCGCGGGCGGCAGCCCGGCCAGCGACTCGGCCCTGGTCGGCACCAGGCGGACGTCGTGGGTGCCGTGCGGGGCGTACTGCTGCCAGTACCAGCGCATGGCGCTGGTCGTGTTGTAGTGGCCGGTGCCGAACCGCCGGTAGGACTCGGTCTCGAAGTCGTCGTCGATCACCGGATAGAACAGGATCTGCGCCGCGACCTCGGGGCCGCCGCCGTCGCGGACCGCGATGGCCACGGTGGCGGCGAGGTTGCCGCCCGCGCTGTCGCCGGCCAACGCGATCCGTGCCGGATCGCCGCCGAACTCACCCGCGTGCTCGGCGGCCCAGCGCAGCGCGGTGAGCACATCCTCGTGCGCGGCGGGCGCCCGGTGCTCGGGCGCGAGCCGGTAGTCGACCGCGACCACGACCGCGCCGACCCCCTCGGCCATCGACCGGCAGAACTCGTCGTGACTGTCTAGATCGCAGAACACGAAGCCGCCGCCGTGCGCGAAGACGATCACCGGCAGCGTCGCCCCGTCGCGGTGCGGCCGGTAGACGCGCAGGGTCAGGTCACCGCCGCCCGGCCCCGCGACGACGACATCGCGCGCCTCGCGCATCTCGGGCAGATATTTCAGTGGCGCCCGCCTGCCGAGGATCGCGGCCCGCACGTCGGCCGCGCGCATCGTGGCGATATCGGGGAACCCGGCGTCGAGCGTGGCGAGCATCGCCGCGACTTCGGGGTCCGGCACCGCACCCGGTCCGGTGGTGGGATAGACGCGGACAGTCACTGACCCTCCTGGAATTCTCGCGACGGGGTTCGACGGTCGAACCGGTCGTCGGCCCACCGTAGGGCCGGTCCGGTACGGTTCGGACCCCGTTCTCCCGCTGGGCGGAAACCCCTGGTCGACGCGACGCGCGCGGTGCCTACCGTCGGCACATGAACACCGCGAAGGTCTACGTGACCGACACCGTTGTGACGAAACCCGGGCGGGCCAGGGACTTCGTCGACGCGTATCTGCGTGAGTACGCGCCGGGGGCCCGCGAGCGGGGGATGACGCTGGAGCGGATCGTGGTGAGTCCGCCGATCTGGTTTCCCGACGAATCCAACACCGTCACCGCGACCTGGGTCCTCGACGGGGCCGAGGGGTGGTGGGCGATGACCTGGCAGGGACGTTCCGATCCGGCGGTGCGGCGATGGTGGGCAGGCGTCGACGACCTGGTCGCCGAGCGCACGCGCTCGACCGGGGCCGAGGCGTCCGAGATCGAGAGGCTCGCCGATGTTTGATGTCGTTCGGCTGGTGCATCTGTCGGCGGTGGGCGGTCCGGCCGCCGAGCAGCTCATGACCGACCTGACCGCGGCGGTGTCCGGGGTGGCGCGCCGGGTGCTGGTCCAGCCCACGCTGCCGGGGGTGCGCAACGGCGGGGACGTGCTCGCGCACCTGCGGTTCGCCGAGGCCGCCGACTGGCAGGCCTGTGCGGCCGCGGTCGACGCGGTGCTCGCCGACCCGGGCGTGACGCATGTCGACGGTGCCGAATACGACGGCGGCACCGGTGGTTTCGCGGAACCCCGGGCGCCCGGTTCGGTGTACCGGGTGCTGCTGCTGCGGGTCGCGCCGCAGACGCCGGACGCGACGGTGGACCGCTTCGAGGCGGACCTGCTGCGCATGCCGCGCTACATCCCGACCATGCTGTCCTGGCGGCTGAGCCGGGTGCGTCGCGGCATCGGATCCGTGCCGTGGACCCACGTCTGGGAGCAGGAGTTCACCGATCTCGACGGGCTCGACGGCCCGTACCTGATGCACCCGGTGCACTGGGCGCACGTCGACCGGTGGTTCGATCCGGAATGCCCGGACGTGATCGTGCACGACCGCATCTGCCACAGCTTCTGCGAGAACGATCCCGCCTGATCCCGGCCGCCGCCCGCTCCCGCCGGGCGGCGTACCACCGGATCACGCGTAGCGGGGCGCGCGGTGTTCGGTGGCGACCCGGGACGCGGGACCGACGCCCAGCGGCCGCGGATGCTGCTGCAGGGTGGGGCGCACCCGCACCCGGCCGTCGTCGACGTGGCGCCAGATGTTGAGCGCGGTCGTGCGCACCGGCGCGCTGAGCCGGTGGTCGAAGACCATCCGGTCGACCGGCCCGCACACCGACACCGCGGCCACGGCGGACTCGCCGAGATCGCCGATCGGCGCGGCGATGCAGCCGAAGCCGGCCAGCGACTCCTCGCGCTCGACCGCGATGCCGTGCGCGCGCACCTTGTGCAGTTCGTTGTCGAGCTGGGCCCGGGTGGTCAGCGAGTACTTGGTGCGGGCCGTGGCCTGCCCGGTGACGACCTCGGCGAGGCGGCGCTCGTCGGAGTAGGCCAGGATCGCCTTGCCGACCGCCGTACAGTGCGCGGGCCGCCTGCCGCCGACCCGGGTCGGGACCGCGGCGGCCAGGTCGCCGCCCACCTTGTCCAGGTACACGACGTCGGGACCGTCGAGGACGGCCAGGTGCACGACGAACCCGGTGACCCGGTGCAGCTCGTGCAGGAACGGCATCGCGGCGCGATGCAGCCGGTCCTGGTGCACGGCCAGCGAGCCGAGCTCCATCAACCGGATCCCGAGCTCGTAATCGCGCCCTTCGCGGCGCAGCCAGCGCAATTGCACCAGCCGTTCCAGCATGCGGTGCGCCGAGGACCGGGGTAGCCCGGTGCGCCGGACGATCTGGGCGAGGGTGAGCCTGCCCGGACCGTCGAAGGCGTCGAGCAGCAGGGACGCGCGATCGAGGATCGCACTGGGGGTGGTGGCCTCGGCTTGGATGACCATGGAGTGCTCCATTTCGGATCTACGTGCTGATGCCCAGTCGCATATTTCGATTAGGCATATACCTATTCATACCATCCTCTGTGGCCGTTGTCACATGAATCCCCGAATCGCGTGCAACGACGACGGCCCCCGTACCGAGCGGAGTGCTCGGTACGGGGGCCGTCGAAGGGCTGTGCGCGGTTACATGGCCGCCAGCGGCTCGCTGCCGGACCAGTCGTGGCCCCAGTAGCTGTCGGCGGTGATTTCCTCAGCGGTGTAATAGGTCTCGTCGACCCGCATGCCCTCGGTGCCGAACTCGACATCCCAGCCGCCGGGCGCGCGCACGTAGAACGACACCATCTTGTCGTTGGTGTGCCTGCCCAGCGTCGAGGACACCGAGAAGCCGTCCTTGGTGACGCGATCCAGCGCCTGGCCGACGGCGTCGAGGGTGTCGACCTCGACCATGATGTGCACCAGGCCGGGGGCGCCACCATGCGGCGCGGGGCACAGCGCGAGGCTGTGGTGCCGCTCGTTGACGCCCATGAAGCGCACCCGCATCGGCCCGAACTCCGGCGGCGCCGGGATCCGGAACGCGCCGCGCGGCAGGAAGCCGAGCACGTCGGTGTAGAAGTCGAACGCCCCGTTCGGGTCCATCGTCGGCAGCACGACGTGGCCCAGGCCCTGCGCGCCGGTGACGAACTTCGCGCCGAACGGCGTCACCACGGGGCTGTGGTCGAGCACCGCGCCGTGGAAGATCTCGAGCGTCGCGCCGGTCGGATCCTGGAAGGTGATGACCTCCTCGACCCGGCGCGCGTCGGCCTCCTCGACCGAGAGCGGCTTGACGGCGATGCCGGCCGCGGTGACGGCTTCCTGCACCCGGACCAGGGCCGCGTGGTCACGGACCTCCCAGCCGATGGTCACGACGGCGTCGCTGTCGCCCGGCACGACGGTGATGCGTGCCGCGCGCTCGTCCATCCGCAGGTACAGCGCGTTCTCGTCCGGGCCGCTGCCCTGAGCGAAGCCGAGCACGTCGAACGCGAAGGTGCGCCAGCGGTCCATGTCGGCCGTCTGGATCTTGACGTAGCCGAGGCCTTTGATGTCGGTCATGTTCTCGTAGTCCTTCGTGGTTTTCGGATCAGATCATCGAGCGGAGGTTGTCCGCGGGCTCGAGACCGAGGGAGCTGACGGCCGAGGCGTGGTACACGGTGCTCGGCACGTGGATGGCGTGGGCGAGGCCGACGTGCGCGTCGCGCCAGTAGCGCTGCAGCGGCTTGTCGGTCCGCATGGCGTTGCCGCCGGACCGCGCGAAGATCTGGTCCACGGCCGAGACCGCGCGCCAGGCCGCGCGGACCTGGGTGCGCCGCACCGCGGCCCGCTCGGCGAAGCTGATCTCCTTGCCCGCGTCGACCGCGTCGAAGATCTTGTCCGCGTTGGCCAGCAGTTCCTGGCGGGCGGCGTTGATGTCGGCGGCGGCCTCGCCGATGGCGAACAGCACGTACGGATCGTCCTTGACCGCGGTGCCCTGCGCGCCGACCCGGTCGCGCTGGTAGTCCAGGTGCGCGGCCAGCGCGCCCTCGGCGATGCCGACCACCGCGGAGCTGATGCCCAGCGGGAACATCGTCGACCACGGCATCTTGTACAGGGTCTCGGTGACCCCGTACTCCTTCTGCGCGGTGCCGTCGATGACGTGGTCGCCGTTCATCACCCGGTAGTCGGGCACGAACGCGTCCTTGACGATGATGTCCTTGGAGCCGGTGCCCTTGAGGCCCACCACATTCCAGGAATCCTCGACGATGGTGTAGTCCTCGCGCGGCAGGATCATGTGCAGCATCGTCGGCGGCAGCGCCATCGAGCCGTCGGGGTTGCCGAGCATGGCGCCCAGGAAGATCCAGTCACAGTGGTCGGTGCCGGAGCTGAACTGCCAGCGGCCGTTGAAGATGTAGCCGCCGTCGACCGGGCGGGCGATGCCGGTGGGCGCGTACGGCGAGGCCATCCAGGTGTCGTGGTCGTCGGCCCACACCTCGTCCTGGACCTTCGGATCGGCGAAGGCCAGCTGCCACGGGTGCACGCCGACGATGCCGGTGATCCAGCCGCTGGCCGGATCGAGCGCGGCGGTGGCCATCACCGTCTCGGCGAACTCGCGCGGATGCGCCTCGAAGCCGCTGTACTTCTTGGGCTGCAGCAGGCGGATCGGGCCCGCCGTCTTGAGCAGCTGGGCCGTGGCATCGGGCAGCTGCCCGAGCCGCTCCGCCTCCGGGGCCTGATCGCGCAGCTGGTCGGCGATCGCGGCGATGTTGTCGAGAACCTTGGTCATCGCAGGTGGTGCTTTCTGTTCGGGGTGGGAGAGGTCAGGACATGGTGTCGACGATGGCGCCGCGGGCGATGTTGTCGGCCACCTCGGCTTCCCAGCTCGTCACCGCGCGGTCGGTATCGATCTCGAATTCGAAGCGTTTGGTCATGTCTTCGGTGACGTCCTCGACGTCGACGTAGAACTGCTTGTACCAGCGGCGCAGCTGGTAGACCGGCCCGTCTTCCTCCGAGAGCAGCGGGTTGTCGATCGGCGCCTTGTTCTTCCAGATCGCCACGTCCTGCTCGAAGCCGACCTGCACGCCCGCGGCGAACTGCTCGGCCATCGCGGTGGCGTCGGCGTCGGACATGCCCTCGGGCTTCTTCACCATCGCGCCGTACTGCAGCACGAAGGAGTTCTCGTCGACCGGGTAGTGGCAGTTGATCAGGACGGTCTCGATCGTCATGCCCTGCGCCTCGCTCCAGAGCCAGTCGATCATGTAGGACGGGCCGAAGTACGAGGCGTCCGAACGCAGGGTGGAGTTCGGATCGTCGTAGCTGGTGCCGACGGAGATGTCGTGGCGCGGGGTCGAGCGCATGTACTGGGTCGCGACGTGGCCGTCGAAGACGTTCTTGAAGTAGCGCGGGAACGAGTAGTGCACGTAGAAGAAGTGCGCCATATCGACGACGTTGTCGACGATCTCCCGGCAGTGCGAGCCCTCGATGAGGATCGAGTTCCAGGTGAAGTCGGTCCACTCCGGGGTGCCGTAGCCCTCGATCTCGGGGATGGTCACCTCGTCGGTGGGCTTGCTGCCCTGCGGGTCGTTCCAGACGAACAGCTGGCCGTTGCGCTCGAGGGTCGGCCACGAGCGGGTCTTGGCCAGCGGGGGCACCCGGCGCGCGTAGGGGATCGCCGTGCACTTGCCGTTGCCGCCCCAGCGCCAGTCGTGGAACGGGCAGGCGATCGAGTCGCCCTTGACGGTGCCGTGCGCCAGGTTGCCGCCCATGTGGCGGCAGAATCCGTCGAGCACGTGCAGCGCGCCGTCGGACTCCGACTGGAACACCACCAGTGTGGTGCCGAACGCCTTCACCTCGTGCGGCTTGCCGTCGCGGAACGACGAGAGCAGGCCGAGGCAGTGCCAGCCGCGCGCGAAGCGGGTCGGCGCGGCGGCGGCCTCGATCTGACGGTAGTCGGCGTCCTGTGATCGGCCGTTCGGCGAGTTCTCCGGCATCGAAACCTCCATGTATCGGACGGAGCGGGATGAGCTGTGTCGATGGTCACGCTGCCGGTGGTGGTCCGGGCTGGTCGGTTCCCGGTCAGCGGACATGTTTTCGCCGTGCCGCGTCGGCGTCCCGATCAGCGGGAGAGGAACCGATCACAAGCGCGCGGGCCGCCCTACCGTGACCACATCCGCCGGACGAGAGGAATGACCATGGGTACCGTCGCGATGGTTCTGGAGACCGCCGCCATCCGGATGTTCGCCGAGGCGGCGCACTCGCACAATCCGGCCTACCGCCTCGCCGACCGGCCCGTGGTCCCGCCGACCTTCCTGCCCGCCGACGGGTTCGGCGCCGCGGCCGGCCGGGCGGAGACCGATCACCGGTTCTTCGGCCCGCCGCCGCGCGCGGGCGACCAGCTGACCGCGATCCGGGCAGGCAGTCCCGGCGCGCCCGCGGTCAGTGCCGCCGAATCGCTGACCCGCTACTTCGACCGCACCGGCGGACTCGTCGCCGAGTCCTGGGCCGCCGCCGAACCCGCACTGGGCGAACCGGTCTCGCCGCAGGCCACCGCGCTGCTGGCCACCTACGCCACCGATTGGCTGGGCGCGGAGAACATCCGGCGCTTCCGCACCAGGGTCGTGCGCGCGTTGCCGTCGGGCGAAGTCATGACCTGCGCGGGCCACATCACGCAGAGTTACACGCAGGACGGCGAAGCGCGCGTCGACGTCACCCTGTCCGGGACCGACGCCGCGGGCGAGGTCGTCGTCCGCGCGTGGGCGACCTTCGCCCGCGACTGACCCCGCCGAGCAGGAGCACCATGACCGACACCGCCCCCGACCTCGCCGCCCGGATCGCCCGGCTGGAGACGATCGAGGCGATCATCGCCCTCAAACACCGCTACTTCCGCGCCTGTGACGCCAAGGACGCGGTCGGCTTCCGCGAGTGCTTCCTCGCGGCGGGGGCCGAGCTCGACTACGGCAGCCTGGGCACCCACGACGCCGACGGCATGGCCGCGGTGTTCACCTCGATCGCCCTGCGCCGGGTCGACGGCAAGCCGGTCGTGCTCGACATGCACCACGGCGTGCATCCCGACATCACCGTGCACGACGACACCACCGCCAGCGGCCGGTGGACGCTGCGTTTCCGGCAGCTGAACCTGCTGGCGCGCACCGAGACCGTGGCCACCGGCGAATACGCCGACGAGTACCGGGTCGAGGACGGCCGCTGGAAGATCGCGCGCTGCACGTTCACCCAGCTGTGGTCGCTGACCCGTCCACTGGGTGCGGACTCCCAGGTGGAAAACCTCTGATTCCGCACCGCGCGGGGGCGCGCGATGGTGAGGTGTTCATAGTGCACATCGACGTTCGGAGGTAGGACATGGCGCGACGATACGAGGGCAAGGTCGTCTTCATCACCGGGGCGGCCCGCGGTCAGGGCCGGGCCGAGGCGGTTCGCTTCGCCGAGGAGGGCGCCGACATCATCGCGATCGACGCGTGCGTGGATTTCGCCAGCACCAGCTATCCGGGCGCCACCGAGGACGACCTGGCCGAGACCGTCCGGCTGGTCGAGGCCGCGGGTGGCAAGATCGCCGCGAGCAAGGCCGACGTCCGCGATTTCGCGGGTCTGTCGGCGGCGCTGGCGGCGGGGATCGAGCAGTTCGGCCGGCTCGACGTGGTCGTCGCCAATGCCGGAATCTGTTCGGCGGCGATGTCCTGGGAGATCACCGCCGAGCAGTGGCAGGAGACGGTCGATGTGAATCTGACCGGCGTCTTCCATACCGCCAAGGCCGCGATTCCGTACCTGATCGAGCAGGGTGAGGGTGGCGCGATGGTGTTCACCAGCTCGGTCGCGGGCCTCAAGGGCATCCCGTTCACGGCTCACTACGTGGCCACCAAGCACGCCATCACCGGATTGGCCAAGACGATGGCCAACGAGCTGGGCCAGCACAAGATCCGGGTCAACACCGTGCATCCGGCGGGGGTGGCGACCGGCATGCAGATGGCGGAGATGGGCCCGCTGTTCGAGCAGCACGCGGCCACGCTCGCGCCCATCTTCATGAACGCCCTGCCGACCTACATCACCGAGGCCGCCGATATCGCCGCCGCCGTCGCGTGGCTGTGCTCGGACGAGGCGGGGCAGGTCACCGGCGCGCAGATCCCGGTGGACATGGGCAACCTCAACCGCTGAGCACACCGCCGAATTGGTATTTTTATACCGACGCCGCTAGGGTCGGTATGAAAATACCAATGGAGGCGTGATGGTGGAGTTGAAGACGCCCGCGGAGATCGAGCGGATGCGGGTGACCGGTGCGTTCGTCGCCGACGTGCTGGCCGGTGTCCACGCGAAGGCTGCCGTCGGGGTGAACCTGCTCGAGCTCGAAGAGTATGTGCGGGAACGGATTCGCGAGCGCGGCGCGGTGTCGTGCTACTGGGACTACGCGCCCTCGTTCGGTCGCGGGCCGTTCCGCAACACCGTCTGCCTGGCGGTCAACGACGCTGTGCTGCACGGGCTTCCGCACGACTACGTGCTGTGCGACGGTGATGTGCTCACCGCCGATCTGGCCGTCACCATCGACGGCTGGGCCGCCGATTCCGCGGTGACCACCATCGTCGGCACGCCCGCCCCGGCCGACCAGCGCCTGGTGCGGGCCACCGAGGAGGCCCTCGCGGCCGGCATCGCCGCCGCCCAGCCGGGCAACCACATCGGCGACATCTCCGCGGCCATCTCGACGGTCGCCCGCGCGTACGGCTACCCGGTCAACACCGAGTTCGGTGGGCACGGCATCGGCCGGACCATGCACGAGGACCCGCATGTGTCCAATACCGGGCGCGCCGGGCGGGGGTTCCGGCTGCGTCCCGGGCTCACGATCGCCATCGAACCCTGGTTCGCGGCGAGCACCGCGACGGTGGTCACCGACGCCGACGGGTGGACGATCCGCTCCGCCGACGGCTCCCGGTGCGCGCACAGTGAGCACACGATCGCGGTCACGGCCGACGGGCCGAGTGTCCTCACGCTGCGCGGCTGAGCATCGTCATGCCGCGTGGCCGGGCAGGCTCATGGTGCGCGGCGGCGCGGAGATCCCGCGCCGCTCAGGCGGATTCGGCGATCTGCTCGGTGCGGTAGACCTCGGCGAGGTCGGTCAGTGGAATCGCCAGCGCCTCGGCCAGGCCGACGACGGTGCCGAAGGCGGGGGAGGGCAGGCGGCCGGATTCGATCTTGCGCAAGGTCTCGGGGGAGATGCCCGCCGCGCGCGCCACCTCGGCCAGATCGCGGTCGCCGCGCGCCGTGCGCAGACGGCGGCCGAGGCGACGACCTGCTTCGACTTGGGCCGGGCTGAGGGGGAGGCGCACCATGGCTCCGAGGGTAGGTGGGGTATTTAAATACCGCAAGCCGCGGACGGGCCGGTGATCGTCTGACGATCACCGGCCCGTCCACGGCGGGGCTCAGTGCGCGGTGCCGCCGGTGGCGGGCGTGCGCCCGTGCCGCATGATCACGGCCAGCACCAGGGCCACGGCCGCCGCGGCGCCGCAGACCCAGAAGCCCAGCTCGTATCCGCGATCACCGAACACATCCGGGATCGGGGCCGGGGGCTGCGCCTGGCCACCCACGCTGATCAGCGCGGTCATCCCGTTGGCGTGCAGGAAGGCGGTGACGATGGCCAGGCCGACGGCGACACCCATCGACTGCATGACGCCGAGCATGCCCAGGCTGATGCCCTGCTGCTCCTGCGGCACCGCCTCCACCATGAGAATCGGCATGGCCGCGTAGTAGAACCCGAAGCCGACGCTGAACACCGCGTTCACCAGCAGGAACACCGTGCTGGTATGCGGCAGGACGGCGAAGGCCGCGGCCGAGCAGACGAAGATCGCCAGCGCGATGACCAGCGGGATCCGGGCGCCCATCCGTCGCGCGATGACGCCGGCGAGCGCGCCGCAGACCATGGTGACCACGGCGCCGAGCAGGGCGATCCGCACCGCGAACTCCAGCAGGGTGTACCCGCTGCCGTAGGTGTAGCCCGGATCGAGTGTCACCTGGACGGCCTCGGGCGGCAGCGGCTGCCCCGTCATGGCCTGCACCTTGGCGAGAATGCCCTGCTGTGCGCCCGCGGTGACGGTCGCCTCGTCGGGCGTCTGCGACATGTAGGCGATCGCGTAGGAGACGACGCCGATCTGCAGCGAGGCGAACAGCGCACCGGCCAGCACCAGCGCGACGCGCGGGTGGAACAGCAGCTTCATATCCATGATCGGCTGTGCCACCCGGGTTTCCACCAGGACGAACAGCAGCAGCAGCACGACGCCGGTGATCACCCAGGCCAGCGTGGTCGGCTTCGCCCAGCCCCAGTCGTGGCCCTTGTCGAGGTAGATCAGGATCAGCGCGGCACCACCGGCGAGCAGCAGCGCGCCGACATAGTCGATCCGTTCCCGCACACGCAGCTTGGATTCCGGGACGACGAAGTACACCAGCGGCAGCATCACCAGGGTGAACGCGGCCAGGCACCAGAAGATCGCGCGCCAGCTGTAGTTGTCGACCAGGAAGCCGCCGAGCAGCGGTCCGGCGATGGCGGAGACGCCGAGGCCGGTCGCGGTGACGCCGAGGCCGAGCGGAACGTACTTGCGCGGCATCAGGTCCCGGATCAGGCCGTAGGCGATGACCGCCGTCGCGATGGCGGTGGCCTGCAGGCATCGGCCGAGCAGGAAGATGCCCCAGTTCGACGTGGTCGCGTCGAGCACGCAGCCGATCATGAACAGCACGCCGCAGATGAGGAACATCCGCTTCTTGCCCCAGACGTCGCTCATCTTGCCGATGAGCGGCGAGGCGGCGGCGCCGATCAGGCCGAAAACGATGATGGCCCAGTTGATGTTCGCGCCGACGCCGGGGAAGGTCGGCGCGATCTTCTGCAGTGCCGCCGACACGATCGTGTACTGCATCGGCGCGATCTCGGTGAACAGCACGATCACCGCGAGCACGGTGAAGATGCGGGCCCGTGACGCGCCGTCCAGCCGGCCGGTGTCGTTGGTGTCCGGGTCGGTCGTGACAGGACTCGACACCTTCGGATCTTCAGGAATGGTGGACATGCCACGCTCCGTTTGTTCGGGAATTACTTCGAGAGGGAGTGGAGCGCCGCGCGATCGGGTGTGACGTAGATCGCACGACTTCCGACTCGGAGTATGTGACCCTACCGAGCGCTAGGTTGGTGAAGTTATGTAAACGTTATGTTTGCTCCCGCTGAGTGGGTGAAAGCAGCGAAACGAAGTCCCGATAGGCGGCCGTCAGGTCGATATCGTCCCTGGCCAGCAGCCATTGGACCTGCAATCCGTCCATGACCGCGAGCAGTAGCGGCGCCGCCTGTTCGGGGGTGAGTCCACCGGGCAGCTGATCGCCGAATTCGGTGCTCAGCAGGGCGGCGAAGTCGGCGCGGGCCTTGGCGTAGCGCTCGGTGAAGAACTCCCGCGCCGGGTGCGCCTCGGTGATGGACTCCCCGGCCAGGACGGTGAACGCCTGGACCAGATCCGGGCGTTCGGCGTTGTACTCGACGATCTGCTCGAGATGCGACAGTCGCGCGTCGGCCAGGCGGGCGACGAACGCCGCGAAATCCCAGCGGTCGCGCGCTTCGAGCACGCCGCTCAGCAGGGCGTCCTTGCTGGGGAAGTAATGCAGAACGCCGGCCTGGGTGAGGCCGACGCGGTCGGCGACGGCGGCCAGGGAGGTGCCCTGGTATCCGCGCTCGGCGATGAGGGTGGTCGCGGCGTCGATGATGGCCGCACGCCGCGCTTGTGCCTGGGCCGCCCGGCCGCCTTGCTGTCCCCGAGTCACTCCGCGAGCGTATCGGTCCGACGCGGGTCGGCGTGTCGGCGGGCGTGCCGGGGGCGACCGGTCGGTACGCCCAGATGGTGTGAATTCCGCTGTGGGGCAGCACTATCCGGATCTCGCGGAAGTGGTGTTATGCACTATAGCCATGGCGCATCATGAGTGGGTATCGCGCCGGGACCGGGGTTGGACGGGCTCGGCAAGTCGGAGGGAAACCCATGAAGTTCAAGCAGTTGCTGGCTGCCGGTGTCCTCACCGTGGCGGCGACCGGTGTCGCCGCGGCCACCGCGTACGGCGCGCCGGTCACCGGCCCCTCGGTCGCCGGTGTCGACGGGGCCGTCGCGTACACCGCGGCGGTGGCGAAGGACGGTTCCACGGCGACGGTGGAACTGGCGGCGGGCAGGTTCGAGCTCACGCCCGACGCCTCGGTCGCCGTGTTCGCCCCGGACGGCAGCCGGATCGGCCTCATCCCGACGACGGTGCAGCCGGTCGCCGGGCCCGCGGTGCGGGTGATCCCCGAGGTCGACGCCGCGGCCACCACGCTGACGCTCACCCCGGTCGGCGCGCCCGCGCTGAACCCGGTGGCGCTGCAGCAGATCGATCAGACCGGCAATATCGTCGCCGGTATCGCGATCGGCTGTGTGGTGGGGGCGCTGATCGGGCTGATCTTCCTGGTCGTCTCCGCCATCCCGGGCTGTGTGATCGGGGCGGTGATCGGCGGCATCATCGGCGCGAACCAGTAGGGGAGGCGCGCGGCGGGTGGTCGGTCGGCCACCCGCCGCTGTGCTGTGTGGAGGACCGCTGCCCGGGCTCGTCGCGTGCCGCGATTCCGCGGGACGCGACCGCCCGGAGGCGGCCCACCGGGCCACCCGGCGTCGCCGAGGTTCCGAGGGGTGGCCGGGAGGCGCGCGGTGGGTGGTCGGTCGGCCACCCGCCGCTGTTCGGTGCCGAGCATCGCTGCCCGGGCTCGTCGAGTGCCGCGATTCCGCGGGACGCGACCGCCCAGAGGCGGGCACCGCGCCGCCCGGCGTCGCTGACGTGCCGGAGGGGAGGCGGGCGCCCGCATCCGGCGCTCAGCTGCCGGAGCGGTCGGTGAACGCGCCGTCGGTGAGGACCGGCGCGGTGGTGTCGGCGTCGAGGTCGATCGCGATCGCGACGTCGTCGGCGAACCCGATCGCGGCGAGCTCCCGGCCGGACGCGCTGGACGCGATCAGCGCGGGCACGTCGGGCGTGGCGGCGAAAGTGGTTGCCGTCGACTGTGCCTCGGGTGAGGCGGCGGTGGCGCCCCGGTCCATGAGGGCCGCGGCGAGCGCGCCCGCACCGACCCAGTCCTCCAGCGCGGGCCGGAGGGCTTCGCTGCCCGGCCACTGTTCGCCCGCGGCGACGATCGCGATCGGCTGTTCGGGCGTGCCCCACCCCTGAGCGATCAGCCAGTCGGCGACGGCACTGTAGTTGCGCAGACACGCCGCGATGACCGCGCCGCCGTCGACGGTGGCCGCGATGGCGGACCCATTCGGCGACGGCAATACCAACCGCTCGGTGAACGGCGCTCGTCGGATCGCGGCGGGCGACAAGGACCATGGTTGCGCAGCGTCCGCCTGGCGCCGCCCAACTGCCAGCGCCGCTCCGTGCCGATCGGCGAACTCTTGCGCCGTCGCGTCTCGCCACCGATACGGGAACACGGCCGTCCCCGCTCCGGTCGCGATCGATACCGAGGTCGTGAACGACAACACGTCGACCACCACGACGGCCGCGGCCCCCGGCCCGATCGCCGCCGCGCCCGACCTACCCCAGTCCACCCTGATCCCGAACCCGCGCTGCCGCGACCACTCCGGCGCTGAATGCACCCCGCCCCTCCTCGACTCGACCGGCGAATCCACCAGTGCACCATACGGATCCACGCGGCTCCAGTCTTCCGCTCGCGCCGTGCGCCATCGGTCACGAGACGCCGGGGACCCGTGACCAGGCCGTCGCGGATGGTCAGCTGCTCGATCGGGCGGGGCCTGCCGCCGACATGCTCACCGGCGGCGATCACCACCGGACGAGGACGGACCGGACGGACCTTCGGGTGGCTCGACGACGAATCGACCGACCACGATCGGAGATTCTCGGCGTGGAGCGCGAGTCAGCTCGGCATGACGGTGGGCGACATGGCGTCCCTCCGCCTGTGCTGAGCCGGAAGGGAGGCGTCATCGTGGTTCGGGAGCACCGGAGCGGACTGCGCGGCGGTGCGGGACAGGGGCGGAGTCAGCGAACGAACGCCGGGGTCAGGTCGAGGTCGGTGGGTGGGCGCAGGCGGCGGAGGGTGCCGTCGATGCTGGTGACGTAGAGGGACCAGGCGGGACCGTCGGGGGCGAGGCGGGCGGAGGTGGGGCCGATCGGGGGTCGGGCGGGGAGCGGGCCGGTGGGCGGGGTGGTCCAGCCGGTGGCGAGGGTGCACCAGCGGCCGGTCGCGGTGTCGACCTGGTACACGCTGCCGGAGTAGTCGCCCGCGACGAAGGCGAGTCCGCTCGCGGCGGTGTCGAGATCGTCCAGTCCGGGGAACAGGCCGTCGGGGATCGCGGCGATCGGAGTGGGGCGGTCGGGGGCGTCGAGGGGGACGCGCAGGATCTGGGAGGTGGCCACGTCCTCGGTGAGGACGGCCCGGTGGTCGGCGGTGAGGGCGAGGCCGTTGGGGCGGGGCGCCGGTGACCAGCCGAGCGTGAATTCGCCGGTGGCGGGACGATAGCGGCTGATGCCGACCGGCGGCCACGGAATCGACAGCTGGGTCAGCAGCAGGTCGCCGTCGGGGAGCAGGAGCAGGCCGTTGGGCTGCACCAGATCGGGCAGCAGCACGGTGACCTCGCCGCTCGGCAGGTGCAA
Source organism: Nocardia sp. NPDC003269 (assembly GCF_042888005.1). NCBI lineage: Bacteria > Bacillati > Actinomycetota > Actinomycetes > Mycobacteriales > Nocardiaceae > Nocardia > Nocardia sp. NPDC003269. The sequence goes on from NZ_JBIAPA010000002.1 coordinate 1,898,120, forward strand.
CCGCCGGAGCGTGCCACCACCGTCGGGGGTGGTGCCGTCGCCGGTGACGAAGTACAGGTCGGCGCCGGAGCGGCGCAGCCCGGCGGGATTGTCGAGCCCGGTGAGCAGCGTAGTGACCCGGCCGTCGGCGGCGACGTGCCGCAACTCGCCGCGCACGATGCCGGAGACGTAGAAGCCTCCCGCGCCGTCGTACTCCAGGTTCTCCAGGCCACCGAGGTCGGCGGCCAGCACCTCGGCCTGCCACCCGCCGCCGCATCCCGCCTCGGCCCGCGCCGCCGCCACCGGCCCGAGCCCGGTGATCACCACCGCCGCGAGTGTCGTTGCGAGACAGCGGATGTAGCGCGTGCCGGAGCGTCGATCCATGGCCGAAGCCTAGACCGTCGCCCGGCCGCGCCGCGCCGGGTCAGCCGGGTGCCGTGGTGGTCAGCCAGGTGGCGAGCAGATCGGAGGCGGCGGTGTCGGCGGACAGGGCGGCGTGCTCCGCGGCGGTCAGCTCGACAGCGTCGAGCTCGGCCCGCCAGCGGGCGAGCCGTTCGGAATCCTCGGTCGCGACCGCGATCTCGGCCAGCGCGGCGTAGGCGCGGGCCCGGTCGGGGGCCGACGCGGCCGTGGCGAACCGTCGCAGCCCGGTTTCCAGGACGCGGGCCGCCGCCTTGTCGTCGTTCTTGAAATCGCGCAGGATGCGGGCATTGTCGAGGACCTTGGCCAGCCCGGTCAGCGCACGGGAGCCGCCGTATTCGAGCTCCATCGGCTCGTCGCGCTGGATCACCAGCAGGGTGTTGCCGACCGGATCCACGAGGGAGAACCGCGACTGCCCCGGCCGGAACCGGGTGATCCGCGGCAATCCCTTGGCGGGGACCCGGCCGTACGCCGCGCGCAGAGCCGCGGTGAATTCGGCGTGGCGGGCGGCGACGTCGTCGACCATCACCAGCGCGCCCACATGCTCGGTGGGCAGCGTGACCCCGGGCGGCGCGGCTGCGAAATGCAGTGCGCACCCGTGCCCTTCGACCGCGCCGTAGACATAGGGCCTGGTCTGCTCGTAGATGACGGTGTAGCCGAGTGCCCGGTAGAAGGCCAGCGTGGTCGGCAGCTCGCCACTCCACAGCAGCGGCACGGCGGTATCGGTCATCGGTGTCCTTCCGGAGAACGCGGGTCGGTCGGATCCGAGGTTAGGAAGACTTTCGCGAAACCGCCCATAACTCGTCGGGCGAGCTCAGCAGCCGGTCGGCGGCGACCGCGGCACCGTCGCGGACGATCCGCTCGCCGACCGTGCGGGCCGTGGTCGCGGCGTCGAGCGCGCCCTCCAGTGCCGCGCGCGGGTCGTCGGTGGCGGCCGGAGCGGTGCCGATGCCCAGCTCGGCGACCCGCCCGGCGTAATAGAACTGGTCGAACATCTGCGGCACGACCACCTGCGGCACCCCGGCCCGCGCTGCCGCGTGGGTCGTGCCCGCGCCACCGTGGTGGACCACCGCGGCGACGCGCGGGAACAGCACCTGATGGGCGACCTCGCCGACGGTATGGCAATCCGGGCCGTCGTCCACGGGTCGCAGATCCGCCCAGCCCCGGCCCACGACGACGCGACGGCCGAGCAACCGTGCGGCCTCGATCATCCTGTGCGCCATAGCTTCCGGAGCACGGACGCTGCCGAACCCGACGTAGACCGGGGGATCGCCGGCCTCGAGGAAGTCCGCCAGCGCTGGGTCGAGCGGGCGGGTGTCGTCGAGCATCCACGCGCCCGTCTGGACGACGTCCAGATCCGGTGCCCCTGGCCAGGGTGCCAGGAGCGGGTCGGCGGCCAGCCACGGCCGATCGGTGAACAGGTGCGCGCGCACGTCCTCGACGTCGGGGAGTCCGAGCCGGGCGCGGGCGGCGTTCAGCGGCGCCCGCCAGACGCCGTTCCACAGCTGCCGATCCTGTTCCCAGCGGGCGGCGATGTCGCCGGTGGGGGCCATGCCGAAGACCGGCGGCGCCAGCCGCGGTGACGGCAGTGTCATCGGGGCGAACGCCGCGTACACGTACGGGACCGCCAGCGACTCCGCGATCGAACGCGCGGCGATCGCCAACCCGCCCCCGCCGACCACCGCGCCGCAGCCCGCCGACGCCGCACCGACCGCCGCGAACTGGGCCGCCACCGTGTCCTCGACCATCCGCTGCCGCTGCTCCGGCGTCGGCACGCCGTTCGGCTTCGCCGTGCCGCGCACCTCCGGCCCCACCGGGATGTATTCGACACCCAATTCCCGCGCCCGGTCGGCGAAATCGGGCGGCGCGCACAGCACCGCCTCGTGCCCCAGCGCGCGCAGCCGCACCGCGAGGGCGAACATCGGCTGCGCCTCCCCGCGTGACCCGATCGTCGACAAGAGAACCCGCATGTCACACCCCGTCCTGCGCCCGGATCTCGGCGCGCGAACAGCGATTCTGCACCCCCGCCCCGCCCTTGCGGCAAGCCCCGTTCGCCGGTAGACAATGAAAGGGGAAGCGCGATCGGCGGCCGCTGCCGCACGCGCCGGAGGGCATTAGGCTGCGAGCATGACCAACCCTCTCGGTGAGCTGCAGACCGCGAACTTCGTCCTCCTCACCACCTTCCGCAAGGACGGCACCCCGGTGGGTACCGCCGTGTGGGCTGTCGCCCGCGACGACAAGCTGTTCGTGTGGACCGTGACCGACAGCTGGAAGGTGAAGCGGATCCGCCGCAATCCCGAGGTGACGCTGCAGCCCTGTGACGCGCGCGGGAAGGCGCACGGTGCCGTCGTCACCGGCACCGCCCGACTCCTCGACGCCACCGAGACCGAACAGGTCCGCTCCTGGCTGCGGCGCAAGTACTGGCTGACCGGCCCGCTGGTGATCCTCGGCAGCAACCTGCGCCGGGGCAAGGCGGGCACCATCGGCATCGAGATCACCCCCGCCTGACGGTTCACCCGAAGCGGTACCCAGTACCCGGGGTATCGGATAACGTGGGCTCAGCGGAACCTCCGAAGGGACTCACATGGCCGAGAAACGCACCCGCGCCGTCGTCGTCGCGGGCGCGCGCACGCCGTTCGTGCGCGCGTTCACCGATTTCACCCGCCTCGACAGCATCGCCCTGGCCGGCGCCGCCGTCCGCGGGCTGATCGAGCGCACCGGGATCGCGCCGGGCGAGATCCAGTCGATCGTGTGGGGTGGCGTCATCCTGCCGAGTCACGCGCCGAACATCGCCCGCGAAGTGGCCCTCGATCTGAAGCTGGATTTCGGGTGCGAGGGCTACACGGTGACCAGGGCGTGCGCGTCCGGTCTGCAGGCGGTCACCTCGGCGGCCGCGGCCATCGAACGCGGCGAGTACGACATCATGATCGCCGGTGGCAGCGACTCCACCAGCAATGCCGAGATCAAGCTCCCGCAGAAGGTCGTGCACGCCGTCGCGCCGGTGGCGCTGGGCAAGCCGAAGCCGAAGGACTACCTCGACTTGGTCCGTCAGCTCGCGCCGTTCACCGATGTCCTGCCGCGGCAGCCCAAGATCTCCGAGCGCACCACCGGCGAGGTGATGGGCGAGTCCGCCGAGAAGATGGCCAGGATCAACGGCATCTCCCGCGCCGACCAGGACGAGTTCGCCGCTCGCTCGCACCACCGCGCCGCGGCCGCGATCGCCTCGGGTCGCTTCGACGACGAAGTGGTTCCGGTGACCACCCCGTCGGGCAAGCGCGTCGACACCGATGGTCTGGTCCGGGCGAACACCAGCGTCGACAAACTCGCCACCCTGCGGCCGGTGTTCGCCGAGGGCGGCACGGTCACCGCGGGCAATGCGAGCCCGCTCACCGACGGCGCGTCGGCAGTGCTACTGATGAGCGAGGAGAAGGCCCGCGCCCTCGGCTTCACCCCGCTCGCGGCCGTGCGCTCGTGGAGTTTCGTGAGCGTCGACCCCGCCGATCAGGTCCTCATCGGCCCGGCCATCTCCATGCCGCGCGCCCTCGACAAGGCGGGCATGACGCTGGCCGACATCGACCTCGTCGACATCCACGAGGCCTTCGCCGCCCAGACCCTCTCGGTCCTGCGCATGCTGGAAAGCCCCGACTGGGCCAAGTCCCGCCTGGACCGCGACGAGCCGGTCGGCGCCGTGGACATCGACAGACTCAATGTCCACGGCGGCTCGATCTCGCTGGGCCATCCCTTCGGCGCCACCGGCGCACGGATGGTCACCACCATGGCCAACGAACTGGCCCGCACCGGCAAACAGACCGCCCTGCTCGGCATCTGCGCCGCCGGCGGCATCGGCGCCTCCGCTGTGCTCGAAGCCGTGTGAGCACGACGGGCAGGTGATCCACACCGGGTCACCTGCCCGGACGACTACGTCGCCTGGCTCACCGAGGACATGTGGAAGTCGGGGATGCGCAGCGGTGGCATGGCGGTGCGGGTGAACCAGTCCTTCCATTCGCGGGGCAGGGTGATCTCGGTGGCGCCGGCTTCGCTGATGCGGCGCAGGAGATCGAGGGGGCTCTCGTTGAAGCGGAAGTTGTTGACCGCGGCGGTGACCCGGCCGTCCTCGACCAGGTAGACGCCGTCGCGGGTGAGGCCGGTGAGCAACAGGGTGGCCGGGTCGACCTCGCGGATGTACCAGAGGCAGGTCAGCAGCAGGCCGCGTTCGGTGCGGGCGATCATGTCGTCCAGTGACGCGTCGGAGCCGCCGGTGAGCAGCAGGTTCTCGCCGGGAACCGTGGCCGGAGCGGAGAATTCGGCGGCGGTGGCGCGCGGGTAGACCAGCGATTCGATGACGCCGGCGCCGATCCAGTCGACGCGCTGGGCGGGCAGGCCGTTGTCGAACACCGACAGCGACTCCGAGGACGACGGCGTCGCCACGAACGGCCGGTATTCCAGACCGCTCGCGTTCGGGTCGGAGTAGAGGGTCAGCGGAATGTCGCTGAGCCGCTCCCCGATCCGGGTGCCGCCCGCGCGGGAGAAGGCGGTGTGGCCCTCGTGCGCGCCACGGCCCTCCATCGTCCAGGCCAGGTAGATCATCAGGTCGGCCACCGCCGAGGGCGGCAGCAGCGTCTCGTAGCGGCCCGCGGGCAGGTCGACGCGGGTGGCCGACCAGTCCAGCCGCCGGGACAGCTCGGCCAGCAGGCCCGGGGTGTCGACGTCGGTGAAGTCGGCGGTGCCGACACCCACCCAGGCGCTGGCGAGATCGGCGCCCTCGCCCCGCTTTCCGTTGATCTCGACCGACCCGGTGGGCTGGCTGAACCGGCGGCGGATCCCGGTGGAGGTGCCCAGCCAGGTGGTGTGCAGCTGGTGGTGGGCGAAACCGTAGAGCCGGTCGGTGCCGTCGAAACCGGTCGACAGATCGCGGGCCAGGCCGGCGAACACGTCGATCTCGGTGGCACCGGGCGCGTGGTCCCAGGTGGCGGTGTCGTCGACGGTGGGTTCGAGCAGCGGCATCGCGTCGCGCGCCGGGGTCGCCGTGCGCGCGGCCTCCTCGCTGGCGCGCACCACGGCCTCGATCTCGGCCGGGTCCACGCTGGTGGAGCTGATGCTGCCGACGCGGGCGGCGTTGGGGCCGTCCCGAAACACCGAGATCACCGCCCAGTCCCGCGACACCGACGACCCGTTGGTGGTCATCGAATTACCCGCCCAGCGCAGCGACGCCTCGTGCGCGTCGGTGACGATCACGATCGCCTCGTCGGCCTTCGACGCCGCCAGCGCGCGCTCGACCACCGCGCCCGCGGGGAACACACCCGATGCGCTCACTGGCCGCCCTCCGTCCGGGTATTGAGAATGTTGACCCCGCGCACCAGCACCGACGGGCAGCCGTGGCTCACCGCCGCCACCTGACCGGGCTGGGCCTTGCCACAGTTGAACGCGCCGCCGAGCTGCCAGGTGCTCGGCCCGCCGACCGCCTCCATCGCACCCCAGAAGTCGGTGGTGGTGGCCTGATAGGCCACATCGCGCAGCTGTCCGGCCAGTTCTCCGTTGCGGATCCGGAAGAACCGCTGACCGGTGAACTGGAAGTTGTAGCGCTGCATGTCGATCGACCACGACTTGTCGCCGACGATGTAGATGCCGTCGGAGACCCGCGAGATCAGCTCGGCGGTCGTGGTGTCGCGTTCCGGGTCCGGCTGCAGCGACACGTTCGCCATCCGCTGGATCGGCACGTGATGCGGCGAATCGGCGTAGGAGCAGCCGTTGGACCGCGCCAGCCCGAGGCGCGGGGCGAACACCCGGTCGAGCTGGTAGCCGACCAGCACGCCGTCGCGCACCAGATCCCACCGCTGGCCCGCCACGCCCTCGTCGTCGTAGCCGACCGTGGCCAGCCCGTTGACCTGGGTGCGGTCCCCGGTGACGTGCATGATCGGCGTACCGTAGCGCAGCGTGCCCAGCTTGTCGGGGGTGGCGAACGAGGTACCCGCGTACGCGGATTCGTAGCCGATCGCCCGGTCGTACTCGGTGGCGTGGCCGATGGACTCGTGGATGGTCAGCCACAGATTGGTCGGGTCGATCACCAGATCGGTCGGGCCCGCGACGACGCTGGGCGCCTTCACCTTCTCGGCCAGCCACTCCGGGATCCGCGCGAGTTCGCCCGCCCAGTCCCAGGTTCCGTCGGCGCCGGTGACGTACTCCCAGCCGCGGCCCGCGGGCGCGGCCAGGGTGCGCATGGTCTCGAAGACCCCGGAGGCCGCGTCGACGGTGATCGCCTCGAGCTGCGGATGCAGCCGCACCCGCTGCTGGGTGATCGCCGATCCGGCCGTGTCGGCGTAGAACACCTGCTCCTTGACCTGCAGCACCGACGCGGTCACGTGGTCGACGCCGTCGGCGGCCGAGAGCCGCTCCGAATAGTCCTGCAGCAGCGCCACTTTGTCGGCGGTCGGCACCGCGAACGGGTCGAGGTCGTAGGCCGACACCCAGGACACGTCCGCGTAGCGCGGCTCATCGGCCAGCTCCACACGCTCCCGATTGAGCGAGCGCAGGGCGGTCGCGACGGTGACCGCGCGCCGGGCCACCTCGGCGGCGGTGTCGGGGGTGAGCGCGGCGTGCGAGGCGAAACCCCAGGTGCCGTCGACGATCACGCGCACGGCCAGGCCGAGCTCGGTCGAGTCGGTGACGGCCTCGACCCGCCCGTCGCGCAAGCGGATCGACTGGGTCACCAGCCGCTGCACCCGCAGATCGGCGTGCTCGGCCCCGGCCGCCCGCGCCGCCGACAGGGCGGCCTCGGCCAGCGCGCGCAAGCCGAGTGCGCGGAACTCCTCGTCCACTTCTCCGGAAGTCGCGGTAGTCACCCGGCCTACGCTAGCCGGTGGGACCGACACGCGGGAGCCGTGCCCGCGATTCCGCGAAAACCCGGTTCCGGCAGTCACAACCGTGACGCGCTGACCCCGGTCCTCCCGCGGCGGTGGGCCCCGATGCCGTAGGGTGCCCGCCGTGCCGCCATCCGCCCTCCGCGATCGAAAAAGGGAACGAACCCGTCGTGCGATCCTCGTGGCCGCCGTCGGATTGTTCGAGGCCAGAGGCTATGAGGAAACGACCGTGGCCGAGATCGCGGCCGAGGCCGAGGTCGGCACGCGGACCTTCTTCAACTACTTCGCGAGCAAGGAAGAACTGCTCTTCCCCGAACCCGACGAACGGGTGCGCGCCGCCGTCGCGGCCATCGCCACCCGGCGGCCGGGGGAGCGGCCGGTGGAGGTGCTGCTGCGCGCGCTGCGCGCGGCGGGCGACAACCCCGGTGAGCATCTCGTCGACGATCTGAACTCCCGGGTGGCGGCGCTGCGCGCGCGGGTCTCGCGGACGGTGCCCGCGGTGAGCGGCCGGGCCGCGCACGCCCAGCTCGTCGCCCAGCGCGAGATCGCCCGGCAGCTGCACAGCGCGTTCCCGCACGAACTCGACGAGGTCGGCGCCGCCGCGCTGGTCGGTGCGGTCGTCGGCGCCGTCTCGGGCGCGCTGACGGTGCTGTTCCAGCAGCCCCAGCACGGCATCGACGACGGCGAGCGACTACACCGCAAGATCCACGAGACCACCTCGCGGGTGCTGCAGCCGTGGCTGGCCGCCTCGGCCCCGGTCGAACCGGCGCGCTAGCCGAACTGCTGCCAGCCCAGCCGGATCACCATCACCACGACCACCACCAGCAGCACGATCCGCACGAAGCCGGCGCCCTTGGCCAGCGCCATCCGCGAACCGACCAGGGCGCCCGCCACATTCGCGACCGCCATGCCCGCGCCGAGGCCCCACAGGATGTGTCCGGTCGCGCCGAGGTACAGCAGCGCGCCCAGATTCGAGCCGCAGTTGATCACCTTCGCCATGGCCGCGGCCCGCACGAACTCGGTGCCGAGCAGCGTCGCGAAGGTGATGATCAGGAATGTACCGGTGCCCGGGCCGAGCAGACCGTCGTAGAGGCCGATCAGCCCGGCGGCCAGCGCCACCACGAGGATCACCTTGCGCCGGGTCGGCGGATGGGTGGCCATGGTCATGCCGATCGATGGCCGCAGCGTGACGAACAGCGCGACGCCGACCAGCACCACCATGACCAGCGGGATGAACAGGTCGCGGTCGATCAGCGAGACCGCGGCCGCGCCACAGGCCGCCGTGATCGCGGCGATCACCGCGCCCGGAATCAGCACCGACCACTGCATCGGCACCCGGCGCGCGAAGGTGATCACCGCGGTCGCCGTGCCCGAGAACGCGGCCAGCTTGTTGGTGCCCAGCGCCGTCTGCGGGGCGATGCCCGGCGCGACCAGGAACAGCGTCGGCAGGATGATCAATCCGCCGCCGCCGACCACCGCGTCGACCCACCCCGCCGCGGCAGCGGCCACCAGTAGGACCGTCCAGTCTCCTAGTTGCACCGGACCAGGCAATCAAGATCGCGCCCGGAAAGCCAACCGGGTCCGGCCGCGCCCGGCGACTAGGCTGGGCCGGTGCGCCGGTTCAGCTTGTGGCTCCGCGGCCGACCCGTCGTCGCCGATTCCGTCCTCGCGCTGTTCCTGATGGTGCTCGACGTGCTCGGCGTCGGCGACGAACACCACAAGGCCTCCTACCTGGTCTTCTCCCTGATCCTGCCGCTGCCGCTGATCCTGCGCCGGATCTATCCGCGGGCGGTGGCCGCGGTGCTGTTCGTGCTCTCGGTGCTGTGCACGCTGGTCGGGTATCTGGTGGGCGACGACACCTCCGGTCACGTCGCGCTGATCGGGCTCGGCGTGATGCTCTACACCCTCGTCGCCTATGTCGGCAGGCGGGACGGGCTGATCTACCTGGGCTTCCTGGCGATCGATCTGACGCTGTCGATGCTGGTGCTGCGCGAACCAGCGGGCGGCGATCTGGCGCTGGTCGGCGTGATCTACGCGCTGTGCTGGACGCTGGCCGAGTTCAACGGCGCCCGCCACGCCTACGACGCCGAGGTCGCGGCGCGGCTCGCGGTCGCCGACTACGACAAGGAACGCCGGGCCCACGAGGCCGTCGCCGCCGAACGCACCCGCATCGCCCGGGAACTGCACGACGTGGTCGCGCACGCGGTCAGCGTCATCATCGTGCAGGCCGACGGCGCCAAGTACGCCCTGCGTCACGACCCCGACACCGCCGAACGCGCGCTCGCGACCATCGCGGGCACCGGGCGCGAGGCGCTGCGCGAACTGCGCCGCACCGTGGCACTGCTGCGCACCGAGCACGCGCCGGAACTGCTGCCCCAGCACGGCAGCGCGGGCATCGCGACCGTGGCCGAGCTGATGCGCGACGCCGGTGTGGCCGTCGACCTCGAACTGACCGGGGAACTCGACGACATCACCCCTGAGGTCAGCCTCGGGGTGCACCGCATCGTCCAGGAATCGCTGACCAACACCCTGCGCCACGCCGGCGCGAGCCCGAAGGCGACCGTGCGCGTGCACCGCCGCGAGGACGACATCCTGGTCGAGGTGACCGACAGCGGCGGCCTGCCGGAGCGGCCGCCGACCACCGAGATCCCCGGCGCGGGCATGGGCCTGGTCGGTATGCGCGAACGGGTCGCTGTCCTCGGTGGCACCCTGTCCGCGGGCCGGACCGCCGACGGTCGCTGGCGGGTCCTTGCCACCCTCCCGCTGCGCGCCGAAGGCGACTGATCCGCCCGCTAAGGTTGGGAAATGCCGATCAGCGTGCTCGTGGTGGACGATCAGGAACTCATGCGGATGGGCTTGAAGATGGTCCTCGGGGCGCACCCGGACATCGAGGTCGTCGGCGAGGCGGGCAACGGGGACGAGGCCGTGCGGCGCGCGGGGGAGCTGCGGCCCGACGTGGTCCTGATGGACGTGCGGATGCCGGTCGTCGACGGGGTCACCGCCACCGGCCGGATCGTCGCGGCGGGCGACGGCGTCCGCGTGCTCGTGATGACCACCTTCGATCTCGACGAACATGCCCTCGGCGCGCTGCGCGCGGGCGCCAGCGGATTCCTGCTCAAGGACACCCCGCCCGAAGACCTCATCTCCGCTATCCGCAGTGTCGCCGCAGGCGACGCGGTGGTCTCCCCGAAGGTCACCAAGCGCCTGCTCGACCGGCTCGTCGCCGAGGACCCGGCGGGCCTGCGCGACCCGGGCGTGCTCGACGTGCTCACCGCTCGCGAACGCGAGGTGCTCGAACAGATCGCCGCGGGCCGCTCCAACGCCGAGATCGCCGGGGCGCTGTTCCTGTCGGAGGCCACGGTGAAGACGCACGTCGGCCGGGTGCTCACCAAACTCGGGCTGCGTGACCGGGTGCAGGCGGTGGTGCTGGCCTATGAGACCGGTCTCGTCCGGCCGGGTGGCTGAGGCGGCCGGGAGAAAAATCGGGCTCCCGTGCGTTGACTCGGTAGATCGTCCGAAAGGATCGCCATGACCGCCGTGCTGTTCGTCCTCTACCTCGTCGTCGAGATCGCCGCGTTCGTCGGCCTCGCCCAGCTGATCGGCGCGGGCTGGGCCCTGCTGGCGCTGATCGCGGTGTCCGGGGTCGGCTTGCTGCTGCTGGGCGCCCAGGGCAGGCGCGTGTTCGACCGGTTCCGCCGGGCCGCGCGCGGCGAGGTCACCGCCGAGAGCGCGGTCGCCGACGGGCTGCTGGTGGCCACCGGCTCGGTGCTACTGTTCGTGCCCGGCCTGGTCACCGGACTCGTCGGCCTGCTCGCGTTGTTCCCGCCCACCAGGGCGCTGATCCGGCCGGTGCTCGAGAAGCTCGGCACCCGGCGGTTCGGTCCGCTGCCCTCCTTCGCGCCGTCGCCGTATCGCGGCATGGTGGTCGACGCCGACAGCGGTGACGTGGTCGACGGCGTCGTCGTCGGGCAGTGGTACGACGACGGGCACACCGCCGGGCCGCGCGCGCTCGGCTCCGCCTGAACCGAGGATTCCGCCCGGCGGCCGGAAGGTCTACAGTGTGCCGATGGCCACCGAGCAGATCACCGTCACGGTGAGCGCGGAACTGGCCGACGCGGTGCGTAGGGCGAGTGCCGCTGCCGGACAGTCCATGTCGGATTTCACGGTCGCCGCGTGGCGACTCGAACTCATCGCCGTCGAGGCGGGCGGACACACTCCAGCGGGGCTGTGCGACGCCGACGTCCGCGCGGTCCTGTCCCTGCCGACCTGACGATTCGCCGATACGGCAGACTGGGGGACCGTGAGTACCCAGTTGCTGATCGGCGGTCGTTTCTACAGTTCCAGCTCCCCGGACGCGACCGCGATGGCGGTCACCGACGGCACGGTGGTGTGGCTGGGGGCCGAAGCGCCCGGCCGGGCAATGCATCCCGACGCGGAGATCGTCGACCTCGACGGCGCCTTCGTCGCGCCCGCCTTCGTCGACCCGCACGTGCACGTCACCGCGCTGGGCCTGCAGCTGACCGGGCTCGACGTCAGCGGCACCGGGTCGCTGGCCGAGCTGCTCGCCGCGCTGCGCGCGTACGCGAGCGCGCAGCCCGACGGCGTGATCATCGGCGAGGGCTGGGACGACACGGCGTGGCCCGAGCAGCGCCCGCCCACGGTCGCCGAACTCGACGAGGCCGCCGGCGCGGGCAGGCTCGTGTACCTGGCCCGGGTCGACGCCCACTCCGCCGTCGCCTCCTCGGCACTGCTCGACGCCGCGGGCGAGCTCGGGGAGGGCTACCGCCGCGGGGAGCCGGTGCGCGCCGACGCCCACCACCGGGTGCGCGCCGTCGCCCTCGCGGAACTCGGTCGCGCGCACCGTGATCGGGCCCGCACCGCCGCCCTCGACGCCGCCGCCGCGCACGGCATCGTCGCCGTGCACGAGTGCGCGGGCCCCGACATCTCCAGCCGCGAGGACGTCCGCGAGCTGCTCGCCTTCGAGCACGGCGTCGAGGTGCGCGCCTACTGGGGCGAGGCCGTGCGCACCGCGGCCGAGGCGCGCGCCCTGATCGACGAGCTGGGCGTCGCCGCGCTCGGCGGCGATCTGTTCGTCGACGGTTCGCTCGGCTCGCACACCGCGCTGCTGCGCGCGCCCTATGCCGACGCGAGCGGCTGCGGCAAGAACTTCCTCGACGCCGAGACGGTCACCGCGCACATCCGCGCCTGCACCGAAGCCGGTGTGCAGGCCGGCTTCCACGCCATCGGCGACGCCGCCATGGATCTCGTGGTCGCCGGATTCGCCACGGTCGCCGCCGAACTCGGCGGTCCGGCGGTCGCCGCGCGCGGCCACCGCGTCGAGCACGCCGAGATGACCGACGCCGCCGCGATCGAGCAGCTCGCGGCGCTGGGCGTGATCCTGTCCGTGCAGCCGGGTTTCGACGCCGCGTGGGGTGGACCGGACCGCATGTACGCCACCCGCCTCGGCGCCGAGCGCGCCGCGACCCTGAACCCCTTCGCGGCGATGGCCGCGGCGGGCATCTCCCTGGCGATCGGCTCGGACGCGCCGGTGACCACGCTGAATCCGTGGGAGCAGGTGCGCGCGGCGGTCCAGCACCGCACGCCCGGCCACGGCCTGTCCCCGCGCGCCGCGTTCGCGGCCGCGACGCGGGGTGCCTGGCGGGCGGGCGGCGTGCGCGACGGCATGGCGGGCACCCTGGTGCCGGGCGCCCCGGCCTCCTACGCCGTGTGGGACGCGGGCGAGCTCGTCGTCGCCGCGGCCGCCGACACCGTGCAGCGCTGGTCGACCGACCCGCGTTCGCGCGTCCCCGGTCTGCCCCGGCTCGATCCCGGCGCCGACCTGCCGACCTGCCTGCGCACGGTGCACAACGGCACCACCATCTACCGCGCCTGACCACGACCGCGCCGGCACACGAATCACGGAGCAGGACACCATGATCCACCCCGCCACCGAACCAGGGCCCGACGCCACGACCGCCGACGCGGCCGGGGCGGGCCCGACCGACCCCGCGACACCGGCCGGCGCGGCGGGCGGTGACCGGTTCGGGGTCCTGGCCCGGATGGCCACGGCCGTCGCGGGTGGCCTGCTGCTGTTCGGCAGCTTCCCGCCCCGGCCGTGGTGGTTCCTCGCGCCGATCGCGCTGGCCCTGCTCACCGTCGCGGTGCGCGGGCCGGGCAGGCTGCGCGGTGGTTTCGGCCTCGGATTCCTCGGCGGGTTGGCGTTCTTCGTCCCGCTGCTGCCGTGGACGGGCATCTACGTCGGACCGGTGCCCTGGCTCGCGCTGTCGACCGCGTGCGCGGTGTTCTTCGGCCTGTGGGGCGTGCTCGCCCGGTGGCTCGGCAGCCTGCCCGGCTGGCCGGTCTGGCTCGCTCTCGCGTGGACGGCCACCGAATGGGCGCGGTCGAGTTTCCCGTTCGGCGGATTCCCGTGGGGGCGGGTCGCTTTCGGCCAGGCCGATGGCTGGTACCTGCCGCTGGCCGCCTACGGCGGCGCGCCGCTGATCGGGTTCGCCGTCGCCCTGACCGGCACCGGCCTGGCCGCGCTCGCGCTGCGCCTAGTGGCTTGGGTGCGCCAGCCTGCGCCGCGCGCGACCGGCCGGGCCACCCGGCTGGGACTTGCCACGGCTGCCGTCACCGTGGCTGTCATGCCCCTCGCCGGAGTGATCCTCCGGCCGACGCTGCCCGCCCCGGACGACGGTGACCGGACGATCACGGTCGCCGCGATCCAGGGCAGCGTGCCGCGGTTGGGCCTGGAGTTCAACGCCCAGCGGCGGGCCGTGCTGGACAACCACGTCCGGCGCACCGAGGAACTCGCCGACGCCGTCGACCGCGGGCAGTCGCCTCGGCCCGACATCGTGATCTGGCCGGAGAACTCCTCCGATATCGACCCGTTGCGCAATGCCGACGCCGCCGCGGAGATCAGCAGGGCCGCCCAGCGGATCGGCGCGCCGATCCTGGTCGGCGCGGTCCTGGTGAACGGCGACCGCACGACCACCAACTCGGTGATGGTGTGGAACGGCGCGGACGGCCCGTCCGATCGGCACGACAAGAAAATCATCCAGCCGTTCGGTGAATACCTGCCGATGCGGAGTTTCTTCCGATTGTTCTCGTCGTATGCCGACCAAGCCGGACATTTCGTGCCGGGTGACGGTGACGGAACGGTCACGGCGGCCGGGGTGCGGGTCGGCGTCGCCACCTGTTACGAGGTGGCGTTCGACCGGGCCTTCCGGGAGTCGCTGGCCGCGGGTGCCGAACTGCTGACGGTGCCGACCAACAACGCGACCTTCGGCACGAGCGAGATGACCTACCAGCAGATGGCCATGTCGCGGGTGCGGGCGGTCGAGCACGGCCGGGCCCTGGTGATCGCAGCAACCACCGGGGTCAGCGCTATCATCACCGCGAACGGCGAGATCGCACAGCAGTCCGAACAAGTCGTCCCCGCCGCGCTGGTCGCCCAGCTACCATTGCGCGACACGACGACGATCGCGACCCGGATCGGCGCGGCGCCGGAAGTGGCGTCCGTTATTCTGACCGCGATCGGCGTGGCGCTGGTATTTTTCCGGCGCCGGCGGGCAAATCAGACGCAGGTTTCGCGGAGCTCGCAGAATTCCGAATAAGCGGTTTGTTTCAACCCGGGGGAAGCAGCAGTAAGTAGCTGCTACAGGGGCGTAATACATAGAGCTCGAAACAAATCCACATCGGTAGCCATCCGGCTGCCGGAGTACTCCGAATCAATGGGCGTGGATAGCCACGCCCTGGGCCGTCGTGTGCCCGGGCGCTGCTCGGGGAGTTGTGACACAAAGGCAGAACGGAGTGCTTGATGAGTTCATTGGCCACCGACCGCGTCAGCTCATGCGTCACCGACGACGATCCGGGCCAACCGTTCGCTCTCTCGCCCGGTCAGACGGCCCTGTGGTACGCGCAACGGATCCGGCCCGATATCCCCCTCACCATCGCCCACTACGTCGAACTCCACGGTGATCTCGACGTCGGCAGGCTGCTGTACGCGGTCGAGCGCTTCGGCGCCGAATCCCAGGTGGGCCATGTCCGCCTACTCGAGGTCGACGGCGTGCCGCATCAGCGGGTCGACCTGGCCTGGCGGCCGGGCTGGGCCCGGATCGACCTGCGCGGCGAGCCCGACCCGCGCGCCGCCGCGCTGCGCTGGATGAACGACCACGCCAGCACCCCGATCGACATGGAGCGCGAGCCGCTCACCATCAATGTCGTGTTGCGAATCGGTGACCAGGACTGGCTCTGGTACGAACGCGGACACCACATCGTTATCGACGGTTACGGTGCGATGAACGCGCTGACCCGCACGGCCGAGATCTACACCGCCGTCGGCGAACAGCGCGAACCGTCGGTCTCGCGCGCCGCCGCGCTGGTCGACCTCTACGCCGACGAGTCCCGCTACCGCGAGTCCAGCCGCTGCACCGCCGACCGCGAGTACTGGACCGCGCAGCTCTCCGGCGTCGGCGAGCCGATGACCCTGTCCGCGGTGACCGCCACCGGCGACACCCACGATCCGGGCCGTCATCGCGCCACCGCGGTCCTCGACCCCGATCTCGACAGCCTGCTCACCGACGCGATCACCACGCACGGCTCGGCCAACTCGGCCCTCATCGTCGCGGCGCTGGCCGCCTACGTGCGTTCGGTCACCGGCGACTCCGATGTCGTACTGAGCCTTCCGGTCTCGGCCCGCACCACCGTCGCGCTGCGCCGGTCGGCGGGCGTGGTGTCGAACGTGGTGCCGCTGCGGGTGCGCTTCGACGAGCACACCACCGTCGCCGACGTCGTGCGCCAGACCGAGCTGCAGATCACCGGCGCGCTGCGGCATCAGCGCTACCGCTCCGACGACATCCGCCGCGACTGCGGCTACTCGCGCGACGCCCGTGGCTTCTTCGGGCCGATGGTCAACATCATGCTGTTCCACGACGAGCTGAAGTTCGGCGACATCGCCGGCCAGCTGCACGTGCTCGCGACCGGCCCGGTCGAAGACCTCTCGATCAACATCTACAACGGTGACGGCGGCCGCATCCAGCTCGACTTCGAAGCCAACCCCAAGCTCTACGGTGAGGCCGAGGTGGCCGCCCACCACGGTCGCTACCTGGACTTCCTCGCCCGCTTCCTGGCCGCCGAGCCCGGCACCCCCACCCGCACGCTGACCGCGATCACCGCCGACGAGCAGGACACGGTGCTGCGCGGGTGGAACGCCACCGAGATGCCGGTGCCGACCGCCACGCTGGTGTCGCTGTTCACCGACCAGGCGCGGCGCAGCCCGCACGCCGTCGCCCTCGAATTCGGTGACCGCGCCGTCGGTTACGCCGAACTCGGCGACCGGGTGAACCAGCTGGCCCGTGAGCTCATCGCGCGCGGGGCGGGGCCGGAGACCACGGTCGGGGTGTGCCTGCACCGCAGTATCGAGATGGTCATCGGCATGTACGCGGTGCTCGCCACCGGCGCCGCCTATCTGCCGCTGGACCCGGAGCACCCGGCCGACCGCATCGACGCCGTGGTGACGCAGGCCCGGCCGGTGTGCGTGCTCACCGCCGCGCGCGACATGGTGCGGCTGCCCGAGGGCACGGCGCGGGTGGATCTGGACACCCTCGACGTCACCGGGCACCCGGTCGCGCCGATCACCGACGCCGACCGGCGCGCACCGCTGCGCCCCGAGCACCTCGCCTACGTCATCTTCACCTCCGGCTCGACCGGCAAGCCCAAGGGCGTCGGGGTGACGCACGCGGCGATCGTCAACCGGCTGCGCTGGATGCAGGCCGAATACCCGCTCGACCACACCGACGCCGTCCTGCAGAAGACGCCGGCCACCTTCGACGTGTCGGTGTGGGAGTTCTTCTGGCCGTTGCAGGTCGGTGCCCGCCTGGTGGTCGCCGCGCCGGACGGTCATCGGGATCCGGCCTACCTGGCCCGGATCATCACCGAGAAATCCATCACGACAGCGCATTTCGTGCCCTCGATGCTGTCGCTGTTCGTCACCGACCCGCGCGTGGCCGGCGGTGCCGGGCTGCGCCGGGTGTTCTGCAGTGGGGAGGCGCTGCCGGGCGCCACCGTCGCCGACTTCCACGCCGCGCTGCACGGCCCCACCGGCGGTCCCGAGCTGCACAACCTGTACGGGCCCACCGAGGCCGCGGTCGACGTCACCTACTGGCCGTGCCCGGCCGAGGCGACGACGGTG
Organism: Nocardia sp. NPDC003269; assembly: GCF_042888005.1. NCBI lineage: Bacteria > Bacillati > Actinomycetota > Actinomycetes > Mycobacteriales > Nocardiaceae > Nocardia > Nocardia sp. NPDC003269. The sequence goes on from NZ_JBIAPA010000002.1 coordinate 1,915,568, forward strand.
CCGATCGGCTCGCCGGTCTGGAACACCCAGACCTACGTGCTCGACCCGCAGCTGCGGCCGGTCCCGCCCGGGGTCGTCGGCGAACTGTATCTGGCGGGGACGCAGCTGGCGCGCGGCTACCTCGGCCGTCCCGACCTGTCTGCCGACCGATTCGTCGCCAATCCGTTCACCCCCGGTCAGCGCATGTACCGCACCGGTGACCTGGCCCGCTGGCAGCTCGACCGGCCGGTCCTGGAATACCTGGGGCGCACCGACTTCCAGGTCAAGATCCGCGGCCTGCGCATCGAACTCGGCGAGATCGAATCGGCACTGCTCGCCCAGGACCACATCGCGCGTGCGGTCTGCGTGGCGCGGGCCGGGCGCACCGGCGACGACGAACTGGTCGCCTACGTGGTGGCCACACCGGGCAGCGCGGCGCCCGAGCCCGCCGTGCTGCTGTCGGGGCTGCGCCGCGGCCTGCCCTCCTACATGGTGCCCTCGGCGCTGGTCGTGCTCGACGAACTGCCGTTGAGCGCCAACGGCAAGGTCGACCGCAAGGCGCTGCCCGAGCCGACCGTCGGCGTGCGGGTCACCACCGGCGCCGCCGCACCGCAGACCGAGCTGGAATGCGCCCTCGCCGAGATCTTCACCGAGGTACTCGCCCTCGACGGCACCGCGATCGGCGTCGAGGACAGCTTCTTCGACCTCGGCGGCAATTCGCTGGTCGCCGCCCGCGCGGTCGCCCGGATCAACACCACTCTCGACGCGAACCTCACCATCCGGGAACTGTTCGAGGCGTCGACCATCGCGGCCCTGGCCGGGTACATCAGCACCCACAAGCCCGAAACCTCCACGCCCAAGCTGGTTCCCGCGGTCCGGCCCGAGCGGGTGCCGCTCTCGCTGGCCCAGCAGCGGCTGTGGATCCTCAACCGGTTCGCCGAGCACGCCGCCGCCTACAACATGCCGCTCGCGCTGCGGCTCACCGGGCACCTCGACCTCGACGCGCTGCGGGCGGGCCTGCGGGACGTGCTCGATCGGCACGAGAGCCTGCGGACCAGTTTCCCGGAGGGGCCGGACGGCGCCTACCAGCTGATCCATCCCGCGGCCGCGGTGGAACCGGACCTGGCGCCGGTCGACGTCATCGCCGCCGACCTCACCGCCCTCGTCGCCGAGGAGACCGCGCGCGGCTTCGATCTGCGCACCGAGACACCGCTGCGGGTCGCGCTGTACCGGGTCGGCGCCGACGACCACGTCCTGCTGGTCGTGCTGCACCACATCAGCGGTGACGGCTGGTCGATCGCCCCGCTGGCCAGGGACCTGATGTCGGCCGTGGCCGCGCGGGCCGAGGGCCTCGCGCCGCAGTGGACCCCGCTGCCCGTGCAGTACGCCGACTTCGCGCTGTGGCAGCGCGAACTGCTCGGCGACGAGACCGATCCCGAGGCGCCGCTGGGCAAGCAGCTCGGCCACTGGCGCGACGCGCTGGCCGGCCTGCCCGATCAGCTCGATCTGCCGCTGGACCGGCCGCGTCCGCTGCGCCGGGGCACCGGCGGCGACACGGTGGGCTTCACCATCGACGCCGCGATGCGCCGAGCGGTCGCCGAACTCGCACACAGCCACGGCGTCAGCATGTTCATGGTGTTGCACGCGGTCCTGGCGACCCTGCTGGCCCGGATCTGCGCGAGCAGCGACATCACCATCGGCACGCCCATCGCGGGCCGTTCCGATCCGGCGCTCGACGAGCTGGTCGGCATGTTCGTCAACACGCTGGTGCTGCGCACCGAGGTCGACCTGGGCGCCGGCTTCGACCGGATGCTCGACCAGGTCCGCGAGACCGACCTCGACGCCTTCGCCAACCCCGACGTGCCGTTCGAGCGGCTGGTCGACCTCGTCAATCCGGAACGCTCGACCGCCCGGCACCCGCTGTTCCAGGTCATGCTGTCCTATGACCGCACGCCGGAACTGCGCGTCGAACTGCCCGGCGTCAGTGCCGAGCTCGTGCCGGTGGAGGCCGGGGTCGCCAAGTTCGACCTGCAGCTCGAGGTGCGCGACAACCACGACGACGGTCCGCTGGACGCCGAATTCGGTTTCGCCACCGATGTCTTCGATCGCGCGACGGTCGAGGCCATCGCCCGCCGGTTCACCACGCTGCTGGCGACCGTGGTGGCCGATCCGACGCGCCCGATCGGCGATCTCGATCTGCTGGAGCGTCGCGAGATCGCGCGGCTGGCGCCGGTGGCGGGCGCGCCTGCCGAGCCCGCGGGCACCCTGGCCCGGCTGCTCGGCGAGACGGCGCAGCGGCTGGCCGACGCCGTCGCCGTGCGCTACCTCGGCTTCGACACCACCTACCGCGAGCTCGACGAACGCTCGAACCGGTTGGCGCGCAGCCTGATCGCGCACGGTGCGGGGCCGGAATCGGTGGTCGCGGTCGCGCTGCCGCGCAGCCTGGAATCGATCGTCGCCATCTGGGCGGTGGCCAAGTCCGGCGCCGCGTACGTGCCCGTCGATCCGGCCTACCCGGCCGAGCGGATCGCGCACATGATCGGCGACTCCGGCGCCGTGCTCGGGCTCACCCTGCCCGAGCATCTCGCCGGGCTGCCCACCACCACGGGCAAGCACCGGAAGGCGCCGGAGTGGCTGGTCTTCGGCACGGCCGACTTCGAGGCCGACTGCGCGCGCCGCTCGGCCACCCCGCTCACCGACGCCGACCGCAGGCATCCGATGCGCGCCGGTCAGCCCGCATACCTGATCTACACCTCCGGGTCGACGGGCACGCCCAAGGCCGTCGTCGTCACCCACGCCGGTATCGCCTCGCTCGCCAGCGAGCAGACGCAGCTGTTCAAGGTGACCGACGCGGCGCGGACCATGCACTTCTCCTCGCCCAGCTTCGACGCCTCGGTGCTCGAGCTGCTGCTCGGCTTCGCCGCGGGGGCGACCATCGTCGTCGCGCCCGCCGATCTGTACGGCGGCACGGAACTGGCGGGTTTCCTGCGCTCGGAGCGGATCACCCACGCGTTCATCACTCCCGCCGCGCTGGCCACGGTGCCCGCGGGCGACTTCCCCGACCTGGGCACGGTCATCGTCGGTGGCGAGGCCTGCTCGGACGAGCTGGTGCAGCGCTGGGCGAGCGACTACCGGATGCACAACATGTACGGCCCCTCGGAGGCGACCGTCGCGGTCACCGCGAGCGCGGCGATGGTGGCGGGGGAGCCGGTGCCGCTGGGCGCGCCGGTGCGCGGCATGCGGTTGTTCGTCCTCGACGGCCGCCTGCACCCGGTCCCGCCGGGGACGCCCGGTGAGCTCTACGTGTCCGGACCCGGTGTCGCGCGCGGCTATCTGGGCAAGCTCGGGCTGACCGCGCAGCGGTTCGTCGCCAACCCGCACGGCCGGGTCGGCGAACGCATGTACCGCACCGGCGATCTCGTCGTCTCCGACGCCGCCGGGCGGTTGCGCTTCCTCGGCCGCGCCGACGATCAGATCAAGATCCGCGGCTTCCGGATCGAACTGCGCGAGATCGACCACGTCCTGCGGGAACACCCGGGGGTACGCTCGGCGCTGACCGTCGTGCACGTCGACGAGCAGGGCCAGCAGCGACTCGCGTCCTACGTCACCGCCGACCGCCCGGTCGACCCGGCCGCGGTGCTCGACACCGCGCGCGGCAGGCTGCCCGGCTACATGGTGCCCGCGGCACTGGCCGTGCTCGACCGGATGCCGGTGACCCCGGCGGGCAAACTCGACCGAAAGGCGCTGCCCGCACCGGAGTTCGCCGTCGCCACCGGGTCGCGCGCCCCGCGCACGCACCTGGAGATGCGGGTCGCCGCGGTGTTCACCGAGATCCTCGGCCGGCCGGTACCGGGCGCCGAGGACAGCTTCTTCGAGATCGGCGGCAACTCGCTGCTGGCCACCCGGCTCGCGGCGGCCGTGCACGCGGATTTCAGTGTGGACCTGCCGGTCCGGCAGATCTTCGAGGCGCCGACCGTGGCGGGCATCGCCCGGCTGATCACGGAAGCGCCCCGGACGCAGCGGGTGGCGCTGGCGGTACACACCCCACGTCCGGGACGCATACCACTGTCGCTGCCGCAGCAGCGGCTGTGGTTCCTCAACAGATTGTCCCCCGAATCCAGCGCCTACAACATCGCATTCGTCTTGCGAATCGGCGGAGATCTGAACATCGGTGCTTTGCGATCCGCACTCACCGATCTGGTGGAGCGCCACGAGGTGCTGCGCACGATCTTCCCGGAGGACCTGTCCGGCGCCCAGCAGATTGTGCTGCCGGTCGTCGCGGCGGCTCCCGCGATCGAGGCCGTCGACACCGATGCCGACCGGGCGCTCGAGGTGCTGACCGCGCTGGCGCGCCAGGGATTCGACCTGACGAGCCAGCCGCCGCTGCGCGCGCGGCTGCTGCGGGTCGGGCCGCAGGAGCACCTGCTCGGCGTCGTCGTGCACCACATCGCCGCCGACGGCTGGTCGCTCGGCCCGCTCACCCGGGACCTGGCGCTGTCGTATGTGGCCAGGTCGGCAGGCACCGAGCCGGTGCGCGCGCCACTTCCGGTGCAGTACGCCGACTTCAGCCTGTGGCAGCGCACGGTGCTCGGCGCCGAGGACGACCCGGACAGCATCGCCGCCACCCAGCTCGCGCACTGGCGGACGGCGCTGGCCGAGCTGCCCGACGAACTGCCGCTGCCGTTCGACCGGCCGCGTCCGGCCGAACCCACCGGGGTGGCGGGCAGCGTGCGGTGCGAGATCTCGCCGCCGCTGCAGCAGGCCATGCGGGAGCTGGCGGCCGAGGCGGGCGTCAGCCTGTTCATGGTGGTCCGCTCCGCGCTGGCGGTGCTGCTGCGCAGCGTCACCGGTGGCCGCGACATCCCGATCGGCACCCCGGTGGCGGGCCGCACCGATATCCAGCTCGACGAGCTGGTCGGCATGTTCGTCAACACCCTGGTCCTGCGGTCCGACGTGGACCCGGGCCGCAGCTTCGTCGACCTGCTGCACGCCGACCGCGACGACGAACTGGCCGCGATCGCCAACTCCGACCTGCCGTTCGAACGCGTCGTCGACGCGCTCGGCCGCGACAGCAGGGCGAGCAACCGGCACCCGCTGTTCCAGGTCGCGCTGAGCATGCAGGACGACCGCACGCCGGAACTGGACCTGCCCGGCCTGCGGCTGGCCGCCGAGGAACTCGACATCGCCCGCGCCAAGTTCGATCTGGAACTGCGGGTGACGCCCGGCGACGGCGAGACCCGCTGGTTCGACTTCGTCTACGCCGCCGAGATGTTCGACGCCGCGACGGTGGAGACCATGGCGACCCGGTTCGTCGAGATCCTCACCCAGGTGACGGCCGATCCGCGACAGCTGGTCTGCGAGGTCGACGCCCTCACGGTGCCCGAACGCCGCGCCCTGGTGCCTGCACAGGGACCGGCCCCGGTGACCCCGGTCGTGCTGGCCGACATCATCGAACGCGCGGCCACCACCTTCGCGCATCGACCGGCCCTGCGCTGGTTCGCCGACGGCAGTGTCGCTGGCGCGGTGGGGGAGCTGGACTACGACGAGGTCGGTTTCCGGGCGCACCGGCTCGGGCGCGCGCTGATCGCCCGCGGGATCGGCACCGGCGACCGCGTCGCGGTCGGCCTGACCCGTGGATTGGACTGCGCGCTGGCCATTTTCGGCGTCGCGGCCAGCGGTGCGGCGTTCGTTCCGGTCGACCCGCGCTACCCGGCCGACCGGGTGCGGCACATGCTCACCGACTCCGGCGCGAGCGCGGTCATCACCACCACCGCCGATGCCGAGTCCCTGCGCGAGGCGGCCGGATCGCTCGACACCCAGTGGCTGCTGGTGGACGACGAGGAACTGCAGGCCGAACTGGCGGGCTACGACAGCGTGCCGATCACCGACCCCGAGCGGGTCCGCCCGGTGCGCCCGGCCGACCTGGCCTACCAGATCTACACCTCGGGCTCGACGGGCCTGCCCAAGGGCGTGACCGTCACCCACAGCGGTCTGGTGAGCCTGGCGGTGGACCTGCAGGAACGGATGGGCCTGGACCGGTTCGCCCGTACGTTCTTCTTCTCCACGCCGAGTTTCGACGTCTCCGTGCTCGACATGCTGCTGGCGGTCTGGTCCGGCGCCGAGATGGTGATCGGCCCGATCGACATCTACGGTGGCGACGAGCTCGGCGCGCTGCTCGAGCGCGAGGACATCACGCACACCTTCCTCACCCCCGCGGTGCTCGCCTCGATCGACGCCACCCGCTGGCCGCTGCCGCGGCTGCGCGGGCTCATGGCCGGTGGCGAGGCGGTGCCGCCGGACCTGGTGGAGAACTGGGCGCCGGGCCGGCGGTTCGTGAACGCCTACGGGCCCACCGAATTCACCGTCATCGCGGCGATGTCGCACCTGCGCGTCGGCGTTCCGGTGACCATCGGCACGCCGGTGCGTGGTGCGCAGGTCCTGGTGCTGGACGAGCGGTTGCGCCCGGTCGCCACCGGCGTGCCCGGCGAGCTGTACCTCGGCGGCGCGGGCATCGCGCGGGGGTACCACGAGCGATTCGGCCTCACCGCCGGGCGCTTCGTCGCGGATCCGGCCGGGCCCGCGGGCAGCCGGATGTACCGCACCGGTGACGTCGTGCGCTGGACCGCCGACGGCGAACTGGACTACCTCGGCCGCAGCGACCACCAGGTCAAGGTGCGTGGCTTCCGGATCGAGCTCGGAGAGATCAGCGCCGTGCTCGGCAGCCACCCCGAGGTCCGCTTCGCGCACACCGAGGTCAGGCGGATCGCCGGCGACGACCGCATCGTCGCCTGGGTGCAGCTCGCCGAGGGCACCGACCCGACCGAGCTGGCTCGCGTCCGCAACCACGCGGCGGCCCGGCTGGCCGGGCACATGGTGCCCGCGTCGCTGACCCTGATCGACCGCGTGCCGCTCACCCCGGTCGGCAAGCTGGACCGGGGCGCGCTGCCGGAACCGGAGTTCACCGCCACCGCGGGCCGCGCGCCGCAGACCGCGTCCGAGCGGCTCGTCGCGCGGGTCTTCCACGAGCTGGTCGGCGGCACCGAGGTCTCCGCCACCGACAGCTTCTTCGACATCGGCGGCAACTCGCTGCTGGCCACCCAGCTGGTGGCGCGGCTGGCCGCGGCCAGCAATGTGCGGCTGGAGGTGCGGACCGTGTTCGCCGCGCCGACCGTCGAGGAGCTGGCCGCGCTCATCGAGTCCGGGCCGTCCGGCGACGAAGGCCGCCCCGACCTGGTGAAACAGGAACGCCCGGAGCGGATTCCGCTGTCCGCGGCCCAGCGCAGGCTGTGGTTCCTGAACCGGTTCAACGCGGGCACCGAGGGCGAGAGCCAGTCGGCGGGCGCCTACAACATCCCGGTCGTCCTGCGCCTGCACGGCCCGATCGACCTGGACGCGCTGATCGCGTCCTTGCACACGGTGCAACGTCGGCACGAGACGCTGCGCACGGTGTTCCCGGAGAGCGCGGGCGAGCCCGAGCAGCTCGTGCTCGATCCGGAGGTCGCCGCCGTCACCCTGTTCCACGCGACGGCCACCCCCGACGAGGTGGGCGCCGCGGTGACCCGCTTCGTCACGCCGGGCTTCGACCTGTCGTCCTCGGTGCCGATGCGGGCCGCGCTGATCACCGTCGACCACTCCGGTCTGCCGGTACCCACGCAGGCCAAGCTGGCCGTCGCGGGGTCGAAGGAGCACGTGCTGGTGCTCGTCGTGCACCACATCGCGATGGACGGCTGGTCGCTGGAACCCCTGGCCGGGGAGGTGGCCGCCGCCTACCGCGGCATCCGCGAGGGCGCGCCGTTCGGTGACCTGATCCCGGAGATCCAGTACACCGACTACACGCTGTGGCAGCAGGAACTCCTCGGCACCGAGGACGACCCCGACTCGCTGATCAGCAAGCAGCTCGCCCACTGGCGCGGCGCGCTCGACGGCCTGCCCGAACTGCTCACCGTCCCGGCCGACCGGTCCCGCCCGCCGGTGCCCTCCTACCGGGGCGGCACCGTCGACTGCGAGGTCGACGCGGCCACCCACCGGGCGCTGCGCAGCATCGCCACCGCCAACAACGTCAGCATGTTCATGGTGCTGCACGCGGCGCTGGCCGTGCTGCTGCACCGGGTCACCGGCGACGACGACATCGCCGTCGGCACCGCGACGGCGGGCCGCGGGCACCCGGCCCTGGACGCGATGATCGGCATGTTCGTCAACACCCTGGTGCTGCGCACCGAGGTGACCGACGATCGGGCGTTCGTCGACCTGCTGCGTTCCGTGCGCGACCGGGACCTCGACGCGTTCGCCAACGCCGACATGCCGTTCGAGCGGCTCGTCGAGGTGCTCAATCCGGCTCGCTCGCAGGCCCATCACCCGCTGTTCCAGGTGATGCTGTCGGTGCGCAACACCCCGGTGCGGATGCTGGAACTGCCCGGACTGCGGATCGAGGCGGTCGACGCCGACGCCGGCATCGCCAAGTTCGACCTGCAGTTCACCTTCACCGAGACCGAGACCGCCGAGCGGGTCGGTGACGGTGTCACGCTGGCGGTGAACTACGCGGCGGACCTGTTCGACGAGGTCACCGCGCGCAGGCTGGGCGACCGGCTGGTGCGGCTGCTCACCGCCGTCGCGGCCGACCCGCACACGGCCGTGGGCGATCTCGCGCTGCTCGACGCCGTGGAGTGGACCGCGCTCGCGCCGGTGCACGGCACCCGCGCGGACACCCCGGTCAGCTTCGCCGCGGTGTTCGGTGCCGCCGTCGCCCGGTCCAGGGACGCGGTGGCGCTGTGCGCGGGCGACACCGTCGTCACCTACGACGCGCTCGACCGCTGGACCAACCGGCTCGCCCGGGTCCTCATCGGTCAGGGCATCGGCCCGGAAAGCCTGGTGGCCCTGGGCATCCCGCGCTCGGTGGAGTCGGTGGCGACGATGCTCGCGGTCGCCAAGGCCGGTGCGGCGTTCGTGCCGGTCGACCCGAACTATCCGGCGCAGCGGATCAGCCACATGCTCACCGACTCCGGTGCGGCCGTCGGCCTGACCCTGCTGGCGCATCGGGACCGGCTGCCCGGCGACTGCCGCTGGCTGGTGCTCGACGATCCGCACACCCGCGCGACCGTGCTCGGCACTGACGACGCGCCGGTCACCGACGCCGACCGGATCCGGCCGCTGCGCGTGGCCAACCCGGCGTACGTGGTCTACACCTCCGGCTCCACCGGTACGCCGAAGGGCGTGGTGGTGACCCACGGCGGCATCTCGAACTTCGCCGCCGAGTGCGCCGACCGGTACGACGTGCGGCCCGGCAGCCGGGTCCTGCACTTCGCCACGCCGAGCTTCGACGGGTCGATGCTCGACATCCTGTTCGCGCTCGGCGGCGCGGCGACCCTGGTGATCGCCCCGCCCGGGATCGTCGGTGGTGAGGATCTGCGCCAGTTGTTCATCCGGGAGCGGATCACCCACGCGTTCATCACCACCGCCGCGATCGGCACCGTCGACCCGGCGGGCGTGCACTCGCTGGCGCACGTGCTCGTCGGCGGCGAGGCGCTGCCGCCGGACCTGCTGGCCCGGTGGTCGCCGGGCCGCAACTTCTACAACGTGTACGGCCCGACGGAGACGACGATCGTCACCCTGATGCCGCAGCCGATGAGCCCGCGGGGCCCGATCACCATCGGCGGCCCGATCCGCGGCGTCAGCGCCACCGTGCTGGACCGGCGGCTGCATCCGACCCCGATCGGCGTCACCGGTGAACTGCAGCTGGCCGGCTCGGCGCTGGCCCGCGGCTACCACAACCGGCCGGGCCTGACCGCCCAGCGGTTCGTCGCCAATCCCTATGGCGCGCCGGGCGAACGGATGTACCGCACCGGCGACCTGGTGCGCTGGCGCGACGGCGCGAAGTCGGCGCTCGACGTCGAGTACGTCGGCCGCACCGACCACCAGGTGAAGGTGCGCGGTTTCCGGATCGAACTCGGCGAGATCGACGTCGCGTTCGGCAGGCATCCCGAGGTCGAGTTCGCGCTCACCATCGGGCACACCACCCCGGCGGGCGTCACCGCGCTCGTGTCGTATGTGAAGGCCAGGACCGGGACCGCGCCGACGGTGCGGGAACTGCTCGACCATGTCGGCGGGCACGTGCCGAACTACATGGTCCCGCAGTCGGTGATGCTGCTCGACGAGGTGCCGCTCAGCCCCGTCGGCAAGCTGGACCGGGCGCGGCTGCCCGAGCCGGTGTTCCTGGCGTCCGAGGGCTACCGCGCGCCGGTGACCCCGGCCGAGGTGGCGCTGTGCGCGGTGTTCGCCGAGGTCCTCGGGGTGGAGCGGGTCGGCGCCGACGACGGGTTCTTCGAACTCGGCGGCAACTCGCTGCTGGCCACCAAGGTCGTGGCGGCACTGCGTGAGCAGGGCTACGAGATGCCGGTGCAGCTGATGTTCGGCGATGCCACCCCGTCCGGCATCGCGGCCCGGCTCGACGGCGCCGACCCGGGCGCGGCGATGGCGGCGGCGACCGGTCCGGTGCTGGCCATCCGGCCGTCCACCGGCCCGCACGACACCCCGCTGTTCTGCGTGCACCCCGCGATCGGCCTGGCCTGGTGCTACGCCGGACTGCTCGCCCACCTCGCGCCCCAGCGCCCGATGTACGGCCTGCAGGCGCCGCACGTCTCCGGCGAGGACCGGTTCACCTCCATCCCCGAGGCGGCCGGACACTATGTGGCACACATCAAGTCGATCCAGCCGCACGGTCCGTACCACCTGCTCGGCTGGTCGCTCGGCGGGCTGATCGCGCAGGAAGTGGCGGTGCAGCTGCAGGACGCGGGGGAGGACGTCGCGCTGCTGGCCATGATGGACAGCTACCAGCTCGGCGACCGCTGGCTCGACACCGCGATGCCGAGCGTGGCCGATGTCCTCGGCGAGTTCGGCGCCGACATCCTCGGTGGGGCAACGTTGCCCGCCGACATCGACCTGCACGACGCGGCGGAACTGCTGCGGGCACAGCCGGGCCCGTTCGCCGCGCTCTCGGTCGAGAATCTCGAACGGCTCTACACCGGGTACGCCGACGGCACGGTGATGGCGAACCGGTTCCGGCCCCGCACCTTCGACGGTGACCTGGTGTTCTTCACGGCGGCGGCGGACGAGATCAACGCCGCCGATCCGGCCAGGCGCGCCGAGGCGTGGCAGCCGTTCGTCACCGGCAACATCCACAACCACGACCTGCCCTGCAGGCATGCGGCGATGACCACGCCGGAATCGCTGGCGGCGATCGGCCCCGTGCTGCATCGCCACCTCGACGCGGTCCCGGAGATCACCGTGTGCGGCGGCGGCCAGAAGGAGATGCGTCCGTGAGTTTGGCGGTAGAAGTACGTGGCCTGGCCAAGAGTTACGGCAAGGTGCGCGTGCTGAAGGAGATCGATCTGGAGATCCCGGCGGGCACGGTCCTCGGCCTGCTGGGTCCCAACGGCGCGGGCAAGACGACCACCGTGCGGGTCGTCACCACGCTGTTGCGGCCCGACGCGGGCTCGATCCGGGTCGCCGGTGTCGACGTGCTGGCCGACCCGGCCACCGCGCGCACCAGGATCGGCCTGTCCGGTCAGTACGCGGCGGTCGACGCGAACCTGACCGGCTACGAGAACCTGCGGATGGTGGCGCGGCTGTACGGCATGTCGCGCAAGCAGGCCGTCGCGCGCGCCGAACAGCTGCTCGCCGCGCTCGGCCTCGAATACGCCGCGGGCAGGCGGGCCGGCACCTATTCCGGTGGTATGGCGCGGCGGCTCGACCTGGCCGGGGCGCTCGTGGCCCGGCCGCCCGTGGTGGTGCTCGACGAACCCACCACCGGCCTTGACCCGCGCGGGCGCCTGGACATGTGGCAGGTGATCGGCGACCTCGTCGACGACGGCACCACCGTGCTGCTCACCACCCAGTACCTCGAGGAAGCCGACCTGCTCGCCGACCGGATCACGGTCATCGACAAGGGCACGGTCATCGCGCGTGGTTCGGCCGACGAACTGAAGACCTCCATCGGCGGCGACCGGCTCACCGTCACCCTCGCGCCGGGACAGAACCCGAGCCCCGCGGTCCAGGTGCTGCACCAGGTCGGGGTCGGCGAACCGATCCACGAGCCCGGCAGCGACGAGGTGTCGGTGGTGGTGGGCAACGGCTCGCGCACCATGGTCGAAGCGCTGCGCCGCCTCGACGACGCGGGCGTGTGCGTCGTCGACGCCGTCGTCGTGCGCCCGACCCTCGACGACGTGTTCCTCTCCCTCACCGGCACCCCGGCCGAGCCGGCCGCCGACATCGAAAACGACGACGTGCAAGAGGAGATTCTCTCGTGAGTGTGGCACCGGAGGTCGACGAGTACGAGACCCGCGACCTGCCGATTCAGACGAGTCCACCGCGTCCCGCCGCCCCCGGCGAGGCGCCGCCACGGGCCCGGTTCATCCGGGACAGCGCGATCGTGGCGCACCGCAACCTGCTGACCATCCTGCGGGTGCCGACCCTGCTGGTCACCGCGACGATCCAGCCGCTGATGTTCGTGTTCCTGTTCGCCTACATCTTCGGCGCCTCGCTGGGCGGCGACCAGTATCGCGAGTTCCTGCTGGCGGGCATCTTCACCCAGACGGTCGCGTTCAACGCCGCGTTCACCACGGTCGGCCTGGCGGGCGACCTGCAGAAGGGCATCATCGACCGGATGCGGACGCTGCCGATGTCGCGGCTGGCGGTGCTGATGGGCCGCACGCTGTCCGACCTGGTGGTCAATGTGCTCAGCCTGGGCGTGATGGTGATCTGCGGCTACATCGTCGGCTGGCGTATCCACGGCAGTGTCGCCGACGCGGCGCTGGCCTTCGCCATCATCCTGCTGTTCGCGTTCGCGATGTCGTGGGTGGGCGCCCTGACCGGTCTGATCTCGCCGACCGTCGAGGTCGCGCAGAGCGCGGGCCTGATCTGGATGTTCCCGCTGTCGTTCATCTCCTCGGCGTTCATCTCCGCCGAGACCCTGCCGGGCCCGCTGCGCACCATCGCCGAGTGGAACCCGATCACCGCGGTCTCGGCCGCGGGTCGCGAGCTGTTCGACAACGACGCGCCGCCGTCGTTCGCTCCGGCCACCGGCTGGGCCGCCGACAACTGCATCCTCTACGCGATCATCTGCTCGGTGGTCATCCTGGCGATCGCGATGCCCGCGGCGCTACTCCAGTACCGCAAGGTGGCCAGTCACTGACCGGCCACGACAGAAGAACGGCGAAGGCCGCCTCCCGAGCGGGAGGCGGCCTTCGCCGTATCGCACTGAGCGCTATCCGCGCCGGCGCGTCTTGAGCAGTTCGAGGCGCTCCTTGAGCAGCTCCTCGAGCTCCTCCTTGCTGCGACGCTCCAGCAGCATGTCCCAGTGGGTGCGCGGCGGCTTGACCTTCTTGGTCTCCACCGTGGTGCCCTCCATGAGCTGACCTTCCTGGCCGTTACGGCACAGCCAGGTCGGCGGGATCTCCGCGTCATCGGCGAACGGGACGTCGAATTCCTCACCGTTGTCGGTGCGGTAGCGGGCGATCCGGCGGGGGGCCAGGTCGTGGTCGCGGTCGGTCTCGTAGCTCACCGCTCCGAGCCGACTGCCTCGGAGTACGCGATCTGCCATGTGTGCTCCCTGTCTTTGGCGGCTGGCGCCGATCGTGGTCCTACCGTTAACGCACGGGACCTCTGAACTGTTCCATTGTAGTCGCAACGGTGAATCGGCCGGGTGGCCCCTGAGCGGGGACGGCGGGGTCCGTGCCCGCTGAGCGAGACCTGAGCCGCCCGATCGGGCGCCGGACCGATAGGGTTTCGCAGCATGTCGCGCAGTCGCCTGCTGTCCTGCCTGTGGTGCGGGCGGGAGATCGTGGATTCCGAGTCGGGGCGCCGTCGCCGCTATTGCCGCCAGTCGTGCCGTCAACGGGCGTACGAGCACCGCACCAGTCTCAAGGGAACCGGTATTCCGGAGGACGCCGTGGTGTTGTCCGCCCAGGAAGCCGCGGATCTGGCCGATCGCTGGTTCGCGGCCCGATGCGCCGCCGAGGACGTGGCGACGGCGGTGGCCGAGGGGGCCGAGCACGCGGAGCTGGCACAGCTCAGCGCCACCCTGCTGCAGCTGTCGCGGGAAGCCGAGCGGCTGCGCTGAAACCTCGTGCGGCCCACCGCACCTCGGTGCGATGGGCCGGCCGGGTGAGCGCGGTCAGCGGGTCTCGACGACGTCGCGGGCCCGCAGGTACACCGCGGTCACCCCACCCGCGACGAGCAGCGCGAGTGCCGTCGCCGCGCCCGCGGTGGCGAGGTCGGGGCTGGTCAGCGGTTGACCGCGCAGTGCCTGCCAGAGCACGAGGGTGAGCAACCCGAAGTAGCCGAGCACCGCGACGCCGAGCAGTGCCGCGCGGACGGTCTCCTCGCGCAGCCACCGGTACCGGGGTGCCAGCGCGACCAGCACGACGGCCAACAGCAGCAGCACCTGGATGCCGTGCAGCCCGACGAAGTGCGGAATCCGCAGGTCACCGCCGGTGGTGCTCCAGTGGGTGAGCGGCATGGCGCCGACCCCGTCGCGGACCGCGTCACCGTGCGGGCCACCCGCGCGCACGGTGTGCCCGGCCATCAGCCCGACGACGGTGCCGTCGGACTGCCGCACCAGCTGCGGGCCGGTGAAGCCCATCAGATACCCGAGCATCATGCCCGCCACCGCCAGCCACAGTCCGGCCTTCAGCGCGATCCGGGTCGGCCGGTCGGCCAGCTTCTGCCACGAGATGATCACGGCCAGGACGAGATTGGCGAGGAACAGGCCGGGCACCCCGGAGGCGAAGACCTGCTGGCCGATCTGGTTGACGGAATCCTCGGCGGTATTGAAGTGGCTGAACGTGCCGCGCGCGGCCTGCAGCGCGATGAACCCGACGTCGGCGATCCCGGTGACGGCGAAGACGGTGCCCAGCCACCAGGTGGCCCGCCTGCCCCGGTGCGGCAGCCGCAGGATCCAGGCCAGCGTCACGCCGTAGAGGGCGAAGGCGAGCCCGAACTTGGCGGGTTTGAGCCAGACCGACTCGCCGAGCAGCGTCCGGTCGTCGACCAGCATGCCGACGACCGAGACCAGCACGAGCGCGCTCATCAGCGCGGAGTTCACCAGCAGCGGGCCGTGCCAGGGCGCGCGGTCGGTGCCGACCCCGCGTGCGGGCGCGGCGTGGAACCGGATGCGGGACAGGGTGTGGGAGAGATCGATCGTCGCCATGTCTCGACGGTAGAAATCCGGTGCGCCGCAACACCTCCCGCTGCGGAACGGTTCGCTACCCGTACCGGGGTAGGGGGAAGGCCCTACTCCGGTGCGGTCACCTGGGCGTCGATCAGATCCCCAGGCGCCAGATGACGGCGTCGACCGCGCGGGGGGAGACGGTCGCGACGGCCTGCAGGATCCGGGTGTAGCGGGGGTACAGCTCGATCGGCCGGGTGCGGATCGCGGTGCGGATCCAGTCCGCGGCCTGCTCGGCGGTCAGCGCCGCCGACTCGTCGTAGGCGCCGGTCGGGGCGATCATCTCGGTCCGCACCAGCGGGAAGCCGACGGTGGTGACGTGCACGCCGCGCGCCCTGGTCTCGGCGCCCAGGCTGCGCCCGAACGCGCCGAGCGCGGCCTTGGACGCGTGGTAGGCGGTGAACATCGGCATCGTGCCCGCGGCGACGCCCCAGGTGGCGACATTGACGACGTGCCCGTCGCCGGTCTCGAGCATCGAGGGCAGCACGCCCATGGTGAGCCGGGCCGCGCCGAAGTAGTTCAGCGCCATGGTGCGTTCGTAGTCGTGGAACCGGTCGGTGGCATCGCTCGCGCGGCGGCGGATCGAGCGGCCCGCGTTGTTCACCAGCACGTCGATCGTCCCGTACTGCTCGAGCACGGTCTTGACCAGGTCGTCGGTGTCGCCGGGGTCGGACAGATCGCAGGTGACGCTGTCGGCCCGGCCACCGGCCGCGCGCACCGCGTCGCGGACCTCGAGCAGCGGTTCGGCGGTCCGGGCGACCAGGACGAGCCGCGCGCCGTCGCGGCCGAGCGCGAGTGCGGCGGCCCGGCCGACGCCGGAGGAGGCGCCGGTCAGCAGGACGGTCTTGCCGGCGATCTCGTGCCGTTCGCCGAGCACGAGCCGCGCCACGGTGCGCGGCAACGCGGGCGGGTTGAGCAGCAGTGACTGCGCGAGGCGGTCGAGCACGGTGACTCCTGGCGTCGAGGGGACGAATGAATTTACTATCTAGTAAATTACAAATCAGTCAATTGAGTGTCAACAGGAGTCGCCGCGATGGTTGGATGGGCCGGGTGAGCACAGCCGGAACCAAGGGTGTCCCGCGCCCCGAGCGCGAGCAGCAGATCCTCGACGCCGCCGTCGCCGAGATCGGGCGGGTCGGCTACGCGGGGCTCTCGCCCGCCGAGGTCGCGCAGCGGGCGGGGGTGTCCAAGCCGCTGGTCTACACCTATTTCCAGTCCAAGGACGGGCTCTACATCGCCTGTGTCGAGCGCGCGGCCACCGTCATCTACGACGCGATCGAAACCGCCATCACCGGGGCGAGCGGTCTGACCAAGGCCGAGCGGACTCTCGACGCGCTCTTCGTCGCCCTCGCGCCGCGTCCGCACGACTGGACCGTCGTCTTCGATCGCTCACACCCGGACGCCGGCCCGGCCGCCGACGCGGTGCGCGCGGCCCGCAGGCGGATCGCCGCCCAGGCCGCGCGCGGTGTCGCCGATGCGTTGAGCACGCTCGCGCTCACCGACCCCGACGACCTGTCGGCGTTCACCGACGTCTGGATGGGGTCGGTGACCTCGCTGGTGCTGTGGTGGTTGCGCCACCCCGAGCAGACGGCGGGCGAGATGAGTGCCCGCAGCCACCGCCTGATCGGGGCCCTGGTCAACGCGCCGCGCTGATCACCCGCGGGTCCTCGGGCAGCAGCTCGGCCAGCAGCGGCGACCACTCGTAGCGCCGTTCGGGGAAGCAGCGGTCGAGCAGGTCCCGCATGATCGACGGTGCGATCGAGGCGCCGGGGGACGCGCCGAGCAGCCCGGCGACGGTGCCGTCGGCGCCGGTCACCAGTTCGGTGCCGAACTCGAGCACGCCGCCGCGCTCGGGGTCGGGCTTGACCAGCTGGGCGCGCTGCCCGGCCGGGATCAGCTCCCAGTCGGCCGGGTCGGCGGTCGGATAGAAGCGTTGCAGCTGCCGGAACTTGCGGCGCGGCGACGCGAGGAGCTCGGTGACCAGGTACCGCACCAGATCCAGGTTCCGCAGGCCCGCGGCCACGAGCGGCACGATGTTGTGCGGTCGCAGCGTGGTGAACAGATCGGTGAGCCTGCCGTGCCGCAGCAAGCGGGTGCTGAAAGTGGCGTACGGGCCGAACAGCAATGCGGCCGACCCGTCGACCTCGCGACGATCCAGGTGGGGCACCGACATGGGCGGCGCGCCGAGCGCGGCCTGGCTGTAGACCTTCGCGGTGTGCTCGGCGACGACGTCGGGGTTCGTCGTGCGCAGGAACTGCGCCCCCAGCGGGAACACGCCGTACCCGCGCACCTCGGGCAGTCCCGCTCGTTGCAGCAGCCGCAGGGCGTAGCCGCCGGCGCCGACGAACACGAAGCGTGTGCGCACCCGAAAACGCCTGCCGCTGTCCAGGTCCCGGCCGCGCACGGTCCACAGGCCGTCCCTGTCGCGGGTGAGTCCGGTGATCTCGCGGTGCAGCCGGACCGCGTTGCCCGCCGCGGTCATCGTCGACAGCAGCGACCTGGTCAGCGCGCCGAAGTCGACATCGGTGCCCGCGCGGTGCCGGGTGGCGGCCATGGCCTCGCCGTCGGCCCGGCCGCGCACCAGCAGCGGTGCCCACTCGGCGATGACGGCGCGGTCCTCGGTGTACTCCATCGCGGCGAAGGCGGGCCGCTCGCGCAGCGTCGCGTAGCGCTGCCGCAGGTAGCTGATGTCGCGGTCGCCGAACACCACGGTGACGTGCGGGGTCGGGGTGGCGAAGGTCGCCGGGTCGAGTTCGCCACGGGCGGCCAGCGCCGCCCAGAACCGCAGGGTGAGCTGGAACTGCTCGGCGATCCCGGCCGCGCGCTCGCCGTCGCGCGGATCGGGCATGTAGTTGAGTTCGCACAGGCCGGAGTGCCCGGTGCCCGCGTTGTTCCAGGGATGGCTGCTCTCCGCGGCGGGCTCGCCGAGCCGCTCGAACAGCGCGATCGACCAGTCCGGCGCGAGCGTGCTGAGCAGGGCGCCGAGCGTGGCCGACATGATGCCGCCGCCGATCAGCACCGCGTCGAGAATGTCGTCGCCGCCACCGGATTCGGGTCGGCGGGGTGTCGTCTCGGTCATCGTCGAACCTCCCGTGAGCTGTGTACGGCTATCGTCACGCCGCAGGGAGTGATCCGTCCAATACGGAATCAACGGAGATATGATCCGGATATGGATGATTCAGGCGACGGGGGAGCGCAGGCGCTCGCGCCGCTGCTGGCCGCGTTCGACGCGGCGGCGAGCGACGGCCACATCACCAAGGCCGCGCAGCGTCTCGGTGTGCCGCAGTCCTCGGTGAGCCGACGGATCAGGACGCTCGAGCAGACGCTCGGCGTGGCGCTGTTCCAGCCGGCCGGTCGCGGGGTGACGCTCACGCCGCAGGGTCGTGAGCTGCACGAACGCACGCGCGGCCTGGTGCGCGCGCTCGACGACGCGGTGCGCCGGGTGCGCGCCGACGCCGACCCCGACAGCGGGCTGGTCCGGTTCGGGTTCCCCCTCACCCTCGGCCCGGTGAGTATTCCGTCGCTGCTGGCCCAGTTCCACACCAGGGCGCCGCGAGTCCGGCTGCACCTGGTGCAGGCACACGGCGAGGCGCTGGCCGAGCAGGTGCGCGCGGGCGCGCTCGACCTGGCGGTGATGATCCCGCCGCCCGCCGACCTGCCGACGGTGCCGCTGGGCAGGCAGCGCATCGCCCTGCACGTGGCCCGCACCCATCCGCTGGCCGGGCGCGCCCGCATCGATCTCACCGAGCTGGCCGACGCGGCGTTCATCGCCAATCCGCCCAGCTACCAGCTGCGCGCACTGCTCGACAGCTGGTGCGCCGCAGCGGGTTTCCTGCCGCGGGTGCTGTTCGAGATCACCGAGTTCGAGACGCTGCGAGAACTGGTCGCGCTCGGGCTCGGGGTGGCCTTGCTGCCCGCGGCCGAGATTCCGCACCCCGATCTGGCGGTCGTGCCGATCGATGGCGAACGCGACCGCGAGATCGGCCTGGTCTCGGGAGACCATGATCCGACACTCGCGGTCGCGCGGCTACGGGATTTCCTGATCGCGCACACGGCGCGACTCGGGTGGTAGAGCGGGTCAGTCCTGGGCGACACCGGCGTCGACGCCACGGGCGGCGAGCCACGGGTGCGGGTCGATCGGGGCGCCGTAGAGCGAGCCGTCCTGGACGTGCACCTCGTAGTGCAGGTGGGGGCCGGTCGACTGGCCACGGTTGCCGACGGTGGCGATGACGTCACCGGCGTTCACGTGCTGACCGGTCTGCACGAGGATCTCGTTGACGTGACCGTAGACGCCGATGGTGCCGTCGTCCTGCAGGACACGGACCCACAGGCCGAAGCCGGAGGCGGGGCCGGTCTCGATGACGGTACCGTCGGTGACCGAGAAGACCGGCGCGCCGATCGGGTCACCGAAGTCGATGCCGTTGTGCGCGGCACCCCAGCGGGCGCCGAAGTACGAGGTCAACCGGCCGTTGACCGGGCGCACGGTGTGCGGGCGCGGCGGCGGGGGCGGGGCGAGGGTCGGCAGCGGAGGCAGCGCGAGCGCGACGGCCTCGCGGTGCTCCTCCCACGGGATCGGGGCGGACGCGGGGGTCTCGCCCTGCGGGCCCTGGGCCTCGGCGGGGGTGTAGGCGGTGAAGCGGTACGGCGACTGGCCCGCGTGCACGCCTTCGGTGGCGCTGGCGGTGATACTGGTGTCGGAAACCGGGGTCTCGGGTCCGCCGAAGGCGGCGGCCGAGGTTCCCACGAGTGCGGACAAAGCCACCGCACCCGCGACAACGCCTCCCCAGCGGCCGGCGAGGGCGTCGGAGACTCGAGCGGATAACGGGTTGGTCACGAACATGTTTCGAACGTAGCGAAACCGTGATCTCGACGGCGACTGATGTGGCTGCGATCACGATGCGCTATAACGCCAGTTGATCTATAACGACACCATAACGAATGCGGAAATTCCGAGGGGCGACCGGGGGGAATCCCCAGGACGCAAGATCATTGCCGAACCACGGCTTCCCAGGGACACTGATTCAGTGGACGCTAACGGAGTTCGGGCTATCGCCGCGCTCGCGGACCCCACCCGGCGCGTGATCTTCGAGGCGTTGCCGTCGGGGCCACGGTCGGTGGCCGACCTCGCCGCGGCCGCCGGAATCACCAGCTCGGCGGCCTCCCAGCACCTGCGCGTCCTGCGGGAAGCGCACCTGGTGAGCATGCGCCGCGACGGCAACCGGCACCTCTACTCCCTGGACCCGCGGGGTCTCAGCGACGCCCGCGACTACCTCGAGCAGTTCTGGCCCAGCGCGCTGGCCGCGCACGCCGCCGCCCTGCGTGCGGCCGCGGAGCCCGGTCAGCCCACCCGGCGGTAACGCAACCGGGTCGACTCCGCCCAGTCCTGCTTGTCCAGCTGCGCGTCGACCGCGGCGACCACCTCGGGCACGCCGATCCGCAGCAGCCCCGGGTCGGGGACCCGGCCCTCGGGGTCGCCCACCTGGCCCGCCCACAGCACCGCGTGCCTGCCGAGCAGGTGGGCGGGCGGTCCACCGCGACGCGGCGGGGTCGGGCCGAACAGCAGCACCGTGCGGGTGCCGAACGCGGTCGCCAGGTGCGCGACACCGGTGTCGCCGCTGATCACGAGGGCGGCCTCGGCGACCGTGGCCGCCAGATCGGTGAGGTTCTGCCTGCCCGCCAGCACGCGATCGTCGGGCAGCCCGGCCTGGACGGCGACCTGGACCGCGATCTCGCGTTCGAACGGGTCGCCGGTCAGGACGACGTCGCGGCCGAGCACCAGCAGATGCCGGACCACCGCCGCGAACCGTTCCGGCGGCCAGCGACGCGCCGGCGCGCCGGCGCCGACATGCACGACGACACAGTCGCGGCGGCTGATCGACGCCACCGGCGGCACCAGCCCGAGATTGCGGCGATCGGCCGCGATGCCCTCGGCTTCCAGCAGCAGGCACCACCGATCCACGACGTGGGCCTCCGGGTCCCAGCGGGGACCGGCGGGCTTGGGCGAGGCGGGGGACCGGTGACCGATGATCCGCGCGGCGCCGGTGTCGGCGAGCGCCCGCGCGCTGGCGCCGTCGGCGCCGTGCAGGTTCACCGCCAGCTCGGGCGCGGGCCCGTCCCAGATCAAGGCGGCCGGATCGGCGGTGGGCACCAGTTCGTCGACCGAGGAGATCAGGTCGACGATCCGCTCCAATCGATGCGGCGCCGCCAGCACGATCTTGCTGCGAGGTTCGGCCCGACGCAGAGCACGCAGAGCCGGGACCGCGGCGAGCACATCACCGAGGCCCCGAGCTTGCAGCACGAGTACAACCGACACCTTCTTGACCTACCCGGGTCCTGTGTGGACCAAACGTTCGCGCATGCAACGACGTGTCGGTCGTCACGCGGAGTGGTCTCGGCCCAGGTCGTCGCACAGCGGGTGATCGCGACACGATCACGGCTCCAGCTAATGTCGGGAAAACGAGAGCGACCGGGCATAACATCTCGTCATGACGACAAATACCGTGCTGGAGAGTCCCGTTGCGGCTCTTGCCAAGAAAACCTGGCAAACAATTCTGGTCACCGGCCTCCTCGCGGTGGTCCTCGGCATCATCGTGCTGGTGTGGCCCGGTCCGTCACTGCTCGTGGCGGGCATTCTGTTCGGTATCTACATGGTTGTCAGCGGCATCTTCCAATTGATCGCCGCCTTCACCCATCTGCCCAGCACCAGTTTCCGGGTGCTCTCCTTCATCAGTGGCGTGCTGTCGCTGATCATCGGCATCTTCTGCTTCCGCGACGATCTGACCTCGATCTTCCTGCTGGGGTTGTGGATCGGCATCAGCTGGCTGTTCCGTGGCGTCGCGGTGCTGTTCGCCGCGATGTCGGACAAGGGCGTGCCGGGGCGCGGCTGGCAGATCTTCTACGGCATCATCAGCGCGATCGCCGGCATCATCCTGATCGTGTGGCCGATCGAGTCGCTGGCGACCCTGACCCTGGTGGTCGGCATCTTCCTGATCGTCATCGGCATCATGGAGATCATCACCGCCTTCGGCGTCCGCAAGGATTCGAAGGTGCTGGAGGAACAGGGGCTGTAATACACACGGGGAAAAGTTCGTCGGGAAACGGCCGGTGCCTTCGGGCGCCGGCCGCATTCGTGTGAACTACGCTCGCCATTCATGGAATTCGTTTACAACCTGGTGGTTGTCACCCATCTGCTCGGCATGGCGGCCGTGGTCGGCGGCTTCGCGGCGTCCCGGCCGGTCGTCTCGGAGCTGATGGTGTGGGGTGCGCGCGCCCAGCTCATCACCGGCCTGGTCCTGGCGGGTCTGGCCTCGGCCGTCGATTCGCTGGGCAAGGACCCGGACACGACCAAGCTGGCCGTGAAGCTGGCCATCTCGGTCGCCGTCGTCGCGCTCGCCGAGATCGGCCGCGCCGACGCCAAGCGCGGCAAGCAGGTCGACTGGATGACCGATGCCGCCGGTGGCCTCGCCATCGTCAACGTGCTCGTCGCCGCCCTCTGGACCTGAGGATGGAATTTCTCGGGATCCATCATGTCGCGATCATCGCGACCGACTACCACCGCTCGAAGCGCTTCTACACCGAAACCCTCGGCGGGACGGTGCTCGCCGAGCACTACCGGGCCGACCGGGATTCCTGGAAGCTCGATGTCGCGCTGCCGGGCGGCTGCCGGATCGAGCTGTTCTCGTTCCCCGATCCGCCCGCGCGCCCGAGCAGGCCCGAGGCGGCGGGGCTGCGTCATCTCGCCTTCGTGGTCGCCGATGTGCCCGCCGCGCTCGACGCCCTGCGTGAACGCGGCGTCCGCACCGAGGAATTGCGCACCGACGAGTACACCGGCAAGCACATGGCCTTCTTCTTCGATCCCGACGATCTGCCGCTCGAGCTGTACGAGGCCTAGTCGGTGGCGCGCGCCCGCCGCGTCAATTCGACCGTCGCCGAGCGCAGTTCGCCGATCTCCGACAGCGGCGCGGCATAGCCGACCCGGGTGCGCGCGACGCCGCGCGGCGTCTCGACCCGCAGGTCCAGGCCGTAGCGATCCGCGCGTTCGCAGGCGGCGGCGGTCGCGTCGGGGAAGCCGCCGAGCCGGGTGGCCATGGCCAGCAGGGCATCGGCGTGGTCGGCGTTGAGGTGGGCGATGCCGGGGGCGGCCAGCGGCACGATCGGATCGGCCTGTGCGGCCAGGTATTCCTGCGCCGACGCGGAGTCCATCCGGCCGTACCCGCCGACCCAGCGCACCCGCTGCACGCGCAGCACCCAGAGGGTGAAATCGCTGTAGTCGATGTAGTACTTCGCGGCCGGGATGGCGGCCAGGTGGGCGGCGCGGGCGGCCTCGGCCTCGGCGCCCTCCGGTCGCTCCACCACGCCGGCCAGGGTGATCCGGGTGCCCGCCAGCGGATCGGCCGGGATGTCCGGGGTCACGATGGCGATGCTGGCGCGCGGGTCGGCGGCCAGGTTGCGGCCGTGTTCTGCCAGTCGCGAGACGCTCAGGACGGGCGCGCCGTCGAGCAGTCCGTAGGTGATGAACGACGCCCACGGCGCGCCGTCGGCGGTGAGACTGGCCAGGGTGCCGGTGTTGGTGGCCGCCGCGATGGTTCTGGCCTCCTCGGCCGCCGAGGGGCGGGCCTCGTTGGCCAGGGGAGCGGTCGGCAGCGGGATGGAGGGTGCGTCGCCGGGGTCGCCGTGGTCGAGAGTCATGGCCACAGCGTATCCACCCGCGCCGCTCTGCGGGGCGTGCTCGTCAGCCAGCTGTGCAGCGCCTCGTACACCGCGTCGTGGTTGAGCAGGCTGAAGTGGTTGGCCGCGGGCACATGCAGGCCGTTGACCCCGTCGAAGCCGATCCGGCGGGTCCGGCCGCGGCCCGACCCGCTGCCGGTGAGCACGAGCCCGTCACCGATGACCCGTCCCAGCGGGTGCTGGGGGCTGCGGGTGACGGTCGCGGTGACGAAGTAGTGCTCGACGCCCGCGATCAACGGCACCTCGCGGACCGCCCGCGCGCGCAGCGCGTCGGTGTCGAGGTCGCGCCAGTCCTCGTCGACGAGCGAACCCTGGCGCAGGTCGCGGATCCCCGCGCTGCGCCTGCGCAGGAGCCTGCCCAGCGGACGGGTCTCCGGCAGCAGGTCGAACGCCGCCGCGGCGTAGTGCGCGAGCTGCTCCAATGGGGCGCCCAGATGCGGGGAACCGAGGCAGACCACCTGCCGGACCGCGCGCACCCAGGCCTCGTCCGCCGCGTCGGCCAGGTGGCAGGCCCCGCGCGCGACCAGACCGCCCATCGAATGACCGAGCAGGCAGATCTCGTGCACCGGCAGCGGCCAGGCCGCGACCAGCCGGGCCAGCAGCGCGCTGAGCTGGGCGGCGTTCTCGGAGATGTGCAGGCCGGTGTTGTAGCGCACCAGGATCGGGGTGTAGCCGAGGTCGTCCTCGAGCCGGTCGCCGTAGGTGGGGCGGCCGCCGAGCCGCCAGGCGTGCTCGGTCTCCACGAGTCCGTGCAGCTGCACGACCAGCCGGGTCGTCGGTACCGCGACGTGGGCGGCCAGCTGTTCCGGCGGGACGGGCGCGCCGTCGACGCGGAAGGTCATGGGGGAGGCCAGGATCGGCGCCTCGTCCTCGAGGGTGTCCCCGATCAGGCCCTGGAGGGCGGCCAGGACGCCCGCGCCCCAGACGGTCCGCGAGGGTGCGGTGACGCCGGGCACCTGGACCGCGCTCGCCACCTCGCCGACCACGAATCCCGTCCCGCCGACCACCGCGTAGACGCCGTCGGTGATCGCGTCGTGCACCACCTTCACCGGATCCGCGGCGGGACCGACCCCGAGCCGCACCGCCGCGAACACGCGGTCGGAGATGGCGCGGTGGATGGCCGCGATGCCGTCGACGGCACCGACGAATTCGTCGCCGGCCAGGCGCGTGAGCGCCTGTACCTCGGCCTGGGGTTGGGGGAGCTGCTCGGTCACGGGATTGAGAGTACAACTGTGCACTGAAATGTGCCGCGCGTGGGGCCGATTCGGGAGGAACGCCAGTAGCCGGGGCTCGCCGTGCTCACTTGTCACAATCTGCATGCTGATACGTCGATATGCGCATCAAAACATGTATTTGGGGAAGCGATACCGCTGAAAGAAAGGCGAGGACGGCGGGGAGGGGTCCCGCCGTCCTCGCGACGGATCAGCTCACGGTCGATGCATGATCGCGTACCAGAGCGCGCCCATCGTGCCGAGCACGAAAAGCGGTGAGATGACCCAGGTCTCGACCCGGTTGCCGGTCCGCTCGATCAGCGGCACCCGGGTCCGCAGCGGGAACGGCCACAGCAGGCGGCAGCCCCGATCGGTGAGGCAGTCGCCGAGCAGATGCGCGAGGCAGCCGAGGCCGACGCAGATCGGCAGCCAGGCCGGCCGGTCGACGATCCAGTGGTCGACGGCGAAGGTGCCCGCCGTGGCCAGCACGATCACGGTGCCGTAGGTTCGCACGCTCTTCCCCGGCGGACACAGGTGCAGTGACCGCACCGCCAGCGCGAGCAGGAAGAACACCAGGCCCAGGGTGAACGGCCTGCCGAGGTAGTGCTCGCCCGCCCAGGTGGCGGCGACCGCGACGACGACGAACAGCAGCGAGTGGGTACCGTGCCGGTGTCCACCGGAGAGCCAGGAGATCAAGCGGCACAGGTGATGTGACACCGGGCCGAGTACATGCGAGATGGTTCCGCTCGGATGATCCGCGTCCGGCAGCAGCGCGGCACCCGCGGTCAGCAGGGTGCCCATGATCAGTTCGGCGATCCCGAATCGTGTTGTGTCGCTGTCGAACAGGGGGAAAGCGGCGACCGTGAGCGGGAGCGCCGCGGCGGTTCCCGCCCAGGCCAGCGCCCCACTGGTCGCGTGTGAATGTCCAAGCACTCCGCAACGTTAGTCGAGGTCACCATCTCGGCGCATATGCCGAGGACGGGCGGGAATGCGGGGCGCGCCAGGATGGTTGGGGCAGGGGACCGCAGCGACGAAAGGACGACGATGAGCGCATTCAACGACCAGGTGATCGCCGAATTCCGGGCGAACGGCGGCCGGGTCGGTGGCATGTTCGAGGGCCGCGACAACATGGTGATCATCACCACCACCGGCGCGAAGTCGGGTCGCGCGATCACCAATCCGCTGGTGTTCCTGCCCGACGGCGACCGCGTCGTGCTGATCGCCTCCAACGGCGGCGCCGACAAGCACCCCGCCTGGTACCACAACCTGGTCGCGAATCCGGAGCTGACCGTCGAGCTGCCCACCGAAACCTTCACGGGCAAGGCCGAACTCGTCGACGACCCGGAGCGCACCGCGCTGTTCGACCGGATGGTCGAGATCATGCCGGGGTTCGCCGAGTACCGCGAGCAGACCAGCCGGGTGATCCCGGTGTTCACGGTGTCGCGCGTGAGTTAGGCGTGGGCTCGAGCCGAATCCTTGCCCGGGCGGGTGAGCTGCTGGTTTCATCGGCTCCGTGACCGAAACCACCGACGCGCCCCGCATCGTCCACGCCTCCCGCGAGATCGCGGCGAGCGCCGCCGCCCTCTTCGAACTGATCGCCGACCCCGCCCAGCAACCGCGCTGGGACGGCAACGACAATCTCGCCGAAGCCGCGGCGGGGCAGCGGGTCACGGCCGTCGGCGACGTGTTCACCACGACGCTGACCAACGGCGCCGACCGCGACAACCACATCGTCGAGTTCGAAGAGGGCCGTCGCATCGCGTGGAACCCCTCCGAGCGCGGCAAGACCCCGCCCGGGCACCTGTGGCGCTGGGAGCTGGAGCCGATCGACGAGACCACCACCCGGGTGACCCACACCTACGACTGGACGCGGCTGCACGACGAACTGCGTGAGGTCAGGGCCAAGGCCACCACCTCGGACAAGCTGCTGGCGTCGGTGGACCGGCTGGCCGAGGTCGCCGAAACGGCCTGATCCCGCGACAGCACACCCCGCGACCCGAGCGGGTCGCGGGGTGTGCTGCCGGAAGCGATCAGGCCAGGTCGAACCGGTCCAGGTTGCTCACCTTGGTCCACGCGGCGACGAAGTCGCGCACGAACTTCTCCTTCGCGTCGTCGGTCGCGTAGGCCTCGGCCACGGCGCGCAGCTGCGAGTTCGAGCCGAACACCAGGTCGACGCGGCTACCGGTCCAGCGGACCGCGCCGGTCGCGCTGTCCTTGCCCTCGTAGACGTTGTCGTCGGACGCCGACGGCGCCCACTCGGTGCCCATGTCGAGCAGGTTGACGAAGTAGTCGTTGGTCAACGTGCCCGGCGCCGCGGTCAGCACGCCGACCGGGGACTGCTGGTAGTTCGCGCCGATCACCCGCAGACCACCGATCAGCACCGTCATCTCCGGCGCGCTCAGGGTGAGCAGGTTCGCCTTGTCGACGAGCAGGTACTCGGCCGGGATGCGGGCATCCTTGGCCAGGTAGTTGCGGAAACCGTCGGCCTTGGGCTCGAGCGCCGAGAAGGACTCGACGTCGGTCTGCTCCTGGGTGGCATCGGTGCGGCCCGGCGTGAACGGCACCGTCACGTCGTAGCCCGCGGCCTGCGCGGCCTGTTCGACGCCGACCGCGCCGCCGAGGACGACCAGATCCGCGAACGACACCTGGGCGCCGCCCGTGGCGTTGAACGTCTCCCGGATGCCCTCGAGGGTCCGCACGACCTGCGCGAGCTCGTCGGGCTGGTTGACCTCCCAGCCCGCCTGCGGCTGCAGCCGCAGCCGACCGCCGTTGGCGCCACCGCGCTTGTCGCTGCCACGGAACGACGAGGCCGCCGCCCAGGTGGTCGACACCAGCTGCGCGACCGTGAGCCCCGAGGCCTGGATCTGGCTCTTGAGGGTCGCGATCTCGGTGTCACCGATCAGCGCGCCGGTGTGCTCGGGCACCGGGTCCTGCCAGAGCAGTTCCTCGGACGGGACGAGCGGGCCGAGGTAGCGCACGACCGGACCCATGTCGCGGTGGGTGAGCTTGTACCAGGCGCGCGCGAACGCGTCGGTGAGCTCGGCCGGGTTCGCCAGCCAGCGGCGGGTGATCTGCTCGTAGATCGGGTCGAAGCGCAGCGACAGGTCGGTGGTCAGCATGACCGGGGTGCGCTTCTTGGTGGCGTCGAACGGGTCGGGCACGGTACCGGCGCCCGCGCCGTCCTTCGGGATCCACTGGTGGGCACCCGCCGGGCTCTTGCTGAGCTCCCACTCGTAGCCGTAGAGGGTCTCCAGGAAGTTGTTGTCCCAGGTGATCGGGGTGCTGTTCCAGATGCCTTCCAGGCCACTGGTGATCGCGTCGGCGCCGACACCGGTGCCGAAGCTGCTCTTCCAGCCCAGGCCCTGCTGTTCGAGCGGGGCGGCCTCGGGCTCCGGTCCGACCAGGTCGGCGTCGCCGGCGCCGTGGGTCTTGCCGAAGGTGTGCCCGCCGACGATCAGCGCGGCGGTCTCCTCGTCGTTCATCGCCATCCGGGCGAAGGTCTCGCGGATGTCGATCGCGGCCTTGATCGGGTCCGGATTGCCGTTGGGGCCTTCCGGATTCACGTAGATCAGGCCCATCTGGACCGCGGCGAGCGGACGCTCCAGGTTGCGCTCACCGGTGTAGCGCTCGTCGCCGAGCCAGGTGCTCTCCGGACCCCAGTAGACGTCCTCCTCCGGCTCCCACGCGTCGACGCGACCGCCGCCGAAACCGAAGGTGGGGAAGCCCATCGACTCGAGCGCGACATTGCCCGCGTAGACGATGAGGTCGGCCCAGGACAGCTTCTTGCCGTACTTCTTCTTGACCGGCCACAGCAGGCGGCGGGCCTTGTCCAGGCTGGCGTTGTCGGGCCAGCTGTTGAGCGGGGCGAAGCGCTGCATGCCCGAACCGGCGCCGCCGCGGCCGTCGCCGACGCGGTAGGTGCCGGCCGAGTGCCACGCCATCCGGATGAAGAACGGGCCGTAGTGGCCGAAGTCGGCGGGCCACCAGGGCTGCGAGGTCGTCATGACCTGCTCGATGTCCTGCTTCACCGCGGCGAGGTCGAGGGTCGCGAACTCGGCCGCGTAGTCGAAGTCGGCGTCCATCGGGTTCGCCACCGGCGGGTTCTTCTGCAGGATCGTGAGATTGAGCTGGTGCGGCCACCAGTCACGGTTGCTGCCACGGGCGTCGGCGGAGGCGAACGGTCGGGCCGATGTCACGGGGCAGCCATTGTCACCGGGTTCCGTGTTGGCTTCCGCGATAGGTGGATGTTCCTCGGGCACGGTGAATCCTTTCAGGAGAGTGATGGTGATGTCGTGCAGTCGGGGCAGCGGCCCCAGTAGATGACCTCGGCTTCGTCGACGACGAAACCGGTGTCATCGATAGCGGTCAGACAGGGCGCATCGCCGACTGCGCAGTCGACATCGACAATCACGCCACAGGATCGGCACACCAGGTGATGATGGTTGTCGCCGACCCGGGTCTCGTACCGGGCGACGGTGCCCATGGGCTGGATCCGCCGGAGCAGACCCGCGGTGGTCAAGGCGCGCAGGACGTCGTAGACGGCCTGGTGACTCACCGCGCCGAGGGTGTCCCTGACCCGGCTCAGAATGGTGTCGGTATCGGCGTGCGGATGCTGGTGCACGGCGGTGAGCACCGCCAGACGCGGTGCCGTGACGCGCAGGGAAGCCGCGCGGAGCATGCGCTCGAAGTCCGATGTGGTGGACACATTCCAGATTATTACTCGTTCCAGATGGCAGCGGAAGCATTTCCGGCCAAGTGGCCCGGACCACATCTGCGCGCCGCGGGATCGGGCGCGCGCGGCGCTGGAGGCCGTCGTCGGGGGCTCTCGATCGAACACCGCGGTTCGGTGGGGGATTGCCGAGCGGCTGCTACCGGCTGCGGCGGTCCCGGGAGAGCGGCCGGGACCGCCCCCCGGTGGACCTGTTCGCTAGGTGGTCACCGGGGTGCGGGTGGCGCGTTCGATGAGGTACTCGACCAGGTGGGTCAGCACCGCCTTGGCCGAGGGCCGGTCGCGGGCGTCGCAGAGCACCACGGGGGTGTTCGGATCGAGGTCGAGGGCGTCGCGCACCTCGTCGACGGTGTAGCGCGGGGCGCCTTCGAAGCAGTTCACCGCGATCAGGAACGGCAGGCCACGCCGCTCGAAGAAGTCGACGGCCGCGAACGAATTGCTCAGCCTGCGGGTGTCGGCGAGCACGATCGCGCCGAGCGCGCCGCGGCACAGCTCGTCCCAGAGGAACCAGAACCGGTCCTGGCCGGGAGTGCCGAACAGGTACAGCACGAGGTCGCGGTCGATGGTGATGCGGCCGAAGTCCAGCGCGACCGTGGTCGTCGACTTCTGCTCCACCCCCGACAGGTCGTCGACGCCGGTGCTGACCTCGGTGATCAGCTCCTCGGTGCGCAACGGCGCGATCTCGCTGATCGAGGAGACCATCGTGGTCTTGCCGACGCCGAAGCCGCCGGCGATGAGGATCTTCACCGAGGCGGCCAGATGCTGCCCGCCCGGTGCCGTGGGGTCAAAGTTTTCGGATGCCATCCAGAACCGCTCGCAATACGTTGAGGTCTCCGGCGCCGGCCTCGGCCGTCACCGGAGCCCGGAAGATGAGGTGGCCCTCGCCGATGAGATCACCGACGAGGATCTTGGTCACCGCCAGAGGAAGTTTCAGCACGGCCGAGACCTCGGCCACCGTCTGCGCGCGCTTGCACAACCGTGCGATCGTCGCGTATTCGGGTTCCGGGCGCCGCAGGGTGGGGGCGGGATGCACCGCCACCACCACCGTGAGCATGTCCAGGTCGTGCGCCGCACCCATGGTGCGGCCGCGGGTCACCGCGTACGGGCGGACCAGGGGTCCGGCCGCGTCGTCGAACCACGGATCGCCGAGTCGAGTCATGGTGCTGCTTCCTATAGCTCCGCCAGTCCGTGCCGCGGTTCGGTCGACAGGTAGCTGCCGACCCGCTGCACGGTGAGGTTCATTTCGTAGGCGACCATGCCGAGGTTCGCCGATTCGTTCGCCTGCAGCGCCAGGCACGCGTTGTCGCCCGCGGAGGTGACGAACAGGACGGCGCGGTCGAGCTCGATCACCGCTTGGCGCACGCCACCGCCGTCGAATCGGCTGCCCGCGCTGCGCGCGAGCCCGTAGAGGGTCGACGACATCGCGGCGAAGTGTTCGGCGTCCTCACGCTGCATCTGCGAGGAGCGTCCGAGCAGCAGCCCGTCGGTGGACAGCACGACCGCGTAGCGGACCCCGGCCAGCCGGTCGACGAGATCGTCGAGCAGCCAGTTGAGATCACCTGGGTGGGAAGAGTTCACCTCAGCCTTCCTGTTCGTCCTTGTTCGATGTGGACAGTGGTTTGCGACCCTGCCGGGTGCCGTTCTCGATCGCGGACATGATGTCGCGCGCCTGTTCGGCCGAGCGGGGCCGCTCCGGCGCGCGCGGCGGCTCGGTCGCCGCCGGTTCCTCGGTGAGCTCGGGCGCCAGGTTGGTCTGCCGCTGGCGCCGCGGCAGGGCCGGTCGCGCGTCGGCGTCGTGCGTCTCCACCGGCGGCAGTTCCGGCTCGGTCGCCACCGGGCGCGGCGGCGCGGGGGGTTCGGCGACCAGCGTGGCCACCGCACTCGGCGCCGGAGCCGACTCGATCGCGGCGATCGGGGTGGGCTCGGCGGTGGGCGCGGGCAGCCCGCGACGCAGTGGACCGGTGGTGACGGGCGGCATCATCGAGGTGTCGGTGTCGCCGGCCAGCAGCGACAGCGGGATGAGCACGATCGCGCGGATGCCGCCGTAGTCGGACTCGCTGAGCCGCACCGAGACCCCGTGCGAGGTCGACAGCCGGGCGACCACGAACAGCCCCAGCCGCGAATCCGAGGACAGCGTGCCGACACCGAAGTCCGGCGGATCGGCCAGCATGTCGTTGTAGCGGGCCAGGTCCTCGGGGCTCATGCCCATGCCCTGGTCGGTGATCTCGATGACCACGCCCTTGCCGACGATGTTGCCGCCCGCCTCGACCCGCGACTGCGGCGGGGAGAACGCGGTCGCGTTGTCGACGAGCTCGGCGAGCAGGTGCACGAGGTCGGCCACGACGGTGCCGACGACCTCGACCTCGGGCAGCTTGGTGACGCGCACCCGCGCGTAGTCGAGCGTCTCGCCGATGGCGCTGCGCACGACATCCATCACCGGAACCGGCTTGCGCCACTGGCGTCCGGGCCTGCCGCCGCCCAGGATGATCAGGTTCTCGGCGTTGCGGCGCTCGCGGGTGGCCAGGTGGTCGAGCCGGAACAGGGTCTCCAGCAGCGCCGGATCCTCCTGGCGGCGTTCGGCTTCGTCGAGGATCTCGAGCTGGCGGTGGACCACGATCTGGCTGCGGTGGGCGATGTTGAGGAACACCGCGCGCACGCCCTCCCTGGTGCGGGCCTCGTCGACGGCGGCGCGCAGCGCGGCCGAGGCGGCGTGCTCGAAGGCCTGGGCGACCTCACCGATCTCGTCCTTGCCGAAGTCCAGGGTGGGGGAGGTCTGCACGGCGTCGATGTCGCCGCCCTCGCGC
This sequence comes from Nocardia sp. NPDC003269, assembly GCF_042888005.1. NCBI lineage: Bacteria > Bacillati > Actinomycetota > Actinomycetes > Mycobacteriales > Nocardiaceae > Nocardia > Nocardia sp. NPDC003269. The sequence goes on from NZ_JBIAPA010000002.1 coordinate 1,948,238, forward strand.
AGCGCGCGCATGGTGGCGGGCAGCTGCTCGTCGGCGAGGGCGAGGGTTTCGGTGCGCAGCCTGCGCAGGCGGCGGATGATCCGGTTGGCCAGGATCACCGCGATCAGGAACACCAGCACACTGAGCGCGACCACGCCGCCGCCGGCGATGGCCGCGGTGACCTCGGCGCGCTGCGCGGTGTCCTCGGCGAGCTTCTGGACGTAGCGGTTGTGCGTGCCGTACGTATCGAGCAGCGCCCGGTTCACGTCGGCCGCCGCGGTCTGCCATTCGGTCATGTTCACCTGCGGCGCCGTGGTGGAGACCGGCTTGGCCGAGGTGCCGGTGCCGCTCGGCGTCGTGAACCGCTGGGTGAGCGCGGATTCCAGCGCGGTGAGCTGCAGCCACTGCGGCGAGGCCATCAGCGCGGTGATCGGGGCGCCCCGGGTGTCGTCGAGTTCGGCGGCGAGATTGGCGACCTCGACGTGGTAGAAGCCGCTGAGGCGGATGAAGTCCTCGACCGGGATGGTGGTCGGGCCGCCCGCGGTGGCGATGTGCATGGCCAGCGCGGTACTGCGCGACATCGCCTCGGCGGCATTGAGCATGCGGAAGCCCTCGGCGACGCCGGAGGCGACGGTGGCGTCCGGAGCGGCGCGCTCGGCGACCTTGGTGCCCTCGGTGAAGACGTCGAGCAGGCGGTTGTAGAACATGAACGCGTCGGAGGCGGGCAGCACGCCCGCGTCGGCGCCACCGCGCACACCGGCCAGATGCGTACCGAGCGTGGTGAATCCGCCCTTGTCGTCGCCGATGTTGGAATCGTCGACCGCGCGGATGCCCGCCGAGACCTCGATCAGGCCGCGGAAGGCGGCGTCGAGCCGGGCGCGTGCGGGCGCGAGCGCGAGCTGGGCGGTCTCGTCACCGGCCAGGTGGGCCAGGGTGAGCTGGCGTTCGGACTGCACGGCCTCGATCAGTTCGCGCGTGTAGGGAACCGCCGCCTGCATCTCGGAGGCCCAGGTCTCGGCCTTGTTGCTCTCGTCGACCAGGTAGCCCGCCGTTCCGACGCCGACCACCACCAGCGTGAGACTGGGGATGAGAGCGATCGCCAGAATCCGGGTTCGAACACCGAGTCTCGCTAAGAACATCGCTATAACGTAACGGAATCGTTGCAGTCTTGACCTGCATGTCTCGCTGAGCGAGACGTGATTTGGTTTGCGCCGGAACGTGTTTGCTATGTGCGGACCGGCACGGGAGACGGCGAGCTCACCCCGCCGGCTGAGCCGCGATGGCCCAGTCGGCGGGGGCTCGCCGTGACCTGGCAGCGCCGGGAAGGTCCTACCAGGTCAGGTCGATGGGCGCCCGCTACAGCGTGCGGTCGGCGCCGGTTCGCGGGGGCGGGGCGGCCGCCAGGGCCGCGTTCTCCGCCGCGGTGAGCTGGCGGGCGCGCAGCACGAAACGCATGCCCTGGCCCGCTTCCAGCGATTCGGCGCTGGCCTGCCCGCGCACCGCGTCGACGGTGAGGTGGGTGTCCTTCCAGCATTCGAACTGCTCGGGGCTGATCCAGAACTCGGTGTGCCAGCTGAGCCTGCCCAGCAGCACGTCGGCCTTCTCGATCGGGAACTGCTTGGCGGACAGGCACACCGGCGCGACGTCGTCGTCACCGCACTCGCCCGCCTGGCGGAACAACACCGGGCCGTTGTCCTCGATCAACCGGCGCAACAGGGTCTGGGCGCGTTCGGTGATCTCCACACGGTGGATCCGGTTCTGCATCAGAACATCCCGAGTTTCGTGGTCGAATAACTGACCAGCAGGTTCTTGGTCTGCTGGTAGTGCCCGAGCATCATGGCGTGGTTCTCCCTGCCGAACCCCGACTTCTTGTAGCCGCCGAACGCGGCGTGCGCGGGATAGGCGTGGTAGCAGTTGGTCCAGACCCGGCCCGCCTTGATGCCGCGGCCCAGTCGATGAGCGGTGTTGATGTCGCGGGTCCACACGCCCGCGCCGAGGCCGTAGAGGGTGTCGTTGGCGATGCGGACGGCCTCGTCGACGGTGTCGAAACGGGTCACCGCGACCACCGGTCCGAAGATCTCCTCCTGGAAGATCCGCATCGTGTTCTCACCCTCGAAGATGGTGGGTTCGATGTAGTACCCACCCGGCAGTCCGTCGACCTTGCGTGCTTCCCCTCCAGTCAGCACGCGGGCGCCTTCGGCTCTGCCGATGTCCAGGTAGGACAGGATCTTCTCGTACTGGTCGTTGCCGGCCTGCGCGCCGATCATCGTCTCGGTGTCGAGTGGATGACCTGACACGACGGCCTCGGTGCGGGCGATGCAGCGGGCGAGGAATTCGTCGTAGATCGACGAGTGGATCAGCGCGCGTGACGGGCACGTGCACACCTCGCCCTGGTTCAGGGCGAACATCACGAAGCCCTCGACGGCCTTGTCGAGGTAGTCGTCGTCGGCCGCCATCACGTCGGGCAGGAAGATGTTCGGGCTCTTGCCACCCAGTTCGAGAGTGACCGGAATGAGGTTCTCGCTCGCGTACTGCATGACCAGCCGGCCGGTGGTGGTCTCGCCGGTGAAGGCGATCTTGGCCACCCGCGGGCTCTGCGCCAGCGGTTTGCCCGCCTCCACGCCGAAGCCGTTGACCACGTTGAGGACTCCGGGCGGTAGCAGGTCCGCGATCAGCTCGACGACCAACAGCAGGGACGCGGGTGTCTGCTCGGCGGGTTTGATCACCACGCAATTGCCCGCGGCCAGCGCGGGCGCCAGCTTCCACGCGGCCATCAGGATCGGGAAGTTCCACGGGATGATCTGACCGACGACGCCGAGCGGCTCGTGGAAGTGGTAGGCGACGGTGTCGGGGTCGATCTGGGAGATCGAGCCCTCCTGCGCGCGCAGGACGCCGGCGAAGTAGCGGAAGTGGTCGACGGCCAGGGGTAGGTCGGCGGCCAGGGTCTCGCGGACCGGCTTGCCGTTGTCCCAGGTCTCGGCGACCGCCAGCGGCTCGATGCTGTTCTCGATCCGGTCGGCGATCTTGGTGAGGATGTCGGCGCGTTCGGCGGCCGGCGTCGCGGCCCAGCGGTCGGTGGCGCGGTGCGCGGCCTCGAGGGCCATGTCGATATCGGCGGCCGTCGACCTGGCCACCGCGCAGAAGATCTCCCCGTCGACCGGCGAGGTGTTGTCGAAGTAGCGGCCTTCGATGGGGGCGGCCCAGTCACCTCCGATGAAGTTGTCGTATCGGGCGGCATAGCTGACGATGCCGGTATCCGATCCGGGTTTGCCGTAGATCATGCGTCTCGCTCCTCGCGACCTCTGCGTGGTGGAACACACTATGGTCGGCGAAGGTTGGTACGAGGTTGGTGAGCGAGTTCGCCCAGGTCAGCCCTGGCGCGCGGTGTACAGGCGGGCCGTGACGACGGCCCTGCGGACGTCGTCGCGGGGGAGCAGCAGCAGCGCGTGCTCGTGGATCGCGATGTCGCCGGGGCAGCGCTGGCCGAAGGCGACGGCGTGCTCGGCCCGGTCGCTGTTGAGCACCGCGTTGCGGATGCCCACGTCCAGGTGCGCGCGCCACTGTTCGACGCCGGGCAGGTCGGACCCGGGCAGCAGCGGCCCGCGGTAGAGCCACAGCGCGGAGGTGAGGTCGCCGCCCTCGATCGCGGCGAGCAGGTCGACCGCGTCGCAGGACACCGGACCGGTGAGCATGTAGCGCCGGTTGGCGATCTCGCCGCGGGTGGCCCGGCGCAGGTGCGAGACATCGGCTTTGAGCGTGTTGAGCGACACCGCGCGGTCGCCGTAGACCGCGGCGTGCAGTTGTTCGGGCGTGTAGCCCTCGGGTTCGAGCGCCAGCAGGGCCAGGATCTCCAGCTGGCGCGGCGGTAGTGGCACCGGCCTGCCGTCGCGCAACAACCGTGCGGCGCCGAGACATTCGAGCCGGACGCCGGGGGCGGGCGCCGGCGCCTCGGCGCGCAGCATCGTCTCGACCGCGGTGACGAGGGCCCGCACCGAGGTCATCACCATCGGGTGCGAGCGTTCCCAGGTGGAGGACAGATCGAGGACACCCACCTGTCGGCCGTCGGGGCCGTGGATCGGCGCGGAGTAGCAGACCCAGCCGTGCAGCGCGGCGACCAGGTGTTCGGCGGAGAAGACGGTGACGGCCTTGTCGTCGTGCAGCGCCAGCGACAGGCCGTTGGTGCCCATGTGGCTCTCGTCCCACACCCCGCCGGGCGCGAAGTTCACCGCCTCACCCTGGCGGCGCAGGGTCCGATCGCCCGCGGTCCACAGGATGGTGCCCGATTCGTCGCTGACGACGGCCAGATAGCCGGATTCCTCGGCCATGCCGCGCAGTTGACCGGCGAGTTCGGTGACCGGCCTGCGCAGCGGCGACTCCGACCAGCGATCGCTGATGTCGTTGAAACCGGGGGCGACGGTCTGCGCCGGGTCGACGGTGTGCAGCGACCGCTGCCACGACTTGGCGACCTCCTCGCGCACCGGCCCGGTGTCGCGGGGCAGGTGCAGCGGGCGCGAGGGCGCGGCCAGCTTGTTCCACTGCTTCTCGAGCGCGCCGCGATAGTCCGAGAGCCGGTCCGGCCTGGGCGAGCCGGCGATCGGGTCGTCGTGTGCGCCCACGTTCACTCCCTGCTCGTCGGTGGCGCCTTCCTGTCTATCAGCTGGGCCACCGCGGTGTGCACCGTTTCCCGGAGGACGACCAGGTCGCCGGTGCATGCCCTGTCGTGGCGGCTTGACGCCGCCGTGGTCGGCTATTTGTTCAGGAACAGCCCGGGGATGTCGGCGTTCTTGATCGGGGTGTCGATATTGCGCTGGCCCGCGCACAGCAGGTCGACCTGCACGATCATCGAGTCGACCTGGGCGCCCGACGGTGCGGAGCCGTTGCGCTCCTCCATCGCCTTGGCGATGGTGATCCGCTTGGTGTCGGACTCCTGGTTGATGTAGTCGCGGCAGGTGGTGTCGCCGCCCTGGTTGAGCACCTTCTCGACCTCGGCGCAGCCGCTCGCCAGTGCCGCCAGCACCGCGACGCCGACGGCGACGGCACCGGTTCGGGTGGTGGCGTGCATGGTTCCTCCTGAGGGTCGCGCCGCGCGGGTGCGCGTCGAGTGGGCTCCAGCCTAAGCGGTCGGTCTCAGCCGCGGTGGATCCGCAGCGGAACGAGCAGTTCGGCGGCGGTGAGCGAGCCGTGATGGCCCACCATCATCGACTGGAGCGGTTCGGCGCCGGACCGGATCACCCCGGCGTCCCCGCGCGCCGCCACGACCAGATCGCCGATCCGGTAGGCGGATTCGGCGGTGACCGTCGGCCCGAACCAGCCCGCCTCGATCGCCGCGGCGCGGGTGTGGATCAGGAAGTCGGCGCCGAGCACGTCCGCCCAGGTGCCGGCCACGTCGGCGGTCGCGCCGTCGGCGGTGTAGACGTGGCGGGCACGGGGTTCACCGGCGAGCTCGGCGACGCCGGCGGACAGCTGCGGGTGGGTGTCGAAGTCGATCCGCTCGGTGAGTTCGACCATGCCGTGGTCGGCGGTGACGATCAGCGCCGAGCGGGCGGGCAGGCGCGCGGCCAGTTCGGCGGCGATCCGGTCGACGTGGGCGAGCTCGAAGCGCCAGGCCCGCGAGGCGGGACCCCGCGCGTGCCCGGTCGTGTCGAGTTCCGAATGGTAGGTGTAGACCAGGGTTTTCGGGGCCGAGCCGAGCGCGTCGAGCACGCCGTCGATCAGGTCGCCGACGGAGAAGGTCGCCCGGAACCCGCCGCCGCGCCACCCGGCTCTGGTCAGGCCCGAGCCGTCCTGGTAGCCGGGCGCGACCTGGATCGCGGCGACGCCCGCGGCGGCGGCGCGCTGGAAGACGGTGGGGTGCGGCTGGATTCGTTCCGGCGGGAAGGTGGCGAGGGCGTCGATCTTGGGGCCGGCGCCGTTGAGCTGCCAGCGCAGGCTGTTGAACAGCCGCTGCTCCTCGGGCAGGCGCAGCAGATAGCCGACGATGCCGTGCTCGCCGGGCGGCAGTCCGGTGCCCAGGGTGGTGAGGCTGGTGGCCGTGGTGCTCGGGAAGCCCGCGGTCATGGTGGCGGGCGGCAGGCTCGACAGGAACGGCGCGATGTCGGCGTGCTCGGCCAGCGCCTGCGCGCCGAGCCCGTCGACGAGCAGCACGCACACGTGGTCGACGTCGAGATCGAGGCCGAGCCGGTCGGTCTCGCCGTCGACGCCGAGGCAGGCCAGGGCGGAGGGGAGCAGGTCGGCGAGGGAGGACTCGCCGTAGCGCGGGGTCAGCAAGAGTCGGTCGTTCACGCCTGTCCGGTTTCGAATCGGCTGATCAGTCCGTCGCGCAGGACGAACCGCCAGGTGGTCCGCATCGAGCCCCAGCGGCTGTTGGTGTAGTCGGCGGTGAGCTCGAGGCCGTCACCGTCGACCGACTCGACCGCCAGCCGGCCGTTGCTGCTGAAGATCTCGGCCTCGGTCCACTGGGCGAGGTCGCGTTCGACCCCGTCGTCGGACATGGTCGCGTCCTCGGTCAGCACGCCGTAGAAGCGGTCGGTGTCCTGGGCGTTGAGTGCGTCGACGAACGCTTCGACCACGGGATCGAGTTTCGCGGTGGCAGACATCGGCTCTCCTGCTCGGGTGACACACGACGGATGACGGTGCACCCCACTGTAGGTGAGCGCGCGGGCTCGGCCGGGGGAATACGCGATGGCGCGTCAGCCGTCGGCGGAGTGGGCGGCGACGAGGTCGGCGAAGGCGCGCATGATGGTGTCGACGAGGGCGGGCGCGGTGGTGCCCATCTGCTCGCTGCGCTTGACCAGGTGCCCGTCCAGCCACAGCGAGGCCAGGCCGTGGGCCAGGCCCCACCAGGCGACGGTGAGGGTCTCGGCGCGGTCGGCGGGCAGCACACCCGCCGCGACGGCCTCGTCGATCGTGTCGGCCAGGACGTGGAAGGCGGTGTCGCCCGCCTCGCCCGCGTCGGGGTGTTTCTCGGGCTGGGACAGCTCGGGCCGGAACATCAGCCGGAATTGCGCCGGGTGGTCGCGGGAGAACCGCACGTAGGCCTCGGCGAGCGCGGTGAGCGCGTCGAGCGGGGAGCCCGCCGCGGCCTTGGTCGCGGTGAGGTCGGCGGCGAGCCGCTCGAAGCCGTCCACCGACAGCGCCGACAGCAGCGCGGCGCGGTCGGCGAAGTGGTGGTACGGCGCGCCGCTGCTGACCCCGGCCTCGCGGGCGACGCGGCGCAGGCTGACCGCGGCCAGGCCCTCGCTCTCGATCAGGCGCAGGCAGGCGTCCATCAGCGTGGCCCGCAGGTCGCCGTGGTGGTAACGGGTGCGCTTCACCCTCCGAGCGTAAGCGAGACGCTCGCGGGAATCGGCACTGGACAGGAAATCTATGCAGTGCTTAGATTATTTGAGCACCGCTCAGATGGGCGGGCGCCCCCCGAAGGACGAAGGGTGAACACCATGACCACTCGGGTATTGGTCACCGGCGCGACAGGTTTCGTGGCCGGCCACTGCATCGCCGAACTGCTCGAGCACGGCTACGCCGTCCGCGGGACCGTGCGTGACCTCGACGCGCACGCCCGCCGCGCGCACCTGACCGAGCTCGCCCGCCGCACCGGCGGTGATCTCGAGTTCGTCGCCGCCACCCTGGACGACGACGCGGGCTGGGCCGAGGCGGTGGCGGGCTGCGACACCGTGCTGCACGTCGCCTCGCCGTTCCCGTCCGCGCCGCCGGACGACGAGCAGGCGCTGATCGGCCCCGCCGTGGACGGCACCCTGCGGGTGCTGCGCGCCGCCGCGGCCGCCGGCGTGCGCCGCGTGGTGCTCACCTCGTCGGTCGCCGCGGTGGCCTACGGGCACGACACCGACGCCGTCCGGACCGAGGCCGACTGGTCGGTGGTCGAGCGGGTTCCGGCGTATCAGAAGAGCAAGACCCTCGCCGAGCGTGCCGCTTGGGACTACGTCGCATCACTCGACGGCGGACTCGAACTCGTCTCCGTGAATCCCGGCATGGTGCTCGGCCCGCTGCTCGACGCGACGACCAGCACCTCGCACGAACCGATCCGCCGGCTGCTCACCCGCGATGTGCCGGGCTCGGTGCGCACCGGCTGGACCCCGGTCGACGTGCGCGACCTGGCCGTAGCGCACCGGCTGGCGATGGAAGTGCCCGCGGCGGTGGGCAATCGGTACATCTGCGCGGACGAGCCGTTGTGGATGGGCGAGCTGGCCGCGATACTCGACCGGCAATTCGCCCCGCAGGGCTTCCGGGTGCCGACCAGGGTGCTGCCGAACTGGCTGGTGCGGCTGGTCGCGGTGTTCGACAAGAGCGTCCGGCTGACCATCCCGGTGCTCGGCCGCACCGAGAACGTCAGCGCCGACAAGGCCCGGCGCGAACTGGGCTGGACCATGCGCCCGATCGAGGACACCATCCGCGACACCGCCGACAGCCTGATCGCCTTCGGCCTCGTCACCGCGCCCGGTGCGCGCCGGGCGGCAACCGCCGCACCGGCCGGAACCCGGTGAGCGGCAGGAGGAGACGATGCTGATCACCGCCCTCGTCCTCACCCTCGTCGGTGTCCTCCGCCGGAGCCTGCGTGGTCGCGCGCCAGGTGAGGCGCAGCCCACCGAGCGGATGCCGGTGCGACAGCGCGTCGAGTGCATGGTCTCCGCGGCACGGCGCACGGCGACGCGCGTGGTGCGGGAACCCCTGCCCGCGCTGTCGGCGGCGGTGGCCGGCCTGGGGCTCGCCGTGGTTGGCACCCACCTGGCCTGTTCCGGAACTGCCTGAGTGTCAGCGCCATTCCTGGCGCTGGAGATCCAGGATCACCGGGTGCATGAGGGTCGACACCTGCGGGTCGACCGCCCGGCGGTCCGGCGGGAACACCGTGGCGGCGGTGAGGGTGCGGTCGTCGAGGGAGCGGAGCGGGCCGGGGGAGCGCAGGGCCGGGGCCGGGGCTTCGCCGACGGCGGCGAGGACGAAGCCCCAATCGCCGAAGCTCGGGACGTCCACGTGGTACGGCGTGGTGCGCAGCCCGGCCGCGCGGAGGGTGGCGTCGATGGTCCAGAACGAGCGCGGGGCGAAGAACGGCGACCCGGACTGCACCACCAGCCGGGCGCCGGGCGCCAGCACGTTCGCGGTCATCGCGTAGAACTCCTGCGAGTACAGCTTGGCGACCGAGGTCTGGTCCGGGTCGGGCAGGTCGACGATCACCGCGTCGAAAAGACCGGGGGCACCGCGTAACCAGGCGAACGCGTCGGCGGTGACCACCCGCACCCGGGGGTCGTCGAAGGAACGCTGGTTGAGCGTGGTGAGGCGCTCGTCGGCGCGGGCGAGCTCGATCATCGCCGGATCGAGTTCGACCAGCGTCACCTCGGCGACATCGGGGTACCGCAGGATCTCCCGCAGCGCCAGGCCGTCACCCCCGCCGAGTACCAGCACCGAGCGATGCGCGCCCGCCAGCACCGGATGCACCAGCGCCTCGTGGTACCGGTACTCGTCGACCGAGGAGAACTGCAGTCCGCCGTTGAGATAGAGCCGGGTGTCGGTGGTGCCGAACGGCGAGAACGACTCGGTGAGCACGATCTGTTGATAGGGCGTGCGGGTCTGCCACACGATCGGATGCGCGAACAGCGCCTGCTGGGCGGTGGCCTCGAACCGGTCGGCGTAGAGATAGGTGCTCGTGAGCCCGCCCGCGACGACGACCGTCGCCACCACCAGCACACGCCGGGCCGTGCGGGTCATCTGCGTGCGAAAGAAGAAGAACGCCAACGCCAGTCCGGCGGCGGCGTTCACCACGCCGACCACGAGGCTGCCGCGGATCTGCCCGAACACCGGCAGCAGCAGGAACGGGAACGCCAGCCCGCCCAGCAGCGCGCCGACGTAATCGGCGGCGAACAGGTCCGCGACCGCGCCGCTGGCCTCCTGCCTGCGGATCTGCTGGAGCAACTCCATCAGCAGCGGGATCTCGGCGCCGATCAGCATGCCGATCACCGCCGCCGCCAGCACCAGGGTCCCGGTGTAGACATTGAGCCAGGCGTAGCTGGCGTACAGCGCCGCCACCGACAGCCCGCCGATCACGGCCAGCGCCAGTTCGACCGCGACGAACGCGGCCGCGGCCTGGCGGCGCAGCGGTTTCGCGGCCAGCGCGCCCACACCCATCGCGCACACCATCACGCTCAACGTGATCGAGGCCTGCGCCGCGGTGTCACCGATCAGATAGCTGCCGAGGGTGACCAGCGACAGCTCGTACACCAGACCGCAGGCCGCGCAGACGAACACGGTCGCCAGCAGCGCCGCCCTGGCCAGGCGGTGCACCGGCATCAGGTCAGGCCCGCGGCCACCACCAGCGCGACCGCGACATGCGCCGACGCCGTGACCCACACCGCCGGATGCGGTTCCGGATCGGCGACGACGGCCCGGAAATCGCCCGGGGTGAGCGCGTCGAGCAGCACGAACGCCAGTGCCATTGCGGCCAGGCCGATCACCCCGTAGATCGCGCTCGCCAGTAGCGCCTGCAGGATCTTGCCCTCGGAGGTCCAGATGGCGGTGGCCACGATGATCCCCACGCCGAACAGGTTCGACGCGAGCAGCGTCGCGGCGTTGCGGTTGCGCTCGAGCCAGATCTGGGCGCGCAGATCACCGGGGGTGAGCAGGTCGACGACGCCGAAACCGACGGCCATCAACACGATTCCCACCGCGGAGTAGGCGAGCGCGGCACCCGCGTCCGCCGCCAGGTCGGCGAGCATGTGTGTCCTCCTGTGCTGTGTGACGATGTACTACTTGCCGCCCTGGTCGCTGCCGCCACCGCGGAAGTCGCCCGCCGCGGAACCGCTGTTCCAGCCGTAGGTGCTGGTGTGCGTGTGATGGCGGCGGGTGCCGTTGGCGAGGCTGTCGACCAGCACCAGCGAACCGCCCGCGTGCGGCGACACCGCGACGAGGTCCTTGTCGAAGCGCAGGTAGTGGTTGTCGCCGGTATTGCGGCGATCGCGGGGGTCGGTGGCCTTCGCGATGGCCGCGGCCACGGCGGCGGGCGCGGCGGCCGCGGTGAAGGCGAGGCCGTCGTTGACCTGATCGAGCTGGCGGGCCCGCTGATAGCGCTCGGCCACGAACTCGCGCGGATTCTCGTCCCTGGTCACCACGACCACCACGATCACGGCGACGACGGCGACGACCACGGCGCAGATCCCCGCCACGATCCATCTGGTGCGATTCATCGTCACGCTGTGCGAAACCCTCCCCGTACAAAAACTGGGCGGACTGTATCACCCGGCACGGGCGCACCGAAAACCGTTGCGCCCGTCGCGCGCTGGTCAGTCGGCGGCGGGAAGCCAGTCGCCGGCCGGATCGTATTCCAGCCAGCGGCGCTCGCCCGCCGTCCGCACCAGGGCGGCTAGCAGGGCGTCCACCTGCGGAGATGCGGGGCCGGTGCGCCAGATCAGCGACCACGCGTAGAGCGGTGTCGGATCGACCAGCGGGATCGCGCGGACACCGGGGACCTCGGGTGTCTCGACGTCGGCGGGCAGCAGCACGAAGCCGCGGGGATCGGCGGCGAGCGCGGACAGCAGCGGGGCCAGGCCGAGATTCGGGGCGGCGCGGTGTTCGCCGATCCCGAAACGCTCGGCGAAGCGGGCCAGGAAATCGAGGCGGTCCAGGGTCGCCGGCGTGTGCAGGACGCTGTCGCGCAGCTGGTCGGGGCGCAGTTCGGGCGCGGCGGCCAGCGGATGGTCCGCGCCGAGCAGGACATCGACCGGTTCGAGGCGGATCAGCCGATGGGTCAGGCCGGGCGGCAGTGGGGGATGGACCCGGCCGAATCCCGCGTCGATATCGCCGTGCGCGAGCGCCGCGGCGACGGCGGGCAGGTCACGACCGTGCCCGGGTTCCAGCGGCGGCGCGCCCGGTGCGGTCGTGAGCCCGGCGAGCGTGCGCAGCGGTGCGTAGAGGTGGCCCCACACGTCCACACGCACGGGACGCCGCTCGTCGAGCAGCGCGGCGACGGCCCGATCGTTGGCGTCGAGGGTGTCCTGCGCGCCCGGCAGGAAGCGCGCGCCGTCCTCGGTGAGCCGCACGCCCTGATGGTCGCGGTCCAGCAGTCGCACGCCGAGGGTCGATTCCAGCCGCGCGACCCGTTTGGACAGCGCCTGCTGGCTCAGCCCGAGTGCCGCCGCGGCGTGGCCGAAATGCCGTTCCTCGGCGACGAACACGAACGCGCGCACCGTCGCGAGATCCAGATCCACAGTCGTCCACCCTAGCCGGAGAGCTGTACTGCCAGCGGCGACAACCGATCGTTGTCGGGATCGTCGCCGGGTTGTTGGTCGGCCGGTGCGGGGCGGCGGTTCGCTGGGGTCATGCAGCGTTTGATTCCGACAGGCGACCCGGGGCGGCCGGTCGCGTTCACCGAGGCGGCCGAACCCGTGCCGCGGCCCGACGAGGCGCTGGTGCGCGTCGCGGCCTTCGCCCCGAACCGGGGTGAGACGTTCCTGCTGGAGGATCCGCGACCGGAGCTGTTGCCGGGCAAGGACATCGCGGGACTGGTCGTGCAGGCGGCGGCCGACGGCTCGGGTCCGTCGATGGGAACCAGGGTGGTCGGTCATCCGGCGCTCGGCGGCTGGGCGGACTACGTAGCGGTGCCCACCGACGCGCTCGCCGTGCTACCCGACGCGCTCGACGTCGTGACGGCGGCCGCCCTGCCGCTGGCCGGGATCACGGCCCTGCGGCTGCTGCGGGCGGCGGGCCCGGTGGCGGGCGCGCGCATCCTGCTGACCGGGGCCTCCGGCGGGGTGGGCCACTACGTCACCGAGCTGGCCGCCGCCGCGGGCGCCGACGTCACCGTCCTCACCGCGACGCCCGAACGGGGCGAACACTTGTCCACGCTCGGCGCGACCCGGGTGGTGCACGAGATCGCCGACGCGGCAGGCCCGTTCGACCTCGTGCTCGAGTCGACCGGCGGTGCCGCGACGGCCGCGAGCCTGGCGCTGCTGCGGCCCGGTGGCACCCTGATCTGGTTCGGGCAAGCCAGTCGGACCCCGGTCACGCTGAACTTCTTCGACTTCTTCGCCGGGCCGGAGAACGCGACGATCCGCCACTTCCATTACGCGGGCCGACCGTACGGGCGCGATCTCGCCACCCTGGTGCGGCTGGTCGCCGAGGGGCGGTTGCATCCCGAGATCGGCGTGGTGGCCGACTGGTCCGAAACCGCGCGCGTGCTCGTCGACCTGCGGGAACGCCGGGTACGCGGCAAGGCCGTCCTGACCACGAGCGCGGGCCGATGAGCGCCGAACTGGTCGACGCCCTGTTCAGCCGGGCCACCGCGGCGGGCATCGATCCGCACGACTACCGGCGGATCTGCGCCGATATCGGCACGCCCGCCGACTGGGCGCCCACCTGTGTAGCGGCCGCCGACCGCCACCGGAATGCCCCCGGCTCGGCGATCACGCGCGGCCACCACCTGCTCCTGGCGGCCCGCTGGTCGCACCTGGCCACGCTGGTGCCCGACGACGGCCACGCCACCGCCGCTGCCGCCGCGGATTCGGCGGCCGAACAGGGCTACTCCCTGCTGGATCCGACCACCCGGCGGTGTAGCGGCCCCGGTTTCACGGGCATCCTGCGCGGTCCCGCCGCCGTCGGCACGGTGATCGTGGTGCCCGGCCTCGATTCCAGCAAGGACGAATTCCATGTCCTCGCCGACGCGCTCGTGGCCCGCGGCCTCCGGGTTCTCGCCATGGACGGCCCAGCGCAGGGGGCCGCCGTCGCCACTTCGGCGCTGGACCGGGACTACCCGGCGGTCGTCGCCGCGGCGATCGACACCCTGGGCGTCGCACGGGTCGGCGTCGTCGGTCTCAGCCTCGGCGGCTTCTACGTCGCGGCGGCTGCGGCCCGCGACCCACGCATCGTCGTGGCCGCCACCGTGAGCGGACCCTACCGGCTGGACTGGCGGCACCTGCCCGACCCCGTCCGCGACCTGATGACCCGCCGGGCCGGATCGCGAACCGCCGCCAAGGCTTTCGCGGGAACCGTCGACCTCACCGACCTGGCACCGCGCGTGCGCTGCCCGCTGCTGGTGGTCGACGGCGCCGACGACGTGATCCCCGGCGTCACCGACGGCGCCGCCCTGGCCCGCGCCGCACCGCAGGGCCGCTACCTCCGCATTCCCGGCGGTGACCACCTCGTCGGCAACCACCGGTCGGCCTGGCTGCGCACCGTCGCCGACCATCTCACCGAAGGACTCGCATGAATCGCTACACCGACCGCGTCGCCCTCGTCACCGGCGGCACCAGCGGCATGGGCCTGGCCACCGCGCGCAGGCTGATCGCCGAAGGTGCCCAGGTGATCGTCACCGGCCGCACCGAGGACAGGGTGCGCGCCGCGGCCGCCGACCTGGGACCGCGGGCCACCGGAATCGCCGCCGACACGGCTGATCTCGACGCACTGGACGCGCTGACCGACACGCTCACGGCCCGCTTCGGGCGGCTCGATCTGGTCTTCGCCAACGCGGGCGCAGGCACCTTCGCGCCGTTTGCCGAGATCACCGAGGAGGTCTTCGACCACGCGGTCGCGGTGAACGTCAAAGGCGTCTTCTTCACCGTCCAGAAGACGCTGCCGCTGCTGGCCGCGGGCGGTTCGGTCGTGCTCAACGCGTCGTGGACCCTGCACCGCGGCGACAGCGCGCTCACCCTCTACGCCGCGACCAAGGCCGCCGTGCACAACCTTGCCCGCACCCTGGCCACCGAACTCGGTCCGCGCGGGATCCGGGTGAATTCGATCAGCCCCGGCTATATCGATACCCCCATGTCCGCGGCCGCGATGACCGAGGACTTCGCGGCCGTGGCGGCCGGCCGGGTGGTGGCGGGCCGGTTCGGCACGGCCGAGGAGGTCGCCGCCCTGGTCGCCTTCCTCGGATCGGCCGAGGCGTCCTATGTCACCGGGCAGGACATCATCGTCGACGGCGGTCTGGTGGCGGCCTATCGGGGCTGACCGGGCTTGCGCCAGACCAGGGTGTACCGCCACATGAGGCGACGGCGGATCTGCGCGCCCGGCAGCAATTCCCCGGTCACCGCACGGATCTCGGCCAGCGTTTCCCGCGGGTCGCGAACCGTGGCGTTCGGGCCGCCCAGCGCGTCGCGGCGCCACCAGTCCAGCCCGCGGATCGCGGGCAGCAGTGGGAGATAGTGGATGTCGGTGAGGGGGTGCATCTTCCAGAGGCCGACCACCGCGAGGGTGCCGCCCGGGGCGACGAGATGCCGCAGGGCGGCGACGCCGTCGCGGACGGGAACATGGTGCAGGGTGGCGACGGCGGTGACCATGTCGAAGGTGTCGTCGAGATCGCGGAAGTCGGCCTGTTCGAGATGCACGTTCGGGGCGGCAGGCGCGGTGGCGATGACCTCGTCGTCGATATCGACGCCGAGGACGGCGTCGCAGCGGGTGGCGAGTTTGCGGGCGAGCAGGCCGTCGCCGCACCCGATGTCGAGCGCGGTGCGGGCGTGGGCCGGGACCTGATCGAGGATCCAGGGGTGGTACTGCGTGTTGTGATTCCAGTAGGGGTCGGTCGACATGTCACGACAACGGCCGGGATCACGCGGGGGTTCCGGCCGGGAAACCCCGTCGCGGGCAGGCGGTTCCGGTGGCCTAGCCCCGACCGGCCGCGAAACCGGCCAGCCAGCCGGGGAATTGGGTGAGGTCGTCGAGGACGACGTCGGCGCCGGCGGCCCGCAAGCCGTCGGCGTCGTACGGGCCGGTCGTCACGCCGACGGCCACGACGTCGGCCGCCTTCGCGCCGCGCATGTCACCGGCGTGGTCGCCGACGAAGACCGCCGCGGACTCGGCGCGCAGGACCTCGGCCTTGGCTGTGGACCAGAGATCGCCGGCGAGGCGGTCGACCTCCCAGCCGAGGTGGTCCAGGTGCAGCCGCGCGTTCGGCTCGTACTTGCCGGTGACGACCAGCGTCCGGCCGCCACCGGCGCGCACGGCGTCGAGCGCGGCCGTCGCGCCGGGCAGGGCGGGGATGTGCGGGACGACATCGGGGTAGAGCGCGCGGAACCGGGTGACCAGATGGGGGATCAGATCGTCGGGCGCGCCCGCGTCGGCGAGCAGGGTGGCCAGCGGCGGTCCGAGGTGGTCGGCGAAGTGGCTGCCCACCATCGGCAGGTCGAATTCCCGCGCCAGGGTGTCGATCGCGACGGCGACGCCGGGACGCGAATCGATGAGGGTCATGTCCAGATCGAAACCGACGGTGAGGGTCACGAGCCGAGCGTATCGGGATCCAGTCGAATCCCGCGCTGACGGGCTGATTCACGTGGAACGCCGCGTGCACTCACTGCCGAAAACGTTTGGGGGAGTGCGATTGTGCGATGCACTGCGTGTATCGCCGCAGGCAGTGCACGAAGTATGGCGGTTTCGTGGTGGACGAGAGTCGGCGCGGTCCCGGGCATATTCGGCGGTGTCGGCAGGAGGAATCAGCGGTCACCAGCAGTGGCCGCAAAGATGCATCGACTGCCATCGTGACGGCGCAACCGTGCCGTGGCCGAGGGTGGCTGGGGGCGATGCGCACGGCTCCGGGGAGACATCCGGGGTGCGGACAAACCAATGGCAAGGAGGGAAAACCACCCCTTGCCACACTCAATTTATAACCCACCCCGGGGCTTGCGGCAAGACCCCGGTCCTCCTGCACAATCGCCTGCCGAAGTCATGACCAGCGAAAACAAGGGGGCATTGATGATCGACGTGATCGTCGCGGGCGGCGGACCGACCGGGGTGATGCTGGCGGGCGAGCTACGGCTGCACGGCGTCCGGACGCTGGTGCTGGACCGGGATCCGGCGCCGACCCCGGTGGTGCGTGCGATGGGCTTGCACGCTCGCAGTCTCGAGATTCTGGGGCAGCGCGGCCTGCTGGACCGATTCCTCGCCGTGGGGACGACGCACCCGCTCGGCGGCTTCTTCGCCGGGATCGGGAAACCCCAGCCCACCGGCCTCGACACCACCCATCCGTACGTGCTCGGCATCCCGCAGCCGGTCACCGAGCGACTGCTGACCGAGCACGCGCTGGCCCTCGGTGCGGAGCTCCGGCGCGGTGCCGAGGTGGTCGGGCTGACGCAGGACGAGGACGGCGTCGATGTCGAGCTGGCCGACGGCACGCGGCTGCGCTCGCGCTACCTCGTCGGCTGCGACGGGGGCCGCAGCACGGTGCGCAAGCTGCTCGGCGTCGCCTTTCCCGGTGAACCCAGCCGGGTCGACACCCTCCTCGGCGAGCTGCGGCTGACCGCGTCCACGGAGACGCTGGCCGCGGTGAACGCCGAGGTGCGCAAGACACAGCTGCGCTTCGGTGCCATGCCGCTCGGTGCCGGCGTGTACCGCGTCGTCGTGCCCGCGGCCGGTGTCGCCGCGGACCGGACCGTTCCGCCGTCGTTCGAGGAGCTGCGACAGCAGCTGGTGGCCACCGCGGGCACCGACCTCGGCGCACACGCGCCGCGCTGGCTGTCGCGCTTCGGTGACGCCACCCGGCTGGCCGAGAGCTATCGCGTCGGCCGGGTCCTGCTGGCGGGCGACGCCGCGCACATCCATCCGCCGCTGGGTGGTCAGGGCCTGAATCTGGGTCTGCAGGACGCGGTCGACCTGGGCTGGAAACTGGCCGCGGCGGTCGCGGGCTGGGCGCCGACCGGCCTGCTGGACAGTTACGAGGCCGAACGTCGTCCGGTGGCCGCCGACGTCCTGGACAACACCCGTGCGCAGATGGCGCTGGTCTCGCTCGACCCCGGCGCGCAGGCTGTGCGCAGGCTGCTGGCGGAGCTGATGGAGTTCGAGGAGGTGAACCGGTACCTGATCGAGAAGATCGTCGCGATCGGGATCCGCTACGACGTCGGCGACGGGCACGAGCTCCTCGGCAAGCGGCTGCGCGACATCGCGCTGACGGACGGGCGCCTCTACGACCGCATGCACGCCGGGCGCGGGGTGCTGCTCGATCAGACCGGTCGGCTGTCGGTGGCGGGCTGGGCCGACCGGGTCGACCATGTGGTGGAGGTCAGCGCGGAACTCGACGTCCCCGCGGTGCTGCTGCGCCCCGACGGCCACGTCGCCTGGGCGGGGGTGGACCAGCACGACCTGCTGGTCCACCTGCCCCGCTGGTTCGGCGCGGCGCGCTGACCGTGCCGTCTCAGCTGCTGGCCGCCGCAGTGAACGGTGCCACCACCGGCACCGCGGCGGGCCGCGACGGATGCCGCCAGACGCCCTTGCGCTCCAGGATCGGCAGCACACCCTCGCCGAACCAGTACGCCTCCTCCAGGTGCGGATACCCGGACAGGATGAAGTGGTCGATCCCGAGCGCGGCGTACTCGAGCAGCCGCTCGGCCACCTCCGCGTGCGACCCGACCAGGGCCGTGCCCGCGCCGCCGCGGACCAGCCCGACCCCGGCCCACAGGTTGGGGGCGATCTCCAGGCCGTCGGTGCGCCCGTTGTGCAGCTGCGCCATCAGGCGCTGGCCCTCGGACTCGCTCTTGGCCAGGCTCGCCTGCACCCGCTCGATCTCACCCGGCGCGATGCCCGCCAGCAGCCGGTCGGCCTCGGCCCACGCCTCGGCGGCGGTGTCGCGGCTGATCACGTGGATGCGCAGACCGAAGTCGACGGTGCGGCCCTCGATCGCGGCCAGCCCACGGATCCAGTCCAGCTTCTTCGCCACCGCGTCCAGCGGCTCACCCCAGGTCAGGTAGGTGTCGGCATAGCGCGCCGCGATCGGGCCCGCCGGGCCGGAGGAGCCGCCGAAGAAGACCGGCGGAATCGGGTCGGGCCGAGCGCTGAGCAGCGCGTCGCGCACCCGCAGGTGCTCACCGGTGAAGCTGATCGGCTCGGTCGATTCCCACAGCTCGCGCACGATGTGCAGGAACTCGCCGGTGCGGGCGTAGCGCTGGGCCTTGTCCAGGAAGTCGCCGTAGGCCTGCTGTTCGCGCGGCTCGCCACCGGTGACGACATTGAGCAGCAGCCTGCCGCCCGAGTGGCGCTGGAAGGTCGCCGACATCTGCGCCGCCAGCGTGGGGCTGATCAGGCCGGGGCGCAACGCCACCAGGAACTTCAGCGTCTCGCTGGTCTGCACCAGCATGGCGGTGGTGAGCCAGGCGTCCTCGCACCAGGCGCCGGTGGGGGTCAGCACGCCCTCGAAACCGTTGTCCTCGGCCGCCGCGGTGAGCTGGTTGAGGTAGCGCAGGGTGGCCGGGCGATCACCGGACATGAAGCTGCCGTGTCCGCCGGCGACCAGCCCGCGCGAATCGCCGTATGTGGGCAGGAACCAGTGGAACGACAGTCCGCGCTCGGTCATGTCCGCCTTTTCGTCGTAGGGAGGGGAATCCGTCCTCGACTCTGACCGGCGAAGGCGACGGCGTCACGGATTCGGATCACCGTGCGCGCAACACCCGACACGCCATGACGTGGCCCGACCGAACTAGACGTAACCATGCGAAACACGTAACCTCGGCGGAGGCTCGGGCGACGGTGCCCGGGCGGCGACGACCCTACGAAACGAGTTTCCTCAATGACGCGGCATGTCGACGTACTGATCATCGGCGCGGGCCTGTCCGGAATCGGCACGGCTTGTCACCTCACCCGCGAGCAGACCGGACGCAGCTACGCGATCCTGGAGCGCCGCGAGAACATCGGCGGCACCTGGGACCTGTTCAAGTACCCCGGCATCCGCTCCGACTCGGACATGCTGACCTTCGGTTTCGGTTTCCGCCCGTGGATCGGCACGAAGGTGCTCGCCGACGGCGCCAGCATCCGCCAGTACGTCGAGGACACCGCGAAGGAATACGGCGTCACCGACCACATCACCTTCGGCCGCAAGGTCGTCACCGCCGACTTCGACCGCGCCGCCGCGCTGTGGACCGTCACCGCCCTGATCGAGGCCACCGGCGAGACCGAGACCTGGACCGCCAACTTCCTCGTCGGCGCCAGCGGCTACTACAACTACGACGAGGGCTACCAGCCCACCTTCCCCGGCCAGGACGACTTCC
Source organism: Nocardia sp. NPDC003269 (assembly GCF_042888005.1). Lineage (NCBI taxonomy): Bacteria > Bacillati > Actinomycetota > Actinomycetes > Mycobacteriales > Nocardiaceae > Nocardia > Nocardia sp. NPDC003269. The sequence continues at coordinate 1,968,181 of NZ_JBIAPA010000002.1, forward strand.
AGGGCCGGATCGTGCACCCGCAGCACTGGCCCGAGGACCTGGACTACACCGGCAAGAAGGTCGTCGTCATCGGTTCCGGCGCCACCGCGATCACGCTGATCCCGTCGATGGCCGACAAGGCCGCGCACGTCACCATGCTGCAGCGCTCGCCCACCTGGATCCAGGCGCTGCCCTCGGACGACCCGGTCGCCATCGGCCTCAAGAAGTCGCGGGTGCCCGACCAGATCGCCTACAAGATCGGCCGCGCCCGCAACATCGCCCTGCAGCGGGCCAGCTTCCAGCTCTCCCGCACCAACCCCGAGCTGGCCAAGAAGCTGATGCTGGCCCAGGTGCGCCTGCAGGTCGGCAAGAACGTGGACCTGCGCCACTTCACCCCGAGCTACAACCCGTGGGACCAGCGCCTGTGCGTGGTGCCCAACGGCGACCTGTTCAAGGTGCTCAAGAGCGGCAAGGCCGACATCGTCACCGACCGCATCGCCACGTTCACCGAGAAGGGCATCCGGACCGAGTCGGGCCAGGAGCTCGAGGCCGACATCATCGTCACCGCCACCGGCCTGAACGTGCAGATGCTCGGCGGCATCACGATGTCCATCGACAGCGTGCCGGTGAAGTTCAACGAGACGGTCGCCTACAAGAGCGTGCTGTACTCCGACATCCCGAACTTCCTGATGATCATCGGCTACACCAACGCGTCCTGGACGCTCAAGGCCGACCTCGCCGCCGCCTACCTGTGCCGCGTGCTGAACATCATGCGCGACCGCGGCTACACCACCTACGAGGTGCACGCCAACCCCGAGGACATCGCCGACGAGTCGCTGATGGGTGGCGCCCTGACCTCGGGCTACATCCAGCGCGGCAACGACGCGATGCCGCGACAGGGCGCCCGCGGTGCCTGGAAGCTGGTCAACAACTACTACCGCGACCGCACGCTGATGCACAAGGCGCCGATCGAGGACGGTGTCCTGCGGTTCAGCAAGACCGGAACGACCGTCGCGCCGGGCGAGCAGGCCGTCGGCGCCTGAGTTCCGGCACCACCCGAACCCGAACGGGGTCCGTCACTTCACGGTGACGGACCCCGTTCTTTCGTCACGGTGATCGATGCCCGATCCGCTCGCGCGCAGCGGGTTTCGGTCGCCCGGGCGAACTTCCAGCGCCTCCCGTACTATCGCGATCGAAGACACCGCCCGGGGAGACGAAGGAGGACGGTGTGGGATCTCGCCTACCGGCGACCATCCGAGACGCGGGGATGTGGGTGCGGCGTTTCGCCGCGACGACACCGGGTGTGATCGGCGCGGTCCTCGTGGTGACCACGGTGGCCTGCCTGATCGCCGGATCGACAGTGGGACAGCAGCTCGACGCCAAGATCGGCCGCACCGAGCAGGTGCTCGACCGCACCGAGCCGCTGGCCTTCGCGGCGCAGAGCCTCTACGTCTCGCTCTCGGCCGCCGACGCCGGTGCGGCGACGGCGTTCCTGTCCGGCGGCGTCGAATCTCCCCAGGTGCGCGACACCTACGAGCAGGCGCTCGCCGAAGCCGCTGCCGCACTGGCGGAAGCGACCTCGGGCGCCACCGATGCCCAGACCAGGGCGATCGTGGCCCGCATCGCCGCCGACCTGCCGACCTACACCGGCCTGGTGGAGACCGCGCGGGCCAACAACCGCCAGGGCTTCCCGGTCGGCTCGGCGTATCTGCGGCAGGCCTCCGACCTCATGCAGACCTCGTTGCTGCCCAACGCCGAACAGCTCAACCAGGCCCGCTTCGCCGCGGTCCGCGAGGACCAGCACCGCATCGGCGCGCTGCCGCTGACCTCGATCGTGCTCCTGCTGCTTGTCCTCGTCGCCTGTGGCGCCGGGTCGGTGCTGTTGCTGCGCCGCACCAACCGGTTGGTGAACCCCGGGGTGGCCCTGGCCGCCGCGGCCGCGCTGCTGGCGCTGGTGTGGTCGGCCGGTGCCACCCTGACCGCCGCGCAACTGCTCGAGACCGGCGACTCCGGGGCGGGCGCGCGGGTGGAGAACCTGGCGAGCGCGCGCATCCTCGCCCAGCAGGCCCGTACCGACGAGACACTCGCCCTGATCACCCGGGGCGACATCACCGCGCCGGAGAACGCCTTCCACACCCACACCCGCGACCTCGAACAGCGGCTCACCGCGGCCGGTGCGGGCGACTCGGAAGCGGCTCGGGCACTGACCAATTGGAACGCGGGCCACAACGCCCAGCGCACCGCCTACGAGAAGGCCGACTACGCGGGCGCCGTCACCCAGGCCATCGGCACCGGTCCCGACAGCTCGGCCACCAGCTTCGCCCGGCTCGACCGCGAACTGCGCGACGCGCTGGCCCAGGCCCGCACCGATCTGCGCGACGGCGTCGACGCCGCGGGAACCACCTTCACGCTCAGCCCGTTCGGCACGCTGCTCCTGCTGCTGGCCGCGGCGGGCGCGGTGGTCACCGGCCTGTGGCCCCGATTGAAGGAGTTCCTGTGAGCACCCGGCGTCCCCTTCTGGCCGTGGTCCTGGCCGCGGTGGCCGTCCTGGTCGCCGGCTGCGGCGACGCCCCGGCGCCGTCGACCATCCCGGCCACCGCCGTCGCCCCGCCGATCCCCGGCGCGGAGGCCATCACCGCGGCCCCCGCCGCGGAGGGCACCGGATCCTGTGACACCGAGGCGACTTTGGCGCCGACGGCGCAACCGCGTCCCGGCGCGATGCCGGCCGGTTCGTCGATGGCCGCGATCGTCGCCAACGGCAGGCTGCGCGTCGGCGTCGACCAGAACACCTACATGTTCGGCTTCCGCAACCCGTCCACCGGACGGCTGGAGGGCTTCGACATCGATCTGGCCAGGGAGATCGCGCGCGATCTGTTCGGTGACCCGGACAAGATCGAACTGCGCTCCGTCGCCGCGGCCGACCGGATCCCGCTGCTGCAGGAGAAGAAGGTCGACATGATCGTGCGCACCTTCTCCGCCACCTGTGAACGGCGCCGCGACGTCGACTTCTCCAGCGTGTACTACCGTGCGGCGCAACGCATCGCGGCACCGAAGGGCTCGGGCATCACCACCGCGTCCGGGCTCGCGGGCAAGCGGGTGTGCGTCACCAAGGGCACCACCGCGGCCGCGCCGCTGTTCGCGCTGCCAACGCCGCCCGCCGTGCTCGGGGTGACCAACTGGACCGACTGCCTGGTCGCCCTGCAGCAGGGCACCGTCGACGCGATCAGCGGCGACGAGCCGATCCTGGCCGGACTGGTCGCCCAGGACCGCAACCTGGAACTGGTCGGCGACGAGATCGGCACCGGCGCCTACGCGGTCGGCGTGCCCAAGGGCAGCGGCGATCTGGTCCGGTTCGTCAACGGCGTGCTCGACCGGGCCCGCGCCGACGGCACCTGGCAGCGGATCTACCAGCAGCATCTGGGGGTGCTCGGGCCGTCGCCGGGCCCGCCGGTGCCCCGGTACGTCGGATGACCTGGCCGCTGCTCGGTCTCGCCGAGATCGATCGGGAACTGGCCACGCGCACCGCGGAATTGGCCCAGGTGACCACGACCCTGCTGGAACTGGACCGGCATCCCGGCCTGACCCTGGTGCGCCGGTATCCGCCGACGGGGGAGACCGCGCGCCGCTGGGCGCCGGTGGAGGAGGCGCTCGGCCGGCTCTGGGAGGACCTGGGCCGGGTGCGCGCGATCCTGTCCGAGGCCGAGACGGTCCGTGGCGGTCGCGGCCGGATCGACGACCGCGCCCGCGGCCGCCTTACCGAACTGCTGCGCGGCCGTCCGCACGAGGTCGCCCGGATCCCGATCCCGTTGGCGCAGCGCGGACTCACCGGTCCCGCCGAGACCCTCGTGACGGTCGGCATCGCCGATTCCCTGGACCGGATGCGCGCCGCCTTCGCGTTCGTCGCGCCCTTCGCCGAGGAGGTGGCGGCGGTCGACCGGCAGGTGCTCGGCGCGCTCGCCCCGCTCCAGCAGCGGGTCGAGCAGGCGCACGGCGCGCTCGACGCCGCCGCCGAACCGCTGGCGAAGATGCTGAGCCGCGCGGGCACCGACCCACTGGGGTTCCGGCAGGGCGAGATCACCGCCGCGCTCGCCTCGCTGACCGCGCTGATCGAGACCGAATCCGCCCGGCACGCCGAGTATCTCGCGGTCGCCGCCGACCTGCCCGGTGCTGTCGCGCACCTGCGGGCCCGGCTCGCCGATCTCGACGCGCTGCAACGCGCGGCCGACGAGACCGCCGCCGACGCCGCGCGCAAGGTCGCGACCGGCGAGCTCCCCGGCGGCGGGGAACCGGCCGCGCGACTGCTCGCCGCGCTCGACGGCCTCGGCGCGCCGCCGACCAGACCGACGGTCGAGCATCTGCTCGCGCTGCGGGCGCGCACCACCGAGGCCGTCGACACCGCGACGCGGCGACAGGAATTGGCGCGCGGACTGCTGGACCGGCGCGCCGAACTACGCGGCCGGTTGACGGCCTACCGGGCCAAGGCGTCCCGGCTCGGGGTGAGCGAGGACCGCGACGTCCTCGCCGCCGATCGCATCGCCGCCGGCCTGCTCGGCCGTACGCCCTGCGATCTGGCCGCGGTCACCCGGGCGGTCGCCGACTATCGTTCGATCATCGGGGAGAAAGCGGGGCGGACAGCATGACATGTAGTGAACCGGGGTGCGGCGGCGCCGTCGAGGACGGCTATTGCGTCCTCTGCGGCACCGCCCCGGTGGCGAGCGCGCCGCCGCCGAGCGCGGTGTCGCCGTCCGCTGCGGGCCGGTCCTCGCGGACCACGGCCCAGCCGCGCAACGGCGCGACGCCCCCGCCCGTCACCCCGGGCGCGTGCGCCGAACCCGACTGCGGCGGAACGATCGTCGACGGGTATTGCGACACCTGCGGTACCGCGCCCACCGCGACCCCCGTGTACAGCCCGTCCGCGCCGACGGTGAGCGCCAGTGGCCGCACCTCGAGCCGCTCGGTGCGCACCCACCGGTCCGGGTCGGCCCGCTCGGCCGCGCGCGGCAGGCTCGGCGCCGGGCTGGTCGAGGTGCCGCCGATTCCGCGCGTCGACCCGGCCACCGCGGTGCTCGCCGACCCGCAGGTCCCCGAATCCGACCGGTACTGCGGCACCTGTGACAAGCCCGTCGGCCGCAGCCACGACGGTGTGGCAGGCCGGACCGCCGGGTTCTGCCCGCACTGCGGCACCCGCTACTCCTTCGTGCCCCGCCTGCGCGCCGGCGACCTCGTCGGCGGTCAGTACGAGGTGGCGGGCGCGCTCGCGCACGGCGGGCTGGGCTGGATCTATCTGGCCGTCGACCATCGCGTCAACCGGCGCTGGGTGGTGCTCAAGGGCCTGATCGACACCGGCGACCCGGACGCGCTCGCGGCGGCCGTGGCCGAGCGGCGCTTCCTGGCCGAGGTCGACCACCCGAACATCGTCAAGATCCACAACTTCACCGAACATGCCGACGCCGACGGTGATCCGGTCGGCTACATCGTGATGGCCTATGTCGGTGGCACCTCGCTCAAGCAGATCCTGCGCGCCTACCGCGCCGAGCACGACCGCTACCTGCCGCCCGCGCAGGCCATCGCCTACGTGCTGGAGATGCTGCCCGCGCTGGGCTACCTGCACGCGCGTGGCTGGGCCTACTGCGATTTCAAGCCGGACAACGTGATGCAGACCGAGGAACGGCTCGAGCTGATCGACCTCGGCGCCGTCATCTCGATGGACGACCGCACGAGCCCGATCTACGGCACCATCGGCTACCAGGCGCCCGAGATCGCCGAGACCGGTCCCACCGTGGCCACCGAGGTCTACACCGCGGGCCGCACGCTGGCCGTGCTGATGATGCGGATCGCCTCCGTCGACGGCAAACTCGGCCCGCTGCCCGCTCCCGAGGCCGAGCCCCTGCTCGCCCGCCACGACTCCCTGCACCGATTCCTGCTGCGCGCCACCGACGATGACCCGCTGGCCCGCTTCGGATCGATGGCGGAGATGGCCGATCAGCTCACCGGCGTCCTGCGGGAGGTACTGGCCACCGGCGACGGGGTCCCGCGGCCCGGCATGTCGAGTTCGTTCGGTCCCGCCCGCGCGGTGTTCGGCATCGACAGCGCCACCCCGGAGCCTGCCGCGCTGATCGCCGGCCTGCCCGCGCCGCTGGTCGATCCCGCCGACAGCGGCGCCGCCCTGCTGGCCACCACCGACGCGGCCACCCCCGCCGAACTCGAGGCCGCGCTGACGGCCGGGCTGCGCGCGGTGGTCACCGGATCGGGTGAGTCGGTGGAGATTCCGCTGCGCCTGGTCCGCGCCGAACTCGAGGCAGGCGACGCCGAGGCCGCGCTGACCCGCCTGGCCGCGCTGGACATCGACCTGGAATACGACTGGCGCCGGGTCTGGTACCGCGCCCAGGCGGCGCTGCTGACCGGCGAGTACGCCACGGCCGCCGCCGACTTCGAGGCCGTCTACGCCGCACTGCCCGGCGAGCCCGCGCCGAAACTGGCACTGGCGGCGGCGCTGGAACTCGGCGCGGCCCAGACCGAAGCTGTTGCGGCACAGCATGATCGCGCGCTGGCGCTCTACGAGCTGGTGTGGCGCACCGACCACACCTATCTGTCCGGCGCCTTCGGCGCGGCCCGGCTGCGGCGCGCGAGCGCGGACCGGACGGGCGCCGTCGCGGTGCTCGACCAGGTTGACCGCAGCTCGTCGATGTTCACCGAGGCCAGGGTCTCCGCCGTCGAGACCCTGCTGGCCGACCGCGCGCCCGCCGAGCTGGACGAGGCGCTGCTGCGGGAGGCGGGCGAGCGGGTCGAACGACTCAGCCTGGACTCGCGGACGCGGACCGCGCGGGTGCGCATGCGGGTCCTGGAGGCGGCGCTGAACTGGATCCGGTCGGGACAGCGGCCGAGGGCGCCAGGCAAGCTGTTGGACGTGGAATTCACCGAGCAGGGAGTGCGGACGGGGTTGGAACGATGCTTGCGGACATTGGCTCGGGAAGCCGACGACATGTGGACCCGGTTCGTGCTGGTGGATCAGGCCAACGCGGTGCGGCCGAGGACCACGCTGTGAGCGCGCCGGGGTGTCCGGACTGCGCGGGGTCGGCCAGGGCGGGGCACCGCTTCTGCGAGGGGTGCGGGCGGGAACTCGGCGTGCGCAAGGTCGCGCTCCCGGTGCACGATCCGGCCGCGGTGCCGCAGTGCTCGACCTGCGGTGAGCGCCGCTACGAGGGCGGCTTCTGCGTGCAGTGCGGCAGCCCGAAGCCGGTGCCCGACCGGTTCGAGGACGATCTGGGCGCGGTGTATCTGCTCACCGACCGCGGAATCAGCCACGCGCGCAACGAGGACGCCGTCGCCGCGGCCGTCCGCGACGGCGACGGCACCCGGGTGATCGTCGTCAGCGACGGCGTCTCCACCTCGCAGGACCCGCAGGCCGCCTCCGGCACCGCGGCCCGCTCCGGCGTCGACGCCGCGCTGGCCGCCCTCGCCGACGGCCGGTCCGCCCGCGACAGCGTGATGGCGGGCCTGGCGACCGCGACCGCGGCGGTGCGCGGGATGTCGCGCAGCAGCGAGTACGCGCCCTCGTGCACCTACGTGTCGGCGATCGTGCGCACGACCGCCGAGGGCACCGAGATCACCGTCGCCAATGTCGGTGACAGCCGGGCGTTCTGGCTGGCCGCTGGCGACCCGACCGCCTCGCGCAGGCTCAGTGTCGACGACTCCTGGGCCCAGGCCCTCGTCGACGCGGGCGCCCTCGACGAGGACGCCGCCATGCACGATCCCCGCGCGCACACGCTGCTGCGCTGGCTCGGTGCCGACGGCGGCGAGGCGCCCTGGTCGGCGCACTGCCTGCAGAGCATGGTCGTCACCGAACCGGGCACCCTGCTGCTGTGCAGCGACGGCCTGTGGAACTACCTACCGGATGCCGTCGCCCTGGCCGGATTCACCGTCGAGACCTCACCGCAGGCGGCGGCCCGCGCGCTGGCCGACTTCGCGCTGAACAGTGGCGGCAGCGACAACATCACGGTCGCGCTGGCCCCGGTGCCCGCGCCCGCTGCCGTACCGCACGATCCAGGAGTGTCATGAGCTCAGCCGAGACCACAGGTATCTCGATCGCCGTCGACCAGAACGAGTTCCTCGCCGAGGGCACGCGGGTGGTCGACGCGGTGCTCACGGTGGCCACCGGCCCCGAACTGGCCGCCGTCGCCACCCCGCCGCCCCGGCTGGAGATCCTGATCATCGACTGTTCGGGGTCGATGGGTAACAAGCGCAAGTTCGAGAACGCGCGCACCGCCACCAGGACCGCGCTCGACGAGATCCCCGACGGCACCGCGTTCGCCATCATCGAGGGCACCGAGGCCGCCCGGCTGATCTACCCGACCGGCACCATGTCGGCGCCGGCGGATCGCACCCATCGCAGCGCCGCCCGGCGCGCACTGGACAAGCTGCGGCCCGACGGCGGCACCGCCATGGGTTCCTGGCTCGCGCTGGCCCGCCAGGTCGCCGCCGCGCATCCCGGCGCGCAGGCGCACGCCATCCTGCTCACCGACGGCAAGAACGAGCACGAGACGCCGGAGCAGCTGGCCACCGAACTCGACCGCGCCGAAGGCCTTTTCGTCTGCGACTGCCGCGGTGTCGGCGACGACTGGATGGCCGCCGATCTGCACAAGATCTCCTCGAAACTGTCCGGCGACGCCGACATGGTGGCCGATCCGAAGGACCTGTCCGCCGACTTCGCGAAGATGATGCGGTCCTCGGTGGCGCGGGTCATCCCGGAGCTCACCCTGCGGGTGTGGACCCCGGCGGGCGCGCGGGTGCGGATGGTCAAACAGGTCGCGCCGGTGCTCGAGGACCTCACTCCCCGCCGCACCGACACCGGCCCGCAGGTGGGGGAGTACCCGCTCTCGTCCTGGGCCGCCGAAGAGCGCGAGTACCACGTGCAGATCGAGCTGGAACCGGCCGCGCCCGGCCGCGAGAAGCTGGCCGCGCGGCTGAGTGTGCTGGCCGGTGACGAGGTGCTCGGCCAGGGGCTGGTGCGCGCGGTGTGGACCACCGACACCACCCTGTCCACCCGGATCAGCACGCGTGTCGCCCATTACACCGGGCAGGTCGAACTGGCCCAGGCCGTCCAGGAGGGCCTGGCCGCCCGCCGCAACGGCGACCTCACCACGGCGACCGCGAAACTGCGGCGCGCGGTGGAACTGGCCGCCGCCTCCGGGCACGAGTCCACCGCCAAGCTGCTGCGCGGCGTGGTGGAGGTCGACGACCGCGACGGCACCGTCAAGCTGCGCGGCCAGGTCGCCGCCGCCGACGAACTCGCGCTCGACATCCGCTCGACCAAGACCGCGCGGGTCCGTCCGGAGGGTGCCTGACATGCCGATCTGCGCGGACGGGCACCAGTCGCGCTCGCTGGACTACTGCGACGTGTGCGGTTCGGCGCTGGCGGGTGCCGGCGCGCCGGATCCGGCCGACCTGCGCCTGTGCCCGTCCTGCGCGACGCCGACCAGCGGCCGGTTCTGCGAGGTCTGCGGCTACGACTCGGCCCTGCCCCCGGCGCCGCGTCCGGAGCCCGATCCGCGCCGCGCCGAACCGACCCTCGTCCGCGCGGACGGGCCGCGCGGGGACCGGGTCGCGCCGGCCTGGGAGGCCCGTGTGTTCGCCGACCGCGAGTTCTACACCAGGGTCCAGGCCGACAAGGGGCCCGATGCCGAGCGCGTCGCCTTCCCCGACTTCTATCCGGAGCGGCGGATCCCGTTGCACGGGAGCCAGTTCCTGATCGGCAAACGCTCGGACTCGCAGGGCATCGTGCCCGAGATCGACCTCGGCATCGCCCCGGCCGACATCGGGGTGTCCCGCGCGCACGCGCTGATCCGGGTGGACCCGGCGGGCGGTCTCACCGTGACCGACCTCGGCTCCACCAACGGGACCAGCCTGGACGGCGCCGCGCAGCCGATCCGGCCCCAGGTCGCCGTCGAACTGCGCGCGGGCAGCCGGATCCACGTCGGCGGGTGGACCACCATAGAGATCGCCACGCGACCATAGACGAATCCGTTCACCGAACCGTAGGGTCGGGGCCATGACGAAGTTCGACGGGAAGACCTGCCTGATCACCGGTGCCGCCAGCGGGCTCGGCCGCGCCACCGCGTTCGCGGCCGCCGCCAAAGGCGCTGCCCTCGTGCTCACCGACATCAGCGCCGACGCGCTCGCCGACACCGCGGCCGAGCTGCGCGCCACCGGTGCCACCGTGCATCTCGCGCACGCCGCCGACGTCAGCGACCATGCCGCCGTCGTCGGCCTGGCCGCGCACACCTTCGAGGCGGTCAGCCGGGTCGACATCGTCATGAACGTCGCGGGCATCGCCACCTGGGGCACCGTCGACAAGCTCACCCACCAGCAGTGGCGGCGTACCGTCGACATCAATCTGATGGGGCCGATCCACATCATCGAGGAGTTCGTGCCGCCGATGATCGCGGCGGGCCGCGGCGGCCACATCGTCAACGTCTCCTCGGCGGCCGGGCTGTTCGGTCTGCCCTGGCACGCGCCCTACAGCGCCACCAAGTTCGGCCTGCGCGGGGTGTCGGAGGTGCTGCGGTTCGACCTGCGCAGGCACAAGATCGGCGTCAGCCTGGTGCTGCCGGGCGCGATGGCCACCCCGATGGTGGACAGCGTCGACATCGCCGGTGTCGATCGCGACAACGCGGCACTGCAGAAGGCGATGCGCTTGTTCCTGCGCCACGCGGTGACTCCCGAGCAGGCCGCGACCGCCGTGGTGAAGGGCGTGGAGCGTAACCGCTACTGGGTCTACACCTCGCGCGACATCCAGCTCGCGCACTGGGGCCAGCGCTATGTGCCCTACGGCTACACCCTGGCCATGCGCGGTCTCAACTCGGCCATGTCCGGCTACGCCGCCAAGAACGCCCTGGTCCGCTGACCGGACGGGCCCCGGATCGCCGGATCCAGGGCCCGATTCGGGGTCAGGACGCGACGATGTCGTACGCGCCGGGCACGTACGATCCGCCCTGCTGACGCACGATCACGCCGAGCCGGTTGGCCGCGTTGATCTGGGCCACCAGCGCGACCAGCGCCGCGATCTGATCGTCGTCGTAGTGCTCACGCACTCGCGCCCAGGTCTCGTCGGTGACCCCGCGCGCAGCGTCGGCGATCCGGGTGCCCTCCTCGGCCAGCGCGAGTGCGGCACGCTCGGCCTCGGTGAACACCGCCGCCTCGTGCCAGGCCGCGACCAGGTTGATCCGCGTCGCGGGTTCTCCCGCGTGTGCCAGGTCTTTGGTGTGCACGTCGGTGCACCATCCGCACCCGTTGATCTGGCTGACGCGCAGCATCACCAGATCCTGGGTGGTCTTGGGCAGTGTCGACTGCAGGATGACCAGGCTGGCGTTGCCGAACCGCTTGGCGAATTTCGCGCCGATCTCGTTGTCCACCAGGGTGAAACGGGGTTCCATGAGTTCGTCCTCACATCGTGGGTCTTGCGAACGACCATGGAGATGCCGCGGGCCCGCCCGGTGTGACAGCCCTGGCGCCGTGACGTGGACCACACCCTGCTGCTGTCACAGAATGCCCGGCGTCGGCATCTGATGGGCGTGTATGCCACCTCGCCGAGCACACCGGGCCCCGCCACCGAGGCCTTCGTCGCCCACCGCAATCTGCTCTTCACCGTCGCCTACGAGATGCTCGGCTCGGCCGCCGACGCCGAGGACGTCCTGCAGGAGACCTGGCTGCGCTGGGTCGGTGTCGATCTCGGCGTGGTGCTCGACCACCGCGCCTACCTGGTACGGATCACCACCAGGGAGGCGCTGATGCGGTTGCGGACCCTCGGCCGCCGACGGGAGTCCTATGTCGGTCCGTGGCTGCCCGAGCCGCTGCTCACCACGCCCGATGTCGCCGCCGATGTCGAACTGGCCGAGAGCGTCTCGATGGCGATGCTGCTCGTGCTCGAGACCCTGACACCGACCGAGCGCGCCGTGTTCGTGCTGCGCGAGGTCTTCGACCTGCCCTACGACGAGATCGCCGAAGCCGTGGACAAGACGCCCGCCGCGGTCCGCCAGATCGCGCACCGGGACCGCGCTCACGTCGCCGCGCGCCGCCCGCGCGGGATCGTCTCGCCCGCGCAGTCCCGGGACGCGATCGACGCGTTCCAGCGGGCGGTGGAAACCGGCGACCTGCAGTCCCTGCTCGACATCCTCGCCCCCGATGTCGTGTTCCTCGGTGACGGCGGCGGCGTCGTGCAGGCCGCGCTCGCGCCCGTCGTCGGCGCCGACCGCGTCGCGGCGCTGCTGGCGGGCAGCATGCCCCGGATCGGTGCCACGATGACCGTCACCCCGGTGCCGGTCAACGGCCACCCCGCGCTGATCCTGCGCCTCGACGGCACGATCGACACGGTCATCGCCGTCCGGGTCGACGACGGGCTGGTGACCGGCCTCTACGCGATGCGCAACCCCGACAAGCTCGCCCGGATCGGACAGCCGACCGCCCTGCGCCGCTGACCGCGCTCAGCGCACCAGATCGCTGGGATCGGTATTGGCCCCGCACAGGATCACGCAGACCCGCTCGCCGGGCTCGGGCTGATACGCCGCGCCCGCACCGCCGTCGAGCAGTGCGGCCAACGCGGTCGCCGCACCCCATTCGACCGCGATCCGGTGCTCGTCCCAGAGCTGCCTGCGGGCCCGCCGGATCAGATCGTCGTCGACCAGGACCGAGCGCACGCTGTCATGCTGCGCTGCGGCCAGCGCCATGGCCGAGACATTCGGCGCGCCCAGGGAATCGGCGGCCACCGAATCGACGGTGACGTCCACCGGCCTGCCCGCCGCGAGCGCCGCGTGGAGCGAACGGCTGCCCACCGGCTCGACCGCGACCGTGCGGATCCCGACATGCTGTGCGGCGACGGCGGTTCCGGTGAACAGCCCGCCGCCGCCGACGGCGACGAGCACGGTGTCCAGATCGGGGACACGCGCATGGATCTCGCGCATCAGCGTGCCGGCGCCCGCCGCGATGAGCGGATGGTCGTAGGCGTGCGAGGACAGCGCCCCGCTGGTCGCGGCGAATTCCTGGCACGCGGCGAGGGCCTGCTTGTACTCCGGACCGATCAGGCGGACCTCGGCGCCGTAGTCACGCAATCGACGGATCTTCACCGGGGGAGCGGTGTCGGGCAGGAACACCGTCGCCGGCACCCCGGCCTCGCGCGCGGCCCACGCGCACGCGAGTCCCGCGTTGCCGCCCGAGGCGATTGTCACACCGGCCGCGGGCAGCGTCCCCGCCGCCGAGTGCGCGCGCACGAAGTTCTGCGCGCCACGCGCCTTGAAAGTGCCCGTGAACTGCAGGAACTCCAGCGCGAAGGTCAGCGGTGCCGGGCCGGGAGCGGCCGGTGCGACAGTGATCGGGCGGACCAGCCCGTCGATCCTGGCGGCGGCGGCCTCGATGTCGTCATAGGTCGGTGTCACGCCTCGACTATGCCACCGGACCAGCGCTCCCGACGGCCGTCCGGATCGCCCGCTGACCGGGCGAATTGTTACGGCGGGTTTACGCGACCCCGGGTCTGGGTACATAACGGATCGGTAACGAGCTCGAAGACGGGATGTCGTGTCGGTCTGGGGACGCGAACTCCCCGCAGTGATCCGGCGCACGCCCGGCGTGTCAGCAAAGGATGTGCACATGAGCGAGCGAAGCGAACGGTGGACGAACGCGGCCACCGGCGTGGTCATGGTCGGATCTCGCGAGAGCGAGGTACGGGCATGAGCGCGAACCTGATGATCGTGGACGACGACGTCCAGATGCGCGGCGATCTGCGCCGCGCGATGGAAGACGAGGGATACGCCGTCGCCGAGGCGGGTGTCCCCGAGGACGCGCTCGACCAGCTCCGCAGCGACGGACCGCCCGACCTGATGATCGTCGACCTCATGCGTGGGGAGACCGACGGCTTCGACTGCATCAGGGAGATCCGCCGCGACCACGACGTGCCGATCATCGTGATCAGCACCCGCTACGACACCCACGATGTCGTGGCGGCCCTCGAGGCGGGCGCCGACGATTTCGTCAGCAAGCCGTTCGAGATCAAGGAGATCACCGCGCGGATGCGCGCGCTGCGCCGGCGCGCGCGGATCACCGCCGATCGTGACGTCACGCCCGAAGCGGTGCTCGACGCCGACCCGGTCGCGCCGCTGGTGCTGGCCACCGACGCGGGCGCGGTCCGCCGCGGCGACACCGAGATCCACCTCACGGTCACCGAGTTCCGCTTGCTCTGTGAGCTCGCCGAGACTCCCGGCCGGGTGCTCAGTCGCGCCGTCCTGCTCGAAAGAGTTTGGGACCAGGGCTTTTTCGGTGACGAGCGGATCGTCGACGTCCACGTGCGCCGGTTGCGCACCAAGATCGAACGCGATCCGTCCGACCCGCGCATCGTGGTCACGGTGCGCGGTCTGGGCTATCGGCTCGATCCGCAAGCGTAGTAAAAGACTCGTCATACAACTGCAAAGAGCTCGACACAGAGACCGCAAAGTCGGTTCGACACTGTAGATGTATGCCTTCGTCCACCGTGTCCATCGAATCCGCTTCCGCCCCTGCGGTTCTCGGTTCCGAACCGATACTGCGCCCACCCCGGCTGGGTGACGGAGCCCAGCTGTGGCGGATCGCCCGCGACTCGCAGGTACTCGACGTCAACTCCAGCTACGCCTACCTGCTGTGGTGTCGCGATTTCGCCGCCACCTCGCTGGTCGCCGACAGCGACGGCCGCGCGGTGGGATTCGTCATCGGGTACGTCCGCCCCGAAGCGCCGGACACCGTGTTCGTCTGGCAGATCGCCGTCGACGCCGAATTCCGTGGCCGCGGCCTGGCCGGCCGCATCCTGCACACGCTGCTGGATGCGGTGGCCCCCGCGGGCATCACCACGCTGGAAACCACGATCTCACCCGGCAACACCGCCTCCCAGGCGCTGTTCGCCGCGGTGGCCCGCGAGCGCGGTGCGGGTTTGCGCACCGTCTCGCTGTTCGAAACGCACGATTTCCCCGATTCACACGAGGCCGAGCTGCTGTATGTCATCGCACCCGCTCAGCGCCAGGAGGAACGACGATGATCACGACCACCGACTCCAGCATCTTCGAGGCCATGGAATCGAATGTGCGGGGCTACTGCCGTGACTGGCCGACGGTCTTCACCACCGCCGAGGGCGCCTGGCTGCGCGACGAGCAGGGTCGGGAATACCTCGACTTCTTCGCCGGCGCCGGTGCGCTGAACTACGGCCACAACAACCCCGTGCTCAAACGCGCGCTGCTCGACTACATCGCGGGCAACGGCATCACCCACGGCCTCGACATGTCGACCGTCGCCAAACGCGAACTGCTGGAGACCATCCGGGACACCGTGCTGTCCCCGCGTGGCCTCGACTACAAGGTGCAGTTCCCCGGCCCGACCGGCGCCAACGCCGTCGAGGCCGCGCTGAAGCTGGCCCGCAAGGTGACCGGCCGCAAGACGGTGCTCAGCTTCACCAACGCCTTCCACGGCATGACCCTGGGCGCGCTGTCGGTCACCGGCAACGCCGCCAAGCGGGCCGGTGCCGGCGTGCCGCTCGAGCACGCCACCCCGATGCCCTACGACGGGTATTTCGACAACACCATCGAGGACTTCGGCTGGATGCAGCGCGTCCTCGACGACAGCTCGTCCGGTTTCGACCGCCCCGCCGCGGTGATCGTGGAGACCGTGCAGGGCGAGGGTGGCGTCAACCTGGCCCGCGCGGAATGGCTGCGGCACCTGGCCGGCCTGTGCGCCGCGCGCGACATCCTGCTCATCGTCGACGACGTCCAGATGGGGTGCGGCCGGACCGGTCCGTTCTTCTCCTTCGAGATCGCCGGCATCACGCCCGACATCGTCACGCTGTCCAAGTCGATCGGTGGCTACGGCCTGCCGATGGCGCTGGTGCTGCTCAAGCCCGAGCACGACCAGTGGGCGCCGGGCGAGCACAACGGCACCTTCCGCGGCAACAACCCCGCCTTCGTGACCGCGACGGCCGCGCTGCGCGAGTACTGGAGCGACGACACCCTGGCCCAGCGCACCGCCGCCAACGGCGAGTACGTCGGGCGCACCCTGGCCGCGGTCGCCGACCGCTACGACGGGGTCTCGACGCGGGGCCGCGGCATGGTCCACGGCATCGTCTTCGACGATCCGTCGCAGGCGGGCAAGGTCTGCCGGACCGCTTTCGAGGACGGGCTGCTGGTGGAGACCTCCGGGTCGATGGACGAGGTGGTGAAACTGTTGCCGCCGTTGACACTCGGCAGCGACGAACTCGCCCGTGGCCTGTCGGTCCTGTCGGCCTCGATCGACGCCGTGTGCGGAGGTGCCGCATGATCGTGCGCACCACCGCCGAGATCACCGGTACCGAACGCGACGTGGCGGGTCCCGGCTGGCGCAGCAAGCGCATCGTGCTGGCCGGGGACCGCGTCGGCTTCTCCTTCCACGAGACCACCATCGACGCGGGCACCATCCACGAGTTCCACTACCAGAACCACGTGGAGGCGGTCTGGCTGGTCGAGGGCGAGGGCAGTCTGCTCGACCTCGACAACGGGACCGTCCACCAGCTCGGCCCCGGCTCGATGTACCTGCTCGACGGCAACGAACGTCATCAGGTGCACGCGCGCACCCGGCTGCGCATGCTGTGTGTGTTCAACCCGCCCGTCACCGGCCGCGAAATACACGATGAGAACGGGGTGTATCCGCTCATCGTCGAGGAGGATGCCCGTGTCTGATCGGCTCGACCGCTACCCGACCCGGCTGATCGAGCCGGCCCCGCACATCGAACGCACCGATCCGACGGTGTGGGGCCGGGTCACCTCGCCCGAGCTGGCCGGCTTCGACGCCAACGGGTACGCGGTCATCCCCGACCTGCTCAGCCCCGACGAGGTCGCCGCGTTCGGCGCGGAGATCGGCCACCTCGCCGCCGATCCCGTGCTCTACGGTGACGACCGGGTGGTGGTGGAACCGGTGGCCGGACAGGTGCGTTCGGTGTTCCAGGTGCACCGGCTCAGCAAGCCGATCGCGGAGCTGCTGGCCGAATCGCGGATCGTCGGGCTGGCCGAGCAGATCCTCGGATCGGCGGTGTACCTGCACCAGACCCGGGTCAACTACATGCCCGGGTTCGGTGGCAGCGGGTTCGCCTGGCACTCCGATTTCGAGACCTGGCACGCCGAGGACGGGATGCCGGCCCCACGAGCGGTGAGCCTGTCGATCGCGCTGACCGACAACTATCCGTTCAACGGCAGCCTGATGCTGATGCCCGGCTCGCACCGCACCTTCGTGCCGTGCCTGGGGGAGACGCCCGAGGGGCACTACCGGGAATCGTTGCGGGAGCAGCGGTTCGGGGTGCCGACCAACGACGACATCACCTTCCTCGCCGCCCGCTACGGCATCACGCAGTTCACCGGGCGGGCCGGGTCGGCCCTGCTGTTCGACTCGAACCTGATGCACGGTTCGTCGAACAACATCACGCCGTACCCGCGGTCGAACATCTTCCTGGTGTTCAACAGCGTGGACAACGCGCTGGCGGAACCGTTCGCGGCGCCGCGGCGCAGACCCGCGCACATCGCGTCCCGTGAGGTCGCTCCGGTGCGCGAGGTCGGCCCGCGCGCGGTGTCGGCGCTGGCGGATCAGACGCGCTAGCGCGGCAGTTCGGTAAGGGAGGCCGCGGCCCGCGGATCGTCGTGGGCCGCGGCCTTCCACCAGTGCTCGGCACCGGCGCGATCACCATCGCGCAGCAACAGCACCCCCAGGTCGTAGGCCGCGGCACTGTGCCCCGCCTCGGCGGCCTGCGTCAACAGCGTGCGCGCCGAATCATGTTCGCCCCGTTCGTTCATCGCGGTCCCCAGATCGTAGAGCGCCCGCCCGATACTCTGTCCCCCCGAAGCCTGCGGTGCGCGCAGGGTCGGCGGTGCGATCGTAGGGGCCGTCTCGACGCGCGGGTCCGGCGTGATCGCCGGGGGCGGGGGAGCCGGATGCCCCGCCCTGAGGTCGCGCGGTGCGGGGTGCTCGGGCGCCAGGTCTGCCGGGGCGCTGGTTGCCTGTCGCCCGGCGCTGGTCGGTGGCATGAGTTCCGGTGCGGTGGTTGCCTGTTGCTCCGCGATGGTGGGTGGCATGAATGCTGGTGCGGCGGTTGCCTGTTGTGCCGCGGTTGTCGGCGGCAGGTCTGTAGGTGGGCTGGATGCTTGTCGCCCCGAGATGGTCGGTGGCATGAATGCTGGTCCGGCGGTTGCCTGTTGTGCCGCGATCGTGGGTGGCATGAGCGCCGGTGCAGTGGCTGCCTGTTGTGCCGCGATGCTGGGTGGCATGAGTGTCGGTGCGGCGGTTGCTTGCTGTGCCGCGGTGGTCGGCGGCAGGTCTGGGGGTGGGCTGGTTGCTTGTCGCCCGGCGATCGTGGGTGCCATGAGTTCCGGTGCGGTGGCTGCCTGGTGCCCCGCGATGGTCGACGGCGGCGGGACTGCCGGTGCCAGGGAAAGTCCGTCCTCGACGGCAGGTGTCGGATCCACAGGATGCGGAGTCGGCTGTCGCGTAGGCAGGGTCGGTTGCCCGGAGGCCGCCGCCGGATAGCCGGTTGTCGGCCGCGCGGCAGCCGTCGGAAATTCGGCAGCTGGTGTCGGGTCCCCGATCCGGAAACTGTCCGTCCCCGAGTAGCTGTCCGCCGGCACTGCGGCCGCAGGGAGATACTCGGCTACTGATCGTGCGGCCGTTGCTTCGGAACTGGCCGTCGACAGGCCACCACGTACCGGCATCGCGGCCATCGAGGGAGGTTTGGTGGCCCACCCCTCGGCCGTTGCGCGAGCATCGGCCACCGGAAGGGCACCGGGCATCGGCATCATGGCTGCCGAAGGAGATTCGGTAGCCGGTCCTGCGGCCATCCCCCGGGGATCGGCCGCCCACAGTGCACCGGCCGTCGCAGCCCCTGGCGGAGATTCGGCTGCCGATCTCGCGGATGCCCCGAAGCCGGCGGCCTGCGACGCGGCCGCAGAGGACGGCTCGGCTGCCGATCGTGCGGCCGGAGCCGGGGAATGAGCCGTCGGCAGGCCGCCGACGATCGGTATCGCAGCCGCCGAAATGGCTTCCGCCGGGTGGTCGGCCGTCCGCATCGCGGCCGGTCCCGGAAGGTGCGGGGTGGGCGCGACATCCGGCGGAGCGTCGGCCGCCGAGAACACGTGCTCCGCTGGGGGACCGGCCGCCAGCATCGCGGCCGTGATCGCCGGCGTGGGCGGCATGGTGACCGGTGCGAACGGAGTGTGCGCGCTGGCCGCCCGGATCGACGGCGCCGCGGACGACGAGGGTGGTGCCACGAACGGCGCGGGGTCGGGCGCCGGGAAGGTGGTCAGCTCGACGACGAGTTCGTTGAAATCCGGTGTGCCGGGACCGGTACTGCACCACAGCGTCGACGAGCCGCCCGGATACAGGTCGATGACCATGCCGTAATTGCCGGTCCAGGACTGCTGGGTCCCCGAGCCGACCGCCCAGACCGGTGTGAGGGTGAACAGCGGTTCGGGCCCCTCCGCGGTGACCGTGATGTCGACCCCGTCGGCGAGCGCGTCGTACCAGATGTCGACGCCCTGCAACGATTTCCCGTTCAGGTGCACATACCCGCCCTGCACGGTCAGCCCGAGGCCGAGTCCGGACACCTCGGGCGGCGGCAGCACCGACACCGCGCGCAACCGCACCGCCGTCGTCCCGGCCGGCAACGCCTCGGCGTACATCGGATACACCTCGGCGCCGCACCAGTCGATCGGGTCGGCGCTGGTGTAGCGCTGTTCGAGCGGGATCGGGTCGCCGAAAGGTTGCGCGCCGGGATGATTCATCGGTGCAGCCCACCCTTTCCGCGTTCGACCCCCACGCGGCGCCTGACGCTGGCCGCGGTTGCGCGCTACACCGTACTCGCCCCTACGCGATACCGCGACCCTTTCCGCGCAACGCCCTGGCGAACCCGCTGACCTGCGCCCGAATCCCGGATCCGAAGCCTCGGCAACGATTTTCGGCGAGCGAGGTTCCTGCCGCGTCCGTCAGACGGCGACCGACTCGCCGATCTCCTCCTCGACCGCGGCGGACCCGACCGGCTTCGGCGTGTTGCGGGCCTCGTGCCGACCCGCGACGACGACGAGCAGCACGCCGACCGCGAGCCACGCGAACAGACCGAGCAGCCGTGTCCCGAACCCGGTAGCGGTGTCGAAGTACAGCAGGGTCCGCAATCCCTCGACGAAGTCGGCGCCGTTCCAGAACGAGTGCAGCGCACCGAAGAAGCCGTTCTGCAGCTGCGGCCCGTAGACGCCGCCGGAGGTGGTGAAGTTCAGCATCACGAACAGCGTGATGAGCGCGAGCGTCGTCCACCGCTTCAGGAAGGTGTGCAGTCCGATGCCGATCAGGATGATCCCCGCGCTGTAGAGCCAGGCGACCCCGAACACCGCCGCGTAGTCGTGGTCGACGACCCCGAACACCGGACCCGCCACCACGATTCCGATCAGGCTCACGACGAACGCGGTCACCACACCGATCGCCACGCGCACCCGCATCCGCAGCATCGCGCCCGCGGCCCCGATCACCGCGACGCTGCCGTACGCGCCCACGCTCAACGCGACCAGCAGGAAGAACAGCCCCTGCCCGGTCGGGTCCCCGTCCGCCTTCGCGGTCACATCGGTGACGACCAGCGGCACGCCCTGATGGTCGGAGACCCGCCGGAAGGCCACCTCGGCGGCCATCGCGGTGGTGTCGGAGCCCGCCGTCGCGACGAGCAGCTCCGGCCGTCGCTCGTCGGGCACGTAGGCGCCGGTGAGCTCACGGTCGCCGAGCGCCGCGAGCGCCGCGTCCCGGGTCGGCACGGTGATGATGTCGACCCCGTCACCCGCCTTGTCCTTCATGGTCTGCGCCAGCACCATCGCCTGCGGTGAGTCGCCGACCACGGCCAGCTCGAGATGGTTCGGCGTCGGCTGATGGAACGCGCCGAGATAGGCGAACGCCATCCCGAGGCACATCAGCAACGGCGTCAGCAGATGTCCGGCAACATGCCGTAGCTGGGTGGTGGTCATCGCCGCCATCCAGCGCGAGCTCACCGCCTTCGCCCGCCGCGCCCGCGGCCGCGCGGCCGAACTGCACCCCGAGCTCACCCTGGTCGCCTACAGCATCCTCGACCTGATCCTGGAGCGCGGCGGCTATCAGGCCACCGATCTGGCCGAACAGTTCCTGCTCGACAAGTCGACCGTCAGCAGGCAGGTCGGCGCGCTCGAGCGGCTCGGCTATCTCACCCGCGAGGTCGACCCGGGTAACCGGCGCAACCATCTCCTGCGCGCCACCGAGGCAGGCCGGGCCGTGGCGCGCGCGGCCGAGCAACGCCGTCGCGAGGCCTTCGCCGACCGTTTCGCGGACTGGACCGACGCCGACGTCGCGACGCTGGCGAGCCTCCTCACCCGCTACAACCGGGGCGACTGACCCCCTCGCACCGTCGGCTCCGGCATCGCTCCGACCAGCCCGATCGGGCATCCCGCTGGCTATTGCGCGGGTCACCGCCGCCGACGGGCGATGGCGCGGCGCGGCACGTGAGTCGGTATAGTGGCCGCGGATGAGTAGTGACACCACCCACCCCGTGCGGCAGCCCTCCCCACGCCCGATCAATCGAGCATGGTGGCTGGTGCCGGTGCTGCTCACCGTCGTCTCGATCGTGTGCGTGCGCGTCCCGCTCTGGCCGTTCGAGCAGTACTCCGGCGGCTTCATCGACCTGCAGGTGTATCGCCTCGGCATCGAGGCCATGCGCGACGGCGCCGACATGTACGGCCAGCTGCCCAAGACCTCCATCGGGATCGGCCTGCCGTTCATCTATCCGCCGTTCGCCGCCATCGCGCTCGCGCCGTTCGCGCTGCTGCCCTGGGGAGTGGCCAAGATCCTCTACGTCGTGGCCTCGATCGCCGCGCTCGCCTGGACGCTGTTCCTCGTCGCCCGGCGCTACCACCGCGACAACCGCCAGGCCGCGCTGCTGGTGACCGCGTGCGCGCTGCCCGCCGCGATGCTGCTGGAACCGGTGCGCTCGACCATCGACTTCGGCCAGGTCAACCTGCTGCTGATGGTGCTCGTCGCCACCGACTGCCTGCTGCCCAAGACCCGCTACCCGCGCGGCATGCTGATCGGCCTGGCTGCCGCCATCAAGCTGACACCGGCCGCGTTCGTGCTGTTCTTCCTGGTCCGCAAGGACTACAAAGCCGCCGCC
Organism: Nocardia sp. NPDC003269; assembly: GCF_042888005.1. Classification (NCBI taxonomy): domain Bacteria; kingdom Bacillati; phylum Actinomycetota; class Actinomycetes; order Mycobacteriales; family Nocardiaceae; genus Nocardia; species Nocardia sp. NPDC003269. The sequence goes on from NZ_JBIAPA010000002.1 coordinate 1,990,355, forward strand.
ACCGCCGCGGCCACCGGCGCCGTCGCCACCATCGCCTCGTTCGCGCTGCTGCCCGGTGAATCCACGCGCTACTGGTTCGGCGGCCTCGGCAACGTCTCCGGCCTGAGCGGCTCGGCCTTCCATACCAACCAGTCCATCCAGGCCGTGCTGGCCCGCCTGCACGTCACCGGGCTGCCCTTCGACGCCCTCTGGCTGGTCCTGGGCGCCCTGCTGCTGGTGCTCGTCGTCGCCGCCATGCGCAAGGCCGCCGACGCCCCCGCGATCGCGCTAGCCCTCAACGCGGTCTTCACCCTGCTGCTCTCGCCGATCTCGTGGTCGCACCACTGGGTGTGGATCGCGCCCGCCCTGCTCGCCATCGTCTGCCACGCGCGCACCCTGCCCATCGCCAGCGCGCGCGGCTGGTACGCGACGGCGGTCGTGGTGGCCGCGGTCTTCGTCATCGCGCCGCACAGCTTCCTGCCCGACGGCGAACACCGGGAGACCTCGTGGGCGTGGTGGCAACACGTCGTCGGCGACACCTATGTGTGGCTGGCGGTCGGCCTCGTCGTGCTGTTCCTGGTCACCGGCCGCCACACCGCCACCGCGTCGACGGCCGAGCCCGCCGTCGACGCGGAGCCCGCCCGCGCCGGCTGAGCCGGTGACGTAGGGGGCCCTGAACGGCTCACACAGCGTCGAACGCGGCCGCCTTGGCCTGGATGTAGGCGACGTACCGCACGGTGAACACCATCGGCACCGCGAACGTCAGCGCGTGCGCGAGTGTCCGCGGCCAGGTGTCGGCGTGCGCCAGTACCGCCAGCAGCACCGCGCCGACCGCGAAGCTCGCCGTCCACACCGCGGTGAGCACATACGCTGTCCGCACGAACAGTGGCTCCGTCCAGACCTCCTGTGGTGTGGTCTGTTTCGCGATCCCGAGGGTGAACGGCATCCCGACGGCCAGCGAGACGCCGGCGATCAGTGCCAGCGCGGTGTGCGAGAGCGCGGGGGAGTAGGCGTGTAATCCGGTGTCGGGATCGCTGAACGCCAGGGCGGCCAGCCCCACGAAGAAGGCCAGCGTCCCGATCTCGATGATCAGCGCGTCGAACGTGGCCCCACTCCGCCTGCGCACCACCAGCTCGGCGAGCGCGAGCACGGCTGCGGCGAGCGCCGCCCACTGCCAGTACGAGCCGGGAACCAGCGCGTAGACGATCCACGGAGCAAAGGTGCGCAGGTAGGACATGGTGACTCCTGAGTACGCGATAGGCGCGACATTCCAATTCAGACAGGTCGAAATTAGAGGTTCCTACTTCGACATGTCAAGAGTGGAATGTAAGGTGAGAGGCATGAGCCTCCGTCACGCCCTGCTCGGCCTGCTCGCCGACCGCCCCGCCAGCGGCTACGACCTGATCCACCGCTTCAAGGAATCCCTCGCCAACGTCTGGCCCGCCACCCAGAGCCAGATCTACACCGAGCTCACCAAGCTCGCCGACACCGGCAAGATCACCGTCTCCGACGAGGGCCCCCGCGGGCGCAAGGAATACACGATCACCCCCGACGGCCGCGCCGACCTCCACCACTGGCTCACCGAAGTCGCCCCCAAACCGATCACCCGCAACGAAACCCTCCTGCGCGTCTTCTTCCTCGACGCCCTCACCCCCGCCGAAGCGATCACCTACCTCACCACCCTCGAGACCCGCTCCGCCACCGCCCTCGCCGAACTCGGCACCCTCGAATCCGCGGTCGACTGGACCGCCAACCCCTTCTCCACCAACGGCCACATCGCCCTCGAGTGGGGCAAGCGCTTCTACCGCATGAACCAGGAGTGGGCAGAGTGGGCAAAACAGCAGGTCACCTAGGCGATTTGGATTCCGTCACCGCGTCGGATAATCTTTTGGCACACCAGCAAGTCCGGGTGGCGGAATGGCAGACGCGCTAGCTTGAGGTGCTAGTGCCCGTATTAGGGCGTGGGGGTTCAAGTCCCCCTCCGGACACAGTAAACAGCAGGTCAGGGGCGCAATCGCGAGATTGCGCCCCTTCTGCGTCCACACCGCGGTCCGTTGGGCGCGGCTGCTCGACCGCGTCGGCCCGGTCGAGGCCGAACGGGTCCTGGCCGCCCAGCTCGCCGCCACCTGTGACGTGATCATGCTGACGCCGTGGCTGAAACGGCACGTGCACCTGCTCGGGCAGTCCGTCGAAGACGAAACCAAACGCAAGTACCTGAGCATGATCGCCCACGACATCACCCGTTCTTCAACGGCGAACATCTCCCGGTCGACGCCGTCACACAGGACATGGTCGCGGCGTGGGTCGAGTGGCTCGCAGCCGAATTCGGCAACGGGCCCAAGACGATCGCCAACAAGCACGGCCTACTGTCCGCTGCCCTCACCAGGGCCGCGCAGCAGCGACCGACCCCGATCATTCCGTGGAACCCGTGCGATGTGACGAGGCTGCCGAAGCGGATGGCGCGCGAGGTGAACCACCTGAGCGAGGACGAATTCGAGCTCGTCGACGCGCTGCTCGCCCGTTCTGGCGGGAGTTCGGAGTCATGTCGATGTGCCTCCCCGGCGAGCAGGGCGCGCTCGAGGTGGGCGACATCAACCGCGAGACCGGCGCGATCAGCATCACCAAGGCGTGGAAGTGGGACAACGGCCGGTTGAAGCTCGGCGACCCGAAATCGGTCCGCGGCATTTGCACGACGTTCGTGCCGCTGGAAACCGTGGCCCGCCTCGATCTCGACCGCCGGGCACTCGTCGATCGCGATCACCGACGCGCGGTACGGGCACATCTCGGCGGCGGCGAGCGCGGCGAGCGCCGAGGCCATTGCGGGCAGGCTGCCCCGGCTGCGCGCGCACGTCCTCGATCTGGAGCAGGCGCGCCGGCGGCGCGATGTGCGGCTCGGCTGCTCGGCGAGATCGAGCGCGTGCCGGGCGGTTTCGAGGCGATCTGGATGGACGATCGCGGGCTCGTGCACTCACGCGTGTTCGGCACCTACGATGCCGCGGTCGACCACATCGCCCAGATGGAGTGGGCCGCCACCAAGTCCGGCGATCCGCTGTTGCTCGCGACCACGCACTACGTGAAGGCGGCGACGCTGTCTCGCGTCGGCGCCACGAAACACGCCCTGCGACTGCTGACCCGGGCGATGTCAGACATCGAGTACATGGTCGATGACGACGCCACCGCGGCGGCCGTGTACTCGATCCTGCGCATGCTGGCCGGAACGATCGCCGCGGCGACAGGCGACGCCGACACCGCGCGCTCGCACCCGCGCGAGGCCGAGCACCTGGCGCGGCATTCGGCGGCGACCGGATCGTCTACGACACCCCCGTCGGGCCGACGAACATCGATCTGTACAAGGTGTGCGCCGAGGTCGACCTCGGCGAGCCGGGCAAGGCGCTCGCGATCGCGAAGGCGACTCGGTTCCCGTCGCGGTTCCCGAAAGAGCGGCACGGCTATTTCTGGCTCGACACGGCCCGGGCACACCTGCTCGCCGGTGAGGTCGACGAGGCTGTAGCGGCGCTCTACGAGAGCCGGATCGCAGCGCCCGAGCACTTCCGCAAGAGCAGCGCCACCAAGAGCGTGATCAAGTCGGCAGCAGCCAAGCAGCGCCGTGCGTCTCACGATCTCCGCAGCCTCGCCAACTACGCCGGGATCAAGGACTAGGAGTGCCGGTGCCGCAGCCGATTCGGGCAGATTCGCCCTGTGGACGCGGTCCACAATCGGGGCAATTCTCGGCTCAGGCAACCCCATATATTTGCTCGATGCTCCAGGTGCGAATACCGCACCTGGAGCATCAGTGTTTCGTAGAGATCTCGCTTGTTCTGGCTACGCAGTAGCAGGTCATGCGGTTCTGTCTGTGACCACGCGGGTTGGGAGTGGCTGGCGGCCGTTCTGTGCGACGTTGACGGCGGTAGTCGCAACGTGAGGCGAGCAGTACGTCGGTAAGCTGTGACACGCCGCGCGGCCGGCGGCTACCGGGAGGATTTCGCCGTCGCGTCCCCCTGATGTCGCGGCAAGGCCGTGGTGGCCGACAAGATCGCATCTGTCTCGGCCAAAGGAGCTCGGGTACTACCCGGACATTCCGCACCGATGTTCCTCGACCCCACAGTCGGCGCAGCACATGCTGTCGACTTCGGTGTTCATGATCGTGTGGACGAAGCTGGACAACATTGCCGCAGCAGATCGGACTGACCGCTGGGTATCGGTCATCGCTTGTTCTCTTCCTCGAGCGAATTTGGCGGCCTCTTCGAGGTCACGCGGTAACCACGTCGTTCCGGCCCGGCCCACCGACCTGGAGGGCTGGGCCGGGGCGTTGCCTCCCATGCGGTAGTCGGCATGGCGAGTGGGCGGGCTTGCTGCGTCAGAGTTACCAGGGCAGTGGCGATTTCGTGTATGTCGGCTTTGACGTGGGTAGTGGTTGTGCCCGCATCCCCAACCGGCGACGCCGACAGGCCGACATCGCTATCGGCGATCAGGTCCTGATGGCTTCGGAATTGGGCATTCGCGCGCCGTCGGCAGGGGGCGCGCCGTCTTGGTCGCTGTCGGTCGGGGAAGCGAGTGCCGGCTCATGTTCACCGTCGATGGTCAGTGGTGTGCTCCGAGTGGGAGAGTTCGATGTACAAGTGTCAGAATGTGTGATAGACATCTGTCCAGACACTGAGAGGTCTCAGGTGGAGGTCGCTTCCGGTCGTAGCGGAGGTCGACGGTCATGCACTCCATCCGGAGAACGTGCAAGGTGAGGAGAGCCTGATGCGGCGGAGGCCGAGTGCTCGATGTGATGTCGAGTGGTGTCCGGATGTCACAGCGGTGTGCGGGCCGGGCATCGCGGGTGGTGTCGAGTGAGCCGACCGCAGATCATGTTCGGCCGGGGGGCGGTGGTCGTCGGCGGTAGCAGCGGGGTGGGATTCGCTGTGGCGCGCTTGCTGGCGATGAACGGTGCGGGAGTCGTGATCAACGGACGGGACGGGGCGGCTGTGGATCGGGCCGTCGCTGAGATCCGGGCCGCGGGTGGCGTGGCATGGGGTGTCGACGGGTCGGCGGCCGATGCGCTGGTCGCGGAGAAGCTGGTCGCAACGTGTGTTGCCGAATGCGACGCGGTGGATGTGCTCGTCAATTGCGCGGGGATCGCGGAACCGTCCGGTTCCTCGATTCTTTCGGTCGATCCGCGGGATTGGCAGGCGCAGTTGGATTCCCATCTCGCGACGACATTCACGACCTGCCGCATCGCCGCCCCGCGCATGGTGGCCCAGCAGCGTGGCTCGATCATCAACACCTCGTCCTTCGCGTTCCTCGGTGACTTCGGTGGTACCGGTTACGCCGCTGCGAAAGGTGCGGTCAACAGCCTCACGCTGGCGATCGCGGCTGAGTTGAAAGACAGGGCGGTGCGCGCGAATGTCGTCTGTCCTGGCGCCCGGACCCGGCTTTCCTCGGGGCCGGTATACGAGGATCACCTGGAGGAGCTGTACCGCCGGGGGATGATCGACCAGGTGACGATGGACGCGTCGCTGGATCCACCACCTGCTGACTACGCCGCCGCGTTGTATCTGTATCTGAGCAGTGCGTCGGCGGTGTCGATCACGGGCGAGATCTTCGTTGCCGCAGGAGGATTCGTCGGAAGGTATCGACGGCAGACTCCGCGGGTCCTCGGCTACCGCGATCACCGGACATCGCCGGTCTGGCCGATCGAGGACCTGCATCGCATGATCGCCACCGATGTGAGTGCCACGTAGTAGTCCGGCGGGACGCCGCCGTCCGCCCCCGAACCGGCCACGGTTTCTGAGTGCAATTGATGAATCAAGCTACATACCATCGGGATGGTTTCAATGGTGAAATTCAATCTGTCGGAAGTCTTCGCCGCGGTCGCCGCGGCGGTGCCGGATCGGGAATTCATAGTCTGGCGCGACCGGCGGATCAGCTATGGCGCGGCAGACCGGCGCAGCAGTGGATTCGCCGGCTTTCTCGCGGCTCGGGGGTTCGGTTGCCGGATCGAGCGGTCGTCGTTGGCCGGTCATGCCTCGGGCCAGGACCATGTCGGCATCTACCTGCGCAACTGCACCGAATATCCGGAGATACTCGTCGGTGCCTACCGGTCGCGCACTGTGCCGTTCAACGTCAACTACCGTTACGTCGAAAAAGAGCTCGTCTACCTGTTGCGCGACGCCCAGGTCAAAGTGCTTGTCTATCAAGCGGAATTCGCCCCCCGGGTTGCGGCGATTCTCGACGAATTGCCCGGACCGGTATTGCTCGTCCAAGTCGCCGACGGCAGTGACAATGCGCTGCTGCCGGGAGCCGTCGCCTACGAAGACGCGGTCGCGACCCCACCGCCGCCGGACGGGCTCCCCGCTCCCCGTGGCGAGGACCTCTACCTGCTGTATACCGGCGGCACGACGGGGATGCCGAAGGGCGTGCTGTGGCAGCAGGACGACATCTACATGGCCGCCATGGGTGGCACCCGGTTCGGCACCGGCGAGCAGCTCGGCTCCTATGCGGAGCTGGTCGAATCGGCACGGGCGACCGAGGGGTACTACCGGCTCGTTGTCGCCGCCCCGTTCATGCACGGGGCAGGCGGGTGGTTGCTGTTCCAGACGGTGACGCACGGGGGCACACTGGTATTGCCTTCGGTGACAGACCGTTTCGACCCGGCCTCCGTGCTCCGGGCGGTGTCGCGGGAGAGCGTGATCGCGCTGCCGATCGTCGGTGACGCGATGGCTCGTCCGATCGCGGGTGAACTCGAAGCCGGTCACTACGACCTGGGCACGCTCGCCGCGGTGCACAACGCGGGCGCGCCACTCACCCCGACGGTTCGTCAGCGGCTGATGACCGCGCTGGGCCGCGAGGTGATGGTGATCGACTCCGTGGGTTCCTCGGAATCCGGGATCCAGATGACACAGGTCTACGGTTCCGCCGACCCGGAAGCGGGCGGAAACTTCGCGCCCCAGAGCTCGGACACCGCGATCGTCGACGAAGAGATGAGCCGGGTGCTCACCGAGCCAGGGTCGCACGGCTGGCTGGCGCGGCGGGGCCGTATTCCGCTCGGATATCTCGACGACGAAGCGAAGACGGCACGGACGTTTCCGGTGATCGACGGACAGCGCTGGGCGATAGCAGGGGATCGCGCGAATCTGCGCGACGGAGGCCAGATCGAACTGCTCGGCCGCGACAACCTGACCATCAATTCCGGTGGCGAGAAGATCTTCGTCGAGGAAGTCGAGCGGGCCATCGCGGCGCATTCCGGCGTAGCGGATGTGGTGGTGGTCGGACGGACGTCGAGTCGATGGGGGAGCGAGGTCGTGGCGATCGTGGAACTGATGGACGACGCCGTCACCGACGCGGAATTGCTGGCCGAAGGTGCGAAACACATTGCCCGCTACAAACTTCCGAAGGCGATTCTCCGATGTTCGGAAATCGTGCGTTCGCCTACCGGGAAAGCGGATTACCGGTGGGCGCAGGACTTCGCGGTACGCGCGACCTCGACCGCATCATCGCCACCTGAATCGACTCCTCGGTTCCCCAGACGTGAGGACGCCCCATGGCCTTCGTGATCACCCAACGTTGCTGCAACGACGCCAGCTGTGTGGTGGAGTGCCCCGTCGACTGCATTCGGCCCCGGCCGGACGAGCCGGCGTTCGCCACCGCCGAGATACTGCACATCGACCCCGATACCTGCATCGACTGCGGTGCGTGTGTGGAGGCGTGCCCCGTCGACGCCATTTTCGGTGCCGACGAACTGCCACCCGCTCTGGAGCGCTACGCCGACATCAATGCCGCCTATTTCGAGCGCAATCCACTCGACACCGCCATCGCGCCGGTGCCGAACCCGATCCGCGTGCCACGGGAATCGGCGACGCTGCGCGTGGCCGTCGTCGGCACGGGCCCGGCGGCCTGCTACGCGGCCGAGCAGCTTCTGGGACGTGGCCGAGTCGAGATCGACATGTTCGACCGGCTGCCCGCTCCGTGGGGCCTTGCCCGCTACGGCGTAGCGCCCGACCATCCCGAAACCCGCGGTGTGACCGACATGTTCAACGCCGCGTTCAAGCGGGACGCGGTGCGGATGCACCTCAATGTCGACATCGGTCGAGACGTCACCCACGACGAGCTGCTAGCGCACTTCCACGCCGTCATCTACGCCGTCGGGGCCTCCGGTGATCGCCGGCTGGGCATCCCCGGTGAGGATCTCGCGGGAAGCTACTCGGCCACCGAGTTCGTGGCCTGGTACAACGGACATCCCGACTTCGCCGACCGGCGCTTCGATCTGTCGGGTGAACGCGCCGTCATCGTCGGCAACGGCAACGTAGCGCTCGATATCGCCCGCGTCCTCACCGCCGATCCGGCGACGCTGGGTCGCACGGACATCGCCGACAACGCGCTGGAAGCGCTGCGGCACAGCAATGTTCGTGAGGTAGTTCTCCTCGGCCGCCGGGGTCTGCGGCACGCCGCGTTCACCGGGCCCGAGTTCCTGGCGCTGGGTGAGCTCGATGTCGACGTGGTGATCGATCCCGCCGACATCGATGACGACGTGGCCGCGGCGCTCGCGGATCCCTCGACCGATCCGGCGCTGCGGCTCAAGCTGACCCTGGCCGAGGAGTACGCGCGACGGGCGGGTACCGGTGATCGCAAGCGCATCGTCTTCCGGTTCCTCGTCTCCCCGGCGGAGGTGAGCGGCGCTGACGCGGTGGACGCGGTGCGGATCGTGCACAACGAGTTGCGCGCCTCGGCCGACGGCGTGACAGCGGTAGCCACCGACCGAACGGAAGTCGTCCCCTCCTCGCTGATCCTGCGGGCGGTCGGCTATCGGGGCAATCCCATGCCCGATGTCCCGTTCGACTCCGTCGCCGGCGTGATTCCGCACCGGCATGGCCGAGTGGTCGACGCGGCGGACACGGTCGCACCCGGCGTCTACACCGCGGGCTGGATCAAGCGGGGCGCGCGCGGTGTCATCGGCACGAACCGGGGTGACGCCGAGGAGACGGTGACCGGGCTGATCGAGGACTTCCTCGCGGGCAGCTTGACCGAGCCGGATCGAGACCGCGAGGCGTTCGAGGAACTGCTCACCCAGCGCTGCCCGCAGCGCATCGACCGTGGCGGCTGGATGACAGTCGATGCCGCCGAACGGGCCCATGGCGCTCTGGCGGGGCGGCCTCGGGTCAAGTTCGTGCGCGCCGGGGAGATCGTCGACCTCGCGCTTCGCGGAATGTGACTGTGTCGCGGCGTATTTCGCCATGAGCATTGTTCTGGGGTCACGTCGATGATAGTGTCCAGACACATGTCCAGTCATTTGTCCCTCCGGCCCGGTCGGCTGACCGGGGACCGGACACGCCCGCTATTGAATTCGAGGTACACGTGATGCCGTCGGCCGCAGTGGAGCCGTTCACGTTCGATCCGTACGACTACGCGTTTCATGACGATCCCTATCCGACCTACGAGCGCCTGCGCACGCAGAACCCGCTCTACCACAACGCGGATCTGGACTTCTGGGCCCTGTCGCGCCACGCCGATGTGATCGCCGGATTCCGTGACCACGTGCGCCTGTCCAGCGCCAACGGGGTCTCCCTCGACCCGGCGGCCTGGGGACCGCACGCGCACAAGACGATGTCGTTTCTGGCCATGGACGACCCGCGGCACATGCGGATGCGCAAGCTGGTGTTCAAGGGCTTCACGCCGCGCCGGGTCGCCGAGATGGACAGCCGGATCCACGAACTGACCCTCGAGCACCTCGAACCGGCGCTGGCCAAGGGAACCTTCGACTGGATCGAGGACTTCGCGGGCAAACTGCCCATGGACGTCATCTCCGAACTACTCGGTGTCCCGGTCGCCGACCGTGCCGAGGTGCGGCGGCTGGCCGATCTGGTGGTCCACCGCGACGACGGGGTACTCGATATGCCCGCCGCGGCCATCGAGTCCGCGCTCGAACTCATCGTGTACTACAGCGAGATGGTCGCCCGCCGCAGGCAGCTGCCGACCGACGATCTCACCTCGGCCCTGCTCGACGCCGAGATCGACGGTGACCGGCTCACCGACGAGGAGATCATCGGGTTCATGTTCCTGATGGTGGTCGCGGGCAACGAGACCACCACCAAACTGCTGGGCAACGCGCTCTACTGGGCCGCGCGCACACCGGGCGAGTACGCCAAGGTGGTCGCCGCCCCTGACCTGGTACCGGACTGGGTCGAGGAGACGCTGCGGTTCGACACCTCCAGTCAAATCGTCGCCCGCAGCGCCACCACCGACATCGAGATGCACGGCCGGACGATCCCGGCGGGCGCGAAAGTGCTGCTGCTGATGGGGTCGGCCAACCGGGACTCCGCGGTCTTTCCCGACGGCGACATCTTCCGCATCGACCGGCCGGAGAAGGGCGCGCTGGCCAGTTTCGGCGCCGGCGTGCACTTCTGCCTCGGCGCCCATCTGGCGCGGCTGGAGACCACCATCGCGCTGCGCGAGTTCGCGTCCCGGGTCGGTGATTACACGCTCCACGACGCCGGGATCGTGCGAGTGCATTCGACGAACGTGCGTGGCTTCGCCACGCTTCCCATCACTACGGAGGTCCACTGATGCCCCGCTTCGCCCCCCAACCCGACTCCCGTCCGGCGCTCGTCGCGGGAGCCTCATCGGGCATCGGCGCGGCCACCGCACAGGCGCTGGCCGAGGCCGGTCATCCCGTCGTACTCGGTGCGCGTCGGCTCGACGAATGCGAGACGCTGGCGGCCAAGATCCGCGCCGACGGCGGCCAGGCGCTGGCCTGTCGCCTCGATGTCACCGACACCGACTCCGTCGACAGCTTTGTCACCGCCGCGGAAGCCGAGTTCGGGCCGACCGAGATCCTGGTGTCCGGGGCAGGGAACCTGGTCTTCGGTCAGGTCCACGAATTGACCCCCGAACAGTTCCTTCGCCAGGTCGACGTCCATCTGGTCGGCCCGCAGCGGCTGGCCCACCGGGTGCTCCCGGGCATGATCGAGCGCGAACGTGGCGATTTCGTCATCATCAGCTCCGACACCGCGCCGTCGCCGCGCCCGCGTTCGGGCGCCTACCCCGCCGCGAAGGCGGGCCTGGAAGCGATGGCCCAGCAGCTGTGGATGGAACTGGAGGGCACCGGCGTGCGCGCCTCGGTGGTGCGGCCCGGCCCGACCAAGACCTCGATGGGTTCCGACACCACCGCCGAGATCATCGGGCCGGTTCTGCAGGACTGGGCCACCTGGGGATTCGCCCGGCATTCCGAGATGCTGCGCGCGTCCAATCTGGCCGCGGCCGTCCTGGCTGTGGTGTCGGCGCCGCGCGGCGCGCATATCCGGCTGACCGAGGTGCAACCCGAGGCGCGCGTGCGGCCGAGGACCGACGGGAGCCTCGCATGAAAATCGTCGTCGACCTGGATCTGTGCCAGGGCCACGCGGTCTGCGCGGCCGAGGCACCCGAGGTCTTCACCGTTCCCCGTCGGGGCAAGGTCGAGATCCTCGACACCGATCCCGCGCCGGAAGCCCGTGCCGCCGTCATGGACGCCGCGCGCTACTGCCCCACTCGCGCGCTGTCGATCATCGACGGCGATGACAACTGACTTGCCGATACAACCCGAAAGGACTGAGAACATGGCTGTTTTCGATCGCGCCGAGCTCGACGAGATGGTGACCCGCTGGCTGCAGGCCAACAAGGACTGTGAAGCCGAGGGCGACTGGCGTCCGCTGGCGGAGTACTACACCGAGGACGCCACGTACGGCTGGAACTACGGTCCGACACAGGAATTCATGGCGGTCGGCCGTGACGAGATCCGCGACATCGCCATCGGCGTGGAAATGGACGGCCTCGAGGGCTGGACCTACCCGTATCAGGAGATGGTCGTCGACGACCGCAGCGGCACGGTGATCGGCTTCTGGAAGCAGGTCGCCGACACCACCCGTCCCGACGGTAGCCACTACTCCCCGGCGGGTATCGGCGGCAGCTGGTTCCGCTACGGCGGCAATTTCCAGTGGTCCTGGCAGCGGGACTTCTTCGACTTCGGCAATGTGAGCTCGCTGTTCCTGGAGATGATGTCGGCCGACGCGCTGTCACCGGGCATGAACAAGCGCATCACCCGGGCCGTCTCCGGTGACCCGCTGCCGGGCTGGTACAAGATCGGCGAAGCCCCGGTGCCGCTGTGGTGAGCGAACCGGACCGCGCGCGCAGCGGTTTCGCGGACCTGAGCCGGACCGAACTGGCGATCCTGGTGCCCGAACTGCTGCTGAGCGGGCACCTGATCGACCGCTCCGGGATGGCACACAGCATCGCGGCTTTCGGTCGCGAGGGCATGGCCGAGGTGGCCATCGAAGAATGGCAGGTGGCCAGTCCCGTCTACACCCGGCGGATGCAGCGCGCGCTCGGCTTCACCGGCGACGGCGTGGAGACGATCTTCAAAGGGCTGCAACTCGATATCGGGGCGCCACCGCAGTTCATGGACTTCCGCTACCGCGTGCACGACCACCGGCACGGCGAGTTCTGGCTCGATCACTGCGGCGCGCTCGCGGACGTGGAACCCATGGGTGAGTCCTACGTGCGCTCGATGTGCCACGACATCGAGGACCCCACCTTCGACGCCACCGCTCTGGCCACCAATCCGCACGCCCAGGTGCGGCCGATCCATCGGCCGCCACGGGTGCCCGCCGACCGTCATCCGGTCTGCGCGTGGACGGTGGTCATCGACGACTCGCATGTCCCGCCACCGGTTCCGGCCAACTTCGAGACCGTCGCGCGATCGCACGCCGCCCAGGTGGTGCTGGATCCGATCGATCCACTCGACCCCGGACTCGGCGACTACGCGGGCCCGCTGCTCAGCGATCTGCGGTTCGGCGACTTCTCGCGCTCGGCGCTGATCCGCATGGCCGACGAGGTGTGCCTCCAGCACCACCTGCTGACCCTCGGGTTCCTCATCGCGGTGGGTGCCAGGGCCGAGGACGCGGCGGCCGCCGACATCGGGCGCAGGCAGTTCGCCGGCATCGCGGGCCTGACCGCCGAGCGGCTGCGCCTGGCGCTGGGTCTCGGTGACGACGATGCCGCCCTGGCCCAGGTGCTGCGGCGGCATCCGGCCTGGAACCCGCTGTGCTACACCGGCATCCGTGTCGATCACGCCGACATCGGGGTGCGCCTGCGCATCCCGAAGCGCAGCGGGGCCGTGACCGACAAGGTCTGGCCCGCGCTGATCGACGCCACGCATCTGGCGCCGTTGGAGGCGATGGCGCGCGGGGTGAACCCGCGTTTCACGGTCCACGTCATCGACGACACCGACGATGAACTCGCGGTCGGATTCCTCCTGGCGGAGAAGCCGTTCGCCGAGTCGGGCGATGTCGCCATCACCCGGTTCAGCACCGGTGCGACCTTCCAATTCGCCGATCGTGGCATTCCCCTTCCGCTGACCGTGGTCTGACAGCACCACCGAGAGATTGAATTCCTATGGCGTGCACCTTCGCTGACCTGTTCGAGCACGCGGTAGACGCGATGCCCGGGCGCACCGCGCTGATCCACGGCGATCGGCGCAGCACCTTCGCTGAACTCGACGCCCGGGCCAATCGCCTTGCCCACCATCTGATCTCGATCGGCGTCGGCCCCGGAGTCCATGTCGGATTCCAGATGCACAACAGCATCGAGACCATGGAAACGATCATCGCCTGCTTCAAAGTGCGGGCGGTGCCGATCAACATCAACTATCGCTACGGCGCCGAGGAATTGCGCTACCTCTACGACAACGCCGATATCCACACCCTGGTCTTCCACCGCAGCTATGCCGAGCCGGTCGAGCAGGCGCTGCGGCAGGTGCCGCGGGTTCGTCACGCGATAGTCGTCGACGACGATCTCGGCAGCGATCACCTCGACACCGGCGCGGCGCGCTACGAGTCCGTACTCGCCGCATCGACGGCGCGGCCGCAGGCGGCCCGCGACGCCGACGACCTGTTCGTGATGTACACCGGCGGCACCACCGGCCTGCCCAAAGGCGTCATGTGGCGCCAGGAGGACATGTGGCGGGTCCTCGGCGGCGGCATCGACTTCTACACCGGGGAACCGGTGGCGGACGAGTTCGCGCAGTCGCGCGCCGGCGCGCAGGCCGAGCCGACCCGGTGGCTGATCCTGCCGCCGCTGATTCACGCGGCGGGGATGATGCCCACCTTCGCCGCGCTGTGGAGCGGCAACACCATCGTCTACGAATCGAGATTCGACCCGGCAGCCATCTGGCGGACTGTGCAGCGGGAACGGCCCGCGATCATGGTGCTCACCGGTGACGCGATGGCCCGCCCGCTGCTCGACGCGTACCGGCTCGCGCTGCCGGACGCGAGCTCCCTCGTGGCCGTCGCCTCGGGCGCGGCACTGTTGTCCCAGCCGGTGAAGAACCAACTCCTCGAACAGTTTCCGTTCGCCGTGGTCACCGATTCGATCGGATCGTCGGAGACCGGATTCGGTGGTATCGGCTTCGCGACCAAGCACGACGATCCGGGGCGAGGTCCGCGGGTGCAGACCGGCCGCGGTGCCGTGGTCGTCGATGAGGACGGCCGCCCGGTCGCGGTCGGAGAACAAGGGTGGCTGGCGAAGACAGGCGCGGTGCCGCTGGGCTATTACAAGGACGACGAGAAGTCCCGGAAGCTGTTCAAGACCGTCGACGGCGCCCGGATGGTGGTCACCGACGATCGTGCCCGCGTCGAGGACGACGGCTCCATCACGCTCATCGGGCGCGGCAATATGGTGATCAACACCGGCGGCGAGAAAGTCTTCGTGGAAGAGGTCGAGAGCGTGCTGAAAGCGCACCCGGCCGTGTTCGACGCGGTGGTCGTCGGCATCGCGCACGAAAGATGGGGACAGCAGGTCGCGGCGGTGATGTCACTGTCGGCCGGAACCGAACCCGACTTCGCCTCGATCATCGCCCACGTGCGCACCCATCTCGCCGGCTACAAGGTGCCGCGGACACTGTGGGTCGCGCAGTCGGTCACTCGTTCGCCCAGTGGCAAACCTGATTATCGCTGGGCCGAGAACTACGCCACCGGCCGCGATCCCGACTACCGGACCGCGACGTCGGCTCGCCCCTGACCCGGCGCCCGTTGCCGCACGCCCGTACGGCGCTCTGTCGTCCGGTCGTGCGACAACTGTTGTGGGCCTGCTGTTCCCGGTTCGCGACCGGTCTCCTCGGCGCGAACCGGTAGCTCGGCTCAATGGTCGGCGACCGGCTGTTCCGGAGCATGCGCAGCGTTCAGCTCGAGTATTCGCGAGCTGTATCCCGTGCCCGCATCGATGAGCGCATCGGTGTAGACCCGCTCGAGCAGGTCGACGGATTCGGCATCGGCATCGGGTCCGAGGGCGGCCATGGCACGGCGGCGAACACGGGCGCTGAGCCGATCCCGTAACGCGGTGATCCTGGGGTCGTCGCCGAGATCGGCGGCCGAATCCGCCATGCGGGAGATCGTGAGCGGCATGGAGGTGTCGTCGGAGTCGAGGCCGGGCGCGACGGTGAGTCCGGCCGGTGGGGGGTTGTGCGCGGCCAATGACAGGCTGCGCCATATCGTCTCGGCCGCGAGTCGTTCGCGCGAGCCGAAATAGGCCCGCACGATGCCTGTCGTGATTCCGGCATCGTCGGCGACCGCACGAAGGCTGAGGCCGTCGAAGCCGTTGCGGGACAGGACTCGAATCGTGGCATCCAGGATTCGCGCGCAGGTCTCGGCCCTGTCGTCGGGAATCCGTCGGTCATATTCAGCGGTGGAAGACACTGTTTCGGACACAAGTCTAGATGCTATTCTGGACACCACTGCAAGGCAATGGATAGCGGCTGAGACAACGGTCATATCCTCCAGGAGGTGCGGACACTTGATGAGGATGCAACGGGGCATCGGCGGGACCGCGGCGCGCACGATCGCCATCACGGGAGGCGCGCGCGGAATCGGGCGGGCCATCGCCGCCGAGTTGGCAACGCGCGGGTGCTCGGTGGTCATCGGCGACATCGATCTCGACACGGCGGCCGATACGGCGGCAGCTGTCGGTCTCGCGGGTGCCTTCGCGCTCGATGTCACCGACCCGGCTTCGTTCGAGCGCTTCCTCGGCAGTGCGGAGAAAGTGGTCGGCCCCCTAGATGTCCTGATCAACAATGCCGGGGTCATGCCCGTCGGGCCCTTCGTCGAAGAATCCGACGACATCACCCGCCGGATACTCGACATCAACGTCTACGGCGTCATCGCCGGCACGAAACTGGCACTGCCGCAGATGCTCTCGCGTGGGCGCGGGCACATCGTGAACATCTCCTCGCTGGCGGGGGAGAACCCGACTCCGGGGATGGCGACCTACTGTGCCAGCAAGCAGGCGGTGCTGAGTTTCACCGAAGGGATGCGCCGGGAGCATCGTGGCCGTGGTGTGCACTTCTCGGTGGTCCTGCCGACGTTCACCCGTACCGAGATGATCGCCGGGACGCGTGCGCCTTTCGGGCTGCTGGCCGAACCCGAGGACGTCGCCAGGGCAGTCGCGGGCCTGGTCGCACGACCGCGCCGACGGGTCACGGTGACGCGCCGAGCCGGTTGGCTGGCCGCGATGGACAAGGTGACGCCGCGGCCGATCAGTGAGTTCATGGTCCGGCGGCTCGGGATCGACCACATCTTCCTCGACGATGTCGACCAGTCCGCACGGCGCGGCTACAACGAGCGTCTCCATCGCTGACCGTGCCACCGCCCCGTCGGTCCGGCGACAGGCGGGGCGCCTTTACCATTCTGGACAGATGTCGGTGTAGTATTCGGACATATGTCTGCTCCTGCGTCGAACCCTATGGAAGCCACCCGGCGCCGTCTGACCGGAAAACAAGCCGAGACGGTTGCCCGGCTGACCAGCGCCGCCGTCGTCGTGTTGGCTCGGGAAGGCTACGCGGCCACCACCATCCGATTGATCGCGGCCGAGGCCGGGGTCGGTACGGCCACCGCCTACACCTACTTCTCCTCCAAGGATCACATCATCGCCGAGGTGTACTGGCGGCGGTTCACCGCCACAGAACCCGAGGACCTCCCCGACGCCGATCCGGCGACCCGCGCCATCGCGGTGCTGCGGCAGGTATCCACGCTCGTCGCCGACGAGCCCGCCTTGGCGGCCGCGATGAGCCAAGCCCTGCTCGGTGAGGACCCCGATGTCGCGCATCTGCGGGTCCGGATCGGCATGGCACTGCACGAACGCCTGGTCGAGGCGTTGGGATCGGACAACCCCGAGCTCGTCGAGGATCTCGAGGACCTCGAATTGGTGTACTACGGCGCGATGCTGCAGGCGGGGATGGGACATCTGACCTACGCCGCGGCGGCCGATCGTTTGGAGCGGTGCGCTCGTCGCCTGCTGGGGTGACTCGCGATCCGGTCGATCGCGAGTCACCGCACTCCCTGGCGTGTTACCAGCCTCGGTCGATCCACTCGTCGAGACAGGGGGCCGCGGTGCCCACCCGGGTACTCAAACCATGACCGGTCAGGACGGTCGTTTCGGCGGGCAGGCTGAACAGGCGGTCTCGAATCGAGCCGATGATGGTGGGGAAATCCGAGAAGGAGCGCCCGGTCGCGCCCGGGCCGCCCGCGAAAAGCGTATCGCCACTGAACAGGGCCGACAGTTCCGGCGCCCACACGCAGATCGACCCGGGGGAGTGGCCTGGCGTGTGGAGGACGTGTAATTCGGTGCCGGCCACGGTGATTCGCAGGCCGTCCTCGATCGGCTGGTAGCGCGCGGTCGGATGGACCGCGCGCCAGAGCATGTCGTCACCGGGGTGCACCAGGACGGGGGCGTCGACCGATCGGGCAAGAGCGGGCGCGACACCGATGTGATCATTGTGCGCGTGCGTGCAGACGATCGCGCGGACCGCTCGCCCGGCGATCGCCTCGCGAATCGCCTCGGCGTCATGGGCCGCGTCGATGACGACGACCTCGGTGGCGTCCCCGACCACCCACACATTGTTGTCGACCGCCCAGCTGCCACCGTCGAGTTCGAAGGTTCCCGAGGTGATCACCTGCCGGATGTGCTCGGTGGACGGCACGGCGGTGGAATCGGTGGTCACCAGGTGACCACCGAGCGCAGGACCCGGCCGGACTTCATCGTGGCGAAGGCTTTCTCCACCTCGTCGAGGCCGATCCGTTCGGTGACGAACAGGTCCAGCGGCAGCCGCCCCTGGCGATACAACTCGATCAGGACAGGGAAGTCGCGTTCGGGTAGGCAGTCGCCGTACCAGGACGACTTCAGCGCGCCACCATGGGAGAACAGGTCGAGCAGCGGCATGTCCAGGCGCATGTCCGGGGTCGGTACCCCGACCAGGACGACCGTCCCCGCAAGGTCGCGCGCGTAGAAGGCCTGCCGCCAGGTCTCGGGCCGGCCCACCGCATCGATCACGACATCGGCACCGAAACCGCCGGTGTAGTCCTTGATTCGCTCGACCACATCGTGCGCGGTGGCGTCGACGGAGTGCGTCGCGCCGAGTTCGGCGGCGGCCGACAGTTTCGTCTCGTCACGGTCGACCGCGATGATGGTGGTGGCACCGGCGAGTTTCGCGCCGGCGACCGCTGCCGCGCCGACGCCGCCGCATCCGATCACCGCCACGGTGTCGCCCCGGCCGACCGCGCCGGTGTTGAGCGCCGCGCCGAGGCCTGCCATCACGCCGCACCCGAGCAGGCCCGCCACGGCGGGGTCGGTAGCGGAATCGACTATCGTGCACTGCTTTTCGTGGACGAGAGTCTTGTCGGCGAACGCCCCGACACCGAGCGCGGGCGTGAGCTCCGTGCCGTCGTCGAGGGTCATCCGGCGCTCGGCGTTGGCGGTGTCGAAGCAGTACCACGGACGCCCGCGCCGGCACGCGCGGCAGGCCCCGCACACCGCACGCCAGTTCAGGACGACGAAATCGCCGACCGCGACATGGGTGACGCCGTCGCCGACCCGGTCGACGACGCCGGCGGCCTCATGGCCGAGCAGGAACGGGAACTCGTCGTTGATTCCGCCCTCGCGGTAGGTGAGGTCGGTATGGCACACGCCGCAGGCCAGCACCCGGACCACGACGTCGTGCGCGCCGGGATCGGGGAGGTTTATCTGGACCATTTCGACGGCGGCGCCGGGCTGGCGGGCGATGATGCCCCGGACCGTTTCGGTCATTGTCGCTGCTCCTTCTGGGTG
Source organism: Nocardia sp. NPDC003269 (assembly GCF_042888005.1). NCBI lineage: Bacteria > Bacillati > Actinomycetota > Actinomycetes > Mycobacteriales > Nocardiaceae > Nocardia > Nocardia sp. NPDC003269. The sequence goes on from NZ_JBIAPA010000002.1 coordinate 2,009,441, forward strand.
GTTACGAGCCGTTGTGGGCCACCGCGGTCACCAGGCCGCCGTCGACGATGTATTCCGACCCGGTCGAGTAGGACGATTCGTCGCTGGCCAGGAACACCACGAACGGCGACACTTCGCTGGATTGGGCGGGCCGCCCGAGCGGGATGTTGAGCAGGTCGTTCGGGATGCGCTCGGTCATGGGCGTGCGAATGAGGCCGGGGTGCAGCGAGTTCACCCGGATGTTGTGCGGGGCCAGTTCCAGCGCGGCGGATTTCGACAATCCCCGCACCGCCCATTTGGACGCCACGTAGCCGTGTGCCCAGGGCGCGCCGCGCAGCCCCTCGATCGAGGAGACGTTGATGATCGAGCCGCCACCCGCAGCGATCATCGCGTCGACCGAGGCGCGGATACCGAGGAAGGTCCCGGTGAGGTTGACGTCGATGATCCGCTGCCACTTGGCCATATCGAACTTCTGAATCGGCCCGCCGTTGACGATGCCCGCATTGTTGACCAGCACATTCAGCGTGCCGAAATGGTTCACCGCCTGTGTGACCGCGGCCTCCCACTGTTCCAGGTCGGCGACGTCGAGGTGCGCGTACAGCGCTGCGTCACCGAGTGATTCGGCCAGCGCCCGGCCCTCGTCGTCGAGTACATCGCCGATGACGACCTTGGCGCCTTCGGCGACCAGTGCGCGCGCGTGTTCGGCGCCCATTCCGCGTGCGCCGCCGCTGATGATGGCGACTTTTCCGTCTACACGTCCCATGCGGGAGAGGCTAACATGCAAACTGGAATGAAATCCAGACTCGTGTCTGGAAGATAGAGTGGACGAATGTTTAGGAGGACGGATGCCTATCCGTGTCGCCCATGTGGGCACCGGAAACGTCGGCCGGCTGGCGCTGGCCGGTCTGCTCGAGAGCCCTGACTACACCTTGACCGGGGTCTGTGTGTCGTCACCGGAGAAACTCGGCCGCGATGCCGGTGAGCTCGCGGGACTCGAGGTCACCACCGGGATCGCCGCGGTCGGTGACCTCGACGACCTGCTGGCCACCGATCCGGAATGCGTCGTCTACTGCGCCATGGGTGATACGCGTTTGAAGGAGGCGATCGAGGACTGCCGGCGCCTGCTCGCCGCCGGGGTGAATGTCGTCGGTTCGGCGCCGGGAATGCTGCAGTATCCCTGGAACGCGCTCCCGCCCAAACTTGTCGCGAAGGTGGAAGACGCTGCTGAGCAGGGTGATTCGAGCCTGTTCATCACCGGCGTGGATCCGGGATTCGCCAATGATCTGCTGCCACTGGCGCTGACCGGAACCTGTCAGACCGTCGAGCAGGTGCGCTGCCTCGAGATCGCCGACTACGCCACCTACGACGGCGCGACCGTGATGTTCGACGTGATGGGCTTCGGGCTGCCGCTCGACGAGATCCCGATGTTGCTGCAGCCGGGGATTCTCAGCCTCGCCTGGGGGCCCGCGATCCGGCAACTCGCCTCGGGGCTCGGTCTCACGCTGGACGCGATCACCGAGGACTACGAACGGGTCGCGGCGCCGACCGGATTCGATATCGCGGCCGGGCACATTCCCGAAGGGGGTCTGGCCGCGCTGCGCTTCCAGGTCCGCGGCATGGTCGCGGACCGGCCGGTGATCGTCGTCGAACACATCACCAGGCTGCGCGAGGACCTGTGCCCGGACTGGCCGCGACCCGCGCAGGAGGGTGGCTCCTATCGCGTCGAGATCGTCGGTGAGCCCTCGTATCACGTCGACATCTGTCCGACCAGCCGCAACGGGGACCACAACCACGCCGCTATCGTCGCCGCCGCGGGCCGCATCGTGAACGCGATCGCCACCGTCGTGGCCGCGCCGTCGGGCATCCGGACGACGCTGGATCTTCCGCTGGTCACTCGTCCCGGACGGTTCGTCGAGGCCGCGGTCCGAGTCTGACGCCACCGCCGGGGGGGGGGGGGGCCCCGGGGGGGGGGGGCCGCCCCGCGGGGGGGGGGGGGGGCCGGGGGGGGGGGGGGGCCGCCCCCCCCCGGGGGGGGGCGCCCCCCCCCGGGGCCCCCCCCCCCCCCCGGCGGGAGGGTGCCGACGCGGGTTCAGCTGGGGTGCGCGTCGCGGAAGATGCCGTTGCCCGGGGTGGTGCGCGACAGGGCGTCCGCGGCCAGGATGACGGCCGCCGCGGTCCAGGTCGTGCGTTCTTCGGGCCAGCGCTTCCCGTCGGTGAAGACCAGGCCGGTCCAATAGGATCCGTCCGATTCCCGCAGGTGCTGGACAGCGGTGAACAGCGCGTTGGCGGCGGCGTCGTTGCCGTTGGCGTCCAGTGCCAGGACCAGCTCGCAGGTCTCGGCGCCGGTGACCCACGGGGCATCGGAGACGCAGCGGATGCCGAGCTCGGGCACGACGAATTCGCCCCAGTGCCGCTCGATGCGCGCGTGTGCCGCCCGGCCGCGCAGCGCCCCAGCCAGGATCGGGTAGTACCAGTCCATGGAGTAGCGGCTCTTGTCCAGGAAGGCTTCCGGGTGATCGCGCAGCGCGTTGCCGAGCCCGCGGCGCGCGCTCGCCCAGTCGGGGCGGGGATCGCCGTTGCGGTCGGCGAGCTCGAGCGCGCAGCCGAGGCTGTGGTAGATGCTCGAGCAGCCGGTGAGCAGGGCTTCGCCCGAGGTGCCGGATTCACCGGCCGACCAGTGGATTTCGCCGTGCGCACCCCGTGGCAGGCCGAGGACGAAATCGATGCCGGCGCGCACGGTCGGCCACAGGTCGGCGACGAAGCCGCGATCACCGGTGACGGTCAGGAAATGCAGCATCCCGGTGGCCAGGTAGGCGCAGAAGTTCGTGTCGGCATCGGCGTTCTCGATCACGCCCTGGCGGATCTGCGTGGGCCAGGAGCCATCGTCGCGCTGGGTCTTGGCCGACCAGATGTAGGCGTCGCGCGCTCGGTCCCACAGGCCGGCGACCGTGAGGCCCATGGCGGATTCGATGTGGTCCCAGGGATCGGTGTGGCCGCCGGTGAACCACGGCAGCGCACCGTCGGGTTCCTGTGTGGCGGCGATGGACTCGCCGGTTCGGCGGATATCCCGGGTGGTCAGGACTCCGGGGACCGCGGGAAGATCAAGAAAGGCCATGGGCCACAGCCGGTTTCGTGAAGTACAGGGCCACGCTCTTGCCGATCAGCGGATTGAGCAGGCTTTCGGCGGTCCTGGTCAGTGTGGGCGCGGACATCATGTCCCACACCAGGAGCCGGTGATAGGCGGCTACCACCGGGTGCTTGTCGTCGGCGACCCCGAACGCGCACTTGAGCCACCAGAAAGGGGAGTGCAGGGCGTGGGCGAAGTCCTGGCGCACGAACCGCACGCCGCGTGCGGTGATCTTGTCGCGCAACTCGTCGGCCTGGTAGATGCGCACGTGGCCGCCCTCGTTGGCGTGGTATTCATCCGACAGGGCCCAGCAGATCCGTTCGGGCAACCAGCGTGGCACCGTCACCGCCAGGGTGCCACCGGGTTTGACCACCCGGACCAGCTCGGCGATGGCCTGGCTGTCGTGCGGGATGTGTTCGAGGATCTCCGAGGCGATGACGACGTCGAATTCCCCGTCACCGTAGGGCAGATCGAGGGCGTCGCCGCGCACCGTCTCGGCCTTCGCGTAGTCCGGCGCCTCGCAGGCATCGGCCATCGCCTCGAACATGAGCTGCACGCCGGCCAGATCCTCGGAATTCTGGTCGAAGGCCACCACATCCGCGCCGCGGCGGTAGGCCTCGAAGGAATGCCGGCCTGCCCCGCAGCCGACGTCGATGACGCGTTTTCCCGGGCCGACGCCCAGCCGATCGAAGTCGACGGTCAGCATGTGCGCTCCTGGCTGTTCGAAGGGGAAGGATGAATAGATCGGGTTTTGACCCGGTGACGTCGCTCGATCGCCTGTTCGTAGACCGCGACGGTCTGCGCGCCGACCGCGGCCCAGCTGTAGACGTCGAGGGCGCGCTGGCGGCCCGCGCGTTCCAGATGCTGTAGCCGACCCGGATCGCCGAACAGCGCCCCGAGCCGGCTGGTCAGCGCGTCGACATCGCCGGGTTCGACGAGTTCGGCGCAGTCGCCGACCACTTCGGGTAGTGCCCCGGCCCGGCTGGCGACCAGCGGGGTTCCGCTGGCCATGGCCTCGACGGCAGGCAGCGAGAACCCTTCGTACAGGGAAGGGATACAGGCGATCTGCGCCGAGGCGAGGAGTTCGGCCAGCTGCTCGTCGCTCAGGCCGCTCACCGTGGTGACCATGTCGGCCAGGCCGAGCTCGGCGATGAGCTTCTCGGTCGGTCCGTTCGGCTCCAGTTTCGCCACGAGGCGCAGTTCCACGTCCCGTGTATGGCGCAGTCGCGCCAGCGCTTTCAGCAGATGGGCGATACCTTTGAGCGGCTTGTCGGCGCTGGCCACCGCGACGATCCGCCCGGGTATCCGGCCGGTGGCGCGAGGCCGGAACAGCTCGGTGTCCACCCCGAGGGGAACCGTGTGCAGCTGTCGCGGCGACACGCCGAAGTCCGCGGCGATGTCGTCCGCCGAGGACCTGGAGACCGTGATCAGATCGGGAATCGCGCGGGCGACCCGTTGCTGCATCCCGAGGAATCCGTACCAGCGCCGCACCAGCGGCTTACGTCGCCACGGCGCCGCGGCCAGGTCCACCGCCCGGTCCCTGGTGATGGGATGGTGGATCGTCGCGACCAGCGGCACCAGTTCGGCGATGTCGAGCAGGCCGTCACCGAGGCACTGATTATCGTGCACGATGTCGAACTCGCCGGCGCGCGAGCGCAGCAGCCGCGCGGCGCGCCTGCTGAACGTGCGCGGCTCGGGGAACCCGGCGGTCCACATGGTGGCGAGTTCGAGCAGGTCGATCCGGTCGCGGATCTCGCGCGGGTGCGGAGTGCGGAACGGATCGTCGTCACGGTACAGATCCAGGCTGGGCACCTCGGTGAGCCGCACGCGCGGATCGAGGTGTTCCGGATAGGGCTGGCCGGAGAAGACTTCGACCTGATGGCCGAGCTCGGCCAAGCCCTGGCTCAGGTACCGGACGTAGACCCCTTGGCCGCCGCAGTGGGTTTTGCTGCGGTAGGACAGCAGGGCTATGCGCATGTTCTCGCCTGTCGTTCGGGTGCTACTCGTAGCGCACGTGCCAATGCTTGATGCCGTTGATCCAGCCGTTGCGCAGCCGCTCCGGCGCCGATACCTGCGACAGGTTCGGCATCGCGTCGGCGATGGCATTGAACATCAGATCGATCTCGAGCCGGGCCAGATTCGCACCGACACAGTAGTGCGCGCCCGTGCCGCCGAAGGCCAGATGGGGGTTGGGATCGCGCAGGATGTCGAATCGGAACGGATCATCGAAGGCCTCTTCGTCGAAATTGGCCGAGCTGTAGAACAAGCCGACGCGCTGGCCCGCGCGGATGAGCTGCCCGCCGAGTTCGGTGTCGGCGGTGGCGGTGCGCTGGAAGACGGTCACCGGGGTCGCCCACCGGATGATCTCGTCGGCCGCTGTGCGCGGGCGCTGTTGCTTGAACAGCTCCCACTGGTCGGGGTTGTCGACGAAGGCCTTCATGCCGTGCGTGATGGCGTTGCGGGTGGTTTCGTTGCCTGCCACGGCGAGCAGGATCACGAAGAAGCCGAACTCGTCGGAGCCGAGGGCTTCACCGTCGAGATCGGCGTGCACGAGCCGGCTGACGATATCGTCGAGCGGATCGGCGCGACGCTGCTCGGCCATGTTCCAGGCGTAGCCGAGCAACTCGACCGAGGCGTTGTCACTGACGGTGGTCGTGGCGGTGTCGCCGTATTCCGGATCGTCGTAGTTGAGCATTTGGTTGGACCAGTCGAACAGCTTGCGGCGGTCTTCCTGGGGGACGCCGATCAATTCGGCGATGGCCTGCAGGGGTAGCTCACACGCGACTTGTTCGACGAAGTCGCCGGTGCCTGCCACCTTGGCCGAGGCCACGATGGCCTGCGCTCGCGCGGCCAGGGCGGCGCGCAACCCTTCCACCGCGCGCGGACTGAAGCCCTTGGAAATGATGCGGCGGATCTTTGTGTGCTTCGGCGGATCCATGTTGAGCAGCAGCGCGCTGGTGAGTTCGATCTGGTCGACCGTGATCTGACCGGGCAGGCGGATGACCGAGCCCTTGACCTGGGAGGAGAACAGCTCCGGTTTCCGGGAGATCTCTTTGATGTGTTCGTGTTTGGAGACCACCCAGTAGCCGCCGTCTTTGAAGCCGCCGGACTTGTCGTCGGGCTGGGAGTTCCACCACACCGGAGCGTTGCGGCGCAGCTCGGCGAATTCCCGGACAGGGTTTCGGGTTTCCCACAGTGCCGGATCGGTGAAGTCGAATCCGGCGGGGATGGACGGCGCTGGCACAGCTTCCTCCTGAAAGGCCGACGGCGTGGTGGACCGGGGTGCGCGGGTCACCGCTGCCTGCGGCGGTAGCGGACGCGGCAGGGCTGTTGCAGCTGGACCACCATCTTGGAATGGTCGTTGCGGTAGGTGTCCGACGGCTGGGCGAGCTCGAACTCCCAGTCCCGCAGCAGGATCGAGAAGATGGCCTTGAGCTGCATGAGCGCGAACGGCGCGCCGACACAGCGATGACGTCCGGCGCCGAAGGGAATCCACGTCCAGCGATTGACGATGTCCTCCTGCCGCGGATCGAGGTAGCGGCCCGGATCGAAGGTGTCGGGGTTCGGGAAGTCCTCGGGAATCCGGTTGGAGATCGCCGGTGTGGCGGCCACCATGTCGCCCGGCGCGATCCGCTGACCGCACACCTCGAACTCGTCGCGGGCGATGCGCATCAGCACGATCAGTGGGGGATGCAGGCGCAGTGCCTCTTTGAGGGCCGATTCCAGATTCGGGATCTGGCGCAGCGCATGGTGGCTGACCTCCGACCCGTCGGCGTACAACTCGTCGAGTTCGGTGACGACGGTCGCGAGTGTCTGCGGGTTGCGCAGCAGCTCGATGATCGTCCAGGCCGCGGTGCCCGAGGTGGTGTGATGGCCGGCGAACATCATGGAGATGAAGATGCCGGTGATCTCGCTGGCGGAGAACCTCGCGATGCCGTTCTCGTCCTTCACCGAGATGAGGACGTCGAGCATGTCCCGGTCGTCCTTGCCGGTGGGCGGGTTCGCCTCGCGCTGGTCCATGATCGCCTGCACGAGCTCGACGAGCTTGACCCTGGCCTCGTCGCGGCGGCGGAAGCTGTCGATCGGCGCGTAGGGATCGACGTAGGCCAGGGCGTCGGTGCCCTGTTCCAGTTCGTGGTACAGGTGCGCGAAGCGGCCGTCGAGCTGGTTGCGGAACTTCACCCCGATCAGGCAGGACGAGGAAGTGTAGATGGTCAGCTCGGCGAAGAACTCGAGCAGGTCGATCTCGCCCTCGTCGTCCCACTGGGCGAGCATGGCGTCCACTTCGCGGGCGATGGTGACGGCGTGCCCGCGCATGTGATCCGCGCGCAGCGCCTGATTGTGCAGCATCTCCTTGCGGCGCTCGGGCGGCGCGTCGAAGACGACGCCTTCGCCGAAGATCGGCTTCATGAAGGGGTAGGCCGCACCCTGATCGAGGTCCTCGTCGCTGGCGCGGAAGAAGAACTCGTTGGCCTCGGCGCCGGAGAGCAGGATGACGTCTCGCCCGGCGAGCTCGAATGTTCCGACATCGCCGCATTCGGCGCGCACCCGCTGCATCAGTGCGATGGGATCGGTGCGGAACTCCTCGAGGTGCCCGTGCTCGTCCTCGCCTCCGGACACTCGCTGCGGCTTGATCAGCGTCATTGACAATCCTTCCCGAGAGAAATGTCCAGACAGGTGATGGACATGTGTCTGGACGGTACTATGATTACGCTGGTTCGACAAGGCCCGCCGGTGACGTTCAGTGCGTGCCCGGCTCGGCGAGCAGGCGTCGCGCGGAGGCCTCGAGCAGCTCGGCCACCTCGAGGTAGGACAGCAGTCCCATGCCTGCCTGCAGCAGGGCGCCCGAGTAGAGCAGTTCGAGCATCGAGACGCGCTCGGTGTCCTTGGCGTCGACGCCGAGCGCGGCGGCGAGCCTGCCGCGGATCTCCCAGCCGATGCGAACCCGCAGGTGTCCCACGTCGGGGTCGTCGCCGAGCAGGGCGTTCCCGACGGCGCTGGCCAGGGATGGTTCGTCGGCCACCAGCATCGACACCTGCCGAAGGACGGCGACGACGCGGGTGGTCGGATCCGGATCGCTCGACTCCACGGCGGGGCTGGCGATCAGGCGCCGCCAGAACACCTCCGAGATGAGGTGTTCCTTGGAGGAGAAGTAGGTGTAGGCGGTGGCGGTGCCGACGCCCGCGGCGGCGGCGATCAGCCGGACCGTCGTCCCGGAATAGCCCTCGCGGGCCAGGACCTCGACCGTCGCGGTGGTCAGGCGGTCGACGGTGTCGGCCTGCTTTTCGGTGAGCCGCCGCCGAGTTGCTTCAATACCGGTAGATACGAGTTCGGACATGTGTCTGGACGGTATCATCAATAATAGTTCGGTGCAATTACCGGCCGGGTGTCGCCATCCCGTCGTGGCCTTGCGCCCGGCGGTCGATGTGAACTATGGTCCGAACACCTGTCCAGACATGTATCGGAGATTCTATGAACGGCCTCGTTCCTCCCGACGGCACGCCGCTGCTGATCGGCGGAAAGCTCGTCCCCGGCGGGGCGGGGGTGTTCGCGACGATCAATCCCGCGACCGAAGAAGTCCTCGGGCACGCCGCCAATGCCTCCGCCGAGGACATGGACGCCGCCATCGGCGCCGCGCGGACCGCCTTCGACGAGACCGAGTGGTCCCGCGATCCCGCGCTGCGCGCGCACTGCCTGCGTCAGCTGCGCGATGTCCTGCGCGACAACATCGAGGAACTGCGCGCGATCACCGTCGCCGAGGTGGGCGCGCCGGTCATGCTCACCAGCGGCCCGCAGCTGGAAGGTCCCATCGCGGACCTGTCGTTCGCCGCCGACCTCGCCGAGAACTACGAGTGGCAGACCGATCTCGGAGTCGCCGAGCAGATGGGGATTTCGAGCAGGCGGGTGATCCGGCGCGAAGCGGTCGGCGTGGTCGGCGCCATCACCCCGTGGAACTTCCCACACCAGATCAACCTGGCGAAGATCGGGCCCGCGCTGGCCGCCGGAAACACGGTGGTGCTCAAGCCTGCTCCCGACACTCCATGGTGCGCGGCGGTCCTTGGTCCGCTCATCGCCGAGCACACCGACTTCCCTGCCGGCGTGCTCAATATCGTCACCTCCGACGATCACACCCTGGGTGCCCGGCTGGTCGAGGATCCGCGGGTGGACATGATCACCTTCACCGGATCGACCCAGACCGGCCGATCGGTGATGGCGGGTGCGTCGGCCACCCTCAAACGAACCTTCCTCGAACTGGGTGGAAAATCGGCCGCCATCGTGCTCGACGACGCGGATATCGCCACGGCGGCGAGCTACACCGCGTTCTCGGTCGCCGTGCACGCCGGGCAGGGCTGCGCACTGACCACCCGCCTACTGGTGCCCCGCGCCGCCTACGACGCGGCCGTGGACGCCGCGGCCAAGGCGCTGTCGGGCCTGCGGGCCGGTGATCCGACGAGTCCGGGAACCGTGTGCGGGCCGGTGATCTCGGCTCGGCAGCGCGACCGGGTGGAGCACTATCTCGACATCGCGCGCGCCGAAGGGGGGCGCGTCGTGGTGGGCGGCGGCAGGCCGGCGGACAAAGACCACGGCTTCTTCATCGAGCCGACGCTCATCGCCGGTCTCGACAACACCGCCACCGTCGCCAGGGAAGAGATCTTCGGCCCGGTGCTCGTCGTCATCGCGCACGACGGGGACGCCGACGCGATCCGGCTGGCCAACGATTCGCCCTATGGCCTGTCCGGTGCGGTGTGGGGCACCGATCCCGACCGTGTCGAGCGGGTGGTCGCGGGTGTGCGCACCGGGACGCTGAGCGTGAACGGCGGGCTCTGGTACCACCCCGACGCGCCCTTCGGCGGCTACAAGCAATCCGGCATCGGACGGGAGATGGGCGTCGCGGGTTTCGAGGAATACCTCGAAACCAAAGTGGTCGCCACCCCCGCCTGATCTCCACCCCGAATTCACTGTCACCCCAGCATGAGGAGCTGAACACACCATGGCACGTTTCACTGGCCGGACCGCGATCGTCACCGGCGCGGCCCAGGGCATCGGCGCGGAATACGCCGCAGCGCTCGGCGCCGAGGGCGCCAACGTTGTCGTCGCCGATCTCAATGTCGAGCGCGGCGAGGAGGTCGCCAAGCAGATCAGCGCCGACGGCGGCACCGCGGTCTTCCACCGGGTCGATGTGTCCGACCCCGAATCCGCCACCGCGCTCGCGGAATTCACCGTCGGTGAGTTCGGGGCGATCAACCACCTGGTCAACAACGCCGCCATCTATGGCGAGATGAAGCTGGACCTGCTGCTCACCGTCCCGTGGGACTACTACAAGAAGTTCATGGGCGTGAACCTCGACGGCGCGCTCAATGTGACCCGAGCGGTCTGGCAGCCGATGACCGCGGCCGGTGGCGGGTCCATCGTCAACCAGTCCTCCACGGCCGCCTGGCTGTACTCCGGGTTCTACGGTCTGGCCAAGGTCGGGATCAACGGTCTCACCCAGCAGCTGGCGACCGAACTCGGCGGTTCCAAGATCCGGGTCAACGCCATCGCGCCCGGCCCGATCGACACCGAGGCCACCCAGACGGTCACGCCCGGAAACATGGTCAAGGACATGGTCTCGCGCATCCCGATCAAGCGGATGGGCACCCCGCAGGATCTCGTCGGCGCGTGCCTGTACCTGCTCTCCGACGACGCGAGCTGGGTCACCGGCCAGATCCTCAATGTCGACGGCGGGCAGATCATCCGATGACGACCGAATCCGGCCATCTCCCGGTGGGATTCATCGGGCTGGGCAATATGGGCGCCCCGATGGCGAAGCGGCTGCTGGACTGGCCGGGCGGGCTCACGGTCTGCGATGTGCGTCCCGAGGCGACGCTGCCGTTCACCGAACAGGGCGCCGGCTCGGCCGCCGACCCCGCCGCGCTGGCGGCGGTGGCGCGGGTGATCTGTGTGACCGTCCTCGACGACGCGCAGGTCATCGATGTCGTCACGGGGCCGGCCGGCCTGCTGAGCACCGCCGTGGCGGGCACCGTCATCGCCGTGCACTCGACGATCAGCGACCGGACCGCGGAGCGGCTCGCCGCGGTCTGCGCCGAGCGCGGGGTGGAATTCGTCGACGCGCCGGTCAGCGGCGGTGCGGGTGCGGCCAAGCGCGGCAGCCTGGCCGTCATGGTCGGGGGCAGCGACGCCGCGGTGGACAGCATCCGGGCACCGTTCGGCTGCTTCTCGGACCTGATCGTGCATGCCGGACCGGTCGGCGCGGGCACGCGCATGAAACTGGCCCGCAACCTGCTGCACTTCGTCGCGTTCACCGCCGCCACCGAGGCCCAGCGGCTGGCCGAGAGTGCCGGACTGAACATCGCCGACCTGGGCAAGGTGGTGCGTCATTCGGACGCGATCACCGGCGGACCGGGCTCGATCATGCTGCGCGAGACCACCCGCGCGGTCGACCCCGACGACTTCTGGTTCCCCATCCTCGGCCACGTCCGCGACCTCGGCGAGAAGGATCTCGCGCTGGCGGTGGAACTGGGCGAGCGACTCGACGTGCCACTACCGCTGGCCCAGCTGGCCGCCACGCGGTTGGCCGACGGGCTCGGCGTCGGAAAACAGCTGCTAGGCAAGGAGACCGCATGACCACCGATGGACAGCCCGACAGCGACAGCCGCAGGCAACGGGGACTGGCGAAGATGAGCGAGGTGTACGGCTGGGATTTCGCCGACGGCCCCGGTGACCTCTTCGCCATCACCGCCGACCACCTGTTCGCCGAGATCTGGTCGCGGCCGGGACTGACGATCCGTGACCGGCGGCTGCTGTTGCTCGGGGCGCTCAGTGCCCAAGGGCTTTTCGATGTCGCCGAGATCCAGCTGGGCGCGGCACTGCGCAACGACGAACTCGACGAAGCGCAGTTGCGCGAGATCGCGGTGTTCCTGACCCACTACATCGGCTGGGCGCCGGGAATGAAGCTCGACAACGCCGTCGGCACCGTGGTGTCCCAGCACCGCAAGCAGTCATGAGCGGCGCACAGCCCCACCGGGCAGCCGAGATCTCCGAGTGGGACGCCCGGGCCGACGTCGTCATCGCCGGCTACGGGATCGCCGGTGTCTGCGCGGCGATCGAAGCGGCGCGCGCCGGCGCCGATGTCCTGATCCTGGAACGCACCGGCGGCTGGGGTGGGGCCGCGGCCTTGGCGGGCGGCTTCGTCTACCTCGGCGGCGGCACCCCGTTGCAGCAGGCGCTCGGCTTCGACGACGACGCGGCGAACATGGAGAAATTCCTGCTGGCCGCCGTTGGGCCGAGTGCCGATCCGGTCAAGATCGCCGACTACTGCGCGGGCAGCGTCGACCACTATCACTGGCTCGTCGACTGCGGAGTCCGGTTCAAGGAGGAGTTCTGGGGCGAGCCGGGCTGGGAACCGCCGCACGACGAGGGCCTGATGTACTCCGGCGGCGAGAACGCCGCACCGTTCAACACGATCGCCACGCCCGCGCCGCGTGGACACGTTCCGCAGATGCAGAACAAGCGAACGGGGGAGAAGGGCGGCGGCTACATGCTGATGAAGCCGCTGGTCGAGACCGCCGAAAAGCTCGGTGTTCGAGTGGAATTCGACACCCGGATCCAGCGGCTGATCGTCGATGAGGGCGGCCGGGTGGTCGGCGTGCTCGCCCGCCGGTACGGCAAGGACCTCGCCGTCGCCGGGCGCACCGGGGTCGTCCTGGCCACCGGCAGTTTCGCCTACAACCAGGAGATGGTGGCCGAATACGCCCCGCGCTTGCTCGGCCGTCCGGCCGCCGCGATCGAGGAGCACGACGGCATCGGCATCCAGGTCGCGCAGGAGCTCGGCGCGCAGGTGGAGGCCATGGACGCCACCGAAGTCGCCTTCTTCGGTGATCCGCAGATGCTTGCCCGCGGTGTGGTCGTCAACGGCCGGGGGCAGCGATACATCGCCGAGGACACCTACCCCGGTCGGATCGGCCAGGCCACCTTGATCGAGCAGGACAACCAGGCCTTCCTGATCATCGACGAACGAGCCCATGAAGCGGCCCTCGCCACTGTGACGGCCACGCCGTTCTTCCGTCAGCAGCCCACCTGGGTCGCGGAGTCGATCGACGAACTCGAAAGCGAGATCGGATTGCCCGCGGGCTCGCTGCGGGAGTCGGTGTCCTACTACAACGAGCACGCCGCGCAGGGGACGGACCCGTTGCTGGGCAAGAAGCCCGAATGGCTGCAGCCGATCGGTTCCCCGGTGGCCGCCTTCGACATGCGCGGGTTCACCGCCGGTTTCCCGCTCGGCGGACTGCGGACCGACCTCGACGCACGGGTGCTGGACACCGCGGGTGCCCCGATCCCTGGCCTCCACGCCGCGGGCCGGTGCACCGCGGGCATCTGTACCGGCGGCTATGCCAGTGGCGCGTCACTGGGTGACGGCAGCTTCTACGGGCGTCGAGCCGGCCGCTCGGCCGCGTGCGAGCAGACAACGAAAGAGACAGAGCGCCAATGCGATTCGGATTAGTACTGTTCACCAGCGACCGTGGCATCACGCCGGCGGCCGCCGCCAAGGCGGCCGAGGAACGCGGCTTCCGGTCGTTCTTCGTGCCGGAACACACCCACATACCGGTCAAACGCGAAGCCGCGCATCCCTCGACCGGTGACGCCTCCCTGCCCGACGACCGCTACACCCGCACCCTGGATCCGTGGGTGTCACTGTCCATGGCGGCGGCGGTGACCGAGCACATCGAACTGTCCACCGCCGTCGCCCTTCCGGTCGAGCACGACCCGATCACCCTGGCCAAGACGCTGGCCACGCTCGACCATCTCTCCGGTGGGCGCGTCACCCTCGGTGCCGGATTCGGTTGGAACACTGACGAACTCACCGATCACGGGGTGCCGCCGAGCAAGCGCCGCACCGTGCTGCGCGAGTACGTCGAGGCCATGCGGGAACTGTGGACTCACGAGGAGGCGAGCTACCAGGGCGAGTATGTGAGCTTCGGTCCCAGCTGGGCCTGGCCCAAGCCGGTGCAGCCGCACATTCCGGTGTTGATCGGCGCGGCGGGCACCGAGAAGACCTTCCGGTGGATCGCGCGCACCGGCGACGGCTGGATCACCACGCCGACCGAAACCGACATCTCGGCCAGGCTCGCGATGCTGCACAAGATCTGGGCCGAAGCGGGTCGGGCGGATCGTCCCCGTGTGGTCGCGCTGGATTTCAAACCGGATCCCGCCAAGCTCGCGCGGTGGGCCGCCGAGGGCGTCACCGATGTCCTCTACGGCGTGCCGGACCGGTCCGCCGACGAGGTATTGGCATACCTGGACCGGCTCAGCGCCAAATTGGCCGCGGTGGAGCTTCCCTAGCCCCGACGACGAGAGGGCGCGAGACGAGTCTCGCGCCCTCTCGTCGTTGTCGGGAGCTGCTCGGCATTCGCGCCGGCCGACGCGGTTGATCAGCGGGTTCCGGTGAACCGACAGTAATCTGCTCACCAATCTGGATTCATGTCTGGAATGTGGTCCACATCATATGATAGTGTCGCGGCATGGCACACAGGAGTGGCAGGATGGGCTGGCGTGCGGCACGGCCGGCAGCCGCAATCTCGAAGTAGAACAGTTACGACATAATCTCATGACAAAGCGCAATGCTGCTTTTTCGCGCGTTCGCGCGGTCACCGAATCATTCGACTTCAGAATGCGTGTCGCGCGATGACTATGAACACCGAAATCGACGAGGTATCAATTCCGACCCCGGCGGCTGTGATTCGCAAGAATTTCGCCGACACCGTTCTATCGAGCGTTGCGACGCTGGGGCGGGCGCTGCGAATGGGTGCGCAGGCTGTCGCGGTCGGGGTCTCCGATATCTTTCGATTGCGCGTTCAGGTCGACGAAACCCTGCGGCAAGCGTGGTTTCTCATCAAAGTCACCGCGGTGCCCAGCATTCTGATGGCGATTCCGTTCGGTGTCATCGTCTCCGCGCAGGTCGGCAATATCGTGTCCCAGCTCGGTGCCGATTCGATGATCGGCGCGGCCGGTGGGCTCGGCGTCATCAAGCAGGGGGCCCCGATGGCGACGGCGATGCTGCTCGGCGGTGCAGGCGCCGCTGCCATCGCGGCCGATCTGGGTGCCCGTACCGTCCGCGAAGAGGTCGACGCGCTGCGTGTGATGGGTGTCGATCCGGTGCAGCGCCTTGTTGTTCCGCGGATCGCGGCGATGATGCTCGTCGCTCCGCTGCTCAACATCCTGATCATTTTCGTCGGCATCGCCTCGGGCTTCGTGGCCGCGGTGACCGCGATGGATGTGACACCGGGTAGCTACTGGCAGTCCTTCGGTTCCTTCACCACGCCGGTCGATGTCTGGGTCTCGCTGATCAAGGCGACTCTGTTCGGCTTCCTGGTGGTCGTCATCGCCTGTCAGCGGGGGCTGGAGGCCAAGGGGGGACCGCGTGGTGTCGCGGACGGGGTCAACGCTGCCGTGGTGATGTCCATCGCGGCCGTCGTCGTCCTCAATACCGCCATCACCCAGGTGGTTACGATGTTTCTGCCGGTCAGGATGGCGTGATGGCGGCAGCGCCCTACCGCCCGCCGGTGCTTCGCTGGACGGGTTGGCTGCAGCGCCGGTTCCCGCCGCTGCGGCCGGTCGATTCGCTCGGATTCGTTCTCGGGTTCTGCTGGCAGGTGATCTCGACGGTGCCCTACACGCTGGTGCGCTACCGCCGCCAGACCGTCGCCGTCATCACCGATATGACCTGGGGCCGTGGCTCGGTCATCGTCGGCGGTGGGGTCGTGCCGTTGATGTTGCTGATGGGTGCGGCGATGGGCGCCTCGATCGGCATCGAGGCGTTCAGCGCGCTGAACCTGTTGTCGCTCGGGCAACTCAGCGGTCTCATCTCGGCGTTCGGCGTGACCCGCGAATTGGCGCCGATCGCGGCGGGAGTCGGGTTCGCCGCGCAGGCCGGGTGCCGCATGACCGCCGAAATCGGTTCGATGCGAATCTCGGAGGAAATCGATGCCCTGGAATCACTGGGAATCCGTTCCGTGCCTTTCGTGGTGACGACCCGTGTGATCGCCGGCATTATCGCGGTCGCGCCGGCATTCGTCGTCGCCCTGATCCTGAGCTATTCTTCCTGCGCGTTCATCGTGACGGTTGTACATGGCACACCCTCGGGCACATATGACCACTATTTCGATCAGTTCATTCTCACCTGGGATGTCGTCGCCGCGACGATCAAAGTGATGATCTTCGCGATCGCTGTGGTCTTGATCCACTGTTATCAGGGGTATTTCGCGACGGGCGGTCCCGAAGGTGTCGGCATCGGATCGGGCCGGGCCATCCGGGCGAGCCTGGTGTCGATCATCGCCCTGGACATGCTCGCGACAATTCTGCTGTGGGGATTCCAATCTCCCATTACGTTTACGGGGTGACGGCATGCCTGTCTATGGATTGCCTGGATCGGAAGTCGGGCCACTCAAAGCTCGGTTGTTGGGGGTGTGCGCGGTCGCGCTCGCGCTGATAGCTGCCGGAGTGTGGCGGGTGTTGCCCGATGCTGAGTCGGTCGAGGACATCGACGTCGTCCTGATCGTCGGTTATGTCGGTGACGGAATCGGGCCGGGAACCGATGTCCGGCTCGACGGAGTCCGGGTCGGGTCGGTCAGCGGGATCGATTTCGCCGGGCAGGGCCGACGGCAGATCGAGCTGAACCTGGTCCGATCCCAATTGTTCGGTCTGACCAGCGCGCTGTCGATCGACTACGTGCCGGGCAATCTGTTCGGCATCAGCGCACTCGAGGTGCACCCGGATGCCGGCGGTGTGATCCTGGCGGACGGGTCGACGGTCGACCTCACCGAGGGGCGGGCCGATCGAGTCCGCGACGCCACGCTCGCCTCGCTGCTGAGCTACACCGGCGAGCTGACCGAGGACGTGCTGACGCCCCGGCTCACCGAACTATTGCACACCGTGGCCCGTGACCTGGGCGCGTTCACTCCGCTCATGCAGGCGATCGGCACGACGGTGCGTTCCTACACCGAGACCGCGCAGCTACCACCGTCGGTGCTGTTCGACCGCTACGGCGCGGCGCTGGCCGGCGTGCCGCCGATGCTGAGCGGCGGTCTGACCGTGCTGCACGCCAGCTACCGGAACGGCTACCTGGCCGAGCAAGAGCATCTCGACAAGTTCGGCTACATGTGGCCGAGCATCCAGAACGAGTTGCTGCCCGCCGTCACCGCCCTGTTCGGCACCGCGCGACCCTACTTCGGCGGATTGCTGCCCATCGTGACCATGCTGCTCGATCGAGTCTCGGGATCGGTCAGCGACCCGACGGGTTCGGCCACGCAGCTGAGCGAACTGATGGATCGGCTCGACCGCGCGTTCCGCGACGGTCCGAACGGGCCGGTGCTCGACGCCCGCGTCGAACTCGACCTCGTGCCCGGGCTGGCGGGGCCGCTGTCGGCGCTGGTCGATCAACTGCCCGCGGGGGGAGGACCGCGATGACAACCCGTGCGCTACTGATCCGGGTCGTGGTCACGGCGGTGTCGATGCTGATAGTCCTGTCGGGGATCTTCACGGTGATCACACGTCCGGTCGAAGGTGACACCGACACCCACACCGCGATGTTCACCGACGCCAACGGCCTGCGGCCGGGCGACGACGTGCGCCTCTACGGCGTCCAGGTCGGCAAGGTCGCCGCTGTCGATCTCGACGGTGGCCTGGCCCGGGTGCGGTTCACCATCGGGTCCGATCGCCCGCTGTTCGTCGATTCCAAGGTCGCGGTCCGCTATCAGAATCTCACCGGGTTCCGCTATCTGGACGTAGAGCAGCCCGCGCAGCCCGGCGAACAACGCGGCGCGGGATCGACTTTCGGTGTCGACCAGACGGTGCCCGCCTTCGACATCACGACCTTGTTCAAAGGTCTGCAGCCGGTACTCCGCGAACTCTCACCCGAGGATCTGAACCAGTTCACGACCAGCCTGCTCGCCGTCGTCGAGGGCAACGGCACGGGTATCGGCCCCGCGCTCGGCGCGATCGAGAACCTGAGCCGGTACGCGTCCGACCAGCAGGCGGTGCTGTCGGTCCTGGTGGACAACCTGGCCGAGGTCTCCGACCACATCGGCGGCGATTCGGGCAACGCGATGAAACTGCTGGGCAGCCTGACGGATCTGTTCGCCGTGATCGCGGCCAAGCTGCCCGGACTGGTCGATTTCTCCCAGCAGATCCCCCCGGTGATCCAGCCGCTGCGCAGCATGCTGACCGTGCTCGGCCTCACCGGGCAGGAGGATCGCGATCTCGACGCACTGTTGAAGCAGTCGTTTCCGGACCCGTACGACGCGGTCGCGGTGTTCGAGCGGATGCCCGGATTGATCGAGTCGATCGCCGCGGCGGTACCGGCGTCCGGTCCGCGAGCGGCGTGCGCTCATGGCGCCGCTCAGGCTCCCGAGCCACTCCATGTCCTGCTCGCCGGCCAAAGGATCGTCCTGTGCAACTCATGAACCTGCGCGCGCGAATCTCGGTGCGGCGCACCGGAGTAGCCACCGCACCGAGGAACACCGATCTGCGCTGGGGCCTCGGGGGACTGTGCGCGGTGGTCGTGCTGGTCGCGGCCATCGGTGTCGTCTATCGGACCGGGACCACGCAGGAAAGGACCTACCGCGCGGAGCTGACCCAGGCCGGGACGATCCGGACCGGCGACGATGTCCGGATCGCGGGCATCCCGGTGGGGGAGGTGACATCGCTGACGCTGCTGCCGGATCGGGTGCGGATGGAGTTCACCGCCGACAGTGCCGCCTTCCTCGGCGACCAGACCGTGCTCGACATCCGCATGCTGACCGTTGTCGGCGGCTACTACCTCGCGGTCGAGCCGGCCGGGACCAAGCCACTCGGAGCCGGGGTCATCCCGCCGGAACGGGTCATCATCCCGTACAACCTCACCCAGGCATTCCAGGACGCTGTCGAGCCGGTCCGCGCGATCGACGGTGCGGTGCTGCGCCAGAACCTCGCCCAGCTGTCGACATCGCTGAACAAGAGCCCCGAATCCATCCGGGCCGTGGTGGGCGCCGCGTCGGACCTGGTGGGGCTGATGGAAAAGCAGAACTCCGAGGTCTCGCGCACGCTGTCGCTGGCCGATGAGTACCTCACGGCGATGCGGGAGAACTCCGCTGTGCTGGCGAAGCTGCTGACCACCTTGGGCACGATGGTGAACATCATCGCCAACCACAAGGTCGTGGTCGCGCAGGCCCTCAACGACCTGGCGGTGGTGCTGTCGGACATCGCGCCACTGGGACGGGCCTGGGACAACGGTGTGAAGGAGCGGGCCCAACCGCTCGCCGACGCGATCCCCCCGCTGACGCAGCTCGAGGCCCGGCTGGGCGAACTGCTCGAGGCACTGCGCACCATGCACCGGCAGCTGCTGCCGCTCCTGCCCCCCGGCGGTGGGATCACCGTCGACCAGTCCGCCGCGGCCATCTGTGTGCCCGTACCCGGAGGGACCTGCTGATGTTGCGACGATTCCTGGGATCCCGGGCGGTGATGTCGGTGGCGATGATCGTCGCTGTCGTCGTCGCCGGTGCGGCTGTGCTGGCGATCGGCAAACCGGCCCCGGCCACGCGGGACTACTGCGCCGACATGCCTGACAGCATCGGCCTGTATCAGGGCAGCTCCGTCACGGTGCTGGGGGTACCGGTCGGCGAGGTGACCGATGTCGAACTCGTCGGCACCATCGCGCGCGTGCGGTTCACGGTGCGGGCCGACCGCAGACTGCCGGAGGACGTCGGCGCCGTCACCGTCAGCGACACCTTGATCGCGGACCGGAAGCTGGCACTGATCGGCGACGAGCCCGCGCACGGCGGCTGGAACCCGGGCCGGTGCATCACCAGAACGCTGACCCCGAAGAGCATGTCGGAAACCTTCGACGCCTTGGCCCAGCTCACCGACCAGCTCAACGCCGTCGACGACCCGGCGCAGCGCGATGCGCTCGGGTCCGGGATCGCGGCGCTCGACCGCGCGACCGACGGCTCCGGCGAGCAGATCAACGCGCTCATCAACAGCGCGAGCGCGGCGCTGGCCGCCCCCGACGCCGCCATCGGGCACCTCGGGGCGTTGCTGGACGCGGTGGCCGAACTGACCCAGCGGGCACGCGGCGGCTGGCCGCAGGTACGCGAGACCGTCAGCGGACTGCCGCAGACCTTCAACGACATCAATGTCATCGCGTTCCCGCCGATCATCGACCTCGTGGCCGCGCTGAGCCAGGTGCTACCACAGATCAACGACGTGATCATGATGTTCGGTTCGCCCGCGCTGCGCGCACTGGATTCGGCCGCGAGCCTGGCCGACCTGCTGAAGTCGGGCGTCGGATCACTGGCCGAGCTCATCGGAATGATCCCGGCGATCGCGACCGGGTTCGCCACGGCCCTCGATCCGGCCACCGGGCGGCCCACTCTCGGCTACGCCGCACCGAAACTCGTTCTGGCGTCACCGGATTCGGGCCAGGTCTGTGCCGCGGTCCAAGCGATCACCGGGCAGGGCTGCCTGACCGCGGACAACGGTGCGCTCACCCTGCCCCCGCTGCCGGTCCTGCTGGCGGGGGTGAGCGCGCGATGACCCTGCTCACCGACCGATGTCGCCGAATGGGCACGACCATGGCACTCACCGTGGCGCTCGCGGTGACCGGCTGCGGATTTCAGCCGGCCGAGATCACGGTGCCGGGTGCCGGCGTCGACGGTCCCACCTATGACCTGCACATCGAATTCGCCGACGTCCTCAATCTTCCGCCGGGAGCGAAGGTGTTCGCCGACGGCGTCCGGGTAGGTCAGCTGACCGGCCTGCGGCTCGTCGACCCGGTCGCGACCGCGCCGACCGAACAGGGCAGGCGCGGGTACGTCGTCGCCGACGTCGCCGTCCGCTCGTCGGTACAGCTGCCCGCCGCGATGACCGCCGCGCTGCGGCAGGAGACACCACTGGGTGACGTGCACATCGCGTTGCGCGTACCGGTGGACTCGACGGCGGCCCCGCTGCCGCCGGGCGCCACGATTCCCCTCGCACAGAGCATCCCCTCGGTACCGATCGAGGACATCTTCGCGGGGCTGGCCACCTTCGTCGGCAGCGGGGCGGTGACCGATATCCAGACCATCGTCACCCAGATGAACGCGATCATGCCCGATGATCCGCGCGAGACCGCGCGCATCGCCGAGGTACTCGGCGCCGACCTGGTCGATCTCGGCGACAATCTGAGCTCCGTGGGTGCCGTGCTCGACGGGCTCGCGGCGACCGGCCATGGCCTGCGTGACGACGTCCCGGTGTTCGACGACCTGCTGACGCCGTACGGCGTTGCGCACACCGTCGATTCCATCAACGCCCAGATCGGCGTCATCTTCGTCCTGACCGCTCTCGGCCCGGTCGCGCCCAGCCTGAGCTGGCTCGGGCCGGTCGTGCAATCCCTCGATGGCACCACCCGGGCGATCGTGCCCATGCTCTTCGGCAGCCGCCCGCTCGACGCCGACTCGCCATCGACGATGAAACAGGTCGTCGACCTGATCCAGAACAAGATCATTCCCTTTGCCGATCGGGGCCCGAAAGTGAACGTTGTCGGTGTGACGGTGGGCCCGCAGCAGCCCGCGGCGATGTCGTCGGAAGATCAGACCGCGCGCATTGTCGACACCCTGCGCATGATCGGGATGCTGCGATGAATATCCGTGCGGCGGTGTCGCTCTCGTCGATTGTCGCGGTGTTGATATTCGGCGTCGGGTACATGGCGTTCGGTGTGCTGCACGTCGATCCCCGGCGCGGCTTCGTCACCGTCGAGATGCGCCTGGACGACTCGGGCGGCTTGGGCGCCCACGCCCCGGTGCTGGTGGCCGGGGTGCAGGTCGGCCGCACCGAGACGGTGACCAAACAGGCAGGCGGTGTCCTCGTGCGACTGCGGATCGAAGACCGGTACCGGATCCCGGTGGCCAGCGAGGTGCGGATCGAACAGCTCTCGGCGCTGGGTGAGCCCTATGTGCGATTCTCGCCGGTGCGCGATGCCGCGCCGTACCTCGAGGACGGACAGGTCGTGCCCACCGAGCGGATCCGGATGCCGATGACCATCACCGCATTGTCGGCGAAACTGGTGCGGCTGCTCGAACAGATCGATCCCGCGGTGATCGGGAATCTGGTCGGCACCTTCGACCGCGCGCTGAGCGGAACCGATTCGGCCGTGCACACCCTGCAACGATCGACGTCGCTGTTGGCCGCGACGCTGCTCAGCCGCACCCAGACCGTCCGGCAATTGTTCGACGACATTCAGGCGCTCGGCGGCGACATCGAATGGCTCGGGCCGTCGCTGGCCGCGGCAGGCCCCGAGTTCGCGGCCTTCGGTACCACGCTGAACCGGATTGTCGAGTCGGGCGCAGCACTCGCGGAAAGCCGCCCGGTCACCGACTATTTCACCGGCGACGGGCTGGTGCCGTTCCTGCGGAACGTGACCACCCTCATCGAGCAGGTCGGACCGACCGCCGCCCAGCTGGGGCCGGTGCTGGAACCGGTCGTCACCGACGCGATGAACCGGACACCGGCGCTGGACATCAGCGCATTGATCAATCAGGCGCTACATGGCGTCGATGCCGACGGCACCCTGCAATTCCGAATCGGCGTCAAGTAGTCGATCCACCTCGTAGCCCACCGATTCGGCGGAAGGACAGCACATGACAACGCGGACAGACGAGGTCGGCAACATCGCGACAGTGGACGTCGACGACCCATCCACCGCTCAGGCTTCCACGGCGACACGCGGATCTCGACTGCCCCGGGTGGGCGAGCGGACGGTGTCGCTGTCGTTGACCACGCTCGTTGCCTCGGTCGCGATCGTGGCGCTGCTCGTGTCGACCGTGGTTTTCGCGATGCTCTACCGATCGGCCGACGCCGACCTGGCCGCACGGGAGGCGAAGTCCGCTGACGACCGGCATGCCGAACAGGTCGCGTCGAATTACGCGGTGGGTGCCTCGACGATCGACTATCGCGACACCAGAGCATGGCTGAACCGCCTGAAAGCGGGCACCACTCCCGAACTGGCGGCGAAGTTCGAGGCCACCTCCCCACAGCTGGAGCAGATTCTGCTGCCGTTGCAGTGGACGTCCACGGCGACGCCGCTGTCGGCGCAGGTGATCTCCGAGGCAGGCGGAATATACAAGGTGAACGCCTATCTCACGGTGACCTCGACGAGCGCGCAAACCCCGGCCGGTGCCCAGACCACCGTGACCTACTCCCTGACGCTGGATCGCAACGCGGAGTGGAAGATCACCGATGTCGGTGGTCTGCAGAACGCTTTGCCGACCAAGTAGGACCGTGCCCTTCGAACCACGTGTCGTCGGCCGGACCGGCGACACGTGGTTCGCGGCAACCGTCTTTGTTGTCGGCCCCGGCGTGGTCACTCATGCGGCAGGCGCGAATTCCTCTGTCTCAGAGCGCTTTCAGTTCCTCGGTGACCGCACCGACGGACTTCTTGGCGTCGCCGAACAGCATCGAGGTGTGGTCGGCGTAGAACAGCGGGTTGTCGATGCCGGCGAAGCCGGAGTTCATCGAGCGCTTCAGCACGATGACACTTTGGGCCTGGTCCACGTTGAGGACCGGCATACCGTAGATCGGGCTGGACTTGTCCTCGCGGGCGGCCGGGTTGGTGACGTCGTTGGCGCCGATCACCAGGACCACATCGGTCCGGCCGAATTCGCCGTTGATGTCGTCCATTTCCTTCATGGCGTCGTAGGAGACCTCGGCCTCGGCCAGCAGCACGTTCATGTGCCCGGGCATACGGCCCGCGACCGGGTGGATGGCGTATTTGACCTCGACACCCTTGCCCTCGAGCAGCGACGCCATTTCCTTGACCGCGTGCTGGGCCTGGGCCACGGCCATACCGTAGCCGGGCACCACGATGACCTGGTTGGCGTAGGCCATCTGGATCGCGGCATCAGCGGCCGAGGTCGCTTTGGCTTGCTTGTTCTCGCCACCGGCGCCGCCACCGGCCGCGCCGCCACCACCACCGAAACCACCGGCGACGATGGCCGGGATGGAACGGTTCATGGCCTTGGCCATCAGGTTGGTCAAGATGGTGCCCGACGCGCCGACGATCATGCCCGCGACGATCATCGCGGTGTTGTTGAGTGCCAGGCCCGCGGCCGCGGCCGAAAGGCCGGTCAGCGCGTTGAGCAGCGAGATCACCACCGGCATGTCCGCGCCACCGATCGGCAGTACGACCATCAAACCGAGGATGCCGGCCAGGACGAGCAGGCCGATCATCCACAGTTGCGAGACGCCGCCGTTGTCGGCGCCCAGGCCGATCACCACCGCGCAGATGATCGCGCCGGCGAGCAGCAGCAGGTTCAGCGGTTGTTGCAGGCGGCCGATGCCGATCGGCTTGCCCGACAGGATCTCCTGCAGTTTGGCGAAGGCGATGATCGAGCCCCAGAACGAGACCGAACCGATCACCGCGGCGAACAGCGAACCGATGATGATGTGGATGGTGGGCTCGTCGTGCAGCGCCGAGAAGCCGGAGCTGTCGATGAACTCCGCCCACGCGATCAAGGCCACGGTGCCACCACCGACACCGTTGAACGCGGCGACGAGCTGCGGCATCTCGGTCATCTTGGTGCGCACGGCGGGCGGAACACCCAGCGCCACACCGACGACCAGGCCGGCGCCGATCAGGATCCAGTTGATCAGGTCCGCGTGGCGCACCGAGATCAGCGTGGCGATCACGGCGATGCCCATGCCGACCGCGGCGATCTGGTTGCCGCGCACGGCGGTCTTGGGGCCGGTCAGGCCCATCAGGCCGTAGATGAACATGGAGAAGGCCACGATGTAGAGGCCGTTGACCAGGTAGGTCATGTTGTCGACTGTGTGCATCACTCGGCCGCCTTCTTCTTACCCTTGAACATGCCGAGCATGCGGTCGGTGACCACGAAGCCACCGATGACGTTCAGCGTTCCGAACACCACGGCGACGAACAGGATGATCTGGACCAGCAGGGACGGGTCCTTGACATTGCCCAGCGTCACCAGCGCGCCGAGCACCACGATGCCGTGAATCGCGTTGGTACCCGACATCAACGGGGTGTGCAGGGTGTTGGGGACTTTGGAGATCACGGCGAAACCGACGAACCCCGACAGCACGAGAATCGCGATGTTGGCCAACAATTCGGAATACATCAGGCACTCACCTCGACTTTTGCCTTCTCGTTCGTGGCATCCTGCCGTTCGGTGACGCAGGAATCGGCCAGCACCTGATCGGAGAAGTCGGGTGCGAGCTTGCCGTCGACCAGCATCAGCTCCAGCAGCGCGGCGATGTTCTTGGAGTACAGCTCGCTGGCGTGCTCGGGCATGGTGGCGGGCAGGTTCAGCGGCGAGGCGATGGTCACCTCGTGCTTGACGACGATCTCGCCGGGCTCGGTGAGCTCGCAGTTGCCGCCGGTCTCACCGGCCAGGTCGACGATCACGCTGCCGGGCTTCATGCCCTCGACCGCGGCGGCGGTGACCAGGCGCGGCGCGGGACGGCCCGGCACCAGCGCGGTGGTGATGACCACGTCGAAGCCCTTGATGGCGTCCTCGAGTGCCTTCTGCTGCTGGGCCTTCTCGTCGTCGGTGAGTTCGCGGGCGTAGCCGCCCTCACCGGCGGCGTCGATGCCGAGGTCGAGCCACTGGGCGCCGACCGAGCGCACCTGGTCGGCGACCTCGGGACGCACGTCGTAGCCGGTGGTGCGGCCGCCGAGGCGCTTGGCGGTGGCCAGCGCCTGCAGGCCGGCGACACCGACACCGAGCACCAGCACGGTGGCCGGCTTCACGGTGCCCGCGGCGGTGGTCAGCATCGGGAAGAAGCGGGTGGACTCGGAGGCGGCGAGCAGCACGGCCTTGTAGCCGGCGACGTTGGCCTGCGAGGACAGCGCGTCCATCACCTGGGCGCGAGAGATACGCGGGATCGCCTCGACGGCGAACGCCTGCACCCCGGCGGACTTCAGCGCGCCGATCTGGTTCTCGGCGTTGCGGGGCGCGAGGAACCCGATCAGGGTCTGCCCGGACGACAGCTTGGCCACCTCGGCATCGCTGGGCGGGGCGACCTTGACGACGACCTCGGCCGACCACGGGTCACCGATGGTGGCGCCCGCCTCGACAAAGGCTTCGTCGGGGATGAGGGCGCCGAGGCCGGCACCGGCTTCCACGACCACCTCGACACCCTGCTTGGACAGGGCGGGGATGATCTTGGGCACCAATGCGACCCGCCGCTCACCCGCACCGGATTCGCGAACGACTCCGACACGCGCGCCGCGCGGCGGTGCGCCCTCTTCAGGATCTGATCTCACCTGTGATCGTCCTTCCTCGTATTCGACAGCAGTAAACTGGACAACACTCTAGACATTAGTATGGAATGGTGGCCAGGATAGAGGGTGAGTCGCGGCGTACCGAGGAGAATTGATGGCCATAACCCAACCGCTGCCCGAGACGTCGGACGGACGGCGCCGGATCGCACTGGAGAGTCCGATCGATCGGCACCGGGTCGGGGAACTGGTGGTGAGCACCCCGGAAGACGTCGAGCGCGCGGTGGCCCGCGCCCGTGCCGCCCAACCTGTGTGGGCGGCGTTGCCGGTGCGGGAACGGGCGAGGATCGTGCGCGGCGCGCTCGACGTCCTCGTCCGCCGGCGCGAGGAGATCATCGATACAGTCCACGCGGAGACCGGCAAGCCGCGCATCGAGGCGCTGACGATGGAGCTGGTTCCGTCCTGCGACTTCATCAATTACTGGAGCGCGCACGCGGCGCGCGCTCTGCGGCCGGAGCGTCGCGGATTGCACGGATATATCCGGCCGTTCCGGAAACTGTTCGTGCACTACCAGCCGCTCGGTGTGGTCGGTGTGATCACGCCGTGGAACGCGCCGTTCGTCTTGTCGTTGAATCCGGTCGTCCAGGCGTTGCTCGCAGGCAACGCCGTGATTCTCAAACCGTCGGAAGTCGCGCCGTATTCGGGCGCATGGGTTGTTCGCCTGCTGCGGGAATCCGGTGTCCCGGAGGACGTGGTCCAGGTCGTGCACGGTGACGGACAGACAGGTGCCGCGCTCGTCGATTCGGACGTCGACAAGATCTGCTTCACCGGCAGCGTCGCGACGGGGCGCAAGGTCGGCGCGGCGTGCGGGGCGGCGCTGAAACCGTGTGCCCTGGAACTGGGCGGCAAGGACGCCATGATCGTCTGCGCGGACGCCGACCTCGAGCGCGCGGCGGCCGGGGCCGTGTACTTGTCGCTGTTCAACTGCGGTCAGGTGTGCCTCAGTGTGGAACGCGTCTACGTGGTGGAAAGCGTTGCCGACGAGTTCATCCGGCGGGTACGGGAGCAGGCTGAGCAGGTGCGCTTCCGTCATCACCAGGCCGCCGATGTCGGACCGCTGATCTGGGACCGGCAGCTCGAGGTGGTGCAGCGCCATCTCGAGGATGCGCGACTGCGTGGCGCGTCGATCCTGGTCGGCGGTGATCCGGTCGGGGGAGACGGCCTGCAGTTCGAACCGACGGTTGTCATCGACGTGACCCACGAGATGGACCTGATGACAGAGGAGACCTTCGGCCCGGTTGTGGCGATTATGCGAGTGCCCGACGAGGACTCGGCGATCGAGCTCGCAAACGACAGTCGCTACGGCCTGAGCGGTTCGATATTCACCAACGACGGTGCGAAAGCGCGCCGGATCGCGGCGAGGCTCAACACCGGGTCCGTCGTCCACAACGACGCCGCAGTGATCTATGGCGTGCCGGAGGCGCCGTTCGGCGGGCGCAAGAGCAGCGGGCTCGGACACATCAACAACGGCGCGGAGGGGCTGCGTGGCTATACGCATCCCCAACCAGTCCTGGTCGCTCGAGGTGTATCGAAACGGGAAGCGATCTGGTACCCGTATTCTCCGGCGACTGCGCGACAGCTGGGAGCGTTGGTTCGATTCGGCTTCGGAAGTCGTCTCGGCAGATGGCTGCTCTCGTAACCCGAGGCTCGGCCGCCGGTGTCAAGTGCGTTGATGTTCCACCGGAACGCCTTTCCGACCCGAATGGGCTTGGGCAGCCACGGGTGCTGTCCTGGTTTGCGTGCCCATCGGCGCAGCACTTCGGGATGGATGTCGATGTGCGCGGCGGCGATCTTGGTGTGTGTCGACCCACCGGCGAAGGGACGGCCCAAGGTCAGGTGGGGCTCAGCAGACACAACTGCCGCCGGGGTCGTCGGGCTGTATCCTGCGGGCGCGGTGGTGGAGGAGGCACCGGGAAGGCTGGTTGGTGCCGAGATTCGCCGCGTCTCGCCAATATTGATGGTTTCGCCGGAGCCTGGTCTTCAGCTGGGTCGCTGCGTTGGAACTGAATTCGGCACGACTGAACCTGTTACACTGCGCTGGGAGCCGACGTGCTGTAGCGCTGCGGCGAGGCAGCGGCGCGCGAGCGGACCGAGAATTCTCGCGCGTCCGGCGTGTGCGGGTGTTGTCTTGAATTTGCATCGGGCACCGTGTTTCTGCCCGATCAATGGCTCTTCCTTATCCCCCGACCCGCACGCCCTGAGCCGCGGCACCGAGGCCAACCCGCATGGGCACGGGTTCGCGTTGATCACCATCCCGTGGCTCCCGGCCGTTGCTCGTGGTCGAACGTCGAGCGCTGTCACGGCAAGTCGCGATCTACACCACTGTGATCCATTGCCCGGCGCTACCGCGCCTCGAAAAGTACTGCATCCCATCGGAGTCGGTAATGGGAACAGTTGGCGTACCGGTGTGCGAGCAAGAACCTTGAAGGCTCTGCCAGCGAGGAAATCCCCGACATCGAGGTCCATTAGGCCCGCGGACAATCCGTCACAGATCCCGTCCGGGTCGGTGTCCGGGGAGAGGGGCTATCCGAGCCACGGGAATGCGCCGAGTGCGGCGCCGATCAACACTGCTGCCAGCCACCTCAACACCAGTGAGGGTTCGCCGGGTTTTCGGAGACGATGCGCAATCCAGATGGCTGTGCCGACCGCGAGGGTCGCTGCGGAGCAGAGGATCCGTGGCCCCGGAGCATCGCCGAAGATGATCGCGAGGATCATCCAATACCCGAACCCGAGCGCGAAGTTTGCTGCTAGCCCGCGCCAATCGTCCTGCATCCACCACGGGATCGGTTCGCTCGAAGGTTGCTGCGGTGGATAGCGTGGATTACTTGGCGTTGGGTACACCGGAGGCCAGACGGGCGCCTGATCGCCGGTGGAGAGCGAGCCACGGTTGACACCGCCCTGCCGGTCTAACCTGTTGTCCCGCAACATCAGAACGGAGACGAGTAGGCTCGCGGCGCTGATCAGGACGCCGGAGACGGCGGTGATGGCCTGAATATTGTCGGTGGTATCAGACACTCTTTCAGTTTCGGGCCATTGCGGGAGCTTGTCCCGGCTTCGTAGCCGATTGTCGAATGCTGATCGCGCCCAGCCCACCGCCACCTCGCCTTCGCGAAATAGGCAGGCGTATGGCGGGCCAAAAGGTCTGATACCCAACGCAAACCAACTGGCATGTATTGATGTGATTCATCTTCTGGACACCAAGGGGCGGACAGCACAGGTCGCCACGCCCGCCCGGGCTGAATTGGACGGTGGGTGGTTCTCGGAGACCGCTGTTCGACACCGATAGTCGCCGCACCCGGGGTGACTTGTGCATCAGCTGATCATGAACGATGTTCGTTCTGAGAGCTGGTGTGCGTAGAGGCTCAGTCCCCCTCCGGACACGTTCTTTACACACGCGGATGGTATCGCTTCGGCGATGCCATCCGCGTGTTGTCGTTATAGGTCAGTTTCAGGCCGAGTCTCCGATACACCTGATGCTTGTCGGCGGGATCGGCTCGGCGGGATGCTACGAGCTGCGGATCGGTCCCGGCCTACGGCGCCTGTCGATAGATCGCAAGTTTTCGGTTCTGTTCGGTGAAGGCGCGTCGGGTCGCCTCGATATCGGGACTGTCAGGTGGTTGCGCATCGGCGAGGGTCGCCAGCGAGTGTTCACTGCCTACATACCGAGCCACCGGAAACAGTGTCCCGGTAGCTCGGCCTCGGTCTCGTCGCAGGTTCACCTGGCGGCCGACTCCCGCTTCGGGTACGACTGGAGGCGAGCAGAGGGGGAGACTGTGCGGGAATCGAAGAACGCGACGTCGGTCGGTGAACGGGTGGGTGAGCGACGAGTTCGCTCCACCGAGGAATGGCTGGCCTACTTCCAGCAGAATGCGCTCCAGCAGCGCGAGATTCCGTGGCAATCGAACGGTGTCGGGGCAGCTCCAGCCGAGATGGCACCCCTTCGCCGGTCGCTGCAGGCCTGGCAGCTCGGCGAAACATCGGATGGGCGACACCTGGCGGCTTCCGCGGACCGATTCGCGGCTGCCACCAACGATCCCGCGTATCGCGATGTCATCGAGCTGTTCATCCGTGAGGAGCAACGTCACGGCGCGCTGTTGGGCCGGATCTTGGACGATGCGGGAATCCCACGGCGAGAGGCTGATTGGGGTGACACGCTCTTTCGCAGGCTTCGGTACAGCATCACCGATATCGAGGTCTGGACCACCCCGGTGGTCATGGTCGAAGTTCTGGCGATGGTCTATTACAACGCGATTCGCCGGGCGACCGGCTCACCGGTCCTGCGTGCGGTCTGCGCCCAGATCCTCGCCGACGAGGTGCCCCACGTGCGGCTGCAATGTGAGCGACTCGCGGTGCTGCTCCGCAACCGATCCCGTACCCGCTTCCGCTGCACCATGGCCGTTCACCGCGCCCTGTTCCTCGCGGTCATGCTCCTGGTATGGGTCGGCCACCACCGCGCGCTCCGCGCCGGCGGGTACACATGGACGCATTACCGCCGAGCCGCCTACGCCAAGATGAACCGCGCGTGGCGACGGATGGATCCGCAATGCTACGTCTGGACCTGATGCAGCCCAGCACGTTTCGCTTAGGCCAGCACATATGGCAAATAGTCCGAGCGGTCCGATTCTGCGCGTTGGAATCCCCCCGGAGACCATGGCAGGGCACCACGAGATACGCCGATACATTCAATGGCCAGCCCTACACGGCGAGGTCGCATCGGCGGCTCCGAACGGGCCCCGCGGTCGAGCGATAACCGCACCCGGGGCAGCGGCTGACCGCGCGGCACCGCAGGTTGTCATCGATCCCCACGACGACAACCTGGCAATGCGGCTTCTTCCTTGCCGAAAGCACCACCCACCGGGGCGGGCACGGCACGGCCCGCCCCAGTCGATGTGGCGGGCCGTCCGAACGCGCTCTGCCCCATCAGCCGCCGAAGTCGGCTCGGTGATCGGTGATCCAGTCGGTGAGGGTGCGCCCGGGCCTGCCGGTCACGGAGGTGACCGGACGTACCTGGTCGGGCACGGTGAGGGTGTCGCGCCAGTAGTCGAGCAGCATCTTCATGATCGGCAGCGGGATGAACTGTGCTGTCTCGCTGACGAACTCGTCGGGGGTGATCTCGACCAGCGGGATCTCACGGCCGATCACGGCACCGATGGCGGTGACCTGTTCGGTGCGCGTCAGTGCCTGGGGACCGGTGATCACGACTGTCTCCCCGATGTAGTCGTCGGACAGCAAGGTCTCGGCCGCGGCTTCCGCGATGTCGTATTCGTGGACCGGTGCTTGCGCGGATCCCAGGTACGGTGCCCGGATCGGTGCGCCCGAGCGGATCTGCCAGGCCCAGGAGAGCAGGTTGTTGGCGAAGGTTCCGGGACGCAGGATCGTCCAGGCGTCTGTGCGGTCGGTGACGGCGGCTTCTACGGCGCTGTGGTGCCGCTGGCTGGCCGATCCTCGGTCGCGCGGGAACTCCATCGCCGCCGCCAGCGAGGAGAGGACTGTGAAGCGGTGCACGCCAGCGGCTACGGCGGCCTCGACGAACACGTCTACGCCGTCCACCGGAAAGATGAAGACTCGATCTACGCCCTCGAACACCTGCGGGCCGAAGGTCGAGGCATCGGCGAGATCGCCCGCGACGACCTCGACACTCTCGGGCAGGTTCGCGTCCTCGGGCTTGCGGGTCAGCGCGCGGACCGACGCGCCGCGCGCGACGAGGGTGGCGACAAGGTGGCGGCCGACGGAGCCCGTCGCGCCGGTGACGAGGATGGTCATCGTTGCGTTCCTTTGCTGTGGTGCCGGGTTGATACGTCCATACTGGTCGTTGATTAGGTCATAATCTGTCCACAATTTCGGAAAGGTCCTGGGATGGAGTCCAACTCGGTCGAACGCGCGTTCCGGCTGCTCGAGCTGCTGCAGACCCGCCGCTCGTGGCCGGGTACGGAGCTGGCCGAACGCCTCGGCATCCCGGGCCGAACGTTGCGTCGCGACATCGAGCGACTACGCGGGCTGGGTTACCGGATCGCCGCGCAACGCGGTCCGGTCGGGGGGTACCGCCTCGCCACCGGAAGCGATCTGCCGCCGCTGGTTTTCACCGCCGACGAGGCGCTCGCGCTCGCCGCCGCACTCGCCTCGTCGGCGGCGAACGGCTCGGCAGGCGGAAGCGAGTTGGCGCTGACCGCGCTGGCCAAGATCGAGCAGGTACTCCCCGCTTCGATCACCCGCCGCATGCGGGCGCTGCGCTCGTCCATGGCCTTCGGGGACGCCGCCGGGGTCACACCCGGGGCCTATCCTGCACCGCTGGACGCCGGAATTCTCGGCGTTCTCGCCCTGGCTTGCCGCGACTCCGAGCAAGTTCGACTGCGATACATGAATACGGTCGGGACGGAGGCCGGCACCGACTCCGTGCGCCGAATCGAACCCGTCGCCTTGGTTCCGCGCGGCTCTCGGTGGTACCTCATCGGCCGCGACCTCGAGCGTGGCTGGCGGGTCCTGCGTGCCGACCGGATCACCCGCGCCGATCCGACCGGTCTGCGATTTCCCGCACGCGCGGTTCCCGGCGGCGATCCCGGGGCGTTCTTGGCCGCCCAACTGGGAGCACCCCCACGCCAGTACGCCGCCACCATCCTGATCCACGCCCCGATCGACCAGGTGCAGGCCTACATGGGCGGTTTCGCCACCGACTTCGCACCGGCCGTTCTCCCCTCGGGCGAGCCAGGGACGCACTGGCGCATCGCCGACACCCGCCTCGAAATGCTGGCCGGTGGACTGCTCTGGGTGCGCTGGCCGTTCGAGGTGGTCGACTCACCCGAGTTGGTCGCGCTGCTGCGAGACCGAGCCGCCGCCTTCGCGGCCGCGGCGGGGTCTTGAAGCACCCGCGGCGGTCGCTGCACGCGCGAGGTGGCCGCCGCTCCGAGAGGGGAACTGCGGGTACCCCCGACAGCGGGACTCTGTCGCGGCACCACGAATCTCTGGACAGTGGTTGAAGCACGACGTCGGCCTCCGGCGGACAGCCGCAGCCGCTATCCGAAGGGATTGCCCCCCCATGAGCATCGACAACATCGTCTCTGCCACAGTTGAGACGCCGTATTGGGATATCGCCGCGAACATCTACCTGCCGCCGGGGTTCGACGGGACCCGGAAGTATCCCGTCGTCATCACCGCCCATCCGATCGGCAGCTGCAAGGAACAGACCTCGGGGAATGTCTACGGAACAGCACTCGCCGACGCGGGCTACGTCGCCGTCGCCTTCGACGCCAGCTACCAGGGCGCCAGCGGTGGTGAGCCCCGATTCATCGAAGATCCCACGCAGCGCGTGCAGGACTTCAGCTACGTCATCGACCACCTCGTCACCCTCCCGTACGTCGACACGGACCGGATCGGAGTGCTCGGAATCTGTGGTGGGGGAGGGTACTCCATCAGCGCCGCGACGACCGAACGGCGAATCAAGGTCGTCGGCAGCGTCGTCGGCGTGAACTTCGGTTACTTGCTCCATGAAGCTTTCAGCGGATACGACCCGATCACGGCCTTGGCGGCGATCGCGGCTCAGCGCACGGCCGAAGCCCGTGGCGCCGATCCGGTTGTCGAGAACCTCCTCCCACCCTCGGTGGAGGCCGCCGAGGGACTCGACATCGACGTCGTCGAGGCAACCGAGTACTACACGACCTCCCGTGGCCGGCAGCCCCACGGCACAACGCGCAGCATGATCTCGCGGCGCGCCGCGGGATACGGTTGGGACGCGTTCACCCATGCGGAAGTACTGCTCACCCAGCCACTGTGCGTCGTCGTCGGCGACAAGCCGGGGGCGTTCGGCTCCTATCGGGACGGACTCGAGATCTACCGTCGCGCCCGGTCCGAGAAGAAGCAGTTGGTCGTGGCCGAAGGGTACTCACACTACGACCTCTACGACCGCCCCGAGCCGGTGAAGATCGCCCTCGACGCGCTGATCCCCTTCTTCGACACCAACCTCTGAATCGCGCACCGAATGCTCGCCTGGAGCGTGCATCCACGCGCAGGGCAGAGGTGATCGATCTCGGTCAAGCCTCGCGGCTCCTGCTGGTCAGCTCTGAAAGCTGCCGCGCCCGAACTGATTCCGCGAGGACGGTCCGCGCTGGGAGCGGTACGAACCGGTCACCCGCCGGTCGGCCGCTGCCGGGTAGTTGGTGCCCCTCTCACGTACGTCACGTTTGCGGGAGATGTTGGGGTGTCGAAACTGCCATGTCCGCCCGTGCTCGCGGCAAATTGCCCTGCACCGGTGAGGGTGTCGGCGGCGGGCGACCGGGCGTCGGCGAGGGAGCTCGCGGTGACCAGGTCGACAGCGTTGCGCACCTCGGGGCGGTTGATCCCGATCAGGGTGACCGGACCGCGCTGTTCGGTGATGACGGTGCACGTGCTCATCTCAGGCCTGCTCTCCGGTGCCGGGGCGTGGGGGTTTGTGGTCGCCGAACGGAGTTGGAAGGCGTAGCCCTCGCGGGTGTGTCGGGAGATGCCGTCGAAGACGGTGCTGACCATGCCGGACGTGGCGACACCCTGGGCCAGCAGGCTCGAGTTCAGCGCCAGTTTGGCCATCATGAACTGGTTGACCGGCATCCGCGCGATCCGCTCCACCAAGGCTTCGGTGCGCGCGTCGAGTTCGTCAGCGGGCCACGACTCCACCGCCAGACCCCACTCGGCGGCCTGCTTGCCGGTCAGGCAGTCACCGGTGAACAACAGACGCTTGGCACGCTGGTCACCGAGGCGGTGCGCCCACATCCCCGCCGCCGGGATACCCCACACCCGGGTCGGTGGATAGCCGATCTTGGTGTCGTCGGCGCAGATGATCCGGTCGCTGTAGAGGGCGATATCCGTCCCGCCCCCCACCATGATGCGCAGGCCGACGCCCGGCGGGGCATTCGAGGAAGGGAACGCGCACGACCTGGGACATGCTCCGGTCAGCTGATTGTCGAAGCCGACTTCGCTCTCGCGTGACCGAGCCGAACACCCGAAACGGCGCACATCCACGTTGTTGAGGCGTCCCTGGTGATCGTAGATCGCCGAGATCTGGCACGGCACTACGCTCGACGACCTCGGAGACGGGCCCGATGCCCGACCTCCGAGGCCGTCGCCGCGGCAAGTGCTGTGCCGTGAGCCTGCCGGCTGCTCGCTACCTCACAGCGTGTTCAGGTACGTCACCCAGCTTCCGTACTCGGTGATGTCGGTCGCGGTGCTCGTCGCGTCGTGGGTGGCGGTGAATCCGACGACCGCGCGGCCGTCGGCGAGTTCGATACGGGTCAGGGCCATCGGCGCGGGTAGTCCCGCGAGGAAACTGCCCAACGCGGCCTCGGACAACCGGAACAGCTCGCCGGCGATCGGTGCTCCCGCGCCGGGGGTGGTGCGGACGAGTCCTGGCTTGAGCGGGGTGGTGTCCAGTGCGGTCAGCCGGTAGGCGTCGGTTGTCT
The DNA here is from genome assembly GCF_042888005.1 of Nocardia sp. NPDC003269. Lineage (NCBI taxonomy): Bacteria > Bacillati > Actinomycetota > Actinomycetes > Mycobacteriales > Nocardiaceae > Nocardia > Nocardia sp. NPDC003269. The sequence goes on from NZ_JBIAPA010000002.1 coordinate 2,045,277, forward strand.
GGATGTCGCCGACGAAACGGGCGCCGAGGTCCTCGAGCTGCCAGTTCAGCGGTTGGCCGCGCAGGTGGGCGCCGAACACGGCCAGCTCGACGCCGCGGTCCACCAGAAGTGTTGTCGCCGTGGCCCCTTCGATCCGGGCGGCGATGTCGACGGCGACCTGATCGGCGAACGCGGGGACAACGACCATGACCCCGAACGGCTCGCCGGTGGCTGTCGGTTCCCCCGGCACCGCGACCGCGGCCATGTCGAGCAGGTTGCAGAAGTTGGTGTAGGTGCCGAGTCGCTGGTTGATCGTGACCGGCTCGGCGGCCACCGCATCGATGCTCGGGTGTTCGGTGGTGGTCGGCAGCAGCAGCGCGTCGAAGGATCCGACCAGCGCGAGCGCGTCGGCGCGTGCCCGGGCCAAGGCGTCGAGGTCGGCGGCGAAAGCCGGGCCGGTAGTCGCCGCGGCGGCGGTGATGATGGCGGTCACGGTCGGATCGGCACCGGCGGGACGGGTCTCGAGGAACGCGCCGACCGCGGCATATCGTTCGGCGACGATCGCGCCACCGTAGAGCAGCCGCGCGGCCTCGAGCAGGCCGCTGATGTCGATCGGCTCGATCTTGACACCGGTCGCCACGGCCGCGGCGACGGTGCGATCGAAGGCATCACGATAGCTCGACGACAGCGCCGCGAGGTTCGCCTCGTCCGGCACCGCCAGTCGCGGTTCGCGCGGCGCGGCCAAGCGGACGTCGGCGGGCCAGGTGCGGCTACGGGGGTCCCGTGACTCCGGGCCTGCCATGATCGCCGCCGCGCGGGTGGCGAGATCGACAGTTCCGGCGAAGACGGTGACGGCGTCGTAGTCGGCGCAGGCCGGGACCACACCGTCGGTGGGGATGATGCCGAGACTGGCCTTGATGCCGACGATGCCGTGCAGCGCGGCCGGGACGCGGCCCGAACCGGCGGTGTCGGTACCGATTCCGAGATCGGCGATGCCGAGGGCGACCGCGGCGGCCGAACCCGAGCTCGAGCCACCGGCGATGAGCGCGGGGTGATGCGCGTTGCGGACCGCGCCGTACGGACTGCGGGTGCCGACCAGGCCGGTGGCGAACTGGTCGAGATTCGTCTTGCCCAGGACCACCGCACCCGCGTCGACCAGACGCTGGACCGAGGTGGCGGTGTCGGTCGGGGTGTAGGCGAATTCGGGACATCCGGCGGTGGTGGGGATCCCGGTGACATCGATGTTGTCCTTGACAGCGACGAGCAGACCGGCCAGCGGTAGTACTTCACCCGCGGCGAGACGCTGTTCGATCACGGCCGCCTCGGCGGTCACCTCGGCCTGTGCACGCACGGTGATCCAGACCTCGGGCCGGTCGACCTCGGCGATGCGCGCGTAGGCAGCGGCGACCCGAGCGGTCGGTGCCTGCCCGGCGTCGGTCTGGGGCGCAAGGGTGTTCATTCTTCGTCGGCTCCGATCACAGCGAGAGGGGTTCCTGGTTCTACTTTGGTTCCGGGTTCGGCGAACACGCGCAGTACGGTGCCGGTGACCGGGCTCGTCACGGGCAGTTCGAGTTTCATCGCCTCCAGCACGGCAACCTGGTCACCGGCGCGGAGCCGGGCACCGGGGGTGATGTCGATGCGCCACACGTTGCCGACCATCGGGGCGGTTACCAGGGTCGCGCCGGGCGGCAGGCCGGCGAGCGGGTCGCTGGGCTGTTCGGGCTCGGCGTCGGCGACGACCGTGCGGTCGAACTCGCCGGCGGCGTGCCACGCCCGCTTCTCGGCATCGAAGGCCGCGGCTTGCTTCGCCTCGAAAGCCGCGATGTCATCGGCGTTGTCGCGCAACAGGTTCAGATGATCGGCCAGGACGAAGGTGCCGTCACTGATCTCGGCGTCGAACCGGCCCGCCCTGGCGGCGGCACGATAGTCGAGGAGCTGCTCGGCGGTGACGGGCTCCCACACGATGCGGTCGAAGAACCGGAACAGCCACGGCGTGCCGTCCTCGAACGGCGGAGTCTGCCGGTAGCTCGACCAGATCGGGATCGTGCGTCCGATCAGCTGATAGCCACCGGGGGACTCCATGCCGTACACGCACAGGTACTTGCCACCGATGCCGACCGCATCGGACGGGGTCCAGGTGCGGGCCGGGTTGTACTTGGTGGTGACCAGTCGGTGCCGCGGATCCAGCGGAACCGCCAGCGGTGCACCGAGATACACATCGCCGAGACCGAGCACGAGGTACTCGGCGTCGAACACGGTCCGGCGGACCTCGTCGACGCTGTCGAGCCCGTTGATGCGCCGGATGAACTCGGTGTTCGACGGCAGCCAGGGCGCGGTGTCGCGAATCCCGTTGCGATAGCGATCGATCGCGGTGGCGATCGACGGGTCGTCGAACGACAGCGGCAACCGGATGGTACGGCTGGGCACCACCAGGTCCGCGGTCGCGGGCAGCTCGAGTTCCAGCTCGGCGAGCAATCCGATCAGCCGGTGCTGGGGCAGCGTGTCGGGATCGACGTGGATGTGCAGCGACCGCACGCCCGGGGTGACATCGATGATCCCGGCCGGGGCCGCCGCGGCCAGCGCCTGTGCGAGGGCGTGGACGCGCATCCGCAGACCCAGGTCGAGTTCCATGGCGCCGTACTCGACGAGGACGTTGTCGTCGCCGCCACGCAGATACACCACGTCGGGCCGATCGAGGGTGCCCGGTTCGCGGCGAAGAACGCCGCGATCATGCAGCGGCGCAGCCTGTTCGCCGACCACGCCGGTGGCGCGGACGGCGGGGGAGGCACGCAAGGCGGTGGCAGTCGTGTCGCTGACGGGGACGAAGCGCAGGGTGTCGCCGGGCCGCAGCTGACCGAGCTGCCAGCGGTGGGCGGAGACGACGGTGAGCGGACAGGCGAACCCACCCAGGCTCGGGCCGTCGGGGCCGAGCAGGATCGGGGTGTCACCGGAGACATTGAGCGCGCCGACGCTGTAGGGGTTGTCGTGCAGGTTCGACGGATGCAATCCGGCGTCGCCGCCGTCGGTGCGCGACCACTGCGGCTTCGGTCCCTCGAGCCGGATCCCGGTGCGGTTGGCGTGGCTGCTCACCTTCCAGCGGGCGTCGTAGAACTGCGCCATGTCGGCGTCGGTGAAGTACGCCGGTGCGGTCTGCGGACCCTCACCCACCGCCAAGGCCCAGTCGTGGGTGAACACCGGCCGGTGCTCGACCGGCACCGCGGCCGAGGTGTCGGGCCGGTCCGCGTCGACGGCCGCGACGCCGAGGACGTCACCGTCGGCGACGGCCTTGCCGGTCACGCCGCCGAACCCGCCGAGCGCGAAAGTCGCCGCGCTGCCGTGGTAGAGCGGTGCGTCGATGCCACCGCGCACGGCGAGATAGGTGCGCAGACCCGCGTCGGTGGGCGAGCCGATATCCAGTGTCGCGCCCGCGGCGACGGCGACCGGTTCCCACATCGGGACGGGGTCCCCGTCGACGGTCACCACGGTGGGCGCTCCGGTCACACAGATCAGCGTCGGCCCGGCGAATCGCAGGCGTGGTCCCTGCAGCGTGTTCTCCAGCGCGGGCACGCCGGGCTCGTTGCCGACCGCGATATTGGCGAGGGTGAACGACAGGTCGTCCATCGGCCCCGACGGAGGAATTCCCACCTCCCACAGGCCGATCCGGCCCGGGTGGTCCTGCACGGTCGTCATGGTTCCCGCCCGCACCACATCGATGCGGCGGCTCGCCCACTCCAGACCGGCCAAACTGCTGGTGACGTGCTGGGCCGTCAGCACGAGCGGCGCGGTCACCGCGGCCCGCAACTGGGGCAGATTGGTCTGCACGCCGTAGACACGCGTCTGCCCGAGCGCTGTCGCGAGCCGCTCGAAGGCCTCCGCACGGGTGTCGCCGTGGGCGATGACCTTGGCCAGCAGCGGATCGTAGAAGGAACTGACCTCGGTGCCGGTCGCGATCCACGTGTCGACCCTGGCGTCGTCGGGAAACTGTGCCCGCGTGACCGTTCCGGCGCTGGGCCGGTAGTCGTTGCCGGGATCTTCGGCGTAGACGCGGGCTTCGACCGCGGCGCCGGTGAGCGCGGGTCCGTGGTCGGGGAGGCCGTCGAGCATGCCGGTGTCACCACCGGCCAGGCGCAGCATCCACGCCACCAGGTCGACGCCGGTCACCGCCTCGGTCACCGGATGTTCGACCTGCAGGCGCGTGTTCACCTCCAGGAACGACGCCGTGCCGCGCTCGGTGTCGTAGACGTATTCGACGGTGCCCGCCGAGCGATAGCCGACCGAACTCGCCAGCGCTCGTGAGGTCGCGAGCAGTTCCGCGGTGACCTCGGCGGGCAGTCCCGGTGCCGGCGCCTCCTCGACGACCTTCTGATTGCGGCGCTGCAGTGAACAGTCCCGGGTCCCCAGGCTGACGACCCGGCCCGCACCGTCACCGAACAGCTGGACCTCGATGTGGCGGGCCTTGGCCACGAACCGTTCCAGGAACACCCCGGCGGAGGAGAAGTTGGCCACCGCGAGCCGGCGCACCCGCTCGAACGCCGCGCGGACCTCGTCGGCGGTGAAGCAGGCCTGCATGCCGATGCCACCGCCACCGCCGACCGCCTTGAGCATCACCGGGTAGCCGATGCGCTCGGCCTCGGCGATCGCGTGGTCGACCGAGTCCAGCACGCCGCTGCCGGGAACCAGCGGAACACCCGCCGCGCGGGCGGCTTCGCGCGCCGTGTGTTTGTCGCCGAAGATCCGCAGTTGCTGCGGTGTCGGGCCGACGAACGCGATGCCCGCCTCGGCGGCCGCGGTCGCGAATTCCGCGTTCTCGGAGAGGAATCCGTAACCCGGATGGATCGCGCCCGCTCCGGCGGCCAGCGCGGCCTCGATGACCAGATCGCTGCGCAGATACGACTGCGCGGCAGGACCCGGTCCGAGCCGGATGGCGGTGTCGGCCATCCGGACGTGCGCGGCTCCGAGATCGGCATCGGAGTAGACCGCCACCGTCTTCAGGCCGAGGCCGGCCGCGCTGCGCATGATGCGGCAGGCGATCTCGCCGCGGTTGGCCACCAGCAGAGTGTCGAAATTCAGACTCACCGCAAACTCCTACTCGGCCGCCAGGGTCATCGCGACGATGGCGCGAGTGACCCGGTCGACGACGACGTCCAACGATTCGCCGATGTGCCGGCGCAACAGCTCGTACGCGTGGGTAAGGTCCTCTGCCAGAACGGCATCCAGAATGGCGAGGTGCTCGGCGATGGTCACCTCGACCCGGTTGTTGACCATGAAGTCGTACATCCGGACATGCCGGATCCGGGCATTGACCGCGGTCAGCGCCGACACCAGTTCGGGATTGCCCGACGCGGTCAGCAACGCCACGTGGAAGCTCTCGTCGACGACGACGAAACCCGGTTCCTGCGCGGGCGGGTCGGTCCGGAGGTCCAGCCAGCGCTGCCGTTCGCGCTCGAGCAGTTCCCGGTCGTGGCGGACCTCGGGATTGGTGATGGCGCGTGTGATTCCGCCGAGCTCCAGGGTGATCCGAAGCTCGTAGAGATCACGGATGCCGGTGATGCTGGGCCGCACCGGGCTGTATCCGACCTCGTCGCGCTGCAACAACCCGTCGGCGCACAACTTTGCCAACGCCTCCCGCGCCGGTGTGCGCGAGATCCCGAATCTGGCCGACACCTTCGGCTCGGTCAGACGTTCCCCGAACCGGATCAGCCCGTTCATGATCTCGTCGCGGAGCGTGGAATACACCACGTCGCGCAGACTTCCCGGCGTCGGGCCCCGCGTATTCAGTGTGGTCGACATGCCTGTATACGCTATTGACGTGCTATTTCTCCGAAGTCACGGTAGGTAACCGCAAGGTTAGGAACTCCTCACGGCCTAGCGCGCTCCGGTCAGCCGGTAGTCGAAGCCGAATTCGCTTTCGGGTCAACGGCATCGACCAATGCCCCCGCCTGGACCGGTGGCCGATGTGGTGGCACACGCCGCGCTGGTCGACGCGGAGCCCGGGCGGGCCAGGGTGCCTTGCGGCATCATTTCCCGTCCGAGGTGGCCCTGGTGGAAGCCACGCTCCTGGAGCCGACGACAGCAACGACGTTGCCGCCGTGGTCGATATCGTGATGTGCGGATCCAACCGCAGCGAGTTGTATGAGCGCGCGGAATAGCACGGCCGGGGGATGGATCAGCAGACGGCGCAGTTCCGGTGTGCCACCAGCAGCACCCGGTCACCTTCGAGCCCGACGCGGCGGCGCTTGCGGACGGGACCCGGAAGAACCCGGCGCCGGTCACCTGGACCGATCCGTCGGTCGTGGCGCGGACGAGGATCAGGCGATCCTCCGGGCACGACACCGTCAGCCGGGTGGCCGGTCAGCGAGCCCCGAATGTGGCAGGTATGCCACCGATCTGTGCGCGAGAGGGGACTCGCATGCAGATCGCGGAGAAGCACTCCAGCGATATGTGATCGAGAGCGCAGCTGCGCCGGGACAGGGCGGCGGATTCGGTGGCGATCAGGACGGTGTCACGGAAGTTTTCCGCCTCGGCCAGGGCCTGCTCGTTGAGCAGGCGCATGGCGAGACGGACACAGTAGGCTGCGATGGCCATGATCACGCGCACCTCCGATCGGAACGACCTGCCGGATGAGCCGCCGATTCGACGGGTTTTCCGGGAAGTCATAGCCGACCGTTCGACAGATCCGCGACCGCCGCAGGCCGCGATGTTGTTCCAATCCTCGGTCGACCCGTTCTGGACGGACGACAGGTACTTTCTCGGAGACTTCTACAACGAGATCCTGCATCAGGACACCTGCCAGCCGCGTACTGCCGACGGCGTCCCTTTGCTGGCGGCCCTGGCCATCGATGACCGAGTGCCACCGCACCAGCGTTTCCGGGCGGTCGGCCTGCTGTTCAGCATCGCCACCGTCGCGGACCGCCACCTGGCCGACTTCTGGCCCGACACACCGCGGAGTGCGGACTCCGCGAGCGAGGACCGAGCCCGCGAGGCGGTCCGGTCGTGCACACCGGATCTACTCGACCGGTGGGCATCTGAATGTCCGGCAGTCCGGCTGGCACTCGCGGGCCTCGCCGTGGTGTTCCCCACTGCCCGTACGCTGCCCGCTCTGACCCCGCGCCTCCGGGGTTTCGTCGAGCAGCACCCACCGGGCACAGACATCGGCGACTATGTGCGTTTCATTCTGGTTCTGGCCGCCGGGAACGACGACAAAACCCTCGCAACCGTCGATTCGCTTACCGCCGCTCACTGGAGCGGCACCTCCCGCGCAGCGCCGACACCAGCTCGAAGTCTCCATTTGCTCGGGCAGATGTTGAACCGGGTAGGGGCGGGTCTCAGGCGATAACACCTCCGCCGGCACATCGATGGTCATCGCGCTCGCGCGCCGGCCTCGCGCGCTGCCCGCAGTTCCACGGCCACCGCATCGGTGCCCTCGGCCAAGGCTGTGGCGAGAATTCTGATCTCGGTGACCTTCTCGGCACTGCCGGCCTGCAAGGGCCGGAGCCGCTCGTCGATACCGGAACCGGAATCGAGCGTGTCCGGAACATGAAGCAGCGAGCAGGAACTCGACACCGCGACCGTGCCGGCGATGCCGAGCAACGAGCCCAGGGTGCTCAGCGCCGCGTCCAGATCGGTGCGCCAGATGTCGCCCCCGTCGACCACACCCGCTACCACCAGCTTTCGGGTCAGCGCCGGCACGGAAGCGACGGACCGCAGAGTGGCTCCCGCCGTGAAATCCAACGCGACACCGTCGATGCCCATGTCCGACAAGGCAGCGAGGGCGCTGTCGTTGTGCCCGAACGGCGTGGCGACGAGTACGGCGGGCCGATGCGGGGTGCCGCAGAGCGCGGCATAGGTGGATCGCAACCGGGCCAGTTCGGTGGTGGTGAGATCGGTGCTGAGGATCGGTTCGTCGATCTGTACCCACGACGCGCCCGCCTCGGCGAGCTGTGCGAGCAGGTCCTGATAGAGCGGGACCACTTCGGCGAGTCGATCGAGGTGGTCCCCCTCAGCGGACCGACCACCACCGGACGCGCCGGAACCCCCAGGGCGATCGCTTCGGCCAGCTCAGCAAGCAGTTTCTGGGCATGCAGACTGAATCGGGTCCGTTTGTCGATCTCGGGAACGAGGTGGTTGTAGTCGGTGCCGAACCACCGAGCCGACCGCAGTGGGGCGATGGTGTCGGTCCCCAGTGCGGCGGCGAAGTAGCGATCGAGCGGGTCGGCGATATCGAGCACCCGAGATGGCAGCGCACCGAGCATGACCGCGGTGTCGAGCAGGTGATCGCGATAGGAGAAGGTGCCGACCGGGACGGAGTCCAGACCGGCGGCGGCGAGTACGCGAAGGTCGGCGTCGCGGAGCTCGCGGGCGGTGGTGTGCAACTGTGCGGCGTCGGAGGTTCCGGACCGGTAGGCCTCGACGGCGCGGTCGAGCTCGCGATGGGGTCCGATCCGGGGCAGGCCGAGAACGGTTGCGGTGAACGGAATTGACGGGACTGCCACGGTGATCGTCTCCAATGCGGTGCGGGCCCGTGTCGGCATCAACGCGGTCAGGCGCTGATGCCGACACGGCTTCGGGCTAGCGGGTCAGCGCAGTGCCGCCGCTGCGGTGACGAGGTTGCGCAGCGACGCCTCGACCTCGATCGGACCGCGGGTCTTCAGACCGCAGTCCGGGTTGACCCAGAGCCGCTCCGCGGGAACGGCTTTCAACGCGGCCTGTAGCGAAGCGGTGATCTCCTCGACCGAGGGCACCCTCGGGGAGTGGATGTCGTAGACGCCCGGGCCGACGCCGAGGTCGAAACCGGCGGCGTTGAGGTCGTCGAGGACTTCCATGTGGGAGCGAGCCGCTTCGATCGAGGTGACGTCGGCGTCGAGGCCGGCGATCGCGCCGATGACCTCACCGAATTCGGAGTAGCACAGGTGGGTGTGGATCTGGGTGGTGTCGGCGACACCGGCGGTCGCCAGGCGGAACGAATCCACCGACCACGCCAGATAGGCCGGTTGCTCGGCCGCGCGCAGGGGAAGCAGTTCGCGCAGCGCGGGTTCGTCGACCTGGATGATGCGGGCGCCGCCTGTTTCGAGGTCGGTGACTTCGTCGCGGATGGCGAGGGCGACCTGGCGGGCGGATTCGCCCAGGGGCTGGTCGTCGCGGACGAACGACCACGCGAGGATGGTGACCGGGCCGGTGAGCATGCCCTTGACCGGCTTGCTGGTACGCGACTGCGCGTAGCCGATCCAGTCGGTCGTCATCGGGGTCGGGCGGGTGACATCACCGAAGAGGATCGGCGGGCGCACGCAGCGGGTTCCGTAGGACTGCACCCACCCGTTGTCGGTCGCGGCGAACCCGTCGAGGAGTTCGGCGAAGTACTGGACCATGTCGTTGCGTTCGGGTTCGCCGTGGACGAGCACGTCCAGGCCCAAGCGTTCCTGCAGCGCGATCACCTCGTCGATCTCGCCCCGCATGCGGGCCACGTACTCGGCGTGGTCGATCTCGTTCTTGCGCAGTGCGGCGCGAGCAAGGCGGATTGCTGAGGTCTGTGGGTAGGAGCCGATGGTGGTGGTGGGCAGCAGCGGCAGGTCCAGGTGAGCACGCTGCTCGGCGCGGCGTTCGTCGGCGGGCGCCCGCTCGATATCGGTGGGAGTCAGTGCCGCCAGGCGTGCGCGGACGGTGTCGTTGTGCAGGCGGGGATCGGTGCGGCGGGATTCGGCGGCGTCGCGGGCGGCGCGCAGTTCGGCGGCGACGGTGTCGGTGCCCTGGGTGAGAGCGGTGGCCAGCAATCGGACCTCGTCGACCTTCTCGGCGCCGAACGCCAGCCACGAGCGCAGCCGCTCGTCGAGTGCGGTTTCCGGGGTCAGCGAGTACGGGACATGCAGCAGCGAGCAGGACGTCGATACCGCGACCGAGGCCGCGCTGCCGAGCAGCGAGCCCAGGGTGCTCAGGCTGGCGTCGAGGTCGGTGCGCCAGATGTTGCGGCCGTCGACCACGCCGGCCACCAGCAGCTTGTGGGTCAGGGCCGGGACCGAGGCCACCGCCTCGACGGTGGTGCCCGCGGTGAAGTCGACCGCGACTCCGTCGACCGGTGTCGCCGCGATCTCGGCGAGCGCGGCGTCGGTGTGCCCGAAGTAGGTGGCGATCAGGATCGCGGGCCGGTCGGTGTCCGAGGCGAGCTCGGTGTAGGTAGCGCGCACGGCGGCCAGCTCGGCGTCGGTGAGATCGGTGACCAGGATGGGCTCGTCGATCTGGACCCACGCGACACCCGCGGCCGCGAGCCGCGACAGCAGGTCCCGGTAGAGCGGGAGGAGCTCGGCGAGGCGGTCCAGCGCGCCGCCTTCGGCGTGCTTGGCCAGTTTCAGGAAGGTCAGTGGCCCGATGACGACGGGACGGGCCGGGATGCCGAGTTCATCGGCTTCGGCGAGTTCGGAGAACAGCTTCTCCGGGTTCAGTGAGAACTGCGTCTGGGCGTCGATCTCGGGGACGATGTAGTGATAGTTGGTGTCGAACCACTTCGTCATCTCGAGCGGGGCGATCGTGTCGGTGCCGCGGGCCGCGGCGAAGTAGCGATCGAGCGGATCGGTGATCCCGGCGACGCGCTGGGGCAGCGCACCGAGCAGGACCGCGGTGTCGAGAACCTGGTCGTAGTAGGAGAAGGTGCCGACCGGGATGGAGTCCAGACCCGCGGCGGCGAGCACGCTCAGGTGGGCATGGCGCAACTCGCGCGCGACGGTGCGCAGGTGTTCGGCGTCGGCCTTGCCGGCCCAGTAGGCCTCGGTGGCGCGCTTGAGTTCCCGGTTCGGCCCCACGCGGGGCAGTCCGAGAACGGTGGCGGTGAAGGGGGTGGGCGAAACGGCCACGATGATCGTCTCCGGTGCAGATGCGGATAGCCATCGCCTGTAGCGGGCAGCACCGACCTCCGACCGTGCGGTACGTGCGAGGCAGGCTCGCGCGCCCGTTCCCAGGGTCTCCTGGCGGGTCGGTGAAATATCGGTCCGTGCGCCCAATCCTCGAGGCGGAGGCCGCCGGACACGGCGTGTCCGGCACAGCGGGCAGGTCTTCGGACTCATGGGCACCGGCCGGATTCGGCCGACCTAGTGGCCGTCGCTTCCCAGGCGGGTGCCCAGTGCTCGATGACGGCGGTCGTTCCCACTCACCGCTGCGGGACAGTCCCGGATTCCCACCGGGTTCCCTCTCGCCGGGTCCCGGTGTCCCGGGGTCCGGCTTCGACACGATCACTGGAGTTCGGGGCTCCGACTCTGCACGGTGAACGTGAACCAGCTGCGGCGACCATCCTAGTCCAGATCCACGGCGTGCTGGGGCCGCCCGGTAGGCAGCCCGCCGATCGCCTCACCGATCAGCCGGTTCTGCTTCCCGGAGGACCGGTGGGGGAGCCGAGGGGATCGGGCGACACGGGATCGGGCGGACCGGGGTGTCAATCGGGGGCGCGGGGCCTGCGCTCGGCTGCTGTGGGATCGGTGGGGTGGGGCGGCGGTGCGCCATGTCGTATCCTGTGGGAGCAGCTGGTTCGCCGGTGGCCTGGATGTCGGGAGTCCCCGCTCGGTCGCCGGTGTCGACGTCCCGCGCCGTAGGCGTTTCGGGGTGGAGAGGGAACCCGGTGAGAATCCGGGGCTGTCCCGCAGCGGTGAGCAGGAACGAACGCCGTCAACAGCACTGGGCACGGGTGTGTCCGGGAAGCGACGGTCAGTAGGTGGCAGTGGGGGTCCCCAGCCGATGCCCGCGAGTCCGAAGACCTGCCACTGTGCCGGGCGCGCCGCGTCCGGCGGTCGTCGCCTCGCGGATCGGGCGCACACCGGCAAGCTCTCGAATCGTGTTGTGCGAGCGTGGGTGTGCTGTGTCGCGTCTACTGGGTGGCGACTGTTCCCTGCCAGTCGACGGAGAAACACATCGTGGCCCAGCCCACTACCACCGCCGCTTCGGTGAATACCCAGTCTCTCGGTGAGCTCGATCCCGAGTTGGCCGCCGCGATGGCGGGCGAGCTCGCCCGCGAGCGCGACACCCTCGAG
>NZ_JBIAPA010000003.1:0-659353 GCF_042888005.1 Nocardia sp. NPDC003269
GTCGGTATCACGGTCAACCGCAACGCGGTCCCGTTCGACCCGCGCCCGCCGATGGTCACCTCCGGCCTGCGTATCGGCACCGCCGCCCTGGCCACCCGTGGCTTCGGCGACGCCGAGTTCACCGAGGTCGCCGACATCATCGCCGCCGCCCTGGCGGGTACCTCCGACACCGAGTCGCTGCGCGCCCGCGTCGCCGAGCTGGCCCAGAGCGTCCCGCTCTACCAGGGCCTCGAAGATTGGAACCTCGGCTGAGCGCCGGTCGGCCGATGGATGTTCGCCGCGTGCGGGTGTCCACCGGGGGCGCGGGTTCGATGTCTGGGTTGGGAGCTCTGCGGTGACAATGAATGGTTCGGGACGACCCGATTGCGGTGAATCGATCGGCAGCGCAGGGCATTCGGTGGCGCGGAGCCTGCGCACCCATGCCGGTGCACGGGTGCCGTTCTCGGTGGAGTTCAATCCGCCGCGCGACGCGGCGGGCGAAGCACGGTTGTGGCGGGCGGTGCGCGAGTTCGAACGGATGCACCCGGCGTTCGTGTCCATGACCTACGGTGCGGGAGGTTCGACCAAGGACCGCACCGTGCGCATCACCGGGGACCTGGCGCGGGAGACGACGCTGCTGCCGGTGGCGCATCTGACCGCGGTGGGCCACAGCGTCGCCGAGTTGCGTTCTCTGGTCGGCTCCTACGCCGATTCCGGGATCCGGAATCTGCTGGTGCTACGTGGTGACCCGCCGGGGGATCCGCTGGGACCGTGGACCCGACACCCCCAGGGGGTGGGCTACGCCGAGGAACTGGTGCGGATCGTGCGGGACCTCGGTGATTTCCATGTCGGTGTCGCCTCGTTCCCGCAAGGCCATCATCGCTCGCCCGATCTGGACCACGACACCAGGTTCCTGGTGGCCAAACTCCGCGCGGGCGCGGAGTATTCGATCACGCAGATGTTCTTCGACGTCGAGCACTACCTGCGGTTGCGTGATCGGGTCGCCGCGATGGACGCCGCCGAAGCGAGCAAGCCGATCATTCCCGAGCTGATGCCGATCACCTCGTTGCGCACGGTGGCTCGTGCCGAGGAACTGTGCGGGCGGCCGCTGCCCGGACCCGTCATGGCCCGGTTGCGCCGGGCCGCCGGGACCGGTCGTGCGGAGGACCGGTCCGCGGTGCGCGCCGAGGGCATCGCGATCGCGACGGAAATGGCGCAACGCCTGATCAGCGAAGGCGCGCCGTGCCTGCATTTCATCACCCTCAATTTCGCCAAAGCGACCGGTGAAGTGCTGACCAACCTGGGCTACGGCGTCCGGGAGGCACCGTTGCCGGTGCGGTGATCGACTCCACACCACAGATCGCGCGCAACGGTGTGTGGCCATCGGCGACTCCGCGCCGATGGCCACACACCTTGTCGTGCACGGTGATCGGGCGGACGGTCAGTGCCGGGTGTCGGTGGGTGAGTCGGCGGGGGTGTAGGGAATATTCGCGGCGCGGTTGTCGTCGACCCGGATGGCCCGCCCGAGCTGTGGGAAGGCCCGTTGTGCGCAGTTCGGGCGCTCACACACCTTGCAGCCCGCGCCGATCGGGACCGCGGTGGTGTCGTCGTGGAGCGGGAGTCCTTGGGAGTACACCAGTTTCTCGGCGTAGGCGATGTCGCAGCCGAGTCCGATCGCGAAATCGCGCTTGGCGGAGAGGAATCCGGGAGTGCTCTCGTCGGTGGTGCGGGCCAGCCACAGGTACTTGCGGCCGTCGGGCATCTGGGCGATCTGGGTGCGGATGCGCCCCGGGGTCGCGAAGGCGTCGTGGACGACCCACAGCGGGCAGCTGCCGCCGACCCGCGAGAAGTGGAACGCGGTGGCGGACTGGCGTTTGGAGATGTTGCCCGCCCGGTCGATACGCACGAAGAAGAACGGCACACCGCGCTGCCCGGTCCGCTGCAACGTCGACAACCGGTGACAGACGGTCTCGAAACCGACCTCGAACATCGACGACAGCAACTCGATGTCGTAGCGCAGTTCCTCGGCGGCATTGCGGAACCTGTTGTAGGGCAAGATGAGTGCTCCGGCGAAATAGTTGGCCAGACCGATGCGCAACAGGTCGCGTGATTCGGTGGGCATGTTCACCGTGGCGGTGATCGCGTCGATGGTGTGGTTGTGCGTCAGGAATGCCAGCTGGGTCGCGAGCTGGAAAGCGCGCTGACCGGCTGAGAGTCTGCGCGCGAGCGCGATGTGACGCGCCACGGGATCGTAGACCCGTTTGGGGCCGGGATCGGTCGGGTTGTCGGAGCGGATCGTGACGGTGATGCCGTGGCGCTCGTGCAACAGCCGGGTCAGCTGCAGGTCCAACCCGCCGATGCTGAGCCGGTTGTCCCGAAACAGCGATTCCGCGGCCGAATCGAGCTCGGGAATGTGGTTGCGGCGGTCGTAGAAGAAGTCGCGCACGTCCTCGTACGGAGTCACCGCCGCGGCACTCGCGGCCGGAGCCTCGAGACCAGCGGAGATCTGCTCGAGCTGCTGCGTCGCGCTGCGCAGCTTGCGGTGCAGGTTCACCAGCAGATGCGCGGCGGCCGGGACCCGCGCGGTGAGGTCCTCGAGCTCGGCATTGCTGATCCCCGCGGCATCGGGATCCTCGACGAACACGTCATGCAGGTCGGCCAGCAGCCTTGCGTCGGTGTCGGCGGCGAAGAATCCCATGTCCAGATCGAACGTGGCATTGAGTTTGAGCAGCACCTGCACGGTCAGCGGGCGCTGATCGTTCTCGAGCTGATTGACATAGCTCACCGATAGCCCCAGCAGTTTCGCCATCGCGGTCTGCGACAGCCCACGCTGGTCGCGCAGTATGCGCAGCCGTGCGCCCGCGAACATTTTCTGCATGACCAGAATCTAGCACCCACACCTTTCGCAACTTTCACAGATTTGCAGGTCGGTTTCCACAAATTTCGGCATCTGTGAGGCATTTTCCCTGCATATCGAACTGTGTAACGTGCGAAATGTATCGGTGAATATTCGACGCCTGGGAGGCCACTGCTGTGAAGCACCATCTCGTCCGTACCCACCGCTCCGCCGAGGACTTCCCTCGTGAGGAGCACCTGGCGTGGCGGATCGCCGAGGTAGCCACCGATGCGGTGGAGGTTCCGGCCGACACCGAGGAGATGATCGTCAACCGCATCATCGACAACGCCTCGGTCGCCGCGGCCTCGATCACCCGCCGACCGGTCGCCAACGCCCGCGCCCAAGCCCTGGCCCACGCCTATGGTCCGGGCGCGACCGTGTTCGGCGTGCCCGGCCGGTTCTCGCCGGAGTGGGCCGCCTGGGCCAACGGGGTCGCGGTGCGAGAACTGGACTTCCACGACACGTTCCTGGCCGCGGAGTACTCGCACCCGGGCGACAACATCCCCTCGATCCTGGCCGCCGCTCAGCACACCGGCCGCAGCGGCGCCGACCTGATTCGCGGCCTGGCAACCGGTTACGAGATCCAGGTCGACCTGGTGCGCGCGATCTGCCTGCACGAATACAAGATCGACCACGTCGCCCACCTCGGCCCCTCGGCCGCCGCCGGCATCGGCACCCTGCTCGGCCTCGATACCGAGACCATCTACCAGGCGATCGGTCAGGCCCTGCACACCACGACCGCCACCCGCCAGTCCCGCAAGGGCGAGATCTCGAGCTGGAAGGCCTACGCACCGGCCTTCGCCGGGAAGATGGCCGTCGAGGCGGTCGATCGCGCGATGCGCGGCGAAGGCGCCCCCTCACCGATCTGGGAGGGCGAAGACGGTGTCATCGCCTGGCTGCTCGGCGGCCCGAATGCCGAGTACTCGGTGCCGTTGCCGGCACCGGGGGAGGCCAAGCGGGGCATCCTCGACACCTACACCAAGGAGCACTCGGCCGAGTACCAGAGTCAGGCACCGATCGACCTGGCGTTCCGGCTGCGCGAGCGGGTCGGTGATCTGGACCAGATCGCGACCGTCGTGCTGCACACCAGCCACCACACGCACTACGTGATCGGCACCGGCTCGAACGATCCGCAGAAGTTCGATCCCCAGGCCTCGCGCGAGACCCTCGATCACTCGATCATGTACATCTTCGCCGTCGCCCTGCAGGACGGCACCTGGCACCACGAGCGTTCCTACGCCCCCGAGCGTGCCCAGCGGCCCGACACCGTCGAGCTGTGGCGCAAGATCTCCACCGCCGAGGACCCGGAATGGACGCGGCGCTACCACTCCACCGACCCGAACGAGAAGGCCTTCGGTGCTCGCGCCGAAATCACTTTGAAGAGCGGCGAAGTCATCGTCGACGAGCTGGCTGTCGCCGACGCGCATCCGCTGGGTGCCCGCCCGTTCGCCCGTGAGCAGTACATCGCGAAGTTCCGCACGCTGGCCGAGGGTGTCATCGACCCGGCCGAGCAGGATCGTTTCCTCGATGTCGCCCAGCGCACCCCGGAGTTGTCTGCCGACGAACTGGGCCAGCTGAACTTCACCGTCTCCGACGAGGTCCTCGCCCGCGCGCCGAAGCTGCCCAAGGGGCTGTTCTCATGAGCGGGCTACTGGCAGCGTCGACCTCGGCCACCGACAAACGCAGCGCGTTTCGGGCCGGGTTGGCTTCGGACCGGATCCAGCGGATCCCCGGCGCGTTCAATCCGTTGGTGGCCAAGCTGATCCAGGAGATCGGCTTCGAAGGCGTCTACGTCTCCGGCGCCGTGGTCTCCGCCGACCTCGCCCTGCCCGATATCGGGCTCACCACGCTGAGCGAGGTCACCGAGCGCGGCCGCCAGATCGCCCGCGTCACCGACCTGCCGGTCCTCATCGACGCCGACACCGGCTTCGGCGAACCGATGAGCGCGGCCCGCACCGTCACCTTCCTCGAAGACGCAGGCATCGCCGGTGCCCACTTCGAGGACCAGGTCAACCCGAAGCGGTGTGGACACCTCGACGGCAAGGCCGTGGTCCCCGTCGAGGAGATGGTGCGGCGCCTGCGGGCCGCGGTCGCGGCGCGGCGCGACCCGAACTTCGTCATCTGCGCCCGCACGGACGCCGCGGGCATCGAAGGTATCGACGCGGCGATCGACCGAGCGAAGGCCTACGCCGAGGCGGGTGCGGATCTGATCTTCACCGAAGCCCTGCACACCCCGGCCGACTTCGAGAAGTTCCGCGCCGCGGTGGACATCCCGCTGCTGGCGAACATGACCGAGTTCGGTAAGTCCGAACTGATCCCGGCCGCCACGCTGGAGAAGATCGGCTACAACGCCGTGATCTACCCGGTCTCGACGCTGCGGTTGGCGATGTTCGCCGCCGAGGCCGGTCTGCGGGAGATCTTCGAGCAGGGCACCCAGTCCGGTCTGCTGGATCGGATGCAGCACCGCAGCCGCCTGTACGAGGTGCTGCAGTACGAGCGCTACAACGAATTCGACTCCGCCATCTTCAATTTCACCCTCGGAAGGAATCAGTGATGACCGACATCGCTGTGCCCACCATCTACAAAGGCCTTGCCGGCGTCGTCGTCGACACCACCTCGATCTCCAAGGTGGTTCCCGAGACGAACTCGCTGACCTACCGCGGCTATGCCGTGCAGGACCTGGCCGCCAACTGCAGCTTCGAACAAGTCGCCTACCTGCTCTGGCACGGTGAACTGCCCAGCGATGCCCAGTTGGCACTGTTCGCCCAGCGCGAGCGGGCCTCGCGCCGGGCCAACCGGTCACTGCTGGCACTGATCGCCAAGCTGCCCGACAACTGCCATCCGATGGATGTCGTGCGCACCGCGATCAGCTATCTGGGCGCCGAGGACCCTGCCGAGGACGACAATTCCTCCAAGGCCAACCTGGCCAAGTCGCTGCGGATGCTGGCCGTGCTGCCCACGATCGTGGCTGCCGATCACCGACGCCGCCGCGGCCTGGACCCGATCGAACCGCACTCGCACCTGGGCTATGCGGAGAACTTCCTGAACATGTGCTTCGGGACAGTGCCCGCGCCGGAACTGGTGAAAGCGTTCGAGGTCTCGCTGATCCTGTACGCCGAGCACAGCTTCAACGCCTCCACCTTCGCCGCACGGGTGGTCACCTCGACGCTGTCCGATATCTACAGCGCGGTTACCGCCGCCATCGGCGCGCTGAAGGGCCCGTTGCACGGTGGCGCCAATGAGGCGGTCATGCACGACATGCTCGAGATCGGTGACCCGGCGCTGGCCGAGCAGTGGATGCGCAACAAGCTGGCCGAGAAGGAAAAGGTGATGGGCTTCGGTCACCGGGTCTACAAGAACGGTGACTCCCGGGTGCCCACCATGAAGAGCGCGTTCCTCGACATCGCGGCGGCGACCGACGGCGGCAAGTGGGTCCAGATGTACGAGATCCTCGAGGCCACCATGAACGAGGCCACCGGCATCAAGCCCAACCTCGACTTCCCGACCGGCCCGGCCTACTACCTGCTCGGCTTCGATATCGAGGTGTTCACCCCGATCTTCGTGATGAGCCGGATCACCGGCTGGACCGCGCACATCATCGAGCAGGGCGAGGCCAACGCCTTGATCCGGCCCCTGAGCGAGTACGTCGGCGTACCGCAACGCGCGGTCGTCGCCTGACCCGCAGACAGCTCCATCGGCGGCTCGCACAACCCGTGCGGGCCGCCGATCTCGTTCCGGCGCACCACCTTCGCGCCCCGATCCGACAAGGTCGAACCGACATGTTCTCCAAAGTCCTGGTTGCCAACCGCGGTGAGATCGCCATCCGCGCGTTCCGCGCCGCCTACGAACTCGGCGCGAACACCGTCGCGGTGTTCCCCCACGAAGACCGCAACTCCCCGCACCGGCTCAAAGCCGACGAGGCCTACCAGATCGGTGAACCCGGACACCCGGTACGGGCCTACCTGTCCATCGGCGAGATCATCGCCACCGCACGCACCTGCGGCGCCGACGCGGTCTACCCCGGATACGGGTTTCTCTCGGAGAACCCCGGTCTGGCCGCGGCGTGCGCGGCCGCCGACATCACCTTCATCGGTCCGGCACCTGAGGTGCTCGAGCTGACCGGCAACAAGGCCCGCGCCATCGCCGCGGCCAAGGCGGCCGGGCTGCCCGTGCTGGCCTCCTCGGCGCCGTCGACCGATGTCGACGAACTGCTCACCGCGGCAGCCGGCATCGGATTTCCGGTGTTCGTCAAAGCGGTCGCCGGCGGCGGCGGCCGCGGAATGCGCCGGGTCGAGGACCGAGCGCACCTGCGGTCCGCGATCGAAGCCGCCGCCCGCGAAGCCGAAGCAGCCTTCGGCGATCCGACGGTGTTCCTCGAGCAGGCCGTGGTGAACCCGCGCCACATCGAGGTGCAGATCCTGGCCGACCAGCACGGTAACGTGATCCACCTGTTCGAGCGCGACTGCTCGCTGCAGCGCCGCCACCAGAAGGTGATCGAGCTCGCGCCCGCGCCGAACCTGGATCCCGCACTGCGCGAACGGATCTGCGCCGACGCCGTGGCCTTCGCCCGCCGGATCGGCTTCACCTGCGCGGGCACGGTGGAGTTCCTGCTCGACGAGCGCGGCAACCACGTCTTCATCGAGATGAACCCGCGCATCCAGGTCGAGCACACGGTCACCGAGGAGATCACCGACGTCGACCTGGTGCAGGCCCAGATCCGCATCGCGGCGGGACAGAGTCTGGCCGAGCTGGGATTGAGCCAGGAATCGATCACCGTGCGCGGTGCCGCACTGCAATGCCGGATCACCACCGAGGACCCGACCGCCGGATTCCGGCCCGACACCGGTCGCATCACCGGCTACCGCTCGCCCGGCGGTGCTGGTGTGCGCTTGGACGGCGGCGCCGATGTGGGGGCCGAGGTCAGCGCCCACTTCGACTCCATGCTGGTCAAACTCACCTGCCGGGGCCGCGATTTTCCGACCGCGATCGCCCGCGCCCGGCGGGCGGTGACCGAGTTCCGCATCCGTGGCCTGGCCACCAACATCCCGTTCCTGCAGGCAGTCCTGGACGACCCGGACTTCCGCGCAGGTCGCGCCACCACCTCGTTCATCGACGAACGCCCCGAACTGCTCACCCGCCACACCTCGGCCGACCGCGCCTCCAAGATCCTCGAATACCTCGCCGAGGTCACCGTCAACAAGCCCTACGGCGCCCGGCCCACCACCGTCTACCCCCACGACAAACTGCCCACTCTCGACCTGGGGACACCCCCGCCCTCGGGATCGCGGCAGCGGCTGCTCGCCCTCGGCCCGGACGGTTTCGCCCGCGCCCTGCGCGAGCAGAAGGCCCTCGCGGTCACCGACACCACCTTCCGCGACGCGCACCAGTCGCTGCTGGCGACCCGGGTACGCACCAGCGGCCTACTCGCGGTCGCCGGGCACGTGGCGCGGCTGACCCCCGAACTGCTCTCGATCGAGGCGTGGGGTGGCGCGACCTACGATGTGGCGCTGCGCTTCCTGTACGAGGACCCGTGGGAGCGGCTGGCCGCGCTGCGCGAGGCGGTCCCGAACATCAACCTGCAGATGCTGCTGCGTGGCCGTAACACCGTCGGCTACACCCCGTTCCCGGACAAGGTCACCCGCGCTTTCGTCGCCGAGGCCACCGCGACCGGAATCGATATCTTCCGGATCTTCGACGCGCTCAACAACGTCGACCAGATGCGCCCGGCCATCGACGCGGTGCGCGAAACCGGCACGGTCCTGGCCGAAGTCGCGCTGTCCTACACCGGCGACCTCTCCGATCCGCGCGAGGACCTCTACACGCTCGACTACTACCTGAAGCTGGCCGAGCAGATCGCCGACGCC
This sequence comes from Nocardia sp. NPDC003269, assembly GCF_042888005.1. Classification (NCBI taxonomy): domain Bacteria; kingdom Bacillati; phylum Actinomycetota; class Actinomycetes; order Mycobacteriales; family Nocardiaceae; genus Nocardia; species Nocardia sp. NPDC003269. The sequence continues at coordinate 8,740 of NZ_JBIAPA010000003.1, forward strand.
GGTGCCCACGTCCTGGCGATCAAGGACATGGCGGGGCTGTTGCGGCCACCCGCCGCGGCCACTCTCGTCGCCGCGCTGCGCGCCAACTTCGATCTGCCGGTGCACGTGCACACCCACGACACCCCGGGCGGGCAGCTGGCGACCTACCTGGCCGCGTGGCAGGCCGGGGCGGATGCGGTCGACGGTGCCTCGGCGCCGATGGCGGGCAATACCTCCCAGCCCGCCTTGTCGGCGATCGTTGCCGCCGCGGCGAATTCGCCCCAGGACACCGGCCTGAACCTGCAGAACGTCTGCGATCTGGAGCCGTACTGGGAGGCGCTGCGCAAGGTGTACGCGCCGTTCGAGTCGGGTCTGCCCGCGCCGACCGGGCGCGTGTACACCCACGAGATCCCGGGCGGTCAGCTGTCGAACCTGCGTCAGCAGGCGATCGCGCTCGGCCTGGGCGACCGGTTCGAGGAGGTCGAGGCCAAGTACGCCGCGGCCGACCGGCTGCTGGGCCGCCTGATCAAGGTGACCCCGTCGTCGAAGGTCGTCGGTGACCTGGCGCTGGCGCTGGTCGGCACCGGCGTCGACATCGAGGACTTCGCCGCCGATCCGGGCCGCTACGACATCCCCGACTCGGTGATCGGCTTCCTGCGCGGCGAGCTGGGCGAGCCCGCCGGTGGCTGGCCCGAGCCGTTCCGCAGCAAGGCGCTGGCCGGGCGCAACGAGCCCAAGCCGGAGACCCCGCTGACCGCGGCCGATCAGGCCGGGCTCGACGGCACCTCGGCCGAACGCCGCCACACCCTCAACCGCCTGCTGTTCCCCGGCCCGACCGCGGAGTTCCAGGCGCACCGGGAGAAGTACGGCGATATTTCGCGGTTGTCGGCCAACCAGTTCTTCTACGGCCTGCGTCCCGACGAGGAGCACAACGTCGTCCTCGACAAGGGCGTCACGTTGCTCATCCGGCTCCAGGCGATCTCCGAACCCGACGAGCGTGGGATGCGCTCGGTGCTGTGCCAGCTCAACGGCCAGCTACGGCAAGTGGCGGTGCGAGACCGGTCGGTCGCCGATCAGGTCGCCGCCGCGGAGAAGGCCGATCCGACCGACCCCGCACAGCTGGGAGCACCGTTCTCCGGGGTGGTCACCCTCGCTGCCGGGGTAGGCGAGCGAGTCGCCGCGGGTGACACCGTCGCCACGATCGAAGCGATGAAGATGGAGGCCACGATCACCGCTCCGCGAGACGGCGTGATCGACCGGGTCGCGATCAAGCAGGTCCAGCAGGTCGACGGCGGTGACCTGCTGCTGGTGATCGCGACCGAATAGCCCGGCATCGGATCCGGTCACCGGCGGTACCGACACTCGGTGACCGGATCCTCCCGCGCCCCAACGACTTCTGAGCGTCCGATGCCGCCACCGCGTTGGCGGCATCGGTGCCTTGCGGCGTCGACCATCGAGGTCGACTGTGGCCTGCCTGCCCGGCTACGGTTGCAGGGGATGGAGGAAGGAACCGAGCACACGCGGCCTTCTCCTCCGATCTAGCTGATCGTGAACGCACGCGTCCGGTGCCGGTGCCCGAACGCCCTCCTGGCGACGACATTCACCACCGGCGCGGCCATCACAACGATCAGGGCCAGGCCATCGATGCGACGCGCGAAACGGCGTGTGCTCGTGTGCTATTCCCCGAAGGAGTAGGGACCGAACCGGCCCCAGGCCACGAAGGCGGCCAGGACGAGCAAGACGATGTTCACCGCGACGAACGGATATTCCTGTCGCCGCTGATGAACCACGATCGCGCCCGCCATCACGAGGATCAGGCCGACCGCGGCCAGCGGCGTGAGGACGGTGGCGATGCCGAGTGCTGCGGGCACGATGAGCCCCACGGCACCGAGGAGTTCCAGCGCTCCGATCGCTTTGATGGTTCCCGGTTCGAAGTTCTCGACCCAGCCCATGCCGGACTCGGCGAGCTTGCTTTTGGACTGCGCGAGTTTCAGCACGCCCGACATGGTGAACACGGCGGCCAGGAACGCGGCGACGATCCACAGTGCGATGTTCATGAAAGCACCTCTTTCTCATGGCGGATACCGTGTGCGGACCAGGGTTGCTTTTTCGGTGCAGTCGACCATCAGGCGCCGCTGCTCGGGAGTTATCTGCCATTCTGCCGGTCGAGCGGTTCAGCACGGTGGATCAGCGACTCGGATTACTGTTCGAGTCGGACTGTCGAGCAGGCGGCCCAACCGTCGGGTCTGCCTGAATGTCTCCCGCGCCCAGTGGCGCAGGACATCACGATCGGCCTGCGACAGCCGTGTCAGTGGGCGCTCAGTGATTCGATCGCCGCACGCAGTCTCGTCGCGGCCTCGGCGGCGACCGGGACGAGGTCGGCTTCGCCGGTGACCTCGACCATGAGGTCGGGGTTCATGGCCTCGATGATCACATCCTCCTCGTTCGTCGGGTCACGACGAACAACGACGTTGCACGGGAGCAGGAGCCCGATCTGCCGATCGGTGCTGACGGCGCGGTGGGCGAGCGGTGGGTTGCAGGCGCCGAGGATGCGGTAGTCCTCGATGTCCTCGCCGATCTTGGCCTTCAGGGTGGCTTTCATGTCGATGTCGGTGAGGATGCCGAATCCTTGCTCGGACAGGGCGGCTCGGGTGAGTTCGATCGCTTCGTCGAAGGTCGTGTGGACGGTGGTGGACAATGCGAGGCTCATGGTCGCGGTCCTTTCTGTGATGCTCGCCTGTGGCTCGAGTGGTCAGGCGAGTGCGAGGAAGAGCTTTTCCAGTTCGGCTTCGGTCATCGGTTCCGAGCCGTCGGCGGTGTCGCCGGTGAGGCATTCGCGAAGGCCGGTCGCGACGATCTTGAATCCGGCGCGATCGAGAGCGCGGGAGACGGCGGCGAGCTGGGTGACGACCTCCTTGCAGTCGCGACCCTGTTCGATCATCGAGATGACCCCGGCGAGCTGTCCGTTCGCGCGCCGCAGGCGGTTGAGGACCTGAGCGATGGTTTCTTCGTTGCCGACCATGGTTGTACCTTTCTGCGCAGTTCACCCAAGTATACCCCTGGGGGTATCAGCGGGCTCGCAAGCCGCGAGCCCGCGGAAGTGATCTCAGTGGTGGGCGAAGCTGATCGAGGGGAGGGCCTTGCGCAGCCAGGCGGGCGACCACCAGGCAGCATGGCCGGTCAAGCGCAGCAGGACGGGCAGAAGTACCAGTCGGACCGCGAAGGCGTCGAGCAGCACCGCCACGCCGAGGATGATTCCCATCTCCTTGGGCGGCAGCGGCTCGGCAAAGGCGAAGGTGAAGAACACCGCGACCATGACCGCCGCGGCGGCGAAGATCACGCGGCCGGAATGCGCCATTCCGTCGATCTGCGCGACCTCGGGGTCGCCGGAGCGTTCGTAGTGCTCTTTGGCGGTTGCCAGCAGGAACACCGTGTAGTCCATCGCGATGGCGAAGATCATCGCGAAGAAGAACACCGGTCCCCAGCCGTCGAGGAAGCCCTGCGGGGTGAATCCGAGCAGCCCCGCGCCATGGCCGTCCTGGAAGATCAGGCGTGCGACCCCGAACGCCGCGGCGGTCGACAGCAGGCTGACCACGGTACCCAGCACGGCGATCAGCGGCGCCTGGAGTGCGATCAGCAACAGCGCGAAGCCCAGCACCAGGATGATTCCGACGATGATCGGCAGGTACTTGTCCAGGGCGTGCTGCAGATCCAGATTCTCGGCGGGTGCGCCACCTGCCAGGGCTCCGGCCGGCATGGTCGCGCGCAGGTCGTCGAGAATGTCGCCCATCCGTTCGTCCGAAGGGTCGACATCGGGCAGTGCCTGCATCATGACCAGGCCGCTGCCGTCGGCCGCGGGCTGAGCGGGGGTGACCATGGTGATGCCGTCGACGCTCCCTGCGGCCTCAGCGACCCGTGGGGCCTCGGCGGCCGGGGCGATGATCTGAATCATGCCCGGCGCGCCCTTGCCCATTTGCGCTTGGACGAGTTCGTAGCCCTGCCGGACCGGTGCGTCGGTGGGCACGACCTGGATCGAGGGCATCGCCACTTTCAGGCCGATGACGGGGACCGACAGTGCGAGCAACACGAGCAGCGCGCCGATGGCGAACGGCCACGGCTTGTCGTGCAGCAACTTGCCCCACGCCTCGAACCGCGGCGAACGATGCTGCTGGCGCTTTGCGTAGGGCAGTGCGCCCGCGTTGACTTTGCTGCCCAGGGCTCCCAGTGCCGCCGGCAGCAGTGTCATGGTGGCGAGCAGCACGAATGTGACCGCGAACATGATGCCGACCGCCATGGTGCGCACGGCTGGTGCCGGCACGATCAGCACGGCCGACAGGCTGACCAGGACGGTGAGTCCGGACAGCACAACGGCCTTCCCGGCCGTGTCCATGGTCTCGGCGACAGCTGCTCGGGAATTCGGTGCGGTGGTGAGCGCGTCACGGAAACGGGCAACGATGAACAGTGCGTAGTCGATGCCCAACGCGAGGGCGAACATCATGGCGAAGTTCATCGCCCACACCGAGATCGGTGTGACCTGGTTCAGCAGAACCAACCCACCCGCGGAGGCGATCAGCCCTGCCAGGGTCAGCAGGAGCGGCAGCCCGGCGGCGACCATCGACCCGAAGGCCAGCACCATGATCGCCAATGTGACCGGCCACGAGAACAACTCGGCCTTGATCATGGCGTCATGGTTGGCCTTGTTGAAGTCGCTCCACAGCGCTGAGGCGCCGGTCGGGTAGACATCGATCCCGTCCCCCGACACCGCGGTGAGCGCTTCCTTGTGCTCGTCGACGGCTTTGACCATGTCGTCGGTGGAGGCATTCGCGCCGGCGATGAGGATGCCGGTGTGTCCGTCCGGGCTGATCGACATCCCGGGCTGTGGTGCGATCACCTCGCCGAAGCGTGAATCGCCCTCGAACACGTCACCGATCTCGTCGAGTGCCTGCTGAGCCTGCGGACTGTCGAGGGTGTGGATGTCGGAATGGACGACGACCTGCACGGCGGCCGAGGAGTTTCCGCCGAAGTGCTGCTGCGCCAGCTCGCGCACGCGCACCGATTCCGAACCGTTCGCCTGCCAGCCCGCCCCGGCGAGCGAGTCGAACACGCTCGGTGCGGCGGCGCCGAGGGTGACCAGCAGCACGAGCCAGACTCCGACCACAAGCCTGGACCGCCCGGCCATCGTCGCGCCGAGTCGGCCCAGTGCCCCACCTGATATGCCCTGCGGTTCCGGGCTTCGGGCTGGGGACATCGTCAGCGAGTCGCTCATCACATTCCTTTCATACCCCCGGGGGTATATCGATTGCCGAGGTCCAAGATACCCCAGGGGGTATCCAACGGGAAGGGTGGCATGTGGCACACGCGTGAGTTCGGCGGCGAGGACGGTGTAGGCCTACCAGTGCTCGGCGTCTAGGGCCGCCGCTACTCCTGGCTCCATCTCGGGGACGTTTCATCACGAAAGGCCAGGTCAGTCGCGTTCACCTCGGTAGTGGGAGCCGACCCCCGATCGGCATATACCGCAGCAATTCCGCGAACTCGAACCGAATCGCACCGTGCTTGCCGTCGATTACCTCAGGCTCTGTACGTCTGGTCCGTGGTTGGTCACATGCCCGTTCGGGGTGCCACTCCGGCGGTCACAATGAACGGATGCAGGTGTTCATCGCCGAGGCCGAGATCCGGTTCACCGACTACCCGTTCGCGGGGGCGTCGGTGTATCCGCACGGGACGGTCGCGGTCGGGCAGATCCGAGATGTCGACCCGGCCGCGTTGCCGCCGGAAGTCCGTACCGTCAGCGGCGAGACGTTGTTCGTCAGCGCCGCGGATCGGTCCGCGCTGGCGGAGTTCTGCTCGCGCAACGCACTCCCGGTCCGCAGCCGTCCCGACATCTGGGCTGATCTGCTCGAACCTTTTCTCGACACCGCACTCGATGCCGACGCCGAACGGTCCACCGAGGACCGGCTGCACCGTGTGGGTTTGTCCCCGACGGAGATCATCGAGATTCGCGGTCGGGTCGAACGGGCGATGATGTCGTACAACTTCGACAGCATGCTGTGGGAATGGGTGCACCTCGGACTCTACGATCTGCTGTCCGCCGCGGGTGGTACAGGGGCTCGTCGCGCGGCCAGGGCGACGTTGGGTGATCCGGCCTTGCTGTACGAGTGGGCGATGCGGGTCGCCGAACGGTCGACCGAACGTGACTAGTGCTCGACTGCGTGCGTGGGGGCATCTCGCTGCCCTGCCGCAGTCATCAGCTCGAACAGGCGGGTTTCGCGATGACTTGATGGATGTCCTCGTAGAGGATGTCGCCCGGACTTCCGGAGCGCAAGCGAGCCCACCTCACCCCGTGCGCGTCCAGAATCGCCGTGTAACCGTCTATGCGAGAGATCATTTCAGTGGCCGACGACTTGAACCAGGCTGTGGCACCTGGATGCACCCGCCGATCGTAGACGGAAGGTTCTGCAACGCTGCTACAACGGGCACAGCACTTCACACTCCGGGCAACGCTTGTAGTCACCCCACACAGGATCCGACCATGGCATACCCGGAACGATGAATCGTCTGGTCGTTCCGCAAGCGGGAACACGTCGGGGCGGAGCCGCAGCGTGTGCGAGCGGTTCGCCCTCCTCCTTGACGAATCGCACACCGGTATACGGGTTGTCCGGGTCATCACTGCCCTCGTTCACCGCGCGATACCTATGCGAGTAGACCGCCTCGTACTCCACACAACGAGCCTATTCGAGAACACGCCCGCGCAACCGCGGTGAGGTTTCGACGACAATTTCTGCCCCGCCCGACGGCCGACAGGACGCCCGGTGCTACCGAGGGACCCATCGTTGTTGCTTACGCGCCCGGTACGGTGCGGCGCAACCATTCGGTGCGAGTTCGGCGGGCGGCCGCGGACAGGCCGGCTGCGGGGAAGAGCGCGTCGAATCCGTGGAATCCGCCCGCCCAGATATGGAGTTCGGCCTGGCCGCCCGATGCCCAGATGCGGCTGGCGAATTCGACGTCCTCGTCGCGGAAGACTTCGGCTGATCCCGCGTCGATATAGGTGGGTGGTAGGCCGTAGAGGCCGTCGGCTAGGGCGGGGGAGATGTAGGCGGGGACCTGATCATCGGGGAGCGCGGCCAGCAGGGCGTTCCAGGCGAAGGTGTTGGTTTCGTGGGTCCAGACGGTGGGCTCGCCCGAGTACTGCCGGCTGGAGGTGCTGGTGTTGCGGTGGTCGAGCATCGGGCAGCTGAGGATCTGCGCGGCGATGGGTGGGCCGCCGAGATCGCGGGCCATGAGGGTGGTCCCGGCAGCGAGTCCGCCCCCGGCGCTGGTGCCCGCTGTGACGATGCGGTGCGGGTCGATGCCGAGTTCGTCGGCATGGTCGGCGATCCACCGCAGCCCGTCGTAGCAGTCCCGCACGGGGATGATGCCGCCGTATTCGGGGGCGAGGCGGTAGTCGACGGTGACCACAACGGCGCCGATCGCGTCGAGCCACTCCAGTGGGATGTCCAGTTGGGCGAACCGGTCGCCCATGATCATGCCGCCACCGTGCATCCAGTACACGCACGGTGGGGTTTCGGTGGTGGTGTGGGGTGTCAGGACGGTCATCGGGATGTCGTAGCCGTCGGTGCCTGGCACGAGGACCTCGCGGCGATGGATCTGACGGTCTGCCAGCAGGGTCTCGAGCGGTGTGGCGGGAATCTGCCGTAGCTGCGTCAGGATCTCGGAGGTGATCTCGGGGATGAGCGGCATGTCGGTGATCAGGGCACCGAGTTCGGGGTCGAGGGCGGGGCGGGCCGGTGATTTCATCGGAATCCTTTGTGGTGGTGGGTGATCGGGATCAGCAGGCGGCTTTGCCGCCGACGGGGACGTAGTCGGTATAGGGGCCTTCCGCTGCGACGAGTTCGCCGACTTCGGCGACCAACGCTTGGGCTGCCGCGCCGGCGAAGAGCCGGTGATGGTGTTCCTCGCTGGTCCAGCCCTCGGTGACGTGCACCAGATCGGGGTCCGACGCCGAACGGCAGACCAGATACACCAGGCAGTGCTCGCTGGCGCCGGGATTGCCGTCGTCGAGACCGGTCAGCAGCACCTCGACCAACCGGTCGGCCATTCCCGGCTTGGCGGTCAGCAGGGCATTGAATCCGTATCCGATGTTCACTTCGACTCCTTCAGTTCTTGTGCGATCCTCCCGATCTGTGTCGTTCATGTGTGGTGTCGGGAGGAAGTGATGTTCTAATTCAAGCTGTTGGACATGCTTGAACGGTAGGAAGATCATCCTGGAGATTTGCCTGATACTCCGATCTTCTGGAGGACTGATACAGCGGCGTGGTGTCATCGATGCATGAGCATCGACGAACTCGGCGCGCTGCTGTCCAGGCATGTGCGCGCTGATGAGACCACCGCGATCGAGGGTCTGCACATCGCGGCCGTGCAGCGGTCGGGCCCGCCGGAGACGCAGATGCCGGGGACCGTGCTGGCTGTGCTGGCTCAGGGCGCCAAGCGTCTGGCGGTCGGTGCGGAGATGTTCGAGTATCGACCGGGCGATTACCTCATCACCTCGCTGGACCTGCCGGTCACCGGCTCGTTCATCGGTGCGAGCCCGGAGACGCCTGCGCTCGGGCTCGCGTTGGTCCTGGACCCGATCGCGATCGCCGATCTGCTTCTGGCCGCGGGCACGGGCGAGCTGCCGCGCCCGCAGCGCAGGACTGTGCCCGCGGTCGCGGTCGGCGGCCTGACCGCCGAACTCCTCGATGCGCTGATCCGCCTCGTTCGGTTGCTGGACCACCCGCGCGATCAGGCGGCCTTGGCGCCATTGATCAAACGGGAGATCTTGTGGCGGCTGATCACCGGCGAGCAAGGCGAGGCTGTGCGTCAGCTCGGGCTGGCCGAGAGCGGCTTGCACCACATCGGCCGGGCCGTGCGCTGGATCCGAGATCACTATGACGAGCCGTTCCGTGTCGACGACCTGGCTCGTCTGTCCGGGATGAGTTCCTCGGCGTTCTATCGTAATTTCCAGATCGTCACCGCGCAGAGCCCGATCCAGTTCCAGAAGCACATCCGGCTCCAGCAGGCCAGACTGCTGTTGGCCTCGAACTCCCGCGACGTCACCGGAGTGGCCCATCGTGTCGGCTACGACAGCGCGTCACAGTTCAGCCGGGAGTATCGTCGCCTGTTCGGCACCGCGCCCAGTCGCGCGGCCGCGGAACCTCGACCGATTGCTGCCGGATAGCGTTCGGCCCGCGCCGCGCGGTGGAACCTCGACCGGTGGGTCGCTTCAGAGCCGCTCGCCACCGGAGACTTCGAGTACCTGTCCGGTGACCCACGCTGCGGCGTCGCTGAGCAGGAACGCGATGGCCTGGGCCACGTCGTCGGGTTCCCCGATGCGGCCCAGCGCGATCGCCTCGGCGATGGCCGGGACCAGCTCGGGCATCCTGGTGAAGGCGTCGTCGGCGATTCTCGTCCGCGTCGTTCCGGGCGCCACCGCGTTGACTCGGATTCCGCGGTGCGCGAGCTCTTTCGCCCAGAATGCCGTCACGGTGTGCATGGCACTCTTGTACGCCGCGTAGGCGGAGTATCCGGGAGTCGTGCGGGAGGGCAGGGCGGAGGTGCTGCCGGTGTTGACGATCGCCGCGCCGTCGGCGAGTACCGGAAGTAGCTTCTGGGTCAAGAAATACGGGCCCTTGAACAGCACGTTGTGAAAGGTATCGAAGGTTTCCTCGGTGATATCGGCGAACATCGCCGGGCCGCCGATGCCGGCGTTGTTGACCAGATAGTCGAGTGTGCTGGTGCCCCACCGGGATTCCATCTCGATCTGCAACCGGTTGACGAAGTCGTCGATGCCATCGATTCGGGCCAGATTCAGGGGCAGCGCGATCGCTGCGCCGCCCTCGGCCTCGATGTCGGCGACGGTCTGTTCGGCATCGCCGGGGTGCGACCGGAAGGTGGTGACGACTCCGATTCCCCGGCGGGCAAGCAGACGCGCGGTAGCTTGCCCGATACTGGCGCTGCCTCCGGTGATGAGTGCGATCTTCATGTGGTGAACCGCCTTGTTGTGAGGTTGTTAACTGCTAGTTAACTGCTCCTATTCAATGCGACATGGTGCTTCCGTCGTAGACGGAAACCATCAGCGACTTGCCTATTCCTCTACAGTTGCCGCAGAACGTGGTCGCCACGATCTCTGCCGTGGATGCGTGGCTCACCTCGAACCGAACGGGGACAATTGCTTTGCTGCTGAGCCGGACCTATTTCGTGAGTCCGAGGAGGGCGGCGGTGAGTCCGTAGTCGGGGCCGAACTCCTGCATGTTCCCGGAGCGGCATCCATCGGCCCTCATCTGGATCCGCTCGCAGAACACACTGATGATTTCGCCCGACAGGGCAGATCCGATTCGGATGTTCTGGCGAAAGTACCTTCCGTCCTTGTCCATTGTGCGATCGATGTTCTCCATCAGGAGCGGTGTGAGGTCGACGATCTCGATCAGTGCGCCGGAGTTGGCGCGTAGTTGGTTGGTGACGTTGGTCAGCCCCGTCAGCGAAGTCGACAGTTCGTCGGCGTGCTCGCCGAACATCGTGGAGGTGTTGGCCAGGAACGCGTTCAGCTGATCCAGGGTGGCTTGCAGGCCGGGGGCCTGTTCGGCCAGCAGGCCCGACATGGCGGTGACCCGGTTGCTGAAGTCGCGCACCGACTGGTCGTTGTCGGCCAGCATCGTCGTCAGCTCGTTGAGCTTGATGATGATGTTGGAGATGGCGTCCTTGTTGTCGACACCGATCTTCAACGCCGAAGACAGGGCGTCGAGGGTTTCGCGGATCTTCTGGCCGTTGCCGTTGAGGACCGGGTAGAGCACCCGGCCAGAGAGCGGGCCGAGTCCTTCCTGACCGGGTTCCGGCTTGAGCGAGGCGGAGAACTGGTCGATTGTCTTGATCATCGTGTCCAGCTCGACCGGGGTCCTGGTGCGTGCCTTGGGCAGGTGCTCACCGGACTTCATCGACTCACCGCCGGTGAAGGGCGGGGTGATCTCGATGTGGCGGTCGGTCACGATCGACGGCGAGATGATCGCGGCGATCGCTTCCTTGGGGATCTTCACGCCGCCGTCGATGGTCATGTGGACCTCGACGTAGGTGCCCTTGGGGATGATCTTGTCGACCTTGCCGACCGCTAGGCCCAGGACCATGACGTCGTTGCCCTCGTACATGCCTGCGATGTTCTCGAAATCCGCAGTGATCTCGGTGGCAGGAGTCGGCACAGGCGAACAGCCGGTGAGCGCACCAACGGTCAGTCCGACCGCGACGCACAGCCATCGGAACCCGGTCCTGTTTCTGGCCACCATGAGCGGGCCCCCTTCGAGCACGAGAAGTGATGAGATGATCACAAATGATAGGTACCCGGTGGCGACATGGTGATGACTTCATCAAATTTGACTGCGAACTCGCCTGGTGGGGCGCCGCGGGGATGATTCGCGCCACTCGCGCCTGTCGCGTTGTTGCATCTCGTGAACGAGTGGGTCAGTATTGATGAAATAGTCACATCGAATCCGATGGTGCGAGCTCGGTGGATCGGTGACCGGACACCCTGTTCAGCGAACCGCTTTCCGGAGACGACCACGCGTCCTGCTTCGAGGTTGTCACCCCCTGTCAGGAGGAGAGATGGAGTACGAACGAGCCGCGTCACCGCCCACGGCGGAATCCGGCGCTTCGGTTGCCGGACGCGCGGGCACAGCGGGTGTTCTCGTCGCGATGTGCACCTGCCTGGTGCTGGTCGTCGCCTCGGTGTCGGCGCTCAACCTGGCGATGCCGGACCTGGCCGTCGATCTGTCGGCGTCCACGACGTCGTTGACCTGGATCGCGGACGCCTACACCGTCGCTCTGGCCGCACTCGTCCTGCCGATCGGTGCGCTCGGCGACCGATTCGGCCGGCGGAACATCCTGATCGGGGGCACGATCGTCTTCGCGGTCGGGTCCCTGGCCGCCGCCTCGGTGGACACGACCGAACTGCTCATCGGATGGCGCGCGGTGATGGGCGTCGGTGCCGCCATGATCATGCCCGGAACGCTGTCGACCATCACGGCGGCCTTTCCCGCCGACCGCCGGGATCGCGGTGTCGCGGTCTGGTCGGGATTCGCGGCAGCGGGCGCGATCATCGGTCTGCTCGGCGCGGGACTCCTGCTCGAGCAGTGGAGTTGGCGCTCGATCTTCGTCGCCGGTGCCGTGGTCGCCGTGCTCGGTGGGCTGCTGGCACTGATCCTGGCGCCCGACACCAAGGACGCGGAACGGCATCCACTCGACCATCCGGGGGCATGGACCAGCGCGGTGGCGATCGGCGCCCTTGTCTACGGAATCATCGAGGGCAGCGAGGCGGGCTGGACCAGCTGGCCTGTGGTCGCGAGCCTCGCGGTGTCCGCGGTCGCGTTGGCGCTGTACGCGGTTCTCGGGCTGCGCAACAATCACCCCTTGCTCGATCCCCGGCTGTTCGGTATCCCCGGATTCCGGGCCGGCGCGATCACGATCCTGGTCCAGTTCATGGCCGTTTTCGGGTTCTTCTTCGTCGGACTGCAGTACCTGCAGCTGATCCTGGGCTACAGCCCGCTGAAGAGTGCCCTGGCGCTGGTTCCGATCGCGGTGGTGGTCCTGCCGACCAGCGTTCTCACCCCGCGGCTGACGCGCCTGGCCGGAATCAAGGCGGTGATGGGCGTCGGGCTGTTGCTGCTGGCCGCCGGGATGCTCGCGCTGTCGTTCCTGGAGGTCGACTCCGGCTATCTCCCGTTCTTCGGCGGCCTGCTCGTGTCCGGACTCGGCGTCGGCCTGACCAGCACCGTCGGCACCGCGGTCATCGTCGGATCATTGCGAACCGAGCAGCAGGGTGTCGCCTCGGCGATGAACGACGCGACTCGCGAAGTCGGCTCCGCGGTCGGCATCGCGCTGATGGGCTCGGTCTTCGCGAGTCACTACAAGTCGGGATTGCCGTCGATCGACCAGTTGCCGCCGGAAGCCGCGCATGCGGTGGAGTCCTCGCCCGCGGCCGGTATCCATGTCGCGGGTCTGATCGGTCCGCAAGGCCCGGCGCTGGCCGACGCGGTGCGGTCGGCTTTCATCGACGGGCTCACGGCGTCGTTGATCGCGGTGGGCGTCATCGTCGCCGTCGCGGGAATCGGCGCGCTGCTGTTCGCGCCGCACCAGCAGCCCACTCCGGAATAGCTGCGGCGAACGTCTGTGGACGCGCCGGATCGAGGGAATCGATTCAGAAAGGAACGGTTGGGGATGTCGAATCTGCGCCGCCTCGTCACCGTGCCCGTGATCGGGGTCGTGCTCTCCGCCGCGCTGTTGGCCGCCGGGTGCGCCGTCCCCGGCGGGACGCATCATGGCGACGGAGGTTCAACGGCCGCAACGCCGCACGACACGTCGAGTGCCGTTCCGGTGGAGGCGGTCGCGCCCGGCGACGCCGGACATCGATGGGCGGCTGCCGGCGCCGCCGTCTTGACGCCCGGCATCCAGGCGAATACGCAGGGAGCTGGGCAGTGCACGACGAACTATGTCTTCGTCGACGACACCGGTGGGGTCTATCTCGGGCAGGCCGCGCATTGCGCCTCCCTGGGTGAGTCCACCGAAACCGACGGATGTCAGGCCACGAGTCAGCCGCTCGACACCGCGGTGCAGTTCACTCGCCATAGCTCACTCCGCGGCGCCGGCACCACCATCGGTACCGGCCGGCTGGCCTACAGCAGCTGGCTGACCATGCAGCAACTCGGTGAGGCGGATCGAAACGCGTGTGCGTACAACGACTTCGCGCTGATCGAGATCGACCCCGCACTCGTCGATCAGGTCAACCCGAGCCTGCCCTACTGGGGTGGCCCCACCGGGCTCAACACCACCGGCACGCCCGCGGGGGACCGCGTGTACAGCTATGGGAACTCCAGCTTGCGCGCCGGACTCGCGGCTCTGTCGCCCCAGCGGGGTGAGAGCTTCGCCGATGACGGCTCTCTCGGCGGGTGGTCCCACGCGCTGAAATCGCCGACCCCCGGCATCCCCGGCGACAGCGGGGCCGCCTTCCTCGACAGCGAAGGACGGGCCGTCGGCACGCTGTCGACGCTGGGGATCGGGCTCCCCATCGTCAACAACATCGGCGACATCAGTCGTGAACTCGCCTACGCACGAGCGCATTCCGGGATCTCCGGACTGCGCCTCGTGCTCGGAACCGAAGAATTCGACCCCAACCGGTGACAAGGAGTGGACACCGTGATTGCACGACGACGGACTGAGCGCTGGCGGGCCGGCGCGGTGGTCTGCGCCGCGTTGCTGGTCGGGGGCGGCGCCGCCGGTGCCGACGGGCTCACCTCGGGCAGCCGAGCGGGCTCCGGCGAAGCTCGGGACCAGCCGCTGCTGACGTCGAGCGAACTGCCCGCTGGATCTTCCCCGGTCGAGGTATCGGAGGACCGGATCGCCGACGGATTCGCCACCGCGGCGGGGACCGTCGACTGGAGCACCACCGCCGGACCGTCTGCGGAAATCCGCAACAGGAGGGTGCGTATGACCAATCACTCATATATGATGAAGCTATCAGCACATGCTGAGGGCTATGCCACGTGACGTACGCCTGGGCGACGAGAGGAAGCTGCTGTTCATGGATCGGATCGACGTACATCAGCACCTGATACCGCCCGTGTATCGGGAGGCGCTGCTCGGTCAGGGGATCAGCGCCGCGGGTGGACGCGAGGTACCGGCCTGGTCGGTGGACTCCGCCCGGGAGATGATGAACGAATCCGGGATCGGTGCGGCGGTGCTGTCGGTGTCGACGCCGGGAACCAGCTTTCTGGCCGATCCGGGCGATGCCGCGGCCCTCGCCCGTGCCGTGAACGACTTCTCCGCGGCCGTCGCCGACCAGGAGCCCGACCGCTTCGGCTTCTTCGCGACGGTGCCGTGGCCGGACGTGGATGCGGCTGCCGCGGAGGCGACGCGGGCACTGGACACCCTCGACGCCGACGGTGTGGTGCTGCTGAGCAACGCGCGCGGCGTGTACGTCGGGCAGCCGGGCCAGGACGCGCTGTTCCGGGTGCTCGACGAGCGTGCGGCCGTGGTGTTCGTGCATCCGGCGGATGTGCCGGGGCCGACCGTCGACGGAGTCCCGCCCTTCGCCACCGACTTCCTGCTCGACACGAGTCGCGCCGCGTATCTGCTCGTCCGCAACGAGATTCGCCGACGCTATCCCAATATCCGGTTCATCCTCAGCCACGGCGGCGGGTTCGTGCCGTATGCCGCGCACCGGATGGCGTTGGCGATCTTCAGTGAGACCGGGCGCAGTCCCATCGAGGTGCTCGAGGAGTTCGCGAGCTTCTACTTCGACACCGCGCTGTCCTCGAGCGCGGCGGCGCTGCCGAGCTTGCTGGCTTTCGCCGATCCCGGTCACGTGCTCTACGGCAGTGACTGGCCGTTCGCGCCACAGGCCGCGGTGGCCTGGTTCGATGCCGGCCTGGGGGAGTTCGACGGGATCAGCGGAGACGCTCGGGACGCGATCCGTCACGGCAACGCCGCCGCGCTGTTTCCCCGCTTCGGCGGAGCGCCGGCCGCCGTGCCGACGGCTCCGTTGCTGACGCGGACGCGCCGTGAGCTGCGCAGGCGCGCCTTCGGGGCGATCGCGCGGGCGGCCTCCCGGCGGGCCTGACCTCGGCGGCCTATGTCCCGGTCTGCAGGGGCAGGTCGGGGTTGGTGGGCAGTTCGGGCAGCGGGGCGGAGCTGAGGCGTTGCGCGGACCGCTTGTTCATGCCGAACATGCGCAGGGCTCGATAGGTCATCTCGTCGGCGAGTGCGGCGGCGTCCGCGTCGGGTGTGGCGTCGAGCAGCTGGAGCAGTCCGAGCAGTGCCCCGCCCGCCGCCATGATGGCCAGATCGGGATCCATCGGTTCGAAGCGCCCGGCCTCCTGCGCGGCGATGATGTCCTGGCGCGCGCTGGGCGCGAGCCCTTGATCGCGCAGCATCACTCCCATGCCGGAGTGCAGGACGACGCGCACCATCTCCGGGAGCTGGCGTTGCAGCCGACCGGTCAGCCGGAAGCTGACCGCGAAGATCTCCGCGGGGTCGTCGTAGCGCGCCACGATGTGGTCGCGCATCTCGTTGTAGACCTTCAGCGCGGACTGCACAGCCTCGTCGAAGAGCTGTTCCTTGGAATCGAAATGGTTGTAGAAGGAGCCGAAACCGACGTCCGCGGCATCGGTGATCTCCTTGATGCTCACCGCCGACTGGCCTTCGGACAGGAACTTCCGCGCGGCGCCGAGCAACGCGTTGCGCGTGCGTTCCCTGCGGCGATCGGTACGCGTGGGTGCGATCTGTTCGGCTGTCATCTGCCCTCCACCTCGAGTTGCCGCAAGAATCATAACTGATCGTAGGTTCAGTACCGATTCGTACGCAGATGTATGACGGTGGTAGCCACGACGGGGACCTGTCGCCGAGGTGCCTGACTATTGCGCGTATCGCACGGCGGTACGTTGCCTGCCGAGGTCGATGGTTCCGTCGTCGGTGCCGATCGTCGCTTCGATGACGTCACCGTCCTGGAGATACCTCGGATTCTTGGCCTGGCGGTCGAAGAACAGCTTCCACTTGAGCTTGGGCGGGAGCATCGCGCCGATGATCTCCACCGGCCTGGCCGGCGCGCTGATCGCGGTCCCCACGGGTGTACCGGTGAGCAGCAGGTCGCCGGCGTCCATTCGCTGGAACCGGGACAGCGCCCGCACGGTCTCGAGCGGCCGGTAGATCATGTCGGCGACGGTCATGTCCTGGCGCTTGTCGCCGTTGACCCACAGCCGCAGCCGCAGGTCGGCGAATCGATCGAGCTCGCCGTCTTCCAGGAGAACCAGCGCGGGTCCCGTCGGGGTGAAGGTCGGATACGACTTGCCCTCGTAGTACTGGGTCTGCGGCAATTGCACGTCGCGCGCGGAGATGTCGTTGGTGACGACGAGCCCCGCGATGTAGTCCGCGAGATTGCCGGCGTCGACCTCGGTGCCGACGGGCAGTTCTCTGCCGAACACCAGCCCGATCTCGACCTCGTAGTCCAGCAGCCGCACATGGCTCGGACGAACGACGTCGTCGTGGGGCCCGCTGATCGATCCCGATGCCTTGCGGAAGAAGGTGAGTGGCACCGAATCGGGATCGCCACCGGAATCCCGCACGTGGGAAGCGAAGTTCGTCATCTGGGCGACCACGCGGCACGGTGCCGTCACCGGCGACAGCGGTACGAGTTCGTGGACCGGGACCAGGTCGGTGTTGTCGGCGGCATCGGCGATCGCGCCCCGGTCGGCGAGTAGCTCCGCGGTGGTGGTGGCGCCGGTCTCGATGCGGAGCGCGCCCGCGTCGGTGCGCAGCCACCAGCCGTCGATCGTCCGGAGAACGGTGTGGGTCATGAGCGAGCTACTTTCATCAGGCCGGCGAGGCGGCGGAGGTCGAATTCGTTGTTCTCGTCCCGGAGTGCGCCGAATATCGCGCCGAGTTCTGCCGCGGCGGGCCGACCGGGTGCGATGCCCAGGAAGTCGGCTGTGGCCGGTGGTCCCCACTGCGCGAGACCCGAGGCGGTCATCGGCGCCCAGCCGGGTGCCTCGGTGTTGTCGAACAGGTCGCCGTCGCTGAAATGCTCCACCATGAACCCGTCCGGATCGCGCCAGTAGTCGAAGATCTGACTGCCCTGGACGTGTCGGCCGATGCCCCAGGAATGGTGATAGCCATGGTCGTGCAGATAGGCGCCGCCCGCCGCGAGGGTGTCGAGGTCGGGGACCTGGAAGGCCGAATGTACGTACCGATTGCTCGGTCCGAGGGTCAGGGCGAGGGTGTGGTGATCGGTCGGCACCGGCCCGCGGTCGCAGCGGATGAAGCTCATGACCGGGCCACGGTCGCGTTGCCCGGCGTAGTAGAGGAAATCGCTGACGATGAGGCCCAGGTAGTGGAGGTACCAGTCGAGGGTCTGCCGGAATCGCGTGGTCTGCACGACGACGTGCCCGAGTCGCTGGATCGGCGCCGGCTCGCGTGGCGGCCGCTGTGGCCGGTTGATTCGTGTCGCCTCGTCTCCTCGGTTCCAGTCCAGTGGGGCAGGGGTCGGTAGAGGATCGAGCGGATGTGTTTCGGTGACCACGCGCACCCGGAGCCCGCTGGGGTCCGTCGTGGCGACCGCCCGGCCACCGAGTGATTCAGATAGCGGGAACGGTCTGGTGTCGAGGGCTGTTGCCAGGCGCTCGAGATCGGCGGGATCGGCTGCGTGAAAGGCGAGGCCGGTGAACCGTGAGGTGCCGCTGCGGCGGATCCGGACGCACGGAGCCCCGGTGTGGGCGCCTCGAAGTTGCAGTTCGTGCTGGTCCCGATACGCGGTGCCGAAGCCGAAGGCGTGGGCGAAGGTCTCGGCGCGTTCGAGGTCGGGCTTCTCGAATTCCAGCCAGGCGAGGTCGAGGACCTTGATGACGGGATTCCGGTGTCGGCCGGGGTGTTCGCCGGGCAGTGCGCCGAGTTCGCTGTGGACTCCCGCGTGTGCGTCGCGATGGCCGTGCATCCGTGACTCCTAACGCTTAACTGACGATATCATCATTCAAGACGTAGTGATCAGTCAAGACCGATTGGATGATAGCGTCAAGTATGAGATAGCCATCATTGATGCGAGGTCTGCGTCGACGGATCGGATGTGGAGGGCGCGATGGATGACGCTGCGGGTACCAATCGTCTGGAGCGGCGAAAAGCGCGAACCCGCGCCGCGCTCGTAGCGGCGGCACAGGTCTTCATTGCCCAGGGTCGGCTGAACGCTCCCATCTTGGAGATCACTCAGGCGGCCGACGTCGGCATGGGATCGTTCTACAACCATTTCTCCAGCCGGGAGGAGCTGCTGCAGGTCGCGGTGGGCGAGGTTCTCGACCGGCTCGGCGGTGTGCTGGATGAGCTGACGGCCGGGATCGATGATCCGGCGCATGTCTTCGCGCAGAGCTTCCGCCTGGCGGGTCGGTTCCATCGGCGTGAGCCCACCGCGAGCAAGGTTCTGCTCGCGGAGGGGCTCGTCTACGCGGGTTCGGACAAGGGCGTGGCCGCGCGAGCGCGCCGCGACATCGAATCAGGGGTGCGCGCGGGTCGTTTCGTGGTCCGCGACGCGGAACTCGCGCTGGTGATCGTGTCAGGTGCCGCGCTGTGTCTCGGGCAGTTGCTGCACGAACAGCCGGCTCGTGACGACTCGGTGGCGGTCGACCAGGTTGCCGAAGACCTGCTGCGGATGCTCGGATTGAGTGCTGACGACGCACACGACATCAGCCGCCGCGCCCTGCCCGAGATCTGAATCGGACAGCCTCACCGGCGTGTGGAAGAAGAAGCGGCTCAGCCGATGGCGCCGGACAGGGTTGGGAGCATCTTGCCCACCTGGGCTTCCCAGTACGGCCAGGCGTGGACGCCGGCGGGCGGGAAGTCGTAGGTCACGGTGGACGCTCCCAGCGTCGTCATTCGCGCCTGGAACGATCGCGAGTTGCTCAGGGAGAGAGTCTCGAGCGCGGATCCTTCCGCGGCCGCCTTGCTCGGTTCGCCCGCCTCGGTCGGCACTCCGGTCGCGGCCGACACCCAGAGCCGGGTTCCGTTTTTGATCAAGTCGGGAGCCGAGAACATGGGATCCATCCGTTCCCATTTGTCCGAGGTCGGCGAACTGATCATGCAGGCGATGTTGTATCCGCCGGCCTTGGCCATCGCGGCGGCGATGGCGCCGCGCATGCCGGGCGCCGACGGGGTGAGATATCCGGACAGCGATGCGGCGTAGCTGAACTGGTTGGGGTGATGGGCCGCGAGCGCGAGCGCGGCGCTGCCGCCCATCGAGAGTCCCACCACGCCGTTGCGGACCGGGGACAGGCCGAGGCGTTCGTCGAGCGCGGCCGGCAGCACCCGGGTCAGCAGAGTTTCCCAGGTGTAGGTGTACGACTTGCCGGGTCCGGTCTCCAGGACGGAGGCGGACTTGTCCGCGATGTCGGACGGCGAGGTTTCCGGAAGATCCGAGGGGCGGTCCCAATCCATGTAGAAGCTGGACTGCCCGCCGATCGGTAGCACCACGTTGATATTGTGCGCGGTCAGCGTGCGAGCGATATCCGTCTCGATTTCCCACCCGTTGAGGTCCTCGCGCGCCCACATTCCGTCGAGGGCGTATACCACGCGCTGCGTATTTCCGTCCGCGGCGCGAAATACCCGGCTCTTGACGGGGCCCATGTCGGAGTCGACCCAGAAGTCGACGCCGGCCGGATCGAAGGCGGCGTTCGCCCGAGGCACCGTCGTGTGGACGAGAAGCACTGCGAGCGAAGAGAACAGGGACAGCCAAAATGTCATTCGGGCGAGCGCGATCAACGCTTCGTCTCTTTTCATGAGGAGTGATCGATACAGTCGCAGGACCGATCGGCCGGGCGACGCCCGGCTCGAATCGGATCCTACGGCGGAGATATGAATATTCTTCTCGTCGGATTCTGAGGCAAATTTAATCCAGGTTGTTTCTCAGAACGTATCCGGCGCCATGGACGGTGTGGATCAGCCGACCGTGGTCGCCGAATTCCAGTTTCCGCCGGAGGTGCGAGATGAAAACCTCGACCACGTTGCTCTGGGTGGGGAAATCGTATCCCCACACCAGTTCGAGGAGCTGTTCCCGGCTCAAGATCCGACCGTGGTGCCGCGCGAGAATATGGAGCAGGTCGTACTCACGCCGGGTCAGTGTGATTTCCCTGCCCGCGATCGTGACGCGTCGAGCCGAGTCGCTGATCCGCAGCGGGCCGATCTCGACAGCGGGCGTGTCGGCGGCGTGTGGACCGCGGGTACGTCGCAGTACCGCGCGCAGGCGCGCGGTGAGTTCCTCGAGGACGAACGGTTTCACGAGGTAGTCGTCCGCGCCGGCCTCGAGGCCCGCCACCCGGTCGGTGAGGCTGGTTCGCGCGCTGAGAATACAGATGGGCACGTCACTGCCGAGCGCACGCAGCGCGCGGATCACCCCCAGGCCGTCGAGTTTCGGCATCTGCAGGTCGAGGACGATCGCAGCGGGCCGGTGGATTCTGCATGCGTGCATCGCCTCGACCCCGTCGGCTGCCGTCCGCACCTCGAAGCCGAGAAGCGTCAGCCCGCGTTCGAGCGACTCGCGAATGTTCTCGTCGTCGTCGACGACGAGAATCGGTTCCGAAGCTGTCACCGCTGCGCGGGACTCCGTCACGAGGCCAGGCCGACCAGCCGGTCACTGGCCGTGCGCAGACGTTGCCCCAGAGACGGGTCCTGCGCCGCCGCCGAGGGCAGACGTAGCTCGCCGTCCTCGAAGTAGCCTCCTGTCACGCCGGCGAAGGCGGGATCGGTGGCCAGTTCGGTGAGCCGGCGGGCCCCGTCGGCGGCGGGGATCATGTGGACGCGCTTGACAACTGCCACGATCGGTCTGGCGAACCAGGGCGCTGTGTTCCAAATGCCGGTGGCCACCATTCCCGGGTGCACGGCATTGACGGTCACCCCGGACTCTTCGAGTTCCGCGGCGAGGCTGCGGGCGTACATGACGTTGGCGAGCTTGGATCGCGCATACGCCGTCATGATCGAGTATCCGTGCCGGTGCGAGAGATCGTCGAAGTCGATCTCGCCGCGGTAGTGCGCGGTGGAGGCCGTGATCACGATTCGGGCCGAACCCGCGGACAGCAGCAGTGGTTTCACCGACTCCGTGAAGAGGTAGGGGGCGAGGTGATTGACAGCGAGGGTGGCTTCGTGGCCGTCTTCGGTCAGGGTGCGCGTGGCGAAGACCGCGCCCGCGTTGTTGATCAGGACATCGAGGGTGTCATACCGGCTGCGGACGGTCGCCGCGAGTGATCGCACGGACGTCAGCGACATGAAATCGGCTTGGAGCACGTCTGTTCGGGCAGCGCCCGCCGCGCGGACTTGCGCTGACGCGGCCTCGAGGCGGTGCCGGTCGCGGCCGACCAGCACAAGATGCGCGCCGGGAGCGAGTTGGGTGGCGCATTCCAGGCCGATACCTGATGTTGCGCCGGTGATGAGAATTGTCGGCACGACCCCTCCGCGAACGAATCGATGGTGATGGAGTTTTCCTCTGTGACATGCGCTTCTGGAACGGCGACGCCAACATCGGCTCGGAAACCGCCGGGCGCGCTGAATCGCGTGCGCCCGGCGGATCACCGAGTCAGCCCGCGTTGATCGCCGCGGCCAGTCTGGGAAGCTGGCGCAGCGGGGCGTGATGCTCGACTTCCATGCGCTGGTCGGCGTCGAAGATGTCGCTGAGGCCCGGCGCGGGGTCGTGGGTTCCGGTCTGCGGCAGGGTGGTCGCGCTGAAGGGCCAGTCCGAGCCGAAGACGATGTGATCGCGACTGGTCACTGCCGACACTGCCGACATCGCGGCGTTGGACGCGCTGAGCGCGGTGTCGTAGAAGAAACGTGAGATCTGCGTCTTCGCGTCGAGCAGCGACGGCTTGCCCAGGCCCTGCGGCCAGTTCTCCCCGATCGCGGTCTCCGAGGCGACGCCGATCCGCCAGGACAGGAAGGGCAGGGTGCCGCCCGCGTGGGAGAGCTGGAAGCGGATGTTGGGGTACCGCTGGGTGACGCCGGTCAGCATCATCATCGTCGCGGCCCGGGTCGTGTCGAAGGTGAACTCTTCGAGGAAGTCGGGCAGCGGCAGGGTCGGCTTCGCGTCGTCCGGGATCGCGGCGGGGTGCACGAAAACGTAGGCCTTGCGCTCGTTGAGCGCGATCATCAACGGCTCGTAGGAGGGATCGCCCAGGTAGACGCCGTTGTAGGCGGACAGCAGGACGATGCCGTCGGCGTGCAGGACGTCGAGGGCGTGGATCGCCTCGGCGACCGACGCGGCGATGTCCGGCATCGGGAGGACCGCGAACGAGCCGAACCTCGTGGGGTACTGCTTGGCGAGTCCGGCGACATAGTCGTTGCAGTAGCGAGCCATGTCGTTGGCTTCCTTGCCCGGGGGCAGGAACCCGACGCCCGGGTCGGAGACCGACAGGGCCTGGGCCTGAATGCCGTAGTAGTCCATGAACGCCAGCGCGGACTCGGGCGACCACTCGGGTGTGGGGTAGCCGCCGATGGTGTAGTGCCCGTGCGACAGCAGTGCCGATCGATAGTCCGGCGGCAGTACGTGGGAGTGCAGGTCGATGCGGTAGGTGCCGCTCGGCGCGGGCTGCTGGGCGCGGGCCGTTCCCGCGGCGCCGAACTGCGTCGACGAGCCGAGGGGGAGCGCTGTCGCCGCGGCTACTCCGAGGGTGCCTGCGACGGCGCCACCGAGCATGCGGCGGCGGCTCACACCGGCGCGCGACGGGGTGTCGGATTCCTTCACGAGTACGTTCTTCCTTTCGATCGGTTCGGTCGCATCGCGGATCCACACCCGGCCGGGTCGGCACGAACGGAATCCGCGGCGGACGGCGCCACGTGGTGGGGAGTGCTCGATCGAGCCGATCGAGCGAAGCGATGCGCCAATCGCTGATGAAAATATCAGATGCGATCTATCTATTCATCGAACCGGTGATCATGGGTCTGGTTCGGGCTGCCGGGCCGACGACCGGGTCGGCCCGGCAGCCCGGGCTTCGGGTCGCTACTTCGCCTGCGGCTCGCTCTTCTGCTGCTGTCCGCTCTGGACCGACGGCTGGTTGATCGTGGTGAAGTACTGAGCCGCTGCGAAGATCGCCACCGGTGCGGCGATCAGGAGCTGGCCCGCCAGCACGCCGAGGAAGCCGCCTGCCGCGACGCCCGCGATGCAGCCCTGAACGTCGGCGGGAAGTCCGCTGAACATGGTGGCGAGCGCGCCGGTCAGGGAAGCGCCGGTCGCGCCACCGATCACGCAGCCGACGGCCGCGCCGCCGATGCCGCCGACCATCGCCCCGATCGAGGCGCCGAGTCCGATGGTGCTGGTCATCCGGCTCCACGCGTCCTTCTCGCGGTCGTAGTCGTTCTTCCAGGTGGCCTGGTCCTCGTAAGGCAGCGCGACCGGCTGATACTGGGCCTTGTCGAGGGTGAACTGCGGAGTCAGGGTGGCGGTCCGCTCCGTGATCTCGGCCTCGATGGGGAAGACGAATTCGTCGACGCGGAACCGCAGTTCGGTGCCCGCGAGGACTTTGCCGTCCGGCGCCTTCACCTTCAGGGCGCCGTCCTCGACGACCAGGGAGCCCGCGTCGATCTGGATGAGGGTGTTCGTGTCGGTCGTGGTCGTCGTGTAGTGCACGACGCCGAGTTCTTCGGGCGGAGCGGCATGGGCGGTGCCGGTGCCGGCGGCGAGCGCGCCGATGAGGACCGCGGAAACGGCTGTCAGGTGTGTGATGCGCATTGGTGCTCTTTCTGGTGAGGGAGATTCCCGAGCGGGTCTGGGCGGCGGCTCAGCCGAGAGCGGCGAGCCAGTGGTGGAGCCACGACACGGCGGTCTGACCGCCGCCTACCGGATAGCTCCCGTAGGACATGTGCGTTCCGGATCCGTAGAAGTGCGCGAGCTGACGTGCCCGTTCGTTGCGGGTCTGTTCGCTGAGCTCGCCTTGCTCGTCGGCGGATCGCAGGGCGGCCAGCATGTCGGCTGCTCTGGCTCGGTAGAGCGGGAGGTCGTCGGGGTGATCGTCGGAGACGGCGGCCAATTCGGCGGCGACGACGGTGATGAAGTCCTCGTCGTCGGTGGAGCAGTAGAGGTCGCCGACCGCGCAGATCGTGCGCACTCGGGAAGCGATCGACCCGAACCCGCCCGGCCTGGCGCCGCGCACGCCGACGCCGACGGCGAGCGGGCCTACCTGGGTATCGGCCTGGGACCGCTGTGGATCGGAGAGCAAGCCGACCGCTGACAGCCGATCCGGCGACACCACGCCGCGACCCCGCCCGATTTCCGCGGCCAGGTCACCGGCGGCGTCGGCGCCCTGGCTGTATCCGACCAGGGCGAAGGTCGTGTTCGCGCAGCGCTCCGCGGTGGTGCGCACCATCTCCCGTGCGGTGTCGACGGCGGTCTTCTGTGATGCGCCGTACACCTTGCCCTCCCAGGGAAAGGCGGTCGCGGGGTAGTCGACGTAAGCGACCTGTTCGCTCACGGGTAGACCGTCGGTGACACCGGCGAGCATGCCGGGACCGCTCGTGTGCCGTGTCGTTCCGGTTTCCCACGTGCCCGGTATCGCGACGACGTAGACGGCGGGGCAGCCGGGGTCGGCGCCGGCGCTGCTCGCGGTCGTGCCGGGGAGGGCGGTGCCGGTGGTGAGCGCTATGGCTGTACCGGCGGTCGCCGCGATGGCCGCGGCGTGCACGTTGATCCGCACCTGTCTGCTCCTTCGTCGGTCTGCATCGGTGGCTGGTCGTGGCAGGAGCGTGACCGGCGTCATCGGCGGTGACGCTCACTGCTGGTATAAACCGTCACGCATGATGATCTGATCAGTCAATCGTCGTCAGAGAACTCTCAAGCAATCGGTAGACCTCCGACAGGAAACCTGTCCGACCAGCAGAGAAAGGGCTTCGGATGAACATGGCGACCACGACGCCGATGCGCGAGGCGAACGCCGACGAGATCAGCGCGGAGGCCGGTGCGCGCGGGACAGTGCTGATCGTCGACGACGACGTCGATGTGCGGGAATCGCTGGCACGCGGCCTGCGGCTCCACGGATTCGGGGTGCGCGTCGCGGCCGAGGGCGCGGCAGCGTTGTCGGCGACCCGGACGTACCTGCCCGACGTCGTGGTACTCGACATCGAGATGCCGGGCCTGGACGGTTTGGCCTTCATCACCGCGCTGCGCGCACTGGGCAGCGATATCCCCATCTGTGTGCTGAGCGGCCGCTCCCGGGTGACCGATCGAGTCGAGGGTCTGGAGCTCGGCGCCGACGACTACCTGACCAAGCCGTTCGACTTCGCCGAACTGACCGCACGGTTGCATGCCCTGCTCCGCCGCCGCGGCAGCGGGTGGAGTGCCGCGCAGGAATCGGTCACCGTGGGTGCGCTGCGCATCGACTTTCCGGCACGGCAGGTATCGGTGCACGGCCGGGAAGTCCCGCTGACCCGCCGGGAATTCGATGTGATCAGCATGCTGGCCGTCCACCGCGGCTCGGTCGTGACGCGCGACCGGTTGCTGGAGACGGTGTGGGGCTATGACTTTCGGCCGCAGACGAATGTCGTGGACGTCGTCGTCGGTCATCTTCGCCGCAAGCTCGAGGCCGACGGCGCGCCTCGCCTCCTGCACACGGTGCGTGCGGTCGGGTTCGTCCTCCGGGAAGAAGGGGCGTGAACGCGATGCTCTCGCTGCGAACGCGAGTGGCGGTGGCCGCCGCGACGGGGACCACCCTGGTCGTCGGAGTGCTGGCGGTCTTCCTGTTCGTCGCCATCGAGCGGAACAACATCCGGCATGTCGACGAACAGCTGGACCTCATGACCGGGTTGGTCGAAGCCAATGTCGGTACAGCCCAGCTGTTCATCGGCCGGTTGAGTGACGGTGGCGTCGCCGCGATCACCCTCCGTCACGACGGCACCGTGCTGGCGAGCACCTCCACCGAGCTTCCGCGGCTCCCCGCGGGGCATCGGACAGTGGTCATGGCCGATGCCGGATACCGCGTCAAGACGATGGTGGTGGAGCGGTCGGCCATCGGCCCGCACTCGGTGTCGGTCGCCGCGCCGTTGTCCGCGGCGGAATCGGTGACCCGTGAGCAGCGTCGGCATGTGCTGCTCGCCGGCGCGGCGGCGATCGCCGTGGCATCGGGTCTGGGCTGGATACTCGGTGGCCGGGCGATCAGGCCGCTGGTCGAGCTGACCCGCCGGCTCGATGCGGGTGAGCGGCTCCCCGAGGCGGGTGGGTGGTTCCGGATCCGGGAAGCCGAACAACTCACCGCCGCTGTCCGGTCGATGCTCGCGCGCATCGATTCCTCGCAACGGCGGACGATGTCGGCGCTCGAGACCGCGAGGAACTTCGCGAACTCGGCTGCCCATGAGCTGCGCACCCCGCTCACCGCGATCCGCACCGACATCGAGATCGCGCGTGGGGTCGAGATGGGACCCGATGCGCGCGCGGAGATCCTCGGCGACGCGCTGCGAAAGCACCGCCGGGTGGAATCGACGCTGGTGGCATTGGAACTGCTGGCCGCTGGTGAGCTCACCTCCGAGCACGCGAACGAACCGGCCGACCTCGTCGAGCTCGCCTACCTGGCGGTCGCGGATGCGGCACGTCTGCATCCGGAGATCCAACTGGTCGTCACCGGTGACGAACGAGTGGACTGCCGCTGCTCGCCGGCCGGGGTCCGGCTGATCCTCGACAATGCGATCACCAATGCGGTCCGCCACGGTCGGGCCACCCGGATCGAGATCTCGGTGCGGCGGGCCGGGCAGCGGGTGGTGCTGGCGGTCGACGACAACGGTTCCGGACTGCCCGAGGACGAGCTGGCAGCGGTGTTCGCCCGGTTCCGGCGTGGCACCGGCGCCGCGCGGGAAGGGTCGGGTCTGGGGCTCTCGCTGGTCGCGCAACAGGCCGAACTGCACGGCGGCCGGGCACAGCTGGTTCCCGGTGGTCTCGGTGGCCTGCGGCTCGCTGTCGAGATCGCCTGCCCTGATTCCGGTAGGTAGGTGGGCGACATCACCAATGTTGGTAGAAATAGTCAATTATGATGATGTCGTCAAACACGTTCGGGAGGGCATGTCGTTCCCCGGGATTCGCCAGGGGAGTATGGAGAAGGATGTATGAAGCTGCGAGAGCTGGATCCCGTCGATCATGAGCACGCCCCTGTTCGGAGTGTGCGGCGACGAGTCGCGCGTGGCGCCGCGATCGGACTCGTCGTCGCGCTCGTGCTGGCGACGATCGGGATCGCGTCCACCGAGTTGTATCTGCGGAACCGCATCGAGAGCTGCCTGACTGCCGGTCTGCGCGACGACCTCGGCTCCTCGGTGGATGTGGACCTCGGTCCGCGCCCCGTCGTGCTGAGCCTGATCGACCGGCGGATCCCGGAGCTGACGGTCGACAGCGACGACGCGCAGTTCGGTCCCGCTGTCGATATGGCGGTCCATGCCACGCTGCATGACGTCTCGATGGCGGAGGGTGACGGCTCGGCCACTGTGGCCAGCTCCGAGGCACGGGTGGACTGGAGCACCGGTGCGATCGAGCGAACGCTGCACGGACTGGCCGGCGACGTCAGGACGTCGGCCGCCGACGGCACGGTCGATGTCACGGGGGTCGCCGGCGTGGTGTCGGTGCGGCTGCGCCCCTACGTCGACAACGGCGTGATCCGCGTCGAGATCGTCTCCTCCCGTGGTGTCCCGCCGCAGCTCGCGGCGGAGATCGCCGACCTGCTGACGGAGAGTCTCCGCGACTATCCGCTGGGGCTGCGGCCGCAGTCCGTGACCGTGACCGACGCGGGAATCCGGGTCGAACTCCGTGGTGGCAGCGCTGCTCTCCCGGCGTCCGGCGACACATGCTGATTGTTTCATCAGGATTGCTTGACCTGCGATCAGGCGGTGGCCGATGATCGAGCGAGCGGGTAGCGACGAAGTAGCCGAACTGTCAGCGAAGGAGCGGTTGCATGGCGATCACCGGTAAGGACCTGGCACGGTTTCTCCGCCCCAGCGCGGTTCTCGCGGTGCTCGCGGCATTGCTGGCCACCATGTATCTGGGATACATCGTCGACCCGGAGAAGAACCTGCACGACTTCCCGGTCGGGCTGGTCAACCTCGACGTCGGTGACGTGGTGGGAGGTCAGCAGGTCAACGTGGGTGATCAGATCGCAGCCTCGATGGTGCAGCAGATCCCCGCCGACAAGGTCGAGCTGCGGCAGATGGGCCTGCCGGAGCTGCAGCGGGCGATGCTCAACGGCACGATCTACGGGGCCGTCGTCATCCCGAGCGACTTCACCAAGCGTCTCTCGATCCTGGGCGCGGCCAGTGTCGTGCCCGGTGATGTCGAGCGGCCCGTGATCACCGTCGAAACGAACCCGGCCGCCGGGGCCTACGCGACGCAGATTCTGCTGCGCATCACCACCCAGGCGACAGACGCGGCCAATCGGGAGGTGGGCGCCCAGCTGCTCGATCAGGTCCAGGGCGAGCTCCAGCCGGCCTCGGACGCGCCCGCCACCCAGCTCTCCGGCGTGAGCCGCCTCGGTCTGGCCGAACCCATCTCGGTTGTGGTCGTGCCGTTCCGCACCCTGCCCGACGGCGCCGGTGGGGGATTGTCGGCGTTCTTCTACACGCTGCTGCTACTTCTCGCCGGCTTCACCGGCGCGATGATCATCCACTCGATGGTGGATTCGTCACTGGGATTCGCGCCGACCGAATACGGGCCCTGGTATGTCCACTACCCGCCGACGCCGATCTCGCGCGTGCGGACCCTGCTGCTCAAATGGGGCATCCTGGTGGCCGTCGCGCCGGTGGTGTCCGGCATATACCTGGCCGTCGCGACCCTGCTCGGGATGTCGATCCAGCGTGCGCCGATGCTGTTCCTCTACGGGATCCTCGCGATTGTCGCGGTCGGCGTGACCGCGCTGTCCATCCTGGCGATCTTCGGCGCGGCCGGCCTGCTCATCAACCTCATCGTGTTCATCGTCCTCGGCCTGCCTTCCGCGGGCGGCACCGTTCCGATCGAGGCGACACCGCGGCCGTTGGCGTGGCTGTCGACCTTCGAGCCGATGCATCAGATCTTCCTCGCGGTCCGGGCGATCCTCTACTACGACGCGCGAGCGAGTTCCGGTCTGGCACAAGGGGTGTGGATGGCCCTGCTCGGTCTGCTGATCGGGCTGGTCATCGGCCTGGCCGCGACAAGCTTCTACGACCGGAAGGGGCTGGAACGCCGATCCGTCTCGACGGCCGGAAAGTAAGGAGCTCGGTGCTGCCGGCCGGCGTCGACCGCGCCATGGTCGACGCCGGTTCGGCGTCAGAAGGCGGCTACGTCGAGCTCCATGATCGCGACATCGATGTCGGAGATCACCGCACGGTCGGTGCTGAGCCTCGGCAGGACGGTTCTGATGAAGTAGGACGCGACCGCGATCTTGCCCTGGTAGAGGTCGCGGTCCTTGGTGGCGGAGGGCAGGGCCGCCGCGGCGACTTCCGCGGCCACCAGCAGTCGCCATCCGATCAGCAGATCGCCGACCGCGAGCAGGAAGCGGACGGACTCGAGCCCCACCTTGTACAGCTCGCGGCCGTTGTCGGCGGCCGCGAGCAGGTGCTGGGTGAGCGTGGCGGTCATCGCCTGCACGTCTTCGAGCGCGGTGAGCAGTAGAGCGCGTTCGACCTTGAACTCCGGCGTCCCGGCTTCGGGCTGCGCGGAAACCCGGACCTGATCGGCGATGTGCGCTAGGGCGACACCGCGGTCGCGGGCGATCTTGCGGAAGAAGAAGTCCTGCGCCTGGATGGCGGTGGTGCCCTCGTAGAGGGAGTCGATCTTCGCGTCGCGGATGTACTGCTCGATCGGGTAGTCCTGCAGGAAGCCGGAGCCGCCGAAGGTCTGCAGCGAGTCGGTCAGGTACTGGTAGGCGCGTTCGGAGCCGACCCCCTTGACGATCGGGAGCAGCAGGTCGTTCACCCGCGCGGCGAGTTCGGCATCGGCGCCTGAGATGTGCAGCGCGGTGGCTGGGTCCTGGTGGGCGGCGGTGTAGAGGTAGATCGCGCGCAGGCCTTCGGCGTAGGCCTTCTGCATCATCAGCGAGCGCCGGACATCCGGGTGGTGACTGATGGTCACCTTCGGAGCGGTCTTGTCGGCGATCTGGGTCAGGTCGGAACCCTGGACGCGGGCCTTGGCATATTCCAGCGCGTTCAGGTAACCGGTCGACAGGGTCGCGATGGCCTTGGTGCCGACCATCATCCGCGCTTCCTCGATGACCTCGAACATCTGCGCGATGCCGTTGTGCACCTCGCCGACCAGCCAGCCCTTGGCGGGCACGCCGTGGCCGCCGAAGGTGAGTTCACAGGTGGCCGAGGCCTTCAGGCCCATCTTGTGCTCGACATTGGTGACGAACACGCCGTTGCGGTCACCGAGTTCTCCTGTCTCGGAGTCGAAATGGAATTTCGGCACCAGGAACAGGCTCAAACCCTTGGTCCCCGGTCCCGCGCCCTCGGGACGCGCCAGGACCTGGTGGAGGATATTGTCGGACAGATCGTCGGCATCGGCCGAGGTGATGAACCGCTTGACGCCCTCGATGTGCCAGGAGCCATCCTCCTGCTCGACGGCCTTGGTGCGGCCGGCGCCGACATCGGAACCGGCGTCCGGCTCCGTCAGCACCATGGTCGCGCCCCACTTCTTCTCGACCGCGATCCTGCCCCAGCGCCGTTGTTCGTCGGTACCGATGCGCTCGACGATATCGGCCATGCCGGGCCCGGTCAGGTACATGTACGCCGCGGGCTGGGCGCCCAGAAGCAGTTCGTTGATCGCCCACGCGAGCATGCGCGGTGCCGCGATGCCGCCGATGGCCTCGGACTTCGCGACGCGCCACCATTCGGCGTCCTGCCATGCCCGGACCGAGCGCTTGAACCCCTCGGGTAGTCGCACGGTGTGGGTCGATGGATCGAATTCCGGTGGATTGCGGTCGGTTTCGGCGAACGAGGCCGCCACCGGCCCCTCGGCGATCCGGGCGGCTTCGACGAGCATCGTGCGCACGGTGTCGTCGTCGAGGTCGCCGAACGCGCCGGAACGCAGCACGTCCGCCAGGTCGAAGACCTCCAGCAGGTTGAACTCGAGGTCTCGGACGTTGCTCTTGTAATGGCCCACGGGCCCAGTCCCTTCGGTGGTCCGGTCGATACGACCGGAAGGTGAGGCGGAGAGAGCGCAGATCCGATACGCGCCGTGGGCCATTGTGATTGCGCGTCGAGGCGCTACGCAACCGTAAGTTACTTACCACTAAGGAAATGTGCGTGGATGTCGTCTGGTGACCGGTGTCAGTTGCTAGAAATCCTCATCTAAGTTGATAGTGGTTAAGTTGGGTGAATACCAGTACGTCGTCAGTCGGCCAGCGCGATGCGGTCGCCGATGGCTATCAGCGCGCCCTCGAGATTCTGGCGGCCGAGGGCGCGGGGATTGCGCACGGCGTCGATCACTACCGTGCCGATCGCCTGGATGAGGATTCGAGCCTCCGGCGGTGTCAATTCGGCACGCGCCGACTGCAGCAGCCGGGCCCAGCTCAGGACGCCGTCGCGATGGATCCGGCGGTAGCGCGTGGCCTGCGGGTCGGGCAGGTGTCCGACCTCGCTGACGGTGGTGCCGAGCAAGTCCGGTTGCTCGAGCGCGAATCCGACGAACGATTCCATCAGCAGGTGCACCGCCTCCCGCGCGTCGCGGCCCTCGGCCAGTGCGCGGGCGGTGTACAGACCGATCCATTGCTCGTTGCGCACGATGATCTCGTTCAGCAGATCGGCCTTGCTCGAGAAATGGTGATACAGCGCGGGTCCGCTCACGCCGACAGCGGCACCGATGTCCTCGATGCCCACCGCGGCATAACCGCGGGAGTTGAACAGCCGTGCCGCGGCGCCGATGAGCCGCTCGGGCCGGACGGCGCGCTCGAACTCCGCGGCCTGCGGCGGCGCCGCACGGGGCCGGGGCGCACGGGGCACGGCTCCGCCCGGGGGCAATTCGGTGGTGAGGAGCCGCAGGATCGCGGCATCGAGCACGGAAGTGAAGGTTGACGTCGGCAACTGCTGGCGGTGATACGACGGGCTGACCGCGACCGAGAGGATGCACCAGCTCAACAGTTCGGCATCCCTGCCGGGGAGCTCCGGGCGCTGCGCACGGACCGCTCGGCGCAGATAGCCGGTCAACCGGACCGCCCGGATCAGCACCGAATAGCGGTGTGCGGCGGTGAGGTTGCGGAACTCGAGCTGCCACAGCCTCGGCAGTCCGCGCAGTTCGAGCGCGATCACGACGAGTTCTTCGAATACCCGATGCCCGCTCGTGTCGCCGGCCGCCGCAGCGTCCAGTCGGGAGACCGTCGCGTCCAGGCCCGACATCAAGCAGTGGCCCAGCAGTTCCTGTTTGTTGCGGAAGTGG
The DNA here is from genome assembly GCF_042888005.1 of Nocardia sp. NPDC003269. NCBI lineage: Bacteria > Bacillati > Actinomycetota > Actinomycetes > Mycobacteriales > Nocardiaceae > Nocardia > Nocardia sp. NPDC003269. The sequence goes on from NZ_JBIAPA010000003.1 coordinate 41,618, forward strand.
CGATACAGCGCAGTCGACGAAATCCCGACGGCGGTGGCGATGTCGGTCATGGATGTGCCGTGGTAGCCCGCCTGCGAGAAGGCGTCGGCGGCCGCGGTCAGGATGCTGGCGCGGCGGTCGCGGGGGCGTCGGCGGATCGGCGGGCCGGTCGGGGTGCTGGTGCTCATCGCCTCCCAGTGTGGCGTACCGACGCCCTGCCGCCAGGTCCGGCGTCTGCCGCGAATGCCCCGCCTGCGGCGGGTGTGGCTGCTGTTCGGCCGGGTGGGGCAGCTCACAATATAATGACTTGAACATCAAGAATGATCAAGTCATCAATATAGTGGGTTGCGTAGGGAAGAGGGGGATGGGGTGGTTCGGCAGCGGCGCCGGATCCGAGTTCTCGTCAATCGTCGAAATGTGTGGCCGCCGCGCGCGGCGACACAATGCAAGGGAAGCGAGAAACAGTGCCTGACAGTGGTTTTCAGCCGCTCCACGATGGGCCGTTCGACGACTCGCCGCACGACCGGGGGTGGGCGGGGTCCGAGTCGGTCATCGTGCGAGTCCTGCTGTGGGTGTTCCGTTGGTATCACCGTCACGAGGTCGGCGGCGTGCTGACGCCACCCCCCGGGCCGGTCCTGTTCGTGGCCAACCACGGTTTCGGTGGCGTCTTCGACCTCAATGTGCTCGCCGCGCGCTCGGCCTATGTCCGGATCGGGGATCCGCGGGGCGTGATCACGCTGACGCATCACATGGCCTGGGTGATCGGGCTCGGCCCGATTCTGAGCAAATTGGGTGCCGAGCCCGCGACGGGTGAGAACGCGTGCCGGGCGCTCGGGCGTGGCGAGCATGTGCTCGTCTTCCCGGGTGGTGATGTCGATGCCTTCAAGTCGTGGGGTGAACGCAACCGGGTCGTGTTCGACGGCCGGACCGGTTTCGCGCGGCTGGCCATCGAGGCCGCCGTGCCGATTGTTCCGGTGGTCACGTCGGGGGCGGGCGAATCGCTGATCTGCCTGTCCGACGGCCGCGGGCTCGCGCGCCGGCTCCGCCTCGACAAGGTGCTGCGGCTCAAGCGTCTGCCGGTGACGCTGTCGCTGCCGTGGGGTCTGACTGTCGGGATCGCGGGGCTGCTGCCCTATATCCCGCTGCCGACCAAGATCCGGACCGCGGTGCTCCCCGCGATGCGACCGAGGCTGGGGGAGTCGGCCGCCGAGTTCGCCGACCGGGTGCACTGCGCGATGCAGGTCGAGCTCGATCGCCAGACCGTCCATCGGATACCGCTGCTCGGGTGACGCCACCTACTGTCCAATTCTGAGCGTTTCATCAGAATGCCTTGACGAGGGATCAATCGAATGTGATGATATTATCAACTTCACTGGGAGGTACATCGTGACAAGCATCGACAAGGGAGTCGACACCGGCCGGACGGTGCAGGTCGGCAACTGTGAGATCTACTTCGACGAGTTCGGATCCGGGCCTGCGGTCGTGCTGCTGCACGGTGGCGGCCCCGGCGCGACCGGGCTGTCGAACTACTCGCGCAACATCGAGGCGCTGGCGGAGCACTTCCGGGTGCTCGTGCTGGACATGCCGGGCTACGGCCGGTCGTCGAAGTACGTCGACCAGTCCGACCCCTTCGGTTATCTGGCGCGCGTGCTCGGCGAGTTCCTCGACGTCCTGGAGATCGACTCGGCGCACCTGATCGGCAACTCCTACGGTGGTGCCGCGGCGCTGCGACTGGCGATGGACCGGCCGGGGAAGGTCGGTCGTCTGGTCCTGATGGGTCCCGGCGGCGTCGGTTCCACCCGCGCGCTGCCTACCCAGGGCCTGCAGGAGCTTCTCGACTACTACCGGGGCGATGGTCCCAGCCGCGAGAAGATCATCCGGTTCATCCGTGAGTACCTGGTGTACGACGGTGCGACGGTGCCGGACGAACTGATCGAGGAGCGCTACCGGGCCAGCATCGAACCCGAGGTCGTCGCGCACCCGCCGCTGCGCCGGCCTTCCGGCGTGTTCGCCCTGCGCACGCTCTTCCGGATGGACCTCACCCGGGATTCGCGCTTGCGCAAGGTGCCGCACCCCACGCTGGTGGTGTGGGGTGAAGACGACAAGGTCAACCGGCCGTCCGGGGGCAGGATGCTCGCCGAGACGATGCCCGACTGCGATCTGTACCTGGTGGCGCGTACCGGCCACTGGGCGCAGTGGGAGCGCGCCGAGCTGTTCAATACCCTCGCGATCGCCTACCTGAAGGCCGAGCGATGACCGGCGAAGGCGTCTTCGGCGATGGATCGGTCTTCGGGGCCGTCCACCTGGGGTACGTCGTCGTGGAGTCCCAGCGGCTGTCGGACTGGCGGCGCTTCGGTGCCGACGCGATCGGCATGCACGCCGACCAGGTGGACCCTGCCACGGTGCGCTTCCGCCTCGACGACCACGCCTGCCGGTTCCTGGTGGAGCGCGGTCCGCAGGAGGACGTGACGGCCATCGGCTGGCAGGTGGACGATCACCAGTCCTTCGACCGGATCATCGCGCGGGTGTCCGATCGCGGCGTGCCGATCACCGAAGGCAGCGCCGAGGACGCGGCACGTCGCGGCGTGGAGCGACTGTGGCGGTTTGCCGGTCCCAAGGGGATCGCGCAGGAGATCTTCACCGTCCCGGTGACCACCCCCGAGCCGCTGCGCATGCTCAGCTCCGGGTGGGTGACCGGCGAAGCCGGCATGGGGCATGTCGCGATCGTGTCGAAGGAGCCCGAGGCGCTGCGGGGCTACTACCAGACGGTCTTCGACTCCCGGCTCAGCGACTACATCGACGAGAACGTCTCCGGTCTCACCCTCAAGATCAGGTTCCTGCGGGTGAACGAGCGGCACCACTCGATCGCCATCGCCAATATCCGCGGCGTGAAGATCGACCCCATCCGAACCCGGGTGCAGCACATCAACATCCAGTCGGGCTCGCTCGACGACGTGCTGGCGGCGTACGGGCGGGTCACCGATCTCGGCTTCCGGATGGCCTGGTCGGTCGGCCAGCACACCAACGATCGTGAGCTGTCCTTCTACTGCATCACGCCCTCGGGCTTCGAACTCGAGGTCGGCTGGAATCCGATCGTGTTCGGTCCGGAACGCGAATCCACCTGGGAGCCGACCACCTACCAGGGCATCAGTATCTGGGGCCACACCCCGGTCGGTGAGACCGTGCTGGACAAGTTCGCTCAGTTCCGGCAGGTCGTCCGGACCCTACGGACCCCCGAGATCACTGTTCCCCAACTCACCGGAGGCATGGCGCGATGACATCGTTCGACTACGACGTGGTAGTCGTCGGACTGGGGCCCACGGGCCTGACGTTGGCGAACCTGCTCGGCCGTCGCGGCGTGCGGGTGCTGGTGCTCGAGCGGGAGCCGGAGTTCTACGGCCTGGCGCGGGCGGTCTACACCGACGACGAGGGCATGCGGATCTTCCAGACCGCCGGCGTCGCCGACGAAGCCTCGGCGCAGATGAACCTCGACTGCACCGTGCAGTGGGTACGCAGCGACGGCTCGGTGCTCGCCCAGTTCAACCAGGCCTCGCGCCCGCTGGGCTGGCCGGTGGCCAACTTCCTGTACCAGCCCTACCTGGAGAACACGCTCGAAAACGCGCTCGAGCGCTATGCGCACGTGACGGTTCGCCGCGGCCGGGAGGTTCTCAGCTTCGACCAGGACGCCGACGGTGTCCTGGTCCGGCATGCCGAATGCCGCGGTACCGGGTACGGCAAACACGACGCCGACACCGATCCGGCCACCGCCGAGGAGGTGCGCGCGAAGTTCCTCGTCGGCTGCGACGGCGGCCGCAGTGTGGTGCGCACGCAGCTGGGTATCGACATGACCGGCACCAGCTTCCCCGAACGCTGGCTCGTGGTCGACCTGCTCGCCAACGACGGCGTCGACGCCTTCCGGCATCTGCCGTACTTCAACTTCGTCTGTGATCCCGAGCTGCCGACGGTGTCGTGTCCGCAACCCGGTGGACACCACCGTTTCGAGTTCATGCTCAACGACGAGCAGAGCAAGGAGGAGATGGAGGACCCCGACCGGGTCCGTGATCTCATCGGCCACTACGTCGACCCCGACGAAGTGACGGTGCTGCGCAAACTGGTCTACACCTTCAATGCCGTTGTCGCCGACCAGTGGCGCGCGGGACGCATTCTGCTTGCCGGTGACGCCGCGCACATGACCCCGCAATTCATCGGCCAGGGCATGAACTCCGGTGTCCGCGACGCCGACAACCTCTCCTGGAAGCTCGGCGCCATCATCCAGCACGGCGCCGATCTCGACCTCCTCGACACCTACGAGACCGAGCGACGGCCGCACGCCAAAGCGATGATCGATCTGTCGGTCTTCAACAAGAGCCTCGTCTCGATCGACAACCGGTTCGCCGCGGGCGCTCGTGACGTCGCCTTGGCCACCGCGCTGAAGGTTCCCGGGCTGAATACCTGGATCCGGGAAGCCAAGATGAAGCCGTCCCCACGGTTCAAGCGTGGCGCGTACTTCGGGCTTCCCCGCAATGTGCTGCGCGGGGTAGAAGGCACCCTGGCGCCGCAGCCCGACGTCCGCACCTTCGACGGACGCCACCAGCGCCTCGACGACGCCCTCGGCCTCGGTTTCGCTGTCATCGGCTACGGTGTCGATCCGCGCGATGGACTCGGCGTCGCCCAGCGCAACGCCTTGCAGATCCTCGGAACCCAGTTCGTCACCGTGTATCCGACCGGTGGCCGCCCGCAGGGCGAGCCGGGCGACGCACGCGTCGCCGCCACCGACTACGCCGACGTCGAGGACCACACCGGCGAACTGGCCCGGTGGTTCGCCAAAGCCGGTGTCGCCCAAGGTGGCACGGTGCTGCTCCGCCCGGACAAGTACGTCTTCGGAACCAGCGCGAAGTCCGACGCCACCGAACTGGTCACCGCACTGCTGGCCCGCCTCGCCGTCACCCCCGCGATGCTGACCGCCGATCACAACCCCCTGCGCGTCGTGGCGTCGGCAACGCCGAACACCCTGGAGGAAGCACGATGACCACGACCATGAAGCACCTGCCCGCTGTTCGCGCCGCTGCCGAACGACTCGCGACCGCGACGGACCTGGGCGTGCCCGTGGCAGCGGTGCGTGACCTGATCGGTGCCGACGACGTCGAGTCGGCCTACGCGGTGCAGAATCTGGGCACTCGACGGCGGATCGACGAGGGCGCCCGTGCCGTCGGGCGCAAGATCGGCCTGACCTCCACGGCCGTGCAGCGCCAACTCGGGGTCGACCGGCCCGACTTCGGCGTGCTCTTTCACGATATGAACGCGAACGCCACTCCGGTGTCCGAGCGGCCGAGGCTGTTGCAGCCCAAGATCGAGGCCGAACTCGCCTTCGTCCTCGGTGCCGATCTGACCGGTGACGACCTCGATCCCATCACCGTGCGCGGCGCCGTCGACTACGCCGCACCCGCGCTCGAGATCGTGGACAGCCGAATCGCCGGCTGGGACATCACCTTCGGCGACACGGTGGCCGACAACGCTTCCAGCGGCTGGTTCGTGCTCGGGGAACAGCGGCTCTCGCTCGATGATTTCGAGCCACGCGGGATCACGATGGTCATGCGCGTCGACGGCGAGATCGTCTCGCGCGGAACGGGTGCGGACTGCCTCGGCGACCCGCTGCTGGCGTTGGCCTGGCTCGCCCGCACCGCCCAAGCCCTGGGCGATCCGCTGCGCGCGGGAGAGATCGTGCTCTCCGGTGCGCTGGGGCCGATGGCACCGCTGGTGCCCGGCGCGCGGGTCAACGCCGAATTGTCACAGCGCTCGGGGCCGCTCGGCACCGTCGACTTCACACTGGAGGAGAAGTGATGAGCCGCACCAAGGTCGCCGTCATCGGATCAGGCAATATCGGCACCGACCTGATGATCAAGGTGTTGCGCCTGTCCGACACCCTGGAGATGGCCGCCATGGTCGGCATCGACCCAGACTCCGACGGGCTCGCACGCGCGGCCCGACTGGGGGTGCAAACCACCGCGCGCGGTGTCGCGGGGCTGATCGCCCTGCCGGATTTCGACGACATCGAGATCGTTTTCGACGCCACCTCGGCCGGCGCGCACAAGGCCAATGCCGCGGCTCTCGCGCCCTTCGGCAAACGCCTGATCGACCTGACACCTGCCGCCCTCGGCCCGTTCGTCGTTCCCGCGGTGAATCTGGATCAGCACCTGGCGGCCGACAACGTCAACATGGTCACCTGCGGTGGACAGGCGACGATTCCGGTGGTCGCGGCGATCGCCCGGGTCACTCCGGTGCCGTATGCCGAGATCGTCGCCTCGATCGCGTCGAGGTCCGCGGGCCCCGGCACCCGCGCCAACATCGACGAGTTCACCGAGACCACGTCCCACGCGATCGCCGCGGTGGGCGGCGCCCGGCGCGGACGAGCGATCATCGTCCTCAACCCCGCGGAGCCGCCACTGATCATGCGCGACACCGTGCTGGCGCTCATCGACACCGCCGACGCCGAGGTCCACGCGAAGATCACCGAGTCGATCCTCGCGATAGTGGCCGATGTCGCCGCGTATGTGCCGGGCTACCGGCTGAAGCAGGACGTGCAGATCACGCCGGTCGAATCCGGAGCTCCACTGCGCACGCTCGTCGGGGACGCTCCGGTCACCCATCAGGTCAGTGTCTTCCTCGAGGTCGAGGGCGCCGCGCACTACCTGCCCGCCTACGCGGGCAATCTCGACATCATGACCTCTGCCGCGGTGCAGGTCGCCGAGCGGATCGCCGCATCCACCGAGGAGAGTGTCCGATGAGCACCGAAGTCTTCCTGCAGGACGTCACACTGCGCGACGGAATGCACGCGCTGCGGCACCGCGTCGACCCCGCCACGGTCGCGCGGATCGCCGCCGCGCTCGACGCCGCCGGCGTGGACGCGATCGAGGTCGCCCACGGCGACGGACTCCATGGCGGCAGCCTCAACTACGGACCGGGTAGCCACACCGACTGGGAATGGATCGAAGCAGCGGCGAGTGTGCTGCAGTACGCCCGGCTGACGACGCTGCTCCTGCCTGGAATCGGCACCATCGAGGACCTGCGCCGTGCGTTCGATCTCGGCGTGCGCTCGGTCCGGGTGGCCACGCACTGCACCGAGGCGGACATCGCCGCCCAGCACATCTCCTACGCGCGCGAACTCGGCATGGATGTATCCGGCTTCTTGATGATGAGCCACATGAACAGTCCGGAAGGCTTGGCCGACCAGGCCAAACTCATGGAAACCTATGGCGCGCACTGTGTTTATGTCACCGACTCCGGCGGGCGGCTCACCATGGACGGTGTCCGCGAACGCGTCCGCGCCTACCGGAATGTGCTCGAACCCGGGACCCAGATCGGAATCCACGCCCACCAGAACCTCTCGTTGTCGGTGGCGAACAGTGTCGTCGCCGTGGAGGAGGGGGTGACCCGCGTCGACGCGTCCCTGGCCGGACTCGGCGCCGGTGCGGGCAACACTCCGCTCGAAGCGTTCGTCGCGGTGGCCGACCTGACCGGCTGGGAACACGGCGCGAACCTCGATCAGCTGACCGACGCGGCCGACGACCTGGTCCGGCCGCTGATGGATCGGCCTGTCCAGGTCGACCGCGAGACGCTGACCCTCGGTTACGCCGGCGTCTACTCGAGCTTCCTGCGCCACGCGGAGAACGCCTCGGCCACCTACGGTGTCGACGTGCGGACGCTGCTCACCATCGCGGGCCGGCGGGGGCTGGTCGGTGGGCAGGAAGACATGATCGCCGACATCGCGCTCGACCTGGTCGGCGGTCACTGAGACTTCCGGCCTGCGCGGGCCGGAAGGCGACGCGGTCCCGGCCTTTGTCAAGGAGGCCGGGACCGCCGTCGCGACGAACGAGAAGACGAGTGGGCCATGATCGCCGATACCAGGCGGTATGCCGGCCGCAGTGTCGTGCAGCGAAAAGCGCAACGGCGCCACCAGTTCCTGGACGCAGCGACCCGGGTGTGCGGCGAGCGAGGTCAGCTCTCCTGCTCGCTCATCGACATCTGCGAGACCGCGGGCCTGTCGAAGCGGCAGTTCTACGAGGAATTCGAAACTCTCGATGAGGCACTGATCGCGGCCTATGCCCGGGTGCAGGACGACGCGGCCGTCGCGGTGGCAGGAACGCTCGCCGACCTGACCGCGTCCGCCGACCCGATCATGGCCGTGCGCGTCGGCCTGACCGCCTATTTCGGTTCGATCGACAGCTCGCCGTATCGCGCCGACTTCGCCGTCATCGAACTCAGAGGTGTCAGTAGACGCATCGAACAGGAATGCAAACCCCACGCGGACAAATGGGCGGGGCACATCCAGAGCTTCCTGGCGACCACAGGCACGCGCCTGGACGGCGACACTGCATCGCTGCTCACGGCCGCGGTGAACGCCATCGCACGCGAATGGCTCTCGCGCGAGCCCGAACTGCCCCTGTCGAATGTGGTCGAGCTGGTGACAGACCTGACCATGCTGCTGGTCGCGCGAGGTGCTACGGCGGCAGCGAATCGGGCAGCGGCAGCGGACTCCTCCGCCGAGTATTCGCCTTCCGCCACATCGGCGTCGTGAGGGCGCATCGTCCGTCTCGGTCCGCAGGCGATCAATAGTTAGTTGCATAATGCAAGTACTGTGTATATGGTTGGTTAGCGCAAGCAACTATTCGCAGGTGGGAGTTGGCATGGCAGTGTCACCCGATACGGCTCGAGGCCTGATCAGGGAGCTCTATTACATGGGCCGAGCGATCCGCGCTGCGCTCGCGCACCCTGACGAGGGGGACCTGCTTCCCGGCGGTGTCGGCGTGCTGGGTTCACTCGAGGCCAGGGGACCGTCTCGGCAGGTGGATCTGGCCGCGGACTTGTGCATCAGCCAATCGACACTGAGCAGGCATGTCGCCGAGCTGGTGAGCTCCGGCAATATTGCCCGCCACGCCGATCCCCTCGACGGCCGGGTCACCCTCATCCGGATCACCGACCAGGGCAGCGATCTGCTGCGGCGCGTCCGGGAGTCGCGGGCGCGGGGATTGCAAGCCGCGCTGGCCGATTGGACCGAAGTCGAGGCCGAGCACGCCATCGCGGTTGTCCAGAAGCTGAGGAATTCACTGGCGGCCGCTCCGCCTCACATCGCGGTGGGTGAGCGCCGACCGGAATCGACAGAAAGTCAGGAAGTGGATGTCTAGTGCAGTCGAGACCGAGACCGGGCGTGCCCCTGCCGCGATGACGCACCGCCAGGTCTTGGAGGCGATGACGGGACTGCTGGCGGCCCTGTTCACGGCATTGCTCAGCACCACGATCGTGTCGACCGCGCTGCCCACGATCATCGGGGACCTGGAGGGGTCGCAGACCGCCTACGCCTGGGTCATCACCACGGCGTTGCTGGCCAATGCCGCGTCCACCCCGATCTGGGGCAAGTTCGCCGATCTGTTCAACAAGAAGGTGCTGGTCCAGTCGGCCATCGTCATCTTCGTCGTCGGTTCGGTGATCGCGGGTTTCGCGAGCACCGTGCCGATCCTGTTGGCGGCACGAGTCGTCCAGGGCATCGGCATGGGCGGACTGACCGCACTCGTCGTCGCGATCATCGGTTCCATCGTCTCGCCGCGGGAACGCGGCCGCTATTCCGGCTACATGGGCGCGGTGATGGCGGTGTCGATGTCGGGCGGGCCCATCCTCGGTGGCGTCATCGTCGACAGCCCGCTCGGCTGGCGCTGGTGCTTCTTTGTGTGCGTGCCGTTGGCTGTCATCGCCCTGCTGCTGTTGCAACGAACCCTGCGGTTGCCCACCGAACGCAAGGAGGGCGTGTCGATCGACTGGTTCGGCGCCGCCTTGCTGACCGCGGGTGTGTCGGTGTTGCTCATCTGGGTCTCGTTCGCCGGGAAGGCAGGCTACTACGACTGGTTCTCCCGCGAATCCGCGCTGTATGTCGGTTCGGGTGTGCTGCTGCTCGTCGCGACCGTCGTGGTCGAATCGCGAGTCAAGTCACCGATCATCCCGCTGGCGATCGTCACCGAACGCACCACCGGCCTGGCGATCGTCGCCTCGATCGCGGTCGGCGTCGGCATGTTCGGGTCGACCACCTTCCTCGGCCAGTATTTCCAGACCGCGCGCGGCTACTCGCCGACGATGGCCGGCGTCCTGACCATCCCCCTGGTGATGGGCATGCTCGTCGGGTCGACCGGTTCGGGACAGCTGATCACCCGGTTCGGGAAATGGAAGTCGTTCGTCGTCACCGGCGGCGCGTTGCTGGTGGCCGGGTTCGGGCTGCTCTCGACACTCGATCACGCCACCGATCTGTGGCTCGTCGGCATCTACATCGCCGTCGTGGGGCTCGGCGTCGGCATGCTGATGCAGAACCTGGTACTGGCCGTGCAGAACACGGTGAGCGTGCACAATATCGGCGCCGCGTCCAGCAGCGTCGCGTTCTTCCGCACGTTCGGCGGCGCGATCGGCGTCTCGGCGCTCGGCTCGGTCCTGGCCTCCCGGGTGACCGAACTGTCGGCGGAAGGTTTCGCCCAGCTCGGCGTGACGAGCGGCGGTTCCGGCGGTGGCGGCAGCCTGAATCTCCATGCTCTGCCCGCACCGGTCGTCACGGTCGTGCGCGCCGCCTACGGTGATGCGACCGGACGGATCTTCCTCATCGCCGCGGGTGCCGCGGTTGTCGCGCTCCTGGCGACCGCGCTGCTGCCGAACCGTCCGCTGCGCAACACGATCGACATCGATCCTGCCCTCGACCCGACTGCGAAAGACTCTGTGTCGCAAGATGCTGCGACCGACCCGCTCGATGCCGAACTGGCCGCGCTCGCGGAGTCGGGCTGGGACGGGAAGCAGGTTTGGCAAGGCGCCGAGCGGGTGCTGTCCGAGGCCGAACCGGTGCCGACGGCAGCGGGCGGTCGACACGCGACAGCCGAACAGAACGGTCATCGGGCGGTCGCGATGGACACGTCGTCGCCCGCCGCGCTGCGGACCGGCGGGTTGCCCGGCACGGGCGGCGGCGTGGTGGACGGTCGCGTCCGCCGCGAGGACGGCCAGCCGCTTTCGGGTGCGGTGCTGACATTGATCGATCAGAACGGCCGTCAGGTCGCGCGGACGAGCAGTGCCGCCGATGGTGATTTCGCGATCAGCGCACCGACGTCGGGTGGCTACGTCTTGATCGTGTCGGCGATGGGACACCAGCCGACCGCCGTCAACGTGTCGGTCGGCGAGCGACCCCAGCGAGTGGACCTGAGCCTGGTCGGCTCCGGTGAGCTGACGGGTGTCGTCCGGACCGCCGGCCACGGTTCGCCGTTGCCGGGTGCCACCGTCACCGTGACCGACCCGCGTGGTGAGGTGATCGGCGCCGCTGTCACGGGTGGCGACGGCGCATACGCGTGCCACGGCGTGGTCTCGGGTGTCTATACCTTGGTCGCGGCCGCGGAGCACATGCGTCCCAGCGCGATCACCGTGACTGTGCCCGACAGCGGCGTGCTTCGCCAGGACATCGAGTTGTCCGCGATGTCGGTACTCACCGGATCCGCCCTGGCCGACGACGGCAGGGCCGTGCCCGACGCACTGGTCAGCGTCCTCGACGCCGCGGGGGAGGTGACGGCGACAGCGCGCACCGACGAGAACGGCCGCTATGTCGTGGCCGATCTGCTCGAAGGGGAGTACACCGTGATCACCCGTGGCTATCCGCCCGTGACCGATCAGGTCAGCGTCTCCGGGGCCGAGGTCGCTCATGACGTGCGGCTCCGCTACGAGCCCGGAAACCGCTGATGAGTGGGTTGACCGGTCGTGTCCGCACGGCCCAGGGCTGGCCGGTGCCGAACGCGGTGCTGACGGTGACGGATAAGTCGGGCCGTCAGCTCGCCCGCAGGGAGGCCGACGAGACCGGGTCTGTGAGAACCGACCCATTGCCCGCTGGGATGCACACCGCCGTGCTCACCGCTGTCGGGTTCGAGCCGGTCGCGCGGATCGCACAGATCTCCGCGACGGGAACCGGTGCGCTCGGTGAGGTGGTGCTGGCGCCGGCGGCGGCGACGGTGACCTCGCCGCCGCCGGGGCCGTGGACGATCGATCCGGCACATTCGACGGTGCTCGCCACCGCGCGTCACCTGGGTATCGCCGGCATCAAGGCCCGATTCGCGCAGGTGAGCGGGCGACTCGATATCGCCGAGCCGTTCGAACGGTCCACCGGGCACGCCGAGATCGAGGCGGCGGGCATCGATACCGGCGTCTCGATGCGTGACGATCACCTGCGCTCACCGGAATTCCTCGATGTCGACAGCTATCCGACGATCACCTTTACCGGTCTCGGGTTGCGCCGCACCGCAGCCGACACCTGGGTGATGCCCGGTGAACTGACCCTGCACGGGCAGCGCCGCCCGATCGATCTCGTGGTGACCTACGGTGGCTTCGGGCAGGATCCGTGGGGTGGGGTGCGGGCGGCGTTCCACGCCGAAACACTGTTGCACCGCAACGATTTCGCGATCGATTACAACGCGGTGGTACGCGCGGGAGTGGCCGCGGTGGGCACAACCGTCAAAATCGAACTCGACATCGAGGTCGTACAAGGCGAACAACTACGACCTCGCTGAACGGTGCGGTGGACCCGGCAGGGTGGATCAGTGCTGGGCCGGCGTCGGAAATACGAGCGGATCGACGCCTGAAAGCGCCGAACTGGCGGCCCACAGTTCAGCGGCGGTGTCGATGTCGGTCATGTGCGCATGTGGTGTTTCCCGGTGTGGTTTTCCACGGAGACCGAAAACTCTTGGCCCCCACAGTTGTCCGCCGCCTATCTCGGGGTCCAGTACGGCTCGGACGATGGTTGTGGCCGCTGCGTGTTTACCGTGCAGTGCGAGGCCGGCGGGTAGTCCGCGCAGGTGCTGGGCGGTGGTGCGGACGAACAGCGGTGGCCGCGACGGTGTCAGTGAGTCCAGGGCGCCGCCGGGATGGACGACAATGCTTGCGGTGTCGGTCGTGTGGGCACGCAGACGGCGATCCAGTTCGAAACCGAACAGCATTTGGGCCAGCTTCGATCGTCCGTAGCTGCGCTTGGGGCGATAGTCGCGCTCGGATTGCAGATCGGTGAGATCCAGTCGCTCCGACCGTGCGGCGAAGCTGCCGACCGTGATCACCCGGCTGTTCGCTGTCGCGGTCAGTATCGGCGCCAGGTGAGCGACCAGTGCGAAGTGTCCGAGGTGGTTCGTCGCGAACATCGATTCGTGTCCCTGACAACTCAGGCTGCGATCGGGACCAGACAGCAAGATCCCGGCATTGAGTACGACCGCGTCCAGGCTGTCGAGATCGAGGGCGTCCACTGTCGCCGGCAGTGAGGACAGATCGGCCAGGTCCACACGCACGGACCGCAGTCGAGCGCCGGGTACCCGAGCACGGATCGCGCGTATCGCGAGGTCGCCCTTGGCGGTGTCACGGCAGCCCAGCACCACGGTCGCGCCGTTGGCGGCTAGCTGCTCGGTGGTGAAGTATCCGATGCCTGCGTTGGCGCCGGTAACCAGAATGTTCTTTCCCTCGGCATATAGGCCGCTCTGCCACGTCACATCATCGACTGTGACAGCGGACCCTTGCACCGCCCTTGCACGCCGCTGGCGTGCAGTCCGGCGATGGCTGCGATCGGCGTGGAGCAACCTTGGTGAGCGTAAATCGATTGTGGCGTAACGTAATTCGACAAATAGACGGTATCCCCGTCGGATCCGGCGACCGTCCGGGTCCGGGAGGATCTGATGACAGCGTCACCTTCTCGGTTCACCGCTGGGCACCGCCGGATCCTCGGCGCGGTAGCGGCTCTCGGGGTCGTCGCCTCGCTATTGGCGCCGGGCCCGGCGCATGCTGCCACTGCGACGATCGATCATCGCGTCGCGCGCGACGATACCTGGGAGCAGCTCTACGTCTCTTCGCCGGCGATGGGCCGTGTGGTCGGCCTGGACGTGCTGCGTCCGCGGGGGTCGGCACCGCGTCCCACCCTGTATCTGCTCGATGGGACGGGTGCGCGGGATGATCAGGCGCAGAGCACCTGGACGATGCGCACCGATGCGCTTGCCTTCTTCGCGGACAAGAATGTCAACGTGGTGATGCCGATCGGTGGCGGTGGCACGTTCTACACCGATTGGCTCGAAGACGACGACGCGCTCGGTCACATCCGGTGGGAGCAGTTCCTGACTCACGAGCTGCCGCCTTTGCTGAATCGGGAGCTCGCCGGGAACGGTGTGAACGCGGTCGCGGGGCTGTCGATGGGTGGGCAGGCCGCGGCCACACTTGCCTTTCGTAACCCTGGCCTCTATCGGGCGGTCGGTGTCTTCAGTGGTTGTCTGCTCACGGGCGGTGTCGGTCAGCCCATGGTCCGTGCTGCGGTGCATCACCGTGGGGGGAACCCGGACAAGATGTGGGGTGGCTCGCTGGCGCCCGGTTGGGCAGCGCACGATCCCACCAAACACCTGGGTGCCCTGCGCAATACCGCGTTGTTCATGTCTGTCGGGAGCGGCAGGCAGGGGCCGGCCGATGTCGACTTCGATCCCAGTTTCTCCTACCCGCTCGATCTCGCCGGGGCTATGAGTCTGGAGGAAGGCGCGCACGCCTGTACCCGGACCGTCGAAGGATTGATGCGGGGTGCGGGCCTGCGACCCACTGTGCGGTACACGGCGTTCGGCATCCACTCCTGGCCGTATTGGCAACAGGCGCTGCACGATTCGTGGCCCACTCTCCGCACCGGGCTCGGCATCTGACGAGGCTGTTCGATCATCGCGCGGGCGGCGGGATCGAACAGCCCCGCCAGTCGCAGGGCGGGGACCGGCAGTGGGCTCACCCGGGCGGGTGCGGTGCCTGCCGGTTCCGCCAGGCGCTCGGCGAGTGCGCGCTACGACAGAACGGCGACCTCGGCCGGGGCAGCATGCTCGCCGAGCTCGGTTTCCTCGTTCGGCGTCGAGGTGCGGATCAAATGGTCGAACGCGCCGAGGGCTGCTGTCGCTCCGGCTCCGGCGGCAACGATGATCTGTTTGAACGGGGTCGTGGTGCAGTCGCCCGCCGCGAATACTCCGGGAGCGGACGTTCGCCCGTGGTCGTCGACGACGATCTCGCCGCGCGGGGTGAGATCGATGGTGCCGGTGAGCCATTCGGTGTTGGGCAGCAGGCCGATCTGGACGAAGACGCCGTCCACAGCGAGTGAATGCCACGCCTCGGTCGTGCGGTCGGAGTAGGTGAGGCCGGTGACTTTGGCACCGTCGCCGACGACCTCGGTCGTCATCGCATCGAGCAGGATCTCGACGTTGGGCAGGCTGCGCAGCTTGCGCTGGAGGACCTCGTCGGCACGCAGTTCGGCATCGAATTCGACCAGGGTCACGTGGGCGACGATCCCGGCGAGATCGATGGCGGCTTCGGCGCCGGAGTTGCCGCCACCGATCACCGCGACGCGTTTGCCCTTGAACAGGGGGCCGTCGCAATGCGGGCAATAGGTGACACCCTTGTTCCGGTATTCGGATTCCCCGGGAACATTCATCGACCGCCACCGCGCACCGGTCGCGACGATCACGCTGCGCGAGCGCAGACTCGCACCGCTCGCGAGCTCCACCTCCGCCAAGCCACCTTCGGCGGTGGCTGGGAACAGCTTCGTCGCGTTCTGCGCGTTGATGATGTCGACGTCGTAGTGGCGGACGTGGTCTTCCAACGCGGCGGCGAAGCGCGGGCCCTCCGTGTAGGGCACCGACGCGAAGTTCTCGATTCCCATGGTGTCGAGCACCTGGCCGCCGAAGCGCTCCGAGACGACGCCGGTGCGAATTCCCTTCCGCGACGCGTAGATCGCGGCCGTGGCTCCCGCGGGCCCGCCGCCGACGACGAGCACGTCGAAGGGCTCCTTCGCCGAGAGGGCTGCTGCGGTGCGTTCGACCGACCCGGTGTCGAGCCGGTTGACGATCTGTTCGAGACTCATCCGCCCGGAACCGAACGGTTCACCATTGAGGAATACCGTCGGCACCGCCATGACCTGGCGGTTGTCGATTTCGTCCGGGAACAGGGCGCCGTCGATCGCGACGTGCTTGATGTCGGTGTTCAGCACGCACATCAGGTTCAGGGCCTGAACGACGTCTGGGCAGTTCTGGCAGGACAGGGAGAAGTAGGTCTCGAAGTTCCATTGCCCCTCGAGATCTCGTACCTGCGCGATCAGGTCCGCAGCCTCCTTGGAGGGGTGCCCGCCGACCTGCAACAGGGCCAGCACCAGGGAGGAGAACTCGTGTCCGAGCGGGATTCCGGCGAACCCCACCTCGATGTCGGAGCCGGTGCGACGGACGACGAACGACGGCCGGCGCGCGTCGATGCCGCTGCGGTGGTGGGTCACCAGATCCGACATGCCGGCGATCTCGTCCAGGAGCTCGGCCAGTTCGGTGGACTTGGGGCGATCGTCGAGGGTGGACACGAGCTCGATCGGCTGGGTCACCTTCTCGAGCAGGGTCTTCAATTGGCGTGCGAGCGAGGTCTCGAGCATGCGGGTCTACTCCGGACGTTGAGAGTTGAGGCGGGGCACGGGAGTCGGGTCCCGTGCCACCGGGGCAGCTGCGGTCGGCGAATCAGATCTTGCCGACGAGTTCCAGCGACGGGGCGAGAGTGTCGTCGCCCTCTTCCCACTTGGCCGGGCAGACCTCGCCCGGGTGCGAGCGAACGTACTGCGCGGCCTTGACCTTGCGGAGCAGTTCGGCCGCGTTGCGGCCGATGCCCTCGGCGGTGACCTCGGTGAACTGGACGACGCCGTCCGGGTCGACCAGGAAGGTGCCGCGGTCGGCGAGGCCCTCGTCGTCGCGGAGCACCTCGAAGGCGGTGCTGATCCGCAGGGTGGGGTCGCCGATCATCGCGTACTTGATCTTGCCGATGGTGTCGGACGACGCGTGCCACGCCTTGTGGGTGAAGTGGGTGTCGGTCGAGACAGAGAAGACCTCGACGCCCAGGCGCTGCAGCTCGTCGTAGTGATCGGCGAGATCACCGAGTTCGGTCGGGCAGACGAAGGTGAAGTCCGCCGGATAGAAGAAGAAGATCGCCCATTTGCCCTTGATGTCCTCGTCGGAAACGCTGACGAAGGCACCGTCTTTGAACGCCTCCGCGGCGAAGGGCTTGATCTTCTTGTTGATCAGCGACATGAAAGTGGCCTCATTCCAAACGGTAGTGGGATCTTTCGATTCCCGAAGCTATAGATCGCCGATTGATAGCACTAATCAAATCGTGCGAGCCTACTGATAGTCCGAGCCAATAAAAGCTGGCTGTGTAATCTTGAATCAATCCAGTTAGGGTGAAAGGTGTGACGGAGATCTCGTGTCGGCTGCGGTCGCGGCTCGCCGGGGTACGGATCAACCGGTGATGTCGCGGCCCAGGATGCTGCGCGCGATAACCCATCTCTGGATCTCGTTGGCGCCTTCGTAGATTTCGCCGATCTTGCTGTCGCGATAGATCGCCGACACCGGTGAGACGACGCCGTCCGCGCCGCGCTCTTCGACGAAGCCCATTCCGCCGAAGACCTGCACGGCGTCTCGGGCGATATCGACCGACAGTTCGGTGCCGAGCAGTTTGGCCATCGCCGCTTCCGGCTCGGGAAATCCGATGCCGCTGTCGAGTCGCAGTGCGGCTTTGAGATAGGTGTTGCGGGCGACTTCGATCCGCGTCGCGTAGTCGGCGACGGCGAACTGCCAATGCTGGTTTGCGCCCAGCGGTTTGCCGAAGGCATGGCGGGTGGTCAGATGATGCACCATGTGGTCGAACGCGGCTTGCGCCATCCCGACGCCCGCGGCGCCGATCCCGATCCGGCCGTACACGAGTGTCTGCAACGCGATCCGCAGTCCTTGCCCGGGTTCGCCGAGGACATTCTCGTCCCCGAGAACGACGTCGTCGAATTCGACGTCGGCCGTCAGTTGGCCACGGTTTCCGATCTTGCGGTCCGGCACACCCACGGTGACCCCATCGGCGTCGGTGGGCACGATGAAAGTCGTGAGCCGGTCGTCGGTGCGTGCCAGGACCACGACGAATGCTGCCACCGGGGAATTGGTGATCCAGCGCTTGCGTCCGTGCAGGCGCCAGCGGGAGCCGTCTCGCGTCGCGAGTGTCTGGACCGCCTGCGGGGAGAGGTCGCTGGATGCTCCCGGCTCGCTGGTCGCGAAGGAGCCGACGATGTCACCGGCGACCAGCGGTGCCAGCCACCGTTGTTGCTGCTCGGCGGTGCCGTGGGTGAGCGCGTTGCCTGCCAGGATGCAATCGACGTCGAACACGGCCGCGATGCTGTTGGAATGATAGGCCAGCTCCTCGACCGCTACGGCGGTCGCGGTCGCGGGGTGAGCCGCTCCGTCGCCGCCGACCTGCGCGCCGAAAGGAATCCGGAAGAGTCCTCCGGCGGCGAGTTCGTCGAACACGTGGCGCGGGAACCCGTCCACTCGCTCGTCGCCGGTCGCGATCGAATGCGCTGCGGGCGCGACGATCTCGTCAGCCAGTGCTCGAACGCGTCGGCGCGTTTCCTGGACGTCCGACGGGCTCAGCAGATCGTGATAGATGCGATCCATCGTGCGGGCGACAGTGGTTGTGCTGTTCACGGGCGTGGTGGTCATGGATTCGATGGGGCCTTTCCCGGTGGGTAGTGCTGCGGTCAGCGTCGAGAGCGGTTCTGCCAGCGGTATTTCACGAGCGTGGTGACGACCGCGGGTGAGGTCGCCAGGAGCCGGAGGCCGGCCAGTGGCGAGGTCTTGGGGCGCACGTCGAGGTAGGAGTACATCTGCTGGCGGACCACCAGTCCGTCGCGGAAGGTCCAGATCTCGGTGCCGAACTGGCGGTTGCTCCGACCGAATCCACCGGTCCAGGTCAGCACGATGGTGTCGTCGTCGGCGCTCTGCACGGTCTTGCGGACGTGCAGACGCAGGGCCTTGCCGACGGCGACGAGTTCGGTGGTGGCCGCGCGGATGGCGTCGATGCCCTGATGGTGGTCGTGGGCGCCGTCCATGATCCAGTCGGCGACCGCGTCCGGCGCGAACAGGTCGAGCAGCTCCTCGACGAGCCCTTCGTTGGCGATTCGTTCGGCTTCGGCGGCGAAGTGCGAGACGTCCGCCGGCCGGTGCAGGTGGGGTGTGGTGTCGTCGGGCACGGTGATGGTCTCCTCGGTTGTCGGTTGGTTGTCAGGAGGGCGCTGGTGCGCCCGGGGCCGGGAGGTCCGTGGTGAGCAGGGCGATGACCTCACGCGCGGCCCGGTGCGGCTCCCGGTGATCGGGTCGGTCGAACGAGCCGTGTCGAGTCATGTCGTCTCACTCCAGAGGGCGAACCGAGGGCCTGTGGTGCCGGTACCTGTTCGCAAGGCCCGTCGAGGTCGAACCGACCGCGTCTCCCATCGAAGGGAACGCGAAGTAAGTCGGTCGGCCGTATGAATTACGATAGAACGAGTGCGGCCGTGGGTGCAATAGGAGATGGGCGAGTGTTTGCGATCTAACCACTCGGAACTGGTGGTATTCGTCATGGAACGGCGCTCCGCGCCGCGCTCGGGGCCTTCGAGGCCCTTGCGGGACGCACTGCGTCGTCGCCTGAATTGAAGTCGTACGGTCGACCAAGTTCGAGGTTGAAGTCGGTCGATGGGGAGGTGATCGTGGTGACGCGCGGTTGCCGGCCCGTGCGCCGTCCTGAACTCGAGGCCCGGGCTCGGGTGGGCACGTGATTGATGCCACGCTTGCTATGCAACTGGTTGCATATCGGGCGGTGGGGCTCTTATCGTGCAGGAACTGACGTTCGCCCGGCGGCCCGCCCGCCGGTCCGTCCTGCCTTCGGAGGATTCAATGGCACTGCCCCCGCAGCTTTCCGGCCGCCTGTCCCTGCCCGTGGTCGCCTCGCCGATGTTCATCGCGTCGGGCCCCGAGCTCGTCATCGCCCAGTGCCAGGCCGGGATCGTCGGATCGTTTCCGGCGCTGAACGCGCGGCCGGCGTCGCTGCTGGGCGACTGGCTCGATCGCATCGTCGAGGAGAACGCGGCGTTCGCGGCGGCGAATCCGGAGGCGGTGGTGGCGCCGTTCGCGGTGAACCAGATCGTGCATCGGTCCAATGATCGGCTCGAGCAGGATATGGCGGTGATCGTCGAGCACGAGGTGCCGATCGTGATCAGTTCGCTGGGCGCGCGGACCGAGATCAACGACGCGGTCCACTCCTACGGCGGGCTCGTGCTCCACGACGTGATCAACAACCAGTACGCGCGCAAGGCGATCGAGAAGGGCGCCGACGGGCTCATCGCGGTCGCCGCGGGCGCGGGCGGGCACGCCGGGACCCAGTCGCCGTTCGCGCTGATCCAGGAGATCCGGACCTGGTTCGACGGTCCGCTGTTGCTGTCGGGTTCCATCGCGCACGGCCGGTCGATCCTGGCGGCGCAGGCCGCGGGCGCCGACCTGGCCTACATCGGCTCGGCGTTCCTGTCGACGGCCGAGGCCAATGTGGTGCCCGGCTACCGGCAGATGATCGTCGACTCCACCGCGGCCGACATCGTCTACAGCAATCTGTTCACCGGCGTGCACGGAAATTACCTGCGCGGCAGCATCGTCGCCGCGGGCCTGGATCCCGACAACCTGCCCGAGTCGGATCCCTCGCAGATGAATTTCGGTTCCTCCGGCACCGACGCCAAGGCTTGGCGCGATGTCTGGGGTGCGGGTCAGGGCATCGGTGCCGTCACCGAGGCCGGGACCACCGCCGAACTCGTGGCGACGCTGCGCGGACAGTACGAGCAGGCCTGCGGCGATCTCGCGGCCACGGTCGATCATCTCGCCGGCGCGGTGGTGCCGGCCCGCTAGCGGCACGCTGTCGCGAGTGTCCGCCGGCTCCGCATCGAGCCGGCGGACACCGGCCTCGTGGTCGCTCGCCCTTCAGGCCGTTGCCAGCGGGCGTGGCTCGGCGGAGTCGATCTCGGCGCTGCCGGTAGCGCTTCCGCGCCGCGTATATTTCAGCCGATGCACGCGTCGGACGAGCGAGAACCATTGATCTCGCGGTGGTCAGGTACAGGGCGTATGCGACCCGGTGTGCTCGAGATCGAGGGTCCGCTGGGCAGTCTGCCGCGACATTCACACCACTCCGTGCAGGTGGCCGTCGCGCACCAGGGAACGTTCGTCATCGAGGATCGCCAAGGCAATCGGCGACGGACGAACGCGGCGATCGTTCCCGCCGATCAGCCGCACGCGTTCAGCGCCGTCGGCGCCTGGGGCGTCGTGGCGCACGTCGAGCCCGAGTCGTCCCTGGGGGCCGAGCTGATCGAGCTGGTCGACGATCCGTCCCACGCTCGCGCCTGGCACGACGCAGGACAGACTCTGACCCAGGGCCACAGTGCGTACGTGGAAGGGCGCCTGCGTTTTCCCGGAAACACCTCGCACCCACTGCATCCGGGAGTCGCCGCCGCGCGCACCCGCCTGCAGACCGAGCTGGACTCACGACCCATCCGGCTGCGCGACCTCGCCGCGACCGTTCATCTGTCGGAGAGCAGGCTGTCCCATCTCTTCGCCGAGGAGCTCGGAATCACCTTCCGGGCGTACGTCCGATGGCTCCGGCTGCTCCGGGCGACCGCGGCGGTCGCGCAGGGCCGGACGCTCACCGAGGCGGCGCACCTGGCGGGATTCACCGACAGCTCCCATCTCACGCGGACGTGTCGCCGAACCTTCGGCGCTCCGCCCACCGCGTTCAGCACGATCCGTTGGGAGATCCTGCCGATCTAGCAGGTTGGTCCAATCCTGGACACCGGGGAAGCGGCGAGGCTCGAGCAGACCGGAAAGGAACTGCTCGTGAACACATCACCCCTCGTCGACTCCTTCACCCCGGATGGCGGCGGCCCCCGACTCACCTCACTGCGCTGGGTCCCGCGCGGGCCCGCGCGGGCCAGTGTCGTCCTCCTGCACGGTCTCGGCGAGCACGCGGCCCGCTACGACAGCACGGCTCGGTTGTTCACCGCGGCCGGTTTCTCCGTGCTCGCGATGGACTACGAAGGATTCGGGCGATCCGAAGGACGCCGCGGCGACGTCCGTTACGAGTCGACGGCGCGGGCCGTGGACCATCTCATCTCCCACGAGCGTGCGCGAACGAGCGGCGCACCGGTCGTGCTGTACGGGCACAGCCTGGGCGGGCTCTACGCGTTCCTCTACGCGGCGGACCGGCCGGGGGCGGACGTGGCCGCGGTGGTGGCGACCGGACCCGCCTTCGACTCGGAGCTGCGCAACCAGCGTCTCAAGGTGGCCGTGGTCAGGAGCCTCGGCCGCGTCTTCGCCACCCTGACAGTGCCGAACGGGCTGCGGTTCGAGCGGGTCAATCGCGACCCCGCCGTCGTCGCCGAGCGGTACGCCGATCCCTTGGTCCACGGGCGGGCGACGGCACGCTTCGCGATCGATGTTCTGGCACAGATGGATCGGGTGGCATCGGCTGCCACCCGGGTCTCCGCACCACTGCTCGTGGTGCACGGCGACGCCGATCTGATCAATCCGATCTCCGCCAGCCGCCGGGTGGTCGACCTCGTGCCGTCGGCGACACTGCGGACCTGTCCGGGCATGTACCACGGGGTGGAGGATGAACCCGAGGGCCCGGTCATCCTGGCCGACGTCGTCGCATGGATCGACGGGATCCTTGATGGTGAGCGGAGTCCGGGGTAAACCGCTTGCTGCTTTCGCGACTTCATGCTCCTGATGGGCATGAAGTCGCGAATGCCGTTGCGGTGCCTGTCAGCGGTTCCGAACGGGACGGTTCCGCTCTCGGTTCACGCTCGCTGCTGTGCTCGAACGGTGTCAGCCGAGCTGGTCGTCTTGGTCGGCGAAGGCGCGGTGCGGGGCCAGGTCCAGGCGTACCGCAGGATGAGGACGAGAAGGACCACTTCCAAGACGACGCCGAGGCCGTAGAAGTACAGCCAGGACTCGCCCGTCACGTTGAACGCCGTGACGGGAACGTAGAGCGAAGCCACGACGAGGTTGGCGACGCGGCTCACCCCGGCGGGCAGCGTCATCGACAGGAAGATCATGAAGATCGGGACGGCCATGAGGGTCAGGGCCGTGGTCGAAAACGTCTGGGAGAGATCGAATTCGAAGACCTTGCCGGCGAGGATCTCCTGGATGACGCCGGGCGTGAAGAAGTTGAGAATGTCCACGTAGGCGTACAGGAACATGAAGCTCGTCCACGCTGCGGCGAGCTTGGCTCGCACCGGCATCGGCTGGTCGTCCAGAGTGGTGGGTTGACGTGTGCTCATCATGGGCTCCGTGGTCGGGCGGATCGGTAGGTCCACGATCGCCGAGCCCGACGCCGGGCACACCGGCCCGGAGGCCGGAGTTCGCCTGGCCGATGGCATGATCTCGCTCTCGTACTTTCGGCGGGTCCGCCGAGGCGCGCCGATCCCTATGCTGAAGCCGTGGTCACTGTCCGGCGCTCCCTCTGGCACGAGCCGCGGCCCGGTGACGCCCCACCCATCGGTCGCCTCGACTGGCTGCTGGTGGGCGTGTTCGCGGCTGCCGCCGCGGTCGAGAGCATCGTTCGGCCGGACTTGGCCTGGCGACCCCTGGTAGTGGTGCTCGCCGTGGCGCTGATACCCGCCCTGCTCTGGCGGCGAAACCACCCGCTGCCGGCCGCTCTGGTCGGCTGGGCTGCCGCCGGGCTGCTCTCGGTGCTGCAGCTGACCGCGCATGCCGGGGACCTCGGCCTCTACGCCATGATGGCCGATTTGATCCTGCTCTACGCCTTGGTGCGGTGGGGCTCGGGCCGGGAGATCGTGGTGGGGACGACGTTCGTGGCCGTCGTCGTCGCGCTGGGGATGTATGCCGCTTCCGCGGGCTGGGCTGACGTTTTCGGCGGCACTGTCCTGTTGCTGTTGTTCGTCGCTCTGGCGGCGGTGTTCCGCTACCGCGCCGACCTCTGGCGTCGCCAACAGCGCGAGGTCCGTAATCAGGAACGGGTGGCGCTGGCCCGCGAGCTGCACGACACCGTGGCCCACCACGTCTCGGCCATCGCGGTGCAGGCGCAGGCCGGTCGCGTGGTCGCTGCCGTCCAGCCGGAGAAGGCTGTCGAGGTCCTGGCCGCGATCGAGTCCGAAGCGTCGCGAACCCTGGCGGAGATGAGGTCCATGGTGCGGGTGCTGCGTGCGGAGGAACCCGTCGCCTACGCACCGCAGCCGGGTGTCGCGGACCTGCCCGCCCTGGCGCGTGCCGACGCGACGCCCACCGTCGAGGTCTCGCTGGACGGTTCGTTGACCCGGCTGGCACGACCCGTGGACGCCGCGCTCTACCGGCTCGCCCAGGAGTCGCTGACCAATGCCGTCCGGCACGCCCGGAGCGCGACCCGCGTCGCGATCGACGTGTGCCGGGAGGGCGACACCGTCAGGCTGCGGGTCAGCGACGACGGACAGACCGCGCCGGGGCCGGTCCCGGAGCCCGGATTCGGCCTGCTCGGCATGGCCGAACGCGTGAAGCTCCTCGGCGGATCGCTCACCGCGGGGCCGGGGCCCGAGGGTGGTTGGTTGGTCGAGGCGATGCTGCCCGTGGAGGCGCCGACATGAGCATTCGCGTGGTCGTCGCCGACGACCAGGACCTGGTCCGGACCGGGCTGGTGATGATCCTCGGCGCGCACCCCGACCTCGAGGTCGTGGGGGAGGCGGCAGACGGGCTCACAGCGCTCGACCTGGCGACCCGGCTGCGTCCCGATGTCCTCCTGGTCGACATCCGGATGCCCGGGCTCGACGGCATCGAGGTGACGCGACGCCTCGCGGGGCCGGGCGTCACGGACCCGATGGCGGTCGTCGTGATCACCACCTTCGACCTCGACGAGTACGTCCTCGGCGCCCTCCGCGCGGGCGCCCGCGGCTTCCTGCTCAAGGACGCCGGGCCGGAGCTCCTCGTGCAGGCCATCCACGCGGCGGCCGACGGGGACGCGCTGATCGCCCCCAACGTCACCCGCCGGCTGCTGGCGACCTTCGCCGACCAGGCCCCGGCGGTACCGGTCCAGCCCATCGACCCGCTCACCGACCGCGAGGAGGAGGTGCTCGCGCTGGTGGCGCGCGGCCGGACGAACGCCGAGATCGCCACCGAGCTCTTCGTCGGCCTGAGCACGGTCAAGAGCCACGTCGCATCGCTGATGGGCAAGCTCGGGGCCCGCAACCGCGTCGAGATCGCGATGTGGGCCTACGACACCAGACGTGTGCGAGCCGATTAGCGGCGGAAGCCGGGTAGGGGCTTTTTCAGGGTGCATTTCCGGGTCTTTCCAGGATCCGGAGACCCGAAACAGATTGCTACGGTCCGTGCATGAACCGAGGTTCCTGTTCTCCGACAACGAATTCTGGTCTGCGTGGCCGGGTGTCGGCGTCGCGGTCGAAGCGAAAGTGGGTTGGCAGGGATTCTGTTGTCAGAGGTGGTGGGCAGTCGTGACGACAGTTCGTGCGCGCCGCGGTTCTCCTGGATCGACTGGCACCGATGTCGCGTGGTTCTTCGCGATCGCCATCGCACTGTGTTACGCGCTGTCGATTCCGATGGTCTTTCGGCTCGTCTCCACGGATGTCGACAACCTGATCGTTCCGATCCTGCAACTGACCCCGCTGCTCGCCGCGGTCATCATGTGGCGAGCCCGGCGACCCGGAACCTTCCGGGAGACCTTCGCCACCGGGTGGCGCGGCACACCCAGGTGGGCCGGTATCGGTATCGGCCTCATCACCGCGATCGCCACCATCCAGACGGGCATCGCACTGGCAGTGGGGATCTGGCCGCTCAACCCGCTCGACCAGATCCTGATGGCGACGGTGTGGGTCGTTCCGGTCTTCGTGCTGCAGTCGGTCTTCGCGATCGGCGAAGAGTTCGGCTGGCGCGGCTGGCTGGTGACCCGCGCCGCGTCCTGGGGTTTCTGGCCGCTGGCCCTGGTCAGCGGTGCGGTCTGGATCGTCTGGCACCTGCCGGTGCTCGCCGTCATCGGAGACCGCCCACCGTGGGACATCGTCATCTATTTCGCGGGCATGCTGCCGTGGGCGCCACTGCTGCTCGCCCTTCGCTGGCGGTCGGGCAGTGTCTGGCCGGCGGTCTTGGCGCACGGCGCGATCAACAGCGTCCGGGTGTTCCTGCTGCAATCGGTTCCCGATGCGACAGACCACCTGCTCATCGAAGTGATCGGCTGGGTGCTGACGCTCGCCGCCGCGCTGTGGCTCATGCGCACGAGCCCGGCGCCGGTCGTCCAGGGATCTGCTGAAGCTCGCATCCTCCCAGAGCTCGGCGGCGAAGGGCGAGAACTCCCGCGACCCTGACCAAGCCTGCGGCGTGAGCGCCGTGTCCACACGATGCCGAACGCCGGCGCCCTCACTGAAATCTGGTGGTCGGTCATGGATACGGTGAGAATTGAGCAATGGCTGGGAGGGTGAGCGCCGCTGGCGTGCAAGCACATACGAGACGAGCCGCGCTGCGCGCTCGGTTCAGCAGGAACTCCCGCGCGGCGCTCGGCCGCCGCGCCGGAAGGATCCAGCTGTTCCCAGCGGTCACGCTCGCTTTGCTCGCCGGCCTAGGCATCGCGTTCGTCGCGTACGGGTTCCTGCGCAGGATCACCCCGGTCGACGCGAACAAGACCGCCGCGGAGATCGACGTCACCCGTGTCGCGTTGACCGTCGTCGCCGGTGTGGGCGGTGTCGTCGCACTGGTGATCGCCTACCGACGTCAACGTGACCTCGAACAGTCCCGGTTCGTCGAACGCTTCGGCGCCGCGGCTGCCCAGCTCGGCGCCACCGACGTCGCGGTCCGTATCGCCGGGGTCTACGCCATGGCCGGTGTCGCCGACGAATCCGAGGGACTGCGCCGTCAGCAGTGCATCGATGTGCTGTGTGGCTATCTACGGCTGCCCTACAGCCCCGAACTCGGGGCCAACCACCAGAGCAAACTCGTCCTCAAACATCACCGCGCCACCGCTGACGGCACCCGTGCCGACGACCAGGAACACCACCTCGAATATCGACACAACGATCGCGAGGTCCGCGCCACCATCGTCCGCGTCATCGCTGACCACCTGCGTCTCACCGCCGAATACAGCTGGTCCGCCGGCGACTTCGACTTCCGCACGGCACATCTCGAGGACGTCGACTTCAGCCGTGTGAAATTCTCGGGTGCTGCCAGGTTCGGCACGGCAACCTTCTCCGGACTCGCCATGTTCAGTGGCGCGACCTTCGCCGGGACCACCGATTTCGAGGGCGCGATCTTCTCCGGAACCACCAGGTTCGGTGGCGCGACCTTCTCTGATACCGCCGCGTTCCATCGCGCGACCTTCTCCGGGCCCGCCTGGCTCAGTGAGGCGATCTTCTTCGGCACCGCGGGGTTCGCCGACGCGATCTTCGCCGGAATCGCGCGGTTCGATGGTGCGGCCTTCTTCGGCATCGCCGAGTTCGATGGCGCGATGTTCTCCAGTCCGACCTCGTTCGAGGGCTCGACCTTCTCCGGCACCGCCGGATTCGATGGCGCGACGTTCAACAGCACCACCGGATTCGACGGTGCGATCTTCTCGAGCATCGCTACGTTCGACCGCGCCGCCTTTTCCGGCAGCACCACGTTCGACCGCGCCTCCTTCTCCAGCGCTATGTTCAGTAGGGCGACCTTCGCCGACATCGTCCGGTTCGTCAGCGCCTCCTTCTCCGGCGTCACCGGGTTCGATCGCGTGACCTTCGCCGGCGCGGCCTCGTTCGCCCAGGTCGATTTCGGCACTGAGACAGTCTCGTTCGTCCGCCCGGAACAGTGGGGTCCGCCAGCGCCCGTCTTCGACTGGGACCAGGACTTCAGCCGAAAACCCGCCAACGTCGAGCCGGCGGAATGGCCTCCGGCTCTCCTGTCGGCTCGGTAGCTACGCTCAGGGCGACCGCCGGCGCGATCAGGAGCCCCTCCGAACCGAATTCCCTGACCGAGCCGTCACGGTGCCGGTGTTCTCCCCGGCTTCCCGGTCGACATTGCGCCGGTGGCGATGCGCTCCAACCGGCGCGTGGTGGCGCGGAGTTCGTCGATGAAGTGTCGACGCTCGGGGAGGGTGGCCTCGGTGCGCAGGGGGCCGATCTGGACTTCGAAGAGGGCGCGGTTCTCGGTGGTGAGCACGGGCGCGCTCAGGTAGCCGAGTGACAGCGACTCGGGGGAGTGCAGGTCGTGCTCGGTATGCGCGCTGCCGGTGACGTCGCCGAGCAGGCCAAGGACCCGCCCGCGCAGTTCATCGGTGGCGGGGCGGTCGCCGAGATGGTCGACCACGTCGGAGAGGACCCGTAGCGCGGTGAGCGCGCCGGGCCGCAGGCTCCAGGCGCAGAAGCCGGTGGTGCGGATCGTTTCCAGAACACCACGGAACTCGGCGCGCCGCTCCGGGTCGCCGCGGTCGAGCCATCGGTTCTGCGCCGCGGTGGGGGCGTGCGCGAGGAGGGTGGCGCCGGCGGGTGGGAGCAGCGGGATCCGGGTCCCGTTCTCGATGCCCGCGGGAATCAGCCCCTGGCCGCCGGTGACCGCGACGAAGGTGAGTTCGTCGCCGTTCAGCACGGTGAGCGCGGCGCCACAACCGACGCGAGCGGCCAGGCGTTCGAGTTCCGCGCCGACCGCGGTGCTCTCGACGAGGGTCGCCGGTGCCGAGAGCCCGACCCGCGACAGTCCGGGGCCCAGCTGGTAGGCCAGGTCGGGCTGTCGCCGGACCCACCCGTGCCGGTCGAGCGTGGACAGGATGGCGCCCACCGTCGACCTGCTCAGTTCGAGCGACTGGGCGATCTCGGCCGCCGAGAGCGCGGTGCCGCGGGCGGCGAGGAGTTCCACGACCGCGACCACCCGGCTGGTGGGCGGTGAATCATCCTGGGGACGAGCCGAATCCGATCGCATCTCGCCCCCTCCCGGATCACAGGCCACCGATCGACTCCGATGATCGCATACGCCACTCAGCGTGGTGCTATGCGGAACAGGCCACTCATCGTGCCCTGGTAGAGGGTTCGATCGGGGGTGATGGTGCCGACCATCTGCAGGGTGTTGTGGACGGCCGTCGCGCCGATCAGCTTCTCGGTCTCGATGCGCCCGGAGGCCGCGTCGATGACGGTGTAGCGGAAGTTGTCGGTCACCCCGACGCTGCCGGTCGGGATGATGGTGTGCCGGGTGACGGTGTAGATCTTGCCGTCGGCCACCGAGAGCCGGGGAACCGCGGCCGAGAGCGCCTTGTTGGTCCACACCACCCGGCAGTCGGAGCCGATCACGTCGACCCGCACCATCCCACCGGTGAACGCGGCATCGGCCGGTTCGCTCGGCCCCGCGCCTTCCGGAACGGCCGGGTACGGGTAGCCGTAGGTGCCGGCGACGAACAGGCTGTTGCCTGCGCCGATCGGGGAGTTCTCGGTGCCGTCGACCGTCGGCACCGAGCAGACCCGGTGGCCGGTCGCGGTGTCGAAGACGAGCAGGTTCTCCTTCGGGACGGCGTTGTCGGTGATCGCCAGGTATTCGGTGCCGGTGCCGGGGCCGAAGAAGGTGGGCGTGGCGCCGGTGCCCCAGGACAACTGGCCGGGTTTGCGGGCCGGGCCGCGGTCGTAGGCCTGCCGCCACACCACCCGGGGATTGCCGGAGCCGTCCACGTCGACGAGGTACAGCGCGTGCGTGGTGGCGATGGCCACGCCTTCCGGCGCGGTGGAGATGCTGTTGGCGACCTGTTCGCCGGGACCGAGCACGATCGAGCGGACCGCACCCGTCGCGGGGTCGGAGAAGCCCGCCGCGGCATTGTCGGTGGCGAACCAGACCCGGCCGTCGAAGTCGGGCATGACCGAGCTGACCGCGTCGCAATCTCCGCCGCCGCAGTGCCCGGTCACGGCCTGGGAGATGTCGGTCGAGGATTCGATGAAGACCGTCCAGTCGTCGCCGTTCCTGCGGTGGCCGATACGCAGCAGCTTGCCGCTGCCGTCGACGGTGACCATGCGGTCGCTGCTGTCCAGATAGGCATAGACGCCGCCGAGAAGGCTGCCTTTGGTGAGGTCCAGCGACGCGAGTGGCCGGCCGTTGGCCGGATCGAGCAGGAAGACCTTCGGGGCCCGGTCGATGATCTTGGTGCACAAGGCCTGCGGTAGACCGTCGGCACCCTGGAGGATGGTCGGGCACGCTGCGGCGAGCTCCCGGAAATCGCTGTCGATGTTCCCCGCCCCGGGACCCGCGAACGGTGTGGCGTCGGAGGATTCGGCGTCGCCGTGCATTGTTGCCGTGCCCGGTGGGCCCAGGTGCGGGTTCGCCGGCGGCAGTGAACCGAAGCCCGCCGCGGCGGTGCCGGTGCTGACTGTCAACAGTGCTGTCATGCCGATCGCGGCCGCCGTGGCGGCGCGACCCATTCGCTCGAACACGGGCGACTCCCTGGTTGTGCAGTGCCGACGGGTTCACCAGATCGGGAGAACTCCGTCCTTCGACGAATATTCGGAGGCAGTGGTTCGAATATTCGGATGAGAGTAGAGGTTAGGGGCCGGGGGAGTCGATCGCAAGAACGATTTCGCTGGGTGATCGGGCAGCCCGGGGAAGCGGCGAGATCTTAGGATGGCGCGCGGGCCCGAGATGGTGGGCGCCGTCGAGATCGATGAGGAGCCGGTTGTGTCGGACACATTTGTCGTTGCCGCACGAATTCCTCTGGGGCGGGCGGCATTCGAGCAGTGGCTGGAGACCCCGGTGCCGGGGCCGGAGGTCATCGAGAACCGCGGCGCGATGTATGACCGGTGGTTCTGGGACGGCAAGGCGCCGGAGTGGGGGCAGGCCGAGGAGGGGATGACACCTCGGGAGTATCTCGCCGACTGCTTCGGGGAGGACACCGGTGGGCTGACCTATGTCCTGCGATATCGGGAGGGAGCGCTCGAGGCGTATCTGATGCACTTCGGGTTCTGCGAGTCGAACATCTATACCGCGCTGGTGATGCTCGCCGCGGCAGGGCGCTCGAGCACTGCGGCGGTGCCGAGCGCGGTGTTGTTCTGGGCCGAGACCAGCGGGGCGATGTTCGCGGCCGATTCCGACGGTTGGCTGGCGACCTTGTCGGTAGGTGTCGACGGGGCGCGGTTCACCGCCGACATCGATCTCACGGCGACGATCGCGTCGTTGCGGACGGCCGAGGCGAGCTATTTCGAATTGCTCGACCGATTGGCCGAGGAAGAGGAATCCGTTGACGTCGGCGGTGATTCGAATATCGCCGCGATCGCCCGTGATCCACGATATGTGGATGCCGCGGTCCTCGTCGAGACCTGAGCAGAAGGCATGGGGTGCCATAGGGGTGTGTGGTATTTTACCCACCTAACCTGAAGGCATCGCCGATATGCTGGGAGGTCTAGACGTGGATGAGCAGACCCTGCTGCATCTGGCAGCCGATGAGCTCGCTGTTCGATCACTGCGGTATCGCGAGATCGACATTCTGGATTATGTCCCGTCACAGCCCGATCGCGCGCTGCTCTGCCCGCCCGGGGCTGTTCGAGTCTTCGTCGCCGCTCAGGGCGATCCGATATTGCAGCGCGTTCGCGATATCGCCATTCGCCACCATGACGGTGATGTCGACATGGTCGAAAACGAGATCGTGCCCCGGTTCGTGGACCGTAAGAGACTTTCGGTCTATCAGGCCTGGCGTTTGCTCCAGCGCTCACCTGTCTTCGCGACAATTCGATACGGTGGCAGGACTCTCGCGACCAACGTTTTCCCGCCACCGGATCTCGGCGTGGTCATTCTGGACAATCCCTACAACGGTGGGGAACTGAGTCCGTCGCATCTGACGCTGATCGAGCACCGGCTGGACGAGTCCGACGCGGCGCTGGAGGCGGTCGCCCTCCGGCACGCGCCACCGCTGACGCCGGCCGAACGCGCCGCGTTGACGCAGGTGCCGAACGACCAGCTGGAGGCCAACCTCACGATCAACGGGGATTGCTGTCCGAACGGCACGTTCATCATGGTCACGGCCGTGGCCTTCACCACCGCGATCTGTTGTGCCGTCAGCGTCCCGCCGGTGCAGATAGAACAGCACCTGTCCGACGAACAGGTCCAGAAATTGGGCCCAGCCGCGACGGCGAGAGAACTGCTGGATATCCGACGTGAAGCGCTCGGGCACGTGCACTGAATGGCCATAGACGATCTGGTCTACGCGCTGCTCGCCATCCTGCTGCTGACCTGGTTCGCCATATCGGTGATCTGTCAGATACCCCGGAGTGTGGCGAAATGGGAAGCCGGCAGACTGGAGCACTGGTTTCGCGCGCACGACGTGCTCGGACTGCTACCGCGGTGGCATTTCTTCGCCCCCTCGCCCGCCACGGATGACCTGCATCTGCTCTACCGCGATCTCTCGGTGGACGGACAACTGGCGCCCTGGCGCGAGATCAGCCCGCGCAAGCCGGCGAAATGGCTGGGCGCGGTGTGGCATCCCGGCCGAAGGCAGAACAAGGCGATGATCGACATCACTTTGGAACTGTTGAAAGACGGTTTGTCGCTGAACGGTGACACCGACCGGATTCAGACCACGCTGTCCTATATCGCGATGCTCAACTTCGTCTGCAGTCTTCCCCGGGACCGTCGTGCGCATGCCACCCAGTTCCTCATCATGCGGTCGAAGGGGTCCGACGACAATCCGGACCACCAGGTGCTTTTTGTGTCGGCCATGCATCCGGGCGGACCGGCTGTCACGCGAGAGGCGGCGAGTCGATGCTGAGCAGCACCGACGCGCTGCACCTGTCCGCGGCGATCGGGTCGGTCGCCGTGATCATCGGATCGCTGGAGCGACTGGCGACTCCGCGGCTGCTCGCCGACGGTGCCCTGGCCAGCTGGCCGGTCTCGGCGACGAGCTTCCCGTTGTTGACCACGAAGTCCTTCCAGCGCAGCGTCGGACAGCTGCTGGTCTATCCGAGGGTGCTGGGTCTGGTCGCGGCCTGCTTGGCCAGCGGGATCCTGTTGGTTCTGCGCCCGTCGTCGGCCCTCAACGTCGTGGCTGCCGCCGTGATCGCCGTGACCTACATCCTGCTGGGCATGCGTTCGCGGTTCGGCGGCGACGGGGCGGATCAGATGACCGTCATCGTCTTCGCTGCGCTGGCTCTGGCCTTCGCCGTGGGGCAGGCTCGCGCCGACGAGATCGTCCTGTGGTTCCTGACGGCACAGGCATGTCTGGCGTACTTCACCGCGGGGGTGGCGAAGCTGGCCGGCCCGCTGTGGCGCAGTGGCGCGGCATTGCCCGAGGTGCTGGCGACCCAGTCCTACGGGAACCCCTGGGCCGGGCGGGTGCTGGCTCGTCATCGTGGTGTCGCGGTGGCGATGTGCTGGTCGGTCATCGCGTTGGAGTGCGCTTTTCCGCTGGTCCTCCTCGGTGTCCCGGTGTTGACCTACACGCTGTTGATCGGCGGAGCGCTACTGCACCTGGGAACCGCCTTCGTCATGCGCTTGACGACCTTCTTCTGGGCGTTCGTCGCCACCTACCCGGCGATCATCTTCTGTGCGACTGCCCGGGGCCGGTGAGCGCGGCGGCCGACGCATCCGGCTTCTCCGCCCTCACCGTGTCGGCGAGAGTCCCGGTCACCTAGCGCGTTCCGGACCTGCGCACGGCCGATACCCACACGGTATCGGCCGTGCTCAACCGGTCTTGGACGATAGGCGCGAGCTCCGGCGGTATCGGGCGAAGATCAGGCGGCTCGTGAGGCGGTGAGGAAGGGCATCACCAGGTGGAGTAGTTCGTTCGGCCGGTCCAGCGGGATGATGTGACCGCACTCCGGAATGACCTGTCCTGCAATGTGATCGGTGAAGAGCCGGAGCTGCCGCTCCAGTGCGTCGCCGACGGGGTGGGCGCCGATCGCGAGGGTGGGTGTGGTGAGCCGGTGGGCCGCCACGGCCAGCTCGAGCTGGTGTGCGCTGGTCGGCAGCGCGCGGTAGTAGGAGGAGGCGCACCGGAGGGCCTCGGCTCCGGTGTAGGCATCGACGAACGCGTCGCGGATATCTGTCCGCACGCCCCGGCCCCGGGTACCGGTGGCGAGAAACCAATCGACATACCGCGCCTCGTTGCCGAGCAGGACCGTGTCGGCGAGGCCGGGCACGGCGTGGAATCCGAACCACCACGGCGGACCCGCGGCGAGGAAGTCCTCGGCACCGGGGAGCCTGCCCAGGAGTGCCTCCATGACCACGAGCCGTCGTACTCGGGCCGGGTGGCGCAGGGCGAGCAGAACGGCGACCGGGGTGCCCGCATCGATCGCGACCACGTCGGCGGTGGGTTCGCCCAGGGCATCGAGGATCCCGGCGATATCGGCGGCCAGCGTGCCGGCGTCGTAGCCGTCCGGTGCCCGGGTGGAGGCGCCGAACCCGCGGAGGTCCGGGGCGATCACCCGGTAGTGCGTGGACAACGGGCCGATGATCTCGCTCCACAGTCGCCAGGTGTGCGGAAAACCGTGCAGCAGAACGATCGCGGGGCCGGAGCCGGCCAGGGCGACGTTGGCCTGGATGCCGTTGGTCTCGATCCGGCGCAGCTCGACGGTGGCGGTGGGGAGCGGTGGCGTGCGGGCCATGGAACCCTTGACCACTCGATCAGAGCAGATGCCGGTTCGCGGTGATCTGTTCGATCGCGAATGCCCGACCCGTCAGCTGCTGGACCGCATCGGCACGAAATGGACGTCGATGGCGGTCAAGGTGCTCGCGCAGGCCGCTCCGGGCGAGGTCCGGTTCGCCGAGCTGCGGCGCCGTATGCCCGGTGTGTCCCAGAAGATGCTGTCGGTGACGCTGCAGAATCTGGTCCGGGACGGTCTCGTCACCCGCCGGGTGGAGCCGACGGTGCCACCGCGCGTGCACTACCGCCTCACCGAACTCGGCCTCTCCCTGGAGGTTCCACTGGCGGCCCTGCGCACCTGGGCCGAGGACCACATGGCCGAGATCGACTACGCCAACACCGTCGCCGACGCACAATCCGACCCGACCGCCACCACGTAGTTTCCCGTCACACGGTCATGCCACAGGGGCCGGGTATCCGAATCATCCTGTCTTCTTCCTATTTTCGCGACGATGGGTTGCTCGGCACGGGATCTCGCGGTGCGCGAGAGTTGCGAAGCGAGCGGGTCGCGATGGCGAATGTCGCTGGGACGACACGAATCTGGGTGCGCCGCGATGGCTGTGGCAGTTCCACACCTGCGAAGCTCGACCGTTCCCGACCGTACCGGCGCTATCGTGGAGGTACCCATGGGGGAGGAACACGATGGTATCGGTGACCCTGTACCGCTATTCGTTCGATTTCCACTATGCGCTGACCGACCGGCAGCTGGCGGGTTTCGACCCGAGTCGGGCACTCACCGAGATCTATGCGGTCGAGACGCCGGAAGGCCGGGACGAGCGCGGCTGGACCTGCCTCGACCGGAGGATCGCGATACACAGCGTCGGGGTCGACGCCACCGCCGAGGAGTGCAAGGCCTGGATCCGGGCCCAGACCGCGGCACTGGATGCGTTGTGGATCGCCGAGCAGCAGGTCGTCCACGATCTCGGCATGCGGATCGAGGGCGGCTTCTCGCCCGGACTGCGGCGTGGTTCCGGGTGGTCGGCGGCTCGCCGCCGCAGCAAGGCGGCGTCATGGCAGGCATTCGGCGGACTCGACCGGCGGCTGTACGACATCGCGGCGCACTATCGCCCTGTCCGCGAGCAGATCGAAGTCCGCGTGCGGGAGGCCGAGGCACGCGCCGAGGAGGAACAGGCGCGGCGTTGGAAAGCCCAGCGCGAGCGGGAAGAACGGGATGATCGCTTCGCCGCGCTGGCCGCCCGGACGCGATGGAGTTACCGCGTGACCGAAGCCGAGCGAACCGTTCACGTCTTCCGCGCCGACGACTCGACCCTGACCACCGGTGAACTGATCGACGAGCTCCAGCGCCCCACCCATCACCTGACCGGCTACACCGTGCACTGGGCCGCTGGTGATCGTGCCGAGATCGAAGATGTCAGCGGCGCGGATTTCACCACTTGGTGGGCGGTGGTGGCTCCCCGTCATTGGTACGATTCCCGGCGCGTCCCCACCCGCCCGCCGACCCGGTCCGGCCCCTCCATAGGCGGCCACTCCAGCTACGGCGGCTTCGACAGCTTCTCCTCCTGCGGTGGCGGATTCTGATCCGACGGCCCAGCACTTTCGTCGCCGCGCCGCGGCGGTTCCGAGATCATCGAGGTGCCCGGCGGGAGAATCCGGACCATGAGCACACCCGAGGACTGGAACACCAAGATCATCGCCGAGTTCCGTGCCAACCAGGGCCGTGTCGGTGGCAACTTCGAAGGCGCCCCGATGGTGCTGGTCCACCATCGCGGCCGCAAAACCGGCCGTGAACTCGTCACCCCGATGATGTATCTGCCGGACGAACACGACCCCGACACGATCTACGTCTTCGCCAGCAAAGCCGGCGCACCCACCAACCCCGCCTGGTACTACAACCTCACCACGGCAGGCGACGCCGACATCGAGATCGGCACCGACACCTACCCGGTCACCGTCGCCGAGGTCACCGGCGCCGACCGTGACCGCATCTACGCCGAACAAGCTCGCCGCTATCCGGGATTCGCGGGCTACGCGGAGAAGACCGCCGGGATCCGCACGATCCCTGTCCTGGCTCTACACCGCGCTTGACCTCGACCCGCGCCTGCTCGGGCGAGTGCGCCGATGCCCGAATCGGTGCAGCTAGTTCCTTTTGACCGAATTTCTTCACAAATGGTATGCCGAGCGTCCATTTCGGCCGTTGACCGGGTTTCTGGCTTTATCGACAGATTCCGGTTGTGCGCCGCGGGTCTTTGCGCGATTATGGTGGACGTAGATTTCTCGCTTCCGATCTACAGTGCGGCGAGACCGAAAATGACGGCGTCCGCATCGGCCAACGGTGGTCGACGACCCCTTGGACTCTCGGGATCGCTACGTCGCGCGGATCAGATCCGCCAATGAATAGACAACGCGCACATGATATTTGGAATGGAGACACGACCAGGGCTGTCCCGCGAGCGAGTGTCGGCAGGTGAGCCGCACCGGTCGGAGCCCCCGTGCGGACACCGACGGCGAGGATGCGTCGGCCGGACCCGAAAATGATGTGTCCGGTATCACAGTACGTTTCTTGCTGGTTTCCTACGGTTTCGTTGCCGTAGGTTTCTCGGGTTACGGTTGCGTAGCACCCGGCCGAAGGGGATCGTTTCGACACGTTCGTCTGATCCTCGGAAAGGGAGTCGGCACATGGGGCATTACATCGCGAACGTACGAGATATCGAATTCAATCTGTTCGAAGTACTGCGGGTGGATTCCGTCTTGGATTCCGGTGCCTTCGCCGACCTCGATGCCGACACCGCACGGGTGATGCTGCGCGAAGCCTGCGCTTTGGCCGAAGGGCCGCTGGCCGAATCGTTCGCCGCCGCCGACCGCAACCCGCCGACATTCGCGCCCGAGGAGCATCGCCTCGTGGTGCCCGAGGCACTGGCCGCGACCGTGCGGGTGGCCAAGGACGCCGGATGGTGGCGGGTCGGGATGGCCGAAGGCGCGGGCGGCCAGCCGGCACCGGCGGCCCTGACCTGGGCACTCAACGAGATCCTGAGTTGCGCCAACCCCTCGGCGGCCTTCTTCTACAGCCTCGGCCCGGCGATGGCGGATGTCCTGTACTCGGTGGGCACCGAGCAGCAGAAGCACTGGGCCGCAGGCGGAATCGCGCGCGGCTGGTCGGCGACGATGGTGCTGACCGAACCGGACGCGGGATCCGACGTCGGCGCGGGACGGACCAAGGCGATCGCCCAGCCCGACGGCACCTGGCACATCGAGGGCGTCAAGCGGTTCATCTCCGGCGGCGACGTCGGCGACACCGCCGAGAACATCTTCCATCTGGTGCTGGCGCGCCCCGACGGCGCGGGACCGGGCACCAAGGGCCTGAGCCTGTTCTACGTACCGAACCACCTGTTCGATCCCGACACACTCGCACTACGCGAGCGCAACGGCGTCTTCGTGACCGGGGTCGAGCACAAGATGGGGTTGAAGTCCTCGCCGACCTGCGAACTCACTTTCGGCGGGCACGGCATCCCGGCCGTGGGATATCTGGTCGGCGACGTGCACGACGGCATCGCCCAGATGTTCGAGGTGATCGAGCACGCCCGGATGACCGTCGGCGTCAAGTCGGCAGGCACGTTGTCCACCGGCTATCTCAACGCGCTGGCCTACGCCAAGACACGGGTGCAGGGCGCCGACATGACCGAGATGCAGGACAAGACTGCCGCGCGAGTGCCGATCATCGCCCACCCCGACGTGCGACGCAGCCTGATGCTGCAGAAGGCCTACGCCGAGGGCCTGCGCGCGGTCTACCTCTACACCGCCGCCCACCAGGACGCCGTCGTCGCCCGAGCGGTCTCCGGTGCCGACCCGCGCATGGCGCATCAGGTCGACGATCTGCTGCTACCGATCGTCAAGGGTGTGGGCTCGGAACGCGCGTACGAGCTGCTGACCGAATCACTGCAGACCTTCGGCGGATCCGGATACCTGCAGGACTACCCGATCGAGCAGTACATCCGGGACGCCAAGATCGACTCGCTGTACGAGGGCACCACGGCTATCCAGGCCCTGGACTTCTTCTTCCGCAAGATCGTTCGCGGCCAGGGTGCCGCGCTGGCGCATCTCGCCGAGCAGATCGACCGCACCGTGAACTCCGGCTGTGAGGCCGTGAAATCGGATCTGGAACTGCTGGCCACCGCGCTGGCCGACGTCCAGGCCATGGCGGCCACGCTCATCGGCTACACGATGGCCGCCGCGCAAGACCCGCGCGAACTGTACAAAGTCGGGCTCGGCTCCGTGCGTTTCCTGCTGGCCGTCGGTGACCTGCTGATCGGCTGGCGGCTGCTGGTTCAGGCCACCGTCGCCGATGCCGCGCTCACCGCCGGCGCGACAGATCGTGATGTCGCCTTCTATCGCGGAAAGCTCGCCGTGGCCTCGTTCTTCGCCCGCAACGTGCTGCCCCGCCTCACCGCGACCCGCACCGTCCTGGCCGAGCTGGACCTGTCGGTGATGGACCTCGACGAAGCCGCCTTCTGAGGACCGGAACCGATGAGCGGCTACTCGATCCTGTGCCCCGAGGACGAAGCGATCATCGACTTCGCCCTGCGGCTGCAACCTCTCGGCGGTCCCTCGAACGAGGCGATCCGCAGCGCTTTCGCCCTCTCGCGCGGGCAATTCCGGGCCAGGGTGCGCGAGATCCTCGACGACGCGGGGCCCGGGCGAGGTGAGCCCGTGGTGTACGCCGCACGGGCTCTGCTGGACGAGTACTTCGAGCCCGACGAATCCCGTCAGCCCGAGGTACTCGCCGACGCGCGGCCGCAGTAGACCCGCTGATCCCTTCGGTGCGTATGCCGACACCGGCGGTGCGTATGCCGACACCGGCATACGCACCTGCGCGCAGTAACCGCTCAGTCGAACAGATCGAGCAGCGAACCCTCGTTGGCCGTGCCGATGATGCCGACCGGCTTGCTGCTCGCGTCGTCGAGGATCGCCTCGAGGTTCGCCTGGATGTCCTCCGGGGTGGCCTCGGTGTCGGTGTACCCGGTGTTCATCGTGAGCGCGAAGCGCTGCATCAGGCCACCCTGGCTGAGCAGGGTCTCGCCGGTGATGGAACAGTCCTCGTGGGCGAGGTACGCGACGGTCGGGGAGACCATGGCGGTGGTCATCGTCTTCTCGAGCATCTTCTTGAGGTCGTCGGGGATCTCCGCCTCCGCCGCCATCCGCGTGTAGGCGGTGGGGGCGATCGCGTTCACCCGGATGCCGACTTTGAGCGCTTCCATGGCGAGGGTGCGGGTGAAGGAGAAGACGGCGCCCTTGGACGCGACGTACGCGCTCTGCTGTTCGAAGCCGACCAGGGTCGGCGACGCGGTGTTGACGACACGCCCCGCGCCCGAGGCGATGAGATGGGGCCAGGCGGCGGCCGTCACGGCGGCGGTGCCGAGGAAGTTGACCTCCATGTGCTGGCGGATGCCCTCGATCGCCTCCGGGCCGAAGGGCGTCATGTGGTTGATGCCGGCGTTGTTGACGAGGATGTCGAGACGGCCGAAGGCGTCGATCGCGGTCTGCACGATCGCCTCGGCACCGGTCGACACGCTGTCGTAGTTCGCGACGGCCTTGCCGCCCGCCGCGATGATCTCGGCGACCACGTCGTCGGCCGGGGAGGTGTCGGACCCGTTGCCCGCGGCGGAGGATCCGAAGTCGTTGACTACCACCGATGCTCCGCGTGAAGCCAGCAGCAATGCGTGCGAGCGGCCGAGTCCCCGGCCGCCGCCCGTGACGATGGCGACCTTCCCGTCGAAACGCAACATGGTCTCTCACTTCCCTCCATGCGTGGCATGGACGACAGGTCGATGGGACGCAGAGGCAACCCACCGAGTTAAATATATTTAATAGTATATGTCGACCAGGTGTCGGTCGCGCAAGAGGTGAAATCGGCGGCGGGACGAGCCGGATGGGGGAGCGCGCCCAGTGGTGCTGGCGCGTGAACCGGGACTCTAGGCGTTGTAAGTTACTTTGCGTTTCGTCAACTCGCGATGGGTTGCGTGATGATAGGCGAACGGGCTCATGGGCGTTTCGCCAGAAAATCTCCGATTGTCAGCTGGATGCATGGCGAGAGTCTGCCTGTTGAAGGGCGTGACCCGGAACCGGCCCCCGCCGCCCTCTGTGGTGTTAAGTTAATCCTCATTCCGTCAGAATCGATGGGTTGAAGCTCATCGTGCTACGACGGTCGGGTTGCTTGATACTCAATGAGGAGTGGCGCCATGGATGCACTGAACAGGCGCGATGCAATGAAATTCGGCGGGATGCTGGGGGTGGCGGGCGCCTTCGCTCTGGCCACGCCCACACGCGCGGAGCCGTGGAGCTGGTCACCGGGAGGATCCATCGCGGGCTCCGGCTCCGGCGCGGATCCGATGACGGTGTGGGATCCCGAAGCCGATGCCCTGGTCCCCGGACTGATCGAGCGGGGCGACGTCCCCCGCGTCAACGAACTGCTCCGGACCTGGAAGACCAACGGGCAACCACTACCGGCCGGGTTGCCCGACGACCTCCGGGATTTCATGGAGGACGCGCGCCGATTGCCACCCTGGACCGACCCCGGCAAGCTCGACGCGGCGATCCAGTTCAACAGGAAGCGGGGCCTCTACCTCGGGGTGCTGTACGGATTCGCCAGCGGCATGATGAGCACCGTCATCCCCAAGGAGGCCAAGGCGGTCTACTACTCCAAGGGCGGGCACGATCTCAAGGACCGCATCACCAAGACCGCCAAGCTCGGCTACGACATCGGCACCGCGAATTCGTATGCCCCCGACGGGGAAATGATCGTCACGTGCGTCAAGACCCGCCTCGTGCACGCGGCCGTCCGGCACCTGCTGCCGCAATCGCCGCACTGGGTGCACTCTGCCGAGGAGGACATCCCGATCAGCCAGAACGACATCATGGTCACCTGGCACAGCCTGGCCACCACGGTGATGAAATACCTGCTCTCGTGGAACGTGCCGATGCCGGCGAGCGAGTCCGAGGGCTTCCTGCACTCCTGGCAGGTAGCCGCGCACCTGCTCGGTGTCCGAGACGAGTACATCCCGAACTCCTGGCCGGAGGCGAACGGTCAAGCCGCGCAGGTTCTCGACCCGATCCTCGCGGTGACTCCCGAAGGCGTCAAACTCGCCGACCGGCTGCTGGGACTGGGCGCCAACATCGACTTCGCCGTCCTGAGCAAGCCGATCCTCGGCGCGTTCACCCGCTTCCTGCTCGGTGACACCATCGCCGACGGCCTGGCCATCCCGCGCGAACCCGTGTGGGATCCGTTGCTGCGGGTCAGCTGGGGGCCGTTCATCGCGGTGCGCGAGGGCCTGCTCACCGCGGTCCCGCCGATCGGCGATCCGTACTGGCTGCTCGACGAGTTCCTGCGCAAGGCGGCCCTGATCTACCTGGCCGAACTGCGTATGCCGATCAGCATCGAGATCCCGACGATGAACCGCGACATGAGCAGGCCGCACCGCTGACCCGTGTCCCGTCCCGCAGTTCCCCTCCCTCAAAGCAAAGGAGACGCACGATGCGTCCATCGCTCTTTCTCGCCGCTGCCGCTCTCACGTCGGCGGCCGTTCTCGGCGCCGCACCGAACGCGACAGCCCAACCGGCCGGTCCCGTCGCGGACGCGGGCACCGGTTCGTCGGTCGTCGATTCCGCCTCCAGGGCAGCGCAATCCGCGGTCGAACTCGCTCAGCGGGGTGATCTCATCGGACTCGTCGTGCTGATGGCGATCACCCCGGTCCAGATGATCACCGGAGGTGTGTGCGACTTGGTTGTCGGCGCGGGGTCGTCCAATCCCTGCAGTCCCACCCGGTACTGAGGGCACGTCGGAATCCACCGCCGGGTCGACGAGTCTTCTATCCCGTCTGGGGCGACCGGGCCGGTGGGCGCGCGATGGACGGAATCGAGCGCGATGTCGTCGGGGGCGGCGTCTTCGGCGACAGTCGTGGCACGGTCGTCGTCGAGGGCTGTGCCGACGTGGTTGTCGGTCGCGGGGTGGAGAACGTCGGCGACGCGGATGTCGTGGTCGAACCGGCCGAGACCGTGGTCGTCGTGGTGCCGGGCGGCGCGGGGTTCGTGGTGGTCGGCGCGGTGGCGGTGATGGTCGACGGATCGGTCGTCACCGTGCTCGGACCAGGGGTGACCGTGTCCGTCGGTGTCAGGGAGACAGACGCCGTGGACGTCGAGGTCGTCGTCACCCTGCCCGGTTCCTGCGCAGTGGATGTGCTCTCGAGCGAAATGCTCGCCGTGGCGGAGAAACTCGCACTCACGGAGATCACGGTCGAGTTTTCCGGGGCGGTCCCGGTCGGTGCGACCGTCTGTGTTTCCGTCGAACTCTCTGCGCCTGTGGGGGCGGGATCGGTGGTCGGTGTGTCGCTGCCGATGTCGCCTGGGGCGACGGCCTCGCTCGGGAGGTCGTCGGCCGCGCTCGGGGGCGGCGCGGCGGCCGCACTTCCGGCCACGGTGGAATCGGACGGGGTCACCGTGGAATCGGACAGTCCTACGGCCGGTGCGCACGAGAAGGTCGTCGCCTCGTTCGCCCGGAGCGGCGCGCCCGAGTCCGCCCGGACGGCGAGCGTCGTCCCGATCGCGGTGGCGACCAACGCCGCCGCCACGCCCGCGCGCGTCAGCTGTCGACGAAAACGGTCGGCTGCTGATGTCGCGGCGGGTCGGTGATATCGCTGGAGAATTGTCGGGTCGCGGTCCGGCTCCGTCACCGGTTCTTCGGAGTTGTCGACGTGGGGCATTCAGCTCCTGCTTTCTCCGCGGAACTGTGCCGACCGTGATTATCGTGGTCGGCGGGGGCGAGTGTCAGGGATTCGAATAGGGATCGACCTCGCGCAGCCGTTGCCGGTGAATTCGCTGCAACTCACCGGCGCGGGTGAGAAAGTCGGCAATTATTTCGAGTTCAGCGGTGTCGTAATAGCTCAGCAACATCTTGTAGCTCTCGACGATCATCGGAACGACGAGTTCCTGTACGCGATGAGCCGCGAGTTCGGTAGCCATCACGATCACGCGACGACGATCGGTCGGGTGCAGCGAGCGGGCGATATAGCCTTGCTTCTCCAGCCGGTTGAGCATGATCGTGACGCCGGCGGAGGTGAGTCCGAGCCGTTCGGCCAGCATGCCGGGCGTCGTGGACTTCTCGTCTTCCAGCAGCACGATCTCCAGGGCGCGCCGATCGGTCTCGTTCACGCCGAGCACTCTGATCACCTCGCGCATCAGGTCCTCGACGGATCCGTGATAGAAATCCAGCGCTCGGGTGAGCTCGGCCGGGATCCTGGCGGGTTCGCTCGTTGTCGGGCACACAGGCTTTCCCATCGACGATCAGAGCGTGCTCGATCGCCGGGCGCCCGATGCCGGCCGGGGATGTCGGGGTGTGAAATCGGGCATGGTGGCTCCTGTCAATCGATCGACCGACAGCTCGGACCCGTGGCTGACGAACATCACGAAAAAGTGGCACTTGCTCCGGCCGTCGGAGCGTTCGTGGCGGTGCCGGACATGCACTGTACGACATGGTCGCTCGTGTGATACCGCGCATCGAAGATTTCGGTCGAAGTGGTCACAATGAACCAAACGCCAAGTGGGGCAATCACTATCGGAGTCCGTAGGCGCCGGGTGCGGGTCGGGCGAGGTCGGACCGGGTCACGTGCGCGACCCGGTCCGGAGGTGTTCGCCGCAGGCCGGACGTGCCGACGCCTGCGTTCGTGCGCGGGCTCAGGTCACATTGGTGGTGGTGAGGGTCGGGGACGGGTTCGGGTAGCACGCCGTCGCGACGTTGCCGACGAAGGAGACGTTGGTCGTCATCGTCATGCCGG
The DNA here is from genome assembly GCF_042888005.1 of Nocardia sp. NPDC003269. Classification (NCBI taxonomy): domain Bacteria; kingdom Bacillati; phylum Actinomycetota; class Actinomycetes; order Mycobacteriales; family Nocardiaceae; genus Nocardia; species Nocardia sp. NPDC003269. Next base: position 85,864 of record NZ_JBIAPA010000003.1, read on the forward strand.
GACTGGTGTAGCTGGTCCCCGCGTACTTACTGGTGATCGGCGTTCCCGCGGCGCCCGCGGTGACGTTGATGGTCACCGCGGGCGGAGTGAAACTGGTGCCGCCCGCGATCGGACCCGGCACGGTCAGCACGACATTCCCGCCCGACGTCGAGACCGAGCCGGCGACGGTACCCCCAGAGGCGGTCGCCGAGACCAACGTCGAATTCGCGGGCGTCGGAATGGTCATCTTCAGGTTGCTGATGTTGTTCACGGTGAAGCCGGACGCCGAACTGGGAACCGACGAGGCGCCCGGCGTGATCGTGATGGCCACCGCGGAACCCGATGCCGCCGAGCCCGGCGCCGTGCCGGTCACCGACGTGTTCATACTCGAGGTCTGGCCGATGCCGAAGATGGTGCCGCGGCAGCTCCAATTCACGCTGACCGGGGCGGCATTCACCGGTGCGGCCAAGCAGAATACGGTGGCGACGGCCACCGGAGCGAGAAATCCGGCGCGAAACAGGGAAGAGGTCGAGCTCATGGCGATCTCCAGAAATATCGAGCAGCGGTGTGACGGGTTGTCGGGCCGCAATTGGGTGTTCAAAAAATATAGCCCGCCGTGCTCTTTTCTGTGGCCGAAATCGCGAATCTGAACATGTCGTGATTATCATTATTTGCGATTAGATATTTTCTCCGAATAGTTAATTCTGGAAAGATTTATCCGGGCGCTGCGTCAGGCGTTGGAGACGGCACCCAGCACTGCCGGAGGGGTGCCTGCTTGTCGGCGAGTGGTGGAAGACGCTCGCCGGACTGATGCCGACATGCTCGGCGACGTTTCGGAACGTCCGCCGGCACAGCCCGATTCGGCGAACACCTGCACTGCGGCGGCCAGGATGGCCTCGCGCTTCGCCTCGCTCTCGGCGGAGATTCGATATCGAGCTGTCCCTGTCCGGAGGTGCATGGGCGCTGCGTCGGCTGTCAGCCGGCGGTTTCGCGATGGCCTGCGCAGCCTGGCTCGCCGTTCTCGACCTCGTGGGCGACGACGGCACGCCAGCGGCGCGACGTCCTACAGTCGATCCGAGATCGCCCGGGGGCTCTTCGGCGCCGAACTCGACCGCCAAAGCCGGGCTGGGGGATGGGGCATCACCAGCAACCTGTCGCACCCCGGCGTCGCGCCGACGAACCTGCTCGCCGCCCGGCCGGAGGTCGGCTGGTACGAAACAGACCCCGCGCTGCAGGTTCATCAGCGCCCTGTCTGCCCGCGGCATCCTGTTCGGTACCGTCGAGACCGCGAAACTCCCGGCCTTGTATGCCGCGACCGCACCCGCCGCGCAGGGCGGGCGGCTCTACGGACCCAGCGGCCCCGGTCACCTGAGTGGTCCCCCGCCGAGCAGAAGCTCGGGCACCGACGACGCTCACCGCGTCTGGCGGATCTCCCAGGAACTGACCGAGGTCGCCATTCCGGTCGACTGGATCAGCCCGCGGCGCTCAGAGCCACAGTGGATCGCCGAATACCGCGCCGGAGTCGTCGGCCTTCGTGGATTCGAAGAGGACGTAGGTGTACTGCCGGATGTTCACCGGTCCCACGCACGAATTGACCGTGATATGAAAGTCGCGGACGCCCAGGCTGATCGTGTCTCCGGGAACCATCTTCTTCTCCGCGACCGGGACGTCGACGATCTCGCCGGGACTGAGTTCCACGACCGCGACCGGGCCGACGTTGAAGTCGTCGACAGAGTTGTCCGAATTCGAGTCGACATAGACGTCGGGCTCGACGCCGACTGTTCCCGAGCCCAAGGTCACCGCGCATCCCACGTGGTATCCGACCATGATCTTTCCGCTGTCGCCGCCGTCCAGGCGACCGTAGGAGACGCTGCTGACAAACGCTTCCCTGCTTGTTGCCAGCATGTTCAACGGGGGGATCCGATTGATGACTTCGTTGCGATTTCCGACCATGAAGGTGACGCCGTTGGGGGACACATACGACGCCTCGTGGGCTGCCATGGCGACCGAGTCGGCATGTGCCGGGGAGGCGAGAACCGGCATGACAGAAACTCCGAGTGCGGTAGCGACAATCGTGAGAATTCTGAAGGGCATTTCCACAGGGTAGACACCGAGTTCGCGAGCGTCCGGGAGAAACGCGGTCGCGTCGGGAAGAGCGTTGGTCCGCACGTCCGCAGGAGTGCCGAGCGTGGCGGGTGTCGGTCTCGGCCGCACGGTCAACGACATCCTCCTGGAGCCGGCCTACACCGGCGCCATGATTCGGTGGCTCAGGTCCCGTACGCGGCCGCCGGGCGATGAACGCCTGGGTTCACCGATGTGCCGGTGGACGTCCGCAGGCCGAAGCCTGTGGGTCCGGCGTGGGCTGGCGACGTAGCGTCCGGTGATTTGTGAACTCCGGTTCTCGATCGGTCGTCATTTGCGTACCGCAAGTAGCTATCGGACCGGTTTCTCTGTGGTGCCGGTGGATATGACTGATACCTGGTGGTGGGGTTCTGGTCCAGCGGTGCGACGAAGTCGATTCTGGTGTCCGATTCGACTGCCCGGACGGTACGTCCGGAGGCGTCGACGAGGTGGTTCGTACTCTCGGCACCCGTCGCTGTCCCGGGTCCGGCGAGCCATGTCGCGAAGAGAAACGCGACCGTTGCCACTACGGCGCGAATCGCGCGGGTCGGTAAGGCAGATGAAATTACCATCGAGATCCTCGGTTCGTCGGCCGCCGATCGCGCACACGGGCACATGACCGCTCGACAAATCGACCCGACGGGCGACGACGGCAATGACATCGCGCATCGGACGGGATACTTCGCGGGGACCCCGATCACCCGCGTGAAGTCCGGACGAAGGACGCGGTCGGAACGAATCGCCCGAACGGTGGCCGGTAACAATGCCAGGGAATTGAAATCGATACAGGTTCTAGTGATCTGCGCCGGTCTACGCTCCTGTCGCCGTCGTCGGCATTTGCTCGCACTCGTCCGTCGGGTTCGGGACGGCTCTGGATCAAGGCGACGGGGCGGGTGCTCGGTGGAGATTCCGACGATCGTCGGCGGTGAACGGTGGTCGTCGCCGACGGCTCCGAATCGATGCTTGCGGGATTATCGCGCGACTGGGGATCGGTGCGGGCCGGGATCGTCTGACGCGCCTGGGGCAATTGGTCATCGTCCCAGTTTGGGCTAGGTTCTCGCGCGCCATGCCGGTGGACCGAAGGTGTGTTAGCTGAAAGTGTGCTGTATGTATTGTTTGCGCGTCCTGGTCGACAGAGGCGAGCGGGTGCCCGTTCGTTTCACGAGGGTCGGAGGTTCACGCGCACATGGTTCGGTACAGCTCGGTTCCGCGTCCGGCGGTACTCACTCCCGGCGCCGCAACATCGCATTTCCGCCCGGTGCTGCTCGATGCGTCGAGTCCGGAGGGACTGCGAGACCTGGCAGCGTTGGCGGCGTCGAGTGCGGTCGGTGCCGTGCACGACACGATCGAAGATCAGCTCGATGAACTGATCCGCTGCGAGGACCCCGCCGTCGCGCATTCGGCGGACTCGCTGGCGGCGGCCCGTCAGCGGATCTGTGGCGGAACGCCGTTGTGGCGTTGGGGAATCTGGGTGTTCTATCCGTGGCACGGTCGGCTGGTGCATGTGCTGCCGCGCGACGAATTCCGGCGTGTGCGCACCGACCGGAATCGCAACAAGATCGACCGGGCGCAACAGCGAGAGCTGCGCGAGCGGCGGATCGGTGTCGTCGGGCTGTCGGTGGGGAACAGCGCGGCGGTGACGCTGGCGATGGAAGGGGTCGGCGGATCGTTCCGGTTGGCCGACTTCGACACCCTCGGGCTGTCGAATCTGAACCGGCTGCGGGCCGGCGTCGAGGATCTCGGGGTGCACAAGGCGGTACTGGCGGCGCGTCAGATGTTCGAGATCGACCCGTATCTCGACATCGAGGTGTTCCCGGACGGGCTGACCGAGGAATCGATCGGACCGTTCTTCGACGGCGTGGGCGGCACCGGGCCGCTGGATCTGCTGGTGGAGGAATGCGACACCCTGTGGGCGAAAGTCGCTGCCCGGGAATGCGCGCGGCACCGCGCCGTTCCGGTATTGATGGACACCAACGATCGTGGCCTGCTGGACGTGGAGCGCTTCGATCTCGAACCCCATCGCCCGCTGTTCCACGGCCGCACCGGTGGGTCGACCGCGTCCGATGTCGCGAGAATGACTCGGGGCGAACAACTGTCGCTGCTGCTGACCGTGGTCGACGAGCCGCGGCTTAGTCCGACGATGCGCGCCGCCGTCGGTGAGATCGGCCGGAGCCTGTCCAGCTGGCCGCAACTCGCCTCCGGCGTGATGCTCGGCGGCGCGCTGGTGGCCGATACGGCTCGCCGGATCCTGCTCGGTGAGCACGTCCCGTCGGGGCGAACGTATATCGACCTCGATGAGCTCATCCCCGCGGTGAGCCCGTGGACGGCTCCGGAATTCGCGCGCGTGATGGAGGAAGTCCGTTGACGATCGACCTGCGCGACGTGGAACTGGTCGGCCCGCGGCTGCGGCTGCGGGATCTGCGTGCCGGTGATCTGAGCGTCTATCAGCGGATCTTCACCGACCCGAATCTGACCCGGTACATGGGCACCGACAGCATGGGTGTCCCGGCGGCGGCCGCGTCGTTCGACGCCGCGCTGCGCTCGCGCGGGGAGACCCCGCGGCGCAAGTACACGCTGGCGATCACGGCACCCGACGCGGACACCATGGTCGGCACCATCGGCCTGTTGGTCGAGGATTTCGGCAGCAACGCGATGATCGGCGGGCTGGTGGTGATTCCGGAAGGAGCGCTGCGGGCGGGTGGCATCGAGGCGGGACGGCTCATGGCGGCTTTCGCCTTCGGGCCGCTCGGTATCCACCGGGTCTGGGCGGGGCACCGGCACGATCACCCGGTGATGGACCAGGTGATGGCGGGAGTGGGCTTGACACCGGAAGCGCGGCTGCGACAGCTCTACCGAACCCAGGGCCGATGGCGCGACGTGTGCACCTATGCGGCCGTGCGGCCGGAATGGGCGGCGACAGCAACACCCGCCGAACGTCGAATCCTGGCATTACGGTCAACCGCGGCAAAGGGACACGCCGTCGCGGGTCGGTGAAGCCGGGGTGGAACCCTGCCGAATCGGGCTCCGGGCGCCTCATTGCGCGATAACATCGCCGACTACAGGCCGCGGGCAATCGCCTCGGTCCGATGTGCCACCACCCGAGACGCGTAACGGCCGGTGACGGGAGGGCCTCCACCGCCCGGCGAGAATCCGAAGTGGAGATCGTCCATGGCAGTGCTGATCGACTCCGACTATTTCGCTCCGGCGGACCGGCGGGAGGCGGTCACCGCCATCCTGCAGGAAGCCGATCTCGGGGCGAACCTGCAGATGTGGGACGCGCCGGCGGAGGTGGTCAGCCGGCACCAATCGTGGATGCTGGGTCCGATCGCGCTCACCCGCTCGGAGGTCTCCGGTCACCAGGTCCGCCGAACGAGCCGACACGAGCGATCCACGCCCAGCGACACCTTGACGGTGACCGTGCAGAGCGGACAGCTCCGCAGGCACGAACAATTCGGCGCGCAAACGCTGATCGAACCCGGCGCCTGCGAAGTGATCGACCTGGCCACCACCTTCGCCTCCGGCTGGTACGGCCTCGGCGGCACGCTGTGTCTGCAGCTGTCCCGCCAGCGCCTGGGTATCTCCGTGGAGACGGTCGCCGCGGCGCACGGGCGGCTGGCGGCGTCGCCGCTGTACCCGATGGTCACGGCGCAGATCGAGCATCTCGTCCGGGTCGCCGACCAGCTCGAGGCCGATCCGGCCGCCGCCTCGGTGGGCGAGTCGTGCCTGGAAATGGTTCGGGCGCTGTTGATCTCGGCGGCGGGCCGCGGGCCGGGTGACGGCGCCGCCATCCCGGACCAGCTGCTGATCGAGCAGGTCCTCGGGTATGTGCGGAACCACCTGTCCGATTCGACCTTGAAGATCCCCGGGATCGCCGCTGCCAACAATATTTCCGTCCGGCACCTGTACAAGGTCTGCGCCCAGTCGGGAATCAGCCTCGAGCAGTGGATTATCGAACAACGTCTGGTCCGGGCCCGCGACATGCTGATCGACCGCGGCTACGCACACCGATCCATCGCCGCGGTGGCCGGTGCCGTGGGTTTTCGCGACCCCGCCCACTTCGCTCGCCGATTCCGCGAAACATACGGGATGACGCCGCGGGACTGGCGCCGCAGCGCCACCGTCACGGACACCCCACCGGAGTAGCCGGCGTTCGCTGCTCGGCGGGCGCTCGAGTTTGTGCGTGCACAGTCAGTTGCCGTGCAGTCACAGTCTCTTTCGGCAGTGGATTCGCCCTTATCGTTCGAATGTGGCTGCGCGAGACCGTTTCAGGAGAGCGAGTGTTCGCCGACGGACACCCGCCGCCGATGCGGTCCGCCGAGGGCATCGAGAGAGAGGGGAGACCATGTCCACGATCGGTAAAGCGATTCGGGCGGCGAGGATGGCCTCCGGGTTCACGCAGGCGGAACTGGCCGACTGGATCGGGATCAGGGACGGCAACCAGATCAGCCGGTGGGAGCGCGATGTGGTGACACCCAGTGCCGACAGTGTCGGCGAGTTGAAGAGGGTTCTGGGGGTGCGCCTGGACAGCTCGTCCGGCGATACGGTGTCGTGCTGATCCGCGCCGAGGCGCGACGGCGGGGTCGAATCCCGGCGCGCGGAAAGGGCCGGGTGTTGGGTTCACGGTGAACGAAAGGCCTTGTCAGGGGCGGTGTCCGACCTAGACTCGGGATTCGTGACCTCCAGCCTTCCGCTCGTGGACATCTCGCGGTTCCGTGGCCCGGACACCGATCGCGCCGTCTTTCTCGATGAGCTGCGCCGGGCAGCGCACGAGATCGGGTTCTTCTACGTGGTCGGACACGGGGTCGATCCGGTGCTCACCGACGGGGTGTTCGCGGTCGCGCGGGAGTTCTTCGCCCTACCGGCCGAGCAGCGGCGGGAGATCGCCAACATCCACTCGCCGCAGTTCCGGGGCTACACCAGCACCGGGCACGAATACACGGCGGGCGCACCGGACCGGCGGGAACAGCTCGACATCGGCCCCGAGCGGGCCGCGCGGCCGGCCGGGGGACCGGCCTGGGAGCGGCTGATCGGGCCGAACCAGTGGCCGGTCGCGGTGCCGCGCCTGCGTGCGGTCACCCTGGCGTGGCAGGCCGAGGCGTTGCGGGTCAGCCGGGAAGTGCTGCGCGCCCTGGCTGTCGCGCTCGGGCAGGACGAGGGCTACTTCGACCGATGGTTCGACGAGGAGGCCTCGACCCACCTCAAGATCATCCACTACCCGGGCCGGGACACCACCGGCGATGACCAGGGCGTCGGCGCCCACAAGGACTACGGGTATCTGGCGCTGCTGCAGCAGGACGAGGTCGGCGGGCTGCAGGTGCAGGGGCCCGCGGGCTGGATCGACGTGACTCCGGTGCCGGGCAGTTTCGTCGTCAACATCGGCGAGATGCTCGAGATCGCCACCCGGGGCTACCTCACCGCCACCCGGCACAGAGTGGTCAGCCCGCCCGCCGGCGTCGACCGGTACTCGGTGCCGTTCTTTCTCGGCCCCCGCCTCGACGCGATCGTCGAACCGCTCGACCTGCCCGCCGATCTCGCGGCCCAGGCCCGCGGCGTCAGCCAGGACGCCGACAACCCGCTGCTGGCGGCATTCGGGGAGAACGCGCTGGTCGGCTGGCTGCGATCCCATCCGGCGGTCGCCGAACGCTGGTGGTCCGACGTGCTCGCCGAACGGCGACGCGGGTGAGCGCGCACCGGCCCTCGGTATCGGCTGTGAACTTGTGGCCGATTGCACTGTCACGGTTTGGCAACGGCCGCGATGGTCAACCCTCTCGGTATGACCAACTCACGTAATCGCACAACGACTACGCCGAGCATGGATCTGACCAACACCATCATCATGTTGGCCACCTGCGTGTTCTTCCTCTTCGGCCTGGTGACGCTGAGATCGCCGATGCCGCTGGCACTCGCCGGCGCGGCCGGCCTCGCCGCGGCGATGGCGTTCACCATGAAAACCCTAGGCCCCACGCGACGCCTGGTCGGCAAGCGCGACAGATAGGTCCCGAAAGCGACCGCTCGGTTGTAAACCCGTGGGGTGGAAGGGATTCCGGGCGCAATCCATCCGCGTGTCCGCCGCGAATACTGTGTGATCGCTTCCACCCCCGGCGTGAACGGAGTCGCGGAATGCCTGGAATTCTGTTGCAGCTGGCGGTATTGGCGCTGTTCGTCGGCGTCGCGGTGGGAATCTTCGTGCTGGGGGATCGGGTGCGGCCTGCCTCGTGGCGGCACGACGACGATTCCGGTGCCGGTTCGATGATGCTGGACATGGTCAATATGTTCTTCGCCGCCATCGTGGCGTTCGTGGTGGTGATCCTGTGGCAGCAGTACGACACCTCACACGCGCACACCGTGTCGGAGGGCAAGGCGCTGGTGAACGTCTACGAGGCCGCGAACGCCATGCCCGAGGCGGATCGTGAGAAGGTCCGCACCCTGGTGACCGCCTACACCCGGCAGGTGATCGACGAGGAGTGGCAGGTCATGGACGAACAGCGCCGGCTGAGCCCGTCCACGCAGGCAACACTGGACGAACTGCGGGAAGCGGTGGATTCCGTGCCCGCCGCCACCGCGGAGGCGAAGGCGGACCAGGACGAGACCGCCGCCGCCGTCGCGGCGATCACCGACGCCCGCTTCGATCGCGGCCTGGACGCCGGGTACCGATTGCCCGGTTTCCTCTATGTCGCACTGTGGTTCGCCACGGCCATGCTGCTGTTCGGCACCGTCTTCTCGGGTGTCGTGGTCACCAAGCGCAGCGTCCTGATGACCGCGTTGTTCGGACTGGTGATCGGTGCGGTGATTCTGGCTGTCTACCAACTGGATCGGCCGTTCGCGGGCGGCAATCACGTCGCCAAGGATGCCTACGAGCTCGCGCTCACGCGCTTCCAGGATCTTGCCGAGGAACCCTCCTCCGGTGGCGATCTTCCTCGTTGACCGCGGCGAACAGCGCTCTCTCGGAGGCATGATGGACGGAAGAGGAAGACCAGTACGAGGATTCGCGGCAGTAGGGGCGGCGACAGTGCTGCTGGCCGTGCCCGCCCCACTCGCCGCGGCTGCTCCCGGAATGCCGACGATCGATCAGATCATCAGCGGCAGTGCGGCTCCGGGCACAACGACAGCTCCGGGCGACGGGCAATCCGCCGGACAGGAACTGGGTCTCGGCACCGGTAGCGCGGGTGGACCGGGCTGGTCCGGGGCGCCGACCGGCAGTTCGGCGGGAGCTGTCCCGAATCCGGCGGCAGGGCAAGCGCTCGGCCTCGGTCCGAGCGCCGTCGACGGTCCCGAGTCCGTGGTGACCGATCCCATCGTTGACGATGCCGCGCCTGACGCGGCATCGACGACCCTCATCGCCGCCCCGGACACGCTCGGCGGCCTCCTGCTCCTCGACCCCGACTATGTGCTGCCCGCCTGTGTCGGCAGCGCGGCAGTCGGCAGCGCCGCGCTGGGGTCCGGCATCATCACCGGTAGCGGCATGGGCTCGAGCCTGGTCGGCGTCGGTTCCAGCGGCAGCGTCGGCACGGGCTCGGCGGGTGCGGGCAGTGTGGCGGTCGGCAGCGCTGCGGCGGGGAGCGCCGTGCTGACCTGTCTGCTGTTGCTACCGGTTCCGCGCCTGCCCGAGCCCTGGATCCCGCTGGCCATTCCACCGGCGCCGGTGGCACCAGCCGTCGAACCTGTTCCTGTGCGGGTGCCCGAGGTGATCCCACCGCTCCCCGCGGCGGTCCCGCCGTTGCCGTTGCCGCCGTCCACGGTCGAGTACGCCGCACCTGTCCAGTCACCCCCGGCGCCGCCGCTCACCGCGCTGCAGGTGATGACGGTCATGATCATCACCATCATCGCGGGCGCGCGTGCTCGTCTGCGCGGTCGCTGAGAATCGGGGAGCTTCCCGCCGGTTCCGGTCGGGGTCGAGCGGGAAGCCCTGCGAATTCCGGTAGCCGAGACTGTGCCGGTCAATTGTCCAATTTGCTGGGTGCCGTGGCCGCTCGGCAGCTACGGTGCCGCGCATGTCTCGCACTCACCGCATCCTCGTGGCCGCAGTTCTGGCCGCCGCTCCACTCGCCGTCGCGGCTCCGGCGCCGGCGGCTCCGATCGTGAACAAGGTCGTGGTCATCGGCATCGATGGCACCTTGTGGAGTGAGGTGTCCGCGGCCGATGCCCCGAACCTCGACCGCCTCGCCGCGCAGGGCACCCTGGCCCGCACCTCCATCGCCCCGCACACCACGATGTCGTGTGTCTCGTGGGCGACGGTGCTGACCGGCGTGTGGGATACCAAGCACGGCATCCAGGACAACGGATCCACCTGCAATGCCGGACCTTTCGCGCAGTATCCGACGGTGTTCACGCAGGTGGAGCGGGAGCGTCCGGCCTTGTCGACGGCCTCCATCGGGACCTGGGACACGATCGGCATGATCGCGCGCACCGGCAGCCCGCAGGCCGATCGGGTGACCGTCACCCAGATCGACCCCACCGGCGCGGGCGTCTGTGAGACCACCGCCGACGACAATGCCGCCGCGGGGGTCGTCTCGGCCATCACCGAGGACGGGACCGACCTGCTGTTCACCCACCTCGACCAGGTCGACATCGTGGGACACACGCTGCGCGGGGTCTGGCCGCAGGCGTATCGCGATGCCATCGGCCGCGTGGACGGGCTCGTCGGAAAGATCACCGCCGCGGTGGACGCGCGGGCGGCCGCGCACTCGAACGAGCGGTGGACGATCCTGGTCACGACCGACCACGGGCACAAGCCGGACGGCGGCCACGGCGGCCAGAGCGCCTACGAGACGGCCAGCTTCGTGATCGCCCGCGGGGCGGGTTTCGCGGCGGGCGCGCAGAACAACGGGTACACCCTCGCCGACATCACGCCGACCGTGCTGGACCTGCTCGATGTCGCGGCTCCGGCGAACCTCGACGGCGAGTCGATGCTGGCCGGCGGCTCGGGGAACCCGGCGGCACCGGTGCCGAACACACCGCCGGTCGACTCCGGCATCACCGGTTCGTCCTCGGGTTCGGCGCAGGCGGCGATGGTGGCGAACCCGCTGTGTCTGCTGGGCAGTGGCTCGGCGAGCGGTTCCTCCGACAGGTGATCCAGTCGAGGTAGCGGAACCCGGCCCTGGGACCCAGGGCCGTCCGCCACCTCGTACCACCGGTCGGCCGTCGACGAGGTGCCCCGGTGGAAAAGCGTCCCACTCACCGCGCACCGCGACTACGCCGGCGGCCGCGGCGTATGCGAGCATTCCGCTGTGGCTGGTGGAACAGATAATTGGCCGGTCGTCGACCTGGCCGACCTCCTCGACGTGCTGGATCTCGCCGAGGTCGCGCCCGGCCGGTTCCGGGCCAGGAATGTGACGTCGACGCTGCCGACGACACTGGGCAGTCAGACGCTGGCCCAGGCGGTTGTCGCGGCCGAGCGCACGGTGCCGCATATGGCGGTGCAGTCGCTGCACGGTGTGTTCCCGCGCGGTGGGTACGCCGACCGGGAGGTCGACGTGGATGTCGAGGTCGTCCAGTCGGGGCGGTCGCTGGCCACCGCGCAGGTGTCGTTCCGCCAGGACGGGCGTGAGCACGCGCGAGTGCTGGCCATGCTCAGCGTCGACGAGCCGGACTTCCTGGCACACCATGCCGCGCTGCCGCCCGAGGTCCCCGGTCCGGACGACTGCGCCGACCTGCCATGTGCCCTGCTGCCGTGGGAGGTCAGGACACCCGGCGGAGCCGACGCGCTGGCCCTCGACTTGGCGGGCCCACCGTCGCTGGATGTGTGGATGCGCTGCGACAAGGCACCCGATCTGCCGGTGTTCTCGCGGGCACTGTTGGCCCACGGCAGCGAGGGCTTCCTCGGGCCGGTCGCCACGCGCCCCTACCCGCAGGCCGAGATCGCGCGCCGCGGCGGCCGCGGGAAGTCGGCCATGCTCACCCAGACCATCACCTTCCACCGGCCGTTCACGGTGCACGACTGGCTGCTGCTGCGCTGCGAGAGCCCCTTCGCGGGCGCGGGCCGCATGTACGCACGCATCCAGATTTTCACGCGCGCAGGAGAATTGGTGGCCTCGGTGGATGCGCAGGGCCTGATGCGCGCGCAGGACTGACCGGGGTCGGCTTCGTCGGCCGTGGGATGGCCTCGGTTCTCGACCGGAATCGACACCAGCGGTCGCCGGGTGACGTCGTGCACGGGCACGGGCATGCCGCTCGCCTATCATCGGCGAATATGCAGCTACAGGTGAACGACCTCTACGGCGGGGTGGTGGGCACGGTGCTCGCCAGTGTCATGCTGGCGGCTGTTCCGGCCGATCAGACGCCGAGGTACGCGGCGGAGTGGGTCGTGGTGAGCGTGGCCATCGCGGCGATCACGCGCAGCTACGGCCAGCATGTGTCGACGCACAAGGCCGGGGCGACGTCGGGGTTCTGGACCGATCTCGGGCGCAACATGCTGACGGGGATACCGCTGGTCATCGCCTGCGTGCCGACGCTGATCGTGCTGTTGATCGCACATCTCGCGGGGTGGAGCGACGATATCGTCCATCCCGACGGGTCGGTGACACCCGGCTACACGACGCTGGCTCTGGGCATCAATGCCGCGATCCTGTTCGGCTGGGGCGTGGTGGCGGCCCGGGTGGGTGGCTATTCCAAGTGGGGCGCCTGCGGGGTCGGTATCGCCAACACCACCCTCGGGCTGATCATCATCGTGCTCAACGTCGTCCTCGATTAGCCTGTGCGGCAAGGACTTCCGCGCAGGAGTCGCCTGATTTGACGCGTCGGCGCGTTCACCACTCGCGCGTGGCGATCAACTCCTCCGCATCGGCTTCCTGGAAACCGTTCGGACTCCAGCGCGTTGAACTCCTCGGTGGCGGCGTGGGTGAGCACATACAGCGCGGCCAGGTCGGTGGGTGATCACCTGTGCGCGGCCGGCAGCCGAGGGGCGAACCCAAATGTTAACAACGCTTACATCGGTGCTATCGTGGAAGCCGGTCAACAGTCGGCAATCGAAAGGGTTCCTCCCGTGCAGACGATTCTCGGAGCAAACGGACAGATCGGGACCGAGCTCGCGCACGAGCTCCATCGGCGGTTCACCGAGGACATCAGGCTGGTCAGCCGCAACCCGCGGCGGCTGCACGACACCGATGAGCTGGTCGTGGCGGACCTGATGGACGCCGAGCAGACCGCGGCGGCGGTCGCGGGGAGTGAGATCGTGTATCTGACCGTGGGCCTGCCGCCGGACGCGAAGCTGTGGGCCGATCAGCTCCCGGTGATGATGGAGAACACCATCGCGGCGTGCGAGAAACACGGTGCCAAGCTCGTGTTCTTCGACAACACCTACATGTATCCGATGAACGGCGACCCGCAGACCGAGCAGACGCGATTCGCCCCGGCCGGGAGCAAGGCACGCACCCGGGCGGCGATGGCGACGATGCTGTTGGACGCCATCGCCGCGGGTCGGGTTGAGGCGGTCATCTGTCGCGCGCCGGAGTTCTACGGTCCGGGCAAGACGCAGAGCTTCACCAACGCGCTGGTGTTCGAGCCGATCGCGGCGGGCAAGCGGCCACGCGTTCCGTTGCGTGACGACACGCTGCGTACCCTGATCTGGACACCGGACGCCAGCCGCGCCATGGCCCTGATCGGTAACACGCCGTCGGCGTACGGGCAGACCTGGCATCTACCGTGCGACGACGATCGGGTGACGTACCGGGGATTGATCGAGCTGGCTTCCGCGTCGTGGGGTCGCGAGATCGATTACTCGGTGATGAAGCGGCCCGCGTTCTTCGTCGCTCGACTGTTCAATCAGGGCGTGCGCGAACTGTGGGAACTGCTGCCGCGCTACGAGACGAACAATCTCTTCGTCTCGGACAAGTTCAAACGGGCGTTTCCCGAGTTCCCTGTGACGACCTACGCCGAAGGGGTGGCCGCCATCAAGGCGGATTGAGCCGAGAGTGCCCGGCGGCGGAGATACTCGGCTGTCTGGGAATCGGCAGGGAAATAGGACTCGACGGCGATCTCCGCGAGGGTGATGTCGAACGCGGCACCGAACGTCGTGATCGTGTTGAAGAAGGACAGTTCGGTGTCGTCGTGCACCAGCCGGATCGGTAGGGCGACATCGGCGGGATCGACCGGCCTGTCGTCGGCGGGAGCGAACGCGTGGAGTTCGGCGTGGAGCGCGGCGAGACCAGGATCGCCGCTGCGTTCGGCCTGCCGGGCCAGCCGGGGGAGCAGGTAGGCGCTGACCTGGGCGTGGTTGGTCAGACGTGCGCCGAACCCGTCGGGGTGGAGACCGAGGCGCATCATGTTCACCGGCGGGGTCAGGAGCTCGGGTGACGCGCCGTCGAAGAAGATCTCGGCCGCGTCGTTGGCGAACAGCAGATTCCAGCGCGCGTCCACGGCGACGGCGGGGTACGGCGCGTGGCAGGCGACGACCCGGCGGACGGCCGCTGTCGCCGCCGCGAGATCCGGGTCGTCGAGGGTGCGCTGCGGATGGATCGGCAGCGCACCGGCCGCCAGGTGCAGCTGATTGCGTTCGCGCAGTGGAATATTCAGATTGTCGGCAAATCGCTCGATCATGGCGGTGCTGGGCACCGTCCGGCCGGTCTCGACAAAGCTGATGTGCCGGGTGGAGATGCCCGACTGCGCGGAGAGCGCGAGTTGGCTGAGCCCACTTCGCATCCGCCACGCACGGAGGAGCTCACCGACCGGACTGTTCATCACCCGAGTATCGCGGCCGGAACTACGCCGCACCATTACCCAGCTGGTAATCGCCTCCGCGACGACGCGGATGCCACAGTGCCACCATGACATCAGACACTGTGGCGCACCGTAACCGGGAACTGATCGTGCACGGGTTGGCGGAGTTCACCCGGGGAAACATCGGCGTCCTGCGTGAGCTCCTGCACGAAGACTTCGTCGAGCACAGCCCCGGCAACCCCTCCGGGCGCGACGCCTTCCTCGCGTTCATCGCGACCGCACCCGTCGCGCGCGCACGCCTCGACATCAAACGCGTCATCGCCGATGACGACTACGCGGTCGTGCACTATCACATGATCGACGCGGGCGGCGGCCGCGGATCGGCCGTCATCGATGTCTGGCGGCTGGTGGACGGCCGGATCACCGAACACTGGGATGTGGTGCAGCCGGTCCCCGAACCGGCGAGCACCCCGCACGGCATGTTCTGACGACCGTCGGCGGGACAAGCGCGCTAGCTCGCGACATCGAGGACGCGGACCGTGGCCGCGAGCGGCGCGCGGTGTTCGGTGAAGAGCCGGGCGACCAGCTCGCCGCGGCTGGTGACACCGACCTTGTCGAAGATCGACTTCAAGTGGTCGCGCACGGTGTGCGGGGAAAGGAACAGCCGCGTGGCGATCTCGGCGGTGGGCAGACCGTGCGCGACGAGCTCGGTGACCTGGAGTTCGCGCGGCGTGAGTTCGTAGGCTGCCACGATCAGCTCAGCCACCTCCGCGGGCTCGGCCTGCTCGATCACCAGAGCCGTTGTACCCGAACGACCTTCGGCGTCGCGCAGGCAGGTGGCGTGGCATACCAGCCAGCGGCCCGCGGTGGTGCGCACCCGGATCCGCGACGCCACGCCGGTGAGCCGGGCGCGGCCTGCCGTGCTGAGGATCCAGACGGGTAGCGGCAGATCGATGCCGAGCGGGGTTCCGGTGCTGGGGCCGGGCGGCATCTCGGCCAGTAGCGCGCGGGCCTCGTCGTTGAGGGACAGCAGGTCCCCGCCCGGCCCGAACAGCAGCAGCCCGGGGGCGGCGGCGAGCGCGGACGGTGGTGTCGCGCAGGGCCGGGCGAAGGCGCGCAAGCGCTGGGCCATCGGCGCGCAGATCGCGTGGACCAGGGCGATGTCCTCGGCCCGGAACGGTGGCCTGCCCCGCTCGCGGAACAGGCTCAGCTGGCCCCACGGCTGCCCGCCGATCCGGAACACCGCGCGCAACTCGTCGTCGAATCCGCGCGGGCGCATGAAGCCCCGGTACAGCGGGCTCGAGGCGGGCCGGTCGCCGGTCACCTCGCGCAGCCCGGCGACCGGGACCTTCGCCAGTGCCAGATCGCGGAACAGATTCACGTGCTCGGCGAAGAACTCCGACTCCCAATAGATTCCGCAGCCGCCCTCGTGCAGGTTCTCCACCCGCGCCGGTGCCGTGGTGAGCCCGTTGACCGGGTCGGTGGCCACCCACACCGCGGCGTCGAAGGGCGTGATGCGCCGCAGGCGGGCCGAGGTGTCGGCGAACAGCGCGTGCGCGTCGGGCGCGGTGGCGATGCCTGCGAGTAGTGCGTCGAGTGCGGTCGTCGCGGTCATAGGTGTCATCTTCGACGGCCGGTCGCGCGTCGGCCACCCCACAACTGAGGGGGTGGTGCCCACGGCGCCCCCGGTGCGAACCCCTCGATCGCGGGATGGTCCGTGTCGCGCGACTTCGCGACGCTGGGTCCGGCACACACGAAAACGAAGGAGCACCATGCACATCGGAATCATCGGAGCGGGCGCGGCTGCCGTCGCACTGCTCGACGCGCTGGCCCATGCCGACCACCACCCGAGCGGCGTCACCGTCTTCGACGGCGCGCCCGCGCTCTGGCGTGGCCGCCCGTACCAGCCCGACCTCGACACCGTGCGGGTGAACGCGCCGCCGCCGATCATGTCGGTGCGGGCCGGCGACGCCGGGCACTACCAGCGCTGGCTGGCCGATCGTGACGTCACCGACTATCTCGACGAGCGCCTGGGGCAACCGCTCGTGCCGCGCGCTGTCTACGGCGAGTACCTGGAAGACACCGCGCGCGAGGCGATCTCGCGGCTGGGGCGGGTCGGCTGCCGGGTCCGCGTGGTGCGCTCGACGGTCACCGGATTCTCCCGCGACGGCCAGGCGGTCCTGCACACCGCCGGCGGCGATCGTGTCCCGGTGGACCGGGCCGTCCTGGCGGTCGGCAGCGGCCGCCCACGTGACCATTACGGGCTCACCGGCGCGCCCGGCTATGTGGACGAGCCCTACCCGCTCGCCCGGACCGTGACCGGGCTGCCCGCAGACCATCATGTCGCCGTCATCGGCAGCGGTCTGACCGCGGTGGATGTCGCCGTCACCCTCGCAGCGACCGGGCACACCGGCCCGATCACCCTGCTCTCCCGCAGCGGGCGACTCCCGTTCGTGCAGCAGCGTCCGGTCCGGCTGGACCCCGTCCACCTGACCCCGGGAGCGGTGCGCGCACTGGCCGCCGAACACGGCGAACTCGCCTTCGCTCAGCTGGTTTCGCTCCTGCGCGCCGAACTCGCCGCACTGGGACAGGATTTCGAGACCCTGGCCACCGAGATCCGCGACGCCGAGGATCCGGTGACGCGTCTGCGCCGCCAGCTCGACGCGGTCGACGCGCCGCATCACGGGCGGCGTCTGCTGGCGATGGTCATCCGCACCGTCGGCCCCATCGCGTGGCCAATGCTGGTGGACCGGGACCGAGCGATGCTGCGTACCGAGCACTTCCGCACCATCAACAGCCTCAGCTCGCCCATGGTGCCGCACAACGCCCGCATCGTGCTGCGGCTGCTGGATTCCGGCAAGCTGCGGCTGCGGGCGGGGGTCAGCAAGATCGAGGCGCGGCCAGGCGGCGGGTTCACCGTGCACGACGGCCGGAGCTGGTCCGCGGATACCGTGGTCAACGCGGTCAACCCGCCCGCCTACACGACGCCCCCGGACACCGAGTCGCTGATCGGTGCGCTGCTCGCGGCGGGCGCGGCCGAATCACACCCCTCGGGCGGCCTCCGGGTGGAGCCGGTGACCCGGCGTTCGATGGTCGGCGGGACGCCGGACCGCAACTGGCACGTGCTCGGCAATCTCGCGGCCGATTCCCTGTTCATCGCCACCAACCCGCCCGGTCTCGCGGCCGAGGCGGCCGGACTGGTCGGGGGGTTGTTCGACGCGTGAAGAATGGGCGGGGAGCCCCACGTTCCGCCGATGTGGGCGCCGCTTACTTTCGCGGGTAATGTATCGCCTGCGACTGCGACAGTGTCCGAAAGGCAAGGGAGATTTCGATGATCGAGACCACGACGTTCGGGGCGATGTCGTGACGGCGGGCGCTTCGGCGTGGGAGACGGTCGGCGCGTCGACCTACGTGTCGTTCACGAGCTACCGCAAGGACGGCACCCCGGTCGCCCTTCCGGTCTGGATCGCCCCCGCCGACGGCAAGCTCTACTTCCTGTCGGGGGTCGACGCGTACAAGGTCAAGCGGATCCGCCGCAATCCGGAGGTCACGGTGCAGCCGTGCAACCTGCGGGGCACGATCGATCCCGGCTCACCCGTTGTCGAGGGCACCGCGCGGGTGCTCGAGGCCGAGGACACGTCACGCGTCCGCAAGATCATGAACCGCAAGTACTGGCTCCTCGGCCCGTTGAGCGAGTTCGGGACCTGGATCACCCGCCGTCAGAGCGCCTCGATCGGGATCGAGATCTCACCGCGCGGCTGATCCCGGCTGCGTGGGCGTAGTCGACTACGCGTGACAGGCGTGAGTTCGCGGGCGCAGGCTGGTCGAGAGCACAACATCATCTTTGGAGGTGCGCTCATGACATCGACCACGACACCGGCTCCCCGCACCGACTATGGCTCGCCGCAGATCCGCTATTCGCCGGGTTTCCCCGCCGATCACCGTCGTTTCGTCGAGAAGTCGATCGACAGCATGATCGAACGTTCGTCCGCGGAGACCGCGCGCAGGCGCGCCGACGCCGCCGAGCGGAACGCGATCACCCAGGCGCTCTACGCGCCCCTGATCCGACTGGCACGACAGGATCCCGATACGGCGGACACGCTGCGAAAAGCGGACGATACCCCCGTACCGTTCGACGAGGACCTGGTACACATCGCACCGCACGGGATCAACCCGGACGCGACGGCAACGCTCGACATCCGGGCAGGCACCGAGATCTTCGCGATCCCGTACCACTTCGACTGGGCATGGCACGACCCGGCGGGCGGCAGGCCGTTCGAGCTCGTGGTCGATCGCGACAACGGCCGTGTGGCCATCGACGGCCGCGCGGGCCCGAAGATCGGCGGCGCCGAGGAGTTCGTGTACACGCGGGCCGGGTACGGCATCACGCTGCAGACCGATCACGAGGTGGCCGTGACGGGGCGCTCGTACCGGACCACCGACGACCACTACTCGGTCGGCTGCGGACTCGGCGGCTCCGCCATCACCGAGGGCGGCACCGATCTCACGGTGTTCGAGAACGGCAACTTCGTCACCTCCGCCGTCGACAAGCGCTGGCGCAAGCGGGTCAGCCAGAACGAGACCGACGTCTTCAGCAGCAACGGATTCGGCCCCGGCGCCACCATCGAGGTGTCCTGGACGATGCGTCCGGGCAATACGTACACGTTCACTGTCGGGGCGTTTGTCTATGCCTACCGGGACGACGGCCTCGGGAACACCTGGAGTCAATCCAGCATTGTCGCGAACATCATTTTCATGAGCATCTTCCGATAGCGGCAGCGGTCAGTCGAGCACTTCGTTCAATTTCCCCGTCGCGACGTCGAAGACGAAGCCGCGCAGGGAGGTGGTGCGCGTGATGAAGGGGCTGCGGTCGATACGGCGCAGCGAATTGCGGACGTCCTCGTCGAGATCGCCGAAGGCCTCGGCGGACCAGGTCGGCTTGATGCCGATCTCGTCCTGGATGGCGCGCTTGAAATCGTCGTCGGTGAAGGTGAGCATGCCGCAGTCGGTATGGTGGATCAGGATGATCTCCGTGGTGCCGAGCAGCCGCTGGCTGATGGCCAGCGAGCGGATCTCGTCGTCGGTGACCACGCCGCCGGCATTGCGGATGACGTGGGCTTCCCCGTCCTGCACGCCCAGGATGCGGTAGACGTCGAGGCGGGCGTCCATGCACGCCACCACGGCGACGTGCTTGCTGGGCGGCAGGGGCAGCGGGCCGCTGAACTGCCCCGCGTAGGCGGCGTTGTTGGTGAGGTATTCGTCTGTGACGGTCATGGCGGCGTCCTCCGGTCGATGGGTGGCGACATACGAATCTCCGCATCCATCGTTCGTGCCGGCCGGGACGGCGGCCAGGGATTCGCGCACACCGAGGAGAAGGGTCGTTCGCACCGGTGCGACAGAGTAGAAGCGCGCGGTCCGCGCTTACTCGATCCGCCGATCAGTCCGTCGTGATATCGCGTCGGGACAGCCGTATCGTCCCGAGCACGAAGAACGCCGTGGCGATCACCGCGAAATACGCCAGCGAACCGTTGGCGCCGCCGAAGACCGGCCGCATCGTCGGGTACTGGCCCGCGCCCAGTTCACCGTTCTTGAACGGCATCCACTGCGCGACGACGTTCCCGATCTTCACCGGCAGCATCGCGGAGAAGGTCTCGATCCCGAACTTCCACAGCAACACCACGCCGACGACGACACCCGGTCGTGGGATCAGCCCGGCGATCCCGATCCCCAGCGCGGTGACGAAGAACGCGAATACCGGTAGCCCCCACAGCAATCGGAGACCGGCCGACGAGGTCAGCTCGACTCGTCCCCAGACCTCGGGAAAGACCGCCGGGAAACCGGCGAGCAGGACGATCGCGGTGACCAGCGTCGCCGCCGCGGCGATCAGCCCGAACACCAGGAGCTTCGCCAGCGGGAGCAGCGGACGCCGGGTCTGCGCGCAGTAGACCAATTCCACTGTCGCGTATTTGAATTCATTGCTGAGCGAGGCGACACCCGCGGACATCAGGACGATCGTCGAGAAGATCATCACCCAGTAGCCGGCATTGTTGGTGTCCATGCCGCCGCTGCCGTTGACCTTGTTCATCCGGGTGGCGATCGCCAGGCTCGCGTTCAGGGCGATCGGCAGCACCACGGCGATCGGCACGATCGCGAACCACACCGGGCTGCGCCAGGACAGTTTCGCCAGTTCGCTCCGGACCGCGCGACCGAGATCCACTGCTGCGCTCACTGTTCCACCTCACCCGGCGCACCGGTGTCGCCGTGGTATTCGACGCTGCCGCGGGTGACCGTCAGATACGCCGCTTCGAGCGGACGTGGTCCCGAGCCGAGCGCCACGGTCTCGTCCCGGCCGGCGTCGGAGAGAACCCGCCCGCGGCCCATGATCACGATCCGGTCGGCGGTGATGGCGACCTCGGTCAGATTGTGCGAGGCGACCAGCAGGGTTCGTCCTTCGCGGGCGAGCCCGGTCAGCAGCTCGCGCAGCCAGAGGATGCCGTCCACGTCGAGGCCGTTGTCCGGTTCGTCGAGCACGATGGTCCGCGGGTCGCCCAGGAGCGCGGTCGCGATGCCGAGCCGCTGGAGCATGCCGAGCGAGAACCGCCCGACCAGGCGGTCCTCGACCTCGGCGAGGCCGACGCGCGCGAGCACCCGCCGGACCTCGCCGACGGGAATGCCGCCGAGGCGCGCCTGCCAGGTCAGATGCTGTTTCGCCGTGTGCTTCGGGTGCCTGGCGAAGGTGTCGAGGTTGAAGCGCACCTCGCGCATGGTGTGGGGGAGTTCGCGCAGTGGGCGCTCGTTGATCCGCACCGTGCCCGTGTCCGGGGTGGTCAGCCCGGCGATCATCCGCATGGTCGTGGATTTACCGGCGCCGTTGGGCCCGAGCAGGTAGGTGATCGAGCCGGGGGCCGCCTCGAAGCTGACATCGCTGACCGCGACCCGGTCGCCGAATCGCTTGGAAATACCGGAAACTGTGATCATCGGCGATCGAGTCGTCGCGAACGTTCGGGGATCAGTAGCCGAAGTCCGGGTTGCCCGTGCAGCCGCCCATGGCGTCGCAGGTGGCCTTCCAGTCGACCTTCCAGAGGCCGTCTTCGCGGATGTAGCTGTAGGTTCCGCTGGTGGCCGGGAAGCCCGCCATCACGCCGGACAGCGTGGCGGTCATGGTGTTGCCGGTGATGGTCTTCGAGGTCGCGCGCTCCTGGATGGACAGGAAGTCGTAGACCCCGCCCTGGGACAGGATGCCCTGCAGTGCCGGACCGACCGTCGACCCGTGGTAGCTGACCTCTTCCTTCGCGCTCATCGGCAGATTCGGGTTCCACAGCGCGGCGAACTGCCCGGCGATGGCGTCGAGCGACGGGTCCGCGTCCCGGAGGTAGAGGTCGGCGACGGTCGCGTCGCGGACCGAGCGGTCGGCGAGCGCGGGGGAGGCGGTGCCCACGGTTAGCAGACCGGCGAGACCGAGGGCGGCGACGAGGCCGGCGATCTTCTTCATGACATGTCCTCCGCGGACGATCGAGACGGGCGGGTGCCGTCGGTAGCTCCGATAGTGCCCAGCACGCTACTTTTCGAGATAAGGTTAGTCAAACCTAAGTTTCCGGTCGAACCTCGGCCGAACGCCCGCTCAAACCTAGAACGCGTTCTAGAATCCGGCCATGGACCTTGTCGCGATCGAGGAGATCAAGCGTCTCAAGCACCGCTACTTCCGCACGCTCGACCTCAAGCTGTGGGACGAGTTCGCGGACTGCCTCGCCACGGACATCTCCGCGCGCTACGGCACCCAGGCCACGGCCGAGCCGCTGCATTTCGACTCCCGGGCCGACGTCGTGGCGTACATGAGCGGGAACCTCGGGCCCGGGATCGTCACGGTCCACATCGCCAACCATCCCGAGATCGATGTCGACGGCGATACCGCGTCGGGTTCCTGGGCGTTCGAGGACACGGTGCTCGTCCCGGGCGCGAAAGTGCAGATCCGTGGTGGCGGATACTATTCCGACACCTATCGGCGCGATCCGGACGGGGTGTGGCGGATCGCCTCGACCCGGTACGAGCGCATCTACGAGGCGTTGACCTCGCTGGCGGATCTCCCGAGCTTCAAGCTGCTGGCCAACCGCTGGGATCCTTCGCTCGAGCACTGACCCGCGCGGCGTCGGTCGAGCTAGCGCTGGTCGGTGAACGCCCGGCGCGACTCCTCGTGCAGGATCGTCAGGAGTTCCTCTTCCAGCGCGACGAATTCGGGGGCGGTGATCGTGGACAAGCCGCGCGGCCGCGGCAGGTCGACGCGGACTTCGTGACGCACGGTGGCCGGGCGCGCCGACAGGACGATCACGCGGTCCGACAGGTACACCGCCTCACGGACATCGTGGGTGATCATCAGGACCATCCAGCGGTAGCGCTGCCAGACCTCCTGCAACCACGACTGCATCTCGGTGCGGGTCAGGGAGTCGAGCGCGCCGAAGGGTTCGTCGAGCAGCAGCAGTTCGCGCTCCTGGACCACCGTCCGCAGCAGTGCCGCGCGCTGCCGCATTCCGCCCGACAGCTGGAACGGGCGGGCGTCCTCGAAACCGGACAGGCCGAAGACGGGGAACAGTTCCCGGGCCCGGCGCCGGGCCTCCGCTGTCGGGACGCCCTGGACGCGCAAGCCGAGGATGGTGTTGTCGAGGACGGTGCGCCAGGGGAACAGCAGGTCCTTCTGCGGCATGTAGGCGCAGTGCGACGCGGTGTCCTCGCCGTCGGCGGCGCGGAAGCCGACGCTGCCGGAATCGGGGGATTCCAGTCCGGCCAGCATGTTGAACACCGTGCTCTTGCCGCACCCGCTCGGCCCGATCACCGAGACGAACTCGCCCGAGCGCACCGTGAACGACACCCCGCCCAGTACCTCGAGATCCGGGCTGCGCCGACCCTGCGGAAACGACTTGGTGAGATGGTCGACGACGATCCGGTCGTCCCCGGCGTCAGTCACGTCGGCTCCTGTTCTGCGCGCGTGCCCACGGTGCGACGAGGCGTTCGATCGCGAACGTCGACAGGTAGAGCGTGATGCTCAGCAGCGCCGTGACCAGCACCGCCGCCAAGACCAGGTCGGTGCGGAACGAGTTCTTCTGCAGGCTCATGTAGATGCCGAGACCGGCGCTCGCGCCGACATACTCGGCGAACACCGCGCCGACGACCGCGTAGGTGATCGCGATCCGCAGCGCCGTGAAGAACCGCGGCAGCGCGGACGGCAGCCGCACATAGCGGAACTCCTGCAGCCGCGAGGCGCCCATGCTGCGCAGCAGCGCGCCCGCCTCACGGTCGGCCGCGGCGAATCCCTCGATCAGGCCGATGGCCATGGGGAAGAAGGTGACCAGCGCGACCACCAGGATCTTCGGCAGCAGACCGAAGCCGAACCAGATGATCATCAGCGGTGCGATCGCGACGATCGGCACGGTCTGCGACGCGACGAACAGCGGCACCAGTGCGCGCCGCAGCCAGGGCGAGAAGTCCACGATCACCGCCAGCACCCAGGCCAGCGTCAGCGACACCGCGAACCCGACCAGCGTCACCTGCAGGGTGGCGGCCGCGTGGGTGGCGATCTCGTCGCGGTGTGCCCACCCCTGCTGGACGACCCGCAGGGGAGAGGGCAGCACCTGCGGACGGACACCGCTGCTCGTGACGTAGACCTGCCAGAGCGCGACCAGGACCACCACCGTCACCAACGACGGCACCGCCCACCGGATTCCGGCCCAGCGAGCCGTGCCGCCGTCACCACCGGCGGGGACCGGCGGCGGCCCGGCTACGGACCGCTCACGGGGCGGCGAGGTACTCATTGGTGAAGTAGGTCGACCAGTCGGGTTCGGTGGTCAGCGGCTTTCCGTCGGGTCCGGTCAGCAGACCGCCCCGGTACAGGAAGCCGGAATTCGCCGTCCACTGCTCCACCGTCTGGGTGCCGACCTTGCCCGCGGCGTTCTTCATGAACTGCTCGGCCAGCATGCGCTGGCTCTCGAAGACCAGCTTCTCGTCGGTGAACGCACCCGGATTGGCGTCGATGAGATCCTGGGCCGCCGCGTCCGGATTGTCCGCGGCGAACTGGTAGCCGCGCTGCAGCGCCTGCACGAATTTCGCGGCGCGGTCCGGGTTCTGGGCCAGCCAGCCCTCGTTGGCGTCGACCACGATCGCGTAGGCGTCCGGGAAACCGAAATCGGTGTAGCGGAAGTAGCGCATCGGGGTGCCGTGATGTTCGGCCTCGATCCCTTCCCACGCCAGATACGAGACGGTGAAGTCGGCCTTGCCGGAGTAGACCGCTTCGTATGCCGACGAACCCAGCATCACCGAGGTGAAATCGCCGGTACCGCCGTCGTTGCGGATGACCTGCTGGAGCGCTTCCTTCTCGCCCGGGTCGCCGAAACCGGCGTAGGTCTTGCCGTCGAGGTTCTTCGGGCTCGCGAGGTCGGCGCGATCGGCGCGCACGCCGATGCCCGTCGCCCAGTGCTGCAGCGGGGCGAGCACCGACTTCACCCGCGCGCCCGACGCGCGGGCGAAGGTCGACGAATTGTGCGTGCTGATCCCGAATTCGGCGTTGCCGGCGTCGATCACCGTGTCGACGGCGGTGTTGTTGTACGGCAGGACCTGCACATCCAGGCCGGCGTCGGTGAAGTAGCCGCGCTGCAACGCGACATAGAGCCCGACGTGGTTGGTGTTCGGTGTCCAGTCCAGCGCGAACCGGATGGTGTTGTCCGAGCCGCCACCCGAACCGCAGGCGGTGAGCAGCGACAGGGTCGCGACGGTGGTGGCCAGGACCGCGAGCGCGCGGCACAGACGCCCGGTCATGCGGCGGGCCAGGGCTGCGGATGCAGGGCGGTGTCCCAGAACAGCAATTCGTAGCGCGTCGCGACGACGAACGCCTGCTCCATCGCCGCCCGCTCCTGTTCGCTCGCCGACTCGGCGGCGGCGTCGACCAGTGCGCGCGCCGTGGCCGCGGACTGCTGGAATTCCGCCGCGCCGTAGGTGGTGACCCACTGGGCGTACGGGTGCGCGGGGTCGGCGGCGATCACCTTCGCCGCGCTCTCGGCCAGGTCGCGTCCCACTTCGGCGTAGATCCAGAAGCAGGGCAGTGCCGCCGCCGCGGCGACGGCGTAGGACTCGGTCGCGGCGGCCGCGATCAGGTAGGAGACGTAGGCCAGGCAGGTCTGCGAAGGCTCCGGCTCGCCCTGGCGCGGGGGCAGCACGCCACCGGTGAGCAGCTGTTCGTGCATGGCCGATTCGACAGCGGCGGCGTTCGCGGACGAGGTCGCCCAGAAGGCCGCGGTCTGCGGGTCCGGCGACTTGGCCGCGAGCAGCGCCAGCGCCTTCGAGTACCCGGTGAGGTACAGCGAATCCTGCTCGATGTAGGTGCGGAACACCTCGAGCGGCAAGGTGCCCTCGCCGAGGTAACGCAGGAACTCCAGCTCATCGATCGCCGTGCGCAGGACCTTGGTCCGGTCCCAGAGGTGATCGGTGAACAAGTCTGTATTCGTGGTGTGGGCGCGCAACACCGTGACATCCCTTCGTCAGCATTACCTGAACAGGTTCAGCGGGTCTGTTCTCAGCCTCGCGGTCGCGAGGCACCCCGTGTCGGAACTCGATCGAGACTAGCAGCGACCTCCGACACGCGGGCCGTGCCGGGTTCCGCCCGGAGCCCCGGTCACGGTGGTAGGTGTTCGGCGGCGGACCGGCACCCGGTAACTTCGCTGCCAAGAAGTCCGTCTTCCCGCGCCCATCGAACCGCCGAACGAAGAGAGCTGATCAATGTCGACCTCGACCGCGCGTGCACACATCGGTGTGACCGGCCTGGCCGTGATGGGCAGCAATATTGCCCGCAACTTCGCCAAGCACGGCTACACCGTGGCACTGCACAACCGTTCCGTGGCAAAGACCGACGCGCTGCTGGCCGAGCACGGCGGTGACGGCGATTTCGTCCGCACCGAGACCGTCGAGGAGTTCGTCGCGGCGCTGGAGAAGCCGCGGCGTGTGCTGATCATGGTCAAGGCAGGCGACGCGACCGACACCGTCATCGAGGAACTGGCTGCCGCGATGGAGCCGGGCGACATCATCATCGACGGCGGCAACGCCCTCTACACCGACACCATCCGGCGCGAGGCCGCCCTGCGCGAGCGCGGCCTGAACTTCGTCGGTGCCGGTATCTCCGGTGGCGAGGAGGGCGCGCTCAACGGCCCCGCGATCATGCCCGGCGGGCCCAAGGAGTCCTACGAGTCGCTCGGCCCGCTGCTGGAGTCGATCGCGGCGCAGGTCGACGGCACCCCGTGCTGCACCCACATCGGCCCCGACGGTTCCGGCCACTTCGTCAAGATGGTGCACAACGGCATCGAGTACGCCGACATGCAGCTGATCGGCGAGGCCTACCACCTGTTCCGGGACGCGCTCGGTTTCGACGCCAAGCAGATCGCGGACGTGTTCACCCAGTGGAACTCCGGCGACCTGGAGAGCTACCTCGTCGAGATCACCGCCGAGGTGCTCGCGCAGGTCGACGCCAAGACCGGCAAGCCGCTGGTCGACGTCATCGTCGACGCGGCCGAGCAGAAGGGCACCGGCCGCTGGACGGTCAAGTCCGCGCTGGATCTCGGTGTGCCGGTGACCGGCATCGCGGAGGCCGTCTTCGCCAGGGCGCTGTCGGGTTCCCGTGCCCAGCGCAAGGCCGCGGTGGGTCTCGCCGCGGGCACGCTCGCCGCCAAGCCGACCGATGTCGAGCAGTTCACCGAGGACATCCGGCAGGCGCTCTACGCGTCCAAGGTCGTCGCCTACGCACAGGGCTTCGACCAGATCGCCGCGGGCAGCGCCGAATACGGCTGGGATCTGCGCCCGGGCGACATGGCGACGATCTGGCGCGGCGGCTGCATCATCCGGGCCCGGTTCCTGAACCGGATCAAGGAAGCCTACGAGCAGGACCCCGCGCTGCCGAGCCTGATCCTGGCCCCGTACTTCCGCGAGGCGATCGAGACGGCGATCGACAGCTGGCGGCGTGTGGTGTCCACCGCCACCCTGCTCGGCATCCCGGTCCCGGCGTTCGCGTCCTCGCTGTCCTACTACGACGCGCTGCGCGCCGAGCGCCTGCCCGCCGCCCTGACCCAGGGCCAGCGCGACTTCTTCGGCGCGCACACCTACGAGCGCATCGACGCCGAGGGCAAGTTCCACACCCTGTGGAGCGGTGACCGCAGCGAAGTCACCGCGGGCTGATCTCCGCGCACGGGGCTGCTGGCGGTCGAATCCTGTCAGCACTCCCGACGAACCCCCTCCGGCTCGGGTCGGAGGGGGTTCGTCGTCTCTGGAGAGGTCGGGCGGCGGTCAGCGGGGAGCGGCCGAGCGAGGCAGCGTGGCGGGAGGGCGGAGCCGGGTGATGGCCCGGGTGGCCAGGCCCGCCCCGCGCAGGAGCCACCTGAACGCGGTGGTGGACGGGCCCGGCACGATTCCGGCCAGCTGTACGCCGTCGAGCAGGTCGTAGAGCGTTTCACCCTCGTACATCAGGTGCTCGGCGTTGAAGTGATAGCGGTCGACGGCGGTGCATTGGATGAACGCGCCGTTGCCCGGGATCGCGGTGGCGTCCGCGCCGTAAGGATGCAGCTTCAGCGGCCCGACGATGTGGCCACTTCCGTAGTAGCGCACCACCATTCGGACCTCGCCGGTCGGGGACAGGTCGATGTAGCACTGGCCGGGGATCGGGTCGTAGCGCCAGTCGGGGATGGCGTCGAAGAAGGCGAAGTTGTAGGCCACGAATTCGTCGAGTCCCACCATGGTCGCGCCGAGTGTCGTCACGTCCTTGTAGCGCAGGTCGTCGGTGTAGAGCTCGTGGTTGAAGCTCATGTCCCGGGTCTGCCAGCTCCACCAGTACTTCTTCGCCCAGTCGAGAGTCCAGGCGATATCGAGGCCGTGCCCGGCGTAGAACTCGATCTTCTTCTCGTAGTCGTCGAACCATGTGCGGGTCATGGCGGTCAGCGCGGCTTCGTCGAGGACATCGACCGGCTCGGCGCGGTTGGTCAACACCGCCGGGATCGGTTGCGCCAGGCGTGGCTGTCGCAGCGACAGCTGGAACTGTTCGTCGGTGAACATCGCTTTCTCCATCCGGAAGCACCTGCTTCCTGATGGGAATGGTTCTTGTAAAGTGGTGCCGTGTCAAGGAGCTACGGCGGGCAGACTGCCGAGGGCCGCGCTGCCGATCGGCGGGCGCGCCTGATCGATGTCGGTGTCGATATGGTTGGCACGCAGGGTGTTTCCGCCCTGGGGATGCGCTCGGTGTGCCGTGCGGCGGGGTTGAGTCAGCGGTTCTTCTACGAGAGCTTCGCCGATACGGATGGGCTTTTGCACGCGGTGTACCAGGCGGCGCTGTCCCGCTTGGAGGAAGCCGTCGCGCCGGCGGCGGCGTCCGGCGATCTGCACGCCGTGTTCGAGGCCGCGGCCCGGCTCATGGAGGCCGATCCGCGGATCTGTCGCATTCTGCTGATCGAGCCGGTGGCGGACGCGCGGCTGCGGGGCTATGTGCGCGAGACCATTCCGGCGATCACCCTGGCCGTACTCGGCGATCACGTCACCGGCTCGCCGGACGATCCCGGTGTGCGGATGCGCTTCTCCGCCCTCTTCGGTGCCCTGATCTCGCTGTTCGTCGAGTGGACGGAAGGCAGTCTCGGTACCGACAGGGACGCGTTCGCCACCCACGTGACCGCGGTCGCGACGCAACTCCTGAGCGAGATCAGCCCCGCTGGACCGAGTCGTCGATGACGAGGCGGGCCCTTGACTCGCCGGGTCCGGGAGGTTGCTCAGCCCACCGGGAGTGGGAGGCGAGGGCGTAGCGCGGAGCGGCGTCCGGCGGATGCGCGGTGCGGCGCCGACGAGGGCGGGTTCGGGGCTTCGTGGTGCGACGCGGGACCGAGGTCCGTCGACAGTCGAGCGAGCACGAATTCGACGATCGCGGTGGACACCGCGTGGTGGACCGGCTCGTGCAGGAGATCGTGTCCGGCATCGGCGAACTCCCTCAGCGCGACCGTCGGCTTGTCCACGCACCAGCTCCTGATCGGGCCGATCGGCGCGCGCCGGTCGTCCTGGCCGTGCAGGACCAACGTCGGTACCTCGGGGGCGGGCACGGCGAGAGTGTGCGCGCGTTCGGGCGTCCCGGTGAGAGCGACGCTGGAAATATATTGTGCGGCTGATGGATTGGACTGCATCGCGATGAGTGCTGTGCCCGCTCCGAGCGAGTGTCCGACGACGGCGAGCGGAATTGCGGTGTCGGCGGCGTGGGCGATGGAGATGAGCTGCGAGGCCGAGGCGGCGAGCTCGTCCACCGACGGGAGTCCGTCGATCTCGCCTTCGCTCAAGCCGTGCCCGATGTGGTCGATGCCCCAGACCTCGATGCCGTGGCGATTCAGGAACCTGCCGAACCGGTGGTAGTCCGCGCTCTGCTGGCCGAGGCCGTGCAGCAGAATCACCCCCATGCGAGGGCTCGCTACCTGCCAACGCCGGTAGTGCACCAGCCCACGGGGTCCATCGAAGAAGAGCACCCGAAAAGTGTGCCAGAACTAAGCTTAGCCTTACCTGTGTGGTGCGTCACTCCAGCTGGGCGTCGCCACCCGGCGCTGCCGGGTCAGTGGCGTTCCTCGAGTCCGACCGACTCTCGCAGCCGTTCCGCCGCCGCGCGGAGTTCGGGATCGGTGGACGCCGACGAGGTCATGAGCGTGGCCAGCGCCTCGGCGATGACATTGAGTTTCTCCTGCGCGGCCTCGCTCGCGCGGCGGCCCGCGTTCTCGAGTAGCACCACCAACAACAGGGTGAAGACGCTGGCGACGGTGTGGATGGCGACCTGCCAGGTTTTGAGATCCGTCCACCACGGCAGGCTGATCAACCACGCGGCGACGATTCCGGCGCAGAGAAAGAAGAACGGAGCCTGACTCACTCGCAGCTCGGCCTGCTCGACGAACCGGTCGAACGGCGACCGGTGATCACGTCCGCGACGGCTGCGCGCGGCTTCGCTGCGGCGCTCCATCATCGGAGTCTAGTCGCCTCGCATTCGGGTCGCATCTGGTCGACCTCGCGGCCCGATATCCCATTATCTGTTCACATGGACAGATAATGGGCGTAGTGTTCTGATAGGTGAACGGCAATACCGTGGCAATGCACATGAGCGACGGGATCGTCGATGCGCCGACGTCGCTGATCTTCGTGGGGATCGCGGCAGTGGGGCTCGGGTTCGCGGGCTGGCGAGCACGGGCCGAGCTGGATGAGCGAGCGGCACCGATGGCCGGACTCGTCGCCGCGTTCATCTTCGCGGTGCAGATGGTGAATTTCCCGATCCTGCCCGGCGTGAGCGGGCACCTGCTGGGCGGGGCGCTGGCCGCCATCCTGGTCGGGCCCTATCTCGGGGCGTTGTGCGTGGCGATCGTGCTGGTCGTCCAGGCATTGCTGTTCGCCGACGGTGGGCTGACGGCACTGGGCACCAACATCACGAATATGGCGCTCATCGGTGTCGGCGTGGGATATCTGGTCGCCCGCACCGGGGTGTCGCTGTTGCGCAGGCGCACCGACACCGGTATCGGCATCGTGGCTTTCGTCGCCGCGCTCATCGGAACACTCTGTGCTGCCATGGGTTTCGTCGTCGAGTATGCGATCGGCGGTGCCGCGGGCTCCACGGTCGGCGCCGTCGCGGGCTACATGTTCGTCACGCACGCGCTGATCGGGATCGGGGAGGGCATCATCACCGCGATCACGGTGGTGGCGGTGTTCAACGCGCGGCCCGACCTGGTCTACGTGCTCCGCGCGGCGGAACCGGTGTCCGCCACGGCGTCTCCCGCTCGCGCGCGGCTGTCGTTCACCGGATTCCTGTGGGCGTTCGCCGCGGCTGCCGTACTCGTCGCGGGCGTGCTGTCCTACGCCGCGAGTTCCCATCCGGACGGGCTCGACGCCACCACCCAGCGTGGGTGCACCACGGTCGAGGTGGACGGCGGCGAGGAACTGCGGGGTGAGTGCATCGCCCAGAGCGCCGAGGAACACCGGTTCGCCGGTTCACCGCTGGCCGACTACGCGATCGACGGCAACAGCGAGCTGGCCGGCCTGGCGGGCATCGTCGGCGTCGCGGCGGCCTTCGCCGTGCTGTTCGCGGTGGTCCGCACGATCCGGATCGGGCGGAGCGGGACGCGCCCGGCGGGTCGTGCCGATGATGCCGCGGTGCTGTCGGACGCGGAGCCGGAGTAGGTGAGCGGCCCGGTCCACCGCCTGTATCTGGCGGGGAACTCGCCCGCGCATCGAGCGCCGGCCGAGGTGAAGATCGTCTGCGCGGTGGTCGCGGTGTTCGCGGTCGTGGCGACCCCGCGGGAGTTGTTGTGGCCGTTCGGCTGCTATGCCCTCGGCTTGCTCGCGCTGTGGCGATGGTGGGGAATCCCGCTGCGCTGGATCGCGCCTCGGCTGCTCATCGAACTGCCCTTCGTCGTGCTGGCGGTTCTGCTGCCCTTCGCCGCCGGCGAACCCCGCACCGAGGTCCTCGGGCTGTCGCTGTCGGTGACCGGCCTGTACGCCGCGTGGGGCATCATCGCGAAAGGCACGATCGGCGTGGGTATTTCACTGACCCTGGCCGCGACGACGAGCGTGCGCGCCCTGCCCGAAGGGCTGACCCGGCTGCGGGTGCCGGGCACGATCGTCATGATCGTGGTGCTGATGCTGCGCTACGTCGACGTGCTGGTCGCCGAGGCGGCACGGATGCGGCTGGCGCGGATCTCGCGCGGCGACGATCCGCGCACCCTGCGCCAGGCCGGGGCGACCGCGCGCGGTGCGGGCACCCTGTTCCTGCGGTCCTACGAACGTGGCGAGCGGGTCCACCTGGCGATGCTGTCGCGCGGATTCGACGGCGCCGTGCCCGATGTCGGCACCCCGTCCGCCACCGGCAGGCAGTGGCTTCTCGGCTGCCTGCCCGCGGCCGCCGCGATCGTCGTCTGCGCTGCTGCTTGGATGGTGCGGTGACCGAACCGACGACACCCGCGGTCCGCGTGGTCGACCTGACCTTCGCCTATCCCGACGGGACCGGCGCGCTGAACGGGGTGAACCTGCAGATCGCGCCGGGGGAGCGGGTGGCCGTTCTCGGGCCCAACGGGGCGGGCAAGTCCACCTTGATGCTGCACCTGAACGGGGTGCTCACCGCCACCTCGGGACAGGTGCACATCGGCGGTCTGCGGCTGGACCGCGACAGTGTGCGCGAGATCCGGGAACGGGTCGGGGTGGTGTTCCAGGACCCCGACGACCAGCTGTTCATGCCGACCGTCGAACAGGACGTCGCGTTCGGGCCCGCCAACTTCGGTGTCCGCGGCGAGGCCCTGGCCGATCGCGTCCGTGAGGCGCTCGCCGCGGTGGGGATGACGGATCGGGCCGGGCGCTCACCGGCGCACCTGTCACTGGGGGAACGCCGTCGGGCCGCGCTGGCGACGGTGCTGTCGTGCCGGCCCGAGGTGCTCGTGCTCGACGAGCCCGCCGCCAACCTCGATCCGGTGGCCCGCCGCGAGCTGGCCGAGATCCTGCTGTCGCTGCCGACCACCATGCTCGTGGTGACCCATGATCTGCCCTACGCGCAACGGATCTGCGACCGGGTCGTCATCCTCGACGGCGGCGAAGTCGTCGCCAACGGCCCCACCGCCGACATCCTCGGCGATACCGCCCTGCTCGCCGCGCACCGCCTCAGCTGAACACTCGGCCGTCGCGTCGGCGGGTTGCCGAGGAGTAGCCTCAGCAGTGGGTTCCTCCCTCGACGAGCCGAGACTGCGATGCACGAAATGGCGATCACCCAGAGTGTCATCGACGCCGTCTGCGAACACGCGGCGGGAGCGCGGGTGCACAGCGTGCTCCTGGAGGTCGGCGCACTGTGCGCGGTCGTCCCGGAGGCGATGCAGTTCTGCTTCGAACTCGCCGCCGAGGGAACTCTCGCCGAGGGCGCGCGCCTCGAGATCGACGTGGTGCCCGGCCGTGCGGCCTGCCGACGTTGCGGCGCCGAGTTCACCGTGCTCGAACCGATTGTCCTGTGCGAATGCGGCAGCGCCGATGTGGCGATCAGCGCCGGGCACGAACTCCGAATCCGGTCGATGGAAGTGAGCCGAGAATGTGCGCAACCTGTGGATGTGGCGACGACGACGCCGCGGTGATCACCCTCCCGCACGAGCACGAGCACGAGCACGAGCACGAGCACGAGCACGAGCACCACGGGCACAGTCATGGTCACGACGGTGATCACGTGCACCTGTCGGCGACCGAGACCATCACCCTCGAGCAGAAGGTCCTGGCCAAGAACGACCTCCTGGCCGAGCGCAACCGGGACTGGCTCACCGCCCGCGACATCCTGGCGCTGAACATGACCAGCTCACCCGGCGCGGGCAAGACCACGCTGCTCGAACGCACCATCCGCGAGTTCACCGAGGTGCCCATCGCGGTGATCGAGGGTGACCAGGCGACCCTGCTCGACGCCGAGCGGATCGGGGCGACGGGCTGCCGGGTGGTGCAGATCAACACCGGCGCCGGCTGTCATCTCGACGCCGAGATGATCTACCGCGCGCTCGAGACGCTGGATCCAGCGCCCGGCACCCTGCTGTTCGTCGAGAACGTCGGCAACCTGGTGTGCCCGGCGTTGTTCGACCTCGGCGAGCGCGGCAAAGTCGTGGTGATCTCGGTGACCGAGGGCACCGACAAGCCGCTGAAGTACCCGCACATGTTCGCGGCGGCATCACTGGTCCTGGTCAACAAGATCGATCTCCTGCCGTATGTCGACTTCGACCTGGACAAATGCCGGGAATACGCGACCGCGATCAACCCGCACGCGCAGATCCTGCCACTGTCGGTGACCAGCGGTTCCGGCATGACGCAGTGGTACGAGTGGCTGCGGCGGCAGCGCTCGGCAACTATTGAGGATCACTCAGCGGAGACATAGACTGACGTGATCAGGATCACATCGTGGGCCACCACGAGCCTGCGATGCCCCGCTTCAGAAAGTGGCACAGCCCATGCCCACCCAGGAAGCAATCAAAGCAGAACAGGCCCTCATCCACGTGCTGTGGATCAACGCAGGCCTCAGTTGTGACGGTGATTCGGTCGCGCTGACCGCCGCGACGCAGCCCAGTATCGAGGAGATCGCCCTCGGCGCTCTTCCCGGGCTCCCACAGATCGCGGTGCACTGGCCGTTGATCGATTTCGAATGCGGTCCCACCGGCGGCGCCGACGATTTCCTCGAATGGTTCTTCAAAGCCGACCGCGGTGAACTCGAACCGTTCGTGCTGGTCGTGGAGGGCTCCATTCCGAACGAACAGCTCCACGAGGAGGGCTACTGGTGCGGCTTCGGCAACGATCCCGCGACCGGTCAGCCCATGACGACCAGCGAATGGCTCGATCGGCTGGCCCCGAAGGCCACCGCGGTGGTCGCGGTCGGCACCTGTGCCACCTACGGCGGCATCCACGCCATGGCGGGGAATCCCACCGGCGCGATGGGGGTGCCCGATTACCTCGGCTGGGACTGGAAATCCAAGGCGGGAATCCCGATCGTGTGCGTACCGGGTTGCCCGGCCCACCCGGACAACATGTCCGAAACGCTGACCTACCTGCTCTACATGGCCACCGGACAGGCGCCGATGATTCCCCTCGACGAGGCGCTGCGGCCGAAATGGCTGTTCGGCGCCACCGTCCACGAAGGCTGCGATCGGGCGGGCTACTACGAGGAAGGTGACTTCGCCGACGAATACGGCTCACCGAAATGCATTGTGAAACTGGGCTGTTGGGGCCCGGTGGTCAAATGTAACGTCCCCAAGCGGGGCTGGATCAACGGCGTCGGTGGCTGCCCGAATGTGGGTGGCATCTGCATCGGCTGCACCATGCCGGGGTTCCCGGACAAATTCATGCCGTTCATGGACGAGCCGCCGGGCGGGAAGATCTCCTCGACGGCATCAGGGCTGTACGGGTCGGTGATCCGCAGCCTGCGCCACATCACCGGACGCACGGTCGACAAGGAGCCGCGCTGGCGGCACAAGGGCGAGAAGCTGGAATCCGGCGCCACCCGCACCTGGTAGGAGGCGATTGGAATGACTGCGATCATCCCCGAGCCGTCGCACAAGAAGATCGAACCGGACAGTCTCGTCGAGATGGCCTGGGACCCGATCACCCGCATCGTCGGCAGCCTGGGAATCTATACCAAGATCGATTTCGAGAACCGGGAAGTGGTCGAGTGTCACAGCACCTCGTCCATCTTCCGCGGCTACTCGATCTTCATGCGGGGCAAGGATCCGCGCGACGCGCACTTCATCACGAGCCGCATCTGCGGTATCTGCGGCGACAATCACGCCACCTGCTCGTGCTACACCCAGAACATGGCCTACGGGGTGAAACCGCCGCACCTGGGCGAGTGGATCGTCAATCTCGGTGAGGCCGCGGAATACATGTTCGACCACAACATCTTCCAGGAGAATCTGGTCGGCGTGGATTTCTGCGAGAAGATGGTCGCCGAGACCAATCCCGGCGTTCTCGCCCAGGCCGAGAAGACCCCGGCCCCGCACTCTGCGGAGCACGGCTACCGCACGGTCGCCGACATCATGCGCGCGCTGAATCCGTTCACCGGTGAGTTCTATCGGGAAGCGCTGCAGGTGAGCCGCTACACCCGCGAGATGTTCTGCCTGATGGAAGGCAGACACGTGCACCCGTCGACGCTGTATCCCGGCGGCGTGGGCACGGTCGCGACGATCCAGTTGATGACCGACTACATGACGCGCCTGATGCGCTACGTCGAATTCATGAAGAAGGTCGTACCGATGCACGACGACCTCTTCGATTTCTTCTACGAGGCGCTTCCCGGGTATGAACAGGTCGGCCTGCGGCGCACCCTGCTGGGCTGCTGGGGGTCCTTCCAGGACCCGGAGGTGTGCAATTTCGCGTACAAGGACATGGAGGAGTGGGGTCGGCGGATGTTCGTCACCCCCGGCGTGGTCGTCGACGGAAAACTGGTGACCACCTCCCTGGTCGACATCAATCTCGGCATCCGAATCCTGTTGGGCAGTTCGTATTACGACGACTGGACCGATCAGGAGATGTTCGTGAAGACCGACCCGCTCGGTAATCCGGTCGACCGGCGCCACCCCTGGAACCAGCACACCAATCCCAAGCCGCAGAAGCGCGACATGGACGACAAGTACAGCTGGGTGATGTCGCCGCGCTGGTTCGACGGCACCGACCATCTGGCGCTCGACACCGGTGGCGGACCGCTGGCCAGGTTGTGGTCGACGGCGCTGGCCGGGCTGGTCGATATCGGCTACGTGAAGTCGACCGGGCACAGTGTGCAGATCAACCTGCCCAAGACCGCGTTGAAGGGGCCGGTCAGCCTCGAATGGACGATCCCCGCGTTCGGCAGCAACACCATCGAACGCGATCGCGCCCGCACCTACTTCCAGGCCTACGCCGCGGCCTGTGCGCTGCATTTCGCCGAGCAGGCGCTCGTGGAGATCCGGGCGGGGCGGACCAAGACGTGGGAGCACTTCGAGGTGCCGGACGAGGGCATCGGCTGCGGATTCACCGAGGCGGTGCGCGGGGTGCTGTCGCATCACATGGTGATCAGGGACGGCAAGATCGCCAACTACCACCCGTATCCGCCGACGCCGTGGAATGCCAACCCCCGCGACAGCTTCGGCACGCCGGGCCCGTACGAGGACGCGGTACAGGGCCAGCCGATCTTCGAGGAGAACGACCGCGAGAACTTCAAGGGCATCGACATCATGCGCACCGTGCGCAGCTTCGATCCGTGCCTGCCGTGCGGGGTGCACATGTACCTCGGCAACGGCAAGACGCTGGAGAAACTCCACTCGCCCACCCAGACTCTCACCGGGGAGTAACGGTGATGCCGGATCGGCCGGGGGAGCACGACGAGGCAGCGATCGACCGAGACCGATGGCGCGGCGCAGGCGAGCGGATCGAGACCCTGCTCGACGCCAGTTCGGCGGGTGGGGTCGTCGCCCGTGAGCGCGCCGAGCAACTGGTGCGCGAGGTCTCCGATCTCTACGGCGAGGGGCTGGCCCGGGTGCTCGCGGTCGTCGACGACGACGTGCGCGACCGGCTCGTCGCCGACGACCTCGTCGCGAGCCTGCTGCTGGTGCACGGCCTGCATCCGCACGATGTGCACACCCGGGTCCGCGCGGCCCTCGACAGTGTGCGCCCGTACCTGGGGTCCCACGGTGGTGATGTCGAGCTGCTCGGCGTCGTCGACGGCGTCGTGCGCCTGGAACTGTCCGGAAGCTGCCGGACCTGCCCGTCGTCCTCGGTGACCCTGGAACTGGCCGTGGAGGACGCGGTGCGCGCCGCGGCGCCGGAGATCGAATCGATCGAAGTCGCTGCCGCGCAACCGGTGTCGTCCGATGCCCTGATCTCGGCCGACTCGCTGTTCGCCCGGGTGCATGCCGAGCATCATCCGGTGGCCGAGCAGCACGGGAGCTGGATCGCGGTCCCCGAGCTGGGGGAGCTGGGCGCCGGCGAGGTCGGTGGCTTCGCCATCGGTGGGTACGCGGTGCTCGCCTGCCGGGTCGGCGACGAACTGTTCGTCTACCGGGATCACTGTCCGGCGTGTGACCACTCCCTGGCCGGCGCCGCGCTGCAGCGGCGGGTCGGATTCCCGGTCGGGGACGCGGTCCTGCGCTGTCCTACCTGCCGAGCGCACTACGACGCCGTCCACGCCGGTGCCAGGGTGGACGGCGACGGCCATCTCGAACCGCTGCCGCTGCTCGTGCGCGCCGGCGAACTGTCGGTGGCCGTTCCGGTGGGGGTGGCCGGGTGAGTTCTCCGCTGGGGGTGCTGCGGCGCCTCACCGTCGACCGCAAGCCCGCCGTCGCGGCGGGCGAGCGGTGCGAGATGTGCGCGGAGTCCCTCACCGCCGAGCACCAGCACGTGGTGAATGTCGAAGGGCGCCAGCTACTGTGCGTGTGCCGGGGCTGCTACCTGCTGTTCACCGATCAGAACGCCGCCCTGCGGTACCGGGCGGTGCCCGACCGGTACCTGAGCTTCCCGGAGTTCGCGCTCGGCCACGGCGAGTGGGACGCGCTCGAGATCCCGGTGGGCCTGGCGTTCTTCTTCGACAATTCCGCGCTGGGCCGCACCGTCGCGTTCTATCCGGGACCGACGGGCGCCACCGAATCCGAACTGCCCCTCGACGAGTGGCGCACCCTGCTCGACCGGCACCCGGAGATCGATGTGGCCGTCCCGGATGTCGAGGCGCTGATGATCCGGGTCCCCGAGCGCGGCACCGCCGAGGCCGACTGTCTGCTGCTGCCGATCGACGCCTGCTACGAGTTCGTCGGCCGGATGCGGTTGCTGTGGCGCGGGTTCGACGGCGGCCAGGACGTGCACCGGTACCTCGACGAGTTCTTCACCACGGTGTCGGCGCGGGCCCGGCCGGGGGGTGTGTGATGTGCCCGGCCTACTCGACGACCTTCGCGGTCCTCGGCATCGCGCCCGAGCCCTACGCCGTGACGCCGACCCTGACCGCGCGCGTCGGGATCGCCGCGCTCGGCGAGGAGCCGGTGCACGCCATCGCCTTGCGCGCGCAGGTGCGGATCGAACCGCACCGGCGCGGCTACACCGACGAGGAGAGCGCGGGCCTGATCGACCTGTTCGGGCCGCGCGAACGCTGGCGCGACACCCAGCGTTCCTTCCTCTGGATGCACTGCGCCACCATGGTTCCCGGATTCCACGGCGGTGCCCAGGTCGACCTGCCGATGCCGTGCACCTACGACTTCGAAGTGAGCGGCACCAAGTATCTGCACGCGCTGCGCGAGGGGACCGTGCCCCTGATCTTCCTGTTCAGCGGCACCGTGTTCATCCGCGGCGCCACCGGTTTCGCGATCCAGCAGATCCCGTGGGACCGCGAGGACAAGTTCGAGATGCCGGTCTCGGTGTGGGACGACCTGATGACCGCGCACTTCCCGAACTCGGGCTGGCTGCGGCTGCGCCGCGACACCCTCGACGCGATCGTCGCCTACAAGTCCGAGCACGGACTGCTCGGCTTCGACGACGCGGTCGCCCGGCTGCTCGACACCGCCGAGGACACCTCATGAGCGCCGACCCGACGCGATCACGAGCCAGGGCACGCGCGGTCGCCGACGCGGTGCTCTACGAGGGCTACCTGCTGTACCCGTACCGCGCGAACTCGGCGAAGAACCAGTCGCGCTGGCAGTTCGGCGTCCTCGGCCCGGCCGGTGCGGCCGCGGCGGGTCTGGGGGAGGACGCGGAGCTGTCGGCCCAGTGCCTGCTCGCCGCGGGTGCACGCACCTCGATCACCCTGACCGTCCGGTTCCTGCAGCTGCAGCGCCGCGCGGTCGAGGATGCCGGGGGCGTCCCGGTCGCCGAGCTGGCGATCGGCGGGCGATCGTGGATCGGCTGGGACGAGGCGGTCGAATGCGAGCAGCGGATCGGGCCGCTGCGGCCGGCCGATTCGACGGCACGCCTGTCGATTCCGGGCGGAACCGACGTCGAGGCGATCCCGGGACCCGACGGGACACCGGCAGGCCGGTTGGTCCGCACCCGCGAGCACCTCGACGGTGAGCTGCAGGTGGCGGTGGAACCCGACGGGCGCTGGACGCGGCTGAGCGTGATCCTGCGCAATATCGGTGCCCCGGCGGCCGACCAGCCCGACGCGATGGCCCGCTCCCTCATCGGCGCGCACGTCATCGCCGAGGTCGACGACGGCTCGTTCGTCTCGCTGCTCGAACCCCCACCCGACGCCGAGGCCGCCGTGGCCCGCTGTGTCCAGCACCGCTGCTTCCCGGTGCTGGCCGGGCCGCCCGGCGACCACAGCATCGTGCTGATCTCCCCGATCATCCTCTACGACCACCCCGAGATCGCCGAGCAGAGCGAAGGACCGCTGTTCGACTCCACCGAGATCGACGAGATCCTGACCCTGCGGGTGATGACCATGACCGATCAGGAGAAGGCCGCCGCCCGCGCGACCGATCGACGGGCCGCCGAGATCATCGACCGCTGCGACGCCATGACCCCGGAGACCCTCCAACAGTTGCACGGGGTGCTGCGCGATCCCCACGCCGACGCCGCCGCGCTGATCCCGGAGGTGCCCGACGGTGTCGACTGGTGGGACCCGGCGGCCGACAACGCCGTTCGGCCCGAGTCCGACGCGGTCATGGTCGGCGCGGTCCGGGTGCGCAGCGGCACCAGGGTCCGCCTGCATCCGTCGCGGCGTGCCGACGCGCACGACCTGTTCTACGACGGCCGGATCGCCCGGGTCGTCACGGTGCACGCCGATGTCGACGGGCAGGCGCACGTCGGCGTGGTCATCGAGGACGACCCGGCCGCCGAACTGCACGAATGGTACGGCCGCTACCTGTATTTCGCCCCGGAGGAGATCGAACCACTCGACAGCCGACGAGAATGAGAGAAGAGGTCAATCATGGCCACGATAGGAATGATCGCGGTGGCGTGCGCCGCGGTGGTGGCGACCGTCGCCGCGGTCCTGGGCGTCCGGTCGATCCCGGACCTGCAGCGCTACCTGAAGATGCGCCGGATGTGAGATGACGGCGCGGGTGCTCGTCGCCGGGATCGGGAACATCTTCCTCGGCGACGACGGTTTCGGGCCCGAAGTGGTGCGACGGCTCCCGCCGCACGGGGCGGACGTGCGCGTCGTCGACTACGGCATCCGCGGCATGCACCTGGCCTACGACCTGCTCGACGCCTGGGACGCGCTGGTCCTCGTCGACGCGATCCCCGATCGCGGCACCCCCGGCGCGCTGTCGGTCTTCCACGCCGAACCCGACGCCACCGGCGCCGCGCAGCTCGACGCGCACGCCATGAACCCCGACGCCGTGTTCGCGAGCGTGCGCGCGCTCGGCGGAACCCTGCCGCCGACCGTCGTCGTCGGCTGCCAGGTCCACTCGGTGGCGGAGGGCATCGGACTGTCCGCACCGGTCCTCGCGGCGGTCGACCCGGCCGTGGTCGCGGTGGCCGAGGTACTCACCCGACTGGCCTCGGCTGCGCGGGTGCCCGACCCGAACCGATCGGAGGGATGAACCATGTGCCTCGGCATTCCCGGCCAGGTCGTGGAGATCCTCGACGGCTACCACGGGCAGCTCGCCCTGGTCACGGTCTCCGGCGAGGACCGCAAGGTCAATATCGGTCTGCTGGACGAGGATCCGGTGCACCCCGGCGACTGGGTGATCATCCACATGGGGCTGGCGGTCGAGAAGACCGACGAGGCCGGTGCCGCCACCGCGCTGGCCGGGCTGAACCTGCTCGGCCGAGGCGAACAGCCATGACCGCCGACCGGCAACGCCGTCGCCTCGTGGTTCGCGGGGTGGTGCAGGGCGTCGGCTTCCGGCCCTTCGTCTACACCACCGCCGCCGAACTGTCCCTGGCCGGGTCGGTGTCCAACGACAGCTCGGGGGTGATCGTCGAGATCGAAGGCGCGCCCGCCGATCTGGACGAGTTCGCGCGGCGACTGCGCGAGCGTCCGCCTCCGCTGGCCGTCGTCGAATCGGTCGAGCAGCGCACCGTCGCACTCCTCGGCGGCACCGGATTCCGCATCGCCGACACCACTCGCGACGGTGGCGGCCGCACCCTGGCCTCACCCGACGTCGCGATCTGCGCCGACTGCGCCGCCGAACTCACCGATCCCGCCGACCGCCGCTATCGGCACCCGTTCATCAACTGCACCAACTGCGGTCCGCGGTTCACCATCATCGCCGCACTGCCCTACGACCGGCCGAGCACGTCGATGGCCGACTTCCCGATGTGCCCGCGCTGCGCCGCCGAGTACGCCGACCCGGCCGACCGGCGCTTCCACGCCCAACCCATCGCCTGCCCCGACTGCGGCCCCCGGCTGACCTGGTCCGGGCCGGGTGACCCGGTGGAGTCGGCCCGAAACCTCCTGCGCCAGGGCGGAATCCTCGCCGTGAAGGGCATCGGCGGCTACCACCTCGCCTGTGACGCCGCCGACGAGTCCGCCGTGGCGACCCTGCGCCGCCGGAAACGGCGCGGCGACAAACCTTTCGCCGTCATGGTCGCCGACCTGGCCACCGCGCGCACGATCGCCGAGGTCGACGACAACGCCGCCGCACTGCTCGGCGGCCCGCAACGGCCGATCGTCCTGCTGCCGCGTCGCGGCGACGCGCTCGCCCCCTCGATCGCGCCACGCAACCCCGACCTGGGCGTGCTGCTGGCCTACACGCCACTGCACCTGCTGCTGTTCGGGCTCCCCGGCGACCCGCCCGGCCCGCGGGTCCTGGTGATGACCTCGGGCAATCTCGGTGGCGAACCGATCTGCTTCGAAGACGCCGACGCCCGCACCCGCCTCGCCGGCCTCGCCGACGGCTGGCTCGCCCACGATCGCCGCATCCTCACCCCGTGCGACGACTCGGTGGTGCGTGTCGTCGACGGCACCGAACTGCCCCTGCGCCGCTCGCGCGGCTACGCCCCGCTCCCGCTGACCCTGCCCGTCCCGGTGCCGCCGACGCTCGCCGTCGGCGCTGACCTGAAGAACACCTGCGCGGTGGGCGAGGGCCGCTACGCGTGGCTCAGCCAGCACATCGGCGACATGGACGACCTGGCCACCCTGCGCGCCTTCGGCTTCGCCGCCGAACACCTCGCGGAACTGACCGGGGTGCACCCCACCCAGCTCGTCGCCGACGCGCACCCGCGTTACCGATCCACCGCCTGGGCGCGCACCCACGCCGACGGCCGTCCGGTGCACACCGTGCAGCATCATCACGCGCACATCGCCGCGGTCATGGGCGAACACGGACTCGGCGCCACGGACACGGTCACCGGGATCGCGTTCGACGGCACCGGATTCGGACCCGACGGCGCGATCTGGGGCGGCGAGGTCCTGGCCGCCGGCTACAAGGGCTACCGGCGGCTCGCGCACCTGAAGTACGTGCCGCTGGCGGGCGGGGACGTCAGCGTGCGCAGGCCCTACCGGATGGCGCTGGCGCATCTGTGGTCCGCGGGTATGGAATGGTCGGACACGATCGCCTCGGTCGCCGCCTGCCCGGCCGACGAACGGGCGGTGCTGGCACACCAGTTCGGTTCCGGCTTCGGCTGCACCCCGACCTCGAGCATGGGACGGCTCTTCGACGCCGTGTCCTCGCTGGCCGGGGTCCGCCACACCGTCGACTACGAAGCCCAGGCCGCGATCGAACTGGAGGCCCTCGCGCGGGCCGTCGACCCCGGCGCCCGCGCCTACCGGTTCGGGCTCGAGCGCAGCGCCGACCCGGCCGTGATCGACCCCGGCCCGGTCGTGGCCGCCGTGGTCACCGACGCCGCACACGGCGTCCCGGCGGCCGTCATCGCCGCCCGCTTCCATCGGGCCGTGGCCGCGCTAGTCCTCGACCTCGCCCTCGATTTCGCACCGCCCCCGACGACCGTCGCGCTCTCGGGTGGGGTGTTCCAGAACGCGCTGCTGCTCTCGGCGACGCGTGCTGCATTGCGCGACAACGGATTCCATGTCATCACCCATCGCCGACTGCCGCCCAACGACGGTGGTCTCGCGTTCGGGCAACTACTCGCCGCCGGTGCGGGTTGAGCGAAAGGAGAGCAGCGATGTGCCTGGCAGTCCCGGGAAAGGTGCTCAGCCTGCACGAACGCGACGGCACCATGATGTCGGTCGTCGACTTCGGCGGCGTGCACAAAGACGTGTGCCTGGAATACATTCCGGACGCGGCGATCGGCGATTACGTGGTGGTCCACGTCGGCTTCGCCATCCAGCGCCTCGA
The DNA here is from genome assembly GCF_042888005.1 of Nocardia sp. NPDC003269. Classification (NCBI taxonomy): domain Bacteria; kingdom Bacillati; phylum Actinomycetota; class Actinomycetes; order Mycobacteriales; family Nocardiaceae; genus Nocardia; species Nocardia sp. NPDC003269. The sequence continues at coordinate 130,344 of NZ_JBIAPA010000003.1, forward strand.
CGAGGAATCGGCGTTGCGCACACTGGCCGAATTCGAGCACCTCGGTGTGCTCAACGAGGAGTTCGGCGACGGGTTCGCCCTCGCCGCCAAACAATCCGGGCTCCCCGATCCCACGGCAGAACCGGCAGCGACCGACGCCGGCGCCGGCGACGACACGGAGGTGACGTCATGAAGTATCTCGACGAATTCAGCAACCCCGACCTGGCGAAGAACTTGCTCGACCAGATCCGCGCGGCCACCTCCCAGCGGTGGGCCATCATGGAAGTCTGTGGCGGACAGACCCATTCGATCATCCGCCACGGCATCGACCAGCTGCTGCCGAACGAGATCGAGATGATCCACGGCCCCGGCTGCCCCGTGTGCGTCACTCCGCTCGAGGTGATCGACAAGGCGCTCGAGATCGCCGCCCAGCCCGGGGTGATCTTCTGCTCCTTCGGCGACATGCTGCGGGTGCCGGGCAGCGAACGCGACCTGTTCCGGGTCAAGAGCGAAGGCGGTGACGTCCGCGTGGTGTACTCGCCCCTGGACGCGCTGACCATCGCCCGGCAGAACCCGGACCGCCAGGTGGTGTTCTTCGGCATCGGCTTCGAGACCACCGCGCCCGCCAACGCGATGACCGTCTACCAGGCCAAGAAGCTCGGTATCGAGAACTTCTCGCTGCTGGTCTCGCACGTGCTCGTCCCGCCCGCCATCGCCGCGATCATGGAATCGCCGAGCTGCCGGGTGCAGGGCTTCCTGGCCGCCGGACACGTCTGCAGCGTGATGGGCACCGAGGAATACCCGCCGCTGGCCGACAAGTACGGGGTACCGATGGTGGTCACCGGCTTCGAGCCGCTCGACATCCTGGAAGGCATCCGGCGCACCGTCACCCAGCTCGAGAACGGCAGGCACGAACTCGAGAACGCCTACCCCCGCGCGGTCCGCGCCGAAGGCAACCCGGCCGCGAAGACGATGCTCGCCGACGTCTTCGAGGTCACCGACCGCGCCTGGCGCGGCATCGGCGTGATCCCCGACAGCGGCTGGCGCCTCTCCGAACGCTACCGCGCCTACGACGCCGAGGACCGGTTCGCGGTCACCGACCTGCACACCGCCGAATCCTCGATCTGCCGCTCCGGTGAGGTGCTGCAGGGGCTGATCAAGCCGCACGAGTGCGCCGCGTTCGGCAAGCAGTGCACACCGCGTAACCCGTTGGGGGCCACCATGGTCTCCTCCGAAGGCGCCTGCGCGGCCTACTACCTGTACCGGCGCCTGGACCTGCCCGCGGAGGTGGCTCATGCGTGAGGACAACGCGGCCGCGCTCGACATGGACAGCTGGGTGTGTCCCATGCCGCTGCGCGACTCGCCGACCATCGTGATGGGCCACGGTGGCGGGGGAGCGATGTCGGGTGAGCTGATCGAGCACCTGTTCCTGCCCGCGTTCGGCGCCGCCGCCGACGCCGGGATGGGCGATTCTGCGGTGCTCACCCTCGGTGGGACGCGCTTGGCGTTCTCGACGGACTCCTTCGTCGTGAAACCACTGGTGTTCCCCGGCGGGTCGATCGGTGACCTGGCCGTCAACGGCACCGTCAACGACCTGGCCATGGCGGGCGCGCGGCCGATGGTGCTGTCCACGGCGTTCATCCTCGAGGAAGGCACCGCGCTCGCCGAGATCGCCCGGGTGGCCGAGGCCGTCGGCACCGCCGCGCTGGCGGCCGGGGTCACGCTGGTCACCGGTGACACCAAAGTGGTCGACTCCGGCCACGGCGACGGGATCTTCATCAACACCGCGGGCATCGGCGTCGTCGACGAGGGTGTCGACATCCGTCCGCAGCGCGCCCGCCCCGGTGACGTCGTGCTCGTCAGCGGTGACATCGGAGTGCACGGCGTCGCGGTGATGAGCTGCCGTGAAGGCCTCGAATTCGGCACCACCGTCTGCAGCGACACCGCGCCGCTCAACGGCCTGGTCGCCGCGATGCTGGCCACCGGCGCCGATGTGCACGTGCTGCGCGACCCGACCCGCGGCGGGGTCGCGGCGACGCTCAACGAGATCGCTGGTGTCGCGAAAGTCGGTGTGGCGCTGGATGAACGGAAGTTGCCCGTGCCCGACGCCGTCCGGGACGCGTGCGGCCTGCTCGGCCTCGATCCGATGTATGTCGCCAACGAGGGCAAGCTGATCGCCTTCGTCGCCCCCGAGGGCGCCGACCGGGTGCTCGCGGCCCTGCGGGCGCACCCGCTGGGCGCCCGCGCCGAAGCCATCGGGGTGTGCGTCGAGGACCATCCGGGCATGGTGGTCGCCCGCACCGCCCTGGGCGGGACCAGGGTGGTGGATCTGCCCGCCGGAGAACAACTGCCACGGATCTGCTGACGGGAGGCGCGATCATCGACGGGACCGGGATGTTCGCCCGCTACGCCTACGCGCCCAACCGGCTCGGCTACTGCGGTCCCGCCGACGCGCGGGCGCTGCACCACGGCTCCGCCGCCGACATCCGCGTCCTGGCCCGGCAGTTCTCCGGCGCCTGGCCCTACCTGCGGGCCATGTCGAGACTGACCGGCATCCCCGATCCACTCGACCAGCGCCTCGTCGAGTCCTACTGGCTCGGCGGCGGGATCGGCGCCGACCTCGACGCCGACGCCTTCACCACCGAACTGCTCGCGATCATCGCGCCGATGGCCGGGCACTACTGGTCGTACCTGAACGCCGACCTCGCCGTGGAAGCCGCCGCCAACCACGGCTTCCACGTCTTCGGCGTGTACCCCTGGACCCGGCTGCTCGGGCGCGGCGCCGACGAACACCCGATCCGCATCCTGGACAGCTGCCGCATCACCTGGGGCACCGTGACCGCCCGCGACGGAAGCACGGTCGCTGTCCGCTGTCAGCGGCTGGTCCTGGACGGTTCGCTGCTGCGGCTGTCCGTCCCGGCGCTCCAGCGCGCCGAAGTGGACGACGAGCACCTCGCGACCGACGTGGCTGTCGGTGATCAGGTCGCCGTCCACTGGGGGCGTGTCTGTGGCCGTCTCGATTCCGGGCAGACGCGCGCGCTGGTCACCAGCACCGCACGGCAGCTGCGGGTGACCAACCGCCGGTTGACCGGCATCGCCCGAACCGCTCGGCCGTAGTCGTCCTCGGTGCGTCCGGACTCAGGGATGGACGAGAGTCCGGTAGGTCTCGAGGATGCGGCGAATGGAGGAGGTCACCAGGAGCTCGCCGTCGAGTGGCGCCCAGACGTACCGGGCGTGGACGGTGAGGCGGATCGGATCGGTCGCCGCGACATCCACCGCGAAATGCAGGCGGCGCACCGGGTGCGCGTCGGGGGACAGGTAGTCGAAATCCCCGACGTGGTGCCGAATCCCGGTGACGGTCAGGCCCGTTTCCTCGTACACGCCCCGGACGACCGCGTCGGCGAGGGGCTCGCGCGGCAGCACGGTGGTGCCGGGAAGCTTCAGCGTGGCCTTGATCGGGCCGGTGTCGTGGCGCGCGAGTAGGAGTACCTGTCCGCCGCGATCGATGATCGCACCGACTCGCGGTGCGGTACCGTCGACCTCGGCTCGACGCGACAGTTCTTCGAACTCCGACTCGGATACCACTAGTACTCACCAACTTTCGACTCCGCCACCGTTCACCACCGCGGCCGGAATCGACGACGGTGGTCGGTGATTACCGTACGTCTCGGGCACTGCGGTCGTGGGCGAATCAGGACGCAAGATTGCGAAGCCGTGACCGAGCCCACGCACCCGGTCCGGCCCGGATGAGATCCCGTGGACGAGCCCTCTCCGGTCCGGCGTCACCGGAGTTCTTCGGCGAGCCCGATGAGCAGGCCTTCGGGGCCGCGGATGTAGCAGAGGCGGTAGACGTCCTCGTAGCGCACCACCTCGCTGCTGACGAGTTGCGCGCCGTATCTGCCCAGGCGAGCGAGCGTGTCGTCGATGTCGTCGACGGTGAACATGACGCGGAGGTAGCCCAGCGTGTTCACCGGGGCGTTGCGGGGACCGGCGAGCACCTGCGGCACGAGGAAGCGCGACAGTTCGAGCCTGCTGTGCCCGTCCGGCGTGCGCATCATGGCGATCTCGACCCGCTGGTCGCCGAGGCCGGTCACGCGTCCGGCCCACTCGCCCGCCACCATGGCGCGGCCTTCGAGTTCGAGGCCGAGTTCGGTGAAGAATTCGATCGCCGCCGAGAGATCCTCGACGACGATGCCGACATTGTTCATCGTGACTGGCATGGGGTCATCCTAGGGACTTCGATGTCGGGCGGTGGTCGTCGAGGAACAGCGGTGGCAGGAAGTGCAGCATCAGGGTCGACCACGTCAGGTGCGTGATCAGGGAGGCCTCGATCCCGCCCGTGTGCCGCCGCTGCAGGCCGAACAGGGTGCCCATGACCGCCGCGGCCAGCACCAGCGCCGGATTGCGCGTCGCGGTCGTGTTGAGAACGTAGGCGCCGGTGGATACGGCGACCGGTCGGCGTGGCGCGGCGTGGTAGACGGCACCGCGGAAGAAGACCTCCTCGGCCGCGCCGTTGGCCAGCGCGGTCAGCAGCACCGCCGGCGTCCGGCCACGATCGGCGTAGCGCAGGAGCTCGGTGATCGCGCTGCGCAGCACCGGGATTCGTCGCACGATCAGGGCACACCCGTAGAACGCCGCGAAGGCCGCGATGCCGGTGATCGCGGGCACGAGGATCTGCCGGTCGCGCGGTCGCTCCGGCGGTGGAGTGGCGGCGAGACCGCCGAGGGTCAGGGTGGCCGCCGTGGCGAGGGTGAGGCCGTAGAAGCGGGCGCTCGCGGGCGGCGCGGCCAGCGAGGCGCCGAGCAGCGCCGCGCCGGTCAGACCGATGACAACGACCTCACCTGGCCGTCGCTCGCCCCGCCTCGGCCGTCTCCTCCGCGGCCACGGGCCGGTCCTCATGCGTCGTGCCGCAGCCCGACGCGCTCGCCGAGCGCTCGCAGGACCGCCTCGTCGTAGCCGATCGTGTCGAACGGCAGGAGATCGCGGATGGTGGTGTCGTGGACGACGACCTCGTTGACCATCGAGTCGATGAGCGAGCGGCCGGTCTGCACATCGACATCGGTGACCAGCGCGAGCCACAGCGACGACAGCCGTGGGGAGAGCAGCGGGACGGGCACGATCGGTGTCGGCCGTCCCTGGATCCGGGCCACGCGCCGCAGCATGTCGAGATAGGCGAGCACATCCGGACCGCCGATCTCATAGGTATGGCCGGTCGTCCGCGGCTCGTCGAGCACGCCCGCCAGGTAGCGGATCGCGTCGTCGACCGCGATCGGCTGGGTGCGGGTGCGGACCCAGCGCGGGGTGATCATCGCGGGCAGGTGCTCGACCAGCTGCCGGGTGATCTCCCAGGAGATCCCGCCGTGCCCGACGATGATCCCCGCGCGCAATGTCGTGACCGGGACACCGGCCTCGCCGAGCAGGGCTTCGACCTGCCTGCGGCTCTGCAGATGCGCCGAGAGACGATCGGCGTCGTCCCCCAGCCCGCCGAGGTAGATGACGCGCTCCAGGCCGGCCGCGGCGGCCGCCTGCCCGAAGTTGCGCGCCGCCGCCGCGTCGCGCCGTGCGAAGTCCGCCTCGGTCAGCGAGTGCACGAGGTAGTAGGCGCAGTCGCAGTCACGCAGCGCGGGATACAGCGACTCCCGGTCGGCGACGTCGGCGCCGACCGGGGTGCCCGCCCCGCGATAGTTGCCCGGATGCCGGGTCATCGCTCGCACGGTGTGGCCCGACTCCTGCAGAACCGGGCAGAGCCGCCGTCCGATGAACCCGGTCGAACCGGCTACGAGAACGTCCACATCCGCTCCGCGTCGGTGCCGTCCGGCCTATCCGTCGACTACCGTGATCTTGGCCTGATCGGGGTCGACCTGCGGGTCGGACGGATTCGCGTCGGACTTCACCGTGATGCGCGACTTGTCGATGCCGTCGGCCTCGAGCTCGGCCGCGATATTGTCACCGCGGGCCTCGGCCAGGGTTTTGGCGGTGGCCACATTCGAGTCCTGGGCGTAGGTGGTGACCTCGATCTTGGTGTCGTTGCCCTGCAGGGCGGCCGCGACCGCTTTGAGGGTGACGGTGTCGGTCGTGCCGAGGTCGGAACTGCCCGGGTCGAAGGAGATCGGGGCGGCGACCAGGATCTTGTTGATCGCGTCCTGCACCGTCTGCTGCACGTTGTCGCGCACGGAGCTCACCGCCGAGGACGCCGTGGCGACGATGCTGCTCTGCAGGGTGTTGGCCGGGGGTGTCGAGGCGGTCGTCGTGGACGCGGTGTCGTCGGAGTTGCACGCGGCGGTCATCAGCACGACCGCCGCGATCGACGCTATCCCGTAGACACTGCTCGTGAGTTTCACTGGCATCTCCTGGTCTGTGAAGGTCGGACAGCGGGTCGTACACAGCTCGGTCGGTCCCATGTCGTCGAGATCGTCGTCGCTCTCGCGCCCGCTGCGTCGACCGACAGCACCGAGCCCAGAACTGGAGTCGATCCCATAGGCGAATCGTGCGCCGCCCGCCGTCCGCGCGCCTCACCCGAATCGGGTGAACCGAGGGGACGCGGTCTCAGTGCCTGCCGGCGAAGTCGATGACGCCGCGGATATTGCGGCCCGCGTGCATGTCCTCGTACGCCTCGTTGACCTGCTCGAGCTGATAGACGGTGGTGACCATCTCGTCGAGCCGCAGCGCGCCGCGCCGGTAGAGCTCGAGCAGCATCGGCACCTCGTTCCGCGGCCCCGCCATCCCGTACAGCGCGCCCTGGATGCGCTTCTCGCTCATGGTCAGGTCGAGTACCGGCACCGACATCTCCGTCAGCGTGTGCGGCGCCGCGCTGGTCACCACGAGGGTGCCCCGCTTGCCCAGCGCGTCGTAGGACTGCTTCAGCTGCTCCTGGGTGGGGACACCGATGCAGACCACGACCGAGTCCGCGCCCTGGCCGTTGGTGGCGGCGCGCGCCAGCTCCCCGGCCTCCTCGATCGTCTCGACCGCGTCCGTGGCGCCGAGGGTGAGCGACAAGTCGCGCTTCCTCGGCACCGGATCCACCGCGATCACCCGGCCCGCGCCCCGGAAGGCCGCGCCCTGGACGGCGCTCATCCCGATTCCGCCGGTTCCGGCCACGACCACCACATCGCCCACCTCGATGCCGGCGGCGCGGGTCGACGACCCCCACCCGGTCGGCACCGCGCAGCCGACGATGGCGGCGGTCCGGAACGGGATGTCGTCGGGGATCACGACCACGCACTCCTGCGGGACGGTCGTCCACTCCGAGAACGTGGACAGACACGCGTTCTGCGCGACGCCGCGCCCGTCCGCGTGCATGCGGAAGGTGCCGTCGGGGCGCGTGCCGACTGTGATGAGATGGCCTGCGTCGCACAGGTTCTGGTGCCCGTTCACGCACATCCGGCAGTGGCCACAGGCGGCGATGAACGAGGTCACCACGTGATCACCGGGCCGTACCCGGGTCACGCCAGGCCCGACGGCCTCCACGATGCCCGCACCTTCGTGACCGCCGCACGCCGGGTAGGAGTGGAATCGCATGTCGCCCTTGGCGAAATGGTCGTCGGAATGGCACAGACCCGAGGCCATCACCTTGACCAGCACCTCGCCCTCGCCGGGCTCGTCCAGATCCACTGTCCGCACGTCCCAGGCGCCGGGTGCCTCCCACAGAATCGCGGCAGTCGTCTTCATTCCGTGCTTCCTCACTGTTGCTCATGGAGATGTGACGGGGCGGCTCGTCCCCGTACGGCTCGACGTTGCGGGAACGTCAGTGCTGGTGGACGATGACGCCGCGCAGGTTGCGGCCGGCTTTCATGTCCTCGAAGCCCTGGTTGATGTCGTCGAGCGCGTAGCGGGTGGTGACGAGTTCGTCGAGTTTCAAGCTGCCCTGCTGGTACATCGCCAGCTGGGCGGGAATGTCGGCGGTCGGCGCGCAGGCGCCGAACAGCGAGCCCTGCAACCGCTTCTGGAACAGGATGAGCTGGTGCAGGTCGATATCGCCGTCCTTGACGAAGGTGTCGCCCAGGCCGACGGCGACGCAGGTGCCCGCCTTGCGGACCGCTTGCAGCGCCTGGCCGATGTGCTTGCCCGTGGTCACGCCGACAGTGACGATCGCCGAGTCCGCGCCCTGCCCGTTCGTCATCGAGCGGGCGAGTTCTTCGGCTTCCTCGATGGTGGAAACCGCGTGCGTGGCACCGAGTTTCAAGGCCGAGTCGCGCTTGAACGGGACGGGATCGACGGCGATCACCGCGCCGGCGCCCGCGTGCGCGGCACCCTGGACCGCGTTGATGCCGATCCCGCCGATCCCCATCACGATCGTGACGTCGCCGGGCCGCACCTGGGCGGAGTTGACGGCCGCGCCCCAGCCGGTGCCGACGCCGCAGCCGGCGAGGACCGCGACATCGAGGGGGATGGAGGGATCGATGCGGATGGCGGAGGACACCGAGACGGTGACGTACTCGCAGAACGTGCCCAGCCCGGCGAGCTGCCCGACCGGCGCGCCGTCGAGCGAGAGCCGGAACGAGGTGGGGTCGTCGAAGCGAGCGCCGGTGGCCAGGAACGCGCCGAGATCGCACAGATTCTGCAGACCCTTCGCGCACCAGCGGCAGCGGCCGCAGACCGGCAGGAACGAGAACACCACGTGGTCGCCCTCGGCGAAGCCGGTCGTGCCGGGCCCGACCGCTTCCACGATGCCCGCGCCCTCGTGGCCGCCCGTGAGGGGAAGAATTCCGGGGGTCTGGTCACCCGTGGCGAAATGATCGTCGGAATGGCACAGCCCGCTGGCCACCATTCTGACCCGGATTTCACCGGTCCGTGGATCGTCGAGTTCCATTTCGACGATTTCGTAGGTTCCCGGTGATTCGCGCAGCACTGCGCCCCGTGTCAACATCGATTACTCCCTCGGAAACGTGCCGGATCGTTGGCGCGACCCGGTGTGACGCCTGACACTGCGATGCTCGCACCGGAATCCGCCGAGGTCAATTTCCGATTCGTGAAGCGCGTATTCGAAATACTTCACTTGGTGGGTGACATTTCGGCCGATAGTCTCCGAATTGTCTGTGAAAGGGATCACATTGCGCACGGCGTGGTGTGCTCGTTGAAATTCGAGGAGAATTCATGGCCATCGATACCGTTCGCCGAGTCTGGGCGCTCGATGCCCCACGACTCACCGTCGACTGCGGCATCCTGATGCTCGGCACCGGCGGGGAGAACGACACGATCCCGTCGCCCGCCTTCCTGATCGAGCACGACGAAGGGCTGATGCTGTTCGACACCAGCCTGGCCGGCGCCGGTGATCCGGCCGCCGCCTACGGCGACATGGCGGCCGCGTTCCAGATCGAGTTCCCCGAGTCCTACCGGTTGGACCGCCAGATCGAAGCCCTCGGCTACCGGACCGCCGACGTCCGTCGGATCGTGCTCTCGCACATGCACTTCGACCACACCGGCGGGCTGGATCTGTTCCCGCACGCGCAGGGCTTCATCGGGGCGGGCGAACTGCGCTACGCGCGGACCCCGCGCACCCTGGACGCGCCGTTCTTCCGTGCCGAGGACATCGAAGCCGCGGGCAGGATCAGCTGGAACGAGGTCCCGGCGGGCTATGACCACGACATGTTCGGCGACGGCAGCGTCGTCTTGCTGTCGCTGCCCGGCCACACCCCCGGCACCCTCGGGCTGAAGTTGCGCCTGCCGGACGAAAGCACCCTGGTGCTCACCAGCGACGCCGCCCACAAGCGGGCCAGCGTGGACCTCACCATCGGCATGCCCTTCGACGTCGACAGCCTGCACAAGCACAGCGCGCTGCAGAAGCTCAAACTGCTCGGCACCCAGCCCGGCACCACCGTCTGGATCAGCCACGACACGCAGGACTGGGAGAGTTTGCGGGCGGGCGGCGCCGAAATCACCAGCGCGGCCGAACTGGCGGCCGCGGGCTAGGCCCTGGAGCGGTCGGGATCGGGTGGCACCGGTCCCGACTGGGAACGAACGTTCCTATGCACTGTTCCGCCCTTCTTCGGCCGTCGACGCGGTCATAGATTCGTGTCGTAGCCAAGAGATAGCCGACGAATGGGAGAGCAGGTCATGGCAGACAACATCACCACTGTGCGGGTCAAGGGCTGGGCCTGGGATATCGCGACCGACATCTACTTCCCGCCGGGGTTCGACGAGTCGAAGGCTTATCCCACCATCGTCTCCGGCCATCCGACCGGCAGTTGCAAGGCGCAGACCTCGGGCAATATCTACGGCAAGGCGCTGGCCGAAGCCGGCTTCGTGGTGGCGGCGTTCGACGCCAGCTTCCAGGGTGACAGCGGCGGCGATCCGCGCTCGGTCGAGGATCCCGGTTTCCGGACCAGCGACTTCAGCTTCGTGATCGATCACCTGGTCACCCTGCCGTATGTCGACGCGGACAAGATCGGTGTGCTCGCGATCTGCGGTGGCGCGGGCTACGCGGTGGCGGCCACCAAGATCGACCGCCGGATCAAGGCACTGGGCACCGTCGTCGGCAGCAATGTCGGCCGGTTGATGCGGGAAGGTTTCTCGGAGTACAACGCGATGGGCATGCTCGAGGCCATCGCCGCGCAACGCACCGCGGAGGCGCGCGGTCAGGCCCAGGTGATCAACGATCTGCTGCCGCCCTCGGTCGCGGCGGCCAAGCAGGCCGGTGTCACCGACATAGACATCGTCGAGGCCACCGAGTACTACAAGACCGATCGTGGCCAGGCCCCCGGCGGCAAGACCAGCGTCAACTTCGCTCGCCAGGCCGCGCTGGCCGACTGGGACGCCTACGACCGCGTGGAGGTGTTCCTGACCCAGCCGCTGTGCGTCGTCATCGGCGACAAGGTGGGTGCCTTCGCCTCGCAGCGGCTGAGCATGGAGCTACGGTCGCGCCGCGTCGACGGACAAGCAGCTCGTCGTGGTCGAGGGTGCCTCGCACTACGACCTGTACGACCAGCCGGGCCCGACCGGGGAAGCGCTGGCGAGCCTGGTGCCGTTCTACGGCAAGCACCTGGGCTGATCGTCATCCGTGCCAACGGCGGTACGCGGCGGCGGCGCCGGGATGCAGGGGAATGGTCCCGGTGCCGATGAGGAAGCGGCCGTCGAGGAACTGGGCGCCGGCGGCCTCGGCGGGAACGAGCGCGTCCGCGTGGTGGACCAGCAGGTCGACGATGGCGGCGGCGGTGTCGTCGGGCAGGTCCGCGGTGGCGAGCAGGAGATTGGCGACGCCGATCGTGTGCACCGCGGGGCTGCCCGGGTAGGCGTCGGCCGGGATGGCGACGCGGTCGTAGACGGGGCCGTACTCCTCCCGCATCGGGGCGGCCAAGGCGCCGAGGTCGAGCAGTCGCATCGGGTCGGGAACGGTGAGCGCGGCGGTCGGCACGCCACCGGCCCACAGCAGGGCGTCGATGGCGCCGTCGGTCAGTGCCTGGGCGGCCTCGCGCAGGGGACGGTGTTCGACCGCGACGTCGGCGGGGTCGACACCGGCCGTGCGCAGCAGGCGCTCACCGGTGACCGCGGCGCCCGAACCCTCCGCGCCGAGGTTGACCCGGCGCCCGCGCAGGTCGGTGACCTGGGTGATCGGGCCGTCGGCGCGGACGGCCAATTGCAAGTAGTTCTCGTAGACCCGGCCCAGTGCCAGCACGCGGCCACCGAAGTCGCTCGCCGAGTCGGCCAGCGCGAGCGCGGTGTCGACCTCGCCGTCGGCGACCATGCGCAGATTCTGTTGGGAGCCGGCGGTTTCCACCGGCTCGATGCGTAGGTCGTCGGTATTTCTCGCGGCGGCGGTGGCCAGCAGCCGGGCGAAGGCGAAGTAGAAGCCGCCGTCTTCGCCGGAGGCGAGCCGGATCGTCGCGGGGTCGTTCGTGGCGCAGCCGACCACGCCCGCCGACGCCAGCGCGGCCAGCGCCAGCAGCCGGCGACGGCTGATCGGCCTGCCGCTCATCGCGCCACCGCCGGGACGCGGATCGCGACGGTGAGACCGTGTGGGTGTACCGCCTCGACCGTCAAGGTGCCGCCCCGAGCCTTGGTCAGCGCGTTGGCGATCGACAGTCCCAGACCGGTGCCACCGGCGGCCGCGGTCGAACCGCGGAAGAACCGGGCGGTGAGCCGGTCGAGCTCGTCGGGCGCGACGCCGGTCCCGTCGTCGGCGACGCGCACCGTCACCCAGTCCGGACCGGCCGAGACGTCGACGGCCGTGTGCGCGCCGGATCCGGCGTACCGGCACGAATTGCTCAGGGCCACATCGAGAATCTGGGCGAGGGCGGCCGCGCTGATGGCGGCCGCCGGGCGCTCGTTGCGGTCGCCCGGCACGGGGGAGTGGCCGGTGGGTGTCGCCGTCAGCCGGATCCCCGCGTCGTCGAACGCCGAGGTCCACGCGTCGACGCGGTCGGCCGCGACCTGCGCCGGATCGCAGTGCTCCTCGGCGGAGGCCGCGGTCCCGAAGGACGCGGGCGCTTCGGCGACGGCCAGCTGGAGCAGGTCGTCCAGGAGCGCGGTCAGCCGTTCCACCTCGGTGGTGGCGGCACGGAAGGTCGCCGACGCGGTGGCGGGGACGGCGGCTTCCAGCGAGTCGAGCCGAATCGTCAAGGCGGCGAGCGGGTTCCGCATGGCATGGGCGGTGTCGGCGACGAGCTGATGTTGCGCGTCGGCGGAATCGCCGACGGCGGTGGCCATCGCGTCGACGGATTCGGCGAGGGCACGGACCTCGGGTGGACCGCCGTACCGCCGGGTGATCGGGGCGCGGCCACGGGGCTTCGGCAGTGTCGCGGTGAGCTCGGCGACCGCGTCGGACATGGCGGCCAGCGGACGCAGCACCCAGCGGCTCAGCACGAGCGCCAGCAGGACGAACACCACCATCGCGCCGAGCGCGCCGACCGCGATCAACGCCCACAGCCGGGCGATCGCCGAGCGTGCCGCCGCGGTCGACGCCTCGATCACGACGGCGCCGTTGACCTGCACCCCGGTGCCGACGGGGCGCGCGATGAGCATCACCGGCGCGCTCCACGGCGTCAGCCGATCGACCTGCTGCGGGCGCTGGTTGCGCCGCGCGGCGGCCACCGCGGCCCGGATCCGCGGGTCGTCCACCGCGACCCCGGCATTGACGATCGGCGCCCCGCGCGCGTCCACGACCAGCACGTTCTCCCCGTAGAGCTCGTGGTAGCGGGTCACCTCGTCGGCGAGTGCCCGTACCCCGCCCGCCGACCCGGCGGCGTCGGCCAGGGTGGCGAAACGGTCGGCGTCGCCGGACCGGCCCAGCACCAAGTGCTGGGTTCGGCTGGTGGCCGCGGTCAGCGACAGCGGCATCGCGAACGCCAGCACGGCGAGCGCGGCGAACACGGTGAGCGCGATCAGCAGCCGGCGTCGCATGCGCGTCCTCGGCGGGTCATTCGCCCCACCGGTAGCCGTAGCCACGGATGGTGGTGATCAGGCCGGGCCGGTTCAGTTTCGCGCGCAGCCCGGTCATGTGGACATCGAGCGAGCGCGAGACCGCGACGAAGGCGTCGCCCCAGATACGGTCCATCAGCTGCTGCCTGCTCACCGCGGCGCCGGGCCGTTCCACCAGCGCCTCGACGAGCTCGAATTCCTTCTGGGTGAGCGAGATCGGGGTCCCGGCGACCTCGACTACTCGGGCGCGCAGGTCCACCCGCACATCCCCGGTGATCACCTCGGTCCTGGCCTGCTGGGCCACGGCCGCCGCCCGGCGCAGCACCGTCTCGAGCCGCGCCATCAGCTCGGCGATACGGGGCGGTTTCACCACGTAGTCGTCGGCGCCGCCGCGCAGGCCGCGCACGATGGAACGTTCGTCGCTGCGGGCGGTCAGGATCAGGACCGGGATCGCGCTGACCTCGCGCAGCTGGCGCAGTATCTGCAGCCCGTCGGCGTCCGGCAGGCCGAGGTCGAGCAGGACCGCGTCGTAGCCGCGGTGGGCGATGAGCAGATCGGCGCCCCGGCGCAGGCGCTCGGCCCGGTAGCCGCGCGCGGTGAGCGCCTCGACCAGGGCGTCACCCACTCCGTCGTCGTCCTCGACCACCGCAAGCCGCACGCGCCGATCCTCCCACAGGGGCAGGACCGGCGCGGTTGCCGGACGGTCAGCCACGCACGGTGGCCATCGCCCGCTCCGGCTCGACCGGCGTGGCCTCGACGGCGGCTTCGGCGTCGATGGTCGACTCGGCCGACGTCTCGCGCATGAAGTAGTAGGTGAGCAGCGAGATCGCCACACACCCGGCCACGTAGAAGAAGTACAGCGACTCGAGCCCGGCCTTCTTCAGCGCCAGGGCGATCATCTCGGCGGTGCCGCCGAACACCGCGACGGTGAGCGCGTACGGCAGGCCGACGCCGAGCGCGCGGATCTTGGTGGGGAACAGTTCGGCCTTCACGATCGAGTTGATCGAGGTGTAGCCGGTGACGATCACCAGGGCGGTCATCATCAGGCCGAAGGCCGCGAACGGGTTGGCGGTGTGGGCCAGCGCCGACATGATCGGCACCGTCAGCAGCGTGCCCGCCACCCCGAAGAAGATCAGCAGCTTGCGGCGGCCGATCCGGTCCGAGAGTCCGCCCGCGATCGGCTGCAGGACCACGAAGAACAGCAGCGCGACGAAGTTGATCCAGGCCACGGTGTCCTTGGAGATGCCCGAGGTGTTGATCATGAACTTCTGCATGTAGGTCGTGTAGGTGTAGAACGCGACGGTGCCGCCCATGGTCAGGCCTACCACCAGCAGGCATTCCCTGGGGTACTGCAGCAGCACCCGCAGCGACCCGCGCGAGCTGCCCGCGGCGGCCGGGGTCTCCGCCGAGCCCGCGACGGCCTTGAACGAGTCGGATTCGTCCATGCCGCGACGCAGCAGCATCACCACGATCGCGCCGCCCGCACCGATCAGGAAGGGAATGCGCCAGCCCCAGCTGTGCATCTGCTCGGAAGTGAGCACCTGCTGCAGGATGATCTGTACCCCGAGGGCGGTGAGCTGACCCGCGACCAGGGTCACGTACTGGAAGCTGGAGTAGAAGCCGCGCCGGCCCGGCGACGCCACCTCCGACAGGTAGGTGGCGCTGGTGGCGTACTCGCCGCCGACCGAGAGACCCTGCAGCAGCCGCGCCATGAGCAGCAGGATGGGGGCCGCGATGCCGATGGTGCCGAATCCCGGTGTCACCGCGATCATCAGCGAGCCCGCGGCCATCACCGTCACCGACAGCGTGAGCGCGGAGCGGCGGCCGAACCGGTCGGCGTAGCGCCCGAGCGCCCAGCCGCCGATCGGGCGCATGATGAATCCGACCGCGAAAACCGCTGCGGTGGAGAGCAATTGCGCGGTGGGGTCGCCGTCGGGGAAGAACGCCTTCGCGAAGTAGACGCTGAACGCGGCGTAGACGTACCAGTCGTACCATTCGACGAGGTTGCCGATCGAGCCACGCAGCACATTCGCCACGACTCGCCGTTCACCTCCGGCCCGTGTTGTCACTGTGCACCCTCCTCCATCGGCGCGGCCTTGCGCCGTCGGAGACCACTGTGTCGCCAGTCACAGACCGAACGGAAGCCGCGCGGGAGGTTCCTAACACTCCCTTAGGGCGATCCCAGTTCCGGCGGGTGCACCGGAACGGGCTACGCGGTGTCGTCGCGCAGGGACCGGATCATGCTCCGCAGGATCCGCAAGGCATCCGACTGCTCGGTCTCGGTCAGGTCGGCCAGCATCCTGACCTCGACGGACCGGACCGCGACGGTCGCCTGCTCGAGGCTGCGTCGGCCACTCGGCGTGAGCCGCGTCGGCAGCGCCTTCCCGACCGGTGCCTGCGCGGGCCTGGTGACGTAGCCGTCCCGTTCCAGGGTGTGGAGCAGCACGTTCATGGTCTGCCTGGTCACGAACGCGCCCCGGGCGAGCTCGGAGTTCGACAGACCCGGCCGCTGTGCCAGCAGCTCGAGACAGGAGTAGTGCGTCACGTTCATCCCGAGTGGCCGCAGCACCTCCTCCATGGCGACGCGCAGGGCACTCGACGCCTCCTTCAGCAGGTAGCCGAGCGACGTTTCCAGGTCGACACCGTCTTGACTCATGTCAGTATTCTGACATAGATTGGTGCGTGTCAGAAAGCTGACACGAACCTAGGAGAATGCGCATGCCCGTCACCGGACCCGACTTCCTCTCGCTCCAAGCACGCGATCTCGCAGCGTCGCAGGCGTTCTACGAGCACTATCTCGGCCTCGTCCGCTCGCAGACCGGACCGCCGCACGCCGTCGTCTTCGAGACGACACCGATCGCCTTCGCGCTGCGCGACATCGTGCCCGGCACCGCTCTCGCCTCCGCCGCTCAGCCGGGCATCGGTGCCGCGATCTGGCTCCACGCCACCGACGTCCAGGCCATCCACGACGCGCTCGTCGCCGACGGTCACCCCATCGTGTCCGCGCCGATCGACGGACCGTTCGGCCGGACATTCACCTTCGCCGACCCTGACGGCTATCGGATCACGCTGCACGACCGCGCCTGATCGGCGCCGGGATTCAGGGCAGATCCAGGACGCTCACCGGAACCCCGTACGGCAGAAATCGCACGCGACGGCGATCGTCGGTGTTGTCGCGATGTGCGCGCAGCGCCTCGAGTTCGTTCGGGAACACCTGGTCGACCCTGGCCTGGCCGTCGTCGTCGAGGGTGTACGCCGCCCACACGCCGCTGCCGGTCTCACCGGTCGTCGCGCCCTCGGGCGCCGCGGGGCGTGGCTGCTGAGAGAATTGGCCGAACAAGGATGTCAGGGCGCCGATGCCGCCCTGATCGACGCGACCCAGATAATCGCCCGCTTTTCCGAGCATGTCGCGAATATCGTTTCCGGTGTCACGGAGCGCGCGTTCGAAATCCTCCGGGTCGATGTCGAAAGGCCCGAAATTTGCCATGGCAATTCCTCCTCGTGACGACACTGGACGAGCGAACGTCTACGTTCACAGTGTCCTCGGGAAAGGACGGCTCCGCTATATCCCGGGTCTGGTGTCGGCACGCCCTGTGGGCTGCGGGGTGCCGACCGGCGGACCGGGGGCGCGGCGGGTGCTGGTCGATGTCGAAGCGGGCGACGCAAGGACGCGGCGACATCGTCGCCATTGCGGCATCACATCGACACGGGCGGCGAATCCCGCAGAGCGGCAGCGACTTCGGCGGCGGAACGCTGGCCGGATTCGATGGCGCCCTCGATGTATCCGGCGTGCTCGCTCGCGGTCTCCGAGCCTGCCCAGTGCAGATGGCCCAGCGGGGTCGTGTCGATGGGCAGGTAGCCCTCGTCGGAGCCGATGATCGGCAGGGCCGTGTAGCCGCCACCGGCGTGCGGGTCCTGGTGCCAGGACTTCTCGTGCCAGCCGCGCGGCGCGAGGATCTCCGGGCCGAGGTGGGCGGCCAGCGGGCCCAGGATCGCCGCGCGGCGGGCGTCAGTGTCGAGTTCGTCGAGGGCGCGAGCCTCGGGACCCGCCACGAGGACGCACAGATGACCGGGACCGCTGGGCGGTGAGGTGTCGAAGGTCGCCAGGCCCGGTTCGGTGAGCGCCAGCATCTCGGCGTCGGTGCGGTCGCGCCAGAACGGCTGGTCGTAGATCGCGATCGCCTTGTACACCGAGCCCATATAGGTGTTGTCCTGCAGGTGGATTCGCGCGGCGGGCAGAGCCGGCTGGTGTTCGATGCGCGCGGCCGTCGGGGGCGGCACGGTGACGATCACCTTCGCGGCGCGGTAGGTGCCGGTGGCCGACCGGATCGTGACACCGTCGTCGTCGCGGTGGATCGCGGTGACCGCGCTGTCGAGGATCACCCGGTCGCCGAGCTCGGCCGCGAGCCGTTCGGCCAGCGTTCCGGCCCCGGCGGTGACCAGGCTTTCCTGGGCGCCGCCCGCGGTGGACAGCATGGTCCGGAAGCCGCCCTGGAAGCGGATCATGTCGAGAAACGCGTGCATCGAGTACCGGTCGAGGTCGGCGGTGGTGGACACCGAGGTGATCACGGTCAGCAGCCGCCGCGCTCGCCGGTTCGGCACGTGGTCCAGCCAGGACCGCAGGCTGCGCGTCCGCCATGAGCCGGGAGCGCCGACCCGGGTGGCGATCTCCCACACCAGCAGGACCGCGTTCGCCACCACCGCCGTCATCCCCGCATTAGAGACGACCGTGTCGCCGTCGACGATCGAGGGCCTACTGGGCGTCCGCATCGCGAAGACCGGGGCATCGAGGTCGGCGGCCAGCGTCGCGAAGCGGTGGTGCCCGTGGCCGATCCATTGGCCGCCGAGGTCGACCCGCGAGCCGAGCACGGTGGTCTCGGCCAGCACCCGCCCGCCCGGTCGACCGGCGGACTCGAGCACGAGCACGTCGATGTCGCGGCGGCGCAACTCGCGGGCGGCGATCAGTCCGGCCATGCCGGCGCCGATCACGACGACTGTCGCGGCACGCGGTGCGCCATCGCCGTCGGGCTGGGTGGGGGAGTTCTGGTGGGCCATCTTCTCACTCCAGGGGTGCGTGGTGCCGACCGCGCAGCGCCCGCTCCGATGCGGGCCTGCGGGGAATAAGTCGGTCATCCGTACGAATTACGATAGAGCGGAAGTGACCTACGACGCAAGGGGTGATCCGGCGGCCACGACGTGGTGGCGCCGGGAGGTCATCGCCGGGTGGTGCTCCGGGCGACCGGCTGCGGATCGGCGAACAGCACCAGCATGTCGACCGCCCGGTTCAGGTCGCGCCGGGCGCGGTCGGGGTCGGGCTTGGACACGTACTGCAGGATCAGCCCGTCGATCTGGGCCAGTGCCAGCCGGCCGAGCGTGTCGAAGCCGACCGCGCAGCGTTCGCCCGCCGCCTCGGCGGCACGTTCGCAGAACTCGGTGACGACCGAGCTGTAGCGCTCGTATTGCAGCTGGGCCAGACTGCCGCCGGGGTCGGTGCGCAGCGAGTAGGTCATCAGTTCGTACTGCATGATCTGCAGGCCGATCCGGTCGGTGACCAGGATCTCCCAGAAGCCGGTGACGCCGTGGCGCAGGGCGTGTTCGACGCCCTTGTCGACTTCGAGCTGGGTCCCGAGGGTCCGCGAGATGTCACCGATGACGGTGGTGATGACCGCCTGCAGCAGTTTGTCCTTGGTGGGAAAGACGTAGTGCAGCGTGCCGAGCGGGACCCCTGCCTCGGCGGCGACCGCGCGCAGCGTGGTCGCCGGCACCCCGACCCTGCTGAGCACGGTGACCGCCGCCGCGACGATCTGCTCCTCGCGTTCGGACGCTTTGACGTAGGCCACGGGTCTCTCCTCGCTCCACGGGCGGACGTAGGTCGCCACAACTCTCGCACACGTCACCCGGGTCGACTCGAATAAAGTCGGACAACCGTCCGAAAAGCTGGCAGGTGATGCGCGCGAGGGCGGAACCCCGTCGTGGCCGTCGGGGTTCCGCCGCGTGGTTCCGGGATCAGCTTCCGGTCGCGCCCTGGGTCGCGTTGCTGAACTGGGTCCGCACGTCGTTCACCGGTCCGCGCGGGGTGTAGAAGGTCACCGTATTGCTCTTGTTCCCGCTCATGATCGGGCATTCCACCCGCACCGCGTACGAACCCGCCGCGATCGAGGGGCTCACGCCGGCTGTGAATACCGCGGGCGCGGGATTGGCGTCGGGATTGACGACGTCGTTGACGAACAGGGAGCAGTTCGCGGCGGGAGTTCCGTCCCAAGAGATGTTCCAGCTGTCGTCACCGGCGAGGGTGACCGAAATCGTCGGCGGTGTGGCCGCCGACGAGGTCCCGGACCCCATGCTCACTCCGACCGCGAGAAAGGGTGTGACAACGGCGGTGACGACGGCGATCCGTCCAGTGCTTGCGTGCATTTCCACTCCTTCCGGACAATCCGTCGCGGACGAATTCCGGACCACGGCTACGGCGATGATGTGACGAACACCGCGATGGGTGCATCGATGTCGAGCGCAGGTCTCGGTTTCCGGGAGGTGGATACCGGCCCTCAGCTTTCGCTGATCGGTGGGGTCGGTCAAGGACCGCCGGTGGTCAGGCGAGTGCGAGGAAGAGCTTTTCCAGTTCGGCTTCGGTCATCGGTTCCGAGCCGTCGGCGGTGTCGCCGGTGAGGCATTCCCGAAGGCCGGTCGCGACGATCTTGAATCCGGCGCGATCGAGCGCGCGGGAGACGGCGGCGAGCTGGGTGACGACCTCCTTGCAGTCGCGGCCCTGCTCGATCATCGAGATGACCCCGGCGAGCTGTCCGTTCGCGCGTCGCAGGCGGTTGAGGACCTGGGCGATCGTCTCTTCGTTGCCGACCATGGCGGTGCCTTTCTCTCGGGGAAGCCGTCGGGGAGTCGCATCTCACTGTCCCGCGCGATACCCCTGGGGGTATATTGGCTCTCGACCTCGAATATACCCCTAGGGGTATAAGAACCGGAAGCGCGGCACCCGCCGTGCCATGAGCGCAGGGAGGCAGAAGATGAGAGTGGTGATCGTCGGTGGAGTGGCCGGCGGGATGTCGGCAGCCACCCGATTGCGTCGGCTGGACGAATCGGCCGAGATCGTGGTGCTCGAGCGCGGCGATCATGTGTCCTTCGCGAACTGCGGTCTGCCGTACTACGTCGGCGGCGTGATCCCGAAGCGGGAATCACTGCTGCTGCAGACACCGGAGGCGCTGTCGGCGCGATTCCGACTGGATGTGCGCGTACGGCACGAGGCCGTCGCGGTGGACCCGGTCGCGCGGACGGTGACCGTTCGTGCGCTGGAGTCGGGCCGCGAGTACGTGGAGTCCTTCGACGAGCTGGTGTTGAGCACCGGCGCGTCCGCCGTGGTGCCCCCGGTGCCCGGTGTGGAACGCGCGCTGGTGCTGCGGGATGTCGCGGACGTGGACCGGATGGTCGAGGCGGCGGCCGACGTGCGGTCGGCCGTGGTCGTCGGCGCCGGATTCATCGGCGTGGAGCTGGCCGAGAACCTCGTGCGCCGGGGGATCGCGACCACCGTGATCGAACGGGGCACGCAGGTGCTGGCACCGCTGGACGTCGAGATGGCCGCACCGGTCGCCGCCGAGCTGCGCAAGCACGGGATCCGGGTGGAGCTGGGCGCGGAGGTGACCGCCATCGACGCGGACACCGTGACGCTGTCCGACGGGCGCGCGGTGCCGGCGGAGCTGGTCGTGATGGCGATCGGGGTCCGCCCGGAAAGCGGTCTCGCCAGGGCCGCCGGGATCGATATCGGCCCGGCCGGCGGCATCGTGGTCGACGAGCGGTTGCGGACCTCGGCGCCGGGGATCTACGCGGTCGGCGACGTGGTCGAGAAGAGGGACGCCGTGTCGGGGCAGTCCGCGCTGGTGCCCCTGGCCAACGCGGCGAACCGGCAGGGTCGGCTCGTGGCCGATGTCATCGCGGGCCTGCCCGCCGTGGATCCTCCGGCCCAGGGGACCGCGATCGTGGGCGTCTTCGATCTCACCGCGGCGATGACCGGCTGGAGCGAGAAGCGGCTGCGCGCGGTGGGCCGTCCGTTCCGGGCGCTGCACACGCATCCGCTCTCGCACGCCGGGTACTACCCGGACGCGCGCGCCATGTCGGTGAAACTGCTGGTCGACCCGGAATCCGATCGGATCCTTGGTGCCCAGGCGGTCGGCGGAGAAGGGGTCGACAAGCGCATCGACGTCCTGGCGACCGCGATGGCGGGCGGCATCACGGCATCACGGCTGATGGATCTGGAGCTGGCCTACGCGCCCGCCTACGGATCCGCGAAGGATCCGGTGAACATGCTCGGCTACCTCGCCGACAATCTGCGCATCGGCGCGCTCCGCACGGCACAGTGGTACGACCTCGACGACCTGGTCGCCGCCGGAGCGCAGGTCGTGGACGTCCGGTCGCCGGAGGAGTTCGCCGCGGGGTCGATCCCCGGCTCACGCAATATCCCCCTCGATGTCCTGCGTGCGCGCGCGGACGAGATCCCGGACGGCCCGGTCCTGGTTTTCTGCCAGGTCGGCCAGCGTGGCAACAATGCGACGCGGCTGCTGACCCAGCTGGGGCGGGACGCGGTCAATCTCGACGGCGGGTATCGAACCTGGCGTGCGGCCACTGCCGAACTCCAGCGGTAGATCCGGCCGAAAAGGCTTCTACACCAATCGAAAGGAACACCCTATGTGTCAGCGAGTCACCTGTCGTACCTGCGGTAAGCCCGGCTACAGCGGATGTGGCAACCACGTCGAGCAGGTGCTCGGCGATGTCCCTGCGGCACAGCGCTGTTCGTGCGCGGACGAGCGCCCGCCGCGGCGGCGATGGTTCCGGGCCGCTCGGACCAGCTGATCGAGTCCCGCCGAGCGGCCCGGTGCCCGTTACCCGAGGCCGTCCTCGGTGGTCAGGAAGACCACGAGGTCTCGGGGCAGGCCGTGGGTGTCGTGCAGGTAGTGGTAGTCCTCGTCGGTCAGCGGCCGCGTGAATCGACGGTGGGACAGTATCTTTCGTCCACGCTGGAGGATCCGTCCGAATCCGCGTTCCTCGTCGAGGAGGATGGTGCGCACCTCGTGGGGCTCGACGGACTGCCGGAAGTGGTGGAGAGTGTGCTCGATCAGCTCGACGGGCAGATCGGACAGTGTGCGGGTCGGGTCGTCGCGCCACAGCGTGGTCAGGGTGCGGCGGATCAGGCGGCGCAGGATGTGACCGCGGCCGGACGGGGAGGGTGAGACCCCGTCGCCCAGGACGACGATGCTGGAGCGCAGGTGGTCCGACAACACTCGCAGTGACGGTTCCTCCAGTGGCCCCCAGAGCCGGGGCAGAGTGGTCCGCCAGGGCTGGAAGACATCGATCTCGAACACCGACGGGGTGTTCTGCAGGATTCGCACGAGCCTTTCCAGGCCGAGCCCGGTGTCGATGCTGGGCCTGGGCAGCGGTTCGAGGCTGCCGTCGGGATGGCGGAGATAGCGCATCAGGACGTGGTTCCACACCTCCACCCACCGGTCGTCGGATGTCGGTGTGCCCTGCGGGGTTTCGTCGCCGGTCCAGAGGAAGATCTCCGAATCGGGGCCGCACAGCCCGATCGGGCCGTTGGACCACCAGTTCTCGTCGGTGGTCGGTTCGACCGGCAGACCCAGGTCGTCCCAGGTGCGCCAGGATTCGAGGTCCGGCCCGACCTGGTCGTCGCCGCCGAAGACCGTGCCGTGGATCCGGCCGGGATCGATGCCGAATCCGTCGCGCAGCAGTTCGAGGCCCCAGCGCAGACTCCGCGGGCCGCCGTAGTCGCCGAGCGACCACGACCCGAGCATCTCGAAGACGGTGAGGTGGGTGTCGTCGCCCACCTCGTCGAGATCGGTGGTGCGCAGACAGCGTTGCAGGCCGGTGAGGCGACGGCCGAGGGGATGGGGTCGGCCCAGGAGGTACGGCGTCAACGGGTGCATTCCGGAGGTGGTGAACAGCACCGGATCTCCCGGCGAGGGCACGAGCGATTCGCCCGGCGTGAGTTCGTGCCCGCGTTCGCGGAAGAAGTCGAGGAAGATGCGGACGGTCTGGTCGGTGGTGATCATGGTGGTTGCTCCATCGAGGGGATATCGACCGGAAGCGACCACACCCGGCGATCGGGCACCGAGACCGACGCACGCCGGCGGACCGTTTCCGGTCGCCGGCAGGGGAGAAGGGGTCAGGCGGCAGCGACCGGCGAGCTGAGAGCTCGTGCGGCCGCGGCGGCGAAGTGTGGATCGACCTTCATGTCTGCACGGTAGCAACGCGGCCCCGTGGAGCACGACCGATTTTCGGCAGGCGGCCGCTGTCGCGGTGCGCTCACTCGGATCGACTGGCGGCGCGCTGGACGAAGGCGCGTTCGAGCAGGGCGTACAGCTGATCGCGGTCGTCCTCGCTGAGCCGGTTCAGGCCGTCGTGGGTGACCCGCATCTTCGCCCGGATCGCGTCGGTGACCTGTTCGCCCTCGGGCGTGATGACGAGGTAGGTGACGCGCCGGTCGGAGGGGCTCGCTTCGCGGCGCACGAGATTGCGCTTCTCCAGCCGGTTGATGATCCCGGTGACGTTGGAGGCGTCGCAGGACAGGATCTTGGCCAGGGCGCGCATCGCGACCGGCCCGCGCCGCAGCACCGTCAGTGTCTTGCCCTGGCTCGCGGTGAGGTTCTCACTCGCCGCCGCCACCGTGAAGTCCCCGTAGTAGACGCCGAGCGACACCGAGAGCAACTCCATGAGCTGGGTCGTGTCGACGCGGGGAGCTGCTGTCATGCGATCAGTTTATCCCCAGAAACTTGACCATCTCAAATAGTTACCTCTACCGTTGCGGGCATTGCTTGAAGTTCTCAACCATCGACATTGTCAAGTGACATGAGGAGCACCCCGTGATCGTCACCGCCTCCGACGCCGCCCGCACGGCCGAGGTCCTGGCCCGGCCCATCACCCTGAACGGCCTGACCGTCCCGAACCGCATCGTGATGGCGCCGATGACGCGCATGTTCTCCCCGGGCGGTGTGCCCGGTGACGACGTGCGGTCCTACTACGCGCGCCGCGCCGCCGCCGGGGTGGGCCTCATCGTCACCGAGGGGACCTACGTCGGCCACGACTCGGCCGGGCAGAGCGATCGGGTGCCCCGGTTCGACGGCGAAGAGCAGCTGGCGGGGTGGGCGAAGGTCGCCGCGGACGTGCACGCGGCGGGCGGCACGATCGTGCCGCAGCTGTGGCACATCGGCATGGTGCGCAACCAGGGCGAACAGCCCTACCCCGACGCCCCGGCCATGGGCCCGTCCGGGATCGGCGCCGACGGCACCGAGGGCGCGGGCAAGGCGATGACCCAGGGCGACCTGGACGATGTCGTCGCCGCCTTCGCCGACGCCGCCGCGGCCGCGGAGCGCATCGGCTTCGACGGCGTCGAACTGCACGGTGCGCACGGCTATCTGCTCGATCAGTTCCTGTGGGCGCAGACCAACCGGCGCGCCGACGCCTACGGCGGCGACCCGGTGGCCCGCACCCGATTCGCCGCCGAGATCGTGGCCGCCGTGCGCGCCGTCGTCTCGCCCGAGTTCCCGGTGATCTTCCGCTACTCGCAGTGGAAGCAGCAGGACTACGGCGCCCGTCTGGCCGAGACCCCGCAGGAGCTCGAGGCAATCCTGGCCCCGCTCGCCGCGGCCGGCGTCGACGCCTTCCACGCCTCCACCCGCCGCTACTGGCTTCCGGAGTTCGACGACTCGGACCTGAACCTGGCCGGCTGGACCAAGAAGCTCACCGGCAAGCCGACCATCACCGTCGGTTCGGTCGGCCTCGACGGCGACTTCCTGCGCGCCTTCACCGGCGAGGGCGCCGCGCTCGGCACTATCGACAACCTCCTGGATCGCTTCGAGCGCGACGAATTCGACATGGTCGCCGTCGGCCGCGCCCTGCTCCAGGACCCGGAGTGGGCGGCCAAGATCCTGGCGGGCCGGACCGACGAGCTGAAGCCCTACGACGCGGCGGCGCTGAAGACCCTGAGCTGACCGCGGCATTCGCTCGCCGGTACGCGCAGATTGGCGCGTTCGGCTCGGGAATGGCGCGTTCTGTCCTTGTCGCGGACTCGAGGGAATTCGAGACTTACGAATCAGACGGATCAGTGTGCGAACGAGGGGAGCGTGGTGTCGGTGACCAAGGAGAGTGCCACCGCCTACGTGATTTCCGCGCTGGAGGCGAAGGGGACGGCGACCCGGGACGACTTCGACGTAGCCGGCATCGTCACCGCGTTCCGGGACATCACCGACGGGTGGGACTTCCACCTGATGGAGCGGGAGACCTTCTGGCGGATCGCCTCCACCTACCTCAGGGTGTGAGGCTGTCGGTCGGCGGGGACGCCCTCGACCAGCGCCGGGCGGCCCGGCGTAAGGACCCGGCATCGGAATAGCCGAGCAGTTCGGCCTGCTTGGCGCCGGTGAACGAGCCCGTGGCCGCCAATCGGGCGCTGCGGGCTCGGTCCAGTTCGGCGCGCCAGGTCGTGCCCGCCTCGGTCAGCCGTCGCTGCAGCGTCCGCGGGCTGATCGTGAGGATCCGGGCGACGCTGTGCAACGAGACCTCCCCGGCTTCGATGGCCTGGTCCAGCGCGTCGGCCACCCGGCGGGGCCAGGCCGAGGCCAGCGTCGGCGGCGGTGGTAGCGCGGCGGCCAGCGGTTGCAGGACACCGGCCAGGACCGGATCGGCGGTGGTCAGCGGCAGGTCCAGGTCCGCGGCGCGGAAGGTGATCGAATCGGTGGGCGCGTCGAATTCCACGGTGGCGGAACCGAACACTTCCCGGAAGCTGTCGATGTGCGGGGGAGCGGCCTGGCGCAGCGTGACGCGCACGGGGTTCAAGGGATCGTCGACAACCCGGCGGGCGCGGCTCAGCACGGCCGACAGTCCCCACAGCTGGGTGTGGTCCCTGCCCCGGCCGTCGCCGTCGAGCATCTCGAGATAGAGGGTGGACTCGTCCTCGTTCTCGGCGACCAGGTCGAACCGGTGATTGGTGGTGACCGCGGTGACGTAGGGCCCACAGGTGGCCAGCCCGGCGCCCAGCGTCGGCGCGGAAGCGAACAGGTAGTCGTAGAGGCCCAGGCTCGACAGCTGGTACCGGCGCGCCACCTGCAGGGCGACATCCGGACCGAGACGATGTTCGCCGATCTCCCACAGCCGGGAGAACACCGCGCTGGGCAGATGCACGTCCTGGCCGGTCATCGACCAATCCGGGACCCCGGCATCCCGGATCAGTTGCGCGCGATCGAGCCCGGCCGCGTCGAACTGCGCGATGACGAACCGGTGCAGCAAGCTCTGGTCGGTAGCCATGACGTCTCCTCGTGGCGGCAGGCCGATCCGCGGATCGGTCGCGGCTACGTCAGCCGTCGGCGTCGACCGATTCGGCGAATCCGAGCTGGGCAGGATTTCTCCATGGAGGACAATACGCTGACCGGCGGTCGCGGGCGGGCCAG
Source organism: Nocardia sp. NPDC003269 (assembly GCF_042888005.1). NCBI lineage: Bacteria > Bacillati > Actinomycetota > Actinomycetes > Mycobacteriales > Nocardiaceae > Nocardia > Nocardia sp. NPDC003269. The sequence goes on from NZ_JBIAPA010000003.1 coordinate 157,136, forward strand.
GTTGCGATCAGCTCGAGCCGGATCGCTCTCCGGCGGGCGCGCGCTGGATAGCGTCGAGGCGTGGATCTGAGACTGCAGGGAAAGCGCGCGATCGTCACCGGCGCGAGCAAGGGAATCGGGCTCGCGATCGCGCGCGGGCTCGCGGCCGAAGGCGTCGATGTGGTGATCGCGGCGCGCTCGCGCGAACCGCTCGAGGCCGCCGCGGCCGATATCGCCGGGGAATCGGGACGACGGGTGATCGCGATACCGACCGACACCGGCGACGACGCGCAGGTCCAGCACCTCGTCGCGCGGACGGTGGACGAACTCGGTGGCGTCGACATCCTGGTGAACTCCGCCGCCACCCCCTGGAGCGCGGGCGCGAACGCCGATCTGTCGGCCACCACCGACGACATCGTGCGCCGGGAGGTCGAGATCAAGATGCTCGGCTATCTGCGCACCGCCCGGGCCGTCGCCCCGCACCTCGTCGAGCAGGGCTGGGGGCGCATCATCAACATCAGCGGGCTCGGTGCGCGGCAGGCGAATTCGATCGGCCAGACCATCCGCAACGTCAGCGTGTCGGCGCTGACCAAGAACCTCGCCGACGAACTCGGCCCGCACGGAGTCAACGTCACCGTCGTGCACCCCGGGCTCACCCGCACCGAACGGCTCAGCGACCGGCTCCGCGCCCGGGCCGACGAGGACGGCGTCGATATCGCGACCCTGGAGGCCGAGCTGGCCAGGAACTCGATTCGCCGGGTGATCGATGCGAGCGAGGTCGCCGATGTGGTGACCTTCCTCGCCTCCCCGCGCAGCATCGCCATCACCGGTGACGCCGTCGCGGCGGGCGGCGGCGTGCCCGGCCCGATCTTCTACTGAGCCGGGGCATTTCCGGTCGATCAGCCAGAATTCAACCGTTGACACGGAACCCGCACCGCGCGTTCGCGTGCGGGCCGATGACCGTCTGCCAGCGGTGATGGCGGAGCGAGCGCGTCCGATCGTGCTCGCCCCGCCTCGCCATCGAGCTCGGTGACCGTGCTCCGCCGTCCATTCCAACGGAAACGAGCGTTGCACCCGGCACAGTTCCCGAACGACAGAAATGGCAGCTGATGGCATCGAACCCCCTACATCTGGGCGTCGCGCTCGACGGCGCGGGCTGGCATCCGGCCGCCTGGCGCGCACCGAACTCACGTCCCACCGAGCTCTTCGACGCTGGCTATTGGACCGACCTGGTCACCACCGCCGAACGCGGGCTGCTCGATTTCGTCACCATCGAGGACAGCCTGCGCATCCCGAGCGGCCCGTACGGTCCGGCCGACGGCGCCGTCGACCGGGTCCACGCCCGGCTCGACGCCCATCTCATCGCCGCCCGGGTCGCGCCGCGCACCCGGCACCTCGGTCTCATCCCGACCGTCACCGCCACCCACACCGAACCGTTCCACGTCGCCACCGCCCTCGCCACCCTCGACTACACCTCGCGGGGCCGGGCGGGCTGGCAGGTCAAGGTGTCGGGCACCGCCGAGGAGGCCGCCCACTTCGGGCGCCGCGTGGTCCCCGATCTCACCGCGGCCGAACGGGCCGAGGCCATCGCCACCGGCACCTACCCGCCGCACGTGCACGAACTGTTCGACGAGGCCACCGATGTGGTCGAGGTGGTCCGCCGCCTGTGGGACAGCTGGGAGGACGACGCCGAGATCCGCGATGTCGCGACCCGCCGGTTCATCGACCGCGACAAACTGCACTACGTCGACTTCGAGGGCAAGTTCTTCCGGGTCCGCGGTCCGTCGATCACCCCGCGGCCGCCGCAGGGACAACCGGTGGTGACCGCCCTCGCGCACAGCCGAAGGATCTACGAATTCGCCGCCGCCGGAGCGGATCTCGTGTTCGTCACGCCGACCAGGGCGGACGGCCCGGCGCCGATCGTCGAGCAGGTCGCCGCGACCGCGGCGAACCGGGTGGGCGAACCGCTGCGGGTGTACGCCGACCTGGTCGTCTTCCTCGACACCGACGACGCCACCGGCGCACAGCGCCTGGCCGGACTCGACGAGCTCGCCGGCACCGAGTTCACCTCCGACGCGGCCGTTTTCACCGGCAGCGCGGAAGACCTCGCCGATCTGCTCGTCGAGTGGACGGGGCAGGGAATCGACGGTTTCCGGCTGCGTCCCGGTGTCGCCGTGGACGACCTCGACGCCATCGCGGGGCGGCTCGTACCGGCTCTGCAACATCGCGGCCTGTTCCGCACCGGCTACCCCGACGGCTCCCTGCGCGGGCTGCTCGGCCTGCCGACCACCGTCCCCAACCGCTACGCGAACGTGTGAGGTCCCCCCGATGAGTACACCCCGCAAGCAGGTCATCCTCGGCGCCTACCTCGGCGGCGTCAATCACCACACCGCCTGGTGGCATCCCGAGGCGGGCAGCCAGATCGACTTCAGCACCTTCGAACACACCGCGCGCACCGCCGAACGCGGCAAGTTCGACTTCTTCTTCCTCGCCGAGGGCCTCATCCTGCGTGAACGCGCGGGCCGGATCTTCGACCAGGACATCATCGGCCGGCCCGACACCTTCGGGGTGCTGGCCGCGATCGCCGGAGTCACCGAACATCTCGGCCTCGCCGGCACCATCAACGCGACCTTCAACGAGCCCTACGAACTGGCGCGCCAGTTCGCCAGCCTGGATCACCTGTCCGGCGGCCGGGCCGCGTGGAACGTGGTGACCTCCTTCGACGCGTTCACCGGGCAGAACTTCCGCCGCGGCGGCTTCCTCGACCCCGCCGACCGCTACGTGCGGGCCGAGGAGACCCTGAACGCCGTTCGCGCCCTGTGGGATTCGTGGAATGTCGACGACATCGTCGCCGACAAGGAGACCGGCCGCTTCCTGGCCCGACCCGACACCGGCTCCTTCGCCTTCCACGGCGCCCAGTTCGACATCGCGGGCCGGTTCACCGTGCCCCGTAGCCCGCAGGGCAGGCCCGTGGTCCTGCAAGCCGGCGTCTCACCGCAGGGCCGCGATTTCGCCGCCGCCAACGCCGACGCCATCTTCTCGCCGTACGGCAAACTGCCCGAGGCCGCGGACTTCTACCGCGACATCCAGGCCAGAGCGGTCGCCGCGGGCCGCGCCCCGGACGACATCAAGATCCTGCCCTCGGCGAGTTTCGTCCTCGGCGACACCGAATCCGAGGCGATCGAGAAGTACCACGCGATCCGCGACGAGCAGGTGACCGGTCAGACCGCCCTCATCCTGCTCGAACAGATCTGGAATCGCGACCTGTCCGGCTACGACCCGGAGGGCCCGATCCCCGACGTCGACCCCGACCCGGACGCCGCACCGATCATCCAGGGCCGCGCCTTCCTGCACCAGGACCGTTTCGCGACGGTCCGCCGCCTGCGCGAGGTCTCCGAAGCCAAGAAGCTGACGCTGCGCGAAACCGTGATCGACCAGTTCGAACGCGGCCCGATCGTCGGCACCCCCGCCCAAATCGCCGAGAAGATCGACAGTTTCGTCCAGAACGACGGCTCCGACGGCTTCATCCTCGGCTCCCACCTCGTCCCGACCGGCCTCGACGAGTTCGTCGACCGGGTGGTCCCCCTGCTCCAGGACAGAGGCGTCCTCCGCACGGAATACACGGGAAAGACCTTGCGCGACAACCTCGGTCTCCCCACCGTCCACGCCACCCCGGCCCCGGCCGACGCCTGATCCCCCGGTAGCCGCCGGACACCGGCGGCTACCGCACCAGGCCATACGGATCATCGAAGCCTCCTGCCCGAGTCGGCTCCGCTCGGGTGCACCAATGCCCGGTTGGTCATGAATTAGGCACAGCGTTTTCGCCGGTTCCGAACTGTTCGACATCTTCCCGATGTCACCCTGTTCGTGCAGCTAGATGGCTATCTGGGTGGTTGAAAATGCCGGATCCTTCCCCGGAATACCCATACAGACCCGCGTACAAATCGTAGAAGCAGCCGGCGCCGTGTAATCCGGCGGTCGAGGCCGTTCGGGAAGCGTGTTCGACGACTCGGCGGAGACTGCCTGTTTCCGAACGGGTTTCCGAACACCCGCGCCTGCGAGCCCGCGTAGGCGGTTTGTCAGGTTTCGAAGTCGCCTTCGGTGGCGCTCGAAGGCGTGTTCAGTTGTGCTGGTTTCTTCGGTCACCAGGTACGGAGGGGTTCTGTCAGCGGTGCGGCGACGCAGCCGCAGTGATTGCGCGGTTCTCCAGGACGTGGTCGGGCCAGCCATGACGGGCGAGATGGAGGGCGGTCCGGCCGAGCTGCCCGGTATCGGTGAGCAGGGCCGGTCCCAGCCCGAGTCGCCGGAGCAGCGGAGTCAGCGGGGCGATGGCGGTCGCGCCCCAGCGGTAGGCGGTGGTGTTGGAGCGTTTGTCGTGTGCGGGCAGGACGAATCCCGGCCGCAGGGCGTAGCCGTTGGGGAAGGTCGCGATGATCATGTTCTCGGTGCGGCCTTTGACTCGCGCCCACCGGCTCCGGCCTTCTTCCGTACTGTCGGTGCCGCCGCCGGAGATGTAGACGAAGGTGGTCTCGGGGCGGGTGGCGGCGAGGTGCCGGGCCGCGGCGCTGGTGTAGCCGTAGGTGATGCGTTCGTAGTCGGCGGCGTCGACCAGGGTCGCGGAGACGCCCAGGGCCCAGAAGCAGGCGTCGATGTCGGCGAGGTGGTCGTCGAGGGTGGTGAAGTCGGTGAAGTCGCTGTGGGTGAGGTGGCGCAGTTTCGGGTGCGTGACCCCGGGTGGGGTGCGCCCGATCGTGATGACCTCGGTGACGTCGTGGGCGCGCAGGCTTTCCTGGAGGAAGCCGTCGCCGATCAGGCCACTCGCGCCGAAGATCGCCACTTTCATGTTCTGGCTCCTGGGTAAGTCGGGATGTTGTGGGGATGTCAGCGCGGGGCGGGAATCGATGTGCCGGTGAGGTTTTCGGCTTCGGCCCAGAGCCGGGTGGCGACCTGTTCGTCTCGGCCTCGTGTGGACACCGATGCCGGTGCGGGGCGTCCGATCAGGCCGAATCGGGGTCCGTAGTAGCCTCCCTGCGTCACATCTGGCCCGGTTGCGGCGTAGAGCATCGGGTCAGCCCCCGCTTCGGCGGAGTGGCGCGGGGTCATCCGCCACGCGATCCGCAGCGCCAGTGGCTGCTTGCCGCCGAGCTGGGCGCCGTTGTCGAAAATGCTGGTCGACGCGTTTCCGGGGTGGGAGCCCAGAGACAGCAGGTTCCAGCCGCGATCTGTCGCGATCCTCGCAAGCTGCTGGCTGAGCAGCAGGTCGGCGAGCTTGGACCGCGCGTAGGCGCCGACCGGGCTGTAGTTCCGCTGCCAGTTCAGGTCGTCGAAATCGATCGGACCCTGATTGCTGCTCGACATCGTCACGACCCGCGGCGCCGTAGCTTTCAGCAGTGCGGGCAGCAGGCGCACGGTGAGAGCGAATGGTCCGAAGAAGTTGGTGCCGAGCTGCATCTCGAACCCGTCGGGTGTCTCGTGCCGCTCGGGCAGCATCATCACCCCGGCGTTGTTCAGCAGCAGATCGACCGGGCGGCCGTCGGCGATCACCTGGTCGGCGAACCGTTTCACGCCGGCCTGGTCCGCGAGATCGAGCTGTCGCACCTGGACATCGGCGCGGGGGTGGGCCGCGAGGATGTCCTTCTTCGCCTGCTCGCCCTTGGCGAGGCTACGCACCGCCATGATCACGCTCGCGCCCGCACCGGCGAGCTTGCGGGCCGCTTCCTTGCCGGTGCCGCTGTTCGCGCCGGTGACGATGGCGAGCTTTCCGTCCTGGTCGGGGACCTGATACATCGCTAACTCCTTTAAGTACTGGCGGTATCTTGAATGGTTCCCACCGTAAAGTACCGCCGGTTTGTTGTCAACGAACCGGAGGTACTTTATTCTTGGGTGGTGACTTTCCAGCGAGCCCGCACCGAGGAACAGCGCACCCAGCGCCGGCGCCAGATCCTGGACACCGCGGCCGCGATGCTGCGCGAGATGCCGGTGGCCAAGCTCAGCCTCAACGAACTGAGCCGCCGCGCCTGCCTGGCCAAGGTGAACGTGCTGCGCTACTTCGAGTCCCGCGAAGCGATCCTGCTCGAACTGCTCGACACCGAGATACAGGCGTGGATCGGTGAACTCGATCGCCAGGCGTCGCCCGGCGCCGGGCCGGTGACCGAGCGTGGCGACGAACTCGCCGCATTGCTGGCCACGTCGCTGGCCGCCCGGCCGGTGCTGTGCGATCTGCTCAGCGCCCAAGGCGCCGTTCTCGAACACAACATCTCCACCGACCTGGCCATCGGCCACAAACATGCCGCCGCGCGGTCACTGAGCGCGCTGCAAGCCCTTGTCGCCAGGCAGGTACCAGAGCTCGGCGACACCGGCGCGAGCACGCTGATCGAGACGACTTTGCTGATGGCCATGGCGGCCTGGCCGTGCAGCCATCCGTCCGACGCGATGACCGCCGCCTACGCCTCCGACCCCGCGCTGGCGGCCATGCGGGTCGACTTCGTCGACGTCGTGCGCCGGACCGCCGCGGTCGCGATCTCCGGACTGCTCGCCCGGCAACACGACCCGCACGTCGACACGTCCGGTCCGTGAGGACCTGCTTCGAGCGGGCCGGATCGCGGCTCCTACCGGCGCGGCATGATGCACACCGCCCGCGCTACCAGCCGCGCCGAACGCACCTGGCTGCGCGAGACCCTCGGCGACGACACCCCTGAACCCGTCGGCGCGCCTGGCACACCCGGCTCCTCTACGCTCGACGCCCCGGCGAGCTGACCAGTAAACGGAGAGGCTTCATGCTTGCGTCCTGGTACGACGAACAAGGCCCCGCCGCCGACGTGCTGCGCACGGGCGAGCTGTCGGACCCCGCTCCCGGCCCCGGCGAGGTCCGCGTCAAGGTCACCGTCTCCGGCGTCAACCCCGGCGACACCAAGAAGCGGCGCGGCTGGACCGGCTCCGCGATGCCCTACCCGCGGGTGATCCCGCACAGCGACGCCGCGGGCGTCATCGACGCCGTAGGTGACGGCGTCGACGCACGCCGCACCGGGCAACGGGTGTGGGTGTACGGAGCCGGTCCGAGTCGGCGAGCGGGCCGATGACCTTCGCACGGGACACCGCGACCCGCCACCGCGTTTCGTCGGCAGTCAGAACACCACGCTCGGGCAATGCTGAATCCCCGACCATCCCGCAACCCCCGTGCTGAAGACGAGTACGAGCTGAATGCACGGTACTGCCGACGAGTATGGGACACGCCGATGATCGCCAGTCCCGTTCAACCGCAACAGAATCCGCAGGTCAGCACTGAACAGGACTTCGACAATCGACACGGTTGTCGGTTTCCGAATTCGAAACCCGTTCGGGTCACACCCTGCACCTGGTGTTGCCCGGCTGTCCGCTTTCGAAGTCGGCTTCAGGGCTGCTCGAAGTCCCGTTCAGCGGCTCGTGTCCAGCGTCAGGACGACGGTGTCGGCGGCGGTCGTGGCGGGTCGGCAGGGTAGGGAAAGTTCATTCGTTTCGGGTGAGGCGCGAGCATGACGGGGTCGGATTGGCTGGTGGGAGCTTGCGCGTCCTGGCGTGGGCCGTTGATGGACAGGAGGCTGGGCAGATGGCCGAGTGGGACCCTAAACCCGCGAGCTCGAACACCGCGCAGGCGAACAAGGACGCGGTGGCGAACTACGCGATGGACGACCGCGCTGATTTCGACGTCATCGATCGAGGGTTCATCGCCGGTATCCCGGATGACCGGATCACGACCCCAGACGGCGAGGTCGTTTATGACGGGCATCTGCTCGACTACATCACCGACCAGACACCGTGCCCGGACACGGTGAACCCGAGCCTGTGGCGGCAGTCGCAGCTGATCAAGCGAGTCGGACTGTACAAGGTGGTCGACGGGCTCTACCAGGTGCGTTTCAGCGCGAACCTGACCATCGTGGACGCGCCCGAGGGTCTCGTCATCATCGACACCACCCAGAGCGTGGATCTGGCCGCGGCGGGTATGGCGTTGTTCCGCAAGCACACCGGAAACGCCAAGCCGGTCGTGGCGGTCATCTACACCCACACCCACTTCGACCACTATGGCGGGGTCAAGGGCGTCGTCGAGGAAGCCGACGTGGTCTCGGCCAAGATCCCGATCATCGCGCCGGGCACGATCGAGTCGTTCAACAAATACGCGATCGGCGAGAACGTGATCACCGGCAGCGCGATGTCACGGCGGATGGCCTATACCTTCGCGCTGATGCTGCCGCGCTGTGACTGTGGCCTGGTCACCGGCGGTATCGGCGCAAACGACGACTCCTTCCACACCCGGATCTCCTATATCGCGCCGACCGATCCGATCACCAAGACCGGTGAGACCCGGTCCTTGGGTGGGTGGACCTTCGAATTCCTCTACGCACCCGACACCGAAGCGCCGGAGGAAATGCACATCTGGATCCCCCAGATCAAGGCACTGACCTGCGCGGAGAACGCGAATCACACGATGCACAACATCCAGACCATCCGCGGTGCCCGCACGCGCGATGCCCGCAACTTCGCCCGCTACCTCGACGAAACCCTGGTCCGCTGGGGCGATCAGGCCGAAGTGCACTACGGGCCCCACACCTGGCCGGTCTGGGGCAACGCGACCGTGGTGAAGTTCCTCGAGGACCAGCGCGACATGTACAAGTACATCCACGATCAGTCGCTGCGGCTGGCGAACCAGGGCCTGACCCCGCTCGAGGCCGCCGAGATCGTCGAGCTGCCCGACGCGATCGGCAAGCCCTGGTACAACCGCTACTACCACGGCGGCCTGCACCACAACGTCCGCGCGGTCTTCCACAAGGAACTCGGGTTCTGGGACGGCGACCCGGCCACCATCTGGCCGCTGCTGCCGGTCGACAACGCCCGCCGCCATGTCGAACTGATCGGCCGTGACCGCATCCTGGCCGAAGGCCGCAAAGCGGTCGACGCCGGCGACTACCGCTGGGCTGTGCAGATTCTGCATCACCTCGTCTTCGCCGACCCCGACGACACCGAGGCCAAGAACCTGCAAGCCGACGCCTACGAACAGTTCGGCTATCAGCAGGAAGTCCCGCAGTACCGTGGGATCTTCCTGACCGCGGCAATGGAATTGCGCAACGGCATCGACGCCGAGAATGCCGCGCAGACCGCCAACGAGGACACCATCTTGGCGATGCCGGTCGAGCTGCTCTTCGACTTCCTCGGTGTTCACATCGTCGGCGAACGCGCCGCCGAGGTCGATATCCGCATCAACACCACCTTCGACGACATCGGTGACGAGTGGACCATGTGGGTCCGCAACGGCGTCCTCAACGCCCGACGCGGCCACAGCCCTGAGGCTCAGCTCACCGTCACCGGTCCCAAACCAGCACTCGCGGCGATCCTGCTCCAGCCCAAGAACGCCGCGGCTGTCATCGACAAGTACACGCTGAGCACCGCCGGTGACACCGGAGTCCTCGACACCCTGGCCACGGTGGTCGAAGACTTCGACCCCGCTTTCGACATCGTCACCCCCTAGCGGGCGGGCGTCTCAGAGCACAGCGAGTACGCCCCCGGGCGCTGCGGCCGCGCGGTGGTCAGCCGCGCGATGCGCTCCGGGGTGCCCGAGATCCGGGTGGATCCTCGTCGCGTACTCGCCGTCACAGCCGGATTGGACCGTGACACGGACAGATCCGCCGGGTGTTGGATCGGGATGTCGAACAGCTCGATGGTGTTTGGGTCGTATGTGGTGCCGAATGTGGTGGCGGCGAATTTTTCGACACGCAACTGGCCGGGAACGCTGCGGCGATGAGCGACCTGCTCGATGAAGCACAGCACCACGCTGCGCGAAACAACTGGCGTCGGACCGCTCGACGCCCGCGTCATCGTTCCCGATCAGCGCGAACGACGGACAGCCCTTGACCCTCGGGCTGGACATCCGCCTCGAGCGGTAGGCTCCGGCGGTTACCTGGCGCGGTGATGCCCGGCCGATTCGGGTCGCACCGGGCCACGGAGACGCCCGATCCATCTGAGCTGGGCGGGACGGACATCTCTGACCCGCGGCGGGGCTTCGGCCCGGACTAGGGCGAGGTGAGATACAGGGGCGGCAGGAAGTTGTGCGGGCGCCGCCGTTGAAGCTCCGTGCGGAAGGCGTCGGCACCAGATGGACTTGTCGCGTCGGCGAGTTCGAGAACGCGTCGGATGGTGAGCGCATCGGTACCGCGGGCTGCCGCGTCCTGTACGTATCGGTCGAGGGCGCGGATATCGTCGATACCCGAGGTGCGGGGCTGGCGCCGCGCAACGAGCCGCTCTCGCTCGATGTCGATGTCGCTGATGCCCCGTCGGAAGCGGACAAGATGTTCGGCATGGTCGAGGGTTCTGGATGTGGCCAGGTCCGCAGCGATCGAGTCGTCGGCCAGGCGGTCCGCGTCGATGCGAAAGACCGTGGTGCACCGGTCGTCGACGGCAATCGCGGTTTCGCGTTGAGACTCGACACGTCCGCGCCAGCCGTTCGCGGCGACTGCGAGCAGGGCATTCGCCTCGGATGGGTGCCATTGCCATACGCCGTCCAGCTGAGTGGTGTGCTGCGGCTGTAGATCGATGAGGGGAGTGGCCTCGAGTCGAGCAAGCCGACCCTCGAGTTCGTCGACGCTGAGCTCGCCGTCGAGGCCTAACCCTGTGACGAGGACATCGGTCGGTATTCCAGTCTTGACGGCTGCTGCCAAAGCGAGCGAGTCGGCGAGAGGGCTGCGTAGCCCGGGCTCGTGGCCGGCTGCCAGGATATCCCCTCCGACATCGACCACCAGAAGCATGTCTGCGTCGAAAACCTGTGCCGCCCGCACCAGCTGACGGCTCAGTCCCCGGGCTCCCCTCGTCGGATCGGCCAGCAGCATCGGCAAGTTCGTGTGGCCGGCGACGCGGGGGAGGCTGGACAGCCCGCCGGTGTTCAGGCTGGCGTTCGGTCCGACCTCGAACAGGTCGGATCCACGGTCGACCAGACCGTCGAAGTCGGCGGCGCTGCGCGGACCGGGCGAAGGGTCCATCAGCAGCCGGTCCCACGACCAGCTCATGATGGCCGAGACGGTGACCTGATCGGCGAGCGCGTGCCCCAGGACGGCGGCGGAGATGGCATCTCCACCACCACCTGCGGCGAAGGCCACTGCGTTCCTCATGAGTCTGCCTGCTGTCGTCGAGCGAAAAAGTGGCCAACGCGGCTAGTGGCCTAGGGTACTGGCCGTTCCGACGCGTCAACTGGGTCACGGAGGTGGGGGAGACCGCGGTGTCGTGCCGAGCTGGGCTCTCGGCTGGTTACGTCCGGCCATGGCACCGCTGTCGACCCGGTAACGCACGGGCGAAGTGTCCGAATGGCCCGAAATCAATGCCGACAGACCAGTCGGAACGATGATCTTGATACAGTGCCCGAGCCGTGGTGTTCGGGAAACCGGTGAGAAACCGGTGCGGCCCTCGCCACTGTGATCGGGAGCGGCGGATCGATCCGGACGACATCTGTCGACCGGAGCCACTGGGGCACTTGTGTCCTGGGAAGGTGGATCCGCCGCGCACAACCCCGTCAGCCAGGAGACCGGCCACGGCCTAGTACACCCATTCCACGAGGACCTGGAAGGCCGACACCGTGACCCTGTCTGTTCTCACGCGCCTACGTACCGGCGCGTTGATCGCCTGCGCGATCGTCATCGCCGGCTGCGGCGTGCAACCCGGCCCGCACGCCGACGGCGCGGCTGCCGTGACCCGCGCCAATTGCGGAATCGATATCGCCGTTCCCGCACCACCACAGCGGATCTACGCCGCGTATCAGCCCTCGATCGAGATCGCGCACGCGCTCGGCGTGACCGACCGCCTCGTCGGCACCGCCTTCCTCGATTCGACCGTGCTGCCCGAATATCAAGACGCACAGGCGAAGTCGGTCTATGTCGAGAAGCTGCCCAGCCGCGACGAACTGCTCGCCCAGAATCCGGACTTCGTGCTGTCGGGGTTCAACGGGGTGTTCGCGAAGTCCGCGCAGCAGAGCGTCGGTACCCGTGCGAGCCTGCACGAACTCGGGGTGCGCACCTGGGTGCTTAGCCCGCTGTGCCCGAGTGCGGACGGCTTGGCCGACGAGGCGATCGACCCGAAGACCGTGCGCTTCGACAATGTCTACGCCGACCTGCGTGACCTGGGCGCCCTCTGGGGTGTCTCGGCGCGGGCCGACGAGGTGGTGGCCGAGCTCAGCGCCCGCATCGACGCGGTGAGGGCGAAGGTCGGCACCGCGTCGAGGCCGCGGGTCGCGGTGGTCTCGCCCAAGGAGGACGGCACTTTTCAGGTGGCGGGCGGCATCGATTTCGTCACCCAGATCATCGAGGCGGCGGGTGGGGTGAACGCCTTCGCTGATCTCACCGCGCGCCGGAATGTCCAGATCGGTGCCGAGGAGCTCATCGCCCGCGACCCCGACATCATCCTGACCAGCCAGTGCTGCAAGGCGACCTACACCCGTGCCGACGCGAAGCCGCAGGTCGACCGGATCGTCGGCAACCCGGCCTTCGCCACCCTCACCGCTGTTCGGGCTGGGAAGGTGCACCCGTTCCTGTTCGCGGATCGGGCTGCGGGCGTGCGGATCGCGCACGCGACCGAGCTGGTCGCCGAGCTGATCCATCCCGAGCTGTTCGGACGGTGACGCGCGCGGTTCGCGGTCCCGGCCTGCTCGTGGCCGGGGCCGTGCTGGCCGTCATCGGTGCCGCGTCGATCCTCATCGGGGCCAACGCCGTGCCCCCGGGCCAGGCGATCGCGGCGTTCACCGATTTCACCGGCTCCGACAGCGACCACATCGTCCGCTACATTCGCCTGCCGCGCACCGTCGCCGGAGTGCTTGCCGGTGCGGCGTTCGCGCTGGCCGGGGCGGTGATGCAGGGGCTGACCCGCAATCCACTGGCTGGCCCGGGCCTGCTCGGCATCAACGCGGGGGCCTCGCTGGCGATCGTGCTCGCCATGGGCGGGCTGAGTGTGGCGACGCCGGCCGGCTACGTCTGGTTCGCCTTCCTCGGCGCCGCTGTGGCAGCGGTCTTCGTCTACTCGCTGGGATCCCTCGGCTTCGGCGGCGCGACGCCGGTGAAGCTGGCCCTGGCCGGTGCCGCGTTCGCCGCGCTGTGCGGGTCTATCACCACGGCGATCACACTGCTCGACCGGACGAAGTTCGAGAACTTCCGGTTCTGGGTGGTCGGGTCGCTGACCCGGGCCGACAGCGAATCCGTCTGGGCGATCGCACCGTTCATCGTGGCGGGCGCGGCGCTGGCGACGGTGGTGGCGCGGCCGCTGAACACGATCGCCATGGGCGACGACCTGGCCCGCACCCTCGGCACTCGCCTCGGCGCGGTACGCGCGCTGGGCGCCACCGGTGTCGTGCTGCTGGCCGGTGCCGCCGTGGCGATCGCGGGGCCCATCGCGTTCGTCGGGCTGGTGGTTCCGCACATCGCGCGGTTCTTCGCGGGCCAGGACTACCGGTGGGTGCTGGCGTGGTCGGCGGTGCTCGGGCCGTCGTTGCTGCTGCTCGCCGACATCCTGGGCCGTCTCGTCGCCCGCCCGGTGGAGATCCAGGTCGGCATCGTCACCGCCTTCGCGGGCGCGCCGTTCTTCCTCTATCTGGTGCGCAACCGGAAGGTGGCCACGCTGTGACGACGACCGAACGACGGGTGCTGCCCGCGGGCACCCTGCTGGTGCGCTCGCCGAGCCGGCGGATCGTGATCCGCGTCCAGCGTCGATCCCTGCTGCTCACGGCACTGATCACCGCCGCGGCGCTCGGGGTGGCCGCCTACTCGCTGACGGTCGGTCACTTCCCGCTCGACGTTGCCGACGTGCTGCGGGTGCTCGCGGGCGGCGGCACCCTCATCGAATACGACGTGGTGGTCGCCGACCGGCTGCCGCGGGCGCTCGCCGGGCTCGGGGTCGGTGCCGCGTTCGCGCTGTCCGGGGCGATCCTGCAACGCATCGCGACGAATCCACTGGTCAGCCCGGAGATCATCGGCATCAACGCCGGTGCCTCGCTGGGCGCGCTGGTGGTGAGCGTGGTGCTCGGCGGTGCCGGGGTGGCACTCGTCGGCGGTGCGCTGGCCGGTGCGTTCGCCGCCATGGCGCTGATCGTCGTGGCGGCGACCAAGGACGGCCTCGACGGTTACCGCCTCGTCCTGGTCGGCATCGGTGTGACCGCCATGCTGACCTCGGCGATCTCCTACGTCCTGACGACCGCCACCGTGTACCAGGCGCACACGGCCGCCATGTGGCTCACCGGCAGCCTCGCCAACCGCGACTGGAACCATGTCTGGTTCGCCGCCGCGGCCCTGATCGTGGTCGTGCCACCGCTGCTGGTGCTCGCCCGCTCGCTGCCGCTGCTCGAGCTGGGCGACGAACTCGCCAATTCGCTGGCGGGGCAGCGCGGTCCGCACCGCACCGCCCTCGTCGTGCTCGCGGCGGCAGCAGCCACGCTGGCCACCGCCGCTGCCGGGCCGGTCGCCTTCGTCGCGCTGGTCGCGCCGCAGATCGTGCGTCGGTTGCTCGCCGAACGTGGTGCCGGGCTCGCGCCCGCCGCCGCCACCGGTGCGCTGCTGGTCGTCGCCGCCGATCTGGCCGCCCGGTCGCTGTTTCCGGCGGAACTGCCGGTCGGTGTGGTGACCGCGCTGCTCGGCGCGCCCGTCCTCGTCTATCTCCTCGCCCGCGCAACCCGGATCGGACACGCTGGATGACCGCACATCTCACCACCGACGCGCTCACCCTCACCTACGGCGACCGCGCGATCGTCACCGACGCCACCGTCGACTTCCCCGCGGGCCGGTTCACCGTGATCGTCGGCCGCAACGGCTGCGGCAAATCGACCCTGCTGCGCGGCCTGGCCCGGCTCCTGCCGCCCAGTGCCGGTGCGGTGCTGCTCGACGGCGCCGACCTCGCGTCCCAGCCCGCCAGGGCCGTGGCCCGCAGGCTCGGCATGCTGCCGCAGCAGCCGGTCGCCCCGGACTCGATCACGGTCGGCGAACTCGTCGGGCGCGGCAGGCACCCGCACCAGCGCTGGTTCCGGCAGTGGTCGGCGGCGGACGAGACCGCGGTGCGCGCCGCGCTGACGGCCACCGACACCCTCGACCTGATCGACCACACCCTCGACCAGCTCTCCGGCGGGCAGAAGCAACGGGTGTGGCTGGCACTGGCCATCGCCCAGGAACCGGAGGTGATGCTGCTCGACGAGCCGACCACCTTCCTCGATCTGGCGCACCAGCTCGACATCCTCGACGTGCTGCGGAACCTGTTGCCGCGCACCATCATCGCGGTGCTGCACGATCTGAACCTGGCCGCCCGCTACGCCGACCACCTGATCGCGATGAAGGACGGGCGGGTGGTCGCGCAGGGCGCCCCGGCCGACATCGTGCACCCGGACCTGGTCGCCGACGTCTTCGGGGTGACGTGTGCGGTGATCGAGGACCCGATGACGGGTACCCCGCTGGTGGTGCCGGCCGGTCGTGAGGTGCGGACCGCGTGAACCGTCGCCACCTCCTCGTCGCCCGTCCCACCCCGTCCGGTGTGGACGTGCCCGCCGTCGACGCGCTCGCGCGCGCCTGCGGCCTCGGCTACGCCCTCCTCGACCAGGGCGAACCGACGATCCACGAGGTTCTCGACGCGGCCGCAGCGGAGAATGTCGCGGTCACCCTCATCCCGCTGGCCGTCCCGCGCGACCGCTACCTGGAGACCTGGATCGATCGCGCGGTCGCCAACTGGCGCGAAACCCGCGCCATCGACCTCGACATCCGCCGCACCGACGGCGTCGACACCGCCACCGGATTCACCGACGCCATCCGCACCCGCATGGGCGAACCGGGCACGCCCGTCACCGCGAGCCCCCGCGCTTTCCGCAGTCCCGCCTGGTCGGAGATTCCGCGGCACACCGGCCACATCCTGGTCTGCCGCGGTCCGCGCTGTACCGCGTACGGAGCCGCCGAGCTCCACCGAAGTCTGCGCACCACCCATCCCGACGCCCTCGTCACCCCGACCGGCTGCCTGACACCCTGCAACCTCGGACCCCTGTACATCACCTATCCCGACGGACAGTGGCATTCCGCCGCCGCTGTTTCCCACCCCGAGCCGCCCGCCTAGTTCAGAACACGATGTGGGGCTTGGCCGTCCGCGCACGACATTGCGGCCGACGCGTCGCCGATCGCGTGATCGGACGCTCGGCCAAGTTCATCCCGTTCGGATGAGGCCGCGACGGCGTCGCGGTGTGATGCTGCGGAGGCGGCCTCCGCCCGTGCGGGAACCCGTCGGTGTTGCTAATTGTCGTGGGAAGGGAACCGATGACCAGTCAGCAGGAAGCCTCGGCCGGTATCGAAGCGGGCAACGAGCAGGCCGCGCGCACGCTACCGTTCGGCGATACCCAGGATTTCGCCGATGCCGAGCGGGGGTTCATCGCTTCGCTGTCGCCGGGTGTGGTGCGCAACGCGGGCGGTGACGTCGTGTGGGACAGCGGAACGTTCTCCTTCCTCGACGACGACTGCCCGCCCACCGTCAACCCGAGCCTGTGGCGGCAGTCGAAACTGGTTGCGATGCAAGGCTTGTACGAGGTCGCCGACGGTATCTACCAGATCCGTGGCCTCGATCTGTCCAACATGACCCTGATCGAGGGCGACACCGGCGTGATCGTGATCGATCCGCTGATCTCCGCGGAGACCGCCGCCGCCGGCCTCGCCCTGTATCGCACGCACCGTGGCGATCGCCCCGTGACCGGAGTGATCTACTCGCACTCCCACATCGACCACTTCGGCGGGGTCAAGGGCGTCACGACCGAGGCCGACGTCGAGTCGGGGAAAGTCCCGGTCATCGCACCGGTCGGGTTCACCGAGCACGCCGTCGAGGAGAACGTGTACGCCGGTACCGCGATGGGCAGGCGCGCGGCCTACATGTACGGCGCGGCACTACCGCGCGGACCGCTGGGCGCGGTCGGCGCGGGACTGGGACCGACGACCTCCACCGGCACGCCGACACTGATCCTGCCGACCATCTCCATCGACCACACCGGCCAGACCGTGACCGTCGACGGCGTCGGCATCGAATTCCAGATGACGCCGGGGACCGAGGCGCCCTCGGAGATGAACTTCTACTTCCCGGACCGGCGCGCACTGTGCATGGCCGAGAACGCCACGCACACCCTGCACAATCTGCTGACCTTGCGCGGCGCGCTGGTGCGTGACCCGCACGTGTGGGCGAAGTACCTGACCGAGGCGATCAACCGCTACGCGCACCGCGCCGATGTCGTCTTCGCCTCCCATCACTGGCCGACATGGGGCACCGACCGGCTCACCGAGTACCTGTCGATCCAGCGTGACCTCTACGGCTACCTGCACGACCAGACGCTGCGGGCATTGAACAAGGGCGCCACCGGGATCGAGATCGCCGAGGACATCCAGTTGCCGCCGTCGCTCGAGAACTCGTGGTCCACCCACGGCTACTACGGCTCGGTCAGCCACAACGTCAAGGCGATCTATCAGCGGTACATGGGCTGGTTCGACGGCAATCCGGCCACCCTGTGGCAGCATCCGCCGGTCGCGTCGGCGATCCGGCACGTGGAGTTCATGGGCGGCGCGGACGAGGTGATCGCCAAGGCCCGCAAGGCCTACGCGGACGGCGACTTCCGCTGGGTCGCCCAGGTGCTCAACTACGTGATCTTCGCCGAGCCGGACAACACCGAAGCCACAGCGCTGCAAGCCGACACGCTCGAGCAGCTCGGCTACGGGTCCGAGAACGGCACCTGGCGCAACTTCTTCCTGATGGGCGCCTACGAACTGCGCAACGGCAAAGTCGGGACACCGACGGTGACCGCTTCGCCGGACATTCAGGCGGCACTGTCGGTGGAGCAGCTGTTCGACGCCCTGGCCCTGCGGATCGACGGCCCGCGCGCCTGGTCGGCGACGATCGTCATCGACTGGCGGGTGCAGGGTGGGCCGGTGCACCGCACGCACCTGCGCAACGGGCTGCTCGTCCACTTCGACGTCGACGGCGATCTCCCGCCCGCGGCCGCGACATTCACGCTGACCGAGCAGGACCTGCGGGCGGCGCTGCTCGGCGGCGAGTCGCTGCCGGACATGATCACCGCCGGTCGGATCACGGTCGAGGGCGACGCGAGCACGCTGACCGAACTCGTCGGCTACCTCGATGCCCCCGATCCGGATTTCTCGATCGTGACGCCGTGATGCCCGCACTGGACTTCCTGGTCCCCACGGATCAACGCCGATCGCTGGACGAGCTCACCGACAAACTGGATCTGTCGGTCGGTGCGGTCACCGCGAAGCGGTCGGCGTTCTGGATCATGCTGGTGCTCTCGGCGGTGATCGCGATCTCGGGCGTCATCGGTGACTCCACCGCCACCGTGATCGGCGCGATGATCGTGGCGCCGCTGTCGGTGCCCATCCTCGGTGTCGCGCTGGGCGTCGTCACCGGCCGCGCCGCACTGGTCGGGCGCAGCCTGATTCTGGTGCTGGCCGGGATCGTGGTGGTCGTCGCGCTCGGATTCGTGTTCGCGCAGGTGTTGCCGAACCCGGTCAACGTACTGACGAACGCACAGGTGGTCGGGCGGACCTCGCCGAAACTGATGGATCTGACCGCCGCGCTGGCCACCGGGCTGGTCGCGGCGGTGGCCATCACCCGGCGTGACGTCGGCGATGTGCTGCCCGGTGTGGCGATCGCGATCTCGCTGGTCCCACCGCTGGGTGTGGTGGGGGTGTGCCTGGGCTCGGACGCGCCGTCGCTCGCACTCGGCGCCTTCGTGCTGTTCGCGTCGAACGTCCTCGCCATGATCATCACGGTGACGGCGGTGCTGCTCATCGCGGGCTACGCGGGGGAGGCGCAGGCCTCCTCGGCCCGGCGTGGTCGCGCGTATCTGGTGCTCGGCGCCGCGCTGGTGCTGGTCGCGATCCCGATGGTGATCAATTCGCTGTCGACCCTGTGGGCCCGGCAGATCGCCGACGCGACCCGGGACTGGCTGGGTGACGCGCCAGGAGCGCAAGTCATCGACGTCACGCTGCAGGGCGACATCGCGACGGTCTCGGTGCTCGGCCCGCAGCAGCTGCCACCGGTCGCCGAATTACAGGACGTGGTGGACGATCTCGTGCCCTTCGACCCGAAAGTGATCGTCGTTCACACCGTCGGCGCCAGGCTCGAGGATTGAGATGATCGCCGCACAGGGGCCGACCGCCGGGCCAGGAGGGGCGTGGCATGCGTAACCCATTCGCGGGGCAGCGCATGACCAAGGCCGATGTCGTCGCGGGAGTTCCGGGTGCGATCGGCGGGGTGCCCGACGGAATGGCGGCGGGCATGCTGGCCGGAGTGAGCCCGGTCCACGGGCTCTACGCGAGCCTGGCCGGGCGCTTCTTCGGTGGGATGGGCACCAGCACGCGGCTCATGGTGATCACCACGACCAGCGCGTCGGCCCTGGCGGCCGGCTCGGTGCTCACCGACGTCGCCCCCGAGGACCGCTCGGCCGCCATGGTCGTGCTGACCCTGGTCGGCGGCGTCGCGATGATCGCCGCGGCCGTATTGCGGCTGGGCCGCTACACCCGGTTCGTCTCCCATTCGGTGATGACCGGCTTCCTGCTCGGCGTCGCGGCCAACATCGTCTTCGGCCAGTTGCCCGTGCTGGTCGGTGCGCCGTCGGAGGGGTCGGTGGCAGCGTTGAAGGCGGTGCATGTGGTGCTGCATCCGCGTCAGATCCACTGGCCCTCGGCCGTCGTCGGTGGACTCGCGATCGTGCTGCTGGTCGCGTTGGCCCGCACCAGGTTCCGCACCGTCGCCTCGCTGGCCGGTCTCATCGTGCCGACCGCGTTGGTGATCGGTCTCGGCTGGGAGGGCGTGGCGACCGTCTCGGACTCCGGTGAGATTCCCCGCGGATTCCCCCTGCCGCAGGTGCCCGAGCTGAGTGTGCTGTCGCCGTCGCTGATCGCGGGTGCGCTCGCGGTGACCGTCATCGTGCTGGTGCAGGGTGCCGGGGTGGCCGAATCGTCGCCGAACCCGGATGGTTCCCGCGCGAAGACCGACCGTGACTTCTGCGCGCAGGGCATCGGCAATGTCTTCGCCGCCCTGTTCCGCGGGATGCCGGTGGGTGGTTCCGTGGGCCAGACCGCGATCAACGTGAGTTCCGGCGCGCGGACCAGGTGGGCGGCGATGTGGTCGGGACTGTGGATTCTGGTCATCCTCGTCGCGCTGAGCGGCGTGGTCGGCCGGGTGCCGATGCCGACCTTGGCGGCGATCCTCATCGTCGCCGCGGTCGGCTCGATGGATCCGGACCGGGTGATGGCGATCTGGAGCAGCGGCACCATCTCGCGCACCGCCCTGGGCGTCACCTTCGTCGCGACCCTGCTGCTGCCGGTGACCTCGGCGGTCGGGGTCGGCGTGGCGATCTCGCTGCTCATGCAGATGAACCAGGAGGCCATCGATCTGAAGGTCGTGCGCCTGCGGGTGGAGGGCGACCACCTGCTCGAGTCGACGGTGCCGAAACACCTGTCCGACAACGAGATCGTGATCCTGGATGTCTACGGCAGCCTGTTCTACGCGGGCGCGCGGACCTTGCAGACGCGGCTGCCGGATCCGGCCGGAGCGACGGGGTGCATCGTCATCCTGCGTCTGCGGGGCCGCGCCAGCGTCAGCTCGACCTTCCTGCACATCATCGCCGATTACGCGCGCCGCCTCGACGAGGTGGGCGGACGCCTCTACCTGAGCGGGATCGACCCACAGATCCGCGCGGTCTGGACCGACGAACTGCTCGACAGTCAAGGCATCGAGATCGAGTTCTATCCGGCATCCAGCACGATCGGGGAATCGACGTTGTCGGCCTACGCCGACGCCGAGGTCCGGATCGACCAGCGACGGAGGACCTGACGTGGGTGGACTACTACTTCTGCTGGTGCCCGAGATCCTGGGCCTGATGATCACCCCAGGTGCGGTCATCGGCTGTGTCCTGCTGTTGCGTTCGCGCGAGCCGGTGCGCAACGCCTCGATGCTGGGCGCCGGATTCCTGGTCGTCTACTTCCTGGTCGCGCTGGCCGCGGTGCTCGGCGGCGCGTCCGATCCGGCCGCGACCTCCGCCCGGACTTCCGCCTACGCCGGACTCATCGTCGGCCTGCTGTTCCTGGCGATCGGCGGCTGGCTGCTGTACCGCAAACCCCGACCGACCGCCGAGCGACCGAAACTACTCGCCGAACTCGATTCGGCCGGTCCGCGTAAAGCTTTCGCGCTGGGCGTGGTGCTCGGCGTCTTCAACCCGAATCTGTTCATCATGCTGGCGGGGATGAGCGCCATCTCCAGTGCGGCTGTCGGGACCGGCGCGGCGCTCGTCGCCACCCTGGTGCTTCTCGTCGCGGCCGTCGCCGATTTCATCATTCCGATCGGGATCTTCATCATCGCCGGTGAGCATGCCGAACACGGCCTCGCCGTCCTCGAGAAATGGATGCTCGCGCACAGCAGGGCCCTCACCCTGTCGGTGCTGTTCGGTTTCGGCACGCTGTTCGCCGTCCGCGGCATCGTCAACCTCGCCGGTTGATCACCGCGCGGGTGGGCTGCTCGCCGCGCGGCGGAACCTCGTCGCGAGGCGATCGAACGCCTCGGCGAGCTCGTCGCCGTCGATCACCTCGATGTCGAGGTCGAGCTGGGTGACCCACAGTGCGAGCCGGTCCGGGTCGGTGGAACCCAGCTCGACCCGGCAGGTGGATTCGTCGACCACCTCGATATCGACCGGGATCCGGATCTTCGCGGCGACCTCGGCGGCGGGAGCGTGCACGAGGACGCGGGCGCGATACTGCCAGGCGGCCTTGCTGACGCGTCGGACGACGTAGTCGACGGCCTCGTCCGCCGGGATCACGCGCGGCTGGAACCGTGCGCCCGTCGGGGTGTGAGCGACCATGCGGTCGACCCGAAAGATCCGCCAGTCGCCACGGTCGAGATCCCAGGCGAGCAGGTACCAGAGCGAACCCCAGCTCACCAGCCGCTGTGGCTCGGTATGGCGGGCGCTTTCGCTGCCCCCGGGCTTGGTGTAGCCGAACCGGAGCCGCTCGTGACCGCGAATCGCGGTAGCGACCGCCGCGAGCACCGAGAGATCGAGCGGTGGCTCGGCTCCTGGGACGACGCTCGTCGCCTCGCGTACCGCCTCGACCCGCCGGCGCAGGCGAGACGGCAGCACCTGCTCCAGCTTCGCGAGCGCGGTCAGCGATGTCTCCTCGACACCGAGCCGTTGGGTCGCGACCGCACCCAGTCCGACCGCGACGGCGACGGCTTCGTCGTCGTCGAGCAACAGCGGTGGCATCGCCGTCCCGGCGACCAGCCGGTACCCACCCGCGACGCCGGGGCGCGCGTCGACGGGATAGCCGAGCGACCGCAGCTTGCCGATGTCGGCGCGCACCGTCCGCGTGCTCACGTCGAGTCGGCCGGCGAGCTCGGCACTCGTCCAGTCCCGTTTGAGCTGCAGCAACGACAGCAGTTCGAGCAGGCGGGCCGAGGATTCCAACATATTCTCGATCATTCCAGCAATTGCGGAAGCTATCCTGCCGCATTACCCGGGAGCCTGGGTGTCATGAACGAGAACACCGCACTCACTCCCTTCCGCATCGACATCCCGCAGGCCGATATCGAGGACCTTCGCGCCCGGCTGACCCACACGCGCTGGCCGATCCCCGTGCCGGGCCGAGACGATCGCACGGACTTCAGCCGGGGCATCCCGCTGCCGTACCTGAAGGAGCTCGCCGAGTATTGGCGCGACGGGTTCGACTGGCGTGCGCAGGAGGCGAAACTCAATGAGCACGAACAGTTCACGACGGTCGTCGACGGCCAGACCTTCCACATCGTCCACGTGCGATCGGCGAACCCGCAGGCCACGCCGCTGCTTCTCAGCCACGGCTGGCCCGGATCGTTCGTCGAGTACCAGCGCCTCATCCCGCTGTTGACCGACGAGTTCCACCTCGTCGTCCCGTCGCTGCCCGGCTTCGGGTTCTCCACCCCGCTGTCGGGGACCGGCTGGGAGCTGGCACGGACCACGGAGGCCTACGCCGAAATCATGACGCGGCTGGGCTACGAGCGGTTCGCGGCCCACGGCACCGACATCGGATCGGGCGTCACCGGCCGCCTCGCGGCGCTGCACCCCGAACGGGTCATCGGCACGCACACCGGTGCCGACTCCCGGCTGCTCGCGTTCGTCGGCGACAAGCTCCCGCTCCCGGACGGTCTGTCCGACGACCAGATCGCCCAGCTCGAGGCGGTGCGCACCGAGGTCGCGGCCGAGCGGGGATATCTCGAGATCCAGAACCACCGCCCCGACACGATCGGCGCGGCGCTCACCGACTCGCCGGTCGGCCAGCTCGCGTGGATCGCCGAGAAATTCACGACCTGGTCCGGTGCCTCCCGGCCGCCGGTCGACCGCGACCAGCTCCTCACCAACATCAGCCTGTACTGGTTCACCCGCAGCGGCGAGTCCAGCGCGCAGTTCTACTACGAGGGCGAGCACTCCGGACTCGACTGGATCATGGCCGCCGACGTGCCATCGGCATGGGCCGTCTTCGACACCCACCCGCTCATGCGCCGCGCGGTCGACCCGTGGAAGGCGATCACCCACTGGAGCGAGTTCACCGAAGGCGGCCATTTCCCCGCGATGGAGGAGCCGGAACTTCTCGCAAACGACATTGGTGCCTTCTTCCGCAGTATTTCCTGATCACGACGGCGGGCCGGCGGCCGGGGAGAACCCACACGAGATGGGTCGAAGTACCGGGATCGGTACTGGTTCCCGGCCATTCGGACGACCTCGTGCCGGTCCGAACTCAGCGATGATCGGGCCGGGGCGGATTCTCGGTGTCGGCCTACCCGGTCGCTGTTCGAGGAAGCAGCTCGGATCTCGGTGCGCTCAGAGTGGATTCGGCGCACTACATGCTCGGCTGCGCCTGAAGTCGTACAACGGCTCATCGCGCGGTGGCATGTCGCAGTCACGGCCCATCACCGCAGCCGACAAGCGCCGCCGGAGAATGGGGCGGAACCTATATTCCGGCCCATCCACACGAGCGTCGGATCGAAGTCAGGCCATGGTTTCGCCGCCGTCGACAGTGATGATCTGTCCGGTGACGTAGTTGTTGGCCATCAGGAACAGCGCGGTGGCGGCGGCCTCCTCGGCAGTGCCGAACCGACCGAGCGGCCATGTCGCACCCGCGGCGGCAACGCCTTCTTCGGTATCCATCAGAGGGGCCGAGCGCAGCAGCGGGGTATCGATTCGGCCGAAGCGGATGGTGTTGACGCGTACTCGCACGGGGGCGAGCTCAACGCCCACCGACCGCGTGAGTGCCTCCACAGCACCGGCCGCGGCCAGCCCGGCCGATGCGCCGGGAAAGGGGCGAACTACGACGGTGCCCGAGCTGAAGGTCAGCGAGCCCCCGGCGGGGAGTCTGCCCGCGGCTATCCGGGCGGCGGCGTAGGCCGCCGGAACGCGGGAGTCGAAAGTCGTGCGTAGGACGTCGGTCGAGATGTCGGTCAGTGGACCCATGCCGCCTGCCCCGCCTACGGTGACGAACAGATGGTCGACGTTCCCGGCGCGGTCGAACGCTTCGGCCAGGACCTTCTCGTCTCCACCGTCGCCGGCGACGCCTAGTACGTCTTCGTCGCCGGGATTCTCGCTGCGGAGGCGAGAGATCGCAGCTTCGAGTCGCTCGGGGTCGCGTCCGATCAGCACGACACGGGCGCCCACCGAACGCAACAGCCTGCCGGCGGCAAGCCCGATGCCGGAGGTTCCGCCGGCGATGACGACGGTGTCACCGGCCAACGCACTCGCCAACGGCAAACGAACGGGGATGGGAGCGACAGTACGCATAGGAGAGATCCTTTCGGGGAGACAATTCACTTGGTTGAGGTATGGCAGTGTCGGCGCGGCGACTGTCCGACGGGAACGGTGAGCGAACCGGCTGGTGCGCTCACGGCAGCAGACGCCCATCGCCACCGGTCGCGGTCGTAGAGAGCTGGCGTCGCCGCGCTCGCTGAGGACGACCGGCATAGTCGGGCCCGGCGGTGGTCGGAGGGCCGGTGCCACGCGGTCCGGCTCGAAGCAGGTCAGCTCGAGCGGATGAGGATCTTCGAAGCAGATCCGGCGCGCAGGGTGTGGAACGCCTCGACGATGTCGTCGAGGTCGCATTCCTGGACCCACCCGGTGGTGTCGTAGACGCCGTCAGCCATCGCCGCGATAACCGAGCCGAACTCGTCGGGCTGGTAGCCGACCGCACCGACGATCTCCTTCTGCGCCATCATGAGATCTGTGGGCTGCAACGCCATCGGGTGCTCGTGTAGTGCCAGGACCACGAGGCGGCCGTTGGGCGCGAGGTGTGCCACCCCGGACTCGATCGCTGGCCCGACTCCGGCGGCGTCGAACACCGCGTCGAGTCCCTCGCCGTCGGTCACTGCTGCCACCGCGGCCGCGAGGTCTTCGGTGACCGGGTCGACGACCCTCGCACCCAGTGCGGCGATGGTCGCGCGCCGTTCGGCGTTGGGCTCGGACACCAGTACTCGATCGATGCCGCGCGCCGCGAGCGCGAACCATGTACCGATGCCGATCGGACCGGCACCGGCGACGAGCGCGGCTCCGCCGGGCTGCACACCGCCGCGTTCGACGCCGTGCCAGCTCACCGACATCGGCTCGACGAGGGCGCCGGTGCGCAGGTCCACGCTGTCCGGCAACGGGTGAAACTGCCGCGCGTCCACCGTGACATACCGCGAGAGGCCGCCGCCGACAGCGTTCGCGCCGAGCGATCCCATCAGCGCACACGTCATCGGAACTCCGCGCCGGCACGCGGAACATCCACCGCAGGTGGCGACGACGGGATAAATGGCGCCACGATCGCCGACCGCGATATCAGTGACACCGTCGCCGACTTCGACGACGGTGCCACTGAACTCGTGGCCGAGAATCTGCGGGAGTTTGGCACCGGTCAGCGGATGCGGTGTGGTCAGATCGTAGGGAATGGACTCGGGTGCGAAGTAGAAATGCAGGTCGGACCCGCAGATGCCCGCGTAGGCGTTCTCGATTTTCACCTGTCCGGGACCGGTGACGGGCTCGGGAACTTCCTCGACTCGGAGGTCTTCCTTGCCGTGGAGAACTGCTGCCTTCATGCGTGCCTCATTCATAGTGTGTGGTGGCCTACGACCCGTTGAATCCGATGCCGGAAGGGCAATGCCGCTGAGGGGCACCGGTCGGTATTCCCATCCTGGCCCCCGGTCCGGGTGCGAGCCATCCGCCGAACGCGGCGGAAGATGAGCGATCTACCCGCCATTCGCACGCCATGCGCGGTAAACCCGAGCGACAGCCGAATCAGTATTCGCCGAGCCGGCGAAGGAACTCCGCGGCGATGTAGCGCATTCGGCCCGCGGTCGTGCGCACGTCGTAGCCGAGGAGTTGGGTCAGGCTCTCGTGCTTGGCCTGCAGCGTCGAATGGTGCATGGCGAGTTCGACCGCGGCACTGCGGAGACTGGGTAGATCACAGAGCACCCGCAGGACCTCGGCAGAACGAACATCGAGGTGGGCGAGGGCTGCCACGTCTCCGTGTGGCGATGCTGGATCGTGCGCACCGGCGAGGATGATCATCGCGCCGAGATCTGTGGCGTCGACGACGGGCGTCGAGGAGTTGGTGAGCCGGTGGGCGATGACCGCGCCCTCCCACGATTCCGGAGCGTGGTCGGCACGAACCCACATCCCCAAGCCGGCGGGTCCGGGCGGATCTATCCGTCCGCTCATATCCAGACTGGCCTGCAGAATTCCGTATCGTGTGGGAACGGCCGCCGAGATGCCCGACGGCGCGACACCCACGTCGGTGGCGATGAGCCTGATCCGGGAGCCCGGATCGATGTGGAGCCGGGCCAGCCCTGGTGCTCGTTCATCGACCGATCGTGCCGGATCGATGATGAGAGCGAGCCCAGCGGCCCGGTCGCTCCATGCGCCGAGAAGCCCGACCGCGAAGGCCAACCGCTCGAGGATCATCTCATCGTTGGCATGGGCGGCATCGTCGCGCTCGAGCCACACACTCCCGCCCTCGATCGACCGCTCCGGCCTCCTCGGCCCCCCGTCGCCGGGAACACCCCGGCCGGCCGGGTCGAAACGCGAGACCCGCCCGTTGCACACCGCGCCCGCCACGGTCCCCGCGAGGACGGCCGCGCCGCGCAGCAGCACATCGAGTCCGACCCTGCTGGAGATGAGCGCATCGAAGTACCGGACGACTTCGAAGGGTTCGCTCACATCCGGGGACAGCTTTCCCACGAGTACGTTCCTCCATACGTAGGTGATCGAGCGTAGGTCGTGTGAATCGCGCCGTCGTCTATTCGACGATGATACGCGCGGGCCGGGAATCGTCTGTCGAATTCAGCCGAGAAATGGCATGTCCCGCCCCCTCTGGATGTGTGCATAAATTGTCAATTATTGCGTTCCGGAAGTTCTGGCGGTACCCGCCAAACGTGGCACAAATATCACCGGGTTCCGGCCGTTCGCGCGCCTGGAGTGCGGCATTGACAAATTCGATCCCGTGTTCCTACGATTTGCGGGAGCGGCCTGACCGGCATGAAATGGTCCCGCCGAAGCCTCCCGAGTTGGGCATGGTCAATTGGCCGAACGATTCCGTCCCGGGCATTCTAGAACAGGTGCAATCACCATGAGTGAACTCACTTTCGAACAAATGGAAAACATCTTGCTTGCGCACGAGAAGGCCGAGTTGGAGATGGATATCGAAGCGACGATGGCGACCGTGTCCCCGAACGGCCGCTGGGAGTTTCCGAGCGATGGGTTGGTGGCAATAGGGCTCGACGCGATTCGCGAGCATTACCGGCGGATGCTTCCCGGCGCGCAGCAGTGGAATATCGCAGCCGAGAAACGAGTGCACGCGGGCGGGCCGAACTCGCTGGTCCGCGAGGCCTGGGTGTCCTGGAACACGCCCGAGGGGAGCCGGCTCAAAGGGCTGTACCTGGTGGTGATGACCTTCGATCCCGAGACGGAACTGATCTCCGCCGAGCGGCTCTACACCGACGCCAACTACGCAAAGTTCATGGAACGTCAGCTCGATGTCGAGACATACAAGGAGTTCCCGGGCGTGCAGACCATCGAATCGGTGGCGCCCGTCATCGACACCCACGACGCCTTCGAGATGGCCGAGTTGCGCGGAATGACCATCGACGGAAAATACGGCCGCGAGTAGCTGGATGCAGTGGCTCGGTAGTGAGCCTCTGCAGACGAACGAGAGGTATCTGATGGAAACAACATCGACGTTGTCTCGAGTGATTTCACGCCGCTGGCGACAGCTCCCGAGCACAGCGCTCTATTGCGCGATAAGGCTCGCGTCGATCGACCTGGGCGACCCGGCTTACTTCGCCAGGATGATCGAGAGAGATCGTGCGGCGGGGCCGCAGCGGCCGTCCCGTCGCAGACTCGCCGAACTCGACTTCCGGGAGGACATCGTGGCGGGACTGCGCACGTTCCGCGCCACACGCAAGGGCGCCCCGGAAGCACCACTGCGGCTGCTCTTCCTGCACGGCGGTGCCTTCATCATGGACCTGCAGACGATCCAATGGAACATCCCGGTCGGTCTGCTCAAACGCGTCGACGCCGAGGTAGTGGCACCGATCTACCCGCTCGGACCCGAAGCGGACTGGCAGCAGACGACCAGCGCCATCCAGCGGCACTACCTCGCCCTCGCCGAAGCCCATGGCGCGGAGAACATCATCGTTTTCGGCGACTCCGCGGGCGCCTCGCTGACGCTGCTCCTCGCACAGGCGCTGCGCGATGCGGGACTTCCCCAGCCGAAGGCGCTCATCCTCTTCTCTCCGGCGCTCGACCTCACCGGCACCGACCCCGGTCAGAAGGCGCTGGAACGTCGCGATCCCATTCTCTCCCGTGCCGTGTTGGACGAGATCGGCGAGCGGTGGCTCAAAGATCTTCCGCCGCAGGACCCGCGAGTCAGCGCGCTGTTCGCCTCCCACGCCGACTTGCCACCGATCCTGCTCTTCAGTGGGGACCGCGAAATCCTGGACTCCGACGCACTCCGTTTGAAGGCCGCCAATCCATCGGTCGATCATCGGCACTACCCGGGCATGGTGCACGTCTGGCCCAACTTCCCCATCCCAGAGGCTCGTCAGGCACTCGACGAGGCCGCGTCCTTCATCCGCCTGCACAGCGGAGCGTAGCGCGCGCCGTGCGCCCCGCCCGAAATCTAGCGCGCGCGTCGCGGCGGCCCCGGACGAGCTCCCGGACCGTTCATCTCCCTGCACTGCGAAGCGGTGAGATACTCGGTGTGCCACCGTGACTGGCGGTTTCTGCGTCGAGGACGGTGACGTGTGATCGCGTCGAGGAGGACACCATGACCAACACAGTCGGCATCACACCCGCCGGAATCGGACGTCGGGCCGCAGCGAGGTTCATCGACTGGATCATCGCCGGACTGATCGGCGCGGTCTTGTTCTGGCTACTGGAGCGAGTCACCGATCTCCCCAGCTGGATCGCGATCCTGCCGGGCGCCGGATTCGGGTTCCTGTACTTCGTGGCCTTCGAAGTAGCGACGGGATCGACGCCGGGCAAGAAGATCCTCGGGTTGCGTGTCAACGGCGCCGGTGGCGCGAGCAAACCGGATCTGGCCGAGTCCGCCAAGCGCAACGCCTACATGCTGCTGAACCTGATTCCCTGGGTCGGCGGCCTGCTGTGGTTCATCGCGGCGATCGGGATCGCGGTGACGGTGAGTTCGAGTTCGACCAAGCAGGGCTGGCACGACAACTTCGCGGGCGGCACCCAAGTCGTCAAGGATTGATGCCCACGGTGTGCGGTCGTGTGTTGCATTCGCCGCCGTTGTCGCGGGGAGTGATGGCCGCGGCGACGCGATCCGCCAGCGCGCGCAGGTGGTCGATGAGTTCGGGCGGCTCGTGAACCTGGAATCCGAAGCCGAAAAGTCCGGTGTAGACGGCTATTTCATCGAGCGAGTTCGAGCCGGTGTGCAACAGGCAGTGCCCGTCGTCGATCGCCTCGATGACACCGACGGTCGGCGGGATACGATCCGCCGCCACGGCGGCCGACACCTCGAGAGTGATGCGCGCCTGGTAGCGATAGGGAGCGGTGCTGATCCCGCGGGACACCCAGCCGGTCAGGTCGACCTCGGGTGCCTCGCGCGGGGTGAATCGAGGCCCGTTGGGGACGCGGAGGCGGAGGCGATCGACACGGTAGGTGCGCCAGTCCTGCTTTTCGACGTCCCAGCCGACCAGATACCAGTGCCGACCGGTGTGCACGAGCCGATGCGGTTCGGCCGCCCGCCGGATCTCGGCACCGTCATGGGTGCGGTAGTCGAAGCGGAGCTGTTCGTGGTCGCGGATCGCGGAGGCGATCGCGGTGAGGACGTCCGCGTCCACCGACGGCGTGCCTGCCGGCATGCTGACGGTCGCCGCCTGGAGCGCCGAGACTCGGTGACGTAACCGGGACGGGAGGATCTGTTCCAGTTTGGCCAGCGCCCGCAGCGAGCTCTCCTCGATGCCGGTGATCGTTCCGCTTGCCGCCGTGCGTAATCCGACGACGACGGCGACCGCCTCTTCGTCGTTCAGGAGCAGCGGTGGCAGTTTGGTTCCCGCGCCCAGGCGATATCCGGCCGCACCGGAGACCGCGTGGACGGGATAGCCGAGGTTGCGGAGCTTGTCGATGTCGCGGCGGACGGTTCGGGTATCGACGTCGAGGCGCTCGGCCAGGTCGGCGCCGGTCCACACGCGGGGTGTTTGCAGGAGCGAAAGCAGTTCGAGTAGGCGAGCCGAAGTTTCCAACACCCCGCACATTCTTCCGCACAGCTAGGACGATATTTGTCCTAGCTGGTGGCTCGACGACCTCAGTAATCGCTGCGGAGCGGAGTCACTGCCTCACCGCAGGGAAACGTCACCCCGGTGAGCTCCTCGGAGACGCTCCACAGGCGCTGCTGGACAGCCTGATCGTGGGAATCCGCGCTGGAGGTGACCAGTTTCGGGTAGCCGCGGATCTCACCCAGTCCGCCGGGTCCGTAGTACTGGCCGCCGACGACGGCCGGGTCGGTGGCGGCGCGCAGGGTGGGCAGGGCGCCCATCTCGGGCTTCTGGGTGAGCAGCGGCGCGAGCCAGGTGACCGGCACACGGAACGCGGCGGGCGAGTTGCGCACGAGCTCGGTGTTGGACACGCCGGGATGGGCGGCGACCGCGACGGTGGTGTCGTGCGGGGCGAGCCGACGCTGCAGTTCGTAGGTGAACATCAGGTTGGCCAGTTTGGACTGGCCGTAGGCGGCGACGCGATTGTACGAGCGCTCCCACTGCAGGTCGTCGAAATGGATGCCGGCCAGGATGCGGTGTCCGGTGCTGCTGACCGTCACCACGCGGGAACCGGGGACCGGCAGGAGTCGGTCGAGCAGCAGGCCGGTGAGGGCGAAATGGCCGAGGTGGTTGGTGCCGAACTGCAATTCGAAGCCGTCGGCGGTGGTCTGTCGCTGGGTGTACATCACGCCCGCGTTGTTGATCAGCAGGTCGATGCGAGGGTGGGCCTCGCGCAGGTCGGCCGCCGCGGACCGGATCGATTCGAGGGAGGTGAGGTCGAGTGCCTGGACGGTGACCTCACCGGTCATGCGGGCGGCCGCTCGCCTGCCTTTCTCGACGTCGCGGACGGCCAGCACCACCGTCGCGCCGCGCGCGGCAAGCAGCCGAGCGGTCTCGAAGCCCAGTCCGGTGTTGGCTCCGGTCACGATCGCGACCCGGCCGTGCTGATCGGGGATGCGCTGCTCAGTCCAGTTGCTGCTCATGACTTCTCCTAAAGAACCGGCGGTCTGTTATGAATCCAACGTAAGAGACCGGTGGTCTGATGTCAAGAGACCGGCGGTCTCTAAGCTAGGATGACGGCGTGATGTTTCAGCGAGCGCGCAGTGCGGAGCAGCGAGAGATCCGCCGACAGGCGATCCTGGACACGGCGGCGGAGATGCTCGCCGAGATGCCGGTAGCCGCGGTGAGCCTCAATGAGCTCAGCCGGCGGGTGGGCCTGGCCAAGTCGAATGTCCTGCGGTATTTCGAGTCGCGCGAGGCGGTGCTGCTCGAACTGCTGGACTTTTTCCTGGAGAACTGGCTTGCCGCGCTCGCCGACGAACTGGCCGCGGGCATCGACGCGCAGGAGCCGCCGGAAGTGCGGGCCGGCCAACTCGCCGAGATTCTCAGTCGTTCACTGGCGGACCGGGTCGTCCTGTGCGACCTCTTCGGCGCACAGGGCGGCGTCCTCGAGCACAACGTTTCGGTCGAGGTGGTCAAGCGGCACAAGCGGTCTTCCCTCGTGCGACTCGCGGCCATGACCGAGCTCGTGCGCCGCCACGTCCCCGAGCTCGCCGATGACCAGGCTCAGCTGTTCTGCCTGATGAGCCTCGTCTCGGCGGGCGCCCTGTCTGCGTACGCCTCGCCGCCGCCCAGCGTGCTCGCCGCCTACGAGGACGAGCCCGCGCTCGGTGTGCTCCACCGGGACCTGCGTGACGCTCTGTGCGTGTCTTTCACCTCGATGCTGCTGGGAGTGCTGCCACGCGGCTGAACTTTCCCTTCTCGTCCTCTGGCCGGGAGCTTCTAGGATGGGGCGAGCATCACCAGGAGCACCTCGTCTCGTCGACGCGAAAGGTCGCGACCATGGGCAGCCCGGTATCGGATACTCCGGATCGTGAGTTGGCGCCGGTCGTGGTGGGTGTTGACGGGCACAGTGATTCGGTGGTGCGTTGGGCCGCCCGCGCGGCCTTGGCTCGGCGGCGCCCGCTCCGTCTGCTCTGTGCCCTCGAAATCAGCTCCGTACAGTCGGTTTTCGGACGTTTCGACCTGTTCACGCCCGCGCTGTCGGATACCGTCCGCGCGCAGGGCGAGGAACGTCTCGAGGATGCGCGTCGAGTGGTCGACACCATCGATCCCGGCTTGGCGGTGGCTGTCGAACTCACTGAGGAAGACGCCGCCGACGCGCTCGTCGCACGATCGGGCGGCGCCCATCTCACGGTGATCGGCGCCGGGCGTGGGGGGAATCGGCTGGGTTCCACGCTGCTCGCGGTGACCGCGTACGCGGCCGGCACCGTCGTCGCGGTGCGTGGCGATCTCGCCGCGCGCACCGACCTACCGGTCGTGGTCGGGGTGGACGGCAGTGATCTCAGTCGTGCCGCGGCGGCAGCGGCTTTCGCCGAAGCCGCACTGCGCGGCGTGCGCTTGGTTGCCGTCCATACCTGGGACGACCTGCGTTACGAGAAGGCGGCCGCGCTGCCGGATCCGGTCGACGACGCCGACTCGATCGCGGAATCGCACCGGTTGCTGACCGAGGTGCTGGCGCCGGGCCGGGCCGCGCACCCCGATGTCGACGTCGAGGAACGGGTCTATCGCTACAGCCCGGCCCATCATCTCCTCGAATGGTCCGTCGAGGCGCAGCTCGTGGTCACCGGGAGCCGCGGGCGCGGTGGTTTCCGTGGCCTGTTGCTGGGGTCGACGAGCAATGCGCTGGTCCAGCACGCGCGGTGCCCGGTCATGGTCGTTCATCGCGCAACAGAGCATTGAACGTCCCGATCGAAGATCATCATCGAGTGCTTCTCCGCTGTTCGGCGACTATCCAGCGACGCGGGAAATCGAGGTGATCATCGCGATTCTCGAGTGTTGATCCAGGGATAACGGGATATTTGGCACTTGCCTGACATTCCGCACCTGGCACTCGACAGGGCTGGCAACCACTTGGTAACAACTCGGTCTTCGGTAGCCCGAACGCGGGCACGGTCTGGTGATACTGGTGATTCGACGACCTGTGCACCTGAAAGCGACACTATCGAGGAGTCCGCGTGCTGCACACCGATGTCCCCACCCGCCGTGAGATCGCTGTCCTCGCCGCGATGACCGCGCCCTGGTCGGTGTCGATCTACACACCCACCGAGATCGATCCCGCCGAACCGGACATCAGCCGGGTCGCCTTTTCCAATCAGGTGCGTGACGCGCTCGAACGGGTCACCTCGGCGGGGGAGCGGGCGGCGCTGTCGGAGGAATTCGACGACCTGCTCGACGATCCCGAGTTCTGGCGGTTCCAGTCGCGCACGCTCGTCGTCCTGGCCACCCCCGAGCGGATCCGGATCTACCGGTTGCCGAATCGGCTGCCGGCGTCCACCACGGTCGCCGACCGATTCCTGCTCAAGCCGCTGCTGCGCACGGTGACCTTTCCGCAGTCCGCCTATGTCCTCGCCCTGTCGGAGGGCGCCGCCCGGTTGATCGATGTCGACGCCGAGGGCCCCGCGGTCGACGTCACCCCTCGCGATCTGCCGAGCAGCGCCTCCGACCATGCCGGGAAGTCCTCGCTGGGCGATCGGGCGCCGAAGGGACGGGTCCAGGGATACGAGGGGCGCAAGATGCGGGTGCGGCAGTACGCGCGCGCCGTGGACCAGCAGCTGCGGACCACACTGACCGGCCGTGACGTCCCGCTGGTGCTCGCCGCGACGGAGCCCACCGATTCACTGTTCCGGTCGGTGAACAGCTACCCGGATCTGCTCGACGAGAGCCTGCCGGGCAACCCCGAGCACCTCGGCCCGGACGAGCTCGCCGCCCAGACGAGGCCGATCCTGGACCGCTATTACGCCGCCCAGCTCGCCGACCTGAGGACGCTGTTCGACAAGCGGATGTCGGAAGGCCGTGCGCTGTCCGATATCGCCGACATCGCCCGCGCGGCGACGTTCGGCATCGTCGGCATCCTCTTCGTCGACATCGAGACCGCGCTACCGGGCACGCTGGCCGCCGACGACGGTGCGGTCGAATTCGGTTCCGACGCCGAAGGTCTCGACGTGCTCGACGAGATCGCGCGCCGGGTGCTGCTCACGGACGGCCGGGTACTCGCGGTGCGCGGGTCGGAGGTGCCCGGTGGCGGGCCGGCCGCGGCAATCCTGCGCTACCCGATGTGACTGCCTGACAGGGGTACTCGTGTGGGCTCTCGCGTGCTTGGCCGCCGGTGGCCCGCACCGCTGGTGGCCTTGCCGTCGGTGTGACGCCGTCGTCTACTGGCCGCCGGTCACCGAGGAGTCGATCACTCGCACCACAAGTGGCGGTGACCGCGCTACCGTCGAGGGCGTGAGCGACACACAGTGGAAGATCCTCGGCGAGACCCTGGTGGACGAGAACCGTCACATCCGCCTGACGACGGTGGACATCGAGTTGCCCGATGGCGTCCGATTCACGCAGTACGCTGCAAAGTTGCCACGCTGCGCGATGACCCTGGTGCTCAACGGCTCCCGCGAGGTGCTGCTGATGAGGCGGCACCGGTTCCTGATCGACCAGTGGGTGTGGGAAGTCCCCGGTGGCTACGTCGACGGCGCCGAGGATGTCGCCGCAGCTGCCGCCCGTGAGGTCGAAGAGGAGACCGGCTGGCGGCCCACGTCGATGCAGCACCTGGTCACGTATCAGCCCGCGATCGGCACGCTTGATCAGCCGCAGGAAATCTACTTGGCACGGGGCGCTGAGCCGACCGGCGCAGCCCCGGATGTCAACGAGGCCGAAGAGGTTCGCTGGGTGCCGCTCGACGAGGCGGTGCAGATGATCGACCGCGGTGAGATCGTCGGCGCGGCAACGGTGGTCGGGATCTACCGAGCACTGTCGCTGACTTAGGCGCTCGCCATCACGCGCTGTCGGAAGTCGCCCACATCGGGCAGCGCATCATGCGGGGCCAGACGCGCCCGGACATCCCGGAGGTACGCGCCGGTTCGCTTGGACGCCACTTCGCCCGCCAGCTCGAGCGCCTCGTTGCCGACTCGGACAGCTTCGTGCGGGTCCTCCTGCGCGAGTGTCGAGGCGAGAAGGCACAGGTTGAACGCCTTGCCCCGTTCATAGCCATCGCTCATGTCGAGCGACTGCCGAGCCAGTCCGGCGGCGCGTTTGTGATCGCCCAGTTCTCGGAAGCACTGGGCAGTCTTTGCTGACATGTAGGCGCTGTCCAGGTAGGACAGCCAGCCGGGCAGGTGCGCGTCGCCGCGATCAAAAGCCCGCTCGGCGGCGTTCAGTGTGGTGGCGAACGATCCGCGGTCGACTCGAGCCGCGTGCCCGTGCGCCTCGACCATCAGGCAACCGGCCTCCAAGGTCGCCGACCCGGTCGAGCGGGCGGCGATCTGTGCGGCGCGTGCCAGGTCGACGGCGTCACCGGGGCGGCCGACATAGGTGGCCTGATGTGACATCGCGCTCAGGATCTCGGCGCCGAGCGCCGGGTCGCCGGCAGCGCGCGCCATTCGCAACGCCTGAATCAGGTACCGCTGCGCGAGGCCGTGCTCCTCGAGGTCATAGGCGGCCCACCCGGCGAGCTTTGTCATCTCTGCGGTAGCGCCGAACAGCTTCCGGCCCGTGGCTTCGTCGTAGATGCCGCGCAAGAGCGGAGTCACCGAACTGTGCAGGTAGTGGACCACGGTGCTGCGGACTCTGCCGCCGCCGACTCGATTGTCCAGTTCGGCAAAGGATTTGGTCATGATCCGCACGCCGTCGACGTCGGACAGCCCGACCCGACGAGATCCCTTCGCAGAGGCCGGCCGCTCGGGACCGGGAAGGGTCAGCCAGCGCATGCTCGCTGCCGAGTAGGCGGCCACGGCGTAGGACGAGTCGCGCAGGAAACGTCGATGCTCGACATCGCTGCGCCACAGCGCGGTCGCTGCCTCGGTCGCTTCGGGGATGGAGAGCGAAAATTCCAGGCCGAGATCGGCGGAGTCGCCGCCAGTCATCCCGCAATCGGCCGGGGTGACGCGGCGCCCGGCGAGCTCGCTCATCACTTCGGCGACGAGCGCTGGTACCGGTGGCGCCGGCTGCTCGCCGGCCAACCAGCGTCCGACGGAGGTGTGATCGTAAGCCAGTTCTACGCCGACTGAGCGGCCACGCTGTACGACTCTGCGGGCCAATGCTTTACGGAGAACGCCGGTCTCGCCGACCAGGTCGTGCAGCAGATGGTTGGGCTGCTTCGGCATGCGTCCCATCTCAGGAGTGTGGCACGGGCTCGACTGCATAGCCAGGAATCCGATTCCGTGCACACCCCCTGTGCACACACCCGCCCATGTCGCACGCCTTACGCCGGGAAGGCAGCTCGCGGTGTGCTGAATTCAGCCTCGATTCGAGGCCGACCAACACCCACGCCGTGAAGGGGCGCGATGTTCGACCACCTGACCGCACGGCAGCGCACCGTGCTCGATGTTCTGAGGCCCGCCGGCATATTGACTGTCGACCAGATCGCCCGCGGCGCGGGCTTATCGACGTGGAAGGCGCGCCGCGCCCTCGGGGTGCTGTTCCGCGACGGCTTCGCATTCCGCAGGCAACGTGACCTCTGGCAGATCTGGCCGCCGCTGCGGACACCGCCTCGGAAGTCCGTCCGGTGACACTTGGTTGGTTGCAACGACTGGACGGCTCGTGGTCGCGCATCGACGACGAAGGCCGCGAGCACACGGTCGCATTCGGTCCGTGGGAAGACAGCACCTGGCTGCGCGAGCTCGACTCCGAGACTCCGGCCGCGCTCGCGGGGCGCCACGCGCTCGGGGCAGGGAACGAGTGATCGACAATAACGCGCCCGCGACACTGACCCGCTGTCAGCGCTGGACGCTCGAGTCTCTCGCCGCTGTCGCACCGACTCGCCTTCAGGGCACCACGGTGTACGAGCTCGCCGCTGCGCTGCGTCACGACACTCGTCAGACGGGCGCCTACCTCGGCGAACTGCACCGGCTGCGCCTCGTGCAGTACCGCGAGTACGCGGGCGGGGTGCTCTGGTGGGTCAACGCCGCTGGTCTGGAGCTTCTGAAGCCTGCTCCATCAAGGCTCGACCGAGCAGTGTGATCGCGGCGATCGCATCGTCCAGGGGTACCTGCTGAACCATGCGTCAACTAGTAGTTGACGATAGGTCGTGCGTCAACTACTAGTTGACGCACGGCGGAAGTTCGTGAGGGTTTCGCCGACATCCCATTGAACCGAGGAGTCGTCATGGAAACCTTCGACAGCGCTGCGCGCAGGCAAGCCGAGCCATCGGGCAGGCAGGCGGTGATCGTCGGCGCGGGGATCGCCGGATTGGCGGCCGCGCTGCGATTGCGTCAGCAGGGCTGGGATGTCGTCGTGGTCGAGCGTGCGCCGAGTCGCCGCAGTAGCGGCTACCTGGTGAACCTGCACGGGCCCGGATATGACGCGGCCGAGCGGCTCGGGCTGCTCCCGGCGTTGACCCCGCGCGATATCGGATTCTTCACCTCGGTCCTCGTCCACGCCGACGGCCGGGAGAAACTCCGGATTCCCGCTGCCGTTGCCGAGGCCGCTGTCGGGGACCGGGCCTTGAGCTTGTTCCGTGGCGATCTGGAGTCGGCGCTGTACGACGCCGTCGCCGAGTTCGCCGATATCCGTTTCGGCACCACGGTGCGGGCCATCACCCAGACTCCGGGGGAGGTCGAAGTAGCCCTCAGCGACGACACCCACCTCCGCGCCGAACTTCTTATCGGTGCCGACGGCGTGCACTCGCGGGTTCGAGAGCTCGTCTTCGGCGCCGAGTCCGAGTATTTCGTGGACCTGGGTCATATGGTCGGTGCGTTTCCGCTGGACACACCTCCCAACCGGATGCCCGATGGGGTGGGCACCACGTTCATCGGTCCCGGCCGAACGGCCGCGGTGATGAACCTGGGGCCGGGTAGGTCCTCGGCGTTCTTCGCCTACCGCTGCCCCGACGCCGACTCCGCCACCGAACTGGATCTCGGTGCCGCACCCGCGCTCACTCGATCATTCGGGGACCTCGGCGGCGGTGTCGCCGACGCACTCGGTCAGCTCGCCGCCGAGCCCGGCAACGCCTACTTCGATTCGGTCGGCCAGATCGTGATGGACCGCTGGAGCCAGGGCCGGATCGTGCTGCTCGGCGACGCGGCCTGGTGCGTCACGGTCTTCGCCGGTTACGGCGCCGCCCTCGCCCTCGACGGCGCCGACCGGCTCGGCACCGCGCTGGCCGAACACGGCGACGACATCCCCGCCGCGCTCGACGCCTGGGAGACGGCGTTGCGGCCGGAGGTGGATAAGCGACAGGCATTGGCGCGCAGGGGAATCAGCCGATTCGCCCCGCCGACACGCACCCATGTGTGGGCGGGCGAAATGATGCTCCGCGCGATCCAGCTCCCCGGCATCCGCAGCCTGGTCCAACGCGCCATCCAACGCGCCAACAACTAGCCGCTGATCGGCGGTGGTGTCGCGATCACTGCTCGCCGCACAGCGCGTGATCGACCAGTGTGCTCGCCGCGTTCTCCTGCGCCAGAATGTGTTCGGGGGTATCGCCCAACGCTTCGGACATGGACACGACGACGCTGCGTGTGCCGTCGGCGGTGACGCCGTTGTGGGTGATGTAGCCGCCGTCGCCGCCCTCGTGACCCCAGTAGCTGCCGCCGCAGCTCAGCGGGCGTTCGACCAGGCCGAGCCCGTACCGTCCACCGGGCCACAGCGGCTCCAGCTCCTCGCTCACAGGGACGGTCTGGCGCATCTGGGCCAGCTGTTCGGCGGGCAACAGACGTCCCGTGAACAGTGCGCGCAGAAAGAGATTCACGTCGCGGGTGGTGGTGACGAACGACAGGATGTCCGGATCCACCGGAATCTGTTCGGTGACATCGACTTCCGCGTCGGGCCCGAACAGCTGATACGCCCTGGCATGCGGCACGGGCAGGGTGGGGGAGGTACCCGCCCAGCTGGTCTGGTCGAGGCCGAGCGGGCGCAGGATGCGGTCCTCGATCTCCTGGTGCACCGGACGGCCGGTGACCTGGTCGATGATCATGCCGAGCAGGACATAGCCGGTGTTCGAGTACCCCCAGCCCGTGCCGGGCGCGAAATCCGGCCGATGCGCCATGGCTCGGGCGACCAGCTGCTCGGGCGTGTACACGTCGTAGCGCTGCTCGTAGTACTCCTGCGGCGTGGTGTATCCGGGCAGGTCGTCGTGCAGGCCGCTGGTGTGCTGGAGCAGGTGGCGCACGGTGATCCGCGAGCCGTCGTTGCCGTTGCCGCGCACCACCGCGGGTAGCCACCGGTCGACGGTGTCGTCCAGGGACACCCGGCCCTCGGCGGTCAGTTGCAGCACCGTCGTGGCGACGAACGCCTTGGCCGTGCTCGCCAACCGGAAGTAGCCGTCCGCCGGGACCGGACGACCGGTGGTGCGGTCGGCGGTGCCGCTGGTGGCGACGGTGTGCCGCCCGTCCGGTGCGATCATCCTGGCCTGGACGCCGCTGACGCCGAGGGCGTGGAGCGCCGCGGTGTCGCGGCGGAGCTGGTCGGCCGGTGTCGCGTGGGCGATGACCTGCCCGCCGCCCGCGAGTAGCGTCGCGACCCCGGCCACCAGCACGAACCTACGCAGATGCATGGTTGACACCCTTGCATCGCAAGGCCTTTGCGCACATCAGGGACAACCCGGACCCGAGTCCCCGAATCGCTGTGACGACGGTGCGATCCCTGCGAACCGAAAAGGTCGATGACCGAGGTCGAGCTCCGACCGCAGAAGGCTCCGGCCCGGTATTCTCGATCGAAACATCCTGTGTTCTAAGGACTCTCAATGGATGAACTGATCATCGCTGCCGGGTCCGCCTTGGTGACCGCGTTGACCACCCAGACCTGGACACAGGCACGGGATGCGATCGTGGGCCTGTGGCGGCACGGTGATCCGGAGGAGGCCGAGGAGGTCGGGCGCGATCTCGAACGCCAGCGCCCCGGTTTGGAAGCAGCCCAGGCCGCGGGCGACACCACCATCGAGGCCGTGCTGGCCGAATCATGGCAGCACCGCCTCCGTCGACTGCTCCAGCACGACCCGGAACTGGCCGTCGAACTGCGGCGA
Organism: Nocardia sp. NPDC003269; assembly: GCF_042888005.1. Lineage (NCBI taxonomy): Bacteria > Bacillati > Actinomycetota > Actinomycetes > Mycobacteriales > Nocardiaceae > Nocardia > Nocardia sp. NPDC003269. Next base: position 197,913 of record NZ_JBIAPA010000003.1, read on the forward strand.
GTCCTCGACGAGAACCTGCGGCCCGCAGCGCCGGGCGCGGTTCCGGTCGAGGACCATTCGGTGACGCTCACCGCGGAGGTCAGCGGCGGTATCAGCATCCAGGCCGGGCGTGACGCCCACCTCTCCGGTCCGCCACCACTGCCGTGACGGCCGAACCGCCCCGGGTCGAGCTCGTGGCCTCGGTGGACGGCGGGACCAGCATCCAAGCCGGCCGCGATGTCCACGCGACCATTGTCCAGGAGACGGCGCTCGCGCCACGGGGACCGGCCGTGCATCTGTTGCCGCGAGACCTGCGCACGCTGGTCGATCGGGAAGAAGTCATCGCGTCCCTGGTGACCGGCGCGGCGAGTGGGCACACCGCCATCGGCACCATCAGCGGCACCGCGGGGATCGGCAAGACCGCGGTAGCCATCCGCGTAGCGCATGCTCTCGTGTCGCACTACCCCGACGGCCAGTTCTTCGTCGACCTCCGCGGCCACCGGCCCGGAGCGACACCGGCCGAACCCGCCGACGTGCTCGCCACACTCCTGATCGATCTGGGCATCCACCCGCGACACATTCCCGACGGCCTGGATGCCCGACGTGATCTGTGGCGGGATCGCGTCAGCCATCAGCGGATCCTGGTCGTCCTCGACGACGCGCGCGATCAAGGGCAGGTCGACCCCCTCTTGCCCAGTGGCAGTCGCTGCTTCACCCTCGTCACCAGCAGGCGCCGCTTCGTCGCCATGGACGACGCCGTCCCGACGCCGCTGGACATGCTGCCCACGGAGGATGCCGCCCAGCTGTTCCGGAATCTGTCCGGACGCCGGACATGGCCGGCGGCGGATCTGGCCGCGGTCGCCCAGCTGGTCGAGTATTGTGAGGGCCTGCCGCTGGCCCTGGTCCTGCTGGCCGGTCGCCTCGCCCATCATCCGAGCTGGTCGATCGCGGACTACGCCGCGGAATTCACCGGAGCCGAGGATCGTCTGGGTGAACTGACCTCCGGGACCCGCGCGGTCGGTGCGGCGTTCGAGATGTCGTATCGCGCCGTTCCCGCCGGACGGCAACAGTTCTTCCGGCGACTGGCCCTGCATCCTGGAACCGACATCGACGCGCACGCCGCGGCCGCTCTCCACGACTGCAGCGTCGCCACCGCGCGGCGCGAACTCGAAGCGCTCTATGAGGATCACTTCGTCGACGAGAAGTCACCTGGCCGCTTCCGCACCCACGATCTGCTGCGGGAATACGCGCGCACCCTGCTCGCGCGCGATCCCGCGCTCGAATCCGCCGAAGCGGTGCGCCGCCTCATCGCCCACTATGCCGACATCGCCGAACTCGCGGAGCAGTTTCTGGGCGTTACCACGCGCCCTACCCGCCGAGCGGGTGTCGGGACCGCCACAACCGGCCGTTCCGGCCCCCGTGACTTCGCCGCCGCTCTCCGCTGGCTGCGCGCGGAACGCGCCAACCTGCTCGCCTGCATCGAGTATGCTTGGGGCATCGAACATTTCGAGCACCTCTTCCGGTTGACCTCGTCCCTGGCGGGCCTGCTCCGGTTGGACGGTCCCTGGGAACAGGCGGCCCGTCTGCACAGCAGGGTCGCCGAATACGCGCGGACCGGCGGCGACCAGCTCGCCTACGGCAACGCCCTCAACGATCTGGCCGTCGTCCGGGATCTCACCGGTGCACACGCCGAGGCACGAGATCTGCTGACCGAAGCGCTCGAGACCTACCGTCGGATCGAGCATCGGACCGGAGAGGGCAACGCCCTCAACAACATCGGTCACGTGCTGCACGAACTCGGCGAGTTCGATCACGCCCGCAGTCTGCTGCGAGCCGCGCTCGCGATCTTCGAGGAGTCCGGCGACCGGCTCGGCCGGGCCACCGCCGGATACAACCTCGGACTCGTCGCCATCATCACTGGCGACTATCGGACGGCTGCCGCTGAGCTGACCGCCGCCCGCGAGCTCTATGCGGCGATCGATCAGCCGCTGTGCCTGGCCGAGACGGTCAACGAACTCGGCACGCTGAGCAGACTGAGCGGCGACTACCCGGCCGCCGTCGCCTATCACGAGCAGGCACTCGACCTGTGCCGCACCATCGGCAACCCGCTCGGCGAGGCGCAGGCCCTGCACGCGATCGGCATCCTGCACCAGATCACCGGCGACTACCCGGCCGCGATCGACGTGCACCGCAGCGCCGTGGCCGCGTTCCGGCAGTTGGGCAACCGCCGGGGCGAGGCCGACGCCGTCCACCACCTCGGCATCGGCCACCGGCTGGCCGCCGACTACCCCGCGGCTGTCGCCCAGCAGGATGTGGCGAGCGCGCTCGCTCGCGACACCGGCAATCCCGCCTTGCAGGCGAACTGCCGGGTCGAACAGGGTCGCGTCCACCGGCTGACCGGTGATTTCGCCGCCGCCACCGAGCTGCTGGCAGACGGAGCGCGGCTGCACGCGCAGGCTGGTGACCTGGTCGGCGAAGCCTACGCACTCGGCGAACTCGGACTCGTCCTGCGACGTCGCGGCGACTACAGACAGGCCCTCGACCTCCAGACCCGCTCGCTGACCATCGGACGCGAGGTCGGCCATCGCATCTGCGCGACCAGCGCGCTCGTCGAGCTGGCCCATCTGCACTGCACGGCAGGCGATGCCGAGGCTGCCACCGCGCACGCCGATTCGGCACTGGCCGACTACCGTGCGGCGGGCGACCGTTTCGGTGAAGCGAACGCGTTGGTCGCGCTCGGTCGGATCCACGATCTGGACGACGACCGCGACGAGGCGGGTCGACTGTTTTCCGAGGCACGCGACATCTACCGCTCTGTGGGCACACGTGCCGGTGAGATCTACGCGGTCAACTTCCTGGCGGGGCTCGCCGCACGCGGCGACGACCTCGACACCGCTGCCGAATTGTTCACCGGCACACTCGCCGACGCGGCCGGACTGCACGACACCTACGAGGAAGCGCACGCACTGGCCGGGCTCGCCGAGGTCGCCCGCCGGCGCGGGGCCATCGACGAAGCCCTCGCGCACCTCTCGGCCGCCGTCGCGCTCTACGACCGGCTCGGCGCCGCCGAACACGACGACGCCACCCGGCGCCTGGTCGCGTGGCGCGCCGCTGCCGCCCAGGACTGACACCCAGGGGCAGGTCCTCCAGGTTTTCGGCGCGCGCCGCGCTGTCCTCGGGCCAATCCGTCCCTCGGCGAGGGGAATTCAGTGTCGACCAGGCCGCCGTGTAGGCGTGCGTCAGTCGAGGACGGCGTAGGCCTCCACCTCGACGAGGACATCCGGTTCGAAGAGGTAGTCGACGCCGATGGCGGAGACCGGGGGGAGGGGATCGGGGAGGGCTAGTTCGGTGGCGACCTGGTTGATGCCGTCGAGGAAGTCGGCGTATTTGTCGGGAGTCCAGTCGGTGACGAAGAACCTGAGACGGACGACGTCGGCGAAGGTGGCGCCCGCTCCGGCCAGGCCGCGGGCGGTGTTCCGCAGGGCGTGGGCGAGCTGGCCGGCGAGGTCGCCGGGGGCGACCGGGTTGCCGTCGGCGTCGCGGGCGATCTGACCGGCGACGTGGACGTGGCGGGTTCCGGTGCTGATCGAAACATGGTGGTACGGAACGGGACCGAACATCTTCGGCGGGGTGATGAGCTGCACGGGCACGGTGGTTCCCTTCGCGGATCGACTAGGTATCCCTTGTATACGTGGTATTCGAAGGGCACTTCAACGAGACTAGGTGTCATGCAGGAAACCGACGAGGCCGCTCAGCTCACCGCGCAGCACCGTGAATTGCTCGACCAGATGCTCGACAAATGGTCGTTGCAGATCATGGAGGCGCTGTGTGATCAGCCGTTGCGGTTCAACGAGCTCCGCCGGGCGATCCCGGAGGTGACACAGAAATCGCTCACCTCGGCGCTGCGTCGCCTCGAACGCAACGGCATGGTCGATCGAGTGATCACCCACACCCGGCCCATCGCTGTCGAGTACCGGATCTCGCCGATCGGCCGGACCTTGCAGGGACTCATCGACGCACTGCTGCTCTGGACCACCGACACCCTGCCCGCGGTCCAGCAGGCACGTGCGCGCTTCGACGATCACCAGGGCGAGAACGACCCCGGGACGCTGCGATAGCAGACCATCCCGCCGGGGTGCGACCGCGATGGCCGCACCCCGGGAACGGGCATCAGGCCTGGGCGTACTCGGTGGCGACGTCGAGGATCCAGGTCACGCCGAAGCGATCGCGCAGCATCCCGAACCCGGGTGCCCACTGCGCCGGGCCGAAGTCCTCGATGACGCTCGCTCCGTCGGCGAGGCGTTCCCACAGCGCGCCGACCTCCTCCACGGTGTCGCCGCGGACGGACAGGAAGAACGGCTCGGTGGTCAGGGTCGTGCCATTCTCGCGGCGGGTGGTCGGCTGGTCGAGGGCGACCGGCGCGTCCGTGCCCGGCACGTCGTAGGCCATGACCCGGAACCCGGTGTCGGCGACGATCTGACCGAAGATCACCTTGGTGGCATCGGGCAGCGCCGCGGGCATCCCGAAGTCGCCGTAGGTGGCGACGGTGAGCTGTCCGCCGAATACCGACTGGTAGAACTCCAGGGCGGCACGGGCCTGACCGTGGAAGTTCAAGTGCGCGACAGTGTTTACCGACATGGTGAGCGGTCCCTTCGGAAGTGGTTTCGCGCCGGAGGCTCCGGCGACAAGACCACCGTGTCAGCAGTACCGGACAGGGAATGTCCGCTATTCGTGGCAGGCTGGTCAGCATGCCGATCGCGTCCTCGACCGTGACCTCTCGTCGCCTGCTCGCGTTGCTGTCCCTGTTGCAGGTCCACCGCGACTGGCCGGGCGCGGTGCTGGCCGAGCGGCTGGCCGTGAGTGAACGCACGGTGCGGCGCGACGTCGAGCGGCTGCGCGAACTCGGCTATCCGATTCACGCGGCGAAGGGTCCCGACGGTGGTTACCGGCTCGCGGCGGGGAGCGCAATGCCGCCGCTGCTGTTCGACGACGACCAGGTGGTCGCGCTCACGGTGGCGCTGCGGGTCGCGGTCGGAACGGGCGCGGAGATCGAAGAGGCCGCCGCCCGTGCGCTGACGACCGTGCGGCAGGTCCTGCCCGCGCGCCTGCGGCACCGGGTCGACGCGCTCGACGTGACCGCGGTCGAATCGGCGGGTCGCGGAACAGATCCCCAGGTCGACCCCACTGTTCTGCTCGCCCTGAGCGCCGCGGTGCGCGCCGTGGAGGAGATCCGGTTCGACTACCGGTCCGCGGCGGGGACACCCGCGGAGTCGCCGCCGGCGCGGCGGGTGCAACCACACCACCTCGTGGCCCGCGGTGGTCGCTGGTATCTGATCGGCTGGGATCCCGAGCGGCAGGAGTGGCGGACCTACCGCGCCGATCGGATGGTGTTGCGGATCCCCAACGGCCCCCGCTTCACCCCACGCGAGGTGCCGGGTGGCGACATCGCCGCCTTCCTCTCCGCGCGGTTCAAAGGCTCCGGCACCGCGAACATCTGGCCGTGTCGCGGCGAGGTGATTCTCGACTTGCCCGCCGCCCGGGTGGCGCCGTTCGCCGGCGACGGCACCGTCGAGGAACTCGGCTCCGCGCGCACCAGGCTCCTGACGGGATCCTGGTCCTGGGCCGCGCTCGCCGCGACCCTGGCCCGATTCGACACCGAGATCGAAGTCATCGGACCCGACGAACTCCGCGACGCCTTCGCCACCCTCTCCCGGCGCGCCGCCCGCGCCGCCCGCGCGATGCCGTGACCCTATCCAAAGATGTTGCGTACTGGGAGAATTCATCGGACAGGCTGATGAGAAGCGACTCACCGCCTACACCGAGTACGCCTACGCGGTGAAGAAGGCGATCGGTCTCTCGGTCCGGATCGCCGCGCACCAGGGGATGCACCCCGACATCGACAAACTTCCCCTCGACGAAGGGCTGGTCGCCCTCGCCGCCGCGGAGGAAGCGCGAACGATGATGTGGGAGTCGGTGCTGATGTTGGGAAGCGAAGACGCGGTGGTCGCCGGCCGCAGGTGGCACGAGAGCGGGTTCCGTCTCCAGTTGATAGCCACCGGCAGAATCTCCGATGTCCCCTGGGCGCAAGCAGTCGAAGAGGCAAGTCAAGCGCGCCGCGGCTTCTATGAGGTCGTGCGGAAAGACATCGGACTCGCCATCCGCGGTTCATCGCAGAGCTACGAATGGCAACTGGCCCGGTTCCTCCAGCTGTCGAGCCCGTCCGGGGAAGCCGAACGCCGCGCGCCGGAGATCCCGCCGACTCCACCGGATCGCCGGCTGGACAGGTCGGTTTCCGAGTCCTCGGGCTGATCGTGCGCCGGCCCTCAGCCGACCCGTGGCGACGCCGCTGCTCATTCACCCGCTGCTCATCGCCCCGGGCGCCGATCAACAGCGGGGGCGGAGGCTAGAGGCGTGTCGCCGTACGGACGAGGTCGGCGACGGCTCGGGATGTGCTGTGTGGCGGCCAGGCGATGACGGTCGTGACGGTTGGCGCGTCCAGTACCGGCACGGTGGCGTGATCGGCGCGGAGTTGGGCGCGGAGCGACTCGGGGACGATCGCGCAGGCCCGTCCGAGGGTGATCAGCTGGGCCAACTGGGTGTGGTCGCGAACCTGCGGGCCGGGGCCGTCCGGGTAGCTGCCGTCTCGCCGGGGCCAGCGCGGCAGGGGCAGGTCGGTCAGGGCGTTGATTTCGGTCATCGAGAGGTGGGGTCGGTGGGCGAGGGGATGTCCGGCGGGCAGGACCACGACCTGCGGTTCGGTGTGCAGGTCCTCGGTGTCGAATCCGGTCGTCGTGTCGTAGGGGCGGAGGAGCAGCGCGACGTCGGCACTTCCGTTGCGTAGCAGTCGTTCCGGTTCGCCGGGGCCACACAACATCACCTCGACGGCGACAGCGCCGGGCTCGGCGGCGTAGGCGTCCAGCAGCTTCGACAACAATTCGCTGGCGGCTCCCGCCTTGGTGGCGAGCACGACACCGGGCAGGTCGGCGGCGGCACGGCGGGTGCGGCGCTCGGCGGCGTCGACCGCGTCGAGCGCGAGCCGGGCCTCCCGCAGCAGCACCGCCCCGGCCTCGGTCAAGGTGATCGCGCGCGAACCACGGTGCAGCAGGACGACTCCGAGTCGTCGTTCGAGCTGCTGGATCGCCCGCGACAGCGGCGGTTGCGCCATCGCGAGCCGCTGGGCCGCCCGCCCGAAGTGCAACTCCTCGGCCACCGCGACGAAGTATCGCAACTCTCGCGTCTCCACCGGGTGATCGTATCCGGGCGTTCACCACGACCGATACCCGTGCGGTATCGGCCGCCACCCAGTCGGTCTTGGACGCGGCACCCGAGCCCGCAACATGATCAACGGCATGAGTGAACCCACGATCGCGCTGGTGACCGGCGCGAACAAAGGAATCGGATACGAGATCGCGGCGGGCCTGGGCGCCCTCGGCTGGCGAGTCGGGGTGGGCGCGCGGGATCGGCAACGCCGGGAGGCCGCGGTGGAGAAGTTGCGTGCGGCGGGGACCGACGCGTTCGCCGTCCCGCTCGACGTGGCCGACGACGCGAGTGTCGCGGCCGCGGCCGAGTTGATCGCCGATCAGGTCGGCGGGCTCGACGTGCTGGTCAACAATGCCGCGATCGGCGGTGCTCTGCCGCAGACTCCCACCACGGTCGATCCCGCGACGGTGCGAGCCGTGGTGGAGACCAACGTGATCGGCGTCGTCCGGGTCACCAACGCGATGCTGCCCCTGCTGCGCGGCTCGGCGTCACCGCGCATCGTCAACATGTCCAGCAGCGCGGGCTCGCTCGCCCTGCACACCACGCCCGGCATCGACATGGGCCCGATTCCCGTGGCATACCTGGCGTCGAAGACCTTCCTGAACGCCGTCACCATCCAATACGGGAAGGAACTGAGCGACACCAAGATCCTGATCAACTCCGCCTGCCCCGGTTTCACCGCCACCGACCTCACCGATTTCCGTGGCGTCCGCACACCCCGGCAGGGCGCGGCGATCGCGATTCACCTCGCGACCCTGCCCGACGACGGACCGACCGGCGGATTCTTCGACGACGCGGGACCAGTGCCCTGGTGAGGAGAAATCCCGTGCCTCGGCCGGCACACGTGTCGATCTCCGCCGCTCCTGTTCGACCTATGAAGGAGAAGACCGGCAAAGGCCGGAGGACCTACCCGAGGGAGGAAGCGCATGACCGCGAACGATCTCGATGTACTGCTCGGTGCCTGGGAGCTCACCGGGCGCACCCACAAGTCCGACCACGACGACATCACCGGGGAACTCACCGCGACACGCATCCTGGACGGCGGGCTCCTACAGCTCGACGGCAGGATGCGGATCGGGGGCACCGAGATCCACAGCCTGGAACTGATCTGGCCGGACGAGGCCGCCTCCGGGTTCGCCGCGCATGTGTATTCGGGTCCCGGCGCACCGCTGAACTACCGGTGGAGCCGTGAAGGTGACACTCTCGTGCATGCCGGTCTCGGAATGACCTACACCGGCACCATCATCGCCGACGGTGCCACGATCACCGGTTCGTGGTTGCCCGACCCGGATCGTCCGGACATGGCCGAGGCGGCCTACGACGCCACCATGCGCCGGGTCTGAACAGGCGAGGGGTGTGGCGCGCCACCGGCGAAGGTGGTGCTTGGACAAGACGATTGACCCGTTGGTGGTATGTCGCTGATGATTGGGGTGGGCACAGGGCGGCAACTCGTCCCCTGCTCCGACCCGTTCGGGACGGAGTATGCGGGTGGGTGTCGACCCGAAGTCCGTGACGGAACCCCGTCATTCCCGAGGTCGGCGAGGAGCATCGATGAATGCGGCTGATTCTGCTGTGCGCAAGGGCGATCCGAGGCCGTCCGGTGTCAGCGGTGACATCGAGCGATCGGATCGCCCGTGACCGCCGTCAGCTTCACCCGGGGTGGGGCCGTCCTGCGGGGCACCGTGACCGGCGCGGGCCCGACGGTGCTGTTTCTCCATGCCGGGGGTGAGCACCGCGGCGTGTGGGGTCCGGTCGCGTCGCGGGTCGCCGCGGCCGGATTCCGGGCGGTGGCCTTCGATCTGCGGGGTCATGGTGAGAGCACGGGGGAGGCGGTAGATCTTCGCGTGCTCGCTGAGGATGTGGCCGACATGGTGCGGCGCGAGCCGACGCCGGTCGTCGTGGTGGGGGCCTCGGTCGGCGGGCTCGCGGCCATCGCCGCTTTCGGCGAAGCGGATATCGCTCGCCGGGTGGCCGGGCTGGTGCTGGTGGACGTGATTCCGAGATCCGATCCGCATCGGGTGCGTTCCTGGCTCGGCGAGATCGGGCTTCGCGATCGGCATTCCGAGCTCGTGGACGACTGTCTCGCGGCGGGGTCCGCGCTGCACGCGACAGCCGTCGGATCGGACGTGCCCCTCCTGCTCGTGCGCGGTGGCCGGTCGCCGCTGACCGACGCGGAAGTGGACAGTTTTCTCGCCGATCGCGGTGTCCCGGTCTCCTGGGTGCCGGACGCCGGTCATCTCGTCGCGCGGGACGCCCCCACCGAGCTCGCGCGCATCGTCGCACGGCAGGCCACCCTCTGGGTCGCTGGCGCCGGGGTCGTGCAGGACGCGTTCGACCTGCAGCGAGCCCTCGGCGCCGAGAACATCGACCATCCCGGTGGTGCACTGCACGCACACTTGCATCGAGTGCACGACCTCGTGGTCGAGTGGAACGCCGCGCCGCGAACCCGATTGGCCGCGATCTGCCACGCGTCCTACGGCACGGACGGATTCGCGACCGCCCTCCTGCCGACCACCGATCGAGGGCGCCTCGCGGACGTCATCGGGCACGACGCGGAGGCTCTGGTGTACCTCTACGGCGGCTGCGACCGCGACCGGACCTACCGCGATCTCGGGCGACAGCCGCTGGCGGTAGCCGACCGATTCACCGGCGGTTCCCGGCTGGTCCAGGGCGCTGAACTGCATGATTTCGCCGTGCTGACGATCGCCAACGAGCTCGATGTGGCCCGTCACGCGCCGTTGCCGCGATCCACGCGGGCGGGGATCAGGAGCCTCGTCGTCGCACTGGCGAGCTACGCGCCCGAAGAGGCGGCCCGCGCCCTCGCCGACGAAGCGCTCACCTGAGTGACCCGCCGCTACAGGAGTGCGTGGGCGGCGAGGCGGGCCAGACAGGTGTCGACGACGTCGGCGGCCGAGCCGGGCTCGGCTTCGGCGGCCCACCGTTCGGTGCCGAGGCGCACGGCCGTATTGGCCATGGCGGCGGCGAGCGCGACGTCGAGGTCGTCGGGGGAGCGGCCGGTGCGGGCCGCGATGATGGGGATCAGGCTGGCTTCGCAGTCCTGCTGGACGCGCAGCCAGGTCGCTCGCAGGGCGGGGAGTTCGGTGGCGGCACGCAGCAGCGGGTGCAGGAGCTTGTCGGCGACGTCGGCGTCGACCAGGGCCGCGGTGGTGGCGGCACGGTAGGAGCGGCTCAGCGCCTCACGCAGCGACAACTCGGGCGGGCACGCGGCCAGCTCGTCGGCCCAGGCCTGGGTGCCGATGGCCAGCAGCGGGGCGACGACGTCCTCCTTGCCGGAGAAGTACCGGTAGAAGGTCCGCAACCCCATCCCCGCCGACGCGGCGATGTCCTCGACGGTCGTCGCGGCGTAGCCGTTCTCGGCGAAGAGATGGGCCGCGACCATGGCCACCTCGCGCCGGGTGGCCGCTCGGCGGATCTCGTTGAGCGCAGGCCGCCCCGGTGCGGTCGCTGCCTGGTTCCGTTGCCTGGTCACCGGCGCACTATACCCAGCATCGGCGACTTCCTTGCACATCGTGTCATTTCTGGCATATTGTGCCATAAACACCCTGAACGACGAGGAAGAGATCTCATGAACCGTCTCGAACAGCGCCGCATCCTGGTTACCGGAGCGGGATCCGGCATCGGCCAGGCCACCGTGCTCCGCCTGTTGTCCGAGGGAGCGGTCGTCGTCGGTGCCGATGTCAATGCCGAGGGCCTGCAGATGACCGGCAAGCGCGCCGCCGAAGCGGGCACCGACACCCGATTCACCGCCCTCGAGATGAACATCGGCGACGAGTCCGATGTCGTCGCCGGTGTCGCGAGCGCCGTCGAGACCCTCGGTGGGCTCGACGCTCTCGTCAACGCCGCGGGCGTGCTCCGCGCCGCGCATACCCACGAGACGTCCCTGGATCTGTGGAATCAGATCATCAACATCAACCTCACCGGCACGTTCCTGGTGACCCGCGAGGCCCTGCCCGCCCTGCTCGCCAACCCCAGCAGCACCATCGTCAACTTCAGCTCCACCTCGGCGACCTTCGCGCATCCGTACATGGCCGCGTACTCCGCGAGCAAGGGCGGCGTCCAATCCCTCACCCACGTGCTGGCCCTCGAGTACGGCAAGCAGGGCCTGCGCGCGGTGAGCGTGGCCCCCGGCGGCATCAAGTCGGGCATCACCGACGCCACGCCCGGCTACCTCCCGCAGGACTCCGACTGGTCGCTGTTCAGCCGCCTGATCGCCGTTGTCCCGCAGGACAACCCGGAGGAACTGGCCGGTCCGGAGAATGTCGCCGGCGTGATCGCCATGCTCGTCTCCGACGACGGCCGCTTCATCAGTGGCACCGAGATCCGGATCGACGGCGCCGCCCACACCTGATCACTCACCGCTGACAGCCCGCGCTACCCGGCGGCCAGCGCCGGGGTGAGCTCCAGGCGGGGCCAGTCGGCCAGGTCGGCGCGGAGCTGCCGGTCGTGGGTCGCAATCACCACCGCCGCGCCCGTGCCGGTGAGGGCGGCGGTGAGGTCGTCGACGAGCGTGGCCGACAGGTGATTGGTCGGCTCGTCGCACAGCAGCAGTTCCGGGCGGGCGGCGAGGTGGACGGCGAGCTGGAGTCGGCGCTGCTGCCCCTGCGAGAGCCTGCCCACCGGAGTGTGCCGTGCTCGCCGCTCGAGCAGCCCGGTGGCGGCGAGGGGTACCGGCTCGGCGTCGTCGAGCGCGCCGAGGTGGCGGTCGTAGAGCTGCTGGGCCGTCAGCGCGGGGTCCCATGCGGGAACCTCCTGGCCGATCAGCGCGATCCGGGCCGTCGGCCGCCGGTCGACCGCGCCACCGGTCGGGTCGAGCCGACCGGCGAGGACGGCCAGCAGCGTCGATTTGCCTGCCCCGTTGGCCCCGGTCACCAGCAGCCGCTCGCCGGTCACCACCGACACCGTCGCGGGCACGTCGAGGCGGCCCGCCACCGTGACACCCCGCGCGTGCACCAGCGCGGCTCCCGGCCGCACCTGCGGTTCCGGAAAGCGCAGGCGCAGTGGAGGTTCCGGCACGGTGACCGCGTGTGCCGCCAGTGCGTCCCTGCGCCGGTTCAGCGCCTGGACCAGGCCGGGCGCCCGGGACTGGCGCTCGTGCCTGCCGTGTCCCTTCTCCGGGCGCCACCCGGTGCTGAGCCGATCACGGGCCTCGGCGACCGCCTCGCGCAGGCGCGCGTGCTCGGCCGTCTGGTCGGCGTACTCCTGCTCCCAGTGCGCCCGTGCCCGATTCCTGCCGTCCTGCCAGCCCGCGTAGCCGCCGCTGAACAGCCGCGGTCGGCCGTCGAGGCTGGGGTCGAGGTCGAGGAACTCGGTGCCGACGTCGCGAAGCAGCGCCCGGTCGTGGCTCACCACGGCCACCCCACCGGGATGGGTGCGCAGCCGTTCGGTGAGGAACTCGAGACCGGCGCGGTCGAGGTGGTTCGTCGGCTCGTCGAGCAGCATGATGTCCGGCGCCGCGCCGAGCAGACAGGCCAACCGGACGCGCGCGCGTTGGCCCACCGACAGCGTCGCGAGCGCGCGGTCCCGGTCGGTGCACGCGCCGAGGGCGGCCAGGGCGATATCGACGCGGCGTTCGGCGTCCCAGGCGTCGAGCCGGGTGGCGGCGTCGAGCGCGTCGGCGTAGGCGTCATCGGCGCCCGGCCCGCCGTCGGTGAGGGCGAGAGTCGCCGCGTCGAGGGCCCGCAGCGCCCGCAACGCGGGGCCGATCGTCTCCGCGACCAGCGTGCCGACGGTCTCCCCGGCTCGGCAGGGAATGGACTGGCGGGCGATCCCGAGGGTGCCCACCCGGGTGACGGATCCGGCGTCGGGCCGGATCAGCCCGGCCAGGATGTGCAGGAGGGTGGATTTGCCGCGGCCGTTCTCGCCGACGATCGCCAGCCGTGACCGGGCGGCCACGGTGATCGAGGTATCGGTCAGGACCGCACGATCACCGAGGGTGTGATGGACACCGATCGCCCTGATGTGCGCGCTCGCGCCCGCGGGCAGGTCGTCGGCGGATCCGCGGCGTGGCGCGGGGGAATTCGACATGGAGGGCTCCGTCGTTCGAGGAAGGAGCCGGGCAGGGCACAGGAGACACCGCCCGGCAGGACTGCTCGGACGGCGGCGGAAGAAGGGGTGTCAGAAAGGTCCGGTCGCCGCCGTCAGCGGAACGACCAGGGCTTCATCATCGCGGTGCCACACATGGGATCGACCCTAGCGGCGGCGGCGAGGCGTCGGCAACGGAATATCGACGGCGCCCCAGTCACCGCAGAACCCGGGTGACGGCAACTTCTCGGCATTGTCGAGCCGGGAGCGGCTGCCTCAGGGTTGACACGGTGGCGACCACGGCTTTGACTGACCAGGAAGCTGGTTTCACCTCGTTCGACAATGTCTGAGGGGTAGAAATGCGCAGCACATCGTGGGCGGGCCCGGCGCGGCGGTCGGCTGTCGGGCACGGGTTCCGCCTGATAGTGGCACTGATCGGTGCGTGCCTCCTCGCGGTCGCGGGGACTCAGACGGTCTCCGGGCAACCGGTGGCAAACGGCGACGGTACCGGCTTCTCGATTCCCTTCTCCGGAGCGCCCGCCTACGAATACGTCGCGCCGACGCAGCTGACGAGTCCGGACCAGCTCAATCAGCCACTCGGCCAGGAGTGGGCCGACACGATCGCTGGCCAGATCGGTCTGAACAGGGCCGACGCGCTGAGCGAGCAGCAGTATCTCGACCTCACGTCCGGGGGCGGCGTCGGCGGGAACCTCGACGCGGCCGCGGTGATCGTCGCCTGCGTCGAGATCCTCACCAATACCGTCGGCCGCCCCGTCTACTCCGAGATCGACGGGCAGAGCGTGACCTCGGTGCTGGGCAGCTACGGACTGTACGTCAACCCCAGCGGATTGCTGGAGAGCCCGGCCAACGCCGACGCACCGACCCGGCAGGTGAACACCCTCATCGCGCCCGGCGGTTTCGTCGGCAACTGGTTGCGGGACAACGGCGCGCTCCACAGCCTGACCGCGCTCTACCGCTCGGCCTACACGGTCCAGGCCGCGTATGGATTTGCGGCACAGCAGATGTCGGGCGCCGCGCAGCTGGTGACCAACACGAAGGGCGGTGTCAGCGCCGAGGTCGGCATGTCCATGGCGCCGCCACTGTGGATCGTGAACTTCGCCCTGATCTACATCCTGAACCCCACGCTGGCGGCCGGGATGCCCGCCTACTGGGCCCCGATCCCGCCGCAGGTGGCCGAGGCGATCAAGGCGAGCCCCACCGGCCAGGTGCCGTACCGCGACTACGCGGGCTACTTCGGCTGACGGTCGGGTTCGCGCAGGGGCGCGCCGACGCGATGCAGGTGGACGAGCGCCTCCCGGTAGGACGCGACCAGCCCTGTCTCGTGGTACGGGACGCCGATTTCCGCGCAGTAGTCCCGGACGATCACCTGGGCGCGACCCAGATTCGGGGTCGGCATACTCGGGAACAGATGATGCTCGATCTGATAGTTGAGCCCGCCGAGCGCGAGGTCGGTCACGAGGCCACCACGCACGTTGCGGGAGGTCAGGACCTGACGACGGAGAAAGTCCGGACGATCGTCGCCGGTCAGGGTCGGCATGCCCTTGTGGTTCGGGGCGAAGATGCAGCCCATGTACAGGCCGAAAAGTCCCTGGTGCACGGCGATGAAGGCGATGGCTTTGTCGGCGGGCAGCACCGCGAAGACCGCGGTCGCGTACCCGGCGAAATGGCCGAATAGCAGCGCACCCTCCACCACGCGGTGCTTCATCGATCGATTCGCGAGCGCGCGCACGCCGGCCACGTGAAGATTCAAGCCCTCCAGCAGGAGCAGCGGAAAGAACAGGAATGCCTGCGCCCGGCCGATGAGGCGGGGCAGACCGCGGCTGGAGCGTGCCTGCTGCTGTGACCAGACCAGAATGTCGGGCGCGACATCGGGGTCGAGTTCCTCGTGATTGGGATTGGCGTGATGGCGGGTGTGCTTGTCCTGCCACCAGCCGTAGCCGAGACCGATACCGGCATTGCCGACGATGCGGCCCATCACTTCCGTCGGCTGCCGCAGCCGGAAGACCTGGCGATGGGCGACATCGTGCATGACCAACGCGATCTGCGCGAAAGCCACGGCCAGGAAGACGGCGACCAGCAGGGTCCACCAGGAATCACCGACGAGGAAGAACGCCGCCCATCCGCCGACGAAAGCGGTCCCGACGAGGCCGAGCCGGACGGCGTAGTAGCCGGGCCGACGGCGCATCAGCCCGGCCTCGGAAATGCGGCGCAGCAGGCGGGCGTAGTCACCGTCGGCGCCGCGCCGCGGTGCCGGTGGAGAGGAGGCGGGAACCAGGGAGGACGTCGTCATGATCCCGAAGTTATCGGCGGAATTCTCGCCTCTCGTAATCCTGCGGTATGACAACGAATAGGACTGCGGAGTGATCTTTCGGCCCGTGCCGCGAAATTGCACAGTTCGACAACGTCGCCCCCGAATTTCCTCCCGGACGGGGGATCCGGGAGTAACTTTGCAGCTAACCCGCTTTTCCCTCGGCATGAGTGAGGTTCGATCATGAGGGCACCGCGTACTGTTCCCGCCGTCCTCGCGGCACTGCTGTCGGCGGCAGCGGTATCCGCCGGATGTTCGGTTTCGGTCGGCACCGCCACCGTCGACAAGGAGGCGGTGGCCGAGCAGATCAGCACCCAGCTCGCGAACCAGGTGGGCGAGACCCCGGACCAGGTCACCTGCCCCGAGGACCTGAAGGCCGAGAAGGGCGCGACGATGACCTGCACGCTCACCGAGCAGGGCGCCACCTACGACGTGAAGGTGACGGTCACCTCGGTCGAGGGCGACAACACGAAGTTCGACATCGAGGTCGCCGACACGCCCAACTAGCTCAGTCCGCCGCGTGGTCGGCGGCGCGCCCCGCGACGTAGTCGCTCGCCCAGCGGTAGTCGGGTTTGCCGCTGGGGGAGCGGGAGATGGTCTCGGCGACCCAGATCCGATCACCGTCACCTGGTCGCTGACCATCGAGCGGAACGCGGGCTGGACGATCACCGAGGTGGGCAGACTGCAGAACTCTCTGCCGACCGCGAAGTAGCGTGGTCAGTAGGCGATGAAGAGGATCTCGTCGCGCGTGTAGTCGTGATCGGGGTGGTTCGCGGCCAGGTGCGCCTGGGTCTGGGCGACCAGGTCGTCCTCGTTGTCGGCGTTGATCTGGGTACCGCAGGGGCAGTTGAGGCGAGTCTTCATCACGTGTCTCCTGTGCCGGTCACTGTCCGGCGATCTGCTGGACGGTAGTCCGGAGTGTATTCCAATTGCTGTGTTAGCGTGAGTCATGGGACCCGTAGACGAGATCTCCGCCGAGGCCGGTGCGCTGTTCGCGCTCGCCGACCAGGTCACCGGATTCATGCCGGCAGACGAGGGGCGCGCGCTCTACGCCGCCGCCCGCGACTACGCGGGGACGGGAACCATTCTGGAAATCGGTACCTACTGTGGCAAGTCGGCGATCTATCTGGGCGCCGCGGCCCGTGCGACCGGCGCGACCGTCGTCACCGTCGATCATCACCGTGGCTCGGAGGAGCACCAACCGGGCTGGGAGTACCACGACACGAGTCTGGTCGACCCCGAGACCGGTGTCTTCGATACCGTGACGGCGTTCCGGCGCACCATGGTGCGGGCCGGCCTGACCGACACAGTCACCGCGATCATCGGGTCCTCCACCGCCGCCGCGCGCCTCTGGCGTACGCCGCTGACCATGCTCTTCATCGACGGTGGCCACACCGAGGAGGCCGCCCGGCGCGACTACGACAACTGGGTGCATTGGATCGCGGGCGGTGGGCTCCTGGCGATCCACGACGTCTTCCCCGACCCCGCCGACGGCGGGCAGGCCCCGTTCGGCATCTACCGACGTGCGCTCGACAGCGGCAAGTTCCGCGAGCTCTCGGTGACCGGGTCGCTGCGCATCCTGCAGCGCGTCGCCGCGTGCGGCTAGCGGTCGACGGCGTCGCGGAGGATGCCGTTGGCGGCTCAGGGCGTCGACGGCGGCCGCGGTCCACGTGGTGCGTTCCTCCGGCCGGCGCTTGCCGTCGGTGCACACCAGGCCGGTCCGATAGGATCCGTCGGGATCGCGCAGGTGCTGCATCGCGGTGAAAAGCTCGGTCGCCGTGGCGGTGTCGCCGATCGCGCCGAGGGCGAGGACCGGTTGGCAGGTCTCGGCACCGGTGACCCAGGGCGCCTCGGCTACCCAGCGGATGCCGAGATCCGAGTCGACGAACTCCTCCCGCCGCCGCGCGATCCGCACGTGGTCCCACGGATCGGTGTGCCCGCCGGTGAACCAGGAGATCACCCCGTCGGGTTCCTGTGCGGCGGTGATGGTGTCGGCGGTGTGGCCGCGCCGAGACGACCCCGGGACGGCGGAGAGGGCCGGGGTCACCGGCGCACCGCCGGCTTCGTGAAGTAGAGGGCGACGGACTTGCCGACGAGCGGGTTGAGCAGGCGTTCGGCGGTGCGGGTGAGCGCGGGCATCGACATCATGTCCCACACCAACAGCCGGTGTCAGGCGCGTACCAGCGCGTTGTTGTCGTCGCGCACGCCGACCGCGCACTCTTGGTGGACGTAGCGCAGCCCGCGCGCCACCGGGTTTCACGATCCGGGCGAGCTCGGCGATCGCGCGGTCGTCGGCGGGAACGTGCTCGAGGATCGCCGAGGCGATCACCACGTCGAACTCGCCGTCGCCGTAGGGTAGGTCGAGCGCGTCGCCGCGCACGGTCTCGGTCTTGGCGTACCGGGCGCCGCACCCACTGCGGCCATGGCCTCGAACATGGCGTCCAACTGCGCCAGGTCGTCCGTGTTCTGGTCGAAGGCCACCACGTCGGCGCCGCGACGGTAGGCCTGGACCGCGTGCCGTCCGGCCCCGCAGCCGACTTCGATCACCCGGAACCGGGTCCGACGCCCAAGCGATCGAAGTCGACGGTCAGCATGGATCCTCCGGGTGGGGCTGGTCATGGCCTCGACCGCTGGTCCGCGCCGACATGGCCAAGCGTCCTACGAGAAGGTCGCCGACCGCATCGAGCGCGCCGCCCTGCGTATCCTGCGGGTCCCATAGGCGACAGCCTCAGATGTGCGCGCCCCCGTCCACCTGGATGGTGGTGCCGGTGATGAACGCCGCGTCGTCGGAGGCCGCCATCGCCACCACACCCGCCACCATCTCGGGCGAGCCGAGCAGTGGTCCGATGGCCGGGGCCATCTTGCTCAGCAGCCCGGCGTCGATATCGGCCGGAACATCGGTGAGGCTGTAGGTCATCGGTGTCTCGATGCCGCCCGGTGAGACGCACACCGCGCGCAGGCCGTGCTTGCTGTACTCCAAAGCCAGTGTGCGGGTGAACGATTCCAGCCCACCCTTACTCGCGGCGTACGCGGCGCGGTAAGGCGCGGCATAGGTGGCCGCGCTGGAACTGATGTTGACCACTACCGCGTGTTCGCTCTCCAGCAGCGCGGGGAGCGCGGCACGGGTGACCAGGAAGGGGCCGGTGAGGTTGGTGCCGAGCACGGTGTTCCACAGCTCGATGCCGGTCTCGTGCAGATGGGACAGCCGGATGATCCCGGCGGCGTTGACGAGGACGTCGAGCCCGTCGGCGGACAGTCTCGGCACCACCTCCGCGACCGCGACGTCGTCGGTGACATCGAGGATCTCGTAGCTGAACCGTTCGGCCGCACCGTGATCGGCCGCCAGCTGCCGGGTCTTCGCCAGCGCCGCGGCGGTGCGCCCCACCCCGGTCACCACCGCGCCCTCCGCGAGCAGGCGCGCGACGATGGCCTGGCCGATGCCCGAGCCGGCGCCGGTGACGAGCGCGCGGCGCCCGGCGAGGCGATTCACCGGGCCTCCACGATCGCGACCGGTCCGGACGCGGGCAGCCGGTCGAGATCGCCAGGTTCGGCGACCACGTCCACCGGGAACGGCTGGACGGCGGGCGGCGGCAGCCCCGGGCCGACCACCAGCCCGCCCCGGACGTCGAGCCGGTCCATTTCCTGGATGATCGGCTCGTAGCGGGCGGGCAGCAGATTGTTGTGCCACACGAAATCCCGCACCTCGGCCGCCGTGGTGAGACTGCGCTGCGACACCGGGGAGCACACCGGGATGCGCGGATCCTGAAAAGTCATGCCGCTCACGAACTCCCGCATGAAATCGGCGGCGTACTGCTGCAAGGGGGAGTGGAACGCGCCCTGGTATGCGTCCAGCACGAACATGTGCCGGGCGTCGGCCGCGGCCTCGATCTCCGCGTGGAGCTCGCGCAGCGCCGCGGTGTATCCCGACAGCACGAAGGAGCGGTTCACGCCGTCGATGGGTCCGGTGTCGACGGCCAGGTACAGCCCGGGTCGTGCCTGCCCGTAGTAGCGCTCGGGCACGTCCTCGATCGGCACCGACAGCAGCGCCATGCCCTGGGCCGCGATATCGTCCGGTCTCGGCACCAGTCGTCGATGGCGCAGCATCCCGAACAGTTCGTGCCGCTGCACCGCCCCGGCCACACAGGTGCTGATCAACGCTCCCAGGCTCAGGCCGCCCGTCGCCACCACCTCCACACCCCGGGCGGAGAGATCGTCGGCCAGGCCCAGATTCAGCGCGGCCTGTCGTAGGGCGCCGATGCTGTGCCGGTCCTCGGGCGTGCCGAGCAGTTCCGCGTCCGGATGCCGGCCGCGCAGGATGTCCACGGACAATCCGGTGCACTCGGCCGCCTCGTCGTAGGCCTTCTCCACCGCCGGGCAGGTTCGGCAGAATTCGTCGATCGTCTCCGGCGTCGCACTGACCTGACCGCCGAACAAGTAAGCAAACCTCATCACCCATCGAATACAGCAAGCGGGCCGGGGCACCGGCAAGAGCGCCGCCGGACCACCTCTCAGCCGCCTCCCGGCCGGTGGTACCCCTGGCGAGTAGTACTACCGCGCGGGTTCAGGGGCGCAGCTCGGCGAGGAAATCGCGGAGCAGTTCGTGGAATTCGTCCGCGTGGGTGAGGTTGACGGTGTGCTCCGCGCCCGCCACGGTGTGGAACCGCACCGGCCCGCCCAGGCCCTCGGCCAGGGCGGTCATCGCCTCCGCGGCGAACGCCGGGTCGGAGGCGCCGCGCACGAGCAGCGCGGGACAGTCGATGTCGCCGAGCAGGTCCGCGATCGAGTCGACATTGACCAGGGCGTCGGCGGCGGGCGCGACCCGGCGGCGGTCACCACTGAGCCATTTGTCCAGCCACCGTTGATGATCGGTGCGATCGTTGCCGATCACCAGCCCCGCGATCATCTTCGCGATGGCCGCGAGCGGGCTCGTCCCCACCCAGGCGTCGGTGACCTGCCGGAACCCGACCCGCTGCGGCTCGGAGAACTCCCGCGCCGAGGTGCCGACGAGGGCGAGCCCCGCCACCCGTGGCGGACTGAGCAACGCCATGCGCAGCGCGATGAAACCACCCTGCCCCACGCCGCCGGCCACCACCCGGTCCAGCCCGAGATGGTCGGCGACCGCCCAGGCGTCGCGGGCCAGATCCCAGAAACTGAAGACGGTGTCGGGGCTCTCGGTCAGCCCGTGGCAGCGCGCGTCCACCGCCACGACCCGGTACTCCGGCGCGAGCGCGGCCAGCTGGTCGTCGAACATCTCGTGGTCCATCAGGAAGGAATGGCCGAGGATCAGCGCGGGACCGTCGCCGCCGCTGTCGACGAAGTGGACTTTCGCGCCCGCGGAGATCGCGTACGGCACAACCGTGGCTCCTGTCAGTCGTGCGACCCCCTGGGGGTCGCAGCCTAACAAGAGCCCGGTCGGCCGCCGGTCACCACCGCAC
Source organism: Nocardia sp. NPDC003269 (assembly GCF_042888005.1). Classification (NCBI taxonomy): domain Bacteria; kingdom Bacillati; phylum Actinomycetota; class Actinomycetes; order Mycobacteriales; family Nocardiaceae; genus Nocardia; species Nocardia sp. NPDC003269. The sequence goes on from NZ_JBIAPA010000003.1 coordinate 218,958, forward strand.
GGGTAACTCCCGCACGCCGCCGGTGAAAGTGGTTGTGCGCAATGATATTTCGGACGGATCCACCGCCAGTTCCAGAGTCGGGAACCGGGTCACGAGCTGCCGGAAGACGGTCTGCAGTTCGATCCGGGCCAGCGGTGCGCCGACGCAGTGCCGCAGCCCGTGGCCGAAGGTGACGTGCGCCGCGCCGGTGCGGGTCACGTCGAACCGGTCCGGATCGGGGAAGACCGCCGGATCGTGATTGGCGGAGTCCAGGTCCAGCAGCACCAGGTCCCCCCTGCGGACCGGGCACCCGTCGAGTTCGGCGTCGTCGCGGGCGTACCGGGGAATCCGGGGCATCGGCGCGACGCGCAGCAGTTCCTCGATCGCGGTCGGTACCAGGTCCGGATCGCGCACCAGCGCCTGCCATTGCTCCGGGTTCTCCAGCAGGCGCTTCACCCCGAGACCGATCTCCACGACGGTCGTCTCGTGCCCGCCGAACAGCAGCCCCAGACCCAGCATCGCGATGCCGTGATCGCCCAGGTCGCCCCGGGCGCACAGCCGGGCGAGGACATCGTCGCCGCCGGTGGCCTTCTTCCGCTCGATCAAGGTCAGGAAGTAGGCGAACAGCCCGGCCACGCCCTCCTGCACCTTCACGGTGTCGACCTGCTCGGACAGGCCCTCGGTCCAGGTACGGAACTGGTCGCGATCCTCGTAGGGCACGCCGAGCAGCTCGCAGATGACCAGCAGCGGCAGCGGCACCGCCACGGCGGTGTGCAGGTCGGCGGGTGAGCCGGTGGCGGCCATCTCGTCGAACAGGGCGGTGGTGAGCTCCTCGATCCGGGGCGTGAGATCGCGCATGCGCCGCGGGGAGAAGTACGGCACCACCAGCTCCCGCAGGCGCGCTTGATCGGCCGGCTCGGTGTCGAAGTTGCCCATCGGTCCGCCGAAGAACATCGAGTCCGAGGCGCGCGCGGCGGTCTCGGGAGTGGGATGGGCGCGGCCCAGCCGGGGATCGGCGTAGAGCTTGCGGACCTGGGCGTGACCGGTGGCGACCCAGCCCTCATGGCCGAGCGCGGTGGTGGTCCGGTGCAGGGTCGTGGTGACGGGGCACCGGGCGGAGGTCGACTCCGTGGTCATCGCGGACTCCTTTCTCACCAGGCCACCGGCAGGGCGAGCAGGCCGCTGGTCGCGACATCGTCGCGCCGGGGCAGAGTCTCCGGGTCCGCGTCCAACCGGAGGGTCGGGAAGCGCTGCGTCAGTTGCCCGAACACCGCTTGCAGCTCGACCCGGGCCAGCGGCGCGCCCAGGCAGTAGCGCGGGCCATAGCCGAAACCGAGGTGCGCGCCCTGCTGGCGCAGGATGTCGACCTTGCGCGAATCGGTGTAGACGGTCGGATCGTGATTGGCCGAATCCACATCGAGCAGCAGGAGTTCCCCGGTCTTCACCTCGACGCCCTCGATCACCAGATCGGTGCGCGCGTAACGGGCGAATCCGGTCGACTTGTGCACCCGGAGCAGTTCCTCGACCGCCTGGGGCACCAGTTCCGGTCGCCGCACCAGCAGCTGCCACTGATCCGGCTGGCGCAGCAGTGCCAGTGTGCCCAAACCGATCTCGACCACCGAGGTCTCGTGCCCGGCCAGCAGCAGGCCCAGCGCGAGGGTGGCGATCACGTCGTCGCTGATGTCCTCGACCTCGCACAGCTTCGACAGCACGCCCGGACCGGGCTCCTTGCGCTTGCGCTCGACGAGTTCCTTGCAGTACAGGAACCATTCCGCGCCGGCCCGTGAAGCCTTCGCGGCGTCGTACTTGTCGAACAGACCGGCGGTCCACTCCCGGATCATGCCGCGGTCGTCGTAGGGCACCCCGAGCAGTTCGCTGATCACCAGCAGCGGCAGCGGTACCGCCAGCGCCTCGTGCAGATCGGCGGGCGAGCCGTTGGCCGCCATCTCGTCCAGCAGCTCGGTGGTGTAGGCCTCCACCTGGGGTTGCAGGGCTCGCATCGCGCGCGGGGCGAAGAACGGGTTGAGCAACTCCCGCATCCGGGCGTTGTCGGCGGGTTCGGTCTCGAAATTGCCCAGGGGAGCGCCGAAGAACGGTGAGGCGGTGGTCCGGGCGGCGGTCTCCGGCGTCGGATGCGAACGGCCGAGCCGGGGGTCGGTGAACAGCTTCTTGACCCGGTCGTAGCCGCAGACCTGCCAGGCCGGATCACCGGTGAGGGTCTGGACCCGCTGGATCGGGCAGGCGAGCTGGGGTGCGTCGGTGGTCATCACTCACTCCTATATGTTCGCTTGTACAAGCGAAGTTAAACATAAGAAGTTGTACCATTCGACTTGAACAAGGAGGTAGGTCCGTGGCCGCCAGCAGCACACCCGCGCCGAGCCGTCGCATGCCGCGCGCCGAACGGCGTGAGCAGATCCTCGAAGCGGCCACGCGGGTATTGGCGCGCAACGGATTCGGCGCGACCAGCCTCGAACAGATCGCGGCCGAGGCGGGCATCACCCACGTCATCCTGTACCGGCACTTCGCGTCCAAGGCCGACCTGTTCCGGGCGGTGCTCGAGCGGGCCTACACCCGGCTCGGCGACACCATGGGGACCGAGCACCCCGGCGGCTCCAGCCTGCCCGCGCTGCTCGCCGCCGCGACCGCCGATCCCGACGCCTTCCGGCTGCTGTTCCGGCATGCGGTGCAGGAGCCGGACTTTCGCGACATCACCGATCTGGTGCGCGGCTATTCGACCGTGGTCGCGCAGCGGTATCTCACCCAGACGATCCCGGAGGGGCCCTGGCAGGACTGGGCGACACAGGTGATTCCCGGCTTCATCCTGGACGCCGTCATCGCCTGGCTGGACGTGGGCCGCCCCGATCCCGAGGGCGCCGCCGCGCGCATCGGGCGGGCCGCGCTGGCACTGATCGAGATTGCGAAAGACGGTGCGGCCGCGCGAGAGTGAGCCGGACCAGAGGAGGATCATGCACGGGCCAGGGGTGCCGACACTCGCCGACTTCGTCCGCGCCCATCGGCGCGCGACCGGTCCGGACCGACCGCGCGGCATGAGTCGCCAGCAGCTGGCCACGGCCATCCACTCCAGTGTCGGCTACATCGCCAAGATCGAGCAGGGCGGTGCGAGCAATCCCAGTCCGTCGGTGCTCGACGCGCTCGCCGAGGTCTTCGCCCTCGACGGCGACGAGCGCGCGCACCTGTATCACCTGGCGCAGCAACGGTTCCGGCGTCCCGCCGCCGCGCATCCCCGGCATCTCGAGCCGGAACTGCGCACCACCGTGGACGCCATGAGCCCGCATCTGGCGGCCGTGCTGAACGGCGGCTGGGACGTGATCGGCGCCAATGCCGCCTTCGACGCGGCCCTGCCGGGGTTGCTGGCCAAGGGCAACCTGCTGCGCTGGCTGTTCACCGATCCGCGGGCCCGCCTGGTGATCGAGGAGTGGGAACGCGAGGCGACCGTGATCACCGGCTGCTTCCGCGGCTACGCCGGGCGCGTCGGCGACCGCGACGACCTGCGGAACCTGCTGAGCGAGCTGGGCGGCCAGCCCGACTTCCAGCGACTCTGGCGCGCGGGCCGGGTGTATCTGGACCGGCGCGACCCCGCCGTCCGGCTGCGGAACCGAAAGACCGGTCAGCCCTTCGGAATACGGGTCCAGCAGTTCAGTACCCCACTGCCGCACCCGAATCGGCTGCTGCTGGTGGGTTTGGTCGACTTGTAGGTATCCATGACGATTTCCCGAATTCTACGGAGAAAATCAAGAACTCCCGCGAAGTGAACCCGCCGCGATCTGCCTGTGATCTGATCGAGATGTCCCCGAGATGGGGGCGATCAGAAAGAATGCAATCGAGGTTGACTGTATGAATTCCAGAACTGCCCGTCCGCTCGCCGTCGCTGTGCTGGCGTTGTCCGCCTGCGCCCTGGGTGCGGGAACCGCCACCGCGGCGGCCCCGGCTCCGGTGGCGGGGTCGGTCGAGGTGTGCCTGCCCCTGCCGGTCGGTCCGCTCGAGGTGAGCTTGTGCTTGTGATCCGCTAGCCGGAATGTCTCCGGTGGTGGTGGAACCGTCCGTAAGGAGCGGGATTGCGCGGTCCCGTCAGGTTTCATCACCGCCGGACGGCGGGTTCGCGCGCCGGTGCCGTTGGGGGAATCCCTAAACATTCCGGTATTCCCTTACCGCCTGTCACAAGCGAACCCGACGTGGCGGTTTGTTCTACGCGGTAAGTTGGGAGCTTGCCCAGTTGTCTGGGTGGGAAGGATTCATCATGGCTGGCTCAGCATCCCTCACACCGTTCTTGACCGCAGCGGGCCGTCCGGTATCGACCCCGCTGAAGGATGTGCGGGCGATATCCCGCCAGATGGTGGGCCATTTCATCGAGAACGTGGCGCCTTGCGCGACGTTGCCCACCGAAGTCCTCGACGGTGACGTCACCACGGTGACGCGGGTGTGCCTGGAACTGACCGGCGGTGTGCTCGACGGCCGCGACCTCCCCGGGCGTCTGGAGCGGATCCAGGCGGCGGCCGCGGGCTGGGCGCGCGAGGGCATTCCGATCGACACCATCCACAACGCGGTGCACGAGGGCTTCAAACTCGGTTTCGACCTGGTGACCGCCAATGTGAACAACCACGACCACGCGACCGTCGTCGGCGTGGCCCGGCGGCTGACCGATGTCCAGAGCACGATCACCGCCGCCGTCTCGGCGGCCTATGTGCGGGAACTTCGGTCGGTCGTCAGCGAGCACCACACCGCCGTGCACACCCTGACCTCGGCCCTGCTCGGCGGGCAGAGCACCTCCACGATGGCCAGGGAATGCGGGATCGAGATCGCCGATCGATACCACGTGATCGCCCTGGCGCTGCCGCCGCACGCCGAGGAATTCGACCCGGCGCTCGATGCGAATGTGGTCGCCCGGCGCAAGTTGCGGCGCGTGCAGGCCGAGCTGGCCAATCGCTGTGTCGGCAAGGTGCTGTCGCTGCTCAGCGTCGACGGCGGCACGCTGCTGCTGCCCACGGTGGAGTTCTCCGAACACGAGCTCGACGAGCTGGTCATCGGATTGTCCGCGGCGGCGCAGGTGCCGGTGCGCGCGGTGACGACGCCCGCGGCGCCGGCCGACATTCCGCGCGCCGCCGAGCAGGTCCACGAACTGGTCGAAATAGTGCACCGGCTCGGTGGTCCGAGCAAGGTGTACCGCCCGCACGAATTGGCTTTCGAATATCAGCTGACGCGCGAGGGTGCGGCGCGTGATTATCTGAGTTCGGTCGTCGATTCCCTCGAGGCCCATCCGGAATTGCTCCGCACGCTCGAGGTGTACATCGCGTCGAATCTGCGCCGGACGAATACCGCGCGCGAGTTGTTCGTCCACACGAATACCGTCGACTACCGATTGAAGCGCATCGGGCAGCTGACCGGTTTCGACCTGAACGATGTCACGGGACTGTGCTACCTGCGCGCGGCCCTGCTGATCCGCGCGCACCGTGGAATGGGTAAGCCGGAAGACGGCCATCCCGACGACGAAACCCGCTCGCGCGCAGGGTGATCCACCCGGTTCCGTCGTCGGGACGGTGAGGCCGGGCGGCTAGGCGGCGTGGGTGAGTTGGGCGGCGGAGGCGCCGATCGCCGGGCGGGCGCCGACCAGCGTGCGCATGAATCGATCCTGTTCCCGCGCACCGCGCGTCGCGGCCCGGTCCAGTCCGCCGGGCAGTACCCGGGTGGCGGAGCGGACGAGATTGGTGGGGATCCGGAGCGCCGGATACCAGGGAATCACCACCGTCGGCAGGCCCAGTGCGCGCATCGTGCGGCGGCCGAGGAAGGTCCCCGTCACCGACAGGTGCTGGGCGTAGGCGAGGCGGCGGCGCACGGCGGGCAGCCGGTCGTAGTTCCACGACAGCGGATCTCGCGACATCGGCACCGCCAGCTGGCGGGTCGACTCGTCCGGGTCGGCCAGGGCCGAGAGCGTGTGCACCAGGACGCGCACGCCGTCGCGGAACGACTGCGGCAGCCACTGCTCCTCGACGCCGAGCAGGCTGCCGACATAGCGGACCAGGTGCGCGAGGTCGTCGGCTTCGGACGGTGTGAGCAGCACGCCCATCCCCAGCGCGCCGATCGCCGGTGCGATGAAGGCGCCGACCAGCGTGGCCGCCATATCGGTCTGATTGATCGGCATCCCCCAGTCCTCGGCCTGCCAATCCGGCATCGCGGCCACGTGGCGACGCACGAAGGCGTGGATGAGCCGCACCCGGATGGTGGAGCGATAGCCGAGGCCGAGCGGCGCGAGCCCGTCCTCGGACAGGACGTCCATCGCCCACTGCATGGTCTCGGCCCAGCGCTGATTGGAGCCCTTCTCCAGGGCGCCCGTGCGCAGCAGTGTCTTGTTGAAGCCGGAGAACTGGTAGCCGCCGAGCATGGCGACGTCGCGCGCGATGTACATACCGTCGGCCCCGCTGCTGAGCAGCACCTTGGCCCCGCGCGCGAGCTTGTCGTGATCGACCCACGCCGGCACCGCCTCGACCTCGGCGAAGAACGCGCGCAGCGGTTCCGGCGCGTCCGGCACGGCGGCGATGCCGTGGGTGAGCGCCCGGTCGAACAGCGGGCGCATCTGCTTGCTGCCCGCGGTGACCATCCACTCCACCAGCTGATCCATCGGCTCGTCACCGACGAGCAGTCCCTCGCCGAGGCGGCGCCACTGGTCCGCGTCGGGGCCGTGGACACCCAGGGTGGCCGCGAACCCGCCGACGATCACCGGGGTGCGGTGGGGGCGGTCGGGGTGTCGGGTGGGAACGGTACGCATCGGCACTCCTCGTTGAGCGACGTAAACTGGATAACGACTGATATCCAAAGTAGGCCGCCTGCTAAAGTGCTGTCAATGGCGCGTGCGGAGGTGGTCCGGCCCTATCGGGGCATGAGCGCGGCGAATCGCCGGGACGAACGCCGCGACAAGCTCCTCGCCGCGGGTCGGCAGGTCTGGGGCGAGGCCGGGCTGACCGAGGTCACGGTGCGTCGCGTCTGTGCCGCCTCCGGATTGACGCCGCGCTACTTCTACGAGCAGTTCGCCACCAGGGACGCGCTGGTGCTCGCCGTCGCCGAGCAGGTGCACGAAGAGCTGGCCGCCACCCTGGTCGAGGCCAGTCAGGCCCAGGCTGACGGCCTGCGGGACAAACTGCTGCGGGCTTTGACGGCGTTCCTCGACGCCATCGCCGACGACCCGCGGATCCACCGCATCCTCACCAGCGACACCCACGGCACCGCGGGCCTCGAAGAGCTTCGGGCCCGCTCCGTCGGCATCATCACCGATCTCGTCGTGCAGTACAGCGCGGAGTTCCTCGACGCCCCCGCGACTCCGGAGAGCCGGCGCCAGGAAGCGCTCTTCGTCGTCGGTGGGATCAATCAGCTCATCGACGCCTGGCTGCGCGACCCCCGCCAGTCGAGTGTCGAATTGGCCACGCTCTGTACCGAACTCGCCCTCGCGGTGGCGCGCAGGGGGCGCTGACAACAGCCCGTCAGGCGTCGGGCCGCGGGCGGCAGGACGGATCGTGCGCGGTGAACAGCTGGGTGAGCGCGGTGTCCATGGCCTGCTGTGTCGCCGGGCTGAGGGCGGCCAGGAAGTCGGCCTGCGTGCGCTCAAGGTCGGCGAAGGCCTCGGTGAGGGTGCGTAGGCCTTGCGCGGTCGGGACGACCACGTGCCTGCGCCGGTCGGCGCCGCGTTCGCGGGTGGCCATGCCGGTGCGCTCGAGGCGGTCGACGACGGCGACCATGGTCGTCCGGTCCAGGCCCGTCGATCGGGCCAGATCCTGCTGCGAGTGCGTGCCCGTCGCGGCATAGGCGAGCACGCGGAAGTCCTTGCCGCGCAAGTCGTAACGATCCAGCGCCTGCTCGACGGCCTCGCGCGCCGCGTCGCCGACCCGGAACAACAGGAACAGCGGCGCCTGGGTGATCCGTGCCACCGGATTCGTCTCTCGCATCAGCCCACTCTAGTCACGTACGCTGATCGTCAGTACCACTGATGATTGGAGCGTGTCGAATGTCTGATTCCCGTGCCGTCAAGATCGTCCTCGTAGTCCTCGGCCTGATCACGATGACGCCGGTGCTCGCCCTGGTGACGCCGGTGGCCCTGGAGTATTACGGGCTCACCCAGCTGGCCCCGATGGAGGAAGCCCTGCTCCGGCACCGCGGCATGATGCAGCTGGTGCTGGGTGCCGCGCTGGTCTGGGCGGCGTTCGTGCCGTCGGTGCGGGTGCCTGTCGCCCTGGCTGCGATCGTCACGAAGACGACGAATCTCGTGCTGACACTGTCGGATCCGGCGACGCGGCCGGACGCGCCGCTGTTCAGCACGGTCTTCGACACGCTCGCCGTGCTGATCCTGATCGGGGTGGTGGCGGTGCGCACGCGTCCGGCCGCCGCACGTCCGGCGATCTGACGGCTCGTGGTCAGCGGTTGGGTTCCTCGGTGACGAGGCGATAGATCACGTAGCCCGCGAACCACGTGATCATGACGGCGCAGGCGATGACGAGGATCTCGATCGCGACAACCATTCCCTCACTCCTTCCAGCGTTCGCTGGTTACGAACTCGACTCGATATCGAGTTTATCAGGGTGCTCGCTGACCGGCGCCGGTCGGCCCGAGCGCGGACGAACTCGCGCTCGGACCGGGGTGCTACCGGGCCATCACGTAGGTGCCGGGGGCGACACCGAGGGGTGCGAACTCGGTGTTGCCGAGCAGCGGTGACGGGGAGATCCGTGGTCCGGAACGGTCGGCGAGCCAGGCGGCGTAGTCCGGCCACCACGACCCCTGTGCGGTGGTCGCGGCGCCGCGCCACTCCGCGGCATCGAGCGAAGTGTCGTCCGACACCTGGTAGCTCGACTTGCGGTTGCCGGGGGGATTGACCAGCGCGGCGATGTGGCCGTTGGTCGACAGGACGAAACGTACGTTCCCCCCGAGCAATTGGGAGCTGCGATAGCAGTTGGCCCAGGGGCAGATGTGGTCCGCCGAGCCGGCAACGACATAGGAGTCGACAGCGATCTCACCGAGGTCGACGGGTGTGCCGAGCACGGTGACCGCCCCGGGGGTGGCGAGCTTGTTGTGCACCGCGGCTTCGATGAAGTCGCGATGCAGGGCGGCAGGCATGCGCGTGGTGTCGGCATTCCAGAACAGGATGTCGAATTTCGGCGGGGTCTTGCCCTGCAGATAGTTGTTGACCCAGTAGTTCCAGACCAGATCCGACGGGCGCAGCCAGGCGAAGACCTCCGCGAGATGGCGACCGTCGAGATAGCCCTTGCTCGCCGAGCGCGCGATCGCCGCCCGCGCGACGCCTTCGTCGACCAGCGATCCGGCGACACCGGCCCGGCGCTGATCGATCATCGTGACCAGCAGGGTCAGGCTCGCGAGTGCGCCGATGCGCCCGATCGCGGCCCGATGGGCCGCCGCCAAACTGGTGATCAGGCCACCGGAGCAGGCGGCCATGACATGGACGGAGCCGGCCCCGATGATCCGGTCGACCACCGAGAACGCATCGATCGCCGCGTCGGCGTAGGCATCGATGCCCCACTCGCTGTGCCGTTCGTCGGGATTGAGCCAGGACACCACGAACACCTGGTGCCCTTGCTTGACCAGGTACTCGATCAGGCTGCGGCCGGGCGCGAGATCGAGCACGTAGTACTTGTTGATCGTCGGTGGGACGATCAGCAGCGGCACCGCGTGCACGGTCTCGGTCTGGGGCAGGTACTGGATGAGCTCGAACATCGGCGCGCGGTATACGACAGCGCCCGGCGTCACCGCGAGGTCGGCGCCCACCCGGAAGGCGTCCGGCTCGACCATCGACGGGATGCGCGGGGCGCTGGCGATATCGCGCACGAGGTTGAGCGGGCCCGCGATCGTATTGGCGCCTCCGGACTCGAACAACGCCTTCCACGCGACCGGGCTGATGAGCGGATTGTTACTGGGGGACAGGGCTTCGGCGATGTTGGACACCACGAACTTCAGCCGCTCGGCGTCCTGCCACTCCAGCGGTGCGTCCCGCAGCAGGCCTTCGGCGGTGTCGGTGGCGGCCAGATAGGCCTGGACGACGCGTTTCAACAGGGGATTCTCCGACCATGCGGGGTCGGTGAAGCGGCGGTCGCCGCGCTGCGGTGTGACTTCGGAGGTGCCCTTCGCGATCCGGCCGAGTTCGTCGACGAGTCCGCCGATCCGGGCCTTGACCCGGTCCGGGTGCTGGGCCAGCGCGTCGAGCAGACGCGCACCCGAGCTGCCGGGCAGCCAGCGACCGGCCGACCCGAACGCGGCGCGGGCCAGTATCTGGTCGAGCGGAACCGTGGTGTCTTCCGGAGTGCTCGTCATCGGAGTCCCTCCGATCCAGCGTGGTCGCCGCCGACGACCCGATGAGCGGCATCCTGTGGATTCCTGCCGATGGTGATGATGTCGTCTCCACTCCTGGACGGCCGCGCGAGTCGGCTCGCGCAGCGTGTTGTCGATGGGTCCGCGTGGATCTCCCGCAGTGATCCGAGGGCGCGGCGGTTATCGATCGAGGAGTGGGTGTGGCAGTCGGCTTCGGCGGCGAACGCATGATGACCCGCATCCCAGTGCGGCCACCGTGCCGAACGCGTGATCCCACAGTGGCGCACTCGGTAGTGCCTGCCAATGTCGGCGCCGACAGGAAATCGGCGGGCAGCGTGTCGGCGCCCACAGTCCGCCGTTTCGCTTCGGCGCAACGGTGCGGTCGTCGATAGCCTGTCGTGGTGTCCACCCTCAGTCCCGCTCCCTCGGTGGCGAAACTCGCGGCCGGCCTGCTGGAACGGATCGATGTGCTGGCCGACCAGCTCCTCGTCCGGATCGTCGATCGGATCGAGGTCTATCGCCTGGAGTGCATCGTCGATCGTCGTGAGCTGAAGAGCTCGCTGATAGCCAATATGAATCAGATCCTCGGTCGGTTGAGCGGCGATCGGGCGATCGAGCTGTCGGCGCCCCGGGAGACCGGCCGCGCCCGCGCGGAACAGGACATGCCGCTGCCGGAAGTGCTGCGGGCCTACCGCCTCGGCTTCGCCTTCCTGTGGCGGCGGCTGCTCGGCGCGGCACGGAGCTCGGGGCAGCGGACGGTGGACGCGCTCCTCGACACGGCCACGACGATCTGGGAGATCGCCGACGACGTCTCGCTGGCGGTGACCGAGGCGTATCGGGAAGCGATGAGCGAACGGATGATCACCGCCGACCGGCGCCGGTCCGGTCTCCTCTCCGCGATCCTCGACGGCCCCGGCTCGGGGTCGCACAGCACCTGGGAGGTCGCGCGGCTGCTCGATCTGCCCTACGACGGGACGTTCCTCGTGCTCGTCACGGAGGCGGTGGACGGCAATTCGGCGCCGCTGCCGCATCTCGAGGACCGCCTGCGGCAGCTCGATGTCGGTTCGGCGTGGCGTTCACAACCGGATCACGAGATCGGCGTCCTCTCCCTGGGCAGGCGCCGTGATCCGGAGGAGGTACTCGCCGCGGTGCGAAAGGTGGCCATCGGCCGGATCGGGGTGAGTCCGGTGTTCGCTCGGCTCGACGGCGCGGCCCGGGCACTGCGGCTCGCGCACGTGGCCCTCGAAACGCTGTCTCCCGGTGCGGCATCCGTTCGCCAGCTGGCCGACGAGCCGAATATCGACCTGCTCGTCCGCGACCGGGACACCACCCGGCGATTCGTCCTGCGGGTGCTGGGCGGTGTCCTCGCCCTGTCCGACTACGAACGGACCACGTTGCTGGCGACGGCGACCGCGTGGATCCAGGCGCGCGGCTCGGCCGCCGAGACGGGCCGTCTGCTCTACTGCCACGAGAACACCGTGCGCGGCCGCATCCATCGACTGGAACAGCATCTGGGCGGCTCGCTCGACGACCCACGGAATCTGGGTGACCTCACCACCGCGTTGCAAGCGATCCGGATGTTCCCCGAGTTCGGCCAGCCCATCCCGGCGACGGCCTGAAGGAGTGCGCGTGACCCCTGTCGACACCGTTCGTGAACTGCGGATCAACGGCCGGCGTGTCCGGGTCTCGGTGCGGGCGGGGGAGGGGCGGCCGCTGGTGCTGTGCAACGGCATCGGCGCGAACCTGGATCTGCTCCAGCCGTTCGTCGACGAGCTCGACCCGGCGATCCCCGTCGTCCGGTTCGATGTTCCCGGGATCGGCGGATCCGAACTGCCCAGGCTGCCTTACACTTTCGCGACGATGGCCTGCCTGCTCGGCACGGTGCTCGACGACATCGGCTGCCGCGAGGTGGACGTTCTCGGCATCTCCTGGGGCGGGGGCCTGGCCCAGCAGTTCGCCTTCCAGAATCCCCGGCGCTGCCGTCGCCTGGTGCTCGTCGCCACGGCGACCGGCATGGTGATGGTCCCGGCCCGGCCGCGGGTACTGAGCAAGATGATCACCCCCCGCCGGTATCGCGACCCCGCCTACGCCGCGGCCATCGCCGCGCAGCTGTACGGCGGGCGCCTGCGCGACGAACCGGAGCTGGCGACCGAGATTCTGATCCGCCACGCCCGGGTGGCGCCCGGTCGTGGCTACGCCCTGCAGCTGATCGGTGGAGCGGGCTGGACCAGTCTGCCGTTCCTGCCGTTGATCCGGCAGCCCACGCTGATCCTGGCCGGCGCGGACGACCCGATCATTCCCCTCGTCAACGCGCGGATCATGCATCGGCTGCTGCCGCACTCGACCCTGCACGTCTATCCCGACGGCCACCTCGGCCTGATCACCCGTGCCGACGACCTCGCGCCCCGCGTCGCGGCCTTCCTGCGGCCGTCAGCCGTGTCCACCGGAGGCTGAGCCGACGGTCACCGCGTGCTGCGGTGGCCGCTCGTCGTCGAGGGTGGTCTCGCCGAGCCCGACCCGCTGCTGGATCCGCTTCATCCACTGCGGCGCCCACCAGCAGTCGTCGCCGAGCAGCTTCATGATCGCGGGGACCAGCAGCATGCGCAGGACGGTCGCGTCGATGATCAGGGCCGCGATCATGCCGTAGGCGATGTACTGCATCATCACCAGATCGGAGAACGCGAACGCGCCGGTGACGACGATCAGGATCAGCGCGGCCGCGGTGATGATGCGCCCGGTCTGGGCGGTGCCGATGCGGATCGCGTCGGTGGTGGACGCGCCCTGGGCGCGCGCTTCCACCATCCGGGAGAGCAGGAAGACCTCGTAGTCGGTCGACAAGCCGTAGATCACCGCGATGATCAGCATCAGCACCGGAGCGCTGATCGGCTGTGGCGTGAAATTGAGGATGCCGGAACCGTGTCCGTCGATGAAGATCCAGGTGAGGATGCCCAGGGTCGCGCCGAGCCCGAGCACGTTCATCACCACGGCCTTGAGGGGGAGCACCAGGGAGCCGAAGGCCAGGAACATCAGCACCATGGTGGTCGCCAGCACCAGGATGATCATGAACGGCATCAGATCGAGCAACGTGTCGATGCTGTCGGCCATGATCGCGGGCTGGCCGGTGACGTACATCGTCACGCCGTCGGGCACCTCGATCGAGCGCAGGTAGTCGATCGTCGGCTCGGCGTTGCCGGTCGGGTCGACCAGGGTGGCGGAGGTCCGATACACCGTCGGGTCGGTGGACCCGGTATTGCTCGGGACCCCGAACGAGCTGACCAGCCCCGGTGCCTGGTTGGCCTCGCGCATGATCCGGCCGATCGCCGGGGTGTTGTCGGAGACGAAGACGAGCTGGATCGGGTCGGTCTTCTTCAGCGGGAAGATCTCGTAGAAGTGCTCGAGCGCGAGCCGGGTGCTGTTGTCCGGCGGCAGGTACTTCTCGTTGATGCCACCGAACGCCAGGTTTCCGACCGGGATGATCAGGAGCAGCAAGCCGATGACGATCGGGATGGCCACCTGGAGCGGACGCTTCATCACCCAGCGGGTGAGTCTGCCCCAGAAGCCGTTCTCGATCTCCTCCGACGTCCTGGTCTTGCGGAACCGCTTCAGTCCGAGCATGTCGACGCGCGGGCCGAGCACCGCCAGCATCGCGGGTAGCAGGGTCACCGCGGTCAGCGCGGCGAGCGAGACCGTGGCGATGGTGCCGTAGGCGACCGAGCGCAGGAAGCCCTGCGGGAACAGCAGGATGCCACCGAGGCTGGCGATGATCATCGTCGCGGAGAACACGACCGTGCGTCCCGCCGTCATCACCGTGCGCCGCACCGCGGCCCGCGTGTCGTAGCCGTCGGCCAGTTCCTCGCGGAACCTGCTGACGATGAACAACCCGAAGTCGATGGCCAGGCCGAGTCCGATCATCGACACCACGGCGGACACGAACGAGTTGACGTCGGTGACGTGGGTGATGCCCATGACGATGCCGTTGGCGCCGAGAATGGTGAGCCCGCCGATGATCAGCGGCAGCGCGGCCGCGACCACGCCACCGAAGATGAAGAACAGCAGCACCGCGACCGCGGGGATGGCCAGCATCTCCATCCGCTGCACGTCGTGGGCGATGGTGTCGTTGAGGGTGCCGCCGACGGCCTGCAATCCGGACACTTCCACCTGGACGCCGTCGATGGCGAACGCGTCGCTCACTTCCCGGTAGTTGCGCAGCACCTCGGTGTCGTTGTCGCCGACGATCGCGATCGACGCGAAGGCGTGCTGCTTGTCCTTGGAGCCGAACACGGACGGCACGCCGGGGGTGGCGCCCACTGTCCAATAGGTGCCGTTGATCTTGTCGACCGCGGTCGGATGCTCGGCGACCACCCGGGAGAGGCTGTCGACGACCTCGGCGCTGAACTCCGGATCGTCGATGGTCGTCCCCGCGGGGGCGGTGTACAGCACGATGACGTCCGCGGTGTGGTCGCGTCCGAACGCGCGGTCGGCGATCTTCGCGCCCTGCGACGACTCCGAACCGGGGTCGTCCCACCCGCCGGAGGTGAGCTGGTTCTCCAGGCCGAGCCCGAAGCCGCCCAGTGCCAGCAGTGCGGCGCCGACGACGGCGAGCACCGCGAAACGGAACCGATAGACCAGGTCGCCCCAACGGGTGAACACAAGCGACTCCTCGACAGCAGGGGCAACGGGCATCGGCGACTGCCCCACACCGCTGTGGCAGAGGTCGAGGTGTCGACGGTGTCGCCGATGGTGGCACGCGAAACTGAGGAATAGCTGACAGCGGCGCTGTTCTGGAGTGTGATCTCGTCGAGCCTGCCGGTTCTCAGCGAGTGCGCGAGTTCCGCGCGCGCCGACCGAACTGCGCGGCGACGAGCGGTGCGCCGATGCCGTGCAGCACGATGCTGCCGCACACGACGACCAGCGTGGCTCCGACGACGAGATTCGCGTCCGACGTGCCCGCCAGGCTGTTCACGGCGAGCAGGCCGAAGACGATGGAGGCGACGCCGCGCGGGCCCAGACAGCACAGCAGGATTCGCTCGGGCGCGGTGAAGCGGGAACCGATCAGGGCGAGCGCCGCGGGCACGATCCGGAAGACCGTCAGCGCGAGTAGTCCGTAGACGACGACCTGCCAGTCCAGCCCGGGAATGGCGACCGCGATCGCGCCGACCACGAACCACAGGCCCAGGCCGAGGAATTGGGCCAAGCCCTCGGTCAGTTCCAGGGGTTCGCCGGGGATGTCTCGGTGGGTGGCCCGGTAGGCGAGCCCGGCCAGGAAGGCCGCCACGAACCCGTTGCCGTCGAGCTGGATGGCCAGCGCGAAGGTGAGCACCGGGATCGCCAGAATGCCGCAGCGCACGGTCCTGGGGTCGGTCCAGCCGCGGGCCGCGGCCGCCGACAGCGCGAGCCCGGCGGCCGCGCCGATGGGAAGGCCGACCAGTACGGACTTCACCACGGCCTGCAGCGCGTGGCCGAAGGCTCCCAGCACCTCGTCGGAGTCGGTGCTGCGCCGATACGCCTCGAGGGCGAACAGCATGACCGGGGCGACGAGTCCGTCGTTGAGTCCGCTCTCGACATTGAGGGTGTCGCGGACCCGCTTGGTGATCCGGTTGTCCCGCAGGATGGACTGCGCGGGCACCAGATCGGTCGGCATGACGATGCAGGCGAGGATCAGCAACAGCGGCCACGAATCCACCGACAGCACGTATTTCCCGGCGACCGTGGCGATCGCGAGGCTGACAGCGAACGCCACCAGCATGCGGGTCACCCCGGTGTTCTTGGCGATCCGGTCCCGGATCTCGGTGGCATCGGTGAACAGGAACAGCGCGAGCAGGAATTCGACGATCCGCAGCGCGGCGGTGGTATCGATCGAGGGCAGCAACCACTCGTCGTCGGTCAGCCCGACGGCGGCGCCCGCCACGATCATGGCCACCGGCTCGGTGACGCTCCAGCGCGCGAAGGCGCGGGAGTAGCAGGCCCACACCAGGATGATGGCCATCGTCACCGCTATCGCGACGAACATGCTTCTCCCGCCGGTGGGTCGAGACGATTGCTATCGGAAATCCCATGCTAGGAGACCTTCGCCCGCTCGGGCGGTACCGCTGGCGTGTCGGCGGCACCGCCTCGGCGCAGGTGCGGGTGCGGTTCGTCCGTCAGCGGAGCTCGCGCTTGAGGATCTTGCCGGTCGCCGTCATGGGGAGGGCGTCGACCAGTTCCACGATGCGCGGGTACTTGTAGGCGGCCATCTGCTCCCGGCTCCAGGCCACGAGTTCCTCGGGGGTGGCGGTGGTCCCGGGTTCGAGGATCACGAAGGCCTTGACCTCTTCGCCGTGACTGTCGTGCGGCACGCCGATCACCGCGGTCAGGCTGACCGCCGGGTGGGTCAGCAGCACTTCCTCGATCTCGCGCGGGTAGACGTTGAATCCACCGCGGATGATGAGGTCCTTGGTGCGGTCGACGATGTAGTAGAAGCCGTCCTGGTCCCTGCGGGCCAGGTCGCCCGTGCGGAACCAGCCGTCGCGGATGACCTCGGCTGTGGCTTCCGGGCGGCCGTGATAGCCCTTCATCACATTGGGACCGCGGACCGCCATTTCGCCCACGGCCCCCACTTCGGTGATCTCCGACCCGTCGTCGTCGATGAGCTTGACCTCGACACCCCAGATCGGCACCCCGATCGAGCCTGGACGGAGACCTCGATCGGGGTCGCTGAACGACACCACCGGGGAGGTCTCGGACAGGCCGTACCCCTCGAGCACGGTGACCCCGAGGCGATCTTTCACCTGATGCAGGATCTCCAAGGGCAGGGCGGCGCCGCCGGAGATACCGATGCGCAGGTTGCGGGCGATTCGCTCGACGTCGATCTCGGCGGTCAAGGCGTTGAGCAGGCCCCACCACATCGTCGGCACGCCGGCGAAGAAGGTGATGTCCTCGGTGTTCATCAGCGCAACGACCTGCGCTGCATCGAAACGTGGCACCAGATGCAGGGTGGCAGCCGTCGCGAAGCCCGCGTGCATCTGCACGGTGGCGCCGAAGGTGTGGAACAGCGGCAGGCAGACGATGTGGCTGTCGGCCGCGGGGCGATTGCGCAGCAACTGGTTCAGGGTCAGGGCGTTGATCAGGGTGTTGGAATGCGAGAGCTCCGCGCCCTTGGGCTGCCCGGTCGTCCCGGAGGTGTAGAGGACGATCGCGGTGTCGGTGGACTCGGTGCCTACCGCCTCGAAGGCCGGGCTGACACCGGCGACCGCCGTCCCCAGCGTCTCCGCACGCGAGAGCGGGCTGGGCGCCGCGGGGTCTGCGGTCATGAGGAAGAAGTGCTCGACCTCGGCGACCCCGGCGGCGGCGAAACCCTCGCTGCCCATCGGAAGCTCGGCGCTGCCTTCGAAGCAGAAGTACGCCACCGCGCCGGAATCGCGCAGGTGGTAGGCGATCTCGCGGCTCTTGAGCAGCACATTGAGGGGCACGACCACCGCGCCCGCCTTGAGAATGCCGTAGTAGACGATCGGGAAGTACGGCAGATTCGGGCAGCTGAGCGCGACCTTGTCGCCGGGCCGGATCCCGCGCGCGACCAGGAGGTTGGCCACCTGATTGGCCGCGGCGTCCACCTGGGCATAGGTCAGCCGGGTCCCACCCAGGACGAGAGCGTCGCGGTGTGGATGGCGACGGGCGGAGTCCTCGAGGAGGACCGACAGGTTCAGCACGGGTACGTCCTTGCGCGAATGAGGGAGGCCGAGAGAATTCGAAGTCGAATCGAGATTGACGTTAGGGGCGGAATCCTGACCCTGTCAAGGCGCGTCACCGGCGAAGGAGAGCGGGGTCGAGTCCCGCGTTGGTCGACGGTCGACGATGCCGTCGGCTGTTACGATGTCAAGTCGTGTTCGAGAACAAGGTGGCCCCGCAGGCCTCGGCCCGCCCCGCTCCCGTGCAGCGTCGCGGGATCGAGCGTGTGCAGGCGATTCTCGAGGCCGCCGATTCCTTGCTGCGGGAGCAGGGCTACGACGCGGCGACGCTGAAGGCGATCGGGGACCGGACCGGCATTCCGCTGGCGTCGATCTATCACTACTTCGCCGACCGCTATCAGGTCGATGTCGAACTGGCGCACCGCCATGTCCGCGAACTGGACGCGCGCATCACCGCGGCGCTGGAGCGTCCGGTGGCGCGGAATCTGCGCCAGGCCACCGATGTGATCATCGATCTGCTTCTCGCCTACTACCGGGAGTTTCCCGGCTTCATCGAACTCTGGTTCGTGGGGCGTCCCCCGGCGATCGCCGAGGTGGCGCGGGTGTTCGACGCGGCGCAGTCCGAACGCTTCTGGCGGTACCTCATCGACCGCGAGTTCGTCGACGCCGAGACGCCGCTGCTCCCCGTCGAGCTCGCTTTCGAGGCGGGCAACCGGCTGTTCGACATCGCCTTCCGGCGGTCGTCTTCCGGTGACGAAGCCACGATCGCCGAAGCGCGACGGCTCGTCGCCGCCTATCTCGAGACCTACGCGCCGAGGGCCTGACCCCTCCTTCGGGGGCCGAGTGGAGACGCCGGACCATCGGCCGATTGTTTGACAGGGCTCCGCGGTGTCCATAAACTCGAAATAGATTCGAGATCGAGTATTGGTGGCGTGTTAGGGGAACACCTGGCCACCATGCTCACTCACCATTCCATCGAGCGTTCGGAGTTGCCGCGTGACCACCGCTGTCATCGAAGTCACGCGTGCGCGCAATCCTTTTCCGCAGTCGGAGGTGACGCGCGACAGCACGGGAACCCCGCGCTACGCCTCGGTCCAGGAGACGCTGATCGATGTCCTGCGCGCCCACGTCGAGCAGCGACCGGACGCCGAAGCCGTCGCGGAAGTCGGCGGCGACCGGCTGACCTACCGGCAGCTCTGGGACCGCGCCGCGCGGACGGCCGGTGGCCTGCGTGCCGCCGGAGTGCGGCGCGGGGATCGGGTGGCG
Organism: Nocardia sp. NPDC003269; assembly: GCF_042888005.1. NCBI lineage: Bacteria > Bacillati > Actinomycetota > Actinomycetes > Mycobacteriales > Nocardiaceae > Nocardia > Nocardia sp. NPDC003269. The sequence continues at coordinate 238,187 of NZ_JBIAPA010000003.1, forward strand.
CTGCGCTACCCGTCGGGGACGACCTGGGCGCTCGCCTTCTGGGGCACGATCATGGCCGGCGGCATCGCCGTGGCGGTGAATACCCGGTCGGCGGACTCGGAGGTGGAATTCGTCCTCACCGACGCCGACATCGCGGTCGATCTCACCGCGGACACCCCGCTGCCGGACAGCGACCCCTATGTGGCGGAGGGGCTCTGCGCCGACGACCTGGCCGCGCTGTTCTACACCTCGGGCGGCACCGGGCGCCCGAAGGGCGTGCCCACCACCCACGGCGCCTTCGTCACCAATGCCGAGAACATGATCCGCAGCTGCACGCTGCCCCGCGAGGTGGGCTCGGATCTGCGGACCCTGATCTCGATGCCGCTGTTCCAGGTGACGGCCTGCCATTCGCAACTGGTGGTCGCCGCCTACGTCGGTGGAACCGCGGTGATCCAGGCCGCGCCCGATCTCGCGCTGCTGATCGAAACGCTGGCGGTGGAACGGATCTCCTTCGTCGTGACGGTGCCGTCGGTCTACTCGGCGCTGCTGCGGCACCCGGACTTCGCCACCGCGGACGTGTCCGGAGTGCGGATGGTCGGCTACGGCGGTGCCCCGATCGCGCCGTCGCTGGTGCGCGAGTTGCTCGCGGCCTTTCCCCGCGCGACGGTGACCAACGGTTACGGCACGACCGAGACGGCGTCGCTGATCACCGTGCTGCCCGATCGCGACGCGGTCACGCACGCGGACTCCGTCGGCTACGCGGTGCCGTCGGTGGACATCGGGATCGTCCCGATCGGCGATGTGCCGCACATCGGTGAGCTGGTCGTCCGTGGTGCCAATGTCACTGCCGGATACTGGTATCGCCCGGCGGCGACCGCCGAGACGATCGTCGGCGGCTGGCTCCGCACCGGTGACGTGGTGCGCATCGACGACGCGGGGAGGGTCTACCTCATCGACCGCCTCGCCGACACCGCCGGAACCGGACGCCGGACACCGGACGCGGACGGCGGACCGACATGAGCCGACTCGATCTGACCGGACGCACCGCGATCGTCACCGGAGCCTCGGCGGGAATCGGCCTCGCCGCCGCGCGGGCCATCGTTGCGGCGGGCGGCAATGTCGTCCTCACCGCACGCAGGCAGGAGGTCGCCGATGCCGCCGCAGCCGAATTGCGGGGCGTAGCGCTCGGTTTCGCCGCCGGAGGCATCGACGAGTCGGCGGCCCTGCGGTGTGTCGAGGCCACGATGAGCCGCTTCGGCAGCATCGACATCCTGGTCAACGCCGCGGACCGCAACCCGTCGGCCGGGCCGGTCCTCGACCAGGACTACCTGCGCTTCACCAAGACCTTCGGGGTGAACGTGTGGGGGCCGATCCTGTGGACCTCGCTGGTGACGCGGGCCTGGATGGGCGAGCACGGCGGGGTCGTGATCAACACCGCGTCGATCGGCGGCCCGACATCCGACCTCGGGCTCTACCACGCCGCGAAGGCCGCACTGATCCACGTCACCGAGCAACTGGCGCTGGAACTCTCGCCCGGCGTGCGGGTCAACGCTGTCGCGCCGGGTACCGTCCGCACGCCGCCGGACCAGCCGCAATCGGCCGTCGCGGCGGCGGACCACGCTGAGCCCGAGGACATCGGTGCCGCCATCGCCTTCCTCGCCTCCGACGCGGCGGGCCGGATCACCGGCGAGACCTTCGTGATCGACGGCGGACAGCGGCTGAGTGACGCGGCCTCGTTCCGCGGCGGCGAGTTCAGCCATGTGTGAAGAGATTCCGCACCGGGCGTGGCGTGCGCCGACGCCGGGCGCGCCCACCGGCACGGATGTGGCCTGATGGGTGACCGGCCGGCGGTGCTGAGCGCCGCCGACATCGAGCTGCTCGAATTCGCCACCGCGTGGGCGCCCTACGGCGGCAACGATGCCGAGGCCTTTGTCCGATTCGGGCTCGGCGCCGACGAATTCCACCGCCGACTGCACCGGTTGCTCGGCTCGCGCGCCGCGTGCACGGTCACCAACGCGACTGTCGCCACACTGCGGGAACAGTGTCGGAATCGGTTGTGGCGGTAGCCCGGTCTCCGTGTGAGCCGAGTCGGCGTTCGCTGTCCCTCAGCGGACGCGGGAGCGCCGGTAGGCCGACGGCGTGGTCCCGGTCCAGCGTTTGAAGGCGTGGATGAACGGCGTCGCCTCGGCGTAGCCCAGCCGGATCGCGATGTCGTCGATCGAGAGCGGGGTGCCGGTGAGCATCTCCTCGGCCAGCGTGCAGCGGACCTCGTCGACGAGCGCGCGATAGCCGGTACCCGCCTCGGTGAGACGCCGCCGGAGCGTGCGCGGGCTCGTGCCCAGTTCGCGCGCGACCACCTCGATGGTCGGCGGGGACGCGATGCCCGCGGACTCGCCGCCGGGCAGGATCAGCTCGCGGACCTCCGCCGTGATGCCCGTGCGGGCGCTGCGCCGTTGCAGGAGATCGGCGCACTGCGCGACACACAGGCTCCAGGTCTGGGCGTTCGCCTGGGGCAGAGTCTGGGCCAGCACCTCCGGGTCGAGGGTGAACACCGTCTGCGCGCGGCCGAACTCCGGCGGAGCGCCGAGCACCTCGGCCAGGCGCTCGGCGCTGTCGCCCGCGTCGAAGTCGAACTCGATCCGTGACACGGCGAGTTCGTGACCGAGCAGGTCACCCATCACCCGATGCATGGCGACGATGTCGCGTTCGACGAGGAAGCGCACCACGTCGGGGGGAACGAGCTCGTGCTGGATCCGGGCCAGCACCCCGCCGTCGCCGGATTCGACGACCGGCGTGCAGAATCCGTAGCCCAGGTGGTAGTAGCGCAGCGCCAGCGAAATCGCCTCGCGCAGTGTGGGACTGGTGACGCAGGCGAAGCCGAAGATGCCGAAGGTGGAGAGCCGGTAGCGGCGCCCCACCTCGACGCCGAGCGCGGGAACGTGGGCGAGCTCGCGCACGAGATTGCGCACGACGACGAGCTCGGTCGCGGCGGGCACCTGCAGATCGGGCGCGGTCAGGGCCGTCTCGGCGAGGCCGGTGCCGGCCAGCACGCGATCGCCGGTGACGCCGTGATCGGCCGCGAAGGCCGCCATCACCGCGATGCTGGCGATGCCGCGCGGAAAGTCCCAGGTCCGGACTTCCGGCTCTTCGACGGTACGCATCCGCCCAGTATGGCCGAAAATATTGATTTGCTGGCCGTCGTTGTTTGTCCCCGGTGTTCGCGCAGGTCGTAGCGTTGACAGCGACAGCAGCGACAGAGGAGTCCTGGGATGAGCGCGCGCACCACCCCGTCGATCGTCATCATCGGCACCGGTTTCGGCGGCCTCGGCATGGCGATGGAACTGCAGAAGGCCGGATTCGACCGGGTGACGCTGCTGGAACGGGCCGCCGACGTCGGCGGTGTGTGGCGGGAGAACACCTACCCCGGGGCGGGCTGCGACATCCCCTCACCGCTGTACTCGTACTCTTACGAACCCCGGACCGACTGGCCCAAGCGGTTCTCCGAGCAGCCCGACATCCTGGCCTACCTGCGCGGGGTCGCCGAGAAACGCGGTCTGATCCCGAAGATCCGGTTCGGGGCCGAGGTGACGGCGGCCGAATTCGACGACGCCACCGGCACCTGGACGGTGCGCACGGCGGACGGCGCGACGATCACCGCCGACATCCTCATCCCGGCCGTGGGACAGCTGTCGCGTCCGGCGCTGCCGAACATCCCGGGAATCGACGATTTCCAGGGGGAGTCGTTCCACTCGGCCGAGTGGAATCACGCGGTGGACCTCACCGGCAAGCGGGTCGCGGTGATCGGGACCGGCGCCAGCGCGATCCAGTTCGTGCCCGCCATCCAGCCGAAGGTGGAGCGGCTGACCCTGTTCCAGCGGTCGGCCGCCTGGGTGCTGCCCAAGCCGGACATCGAGTACCGGCCCTGGCACCACACCGTGTTCGCCGCCGTGCCACCGATCCGGCTGGCGGAACGGTTCGCGGTCTGGGCCCTGTGCGAATTCCTGTCGCTGGGCATCGTCGATGTCCCCGCGATCCGGCCGCTGGTGACCGGCATCGCCACCCGGCATCTCGAGAACCAGGTGCGGGACCCGCGGCTGCGAGCCGCGCTGCTGCCGGACTATCCGGCAGGCTGCAAGCGAGGCCTGTTCTCCAACAACTACTTTCCGGCCCTCACCCAGCCCAACGCACACGTCGAGACCAGCGCGATCAGCGAGATCCTGCCCGACGGGCTGCGCACCGCCGACGGTGTCGTGCACGGCGCGGACGTGATCATCTACGGTACGGGATTCAAGGGCACCGAATTCCTGTGGCCCATGCGGATCACCGGGCGCGCCGGACGCGAGCTGACCGACGCGTGGGACGGCGGCGCCCGCGCCTACCAGGGCATGGCCGTCCCCGGCTTCCCGAACATGTTCCTGATCTACGGCCCGAACACCAATCTCGGCGTGGGGTCGATCGTCTACATGATCGAATCCCAGGCCCGCTACATCCGCCAGGCCGTCCAGCAGATCGCCCGGCACCCGGGACGGGTGCTCGATGTGCGGGCCGAGGTGGCCGAGGCGTACGACACCCGGGTGCAGCGGCGGCTGGAACGGACCCCGTGGACCCGGTGCACGAGTTGGTACCGCACCGCCGCCGGACGCATCACCAACAACTGGCCGGGCACCGTGTCCAGCTATCGCCGCGGCACGCGCACCTTCGCGCTGTCGGACTACCAGGTGGTCCCCGCCACGGCCGACCGCCCCGGGCTGTGAACAGCGCCCGATCGACCCCCTTCCCGACGAGACCTGCCGGAGCCGACCGATGACCGTTGTCCTGCCGACCACCCTGTGCGAAGCGTTCCAGCGCACCGCCGCCCGCATGCCCGACGCCGTCGCCCTGCGCACACCCGGCGACACCACCCGCATCACCTGGGGCGAGTGCGCGCGCCGGGTGGAGCGGATCGCCGCGGGGCTGGCGAATCTGGGTGTCGCCGCCGGTGACGCCGTGGCGCTGATGCTGACCAACCGGCCCGAATTCCATCTCGTCGACACCGCCGCGATGCACCTGGGCGCGGTGCCCTTCTCGATCTACAACACCAACCCGGTCGAGACGATCGCCTATCAGCTGGCGAAGACCGGGAGCCGGGTGATCGTGTGCGAGAAGCAGTTCCTGCCGCAGATCGCCGCGGCCCGCGCCGTCGACCGGACCGTCGACACGGTCGTTGTCGTCGACGAGGGCGGGGCCGACACGGTGTCGCTGGCCGAGCTCGAGTCGAACCCGCTGCCCGGCTTCGACTTCCGGGCGGCCTGGGAACAGGTCCGCGCCACGGACGTCCTGACGATCATCTTCACCTCCGGCACCACCGGAACCCCCAAGGGCGTCGAGCTCACCCATGCCAACATCCTGAGCAATATCGACGGCGTCCGCGACATGCTCGATCCCTGGTTCGAACACCGGACGGTGTCCTACCTGCCGGACGCGCACATCGTGAATCGCTGGACGTGCCACTACTTCCCGATGATCGGCGGGGGACCGGTCACCGACCTGGCCGACCCGAAGCAGATCGTGACCGCGCTGGCGGACACCCGGCCGACGGCGTTCGTCGGCGTGCCTCAGGTCTGGTACAAGATCAAGGGCGCGCTGGAGGCGCAGCTCGCCGCCGAGACCAGTCCGGTCAAGCGGAATCTCGCGACGTGGGCCATCGATATCGGGCGGCAGCGGGTGCGTGCCGAGCTCGGCACGTCCGGCGGCGGAGTCTCGCCGTGGCTGGCCGCGCGGCATCGGGTGGCGGATCGACTGGTCCTGCAGAAGATCCGGCACCGGCTCGGGCTCGACGAGTTGCTCGTCGGCGCGACCGGGGCGGCGCCGATCGCACCGGAGGCGCTCGAGTTCGTCCTCGGACTCGGTCTGCCGGTCGGTGAGGTGTACGGCATGTCGGAACTGTCGGCCATCGCCACCTTGAACCGGCCGGGCCGGATGCGGCTCGGCACGGTCGGTGTCGCCGCGCGCGGGGTCCAGGTATCGATCGCCGAGGACGGCGAGATCCTGGTCCGCGGCCCGATCGTGATGAAGGGATACCTGGGCGACCCCGAGCAGACCGCCGAGGCGATCGACGCGGACGGCTGGGTGCACACCGGCGATATCGGCACCGTCGACGCCGACGGCTTCGTCTCGATCGTCGACCGCAAGAAGGAGCTGATCGTCAACTCCGGCGGAAAGAACATGTCGCCCAGCAAGATCGAGGGCTACGTGAAGGTCGCCTGCCCGCTCGCCGGGTCGGTGGTGGCCATCGGCGACGCGCGGCCGTATGTCACCGCGCTGATCGCCCTCGACCCCGATGCCGCCGCCGCGTACGCCCTCGCCAACGGCCTGACCCCGAACCCGGCCGAGCTGGCCACCGAACCGGGGATCCGCGAGATCATCGACGCCGGCATCCGCGACGCCAACGCGAAGCTGGCCAGGGTGGAGCAGATCAAGAAATTCGTTGTCGCGCCGGTCTTCTGGCAGCCCGGCGGTGACGAACTGACGCCGACGGGAAAGCTGAAGCGCACACCGGTCACGGCCAAGTACGCCACCGAGATCGACACCATGTACAGCGCCGCGCGCTGACCCACCCCGAATCGAAGACGAGGAATCAGAGATGAGTACCACCGAGCAGGCGCCGGTCACGGCGGAAGTACTGGTGTCGTTCGATCCCGCGACCGGTGAACCGATCGGCGAGTACCCGATCGACACGCCGGAACAGGTCCAGCGCGTGGTCGGTCGGGCGCGCGTCGCCGCGGAATTCTGGGCGGGGCAGCCGTTCTCGGCGCGGCGCACGGCGCTGCTGCGCTGGGCGTCGTACCTGACCGGGCACGCCGAGGAGTTCACCGCGCTGATCCAGCGGGAGAACGGTAAACCGGTCGACGACGCCTTCCTCGAACTCACCCTGGCGCTGGGCCACATCGACTGGGCCGCCCGCCACGGGGAGCGAGCGCTGGCCTCGCGGCGGGAGCGCCCCGGCCTGCTGATGGCGAACTTCGCCGCCACGGTCGAGTGGCGGCCGCTCGGTGTGGTCGGGGTGATCGGGCCGTGGAACTACCCGGTCTACACCCCGACCGGCTCGATCGCCTACGCCCTCATCGCCGGGAACACCGTGGTGTTCAAGCCGAGTGAGTACACCACCGGCGTCGGCAACTACTTCGCGGCGGCCTTCGCCCTGGCGAATCCCGAGCTGCCGCAGGGCATTCTGGAGACCGTCAACGGGTACGGCGCCACCGGTGCCGCGCTGGTGACCGCCGGGGTGGACAAGGTCGCCTTCACCGGGTCGACCGCGACCGGGAAGAAGATCATGGCCGCGGCCGCCGATTCCCTGACACCCGTGCTGCTCGAATGCGGTGGCAAGGACGCCGCGATCGTCGCCGGTGACGCCGATGTCGCGGCCGCCGCCCGAGATATCGCCTGGGGCGCCTTCGCCAACAGCGGCCAGACCTGTGTCGGCGTCGAACGGGTCTATGTCGTGAAATCCGTGCGCGACCAGTTCGTTTCGGAGCTGCGCAAGAACCTCGACGGTGTGCGGGCCGGCAGCGATCCCGGGGCCGACTACGGCCCGATGACCATGCCGGGCCAGATCGAGGTGGTCCGTCGCCATATCGAGGACGCGCTGCGCGACGGCGGCACCGCCGTGGTCGGTGGGCCCGACTCGGTGCGGGCGCCCTTCATCGACCCGGTCGTGCTGCTCGATGTCGACGAACAGTCATCTGCGGTGCAGGAGGAGACCTTCGGCCCCACGCTGACCGTGCGGTCGGTCGCCGATGTGGACGAAGCGGTGGCGCTGGCCAACGGCACCCGCTTCGGGCTGGCCTCCACGGTCTACTCGAAGCGGCACGGGGTCGAGATCGCCCGTCGGCTGCGCGCGGGGGCCACCTCGATCAATGCGGTCCTCGCCTTCGGCGCCATCTCCTCCCTGCCGTTCGGCGGGGTGGGCGAGTCCGGCATCGGGCGCATCCACGGTCAGGAGGGCCTGCGCGAGTTCGCCCGCCCGCATTCGCTTGCCCGGCAGCGGTTCGCGATCCCCGGCATGGCGTTGCTGACCTTCGAGCGGACGGCCGCGACCATGGCCATCGTCCGGCGCGCGGTACGCACCCTGTACGGCAACAAGCACTGACCCCCGGACGAGCGCGCCCGCGTTCGGCTACGAACCCGGTCGCTGTGCGGCGGGCTGGAACAGCTCGATGAGATTGCCCGCGGGGTCGGCGATCAGGACCTGCCGTCCGCCCGGGCCGGTCACCGGGTCGCTGCGGAAATCGACGCCCGCGCTGTGGAGCCGGGCGATCTCGGCATCGAGGTCGGCGACGAGGAGATGGATCCGGTTGCCGCCCGGCCCGGCCAGGTCGGCTGGGGTGGCGCGGGCACCGGAACTCGCCGGACCGGACAGCAGGAGCCGCAGGGGACCTCGCACGACATCGGCGAAGGCGGGTGTGGCATCGATGCGCAGGGTGAAGCCGAAGTGCCCGGTGTAGAAGTCGATCGCTGCCGCGACGTCGTCGACGAGGTAGCGGACGGCGGCCAGGTCGGTGGATGTGGTCATGGCGCACTGCCTTTCGGGTGGGCGGTGAGGGTGGGCAGGAGGTGGCGGACCCGGGTGTCGATCTCGGTCGCGGTGGACAGGAACAGGGGATAGGGGTCCTCGTCGGCGCGGTGCCGCGCGGCCGGGTCCGGAATGCTCCAGTGGATGTGTCGCGGGTGGTTCGGGAAATCGGGACAGTTCTCGCGAGCCTTGTCGCACAGGGTGATCACGGCATCGAACCGCTGATCACTCAGTTCGTCCAGCGGCCGGGGTACGCGGCCGCCGACATCGATGCCGAACTCGTCGCGCAGCACGCGCACGGTGTCGGGATGCAGCGCCGGTTTCAGCCGGGTTCCGGCGCTGAGTGCCGTCACGCGGTCCTCGCCGCGGTGCCGAAGCAGGGCTTCGGCGATCACCGAGCGGGCGCTGTTGCCGGTGCAGACGAACAGCACCGTCGACGCCGCGCGCGGTTCGACCGACGGCGCGCCCTGGTGCATCCGCAGCGCCGGATGCAGCGCGGGGCCCGCGCCGGCGATCAGGTCGGCGCAGCGGTCCAGGTCCAGGTGGTTGTAGGTATCGCGGCCGTCGTGGCTGCTGCGCGTCGCCGTGACCAGCCCGCCGTCGCGGAGCAATCGCAGGTGGTAGGAGACCAGGTTCTGCGGTTCGCCGAGCCGCGTCACCAGTTCGCGCACGCGCAGGTCGCCACCGGCCAGCTCGGTGAGCAACTGCCATCGCAGGGGATGAGCGGCCAGCTGAACGAATGGGGGAACCGTTCGGCGGGGCGAGGTCACCCTTCCAGGCTAGCACCGAATACATCAAATGAGTTTGATGGAATTGCGTCCCGTCTCGGCGTCGCGTTCCGGCCCGGCGTGTAAGACTGGCGGCGTGAGCGGGCCGGTGAAAGAACCTTCGGTGCAAGAACCCAGAGTGACGGCGTCGAACGGAAAGTCGTTGCGCGACCGAGGGGAGGTGATCGGCGGCGGGCTGCTGTGGCTGGCGAAGTGGTCGCTGTGCATCGTGGCGATCGCGGCGGGGGCGTGGGTGCTCGGTTCGGTCGCCGCCCGGCTGTGGGTGGTGATTCTGCCCGTCGCCCTGGCGATCGTGGTCGCCACGATCCTGTGGCCGCTGACCCGGTGGCTGACCCGGCACCGGTGGCCGCCCGCGCTGGCCGCGTCGACGACGCTGCTGGGGTTTCTCGCGCTGGTCGCCGGCGTCGTCGCGCTGATCGTGCCGTCGGTGGCCGACCAGGCCCCCGAACTCGTCGACAAGTCCACCGAGGGCGTCAATCAGGTCCGTGACTGGATCCAGGGCCCGCCGTTGCAGATCCGCGACGAGCAACTCGATTCCGCGGTCGAGGCCATCGTGGCGCGGCTGCAGTCCAGCGGCGCGCAGATCGCCAACGGGGTGTTCACCGGCGTCTCCACCGCGACCTCGTTCCTGATCACCGTGTTCCTGGTGCTGGTCTTGGTGTTCTTCTTCTTGAAGGACGGGCCCCGGCTGCTGCCGTGGATGCACGGGGTGTTCGGCAGCCGCAGCGGTCGCCACGTCGAGGCCGTCCTGGAACGGGTGTGGGCGACCCTGGGCGGATTCATCCGGACCCAGGCCGTCGTCAGCATGGTCGACGCCCTCTGCATCGGTACCGCGCTGTTCATCCTCGATGTCCCGCTCGCGCTGGTGCTGTCGGTGATCACCTTCATCGGCGGATTCGTGCCCATGGTCGGCGCGTTCGTCGCCGGTGCGCTCGCGGTGCTCGTCGCGCTGGTCGGCAACGGGTTCACCACCGCGGTGATCGTCCTCGGCATCGTCATCGCGGTGCAGCAGCTGGAAGGCAATGTGCTGCAACCGGTGCTGCAGAGCCGCAGCATGGAGCTGCACGCCGTGATCGTGCTGCTCGCGGTGACCGCGGGCGGCTCGCTCTACGGCATCACCGGCGCGTTCCTCGCGGTGCCGGTCGTGGCGATGGTCGCGGTGGTCATCCGGTACATCGGCGAGCAGATCGATGCCGCCACCGGAGCGTCACCGGCGGAGCCGGACGAGTCGGACAGCGAGGAGTCGGTGGTGCCCGACCCCGCCGTCTGACCGAACTCGACGACGATCACGTCGGGCCGCCGCGCGACACCACGTCGACAGGGTTCACCTCGGCCACGGCCTGGACTACCGTGAAGATGGCGCCGCTGTGTCGTGGTCGCGGCGGGAAGTACCTCGTCGAATCCCTGCGAAGGAGGCGGGCGGTGGGCAGGCACGCGGACGTTCTCACGGTCGGTGTCGAAGAGGAATTCCTGTTGACCGACCCCGGCACCGGGGCGCCGGCCCCGAAGAACCGCCAGGTCGCCGCCACCGCGCAGCGGGCCGGGATCGACCTGCAGCTCGAGCTGACGCGGTGCCAGGTGGAAACCAGCAGCCGGGTGCACTCCGATATCGGCGAACTGCTGGGGGAGCTGCGCGCGTCCCGGCGCCGGGTCGCCGAGTGCGCGGCCGAGCACGATGCCCGGTTGCTCGCGGTCGCGATCCCGCCGACCGTTCCCGAGCGGTTTCCGGTGACCGATACCCCGCGCTACGAGCGGATCGCGCGCACGTTCGGGATGCTCGCCCGCGAGCAGGGACTGTGTGGTTGCCACGTCCACGTCGGCGTGCCGGACCGCGAGACCGCGGTGCTCGTCGGCAACTACGTGCGGCCCTGGCTGCCGGTCCTGCTCGCCACGACGGCAAACTCGGCGATCTACCGCGGCAGCGAGACCGGGTACGCGAGCTGGCGCAGCATCCTGTGGCGGCGCTGGCCCAGCGCCGGCCCGCCGCCGTACTTCACCTCGCTCGACGATTACGAGGCGATCGTGGCGATGATGCGGGCCAGCGGCAGCATCCTGGACAACAAGATGGTCTATTGGGACATCCGGCCCTCGGAATCGTTCCCGACCGTGGAAGTCCGGGTCAGCGATATCCCGGCCACCGCGGCGGAATCCGCGCTGCTGGCGGCATTGATCCGGGGGATCGTGAGCTCGGGGCTGCGGTCGATCGCCCGGCGGGAAGCGGCGCTCGCGGTGTCGGGCGAGGTACTGCGGGCCGCCTACTGGAACGCCGCGCATTCCGGCCTGGACGGCGACGGCCTCGACATGGCCGACAGCCGGGTGGTCCCGCACCGGGACCTGCTGCGACGCCTCGTCGAGCACATCGAGCCGGCACTCGTCGACAGCGGTGACCACGATTTCGTCGTCGCGGCGATCGACGCGTTGATCGGCCGGGGCAACGGTGCGCGCCGCCAGCTCGAGGCCTTCCGCGCCCGGCGCGACATTGCCGACGTGGTGGCCGAATCCGCGCGGGCGACGCTGGACGGGTGCTGAGGCGGATCCGGCGCCGTTGTTTGTCCCGGCGTGACCCGGGTACCGCCGCGGTGGGTCCCCAAGACGGCCCACGGCCACCGTCGTGGCCGAGCGAACGTCGAAAGGAATGCCGCGATGAGCTTTGCGGACAAGGCGAAGAACAAGGCCGAGGAATTGGCGGGTAAGGCCAAGGAGGCCGCCGGCAAGGCCACCGACGACCGGGACCTGGAGAACGAGGGTCGCGCGGATCAGACCAAGTCCGACCTGAAGAACGCCGGCGAGAAGGTCAAGGACGCCTTCCGGAACTGACACCCGTCCGCGGGGCACCGAGCACGATCGCCGGTGCCCCGCGGGCGCTCGCCGTTTTGCCGAAACCGCAATTTCGCGTGCCAGATCGCGGCGGGTATGGCGAGACTCGAGGGCGACGCGGGCCGACGCTCGCGACGGAAGGAGACCCCCGTGCCGACGCCGCGCCGCACCCGCCGCAGGGATACCCCACCGCCCCGGACCGGCAGCGGCGAGGCCGAGGTGCTGCGCGGCTTCCTCGACTATCTGCGGACATCGGTCGCCGCGAAGGTCGAGGGCGCGCCGGAGCCGCAGGCGCGCACCGCCGCCGTGCCGTCGGGCACGAATCTGCTCGGCGTGCTCGCACATCTGACCTTCGTCGAACGCGCGATGTTCCTCGGGGACACCGTGACCGACTGGCAGGCCACCTTCCGGGTCGCTCCCGAGGACAGTGTGGGTGACATCGTCGCCCGCTACCGGTCCGCGGTCGAGCGCGCGAACGACATCCTCGACGGCTGTACCGATCTCGGCGCACCGATTCCGCGGCCCGGGCGCCCCGCGCCCAGTGTCCGCTGGGCGCTCACGCACATGATCGAGGAGACCGGCAGGCACGCGGGCCATGCCGACATCCTGCGCGAATTGATCGACGGCAGCACCGGCCGTTGAGGTCGCGCGCGGGAATTCCCTTCGGCGGGATTCTATTTCCCATCATCGCTGGTCACCGCCGCAGTTCCGGGTCTCGAATGTGGTCGGGAACCCGCGTATCCGCGTGACCCGGGTCGACAATTCCGGGCAAGGAACAGGGCCGACCGATGTCGGGTAGTTCGCGGACTCGATGTCGACCGTCGGCATCGACGTGACAGCGCCGCGCGACACCTCGCCCGCTGATCACGAACGGAACGGCCCGCATGAGTCTCGAATTCCTCTGGTACATCCCGAATCAGGTCGTCCCCGGCCACCGGGGTGAGCCGGTCACCGCCGACCACAACAGCCTCGACACGCTGACCGCGCACGCCGAGGCGCTGGAGGCCAACGGCTGGAAGGGCGCCCTGCTCGGCACCGGCTGGGGCCGCCCGGACACCCTCACCGTGGCCGCGGCGCTGGCCGCGCGGACCCGCACCTTCGAACCGCTCATCGCGATCCGTCCCGGGTACTGGCGGCCGGCGAACTTCGCTTCCGCCGCCGCCACTCTCGACCATCTCACCGGTGGCCGGGTGCGGGTGAACATCGTCTCCGGGCAGGACGACCTGGCCGCCTACGGCGACAGCGAGGGCGATCAGGCGCACCGCTACGCCCGCACCAGGGAGTTCCTGCAGCTGGTCCGCAAGCTGTGGACCGAGGAGAACGTCACCTACCGGGGCGAGCACTTCCAGGTCACCGATTCCACGGTGACGCCGCGCATCGTGCCCCGCGGCGAGCGTCGCCACCCGACGCTGTACTTCGGCGGCGCCTCGGCGGCCGCCGAACGCGTCGCCGCCACCGAGGCCGACGTGCAACTGTTCTGGGGCGAACCCCTCGACGGCGTCCGGGAACGGATCGAACGTCTGCGCGCGTTGAGCGCCGAACTCGGCCGCGAGCACGCGCCGCTGGAATTCGGGCTGCGGATCACCACCTTCGTCCGTGACACCACCGAGCAGGCCTGGGCCGACGCCGAGGCCAGGGTCGCGGAGATGGCGGCGAATCACGTTGGCGCACCGCAGGAGCCGCGGCGCCGGACCGCGGTCGGGCAGCAGCGGTTGCTCGACCTGGCCGCCCGGGGCGAGGTGCTCGACGACAATCTCTACACCGCGCCGGGCACCTACGGTGGCGGCGGCGCGGGCACAACCTGGCTCGTCGGCTCCGCCGAGGACGTCGCCAAATCGCTGCGCAAGTACCGCGATCTGGGCATCACCCACTTCGTGCTGTCGGATACCCCGTACCTGCGGGAGATCGAACGCCAGGGCGCTCAGCTGCTGCCGTTGCTCGGGGACTGAGCACGGACAGCGCCGCGTCGCAGGGACATTCGCGGCGCGGTTCGGTGCCCCTCGCCGTGCTCAGCGGGTCGGTCGGGGACCGGTGATGGAGGCACGCTCGACGACTCGGCGCTGGGGCCAGTAGTCGCTGGCGGCGTAGTGCTGCACGGCGCGGTTGTCCCAGAACGCGACCGTGTCGGGACGCCACGTCAACCGGACCTGGTGCTCGGGGTAGTCGGCCTGGCGGGCGAGACGATCGATCAGGGCGCGGCTGCGGTCTTCGTCGTAGCCGACGATGCGGTCGGTGAAGATGCGGTTCACGTACAGGTGCTTGCGGCCGGTCGCGGCGTGGGTGGCGACCACCGGGTGGCGCACCGACGGATTCCGCTGGCGCATCTCGGCCTGCTGCTCGGGGGTGGCGCGGAAGCCGAAGGCGCGGGTGAAGTCGTGGATCGCGTCGAGGCCGTCGATCTCGGCGCGGGTGTCGGCGTCGAGCGACTCGTAGGCGGCGTACATGTCGGCGAACAGGGTGTCGCCGCCGATCGCCGGTACCTCGACCGCGTGCAGGACCGCGCCGAGCGAGGGGTGCTCGCGCCAGGTGACGTCGTGGTGCCAGGCGTTCTCCACCCCGACCATCTGGGAGTCCTTCTCGAAGCGGACCAGCTCGGGCTGGTCGGCGCTGGCCGCCAGCGCGGGATGGATCTCCAGCTCGCCGAAGCGCCGCGCGAACGCGACGTGCTGGGCGGGGGTCAGCGGCTGGTCGCGGAAGAACAGCACCTTGTAGTCGTGCAGCGCCCGGCGCAGTTCGTCGACGACCTCGGCCGACTGGGCGACGGTGAGGTCGATGCCGCTGATCTCCGCGCCGAGGGTCGCGCCGACCTGCTCGGCGTCGAAGTGCCGCCACCGCAGGGCCGAGAGCCGCTCGCGTTCGGCCCGCAGGTGGGAGAAGGGTCCGACGGTGATCGAGTACCCCGGCAGGGGGAACGGCCGCACGGCCGGCTCGTCGTGGTTCTGCGGCGCCGCGACTGCGGTGGCTTCGGACATCCGGATCTCCCTTGCTCATGTAGTCGACCGACTACAGTGCGGATACGGCTACCGTAGTCGCATGACTACAGGGCCGAGGACGGATCGAATCGCGGAGATTCCAACTCCCACCGGCCGAGAGGCCGTGCGCGCGGCCGTCATCGAGCACGCGGCCGAACTGTTCGCCGAGCGCGGCCCGGCCGCCACCTCGGTGCGCGATATCGCCGAACGCGCCGGGGTCAACCACGGGCTGGTGTTCCGGCACTTCGGCGCCAAGGAGAACCTCGTCGCCGCCGTGCTCGACCACCTGGGCGACCTGCACGGACCCGCCACCGACCTCAGCGGAACGGGTCCGGTCGATCCGGCCACCCGCCTGCACCTGACCGTGCTGGCGCGCTGCCTCCTGGACGGCTACCCGGTCGGTCGCCTCCAGCAGCGCTTCCCGATCATGGCGGCCCTCGTCGACCGAGCCGCGGCCGCGGGCGCCGACGACCGGTCCGCCGCTCTCGCCGCCGCCAACGCGGCCGCCCTGCTGGTCGGCTGGGAAATGTTCGGGCCGTTCCTGCGCGCCGCGACCGGCCTGCAGGACGTGCCGGACGCCGAGTTGCGCCGCGACGCCACCGCCAGGGCCACCCGGATCCTCGACGGCGACGCCTGATCGCGAACGACCTGCGGCCGGACCGCTACCGGTCGCTCACTCGGGCCACCGCCCGGACCGGGGCACCGTCGGCCCCGCTGAGTCGCAGTGGGAACAGCGAGATCTCGATCGAGCCGCCCACGGTGAGTAGCCGGTCCAGTCCGGTGAGGTTCTCGGCGATGACGGCGTGCGCGCCGCACAGGATCCGGTGCGCGGGAAGGGTGAGATCGTCGGCCTCGGACGGGTCGATGCTGGGTGCGTCGATGCCGACGGTCCGGATTCCCTTGTCCACCAACCACTGTGCGGCATCCGGGTGCAGGTAGGGGTGGCCTAGATAGTCGGCGGTGCCCCAGCGGGACGACCAGCCGGTGACTATCAGCACCACCGCACCCGGAACCGGATCGATGGCGAACAGCTCGACGCCGATCGCGCCGCGCGCGGGCACGGAACGGGCATCCACGAGGTGCGCGGGCCCGGTGAACCGTTCCAGCGGCAGCTCGTCCAGGGTGGGCAGGCGGTCGTCGAGGTGAGCCGGTGCGTCGACGTGGGTCCCGGATTGCGATCCGAGGTGCACGCGCAGCACGTTCACCCCGTCGTCGGCGACCCGGAGGGCGGGTTCCAGCAGGACTTCCGGGTCGCCGGGGAACACCGGCATGCCGGTGTGGATCGGCTGGGTCAGGTCGATCAGGCGCACACCCGCAGCTTACGAACCGGTCCGGCGCCGCGCGGATGCGGCGCGCGGCGAATAATCGTTAGCCCTCCACATCATCGCCGGATAGCCTGGTGAGACCACCGAGGAGCTCTGGGGAGGAGCGAAACGATGTGGAACTGGGGAAAATCCATCGCTGAACACGCGGCCGCGGCCGCCTGGACGACCTGGCCGCCCGCCGACATCCGACCGACCGTGGTGGACCCGCCGGCGTGGGGACGGGAGGCCGGTGTCGCCGGTCCGAACGCGGACGAGTGAACGGCCGACCCTCGGGTCGGCCGTTCTTCACCTGCGCTGTCCGGGCTTTCGGCCCGGATCGGCCAGGCCCGCACCGGTGACGAGGGGAAGGTCCAGCGTGGTGCGGATGCCCGGCGGCGCGGCGATGACGGCGGGGATCGCGTTGACCACCCGCATCGCCGTGCCGACGAGACTGGCGTGGTTGTGGTCGCCGTGGTCGCTGAACATCGCCAGGTCCAGGGTGTAGTGCGGCTCGCCGGTGATCTCGACGCGGTAGGACCCGCCGCTACGGGCGGGCTGAGGCCACTCGGGTGCGAGGTCGGCCCGCAGCCGGGTGACGTGTTCGAGCACGGTGACGGGCCGGTCCCCGACCATGCCGCGGACCTCGAACCGCAGGGCCGCCGCGGTACCGGCGGGGATGGTGCCCGACGAGATCTCGAAGGTCTCCGGCGCGGGCAGGCGCTCGTAATGCTCGGTGACGCTGCCGAGCTCGAGGTCCAGACCGGCGGCGAGCTGGCGCACCACGCTGCCCCATGCCAGCGAGAGCACGCCGGGCTGCAACAGCAGGGGCGTCTGGTGCATGGGCCTGCCGAAGCCCATGATGTCGAACATGACGGCGGGATTGTCGTAAGTCGAGTAATCGACGATCTCGAGGCAGCGCACCTGTTCGACGTAGTGGCAGGTGCCCAGCAGGGCCAGCGGCAGCAGGTCGTTGGCGAAACCCGGGTCGATGCCGTTGACGAACAGGCAGGAATTGCCCTGCGCCGCCGCCTGTTCCACCGGGTCCAGCAGGTCCGCGGGCAGCACCTGCCACGGGTACTGGAGGAAGACGGGCGCGCTGGCCACCACATTGATCCCGGCGGCGAGCAGTTCGCGCAGGTCGGCCAGCGCCTCCATCAGCCGGTTGTCGGTCATGGCGGTGTAGACGACGCAATCGGGCCGCAGCGCCAGGATCTCAGCGGTGTCGGTGGTGGCGAGTACGCCGGTGGGCGTGGGTGATCCGGCGAGTTCGGCGGCGTCGCGACCGGCCTTGTCGGGACCGGAGACGCGCACGCCGACCAGGTCGAAGCGGGGGTCGGCCAGCACTCCCGCCAGGGCGTGGCGCCCGACATTGCCGGTGCCCCAATGGACTACGCGGTGAACCATGGTGTCGTCCTCACAGATCCGGCAGGGGGATGGTCAGATTCGGCGCGATGAGCCCGCCGTCGACCTCGAGCACCTTCCCGGTGAGGAAGGCGCCCGCGGGCGAGGCGAGGAACAGCGCGGCCGCGGCGATGTCGGTGGGCTCGCCGAGGCGCCCCAGCGGTGTCGCCTGTTCCATCGCCGTGCGCATCTGGTCGTTGCCCGCGACGATGTCGAGCGCCGAGGTCAGGATCGAGCCGGGGGCGATCGCGTTGACCCGGATCCGTGGGCTGAGATCCATGGCGGCACTGCGGGTGTAGTGCGCGAGGGCGGCTTTGGCGGTGGCGTAGGCGGCGAACGCGCGGCCCGGTAGCCTGCCCATGGTCGAGGTGATGTTGACGATCGATCCGCCGCCCGCGGTCTCGAGCATCTTCGGCACCGCGGCCCGCACCAGGGCGTGCGCCGTTCCGACATTGAAGGCGAAGGCCTCGGTGAGATCGTCGGGGGAGGTGTCGAGCAACGGTCGCGGCAGTGCCCCGCCCACATTGTTGACGACGATGTCCAGGCGACCGAACCGCGCGGTCGCGGCGTCGGCCAGCGCGGTGACGGCGTCCGGGTCGGCCAGGTCGGCGACCACGACGTGCGCGCGCCGACCCGCCGCCTCGACCTGATCGGCGACCCGCCGCAGGTCGGCCTCGGTGCGCGCGGCGATCACCACGTCGGCACCGGCCTCGGCGAATCCGGTGGCGATCGCGGCGCCGAGGCCGCGTCCCGCTCCCGTGACAACGGCTACCCGGTCGTCCAGACGGAACTGGTCGAGGATCATGAGCACCTCTCGTGCGTCGAATATTCGACTAATATGTGGCGAATAGTCGAAGCAGTGTAGGGCGGGTCACATCCGCAGACAAGGGGTGTCATGCCGGAATCCGCGTCGCCGCCGACCCGCCGGGTCATCGAGGTGATGGAACTGCTGACGCGCGGCGACCGGGCGTTGACCGCCTCGGAGATCGCGTCGGCGCTCTCGCTCGCCCGTGCCACGGTCACCGCGGTACTCACCGAACTCACCGACGCCGGATGGGTACGCCGCGACCGCGACCGGCGCTTCGGTCCCGGCCCCGCGCTCGCCGCGCTGTCCGTCGCGGACGCCGAGATCCCGGCCGCGACGGTGAGCGCCGAGCTACGGGCGATGGCGGTGGCCGCGCAGTGCGGCGTGACACTGAGCCGCATCGCCGACGGACGGCTCACCGTGGTGGCCAAGGAGTACGCGCGGGGCGCGCGCATCGTGCCGGGACTGGCGGTCGGACAATCCATTCCGCTGTCCTACCCGGCGGGCGCGGCGGTGATGCCGTGGCGCGGGGACGCCGAACGCCGCGCGTGGTCGGCCGCGGCGACCGGTCCGGCCCGGCGGGGGGCACCCGCGCTGCTGCGGTTCGTCACCACCCACGGCTGCGCGATCTTCGGGCCGGACTCCGCCGACGCGGGTCTGGTGGAGGTGCTCGCCGAGCTGCTCGGCGCGGTCGGCGGCGAGGTGGTCCAGCCGGAACTCCGCGCCCGGGTGCTGCGGCAGCTGGCCCGCCTGACCGCGCGCCCCTACCGGGAAGCCGACCTCGCCGACGAGCACCCGCTGCCCGTCAGCTATCTGTCGGCGCCGGTGCTCACCGGCGCCGGCGCGCCCTACGAGGTCCAGATCGGCCCGCTGCGATCGACGGTGCGCCGGGCCGAGCGCGAACGGTACGTCGACACGATCCGCGCTGGTGCCGAGGCGCTGTCGGTGGCGCTCGCGCGGCGCGGATGAC
Organism: Nocardia sp. NPDC003269; assembly: GCF_042888005.1. Taxonomy (NCBI): domain Bacteria; kingdom Bacillati; phylum Actinomycetota; class Actinomycetes; order Mycobacteriales; family Nocardiaceae; genus Nocardia; species Nocardia sp. NPDC003269. The sequence goes on from NZ_JBIAPA010000003.1 coordinate 257,774, forward strand.
GGCCGCGCGGACGCATTCGTCCCGCTGAGGCCGGGCGCGGCTGATTACCGACGTCGATCGTGGCTATGCCCCCTGTGTAGGGCCTTCGCGGCGCACGGATGCGACAGGAACGAGAGTGATCATGGACCTGCGAACGACGATCGTGACGACCGCGCTGATCCTGGCCGCGCTGGGCGGGGCGACGGGATGCGCGGAGCTGGAGAAAGCGGTCAACAAGGGCGGTGACACCCGGTGCAGTGAGTACCTCGCCCAGGACTCGGCGAAGAAGCACACCACGGTGACGAAGCTGCTCGAGGAAGAGGGCCGCGGGAACGCGGCGGCGGACCAGAACGATGTCGACCTGGCGGTCGCCGCGATCAACCTGATGTGCGGCGTGGAGGCGAATCCGGATACGCCGATCCGGGACGCGGATCTGTCCGGGGTGCTGGTCCCGAAGTGAGGACCGCGCGAACAGTCCCACTCGGCGGTCACCCGATGTCGTCCCGGCGCGGTTCCGTGGGACGGTGAGGGGTCGAGAACAGTCCATCCAGGAGGTCACCGGGCATGCGGGGAATCAACCACATCGTCTTGTTCGTCGCGGATCTGCCGCGCAGCATCGCGTTCTACGAGGACGTGCTCGGATTCGAGCGGCTCGCCGAGGGGTTCCCCGGCGGCGCCTTCCTGCGTCACCCCGGCTCGGCCAACGACCACGATCTCGGGCTCTTCCAGGCCAGGACGCGCGGTGCGGGACAGGGCTCGGTCGGGCTGTATCACGTCGCGTGGGAAGTGGATACGTTGGCGGAGCTGGCCGCGGTCCGCGACGCCCTGGCCGCCGCGGACGCGCTGACCGGCGCGAGCGATCACGGGTCGACCAAGGCGCTCTACGCGCGAGACCCCGACGGCATCGAGTTCGAGGTGTGCTGGCTGGTGCCCGACGCGCACGTGGAAGACGCGCTGGCGCCCGGCACCTCCCTGACCGCGCCGCTGGATATCGACGCCCAGATCCGCCGGTACGGCGCCGACACCCCGGGCGGTCCGCGCACCGACCCGCAGGTGTGGGCCCGGGTCGCGGCGCGGCGGGCCGCCCTATCCTGACCGGATTCGGCCCACTGAGTGGGAGGAATTTCTTACACCGTCAGGTCGAACGTGGTTACTGTCGAAGCCATTCGACGACGTGAGGGATCCATGACACAGACGACCGGGGACATCGGCGCACTGCTGCGACGCGTGCAGGTGATGGAGGACAAATGGCAGATCCTCGAGCTGATCGCCGCCTATGGTCCCGCGGTGGACAGCGGAGCCGCCGACGCCACGGCCGCACTGTGGTCCGAAGACGGTGAGTACGACGTCGATTCGGGGATGCTGCGCGGGCGCGCGGAACTGCGCGCGATGGTCGGCGGCGCACCGCATCAGGGCTTCATCACCAACGGCTCGGCGCACCTGCTCGGCCTGCCGCACATCGAGGTCGACGGGGACCGCGCGGTGGCCATCGGCCATTCGCAGCTGGTGCTGAAGGTGCCGGGCACGACCGCGGACTTCCGGGTCGCGCGGATCACCGCGAACCGCTGGGAACTGGTCAAGGCCGACGGGCGCTGGCAGGTGGAGCGCCGGGTGGCCCGGCTGCTGGACGGCAGGCCGGAGGCGCGCGAGCTGCTCGGCGGCGTCGGCACCGGATCCGAACGGAGCTGAGCATCATCATGGATCTCGACAAGTACGGACCCTGGGCGGTGATCGCGGGCGGATCGGAAGGAGTCGGCGCCGAATTCGCCGAGCAGCTCGCCCGCGCCGGCACACATCTGGTGCTGCTGGCGCGCAAGGAAGAACCGCTGCTGGCGACCGCCGAGGTCTGCCGCGCTCACGGCGTCGAGGTGCGGACCCTGTCGGTCGATCTGCTCGCCCCGGACGCGCTCGACCGCATCGCGGCCCTCACCGAGGACCTGACCGTGGGCCTGCTCGTCTACAACGCGGGCGCCAACACCTACGGCCACGAGTTCGTGACCGGTGACCTCGACCGATTCCGCGCGGTGATCGACCTCAACATCACCGCCCAGCTGCGGCTGGTCCAGCACTTCGGCGCGCCCATGCGCGAGCGGCGGCGCGGCGGGATCCTGCTGGTCGGCTCGCTCAGCGGCTATCTGGGGTCGGCGCAGATCAGCGTCTACGCGGCCGCCAAGGCGTTCCTGCGGACCTTCGCCGAGGGTCTGTGGCTGGAGATGCGCGACTTCGACGTCGATGTCCTGCACCTGGTACTCGGTGTGACCCGCACCCCGGCCATGGCCCGGGCGGGCCTGCGGATGGACCGCCCCGGCCTGCGGGTCTCCGAACCACGCGAGGTCGCCGCGCAAGGGCTGGCGAGCCTGCCGAACGGACCCGTGGTCGTGGTGACTGAGTTCGCCGCGATCGCCGAGCGCAACAGCGGAACCGACCGGGCCGAGCTGCTGCTGGCGGCGAGCGCCGGGGCGCGCAAGCTCCTGCCGCCGCCGGGTGCTCGGGAGGCGGCGCGATGAGGATCGGGATCGACACCCCGGTGGTCACCCGGGTGCCCGGCGCGCACAGCCCGTGGGAGGAGTCGGCGGGCATCGCCGAACTGGCGCGGATCGCCGTCGCCGCCGACCGGCTCGGTTTCCATCACCTCACGTGCAGCGAACACGTCGCGGTGCCGACCGCCGTCGCGGCGGTGCGTGGCGCGACGTACTGGGATCCGCTGGCCACCCTGGGCTACCTGGCCGCGCGGACCGAACGGATCCGGCTGGCCACCAAGGTGCTCGTCCTCGGCTATCACCATCCGCTCGAGATCGCCAAGCGCTACGGCACGCTCGATGTCGTGAGCGGTGGACGGCTGGTCCTCGGCCTGGGGGTCGGCTCCCTCCAGGAGGAATTCGAGCTCCTCGACGTGCCGTTCGACGACCGTGGCGCCCGTGCCGACGCCGCCCTGGTCGCGCTGCGAGCCGCGCTGTCGCAGCGCGTCCCGCACCACGACGGCCCGTATCACCGGTTCTCGGACCTGGTGGTCGAACCGCACGCCGTCCAGGAATCGGTCCCGCTGTGGATCGGTGGCCGCACGGCCCGGTCGCTGCGGCGCGCGCTGGACCTGGCCGACGGCTGGGTCCCGTTCGGGCTGACCTTCGACGAGATCGGCACACTGCTCGCCCGCCGCGAGCCGCCCGCCGGCTTCGAGGTCGTGCTCTCGGCCGGATCCCTGGACCCGCTCGGAAACCCCACGGGGACAAGGAAGAAGCTCGCGGCGGCGACCCGCGCGGGCGCGACGGTGATCGGGGCCGCGCTGACCGCGACCTCGGCCGAGCACTACTGCGATCAGCTCGGCGCGCTGGCCGACATCCGTGACGAGGAGTCCGGGGCGGTGCCGGTTCCCGGCAGGTGACCGTCCATCCACCGCAGCATCCGATCGACCGAGTCGGCGCAGTCGTCACCCGCGCCGGACTCGGCCCACTCGATCAGCGCGGCGAAGGTCGCGGACTGGTAGGCGGTCGCGAGCGCCCGGCAGATGGCGGCGGGGGAGCCGGGTAGCCGGCGGGCGAGATAGCCCGACAGCGTATCGATCCAGGGCTGGTAGATCCGGGGCGCGGTCGCGGCGAGCTCGGGTTCGGAGGAGATCAGCCGCAGCCAATCCGGCGCGAGCTCGTGGATCCGCGGGTCGCGCGACACCGATTCGACGATCGCCGTGCGGACCACCAGCGCGGGCGGCGCGTCTTCGGCCGCGCCGGTGAGCGCGTCGCGCAGCCGGTCCGTGGCAGGCGCGACCCCCAGCCAGGCGATCTCGGACCGGGAGGAGAAGTGCCGCAACAGGGTTCGCGCGCTGATCCCGGTGGCCTCGGCGAGGTCGTTCCAGCTCGTCGTGGCGAAACCGCGTTCGGTCCACAGGCGCAGCGCACCCACGGAGACGGCCCGGGTGTCCAGCACCGACGGGCGGCCGGGGCGGCGGGCAGAGGGCGGCGTCACGGCGAAAGCCAACCAGTTTTGGCGAGGTGTGTCAATATTGCGGTCGACCACGAGTCACCTCATCGAACAGGAGTAACTGGTATGGAATTCGTCAATGCGTCCGCGATCGTCACCGGCGGCGCGTCGGGTCTGGGCTTGGCGACCGTGCGGGAACTGCACGCGCAGGGCGCCAAGGTCGTCATCGTCGACCTGCCGTCGTCCAACGGTGCGACCATCGCCAAGGAGCTGGGCGAGGGCGCGGCCTTCGCGGCAGCGGACGTGACCGACGAATCGGCGGTGTCCGCGGCCCTCGACGTCGCCGAATCGCTGGCGCCGCTGCGGATCGCGGTGAACTGCGCGGGCATCGGCAACGCGATCAAGACGGTCGGCAAGAAGGGCGCGTTCCCGCTCGCCGACTTCACCAAGGTGATCAACGTCAACCTGGTCGGCACGTTCAACGTGATCCGGCTGGCCGCCGAGCGCATGGCGGCCACCGAGCCGGTCGGCGAGGAGCGGGGCGTCATCGTCAACACCGCCTCCGTCGCCGCCTACGACGGCCAGATCGGCCAGGCCGCCTACTCCGCGTCCAAGGGCGGCATCGTCGGCCTGACCCTGCCGGTCGCGCGTGATCTGGCGGGCTTCAAGATCCGGGTCGTCACCATCGCGCCCGGTCTGTTCCGGACTCCGCTGTTCGAGACGCTGCCCGAGGAGGCGCTGCAGTCGCTCGGCGCGCAGGTGCCGCACCCCTCGCGCCTTGGCCAGCCCACCGAGTTCGCCGCGCTGGCCCGGCACATCGTGGAGAACCCCATGCTCAACGGCGAGACCATCCGCCTCGACGGCGCGATCCGCATGGCGCCGCGCTGATCCGATCGGCACCATGACCACCGGCCGGGCACTGTGCCCGGCCGGTGGTCGTCTGTCCGGGTCCGGTGCCGTGACCGGCTACCGCATCCCACCCCGGCCATCCGGGACAATTGGGACATTTCACTCGTTCCATCGGTGCTACTCGTTCGTCCTCCCCGCCGCCGCCGGCCCTTGATTTGATACTGGCGCCCGACGCGCAGACCAGCGTCGGCAGCGCACAGCTCGACATCGTGGCGACACGATCCGGGGAGCGGAGGACGGCTTGCTGGAAATACGGAACATCACCGTCCGATTCGGTGGCGTGACCGCCCTGGACGGAGTGAGCTTCGACGTCGGGGAGTCGGAGATGCTCGGGTTGATCGGCCCGAACGGCGCCGGCAAGACCACACTGTTCAACTGCCTGACCGGCCGCGGCAAGCCCGACGCCGGCACGGTCACCTATCGCGGAATCGATGTGCTGCGGAAGCGTCCCGACGAGCTGACCGGGCTGGGAATCGCCCGCACGTTCCAGAATCTCGGCCTGTTCGAGCACATGACGGTGCGCGAGAACGTCCTGGTCGGCGCGCACCACCGGGCGACGTCGGGATTCGGCGCGGCGGCGCTGTGGCTGCCCGGGGTCCGGCGCGAGGAGACCCGGCTCGTCGCCGACGTGGACGAGGTCCTCGAACGCCTGGATCTGCTGGACGTCGCCGACCACCCGGCGGCCGGACTCCCGTTCGGCACACTCAAGCGGATCGAGCTGGCCAGGGCACTGGCCTGCCGGCCGCGGCTGCTGATGCTGGACGAGCCGGTCAACGGCCTCAGCCACGGCGAGGTCTTCGAGTTCGCCGCGCTCGTCCGCGCCGTGCACGCCGAGTTCGCCCTGACCGTCATCGTGGTCGAGCACCACATGGGATTCGTGATGGGCCTGTGCGATCGGGTGGTGTGCCTGGACTTCGGCCGGGTGATCGCCGAGGGCACGCCCGCACAGGTGCAACGGCATCCCGAGGTCGTCGCCGCCTACCTGGGGACCCCGGCATGAGCGAGTTCCTCGTCGTCGACGGCGTGTGCGCCGGATACGGTGCGGCGCAGGTGCTGCACGAGGTGAGTGTGTCGGTGGCCCAGGGTGAGGTGTGCGCGATCCTCGGCCCGAACGGCGCGGGCAAGACCACCCTGCTGCGGACCGCGAGCGGGATGGTGCGGGCGCGCGCGGGCAGCGTGCGCGTGGACGGGGTGGTGCTGGGCCGATCGACGCCGGAATCGGTGGCGCGGCTCGGCGTCGCGCACGTGCCGCAGGGGCGGGGCACCTTCGCGCCGCTGACGGTCGCCGAGAATCTGCGCGCCGGGGCGTTCACCCGCCGCGACACCGCCGCGATCCGCGCCGACCTGGACAAGGTCTTCGGCTACTTCCCGATCCTGAAAGACAAACTGCGGCAGCAGGCGGGCGGCCTGTCCGGTGGTCAGCAGCAGATGCTGGCGCTCGGCCGCGCGCTGATGATGCGGCCGCGCCTGCTGCTGCTCGACGAGCCCTCACTCGGGTTGTCACCGTTGGTGACCCAGGAGCTGTTCGCCATCATCGCCGCCGTCAACGAAGCCGACGGCACCACCGTCGTGGTGGTCGAACAGAACGCGCATCTCGCGCTGGCCATCGCCGATCGGGCCCATGTGCTGGAGACGGGCCGGGTGGTGCTGTCGGGCACTCCGGCCCAGATCGACGCCGACGACCACATCGCTCGTTCCTACCTCGGATATCAGGCCTGACCCATGCATGGATTTCTCGAACAACTCCTCGGCGGTCTCACCGCGGGCGCGATCTACGCGAGCCTGGCGCTGGGACTGGTCCTCATCTACCGATTCACCGGCGTCGCGAACTTCGCCCAGGGCGAGCTGGCCATGTTCTCGGCGTTCCTCGCCTGGCAGTTCGGCCAGAGCGGAATGCCGTTGTGGCTGGCCATGTTCACCGCCCTCGCGGTCTCCTTCGCCGGCGGCCTGCTCATCGAACGGGTGGTGATCCGCCCGGTCGAGGGCGCACCCGAACTGACGCTGGTGATCGTCACCGTCGGCCTGTACTTCTTCGTCAATGCCGCCGCGGGCTGGATCTGGTCGTTCCAGCTGCACACCTTTCCGAGCCCGTTCCCCGCGGGCGCGATCGGCACCGGCGGGGTGAGCGCGAGCTATCAGAGTCTCGGCGTGCTCGCGGTGGTCGGCCTGGTGATGGTGGCGCTGTTCGCGCTGTTCCGGTTCACCAAGATCGGGCTGGCGATGCGGGCGGTGGCCGCGAACCCGGAATCGGCCCGGCTGAACGGGATTCGCGTCGGCGTCGTACTCGCCCTCGGCTGGGGCCTGGCGGCCCTGGTCGGCGCGGTCTCGGGCATCCTCGCCGCACCGATGCTGTTCCTGGAACCGAACATGATGGGCGGCGTCCTCATCTACGCCTTCGCCGCGGCGACGCTGGGTGGTTTCGACTCCCCGGTCGGCGCGGTCGCCGGTGGCCTGATCGTCGGTGTCAGCGAGACACTGGCGGGCGCCTATATCGACGCGATCGGCACCGAGCTCAAGATCGCCGTGCCGCTGCTGATCATCATCACCGTCCTGCTGGTGCGCCCGCAGGGTCTCTTCGGAACCCAGGCGGTGCAGCGAGTATGAGCGACACCGCACTGCACGACGCCGCGCCCGCCGCCGAACCCGGTGGGACGCCACCCGCACCGCGTGCGCGCCTGGTCGCCTTCGTGACCGCGCACCGGACCGCGCTCGTCCTCACGGCACTGGCCGTGGCGGTCTGCGTGGCACCGTTCCAGCTGGCGCCGTTCTACACCTTCCAGCTCTCGATGGTGATGGTCTACGCGATCGCGCTGCTCGGGCTGAACCTCCTCGTCGGTTACACCGGGCAGATCTCGCTGGGGCACGGCGCCTTCTTCGGCGCCGGTGCGTATGTGGCCGCCGGGATGATGTACCACTGGGACGCACCGTACCTCGCCGCTCTCCCGGCGGCCGCCGCGGTGACCTTCCTGTTCGGTGTCGCGGTGGGCATCCCGGCGCTGCGCTTGCACGGGCTGTACCTGGCCCTGGTGACGCTGGCGATCGCGGTCTTCCTGGTGCCGCTGCTGAAGCGATTCGATGCGGTCACCGGCGGATCCATGGGCTTGACCGTCACCAAGCCGAGCGCCCCGGCGTGGACGGGTCTGGCCGAGGACCAGTGGCTGTACTTCCTGGCGGCGGCCACGGCGGCACTGAGCTTCGCGGCGGTGGCCGGGCTGCTGCGATCACGCGTCGGCCGGGCGCTGCGGGCGATCCGCGACAACGAGATCGTCGCCGAGATGATGGGCGTCCGGCTCGCGGTCTACAAGACCCTCGCCTTCGCCTGGAGCGCCATGCTGGCCGGGATCGCGGGCTGCGTCTACACCTGGGTGATCGCCTATGTGTCACCGGATTCGTTCACCGTCGCCCTGTCGATCACGCTGCTCGCCGGCATCGTCGTCGGCGGTCTCGGGTCGCTGTGGGGCGCGGTGCTCGGTGCCGCGTTCGTCATGTTCGTGCCGAGCCTGGCCCAGGACGTCAACGACGCCGCACCCGGGGTGATCTTCGGCATCGTCGTCATCGGCCTGATGTATCTCGCACCCACCGGACTGGCCGGACTCCTCGCCCGGCTCCCTCGTCACCTCCTCACCCTGCTTGCTCGGAAAGGCGTAAGACCATGAGAACCAAGGTATTCCGGGTCGCCGGTGTCACGGCGGCGGCGATGCTCGCCCTCACCGCGTGTGGTGGTCGCGGCGACACGGCGACGACGGCGGGCGGTGACTGCCAGGGGCAGCAGACCGTCGGCATCACCGACACCACCATCAAACTCGGTGGGGTGTACCCGCTGTCGGGGCCCGCGTCGGCCTACGGCGAGGCGGGCAAGGCCGGGAAGGCCTACTTCGACTATCTCAACGCCGAGAAGGGCGGCATCAACGGGCGCAAGGTGGAGTACCTGGTGCGCGACGACGGCTACCAGCCGCCCAAGACCGTGGAGGAGACCCGCCGGCTGGTCGAGCAGGATCAGGTGTTCGCGGTCTTCCCGACGCTGGGCACGGCCACCTCGTCCGCGGTGTGGGACTACCTGAACCAGCGCAAGGTCCCGCAGGTGTTCGTCGCCGGCGGCGCCACGAAGTGGGGCTCGGATACCGCGCATCCGTGGACCATCGGCTGGCAGCCGAGCTACCGGTCCGAGGCGCGGGCCTACGCGAAGTACGTCCGGCAGGAACGGCCCGACGCGACCGTCGCGGTGCTCTATCAGAACGACGACTTCGGCAAGGACCTGCTCGACAACTTCCGCGCGGCGGTGGCGGGCAGCGGCGTGCGGATCGTGGCCGAGCAGAGCTACGAGGTCACCGACCCGACGGTGGAGCCGCAGGTGCGCAACCTGGCTGCCTCGAAAGCCGATGTGCTGCTGAACTTCTCGACCCCGAAGTTCACCGCGCAGGCCCTCGCCGCCGACGCGCGCACCGGCGACTGGAACCCGCTGCATGTCATCACCACCGTCTCCAACTCGGTGACCACGCTGAAGCCGGTCGGCGTCGAGAACATCCAGGGCGTGGTGTCGGCCGCCTACACCAAGGACCCCGCCGACCCCGCCCGCGACGCCGACCCGGCGATGCGGGACTACAAGGACAAGCTGGCCCGCTACGGCCAGGGCATCGACCCGACCAGCAACTACGCGATCATCGGCTGGACCAGTGCCGACAGCTTCGCCAAGACCATGGCCGCCGCCACCTGCCCGACCCGCGAGGGCCTGCGCGACTCCATGCGCAACCTCGACAACATCCCGATCGACCTGCTGCTCCCGGGAGTCTCGCTGAAGACCGGCAACGGCGACGCGTTCCCCATCGAGGCCCTCCAGATCCAGCGCCTGACCGGTGACCGCTGGAGCCTGGTCGGCTCCATCATCGACACCACCGGCTAGCACACCCCGACTGCTGGTCCCGTGCCGAGGCGCGGGACCAGCAGTCGTTTCCGCCCCGCACCGACGGGCCTGCGCTCGGCTGATCTCGGTGACCGAAAGGGGTTGTCCGAGTCCACGAGCCCTCCGTGGTGTGTGCGGGAGTCAGTCGTGGCGCACGGTCGGTCGGTCGAGGGGGATGGGGCCGCGGAACTGGCGGGCGACGGCGGTGAACCAGCCGAGGTGGTAGTGGGCGCCGTCGTCGCGGAATCGGGTGGGGAGTTCGTGCCAGCGCAGGCCGGGGTGGCGGTGGTGGACGTCGTGGAGGGTGAAGTTGAGGGTGCAGCGTTCGAGCAGGCGGGGCAGGCGCAGGTTCATCGCCTCGCGGGGTGCGTCGAGGTCGGTGCCGTAGTGGTAGGCGTTGTCCGAGAGCGAGATGACCAGGGCGCGAGCGGCGATCGCGGCGAGCAGCATCCAGCCGTGCGCGCCGTAGGCCAGGAAGGCCACCGCGTGGACGGCGACGATCGCGGCGGCGTCGGTGCGGAACCTGTCGAGCACGGCGGGCTGGGCGACCCGCTCGAGCAGGAGGCCACCGACCGACTCGGGGGCCTCCACCCGGCGGGCCAGCGCGCGGATCGTCCGCGCCGGCAGCACGGCGAGGAGCAGGGCGATGAGCTCGAGCAGATACAGGCCGCCGAGGAGTTGAAGGTAGTGGGACCGCGTGGCACGGAACCGGCTGGTCGTGGCGGGATCGTAGATCTCGGCCCGTTCGCGGACCCGGCTGTAGCGATGATGCAGCAGGTGACCGGCTTTCAGCAGCGCGAACGGTGATCCGTACACGGTGGCCAGCACCCGGCCCGCGCGATCGTTGCGTGCGCGGTCCCGCAGCAGTGTGCCGTGGATGGACTCGTGGATCAGCGACCAGAACGGGGTGGTGGTCAGTGCCAGCGGCACCAGGATCCAGCCCCAGGCCACGTTCCGTGGAAGCAGCAGTAGCGGGAGGATGAACAGCTGGGTCGAGCCGATGGCCATCGCCAGGGCGATGAGCCGGACGTTCACGAGGTCGCCGTCGGTGGATCTCGACGGGCGAGCCGGGCCGGGGGTGCGGGTTTCGGTCATGATGCAGCGTCACTCCGGGTAGATCAGGCAACTCCCGCAGCCGATCCTGCCATCGACGCGCGGTCCGCGACAGGGTGAAAGTACCGAGCGTCACATCTGTGTGATCGCCGTACCGGGAAGACGGGCGCTCGTCGACACCCGCTGTCCGAGGACCAGCGGGCGTCGACGCCCGGTCTCAGGCGTACGCGCCGTTCTCGATGTCCGCGAGCAAGGCGGGACCGGAACTCGTCCACGACAGCAGTTCCCGGGTGTGCGCGCTCGACGCCGACATGTCCATGCCGAAGAACCGGCCGACGAATCCGAAGTGCTCGGTGGCGTCCTCGGGTGGGATGGACACGACCGGCACATCGAGCATCCGCCCGATGGCGTCGGCGATGGCGCGGGTGGTGATCGCCTCCTCGGTGACGGCGTGCAGGACGGATCGGGCCGGTGCCGCTTCGAGCGCGAGCCGGACGAGCCGGGCGGCATCGCCGCGATGCACGGCCGCCCAGGCCGTGTCACCGTCACCGAGGTAGGCGGAGCGGCCATGCCGCCGGGCCGCCGCGACCAGACTCGCCACGAATCCGGTGTCGCCATGCCCGTGGACCGAGGGCGCGAATCGGCTGCTGATCACTCGCACGCCCCTGTCGGCGTACGCGAGCAGGAGGTTCTCGCTGCCACCGCGGGGTGAATCCGGGCCGACGGCGGGGGAGGGATCGCGCTCGGTTGCGGGGCGGCCCCGGGTCAGGCCGGAGAGTGCGGCGGCGAGGACGAACGGCCGGTCGCTGCCGGTCAGTGCCTCGGCCATCGCGGTGACCGCGGCGCGTTCGGTGCGGTTGGTTCCGGCCGGGTCGGCCCAGTCGTGCTTGTTGGCGAGATGGACGACGGCGTCCGCGGCCGCGGCGGCGGCGCGCAGGCCGTCGACGTCGTCGAGGTCGCCGCGCCGCGGCCGGGCGCCCTTGCGCGCGAGCACCTCCGCGGCGGTCTCGGAGCGGGCGAGGCCGCTGACGACGTGTCCGGTGGCGAGCAGGTGATCGACGACGGCCGAGCCGATCCATCCGGTCGCTCCGGTGATGAAGACATGCATGGTGGAACTCCTCGAGGGTTGCCCGCGGTTACGCGGACGGGGTAGAGGCGGTCGACTCGCGGCCGCAGAAGGGTGAAATTCAGAGCGGGAGGGCGGTTTCGCCGGTCCTACCGCTGCTCTCCGCGCCCGGAGACCAGGGACTGCGCGACCACCGCGCCGCCGAGAACCAGCACCGCCACGCCGATCACGCACAGCCCGGACTGGGTGCCCGAGACGAACGCGGTGAGGATGTCGTCGGCGCGATCGGGGGCGACGGCGAGTGCCTGGGCGACGGTGTGCGGTGCGTGCGCGGCGCGCAGGTCCGCGGGCAGCAGGTCGGAGAACCGTGCGGTGAGCACGGTGCCCACCGCGGCCACCCCGAGCGCGCTGCCGAATTCCCGGGTGGTGGCCTGGAGTCCGGCGCCGACACCGGCCTGTGCGGGCGGCAGCGATCCGGCGATGGCGGCCGAGAGCGTCGGGAGGGCCAGTGTCACACCGATTCCGGTGACGACGAGCCAGGCGGCATAGGCCGGATAGGGCGTGCTCGCGGTACAGGTCGACAACCCGAGCAGGCCACCACCGACGAACACGAACGCGAGCGCGATCGTCGCGTCCGCGCCGATGCGCCGCACCAGCCCGCCGACCCGGCGTGCGCCGACGATGATCGGCACGGTCAGCGCGACGATGCCCAGCCCGGTCCGCAGCACCCCGAACCCCTTGCCGTACTGCAGGAACGAGGCGTTCACATAGAACAGCGCGAACATGCCGAAGAAGATCGTCGTCATCCCCAGGCAGGCGCTGCGCAGCTCGGGCGAGCGGAACACGCGGGGATCCAGCAGTGGATGCTCGACCGACAGCTCGACGAACACCCACAGCGCGAACAGCACGACGGCACAGCCGAATCCGGCGATCACGACCGTGCTGCCCCACCCCGCCTCGGGCCCCTCGACGATGCCGACCAGCAGTGCCACCGAGGCTCCGACGAGCAAGGCCGTTCCCAGCGGATCGAGTCGCCGGTCGTGCCGCGGTGACACCGGCGCGAACAGGGCCACCAGCACCACGAGAACCAGCGCGATCGGCACCACCGCCACGAACAGCCACCGCCAGGATCCTCCGGACAGGATCGCCCCGCCGCCGACATTGCCGACGACACCACCGATGCCGGTCATCGACGCCCAGGTCGCGACGGTCGGGCCCCGGCGTTCGGCGGCGACGGCGTGCAGCAGCACCGCCAGCGTATTGGGCAGTACGGCGGCGGCGCCCACCCCGGTGAGCGCCCGGCCGAGGAGCAGGACCGCGATGTTCGGCGCGACGGCGGACAGCAGTGCACCGCTCGCGAACACCACCAGACCGGCGATCAGCACGCCCTTGCGGCCGAACCGATCTCCCGCCGCCCCACCGGGAATCACCAGGCAGGCGAACACGATCACATACGAGTCGACGATCCAGACCAGTGCCGACGCGGACGGGCGGAGGCCGCTCGACGCCAGCATCGGGACGGCGAGGTTGATCGCGGCCACCATGCCGACGACGAGGACGACGCAGGCGCACATGATCGCGAGGAGGGCGGGGCCCGAGGCCGGTGACGATGACGATTCCCGCGGCATCCGCTCGCGGGTGAGCACATTCCATTGCATGGGAAAAACGCTATGTGCCTGCTATTACTTCCTGCCACGCAACTTTGGCAAGAATACTTTGCGTAGGATGCAACTATGGCGGAGCAGCTCGATCTGAACCTGCTGCGGGTGTTCGACGCGCTGTTGCAGGACCACAGCGTCACCCTGGCGGCCGAACGGCTGCACCTGTCGATTCCCGCGACGAGTCGTGCGCTGAGCCGGTTGCGGCGAGCGATGAACGATCCGATCCTGGTCCGGGCGGGCCGGGGGATGACGCCGACCCCGTTCGCGCTGCGCACGGCGCCCCGCGTGCGCTCACTGCTCGACGAGGCGTCGGCGCTGATCAGCGCCGAGCGCGACATCGCCGCGGCGGATCTGCAGCGCACCTTCACGATTCGCATCAACGACGGCGTGGCCGCCACCCTGGCGACCACCGTGGTGGAGGCCACCGCGGCGCTGGCCCCGGGAGTGATCCTGCGGTTCGTCACCGAGGGCACCGAGAGCGTGGAGGCGTTACGCGACGGCTCCGTCGACCTGGACATCGGCGCCGGTGACGGCGCCGCACCCGATATCCGGACGGCGCCGCTGTACCGGGAACGACTCGTCGGCATCGTCCGCGCCGACAGCCCGCTGGGCAGGCACCGGCGCCCGACCCTGGCGCAGCTGTGTCGTCATCCGCACGTGTCGGCGTCCCGGCGCGGACGGACCAGGGGTCCGCTCGACGAGGTGCTCGAGGCCGCCGGGCTGCGCCGTCAGGTCGCCGCCGTGGTGCCCACCTCGGCGGTCGCCGCCCTGCTGGTGTCGTCGAGTCGCTACGTCGGCCTCGTTCCGCAGCGCCTCGCCGAGCAATACGGTCCGGCCCTCGGCATCCGCTGGTTCACGATGCCCGCGCCGCTGCCCGCGGTCGAGGTGCGGTTGTCGTGGCACGCCCGGCTCGACACCGATCCGGCGCAGCGCTGGCTGCGTGACACCATCCTCGGTGCCTTCGCGAGTGAGCCGGACTAGCGGCTCAGACGCACTGCGGGACCTCGGTGGCGAGGAAGTCGCGGATCGCGGCCCAGCTGGAGTCGCGGGCACCGGGACCGGCGATGATGCCCAGGTGGCTGCCGTCGACCTCGGCGAAGCGCACCGGCGCGCCGGTGAGCACCTCGGTCCCGGCCGCAACGGAGGCGGCCGAGGCGAGTTTGTCGCGGCGGCCGCCGATCAGCAGGACCGGAACGGTGATCGCGGCCAGCTCGATCGCGTGGTAAGGGCTCAGATGCACGGTGCCCTTCCACATCTCGTTGCGCACGATCAGCTGGCGATAGACCTGCCGGTAGAACCGGCCGGGATAGCCGGGCATCTCGTCCATGAACCGGTCGACGGCCTGCATACGCGCCAGCGCCTCCACATCACCGGCATTGCGGGCGATGTACCACGGTTTGGTGAGTTCACGATCGAGCGCCTGGGCCCGGAAGCCCAGCCGCACAGCCTGTTTCGGTATTCCGCCGACGAGCCGGACCGGCTCGGTGACGATCCGGCCCGAGGTCAGGCGGCCGACCGAGCGCGCGAGCGCCATCGGGCCGTTGCGGCGCTGATCGAACGGTGTGCCGACCGCGGTGAGCGAGGCGAGCGGCAGCCGGGGGTCGGCGGCCGCGGTGAGCAGGCTGATCGTGCCGCCGAAGGACCAGCCGATCACGTCGACCGGGGCGTGCGCGTGCGCCGCGCTGACCCGGCGGACGGCGGTGGGCACGATGTCGTCGACCCATTCCTCGAAACCCAGGTTCCGGTCGGCGTAGCCGATCTCGCCGTAGTCGAGGACGTAGACGTCGCGCCCCATCTCCAGCAGATACTCGACCAGGCTCTGGCCGGGCCGCAGGTCGTAGCAGGAAATGGTCACCGCCAGCGGCGGGACCAGCAGAACGGGGTTGCCGGTGCTCTCGGTGCTGCGGCGATAGCGCCGCAACCGCCGGTGCGGATGGTCGTAGACGACCTCCGACGGCGTCGGAACATACGGCTCGATTCCGGGGCCGAGCAGCGCGCCCACATTGCGCACGGCGTTGTCCCAGCTGACCATCACATACCTCCACGACCGTGCTCGCCACACAGTTTACCTGGACATCGTGTCCGACTTATCTCGGGGAGGCGCATTCGCCCGGCGCGTAGATCTGCGCCGGGCCCGGCGCGCTCGGCTATCTTGGGCCGATGTGCTCGCCGGAGATCGTTCGTCTCGCCCATGACGGTGCGCCGCGTCCCAGCCGGCGGGCCCTGTTCGGTCTCGCGGGCCTGACCGCGCTCGCCGCGGCGGCTCCCGCTCCCGCTGTCGCCGCGCCGCGTGCCGGGGGCGTGATCGACCTGACCCACACGCTCACACCGGAGTTGCCGGTGTGGCCGGGCAATCCGCCGATCGCCCTGGTGCCGGTGGCGTGGCACGCCTCCGGTGGCTTCGGGCAGTTCGCTCTCGGCTACTGGGAACACACCGGCACGCACCTCGACGCGCCCGCGCATCGGATCGTCGGCGGCGCGACGACGGATGCGCTGGTCGTCGACGATCTGGTCGCCCCGCTCGTGGTCATCGACATCAGCGCGAAGGCCGCCACCGAGGCCGACGCGGTGGTCACCGTCGCCGATATCGACCGATGGCGAGCACAGTTCGGGGAGATCCCCGAGCGGGCCTTCGTCGCGATGTATTCCGGCTGGGAGCGGCGCCTGGCCGAACCGTCGACCTTCCTCAACCTGGACGGTCAGGGCAGGCCGCACGCGCCGGGATTCTCGGCCGATGCCGCGGAATACCTTGTCGCGCAGTGCGGGATCGTCGGGGCGGGCGTCGATACGCTCAGCCTGGACTGCGGCGCGGACCCGGACTTCGGCGCGCACACCATGCTGCTCGGCGCGGGCCGCTACGGCGTGGAGATGCTCGCGAACCTCGCGACGGTTCCGCCGTCCGGGGCGACGGTCGTCGTTGGCGCGCCGAAACACGCGGGCGGCACGGGTGGACCGTGCCGGGTGCTCGCCCTCACCTGATCGGTTCCCACTCGGGCCTGCCGATCGAGAGCTGGTGCGCGAAAACGTTTCCCGGGTCCCGATCGGCTTTGATCCGGTGCAGCCGGGGGTAGTTGTCGCGGTAGTAGAACGCATGCCAGGGCAGGCCGGAGGTGTTCCACGCCGGGTCGGCCAGGTCGGGGTCCGGGTAGTTGATGTAGCTGCCGCCGTAGGTGTCGCCGGGGACCGGGACCCCGCCGGTGTCGGCGTGCACGTCGCGGTACATCTCGCGGGCCCAGCGCAGGAAGCGGTCGTCGCCGGTGGGCTGGCGCCAGGCGGCGTGGATGAGCATCGTCATGAACGAATCGCGCGCGGGCATGGCGGTCGCGTCGGCGGGGACGGCGTTGATCGCGCCGCCGAACGGCAGGAATTCGAGCTGGGACTCGCCGAGGAACCGGGGATTGGTGAGGTAGCGGTAGAAGATCCGGAGCTGGTCGGGCGAGTACGCCGTGCGCAGATAGGCGGCCTTCACCTTGACCCGGAGCGCACTCGGGCCCTTCGCGTAGTACACCTGGCGCACGGTGTCGGGGTAGGACAGCTGGGCGACCGGCGTCGGGATCGCCGGGGGAAAGACACCGTCGGTCACCGTCGCGACGAAGGCGTCCAGTCGAGCGCGCGCGTCGGGTACGTCGGCGTCGAGCAGGACGAGCAGCTCCGCGGCGGCGGTGCCGGTCGTCCTGATCATGAGCGGGGCGTACAGGCCGGTGAACTCGTCGCCGGGCGCGCTGTGCCGTTGGAAGAAGGCGAGGTAGTTGCCGACGAAGCGGACGAACGACTCCTCCGTCGTGACCGGCACGATCAGTCGCGTGCTGAGCATGCTGCCCGGCGGCTTCGGCAGGGCCGCGGCGGGATCGGTACCGTCGGCGCCGGGGGAGCGGAGCAGGAACCGCGTCACCACACCGAAATTGCCGCCGCCACCACCGGTGTGGGCCCACCACAGATCGCGGTCGGGTCCGTCGGGGGTCGCGAGCACCACCTTCGCCGCGCCGTCGGCGTCGACCGTCACCACTTCCACTCCGGCCAGGTGGTCGGCCACGAGTCCGTGCCGCCGCGACAGTGGGCCGTAGCCGCCACCGCAGAGATGGCCGCCCATGCCGACGCCGAGGCAGATCCCGCCCGGCACGGTGACGCCCCCGTTCCGGAGCAGTGCCTCGTAGACGGTGCCGATGTCGGCGCCTGCGCCGACCGAGAACGCGCGCAGGCGCTCGTCCCAGTACACGGCGTCGATCCTGCTCAGATCGATGAGCGACCGGGTGGCGGCGTGGTCGACGAAGTCGTCGAAGCAGTGGCCGCCCGAGCGTGCGGCGATCCGCGTCCCCTCGGCGACGGATCTCGCGACCGCGGTGCGGACCTCCTCGGTCGTCGTGGGCAAGTAGATCTTCGCGGGTCGGGCCTGGAACCGGCGGTTGTAGCCGCGCCGGGTCAGCTCCTCGTACTCGTGGTCGCCTGCACCGAGCACACGGCCCTCGGCCCGCGCGACGGGCAGCCCGAATGTGGTGACGGCGCCGCCGAGCGCGGCCGCGGCGAGCAACTGCCGACGGGAGAGCGACATCGTGCTCCTTTCGCTCGGCGCGGGTCGATCTGCTCGGACCCTAGCCGAACCGGGGTGCCGCGGGTACCCGATGCGAGTGGTCACCACATCGGGCGCGCCGCGGGCTCGCTAGCCCCGATAGACCTCGACGTACGCGTTGGTGGCGGCCGCGACGACACCCGGGCCCATGCCGGTGCACGCGGCCGAGATGCGCTGGCCCGAGGGCTCGAACGGGTAGCTGAGCACGGTGTAGGAGCCGATCGTGTACATCGGGAACGGGCCGTTGGCGTAGAAGCCGAAGCAGTCGAGGTGCAGGACGTAGTTGCTTCCGCCGTCGGGCTGACAGGTGGCCGCCGCGCCGAAGAAATCCCGTTCGACCCGGCAGTCCTGCGGTGCCGCCTGCGCGGTGCCGGAACCGATGACGGCGACGAACGCCAGGCCGCAAACCCCGGCGGCCGCGACGCGGGCGACGGCGGTGAATGTCTTGTTCATGGAACTCCTCTGTTCGGGACGATCTTCGGTGGAAGTGCTGAGTCCTGGCCATGGGGACGCTCGTGGCGCCGGTGGTGGCCGTGGCCCGCCGGGCGCGGTCCTCGGCCGCGCGGCGGGTGATCTGCGGGTCGGCAGCAGATTCGTGGTGAGCGCCTCGGTGACCGCGGCGGCGACGAGACCGGTGAGTTCGGTGGCGCGCGTGGGGTTTTCGTCGAGCATGATCAGCCAGGAGTAGAGCGGGCCGAGCAGCAGCGCCTGGACCACGGCCGGGTCCGGTGCGCGGGTCAGTTCACCGCGGGCGATCGCGCGGTCGAGCACCGTCGTGATGATGCGTCGTTCCACGGGCAGGAAGGTCGTCGCGAAACGGGTGCGTAGGCGGGGGTCGGCGCGGATGTCGGCGAGCAGGCCGGTCAGGTTGTCCGCGCCCGCGCCGCGCACCTGCGTCGCGATCTGGGTGGTGAGTGCGCGCAGATCGCCGGACAGGCTGCCGGTGTCGGCGGGCGCCGCCGCGCGCAGATCGTGGAGCAGGACGGCGAAGGTCATCTCCTGTTTGGTCGCGTAGCGGCGGTAGATGGTCGCCTTGCTCACGCCCGCGCGGGTCGCGACCGCGTCCACGGTCGACCCCGCGTACCCGCGCTCGTCGAGCACCGCACGCACCGCCGCCGCGATCGACGCGTCCACGCGTTCCTCGCGCGGTCGGCCGGCCCCTCGTCGCCCTGTCGCCACCAGGGCAGCATACGAAACTATTAGTTTCGGTATCAAGCATGCGGCGATTCCGGCGTGGTCTCAGGGCGCGGGTGGGAAGAAGTCGCGCAGCAGCGGTGTCACCGGGTTCGGGGGCAGGAGGTCGTCGAGATTGGCCAGGGCCGCGGCCGGGGGCAGGGTCCGGTCCGGCGTGCGTGCCGGGTCGTCGATTTCCGCGAGGGCGTCGGTGATGCCCTCGTCGATCGCGGCGGGCAGGTCCACCGGCAAGGTGGCGGTTTTGCTCGGGTTCAGTGGCTGGTCGAACCGCAACGGTGTCGGCTCCGCGTAGTCGGTGCGGTCGTATCCCGTCTCGATCAGGACCCGCAGCGCCGGTTCCAGCAGGACCGCGGCGGGTTCGGTGACATTCGTGGTGTTCGTGTGCTGTCCGACCGCGCGCAAGGGGTACAGCAGGGGCAAGGTGCCCTCGGGACTGGGGATCGTCTTGTAGACGGTGTCACCGTGGCTCTGGCAATTCTCGGGATGCTCATCGCAGTTCTGCTGGGCGACGAAGTCGGCCGGATCGCGGTAGCCGTAGATCGCCGCGCCCGCCTTGGGTTCGCTGCCCGCGCCGTCGCCCTTCGGCTGCAGGTAGGAGGGGTGGATCAGCAGGGTGCCCAGCAGGGCGTTCGCATCGGCGAGCACATTGAGTGGATAGGCGGGGAAGTCCGAGATGCCGTCGTACTGCATGGCGATATCCGTGGTCGCGATGCCCGTGTCGGTCGGGGTGGGCGGGCCGAAACTGATGTCGGCGACCGGGATCTCACCGAAACGCACCGGCCGTTCGATGATGCCGCCGTTGGGACGGTTCGGATTCGCGATGAGGACGAAGGTCAGCCGGTTCTTCTCCGCCGGCGTCAGCCCCGCCAGGGCGGCCTTCTCCGCACTGGCCACCGTCGCACCCTGCGAATAGCCGAAGATCACGATGCCGCCGTTCCCCGGGGCACCCAGCTGACGCGCGGCCAGCGCGCCGAGAGTGGCGACGCCGTCGGCGACCGAAGGATCCCACTTCGCCGACGACGCCCCGGGGCCCTTCGACGAGATGACCGGCCACAGCGACGCGTCATAGGGAACGGGAACGAAGGTGACGCCGGGACAAGCGTTGTCGGTACAACCGTGTGCGCCGGGAACGACGAAGTTCTGGTACGCGTTGCTCTCGAAATCGTGGGCCACCGACGGGTCGCTGGTACCCGTGCCGGGCACGATCAGCACCGTCGTCGCCGCCAGCGCGACCGCGCCGACACTCTGTATCTCCAGCCATGCCACACCCAGTGCCGTGAGAAGCGCGGCGGATGTACTCCCGCGTGCCGCTGAACGTCGTCTACCGGTTGCCGATCGATGTGTCTTTCGCGTCTTCGATGTCTGCGGCATGGGCTACCCCTTCAACGGGAGGAAGAGCGAGACCTCGGCAATTTCCGAGCAATTGTGCCAGCGGGGGTGCGGGGCGACAAGGTCGCAACGCGGATCCCGGATCGCGTGTCGGCCTCGGGATAGGGTTTCCGGGTGGTGTTCCTGCGGGCACTGGGCGCGATCGAGGTCGAGGTGGACGGGCACGTCGTGGATCTGGGCGGCCCGGTGCCGCGACGGTTCCTCGCGGCGCTGTCGACCGGCGCGGGCTCGCCGCTCTCCGATGCCGCCCTCGCCGACCTCGTGTGGGGTGCCGAGCAGCCACGACAGGCATCGGCGACCTTGCGGGTCGTCGCCTCCCGGCTCCGGTCCGCACTGGGCCCCGCTGGGCGAGAGCTGGTGCGCCGCAGGGGGTCCGGTTACCTGCTGGCACTCCCGGCCGAGCACACCGATCTCGGCAGGTTCGCCGACCTGGTCGCCGCCGGAGTGCGCGAGTTCGCCGTCGACGATCCCGTGTCCGCCGAGCGGGTACTGAGCGAAGCGCTCGCGCTGTGGCGGGGTGACCCGTGGCCGGAGCTGGAGCAGGCCGATGGTCCGCTGGCGGAGCGCATCCGGCTCAGGGAGTTGTACGAGGTCGCGATCGAGGAGCGAGCGGCGGCGCGGCTGGCGTGCGGTGAGCTCGCGACGGCGGTGGCCGATCTCGGCGAGGCGGTGACGGCCGCACCGTTCCGGGAGCGGCGCTGGGAGCTGCTGGCCTCGGCGCTGTACCGCAGCGGTCGTCAGGCGCAGGCACTGGCCGAACTGCGCCGGGTGCGCGAGCTGCTGGTGGCGGAACTGGGGGTGGAACCCGGGCCCGCGCTGCGGTCGCTCGAGCGCCGGATGCTCGAGCAGGATCCGGGTCTGCTGGTGGAATCGCCTGGCGCGCGGCCGGATTCCCCACCGGGCCGCCGCCCACCGCATCGGCGGCCGCTGTCGACCTTCCTCGGCCGCGACGACGAGCTGCGCGTGCTGGGTGAACTGCTCACCACCGAGCGACTGGTCAGCGTGGTCGGACCCGCCGGCGTGGGCAAGACCCGGTTGGCGATCGAACACTGGACCGCGGCGGAGGCGCCTGTCGACCGATGGTTCGTGCGCCTGGGTGACGTCGACGACGGCGACGCCGTGCCGACCGCGATCGCGACGACGCTGTCGCTGGTCCAGCGCACCGGCGACCCCGTGACCCAGATCTGCCGGGCGCTGGCGGCGACGCCCGGCCTGCTGGTGCTCGACAACTGTGAGCACCTGATCGAACCGGTCGCCCGCGTCGTGGTGACGGTGCTGGCCGCCTGCCCGCACCTGCGGATCCTGGCCACCAGCCGACAGCCGCTCGGTGTCGACGGCGAGCATGTGCTGGCCCTGTCGCCGCTGCCGGTGTTCGACGAAGTCGGCGACGACGGTGCCGCGGTGCGCCTGCTGTTCGATCGGGTGCGCGCCGGCCGGGCGGGCTGGCGGCCCGACGCGGCGGATCGGACGGCCGCGCACGAGATCTGCGCGATGCTGGACGGCCTGCCCCTGGCCATCGAACTGGCGGCCGCGCGCGAACGCGCGTTCGGGCTATCCGAGATCGCGACCCATCTGCGCGACCGGCGAGACGTGCTCGGTCCGACCCCGCACGGATCGCTGTCGCGGCACGCCGACTTGTCTGCGGCGATCGGGTGGAGCGTCGACGATCTGGCCCCCGGCGATCGGGCTCTGCTGGTGCGGTTGTGGCCGTTCGAGGGCGGATTCACCTGGCAGGCGGCCGCGGCGACACACCCCGATGCGGGGGTGCTCGCCCCGCTGGCCTCGCTCGTCGACCGGTCCGTGCTCACCCTCGAGCACACGCCCGCCGGCACCCGCTACCGCCTGCTGGAGACCGTCCGTGGCTACTGTCGTGGCGTCGACCCGGCCCCGGGGGCGAGCCGGGCCGGGCACGCGACCTGGGTGCGCACCTTCGCCGCCGAGAAATCGGCCTTGCTGACCGGCCATCACGCCGCAGACGCCTATCGGTCGCTGGCCGCGGAGCTGCCGAATCTCCGGGCCGGGATCGCCTACGATCTCGAGCACCATCCGGTGGCGGCCCTGCGGACCGTGGCGGCCCTGCAGTTCGCGTGGAGTGTGCTCGGCATCGTGGCGGTCGGCCGCACCCTGCTGCGCGACGCGTTGGCGGCCGCGGCCGATGCCCCCGCCGCCGATCGCGCCTTCGGGCTGCTCGGTCTGTCGATCGTGTCGTTCCACGCCGGGGAGCCCGCGGACGCGCTCGCGAGCGCCGACGCCGCCATGGCCGTCCTGGGCGGACCGGAGGCCGAGCGGGAATTGTGGTTGTCCGCCTTGATGTATCGCGCACTGGCGTGGACCGCGCTCGGTGACCCGGCGACCGCGCGGGTGGCGGTCGACGTGCTCGTCGCGGAGGTCGACCGGCTGCCGACGCCGGAGTGGATCCGCGGCTGCGCGGAGTTCGGCACGGGCACCGTGCTGCTACTGGAGGGCCGTCGGACCGAGGCCGTGCGCCTGCTGCGGGTGGCCCGCGAACGCAGCGCCGACTGCGGTCACCTGTGGTGTGAAGGCATGGCCGATGTGGTGCTGGCCTGGGCGATCCTGGCCGACCCGGACGACACCGACGGCGCCGCCGCAGCTCTCACCGCCCTCGATCGCGCGCTGGGGGTGTTCGCCCGGCAGTCGAACATCGCCGACGCGCTGGGTGCGGTGTACGCCGCGTCGTACGCGCTCATGGCACGGGGCCGACCGGAGCAGGCGCTGCGGGTGCGCGCGGCGGCACTGCACCACTCCGCGCGAGTCGGCGCCGACCCACGCCGCTACGTCCAGTTCGCCCATCCCGCGATCGTCGCGCGGATGGACCGGCTGCTGGCCGCCCACTCGCGACCGGACGAGCTGACCGACGGGGCGGCGCTGAGCTGGCCCGCGGTGATCGATCTGGTCGGTGCGCTGGCCCGGGCCGACCGGCCGGAGCTCGGGCCTGGGCCGCCGTCGCTGTAGCGGGACTGAAACACCCGGGCGCGACAGTCGAGAGGAGCCGCCGACCGGCCGCTCGCACCGACACCGTGAGGGCCGAACCATGTCTGATCCCCAGCACGCGCGCACCTTCGAACTCTGTGCCGCGACGACCGTCTTCCGGCCCGCCGCGCAGGTCTGGGCGGTCCTCGCCGACTACGCCAACGACCCGCGGTGGCGCACCGGAGTGGTCGCGATGACCGCCGACCCACCCGGCATCTCCACCGCGGCGACCCGCACCACCGAGGAACTCCGTTTCGCCGGGCGTACCTGGCGGACGCGGGGCGAGGTCGGCACCGTCGTTCCGGGCACCCGCCTGACCTGGCGCACCGTCAGCGGAGCGGACGCGGACGGCGCGCGCACCGTCACCGCACTCGCGCCCGGCCGCTGCGCGGTCCGCCTCGACCTGCGGGTGCGACCGCACGGACTGCAACGGCTCTTCGGCTCGCTCCTGGCACGCATGCTGCAACACAACCTCACCCGCGACGTCGAGGCACTCCGCGAACTGGTCGAAGCCACACCGTCCCGGTCCGCTGACGAGCGGACATCCGGGTCGCAGGTCAGTGGGCCAGTTTGAGGCCGACGACGCCGGTGACGATCATGGTCAGGAACACCAGCTTGACGATCGTGATCGGTTCCTCGCCGGTGGCCATGGCGTAGGTGACGGTGAGGACCGCGCCGATGCCCACCCAGACCGCGTAGGCGGTGCCGACGGGTAGTTCGCGCAGGGCGAAGGCCAATCCGGCCATACTCGCGATGAGCGCGACGAAGAACACCACCGACGGCACCAGCCGGGCGAAGCCTTCGGATTTGCCCAGCGCGGTCGCCCACACGGCTTCCAGGAATCCGGACACGACGAGCAGAATCCACGACATCACAGCCCTCCTCGGGCCGTCTTGTCGCACTCCGGGTACGGCACCCCTCGTCCGGAAGCCCGAAGTCCGGGCTCTTCTCCACCATGGCACGCCGGTTACCGGGCGGCAAGCGTTGGTGGTCGGGCTCACCGGGAGTGTCGGTGGCCCGCCGTAAACTCGCGTGCGTGGGGAGGATTCGCGCATTCGCCGGTGGATTTCTGCTGACGCTGCCGAGCGTGGCGCTCAACGGTGTGCTGGTGTGCGTCGTCGGCGTCGCCGTCGGTCGCTGGGCGGCGGCGATCGTGCTCGCGCTGTGGTTCGTGATCGGGTGCGGGGTGGCCAGTGCCGCGTGGTTCCACCCGAACCGGGGCCAGGCGGCGGCCGCCTATGGCTTCCGCAAGCCGGTCGGCGCGGAACCGGACCTGCTCGCGACCGCGTGGTCCGACGTCACCCGGACCGCCGGCGTCGACGGCTGGCCCTACTCGCTGTGGGTGCAGCAATCGGGCACGCTCAACGCGTTCGCCGCGCCCGCGCGGATGGTCGCGGTGACGAGCTGGGCGATCGGGTCGCTGCGGCCACGGCAATTGGCGGCGGTGCTCGCCCATGAACTCGCCCATCACCTGATGCTGGATCCACGGTTGCGGCTGCTCGAGGAGTGGGTCGCGCTCCCGGCCCGCATGGTGCGCGCGATCGGCAAGATCCCGGTCCGCGCGGCACGGGGACCCGGGGTCGTCCGGTTCCTGATCCGGTCGGCGATCTCGGCCGCGCTGCTGGTGGTCGCGGCGGTCGTGCTGACGCCGCGCATCGGCGTGCCGGTCGTGGTCGTGCTGATCGGCCTGCTCGTCCTGGAACAGCTGACGGCGGCGGCGCGCTCGCGGCGCGCGGAGTTCGCCGCCGACCGGATGGCGGTCGAGTTCGGGTACGGCCGCGATCTCCATGGCGCACTGCGGAAGTGGCTGCCGTACGAGACCTCACCGGAGTCGGCCTTGCTCGCGGCCAGGGCCCGCTGGCTGGGCACCCATCCGCCGACAACGGAACGGCTGCAGGCGATTCGGCGCATCGCCGCGGCCTGATCGCCTGCAGCCGACGATCGGGGAAGAGGCGCACCCGCCGGAGGAACAGTCGGCGGGTGCGCCGGATCAGTGGCGGCCACGAAGCGATCCGCACCGCGAGGGCAGCTCGGGGTGCGGGTCCGCGGGGCGCGAGGTGCCGCCGCGGGCGTCGGGTTCGCTCGGTCGGCGGGGCCGGGCACCTGATCCGGCACCGATACTGCCGCCGCCCTCGTGAGGATTTCGTGAGCGGCCGGGCGGGTGGCGCACCCTCCTCGCCGGAGCTGTCGGTGGGCATCGGTAGCGTCGCGTGCTGTGGAAACAGGGGAACGTATCCAGGAACTCGCCGATCGCATCGTGGCGCTGCGCGACGCCTACTACCAGGGCTCGCCACTGGTCGCCGATGCCGAGTACGACACGATCGAGGACGAGTTGCGTGCGCTGATCGCGGCGCACCCCGAACTCACGCCCGACCCGAACCCGCTCGACCAGGTCGGCGCGCCCGCGGTGCTGCACGCGCCGGTCCGGCACGCGCGGCCCATGCTGTCGCTCGAGAAGGCCACGAAGCCCGAGCAGGTCGAGGCGTTCTTCCAGCGCTTCCCCGGGCAGCCGGTGGTGGTGATGCCGAAACTGGACGGCCTGTCGCTGTCGCTGGTCTTCGAGGACGGGCGCCTGGTGCGGGCGGTGACGCGCGGCGACGGCACCACCGGTGACGACGTGACCATGCTGGTCCGCGCCCTGGTCGACGGCGTTCCCGAGCGGATCGAGCTGCCCGGACGCGTGGAGGTGCGCGGCGAGGCGGTGATGCTGCGGTCGACCTTCGCCGCCTACAACGCCGCCCACCCGGACAAACCGCTGATCAATCCGCGCAATGCCGCGGCGGGCACGCTGCGAGCCAAGGACCCGGCCACGGTCGCCGAACGCCGCCTGCAGTTCTTCGGCTTCGACCTCGACACCGCCGACGGTGGCGCCGCCCACGATCTCGGCGCGGGGTTGCTGGCGCTGGGCGTGGAGGGTGCGCGGATGCGGGTGTGCGCCGACGCCACCGCGGCGCAGGCGGCGATCACCGAGATCGAGCAGGGCCGCAACGACCTGGACTACGACATCGACGGCGCGGTCTTGCGCCTGGCCGACCGGGACGCCTACGCGGCGGCCGGAACCCGGTCCAATTCGCCGCGCGGCGCGCTCGCGTTCAAGTTCGCCGCCGAGGAGAAGACCACGCTGCTGGCCGACGTCGTCTGGGATGTCGGCAAGACCGGCAAGATCGTCCCGGTCGCCTGGCTGGAACCGGTGTTCGTCGGTGGCACCACCGTCACCAAGGCCACGCTGGCCAACCAGGAGGTGATCCGCGCCCGCGACATCAAGATCGGCGACACCGTGCTGGTGCGCCGCGCCGGTGACGTGATCCCGTTCGTGGCCGGCGTGCTCGACGCGGCGAAGCGCACCGGCGCGGAGCGCGAGATCGTGCCACCCACCGTGTGCCCCTCGTGCGGGCAGCCGGTGACCGAACAGGGCAACAGCCGAGAGCTGTTCTGTACCAACGTCGCCTGTCCCGCCCAGACGGTGCGCAGGCTCATCCACTGGGCCTCGCGCGCGGCGGCCGACATCGACGCCATCGGTCAGGTGTGGATCGAACGCCTCGCCGAGGCGGGCATCCTGGAGCACCCGTCGGACTTCTACACCCTCACCCAGGAGCGCCTGCTCGAGTTCGATCGGATCGGCGAGGTATCGGCCGCGCGGATGATCGAATCCATCGACGCGAGCCGCCGGGTCGGCCTGCGCCGCGCGCTGATCGGGCTGGCCATCCCGATGGCCTCCGACGGCACCGCCGCCAGGTTGGCCAGGGCCGGATTCGGCTCGCTGGAGGAGGTCGCCGACGCGGGCGAGGAACGGCTCGTCGCGGTGGACGACATCGGCCCGAAGGTCGCCGCCTCCCTGGTCGCGCACCTCACCCGGCTACGCCCGGAGCTGGACCGGTTGCGGGCGGCCGGTGTCGACCTGGACGTGCGCGAAGAAGACCTCGCCCCGGTCGTCGCGGCAGGCGCGCCGCTGGCGGGCAAGACGGTCGTCATCACCGGCGCCATCAGCGACCCGCGGTCGGGGGAGAAGGTCGCCCGCCCGACCTTCCAGCGGCTGTGCGAGCAGGCGGGCGCGACCGCGGCCTCCTCGGTCTCGGCCAACACCGATCTGCTCATCACCGGCGCCGGTGTCGGTGACAGCAAGCTGGCCAAGGCCGAGAAGCTCGGCGTGGAGGTCGTCGACCAGGGCGAGATCTGGAACCTGCTGATCGACGCCAAGGTCGTCTAGACCGGACGCTCGGCGGCCCGGCCCGGGCTGGGTCGCCGAGCGCCGGTGCCGGCGTCACTCGTCCGGCGTCAGGATCTCGACGTAGCCGTCGGTGCCGTGCACGCGGATGCGCTGCCCGTCGCGGATCAGCGTGGTGGCGTGCTCCACGCCGACGACGGCGGGAAGGCCGTACTCGCGGGCGATCACCGCGCCGTGGGTCATCAGGCCGCCGACCTCGGTCACCAGGCCGCGGATCGCGACGAACAGCGGCGTCCAGCTGGGGTCGGTGTAGGCGGTCACCAGGATGTCGCCCGGGTCGAGATCGGCCTGCCCGATATCGGACACGACGCGCGCGCGGCCCTCGATCGTCCCGGCGGACACCGCCATCCCTGGCAGCGCGCCCGGCGGCAGGTCCGCGCGCCGGTAGGCGCCGGTGAGAGCCTCGCCGTCGGAGGTGAGCACCCGGGGCGGGGTGAGCGTTCGATACGAGCGGAACGCGTCCTTGCGCTCGTCGATGAGTTCGGCGTCGGCCTGCTGCGTGCGGACCACCTCGCCGAGCTCGTCGAACCGGAGGTAGTAGATGTCCTCGGGGTCGCGCAGCACGCCGTCGCGCACGAGCCGGTCGGCTTCGCGCAGCAGCGCCTGCTTGTAGACGAAGTAGCGGCTCACCATGCCGTATTTCGGATACTCCCGATACCCGGAGTACGTGCGGAGGCGATCGATCATCGCCGCGGTCTCCGTGGCTTTCGCTGCCCCGTCCGGGAGGGCGCGCACGCGATCGAGGAGCCGGTGCTTCGCCTGCTCGGCGTCGCGCAGGCCGTCGTCGAAGCGCTGCTTGCCCGCGCCGGGCCCGAAGTTCTTGATATTGCCCAGGATCGTGGGCACGAGCGTGGTGGGGCTTTCGCTCCAGCGGGGCCGGGTGATGTCGATCTCGCCGACACAGCGCATGCCGTACCGGTCGAGGAACCCCTCGAGCGCGGCCCGGGCCGCAGTCCCACCGGCGCGTGCGCCCAGCTGATCGAGGAAGTCGTCGCGCTCCGCACCCGTCTGCTCCACCTCGCGCAGGTAGGCCACGACCTCCGGGTGCGGCCGGATCGCATCGGCGACGTCCAGCAGGGCCAGCCCCATTTCCGAGGTCACATTGCCCGGAACCGACTGCAGCAGTATGTCGGCGGCGTTCTTCTCGCCTAGCCAGTCCGACAGCCGGTCGTTGAGCCACTCGGTGGACTCCATCGCGGACATGATGGCCTGCAGGCTGCGCGGCGCGAACACCGTCCGCTGCAACTCCTGGATATCGGCCAGGAGGAAGTCGATCAGCGCCGGGCCCGCGTAGGCCGGGATCTCGCGCCGCAGCGTGGCGATGGAGCCGTCGATATCGGCGACCAGTGCGGCGACGAGGGCGGGATCGGCCTCGATCGGCGCACGGGCCGCGCCCGGTGCGGGGACACCGGCGGGTGCGCGGACCGCGACGTCGTCGGTCGCCGGGCGCAGGAAGTCATCGCGCTCGACCACGGACCGCAGCGCGTCGCCGATCAGCGGATCGGACTTGCCCAGCCCGTCGATGAGACCGGTGCGGATCGCCGGTGCCGCCAGCATTTCGGTGACATCGACGAACAGCCGACCGCCCGCGTCCCGCATCGGCGCGCGACTCGTCAACTGCCACAGCGAGATTCCCAGTGGCTTCATCGCGTCGGTCATCATCTGCTGGTGGCCCACCGACACGTAGACGCGGTTCTCCGCGTCGGCGGCCACCGGAACGGGGAACAGCGTGGTGATCGGCCTGCTCTGCACGATCCGCGGGTCCGGACCGTCCAGGCACCATTCGATGTCCTGCGGACTGCCGAAATGCGCTTCGATCCGGCGGCCGAGCCGGGCCAGCCGCAGTACCTCGGCCTCCGACAGCACGGGGTCGGTGCGGTGCTCCTCGGGAATCTCGCGCACCCGGGTGCCGCCCTCCGGCGCCGGCTCGACAGCGAGTTTCTTGGTGGCGATCGTCCGCTCGGTGACGGCGTCGTCGCGGACCCGGTAGATGTCGGCGTCGACGAGACCGGAGACGAGCGCTTCGCCGAGACCGAATCCGGCATCGATGCAGGCCACGGTCCGGTCGGAGGTGACGGGGTCGGCCGTGACCAGAATGCCCGAGGCGCGCGGGAACACCATCCGCTGCACGACCACTGCCATCCGCATCGGCTGCTCGCCGAGGTCGTTGCGCAGTCGGTAGGTGACGGCCCGTTCGGTGAACAGCGAACCCCAGCACCGGCTGACGTTCGCGAGGATCGCCGCGGGCCCGACGACGTTCAGGAACGTGTCCTGCTGACCCGCGAACGACGCGGTCGGCAGGTCCTCGGCCGTCGCGCTGGACCGGACCGCGTAGGCGCCGTCGACCCCGAGCCGGGCGTGCGCGCCGAGGATCTCGGCCGCGATGTGCCCGGGCACGACCAGGTCTTCGAGCGCGCGACGAACACGGGCGCTGACGGCGGCGATACCCGCCCGGTCGTCGGCCGTGAGCCGCGATACCTCCTCGAACAGACCCTCGATGGCGGGTGCGCCCGTCACCGCCTCGGCGAAGGCTTCGGTCGTGACGCAGAAGCCCGCAGGCACGTCGACTCCGTCGATCCGGGCCAGCTCACCGAGGTTCGCGCCCTTGCCGCCGACGATTGCGACCCGGGTGCGATCGATCTCCCCGAAATCCAGTACATAGGCCATCCCCGCTACTCCTCACCTGGTGGTTTCGGTATTTCGCGAGCGATTATGGACCACGATTGCGCGCCTCATGAGGACCCGGATTCGTGTATACAGTAGAAGGGGGAGGCAAGCAGCCGATCGTTCAGCGGAGTCCCGGTCGATCGGTGCGCAGCCGGGCATGCAGGTGCATGTCGTGATAGCCGTCGCGGTGGCGCCCAGCCCCGCGCAGCGTTCCTTCCAAGACGAATCCGCATTTGGCCGCCACCCGGCACGACGGCGCGTTGTGGACCGAATGCGTGAGCTGGATGCGGTCGAAACCGATGTCCTCGAACGCCCATCGGGTGAGGATGTGGGCGGCGCGGGGCGCTATCTCGTGACCGCGCCAGGCGGGCAGCGTCCAGTACGCGAGTTCGGTGTGGCCTTCGCCGAGGTCGCTGCGGCGCAAGCCGATCCGCCCCGCCACCTCGTCGTCGACGGTGACGGCCCACTGCCCGTTACCGGCCGACCACGCCGTGCGCCACCGCTCGATCCACCGGCGCACCTGGCCGACGGATTCGGCGGTGCGAACGTGCCAGCGGCTGATCGCCGCGTCCTGAAACGCCCGGTACACGATGGGCGCGTCGGCCTCGGCCCACGGCCGCAGGGTCAGGCCGTCGACGCCGGAGAGATGCGGTTGCGGTGTCGCGGCGAATCGATCGGGATCCACCACGGGCGGCAGCAGTTCGGGCATACCCCCAGTGTCCACGCGCCTCGGCGTCGATGTGGGACAGTCGATCTCAGATAATCGGCGGAACCTGCTCGGCGGGCAGGGGCGGCGGCGGTGGGGTGCCGTCGCCGAACGGGCGACCGCCCAGTTCCTCGCGGTGGTGCGGCGTCAGCCAGTTCGACAGCTCCGGCCCCGCCGGGATGATGCCGGTGGGGTTGATGTCGCGATGGACGACGTAGTAGTGCTCCTTGATCTGACCGAAATCGATGGTGTCGCCGAAGCCGGGGGTCTGGAACAGGTCGCGCGCGTAGGCCCACAGCACCGGCATCTCGGTGAGTTTGCTGCGGTTGCATTTGAAATGGCCGTGATAGACGGGATCGAAGCGGGCGAGTGTGGTGAACAGGCGCACGTCGGCCTCGGTGATGGTGTCGCCGACCAGGTAGCGCTGGGTGCTCAGCCGCTCGGTGAGCCGGTCGAGGGCGTCGAACAGGCGCGTGTAGGCGGCGTCGTAGGCGTCCTGGGCGCCGGCGAATCCGCAGCGGTAGACACCGTTGTTGACGTTGCGGAACACGTCGAGGTTGATCTCGTCGATCTCGTCCCGCAGCGGCTCCGGATACAGCTGCGGAGCGCCCTGGCGGTGGAACGCGGTCCACTCGGTGGAGAAGTCGAGGGTGATCTGGGCGTAGTCGTTGGTGGCCACCTGCCCGGTCGGGATGTCGACCACCGCGGGCACGGTGATCCCGCGCGGATAGTCCGGGAACCGGGCCAGATACGCGTCGCGCAGCCGGTGGATGCCCAGGACCGGATCGAACCCGCCCGGGTCCAGATCGAAGGTCCAGCTGAGCTTGTCGTGGGTCGGCCCGCACAGGCCCAGGGAGAGCACCGGCTCGAGGCCGAGCAACCGGCGCACGATCAGCGTCCGGTTGGCCCAGGGGCAGGCCCTGGCCGCGACGAGCCGGTAGCGCCCCGGTTCGACGGGGTAACCGTCGCGACCGTCGGCGGTGATCCGCGTCGTGATGTAGTTCGTATCGCGACGGAATTCGCCCGGCTCGACGTAGGTACCCGCATCGGCATCGCTCACCGGCCCAGTCTGGCAGACTCCTCGGCCGCCGGTTCCGGGACCGGACGCGCGGCCGCGTCGGTGTCCGCCAGCGCCCGGCGTACGCCGACGGGCCCGAGCCCGCGCGACAGCCCGAGAATCAGTGCGGCACAACCGAGTCCGGACAGGACCAGGCTCGTCGCGAACAGGGCGGGATAGCCCGCGAGGTCGCCGATCACCCCGGCCGCCAGCCCCGCCATCCCCTGGACGACGACGATGGCGCAGGCGAGCAGGGTGTAGTCGCTGCCCGCGTGATCGGTGTCGGCGGCGTCCATCATCAGCGCGAACACCGCGACGGTGGCGGCGCCGCCGAAGACGTGCTCGGCCAGGCTCGCGGTGACGAGCAGTTCGAATCCGCCGACGCCGAGGGCCGCGAACAGATACAGCGCGATGCTCGCGGTCTGGGTGACCCCGCCGATCAGCAGCGCGTGCCTGCGGCCGAAGCGGTAGGCGAGCCAGCCGCCGATGGCCGCGCCCGCCAGGGCACCCGCCGAGGAGAGCACCCCCTTGATCAGCGCGATCTGGCCGAGATCGAGCCCGGCGTCGGACAGGAACGGGCCGGTCAGCGCCGAGGCCATCGAATCACCGAACTTGAACGCGCCGATCAGCGCGATGAACGCGAGGACGCCCGGCCTGCGCAGCCGGGTCCACCAGGTGCCGAGCAGGCGGGCGGGATGCGGGCGCGGCGGGCGGTCGACGACCGGTTCGCGCAGCAGCCACACCGGAATCGTGGTCGCCACGATCAGCACCGCCATGGCGAGGAACAGCACCCGCCACCCGGCCAGGGCGAACAACCACAGCAGCGCCCCGCCACCGACGATCATGCCGACGCGGTAGGCACCGACCTGGATGCCGTTGCCCAGTCCACGCTGGCGCGGACCGAGCAGACGCACGGCGAGTCCGTCGGTGGCCACGTCCTGGGTCGCCGACAGCAGGTTCACCACCACGATGCCGACGAACAGCCACCGCAGCGACGACGACAGGTCAAGGCACGCCAGCAGCATCGCCACCGCGGCCGCGGACAGCTGCAGCACCAGCAGCCACGTCCGCCGGGTGCCGTACCGGTCGACATAGGGCGCCCACAGGAACTTCAGCGCCCAGGGCAGGAACAGCACACCCGACGCGCTGATCGCCACCAGCGAATAGCCCGATTCGCGCAGCACCACCGGCAGCGCCTGGGTGAAGAAGCCGAACGGCAGACCCTGCGCGAAGTACAGCGCGGACAGCAGAACCAGCGTGCCGGTCGTGAAGACACCCGGTCGGGTGGCGGTGCTCATGCCGACATCGTCGCAGAGACCCCGCCGGGGCACAGGTCCCCGGCTCGGCCTGATCGCCACGGGCCCGGCCCGCTTTGCGATCCCGCTGCGCGCAACCCGTGAGCGCGCGGGCCCGCGGCGTCATGGTGGGGGAATGACTTCCACAGAGACGAAACGCGTGGCCGATTCCGAACTGGACGACGTCTTCCGTCCCCTCTTCGACCGTATCGCCGAGGGCGCTGTCGCCCGCGAGACCGACCGCGCACTGGCGCATGCCGAGATCGCGGACCTGCGCGCGGCCCGCTTCGGCGCGCTGCGGGTGCCGGTGGAGTTCGGTGGTTACGGCGCGACCGTGCGCCAGCTGTTCCGGCTGCTCATCGACCTCGCCGCCGCCGAATCGAACCTGCCGCAGGCCCTGCGCGTGCACTTCTCCTTCGTCGAGGACCAGCTGCTGGCGGCCGCCGGACCGGCGCGCGAGCGGTGGCTGCGGGCGATCACCGAGGGCACCCTGGTCGGCAACGCCATCACCGAACCCGGTGTCGGCGCGGTCGACCGGTACCGCACCCGGCTCACTCGCGACGGCGAGCACTGGCGGCTCGACGGCACCAAGTACTACAGCACCGGTTCGCTCTACGCCGACCACATCCTCGTCGCCGCCGACCGCGACGGCGAACGGGTCGGCGTGCTGGTCGGCGCGCAGGCCGACGGGGTGCGTCAGCACGACGACTGGGACGGCTTCGGACAGCGGCTCACCGCCAGCGGCACCACCGAATTCACCGCGGTGCGGGTCACCGAGGACCAGATCCTCGGCCCCGGCTACGGCGTGTCCGGCCCCACCTACGCGACCGCCTACCTGCAGCTGGTTCAGCTCGCGGTGCTCGCGGGGATCGCCCAGCGCGCGGAAAGCGATGTGCGCGAGTGGGTCTCGCGACGCACGCGTGGCTACACCCATTCCGCCGCCGACCTGCCCCGGCACGATCCGCTGGTGCAGCAGGTGATCGGCCGCCTGTCGGCGGCCGCGTTCTCCGCCCGCGCGAACGTGCTCGCGGTGGCCGAGTTGCTCGACGAGGTCCTCGCCGCCGGGGCGAAGGACGAGTCCGCGCTCATCGCGGTCGAACTCGCCGCGGCGCGAGCCCAGCTCGCGGTGATCGACACCGTGCTGCCCGCCACGAGCCTGCTGTTCGAGGTGGGTGGCGCGTCGATCGTGTCCGAGGGGCTGCGCCTGGACCGGCACTGGCGCAACGCGCGCACCATCTCCGTGCACAACCCCGCGATCCAGAAGGCCAGGGCGGTGGGCGATCACCTGCTCAACGGCACCGACCTGCCCTTCGGCTGGAGTGCGGGCGAGCGGGTCGCGGCCGACGGGCAGACGCGATGACCCGCCGGATCCGGTTCAACGCCTTCGACATGAACTGTGTGGCCCATCAGTCGCCCGGCCTGTGGCGCCACCCCGACGACCAGTCGCACCGCTACAAGGAGCTGAGCTACTGGACCGAGCTCGCCCAGCTGCTCGAACGCGGCCGCTTCGACGGCATCTTCATCGCCGACGTGCTCGGCGTCTACGACGTCTACGGCGGCAACGACCTCGCCGCGCTGCGGGAGGGCGCCCAGGTGCCGGTGGCCGATCCGCTGCTGCTGGTGACGGCGATGGCCGCGGTCACCGAGCATCTCGGCTTCGGCATCACCACCGGCACCGGCTTCGAGCACCCCTTCCCGTTCGCCCGGCGGCTGTCCACGCTGGACCACCTCACCGGCGGCCGGATCGGCTGGAACGTGGTGACCGGCTATCTGCCCTCGGCCGCCCGCAATCTCGGCGCCGACGACCAGCTCGACCACGACGACCGCTACGACCAGGCCGACGAGTATCTCGAGGTGCTCTACAAGCTCTGGGAAGGTTCCTGGGAAGACGACGCGGTAGTACGTGACGTCGACCGCGGTATCTACGTGGACCCGGCGAAGGTGCACCACATCGGCCATCGCGGACGGCATTTCACCGTGCCCGGCATCCATCTGTCCGAGCCGTCACCGCAGCGCACCCCGGTGATCTACCAGGCGGGCGCGTCCCCGCGCGGGGTGCGTTTCGCCGCGGAGAACGCCGAGGCCGTGTTCGTGGCCGCACCGTCGAAACGGGTACTCGCCCAGACGGTGTCGCGGGTCAGGGACGCGCTCGAGGCGGCGGGCCGTGACCGCTACGCGGCCCGGATCTACGCGCTGGCCACCATCGTCACCGATGCCACCGACGAGGCCGCCCGCGCCAAGCACGCGGAGTACCTGTCCTACGCGAGTGTGGAAGGCGGGCTGGTGTTCATGTCCGGCTGGCTGGGGATCGACCTGTCGCGCTACGACCTCGACGACCCCATCGGCGACGTGCGGAGCAACGCCATCCAGTCGGCGGTCGCCGCGTTCCAGGAGTTCGACGACGACGGCCGCGCGTGGACCGTGCGCGACATCGGCCGCTGGGCGGGTATCGGCGGCATGGGCCCGGTGTTCGTCGGGTCGGGGGAGACCCTCGCCGATCAGCTCCAGGACTGGGTGGCCGAGACCGACCTGGACGGGTTCAACCTGGCCTACGCGATCACCCCCGGCACGTTCGAGGACATCGTGCGGCACGTGGTCCCGGTACTGACCGCCCGCGGCGCCTATGCCACCGAGTACGCCCCCGGCACCCTGCGGCAGGCGCTGTTCGGTGCGGGCGACCGGCTCCCGGCCGACCATCGTGGCGCGAGTTACCGGGTGGGCGGCCGGAATTCGACCGTCCTGCCCGACGCGGAGTCACGACCGGGCTCGGTCGCCGCGGCCATCGATTCCCACTGATCGCAACCCTGCTGCGGCGGAAGGGAATCGAGAACCATGTCGATATGACATCGCAGAATCCCGCTTCTCGTTCCACGCGTTCGGCCGCGATCGTCGGCGCCGGGCAGACCGGCGTCTCCGCGGCGCTAGGTCTGCTCGACGCCGGCTTCGAGGTCACGCTCTACAGCGACCGCGACCAACCGGCCCTCCGCGACGACGTCCCCGCCACCGGCACGGCCCTGGAATTCGGGGTGACCCAGCAGGCCGAACTGGCACTCGGCCTGGACACCTACACCGCCAGGGCGCCCCGGCACACCGGGCTCAGCGTCCGGATCGCCGACCCCGACCGCGCCGAGCTGATCGCCTTCGACGGCGTGTTCGACGGCTACGTCGGGGTCGCGGTCGACACCAGGCTCAAAGCCGACGAGCGGCTCACCGCGTTCCGCGAACGCGGTGGGCGCTTCGTCGTCGAGCAGGTCACCCCGGAATCCCTCGACGGTATCGCCGCCCGGTACGACCTGACCCTCGTCGCGACCGGCCGCGGTGGCCTGTCCGACCTGTTCCCCGTCGACACCGAACGGACCGTCTACGACGCGCCCCAGCGTTCGCTGCTCACGGTCACCGTCACCGGGCTCGGCCACGATCCAAGCGTGTTCGCGCATCGCAGTCCGGCGGGCGGCGGGCACAGCGGGTTCTCCATCTTCGCCGATCAGGGCGAGGGCTGGTGGGGGCCCTACCTGCACAAGGACGCCGGTCCGAGCTGGGCGTTCCTGGGTTGGGCCCGGCCGGGCAGCGACTGGGCGGCGCGGTTCGGGGCGGCCGATTCGGCGGCGTCGGCGCACCGGATCGTCACCGAGCTGTACCGCGACTACATCGACTGGGACCTGCCCGAGGTCCTGGCCACCCGGGTGATCGAGGACGACCCGCACTCGTGGCTCAAGGGCGCTGTCCGACCGGTGGTCCGGGCCGGTGTCGGCCGGACCGCGAGCGGTCATCCGGTGGCCTCGCTGGGCGACACCTCCGTCGCCTACGACCCGATCGCCGGGCAGGGCGCGCAGAGCGGCCTGATCCAGGCGCAACGCCTGGTGGCCGCGGCCGCCGTGCACGACGGCGCCTTCGACGAGGCCTGGATCGCCGCCCGCTACGCCGAGTTCCTCGCCGCGCGCAGCGATGCCGCCGCCAAGGTGACCCGGTTGTTCCTCAGCGACCCGGAATTCGCCGACATCGGCGGCCAGTTCTTCGCCGCCGCGGCGGTGGAGCCCCGATTCGCGAGCGCACTGGTCGGCCTGCTGCACCAGCCGCAGCCGTTCCTCGGGATCGACACCGCCGAGCAGGCGGGCGCCTACATCGAGGAGATCACCGGGGTGCCCGCGGCCGACGTGCTCGCCCGGTTCCAGCCCGCGGGCAGATTCGCCCGGTCCGAGTACGCGGGCGCGCTCACCCGCGCCTGAGCGTCACCTCGATTCCGCCGCGGCCGGTCACCTTCCGGCCGCGGCGGATCACGGTGCGGTGCGCTGGAATTCGAAGGTGCCCGGCTTGTGCGGCGCGTCGGTGGTGAGCGTGCCGGTGATCCGCCCCGGCCCGGGATCGAACGAGATCTGGGTGCCGCCGGTGCCGTAGACCTGCTGCCGCACCGTGCCGGTGGCGCCGGTGTCGAGATTGCGCCAGTCCACCGCGACCTCCACCGAGCACGGGCCGATCCCGTGCAGCGCGCTGACCAGGCCGAAATACGGGGTGTCCGGTCCGAAGACCGTCGCGAAATGGACGTGACCGACACACAGTCCGCCGCTGGTGAGGGTGATCGCGTCGTCGAGCAGGCCGCGGTCGGCCGCGGCGACGGGCGCGAGCGCGCCCACAGGTACCGCGACGACAGCCGTCGCGATCAGGGCCCGGATGGTCGTACCGCCGAGGTGCATGACATGCCTCTTCGTGTCGGTTGGCTGGGGAACCCGCCCGCGGTCACGGACGGCCACGCCGTTCGACCTTAGCGCGGCAGCGGCGGGAGACGACGAGGCGAAATCGGCGGGCCGTGGCCTGGCCTGCCGATAGCATCGGCCTCGCCGTCACGTTCCGCGTACTCAGGAGGCAGCCACATGTCGGACTACGAATCGCATGCGGGACAGCGGCCCGCGGCGTGGTACGAGAACTGGACCGAAGGGCCCGAGTCCCCGTGGCGCGACCGCCCCGACCCGAGCACCGAGCGGGAATACCGGACGCTGACCTACGAGCGGGACGGTCGCATCGCCCGGATCACCTTCGGCCGGCCCGACAAGGGCAACGCCATCACCCCGGACACGCCGGTGGATCTCGCGCACGCGGTCGAGCGGGCCGATCTGGATCCGCGCGTGCACGTCATCCTGGTGTCGGGGCGCGGCAAGGGTTTCTGTGGCGGCTACGACCTGGACCTTTTCGCCGAGCGGGGTTTCGCGAGCGCGGGCGGTGCCGACGAGGTCACCGGCACCGCCGTCGACCCGATCGCGCAGGCGGTCAACCACAATCCCTGGGGCACCTGGGATCCGATGCTCGACTACGCCATGATGAGCCGGTTCAATCGCGGCTTCGCGAGCCTGCTGCACGCGAACAAGCCGACTGTCGCCAAACTGCACGGCTTCGCGGTCGCGGGCGGGACCGATATCGCCCTCTACAGCGACCAGATCATCTGCGCCGACGACACCAAGATCGGTTATCCACCCACCCGGGTGTGGGGTATCCCGGCGGCGGGCATGTGGGCGCACCGCCTCGGTGACCAGCGCGCCAAGCGCTTGCTGTTCACCGGTGACTGCTTGACCGGCAAGCAGGCCGCCGAGTGGGGTCTGGCGGTGGAGTCGTGGCCCGCCGACGAACTAGACGCGCGCACCGAAGCCTTGGTGGAGCGGATCGCGCGGATGCCGGTCAATCAGCTCATGATGGCGAAGCTGGCGCTGAACTCGAGTCTGCTGGCCCAGGGTGTCGCCAACTCGGGCATGGTCAGCACCGTCTTCGACGGTATCTCCCGGCACACCCGCGAGGGCTACGCCTTCCAACTCCGTTCGGCCACTGTCGGATTCCGGGAAGCGGTGCGGGAACGCGACGAACCGTTCGGCGACCACAAACGTGGTGTGGCGGGAGATCAGGACTGAACCGGCGCCGCCTGGTCCACGACCCTCTGCACTGCGGCCCCGCGTGCCGGCGGCGAGATAAAATTGGCACACGGTCGAGTCCGGGAATTCACCGAGGACACGGTGATCCTGGACGACGGCACCGAACTGCCCGCCGACCTCGTCGTCTGTGAACGGCTGGGCCGCCGATCTCGTCGGCCGCGCCGATCGCCCCGCCCGGACCGCACGGCCGACACCCGCCGGACAGCCTCCGGCTCCGCCGAACGTTCTCGCGGTACACCGGAACAGTTCAAGTTCCGGCCACCGCGGACCGACGCCCCGGCGGTACGGTTCCCGGCTCGGGCGTCGTCGTGCGGAAGGAGAGTCCGAGCGGATGGTTCGCCGGAACGAGGGCATCAGCCGGCGCGGTGCGCTGATCGCGGCGGGTGCCGCGATCGGTATCGGGGTGCTGGGGCAACCACCGCGAGCGGGCACGATCCGGCGCCCGCCGGCCGCCGACGCGCTGACCTCCGGGCAGCGGGCGGAGCTGGCGGAACGGGCGATCGTCTCCCGGCACGTGCGCGCGCTGTGGGGCCTGCCGCAACGGAGTCTGGGCGCGCTGGTCTGGCCCGCGTCGCCGGTGGAACAGTCGTTCGGGCGCTGGTGCTACTGGTGGCAGGCCCACCTGGTGGACTGCGCGGTCGACGCCGCCCACCGCGATCCCACGCCCGCCCGCACAGACCGGGTCGCCGCGCTCGCGCTCGGCATCCGCACCCGCAACATCACCGGCTGGACCAACCGCTACTACGACGACATGGCGTGGCTGGCGCTGGCGCTCGAACGCGCCGATCGGTTGCTGGGCATCAGGTTCGGTGACGCGATCGGTGACCTGCGGTCGGACCTGCTCGACGGCTGGAACGCGCAGGTCGGCGCGGTGCCGTGGCGGTCGGGCGACCCCTACTTCAACACCCCGGCGGTGGGGCCGACCGGGATCGCGCTGGCGCGGCTCGGCGACCTCGGCCGGGCACGGCAACTCGCCGAGTTCCTGCACACCCGCCTGCGCGACCCCGCCACCGGACTGACCCTCGACGGCGTCCACGAGCCCGACGGACAGGTGAACCGGACCATCCACACCTACTGCCAGGGCGTGGCCATCGGGCTGGAGACCGAACTGGCGGTGCGCACCGGCGACGCCGTCCACCGGGACCGCGCGGCCGCGCTCGTCGCGGCGACGGCGACCGCGCTGACGAACGGGGGCGTCATCATCGCGGCCACCGCGAACGACTCTGGGCTGTTCATGGGCATCCTCGCCCGCTATCTGGCCGAAACCGCGCTGGCGCTGGGCGATGCCACCGCCGCGGCCATCGTGCGCGCGTCGGCGCGGGCCGCGTGGGAGCATCGCGCCGAGGTCGACGGGCTGCCCCTGTTCGGCATGGACTGGACCCGCCCGATCGCCGCGCCGGAGTATCCGAGCTCGCTGCTCCATCTCGCCGGCGCCGACGCGGCGTCGGCGGCGAACCTGAGCCGCGATCTGTCGGTACAGCTGAGCGGGTGGATGCTGCTCGAAGCGGATCACCAGCTCACGGCCGCGGGACGATGAGCGCGGCCGTGGCGTGTCGGACCCCGATGCCACACTCGGCGGGTGCGATGGGCGGTGGCGGAGACAGGTGACGGTGGCGCTCGGCTGTGCCCGCTTGACCCCGACGGCAGGCCCGCGGGACCGATCCTCTACGAACCGTCGCTGGCCGAGGCAGTCCGCGCGCGTCCCGAGGTCGAGCGGTGGGTGTGGCGATCGACCGCCGAGATCTACCGGACCCTGCTGGCCTCCGGAGTGCGGGTCGAGCGCTGCTACGACGTCGAGGCCGCCGAGGCGCTGCTGATCGGACACGAGGAAGGTCAGTCCGGCCAGGCCAGGTCGCTGGCCGCCGCCTGGGCGCGCCTGCACGGACTGGCCGTCCCGCCGGACGCTCCCGTGCGCGCCGCCGAGACCCAGCCCTCCCTGTTCGACTCGGGCCCGGTGCCGCTGCCGCCGGGCACCGACGAATTCACCGCGCTGGTGGCGGTCTACGAGCGACAGGTCACCCGGACCGCGCGGACCGAACACCCGGAACGGATGCGACTGCTCCTGGCCGCCGAGTCCGCGGGCATGCTCGTCGCGGCCGAGATGGCCCGGTCCGGGATCCCGTGGCGCGCCGACATCCACCGCGCGCTGCTGGACACCATGCTGGGCGAACGCTTTCCGGGCGCGCTGGAACCGCGCCGGATGGCGGAACTGGCCGACGAGGTGTCGCGGGCCTTCGGCGGCGGGGTGCGGGTGCGGCCCGATCTGCCCAACGACATCGTCAAGGCCTTCTCCCGCGCCGGGATCATGGTGTCCTCCACCCGGAAATGGGAACTGCAGCAGATCGATCACCCGGCGGTCGCGCCGCTGCTGGCCTACAAATCCCTGTACCGCGTGCACACCGCGCACGGCTGGTCCTGGCTCGAACAGTGGGTGCACGGCGGCCGCTTCCGGCCCGAATACCTGCCCGGTGGGACGGTGTCGGGCCGCTGGACGACCAATGGCGGTGGCGCCCTGCAGATTCCGAAGGTGATCCGGCAGGCGATCCGCGCCGACCCCGGCTGGTCGCTGGTCGTGGCCGACGCCGCGCAGATGGAACCGCGGATCCTGGCCGCGATCTCGCGCGACCCGGCCCTGATGGAGGTGACCGGTCGCGGCGAGGACCTCTACGCCGACCTGGCGACCCGGGGCTTCGGCGGCGACCGCGCGCAGGCCAAACTCGCGCTGCTCGGCGCCATCTACGGGCAGACCTCGGGCGATGCCCTCACCCATCTGGCGGGCCTGCGCAGGCAGTATCCCGCCGCGGTGGCCTATGTCGACGACGCGGCGCACGCGGGGGAGGAAGGCCGGCTGGTGCGCACCTGGCTGGGCCGCACCTGCCCGCCGGTGACGGCGACGTCCCCGGATCTCGCCGAGGAGAACGGCGCGGTCTTCACCGGGACGCCGGCCGCGCGGGCGCGTGGCCGGTTCACCAGGAACTTCGTGGTCCAGGGCAGCGCCGCCGACTGGGCGCTGCTCGTCCTGGCGGCGATCCGCCAGGCGATCGCGAGCGCGGGACTGCGCGCCGAGATGGTCTTCTTCCAGCACGACGAGGTGATCGTGCACTGCCCGGAGGAGGAGGCCGCGATGATCGTCGACGTGATCGCCACCGCCGCCGACACCGCGGGCCGGCTCGCCTTCGGGCCCACCCCGGTGCGGTTCCCGTTCACCACCGCGGTGGTGCAGTGCTACGGCGACGCGAAATGAGCTGTCGCCGAGTCGTTCCGGTTCCGGCTACCCGGTGCTGAACCACCCGCCGACGGCCGGGGCGGTGTTGTGCCAGAGGTGCTTGGTCTCCTGGTATTCGGCCAGTCCCGTCGGCCCGAGTTCGCGGCCGATGCCGG
This sequence comes from Nocardia sp. NPDC003269, assembly GCF_042888005.1. NCBI lineage: Bacteria > Bacillati > Actinomycetota > Actinomycetes > Mycobacteriales > Nocardiaceae > Nocardia > Nocardia sp. NPDC003269. The sequence goes on from NZ_JBIAPA010000003.1 coordinate 300,644, forward strand.
AGCGGCCGAATCCGCCCCATTCGGCGGCGGGCGTGTAGACGCCGAAGTCGTTGAGCCACACCGTGCCGTGCCGCAGGGCGCGCACCACCCGTTCGCCGCGCGCCGGGTCGGCAGTGCGGACACCGGCGGCCAGGCCGTAGGCGGTGTCGTTGCCCAGCGCGACGGCCTGGGCCTCGGTGGTGAAGCGTTCCACCGTGAGGATCGGGCCGAAGGTCTCCTCCTGGACGATGCGCATCGAGCGGTCGCAGTCGTCGAAGATGGTGGGCAGGTAGTAGCTGCCCGCCGCCAGCGCGGGGTCGTCGGGGCGGCGGCCACCCGCCACCAGCCGCGCACCTTCCGAAAGGCCCAGCGCGACATACGCTTCCACCTTCGCGCGATGCTCGGGGGAGACCAGCGGACCGGTCTGCGACGACGGGTCCCTACCGGGGCCCACCCGGATCGCGGCCGCACGGCGCGCGAGCTCGGCGACGAACTCGTCGGCGATCGAGGCGTGCACGATGAGCCGGGTGCCCGCCGAGCACACCTGACCGGAATGCAGGAATGCGCCGGTGAGCACCGCGTCGACGGCGCTGTCGGGGTCGGCGTCGGCGAAGACGAGATGCGGGTTCTTGCCGCCGAGTTCGAGGGCGACGCGGGTGACGTGCCGGGCCGCCCGGCCCGCGATCTTCGCCCCCGTGCTCGCGCCGCCGGTGAACGAGATCAGGTCGACGTCCGGGCTGTCGGTGAGCGCCGCACCCACCACGTCGCCGCTGCCCGGCACGAGATTCACCACGCCGGCGGGCACCCCGGCCCGGTCGATCAACCGCACCAGCGCGATCGTCGACAGCGGCGTGACCTCACTGGGCTTGACCACCACGGTGCACCCGGCCGCCAGCGCGGGCGCGATCTTCCACGACATCTGCAGCAGCGGATAGTTCCACGGCGCGATGAGCGCGCACACCCCCACCGGTTCGTGCACGACGCGGCTGATCACCGCCGGGTTCCCGGTGTCGACGAGCCGGTCGGTGTCGAGGGTGACCAGGTGCGCGTAGTAGCGGAACACCGCGATCACGTCGTCGATGTCGAGGTGGCTCTCGCGCAGGGTCTTGCCGGTGTCGGCCGTCTCGATCCGGGCGAGGTCGTCGCGGTGGGCGTCGAGCAGCTCGGCGATCCGGAGCAGCAGGGCCGATCGTTCGGCCTTCGGTGTCGTGGGCCAGTCACCGGTCGCGAAGGCGGCGCGCGCGGCCGCGATCGCCGCCGACACGTCGGCGGGGCCCGCCTCGTCGACGATGGTGAGGACGCCACCGTCGGCCGGATCGTGGACGGCTCTGGTGCCGCCGTCGACCGGCCGCACCCAGCGCCCGTCCAGGTAGAGACCTGGGGAGCGCAGGAGCGGCTCGTCGGTGAGGACCATCGGGGAATCTGCCTCTCGCTCGAGCCGGGTGTGCGCCGACCAACGTACGCGACGCCGCGCAGTAGCAGGTCCACGGCGTCGGACGGGGGTTCCGCTCGCCGTGAGTCCAATCCTGTTCCCGCCGTGGCACGGATGGTTTCGTAGGACCGGATCGTCCCGGTTCGAGCGAGAGGCCCCGTATGTCCGTCGATGACACCACCGTCCCCGCGACCGGTGTGCGGGTGGTCAAGCTCGGCGCGCACCTCGGTGCGCGGATCGAGGGCGTGCGGCTCGGCGGCGAGCTCGACGCGCGGACCGTCGCCACGGTGCGGGCCGCGCTGCACGAGCACAAGGTGATCTTCTTCCGCGATCAGCACCACCTCACCGAGGACGGGCAGTACGAGTTCGCGCGGCTGCTCGGCACCCCGACCACCCCGCACCCCACCGTCACCTCGGCGGGGGCGAAGAGCCTGGCCATCGACTCGCACCAGACCCGCTCCAATGTCTGGCACACCGATGTCACCTTCGTCGACCGGGTGCCCAGCGCCTCGATCCTGCGCGCCGTCGCGCTGCCCAGCTACGGCGGCTCGACCACCTGGGCCTCGACCGTCGCCGCCTACGACGCGCTGCCCGCACCGCTGAAACTGCTGGCCGAGAACCTGCGTGCCCGGCACACCAACCGCTACGACTACGCCGCCGACATCGAGGACCGGCCCGACGACAAGGACCGCGCCTACCGCGGCGAGTTCGAGTCGACCTACTTCGAGACTGAGCATCCCGTCGTCGAGGTGCACCCCGAGACCGGTGAGCCCGCCCTGCTGCTCGGCTGCTTCGTGAAGGAGATCGTCGGGCTGTCGAGCTCGGAATCGCGGGCGCTGTTCCGGCTGTTCCAGGATCGGGTGACCCGGCTCGAGCACACCACCCGCTGGGACTGGTCGCTCGGTGACGTCGCCGTCTGGGACAACCGCGCCACCCAGCACTACGCCGTCGACGACTACGACGGCCGCGAGCACCGCAGGCTGACCCGCATCACCCTGGCCGGCGCGGTCCCGGTGGGCGTCGACGGCACGCCGAGCACGGTGATCGCGGGCGACGCCGCCGGCTACACGAGTGCACCGCACCGGCGCGCGGCCTAGGAATCGACCGGCATCGCAACACCTCCGGAACTTCGGGTCCCCGGCCGAACGCACGTCATGGATTACCCTTCGACGACACGTACGTCCGGTGATCACGCGCGCACAGGTCCTGACCGGCCCGGCTCGACGATGGGATTCCCGTGAACTTGTGGAACTATGTGCGGGGTCGGGGGGAGCTGCTGACCTTCCTGACCTACCAGCACGCCTCGCTGGCTTTCCAGACCGTGCTGGTCGGCACCCTCGTCGCCGTCCTCGTCGCGGTGGCCGTCTATCGCCTGCCGCTGGCCTCGGCGCTGACCCTCACCTCCAGCCGGGTCGCGCTGACCATTCCCTCGCTGGCCCTGCTGGCGCTGCTGCTGGTGCCGTTCGGGCTCGGCGTGGTGCCGTCGTTCATCATGCTGGCCTTCTTCGCGGCGCTGCCGGTGATCGGCAACGCCATCGTGGGGCTGCGGTCGGTGCCGCCCTCGGTGATCGAATCCGCGCGCGGCATCGGGTTGTCGCGATGGCGGATCCTGCTGACGGTCGAGTTCCCGATCGCGTGGCCGGTGATCCTCACCGGTATCCGCGTGTCCACCCAGATGATCGTCGGCGTGGCGGCCATCGTCGCCTATGTGCTCGGTCCCGGACTGGGCTCGCTGATCTTCAACGGCCTGTCCCGCCTCGGCGGCGCCAACGCCCTCGAGATGGCGCTGACCGGCACCATCCTCATCGTCGCGATCGCGTTGGTGTTCGACGCGCTGCTCGTCCTGCTCGGACGGCTCACGATTGCCGAAGGACTGACATGACCGAAGTGACCAGCCAGCCCGCCCCGGCCACGCCGGAGCGCACCGTGACCGGGGCGTCGATCACGCTCGACGGTGTCGTCAAGCGGTACAAGGGGCAGGACGCGCCCGCGGTGCGGCGGCTCGATCTGGAGATCGACGCCGGCGACATCGTCGCCTTCGTCGGGCCCTCGGGCTGCGGCAAGACCACCACGCTGAAGATGATCAACCGGCTGATCGAGCCGTCCGAGGGACGGATCTTCATCGGCGGCCGCGACGTCACCAGGGAGGACCCCGACAAACTGCGCCAGTCGATCGGCTATGTGATCCAGTCCGGCGGCCTGTTCCCGCACTGGACGGTGGCCAAGAACATCGGCGCCATTCCGCGGGTGCTCGGCTGGGACAAGAAACGCATCGCCGAACGCACCGAGTACCTGCTGGATCTGGTCGGTCTCGATCCCGCCACCTTCGCCGACCGGCTGCCCAAGGACATGTCCGGCGGCCAGCAGCAGCGCGTCGGCGTGGCCCGCGCGCTCGCCGCCGACCCGCCGGTGCTGCTGATGGACGAACCGTTCGGCGCGGTCGATCCGATCACCCGGGTTCGCCTGCAGGACAGCCTGATCGCGATCCAGCACGAACTCGGCAAGACCATCGTGATCGTCACCCACGACTTCGAGGAAGCCACCAAGCTCGGCGACAAGGTGCTCATCCTGTCCGAGGGTGGGCACGTCGAGCAGTACGCGCGCCCGGAGGAGATCCTCACCGATCCCGCGACACCGTTCGTGGAGGAATTCGTCGGCTCCGGCGCGAAACTGGCGTATCTGACGGTCTCGCGGGTGCGCGATGTCGCCTACGACCCGGTGACCACGGCGCGCATCGGCGAACCGGCGCAGGCGGTGATCCAGCGGGCCAGGGCGGCCGGGCACACCTGGGTCGTGGTCGTCGACGCGGCGGGTAGGCCGCGCTCGTGGCCCTCGCTCACCGAAGTCGCCAGCAAGCCCGAGGTCTCCGACTATCTGGATCGCCGGCTGCCGGTGGTCGCGCAGTCCTCCACGCTCAACGACGCGCTCGACGCGATGCTGGCCGCCAGTCAGGGCGCCACCCTCGTCACCGACGGGCGCGGCGCGGTCGTCGGCTCGCTGAGCATCGGGTCGGTGACCGAGGTGATCCAGACGAAGCTGGCCGAGAATCACGCCACCGAGCCCGCGTCCTCCTACGAGACCTATGTCGACGGGTCCGACCCGACGCCGACCCCGGTCGTCGCCGCCGACGACGGCACCACACCGGCCGAACCGTCATGAGCAGGCTGCGTCGCGTGCCGATCGACGTGTGGTTCGAGCCGATCATCATCGTGGTGGTCGGCCTGGGCTACCTGCTCTGGTACCGGTCGACGACCTTCACCGCGACCGAGCAGGCCTCCCTCGGCTGGGACAATCTGCAGACCACCATCGCCGAACACATCCGGCTGACGGTGGTCGCCACGCTGATCGTGGTGCTGGTGGCGATTCCGCTCGGCATCGCGCTGACCAGGCCCGCGCTGAAGCGATTCGAGCCGATCGCGGTCAATATCGCCAATATCGGGCAGGCCGCGCCCGCGGTGGGCCTGCTGGTGCTGTTCACGTTCTGGCTCGGCACCGGATTCCGCACCGCGATCGTGGGTTTGGTCGTGTACGCGGTGCTGCCGATCCTGCAGAACACGATCGTCGGACTGCGGCAGGTGGATCAGCGGACCATCGAAGCGGCGCGTGGGATCGGCTTCTCCGCCGCGCGCACGCTGGTGCAGGTCGAGCTGCCGCTGGCGGTGCCGGTGATCCTCAACGGGGTGCGCACGGCGCTGGTCATCCTGGTCGGCACCGCGACGCTGAGCACGTTCATCGGCGCGACCAGCCTGGGCACCCTGATCACCACCGGCGTCACGCTGTTCCTGCCCAAGCTGCTGATCTCCGGTGCCGTCCTGGTCGGGCTGCTGGCGTTGATCATCGACTGGCTCGGCCGACTCGTCGAACTGGCCGCGACCCCGCGAGGTGTCTCATGAGACGACGGCTGGTTCCGGTGCTCGTGGCCGGTCTGACCCTGCTCACCGGATGCGGACTGGTGAGCTCGTCGGGCACCTTCCACGACGCGAGCCTGCCCGGCGGCGACCGCCCGCTCGACGGCGCGGACATCGTGGTGACGTCGAAGAGCTTCACCGAGGGTGTGCTGCTCGGCAAGATCACCGCGACCTATCTGGCCGCGGCGGGCGCCTCGGTCACCGACCTGACCGGCGCGCCGGGCTCGGCCTCCTCCCGCCAGGCCCAGCTCAACGGCGACGCGGACGTGCTCTGGGAGTACACCGGCACCGGATGGGTGAACTACCACAACGAGACCGAGACGATCGCCGACCCGCAGGAACTGTGGCAGCGCGTCCACGACGTCGAGAAGCGCGACTACGACCTGGAATGGCTCCCACCGGCCAACTTCAACGACACCTACGCCTTCGCCGCGTCGGCGCCGACCGCCCAGCGGCTGGGCGTGCGGTCGCTGACCGAGGCCGCCGCCCTGCCGGTGGCCGAGCGCACCTTCTGTGTCGACGACGAATTCTTCAGCCGCTCCGACGGTTTCCTGCCGATGCTGGAGAAGTACGGCATCCCGTACAACGATCCGAACGGCGTGCCCTCGGGCAATGTCACCCGGATGGACGCCGGCGTCGTCTACACCGCGACCGCCAAGAGCCAGCCCTGCAATTTCGGCATGGTCTACACGACCGACGGCCGCGTCAAGAACCTGAACCTGACCGTCCTCGACGACGACAAGAAGTTCTTCCTGCCCTACAGCGGCACAGCCGTGGTCCGCGGCGTGGTCATCGAGCAGCACCCCGAACTGCGGGCACTGCTCGGCACCATCTCCGAGCGGCTGACCGACGAACTGATGCAGGACCTCAACGGCCGCGTCGACATCGACGGCGAGGACCCGTCCGATGTCGCCTACGACTGGTTGAAGAGCGAGCGTCTGATCGAGTAGCGGGGTCACCGGTTACGAGACGCTTGATATCGAAACTAACAGTTTCGTATGCTGCCTTCATGGTGACGGTGAAACGCGAGGATGTCCGCGTGCGCGAGCGGCGGATCGACGAGTCGATCGCGGAGTCGATGCGCGAGATCCTCGACGAGTCCGGATACGCGGGTCTGGCCGTCGACGCGGTCGCGGCGCGGGCCGGGGTGAGCGTGGCGGCGATCCACCGGCGTTTCGTCACCCGTCAGGAGATGGCCTTCGCGGCCTTGTTGCATGCCCTGCGTGAGAATCCGCCCGCCGACACCGGTTCGCTCCGGGGCGATCTGGGTGCCCTCGCCGACGGTCTCGGCGCCCGGCTGCGGCGATCGGGTGGCGAGACAGTGGCGGGTCTGCTGGCCGATATCCGCGGCGACTGCACGCTGAGCGCCCGGTTCGCGTCGACCTGTCCGGTGACGGAGCGCGCGGTGGTCGCCACCTTGCTCGATCGCGCGATCCGCCGTGGCGAGCTGCGCTGCCGCCCCGATCCCGCGATCACCAGGTCGCTACTCCTCGCGCCGCTGTTCGCGTGGCTGAGCGTGCTCGACGAGGCTCCGTCGTACGCAACCGAACTCGCGTGCATAGTTGCACTCGCTGCCTCGGAAGCCTTGGTTGCCAACGACCGCCTGTCGACCCGGTGAGCCGCTGTCGACGATTTCTCGGTCGAGTGTGGGGCGGCGCTGCTTCCCGGGCGTTCCGGCGCAGTCGCGACCTGGATGCGGCGCCGACGCGGACCGAGATGCTGTGTCTCATCGCCCTCGCCCAGGTTGTCTGCGCACCGCTCGCCACGATGAACTTCGGTCCGGCGGACGGGGTCGTCTGTCCCGCATCGGCATCCGAGGTGACGAGGCCGATGTCGGGGTTCGCGCCGCGACCGCTCGAGGCGTCCGAGACGAGGCGGCCGATCGGCCAGTCGCGCTGTCCGGCGACGCGATGAACAGCTCGGTCCCGCGACATTCGATGAGGTACTGATAACTGTACCCAATGGTATGGTCGCACGGCGGTGCGTGCGACGGTGCAGCCCGGGAAGGGCTCGGCCATGGGATATCCGATCGAACGTCGTGGGTTCCTGCGTGCCGCCGGGGCTGGCCTGCTCGGCGCGGCGCTGTTCGAGACCTCGGCCGCCGCGGTGCCGCCGCGGGCGCGCAGTCCGCTGCTGTTTCCTTCCCCGAAGGTCGAGCCGTTCGTGGACGAGCTGCCCCGATTGCCGGTGGTGCGCGGAGACCGGCTCGATCTGGTCGCGGCGACGACCTCCCATCGCTTCCACCGTGATCTGCCGGAATCACCGGCGCTGGGCTACAACGGGTCGACCTACCTGGGGCCGACCATCGAGCATCGGGCGGGCACGCCGCTGCGCCTGCGTTTCGCGAACCGGATGAGCGCCCATCCGCTGGCCGCCGACATGGACACCACCCTGCACGGCGTCGCCGAGAGCTTCCGGGCCGCTCCGCCGTCCTCGCTGCACCTGCACGGGGGAGTGACACCGCCGGACAGCGATGGGCACCCGGAGCAACTCGTCTATCCCGGCGGCGATCTCGACCACGACTTCCCGCTGGCGCAGGACGCGGGCCACCTCTGGTATCACGACCACGCGATGGGGATCACCCGCGTGAACGTCTACGCGGGACTCGCCGGAATGCTGCTGCTCCGCGACGATGTCGATACGGGTGCGCCCGGCAACCCGCTCGGTCTGCCCGCCGGGGAGTTCGAAGTGCCACTGGTCTTGCAGGAGAAGTTGTTCACCGCCGACGGACGGCAATCGGTGCGCTCGACGCCGGTCGTTCCACAGGGGCGATGGGAAGGCGGGGCGGTCGGGGACGTCGGGGTGGTCAACGGCAAGATCTGGCCGTACCTGCCGGTCGCGCGCGGTCTCTACCGCTTCCGGATGCTCAACGCGGCCTCGTTCAGTGTGTGGAATCTGTTCTTCGGCAACCGGATGCGGTTCTGGGTGATCGGCACCGAGCACGGACTGCTGGACGCGCCGGTCCCGGTACACGAGCTGCGGCTGGCGCCGGGGGAACGGGTGGACGTGCTGGTCGATTTCGCCGGACTGGCGCCGGGGGAGACCGTCGAACTGTGCAATGACGAGGCGCCGGTCTTCCAGGCGGCTGTTCTCGGTGAGGTGGCGATGCCGGTGTTCTGCCAGTTCCGGGTACAGGATCGGCCCGGATTCGCGGGTGGCGTGCCGGAGCGGTTGCGCGGCGGGGGATCTCGTCCCGCGGTGCTCCCGGCGCTCGAGACCCCGACGGTGGTCCGTCAGGTGACGGTGAGTCAGCCCTACGAGCTGCGGGTGCCGCCCGCGATCATGTCGCTGAACAATCTCACCTTCGCCAGCCCGGACATCGAGCGGCCGCGACAGGGCACCGTCGAGCAGTGGGACATCATCAACATCACGCCCGACCCGCACCCGATCCACCTGCACCTGGTCACCTTCCGGATTCTCGGCCGGACACCGCTGCGCACGGTCGACTACCAGCTGGCGCATCCGCAGCCGCCGATCGGGCAGAAGTGGGCGCCCTCGGCCGAGGGATTCCTGGCCGGTCCGATGGTGCCGCCGCAGCCGTGGGAAGCCGGCTGGAAGGACATCGTGCGGGTCGACGGCGGCACCGTCACCAGCATCATCGTCCGATTCCCCACCGCGGCCGAACTCGGCTTCGACCCCGACGCGACCTTCCCGCGCCGGATCGCGACCGAACTCGACGCCACGGATTCCCACGGCGCGCACCGCACCGCCGATCACAGCGGCCGCTCGCATGACGATCTGCAGGGCTACGTGTGGCACTGTCACCTGCTCGATCACGAGGATCACGACATGATGCTGAAGTACCGCATCGTGCCCTGACGCTCGCTTCCATACTTTCAGGTACGGATACATGTTCTCCGTAGTATGGTCGGCTTATCGCGACAGCCGGGGAGCGAATTTCACGTCAGGAGCACGGCATTGGCCGAATTCGTCGACAGTCAGGTCCGATCCGACCCACCCCGGTCGGCGGTCGAGCGGCCACCGGTGCAGTGCCCCACCGCCTTCCGCTACTGGGAGGCACGCGGTACCGCGCGGGTGCGCCGGATCGAGCGCCTGTTCACCACGGTGACCCGGCAGCGGTTGTTTCCCAGCGACGAACAAGCCGTGGCGCTGTGCGCGGACCTGTTCACCGGCGACCCGGTGGCCGAACGGTTCGTCGCCGAGGTGAGCCACGGTGCGATCGGCGCGAAGGCCGGACGCCGCCTGCTGGACCGCGCGCTGGCCGAGGGTATCGACGCGGTGCCCGACGCGCCCGAATCCATGCGCGCGCTGTTCTACGAGTTCGAGACCGTACCCGAGTGGGTGGTGCCGGAGCTGGTGGAACAGGGCGCGGCCATCTGGCGGCGCTGGGGCACCATGCTGTTCAGCTTCGCCGGCGCCGAGACGCTCGAGATGTACACCGAGGCGGCGGTCGCGACCCCGCTGTCGCTCGCCGGCGGCTACGCCGGGGACAGCGCCCTGCGCCGGTTCCTGGAGACCACCCGCTTCTGGATGGACGTCTCGGCCCCCGACGCATTGCTCACCCCGGGCTCGGCCGGTCGCGCCACCGCGCTGAAGGTGCGCGTCATGCACGTCTCGGTGCGGGCGAAGGTCGCCGGTCACCCCGAATGGGACATCGAACGGTGGGGTCTGCCGATCAGCCAGACCTACCAGATGCTGACGCTGCTCGGCGGCAGTGTGACGCCCGGCCTGGGACTGTGGGTACTGGGGTATCAGACCACGCCGTCGGAAATCCGTGCGCTGCTGCACTTCCAGAAGTACCTGGGGCACCTGCTCGGCGTGCGGTTGCGCTGGTACCCGGAGACCGTCCTGGACGCGCTGCGGGTGCTGGCCATGACGATCGTGTCGCGCTCCTACGACGCGGGACAGCACGGCACGGAACTGATCGAGTCCTACCCGGCGGCCTTCGCGCCCCGCGACGGTCACCGTGGCCTGACCCGGCTACGCGAGAAGTACAACTACCGCATCAATTCCGTGTACTCCGCGATGTACATGGCGCCCGGCACCCGCCGTCGCTACACGATGCCGCCCGCGTTTCCGTGGATCGTCGTGCCGATCGTCCGGTTCCCGCTGATCACCGCCATGGAGGTCGCCCGCCGGGTCTGCCCGCCGTTCGCGCGGGCGCACGAGAAGCTGATGCTGTGGCATCGCGAGAACTGGTATCGCGCCCAGATGCAGGGCCGGGAAGCGGCCTTCGACGCCAGCGGCGCCCTGCGCCGATGAACCGACCGGAAGCAGTCATGACCAGCGACATCGTCGAAGTGTGGAACGGACCGGGACGCCGCGACGGTGTCCTGACAACAGTCGAGCCACGGCACAACGGACTCCATCCCTCGCCGAGCAGGCTCGCCTTCGAACACTGGTATTTCGACGCCCACCTCGACACCGGGCACGTGGTGATCGGCTTCCTCACCAAGCGCAGGCCCGAGGACCTGCCCACCGCGCGGCCGTGGGTCGAGATGATGGTCTACGCGCCCGACGGCACCCGCCGTCAGGTGTCGCGGCGCTATCCCCGCGCCGAGACGTCGTTCTCGGCCGTGGCCTGCGATATCCGCGTCGGCCACAACACCGCCCGCACCCAAACCGGGTCCGACGGCCTGCCGATCCATCATCTCTGGATGGCCGAGGACGGCATCGTCTTCGACCTGCGCTTCCACAACGAAGTGCCCAGCTGGATGCCCGGCAAGGGCGAAACCCGTTTCGGCACCAGGGATTCCTTCGGCTGGATGGTGGGCGCGCCCCGGGCCCGGGTGACCGGCGCGATCGAACTCGACGGTGTGCGTCACGAGGTCACCGGGCGTGGATACCACGACCACAACTGGGGCGTCGGCGACATGAAGAAGATCATCGAGCGCTGGCACTGGGGACGGCTCTACGTCGAGGACTACTCCCTGCTGTTCGCCTCCGTCCTGACCCAGCAGCGCCGGGGCGGGCACGAGATCAGCCCGCTGATGCTGGCCCACCACGAGCAGATCGTGCTGTCCACCGGCGAGACCGTCCTCACCGAGGGACCCGCGCGCTTCGACGCCACCGCCGGACGGACCTACCCCGAATGGGTGGAACTGACCGTGCCCGGCAGCCTCGAGCTGCGCCTGGACGTCGTGCGCGTCATCCACGCCCACGACCTGCTCGACGATGTCCCGGTGGCCCGGTCCCGGCTGATCAAACCGCTCGTGCACCGGCTGGTGGGGCATCCGGGCTACTTCCGGTTCGAGTCGACCTTCACGCTGGCCGTGCGCACCGGCGCGGGCACCGAGCACCGCACCGGGACGACCCTGCACGAACTGGTCGCGCTGACCTGATCAGCGGTCAGTCCACGGACTCCGTGCTGGTGATGAAGCGGAAGAACTCCCGGCGCTGATCCTCGGTCGGCACCGGGAGATTCTGGTTGCCGTGGACGAAGCCGATCCCGGCGAAACACATCAGGCCCGCCCGCATCTCGGCCTGATCGGCGGCGAAGCCCATCTCGACGAGCGTGTCGGACAGCGCGTGGAAGATCCGCTGATCGAGCGCCTTGACGGCCGCGGCCACCTCGGCGTTGGTGCGCGCCCAGTCCCGCACCGCGAGCTCGATCTGCCACACCCGCTCCGCGGTGAGCAGTTCGCCCATGCGGGCCAGCCGCTCGCGGGGCGGCAGTTCCTCGAGGCCCTGGAAGCCGCGCGCGGCATCGTTCTGATCGGCGCACCAGAACTGGGCCGTGGTCTGCAACAGCTGATCGATACCGTCGAAATGCCAGTAGAAACTGCCCTTGGTCACCCCGAGCTCATCGCACAACTTGGCGATCGTGATGCCGGCGACCCCTTCGCGCAGCAGGACCCGCAGCGCCGCGTTCGTCCAGTCCTCGACCCCGAGCCTGCGTGCCGCGCGTCCGGCCGACGCCGCTTTGCGCTTGGACACCGGCGCGGTGGGTCGCGGGTCCTCGGCCCTGGGGGTCATCGTCGCCTTCCTGTCGCCATCACAGGTCAGCTTATCGCCCCGCGGGCCGGGCACCGGGTGTCGTCCCCGGCCGCGGCTGCCACCCGCGTAGGGTCGCCGGCATGGCCTGCCGGATCACCGAACTCGTCCTCGACTGCGCCGATCCGCAACGGCTGGCGGACTTCTGGTGCGAGATCCTCGGCTACGTCGAACTCGACCGGGACGAGGGCGACATCCAGATCGGCCCGCCCGGAACGGCATTCGGCGGCCCGCAGCCCACCCTGCTGTTCAGCCGCAGCACGGAACCGAAGCGCGAGAAACTGCGCCTGCACCTGGACGTGAATCCCACCGACCGCGATCAGGATGCGGAACTGCGGCGGCTGCTCGCCGCCGGGGCCCGACCGGTCGAGATCGGGCAGACCGGCGCCGAATCGTGGCATGTCCTGGCCGACCCGGAGGGCAACGAGTTCTGTCTGCTGCGCCGTCGGATCGAGGACGGGAAGCACTGAGCCACGCTCAGGCGGTCCCGGCGACACCCTCCGGCACGGGCGCGAAGATCGCGCCGAAGTAGCGGGTGAGGTCGTGCGCGGAGGCAGGGCAGGCCGCGTACCCGAGATAGCCGTCGGGCCGGACGACGTACACCGCGCCGGGTCCGGCGTGGTACTGCCGGGCGAAGTCACCGTCGCGATCATGGATCACCGGCAGCACGGCCGCCGCCACGGCGGTGGCGCCCGGCGCGGCGACGAGATAGGCGTCGAGCCGGTCGTCGGCCAGTTCCCGGAGCAGCTCGACACGGCTCTCGATCTCGTCGAGCGTCGCGGCGTCGCAGGTGCTGTCCACGTAGCAGAGCACGGTGTGGTCCGGGCCGGTGAGCAACGGGAACAACCGGAACGGCGAGGCCACCGCGTCGCGGGTCAGCCCGGTCGCGTCCGGGGCGCGGCTGCCTGCCGTCGGCGCGGGTGCGCCGACCGGGGAATCGAAAACGATGGGACTGTCGCGGTAGTCGATGAGCAGCTGGGCTTCGCGCAGCAGTACATGCTCCGGGTCGGGGTCGCCCGCGCCGATGCCGTCCCTGGCATGGCGCACGGTGCGGCCGACGACCTCTTCGCCCACCGGCCTGCGCTCGGCGTCGTAGCTCGCCAGCAGCTGCGGCGCGGCCAGATCCGCGACCGCCAGCGCCAGTTTCCAGGCCAGGTTGTGCGAGTCCTGGATGCCGGTGTTCATGCCCTGCGCGCCCGTGGGCGGATGGATGTGGGCGGCGTCGCCCGCGACGAAAACCCGTCCGCGCCCGTAGGAGTCGACGATGCGGTGGCTGATCCGGAACACCGACGACCAGCGCAGGTGTGACGCGCGCACCGGCTCGGGCGACAACCGGTCCAGTACCGCCTGGATATTGGCCAATTCGGGTGCCGGACCACTGCCGAAGCCGTGCGCGACACCGTCGGCGCCCGCGCCGATCTCGAGTTCCGGGGGCACCCGCATCGAGACGCGGTAGCGGTGGCGGCCGGGCAGCGGGATGCACACCAGGACGTCGTCGGTGACGCCGTCGGTCTGGTGCATCGCCCGGACGCCGTAGCCGCGCGGTTGCGACCAGTCCAGCTCGACATCGCCGAGCATGTACTGCTCCGTGAACGCCGCGCCCTCGAAGGTGAGCCCGAGGGTCTTGCGGACGATGCTGTGCGCGCCGTCGCAGCCCACCAGGTATCGCGTCCGCACCGTGTGCTCGCCGTCGGGTCCGGCCAGCACTGCGTCGACGCCGTCGTCGTCCTGGGTGAACCCGGTCAGCGTCACCCCGCGTTCCACGTGCGTGCCCAGCGCGGCCAGCCGCTGCCAGAGAATGCGCTCGGTCTCGTACTGGGGCAGCCCGACGAAGGCGAACGGCACCTCGGGTGGCAGCGCCAGGTCGAGCCGCCCCGACTCGACGCCGTTGACGAAGACGAGCTGGCCGCGGATCAGGATCGCGGCGTCGAGGACGTCGCGGAGAACGCCCATCCCCTCGAACAGCTCCAGCGTGCGCGGCTGGATGCCGACCGCTTTGGCGTATCTGGGCGGGTGGGCCTGCGTGTCGACGACCCGGCAGCGCACCCCGCGCCGGACCAGTTCGACAGCGGCGGCCGTGCCCACCGGACCGGCACCGACGACCAGCACATCCGTCTCGACCATGCGACATCACCTCGTTGGACTACCCCGCCTCAGTGTGTTCGCTGATCGTACGCCGGGGCGTCCCGCGGCAGCCTCGTCGGCCGAGATTGATATAGACCAGATGGTGCCCGCGTCGATGCCGCGGGCCACCGTGCGCGCGGTGGACAGGTCGCGGGTCCAGACCCCGCCCGCCAGTCCGTAGGGGGTGTCGCCGGCCAGCGCCTCGTCGAGGTCGTCGAACCTGGCCGCTGTTGGTGAAGATGTCCATCGCGGCCCCCGGGGCGGCCTTGTCGAGGCGGCGTCGACCCACTCGCCGCCGATGAGGTGACGTTTCGGGCCGGGAACGAACCGCGGAATGGCGGGGAGTGCGGTTCGATCATGTCCGTATTTTTCTGTGGCGCACACCGATTCGCCGGTGGTGACACGCACCGGCGCGGGAGGAGTGACGGGGTGACTCAGAAGTCGTCGGTCGGCTCGGGGTCGTCGATCGGCCGGGTCAGCAGCTGTTCGACGAGGATCTTCGTAGCCGGGCTGAACTCGCGGCCGCGGGCGGTGGCGAGGTGGATCCGGCGCTCGGCCCACGGCTCGGCCAGTTCGAGCACGGCGACCCGGCCGGTCCATTCGTGCCCGACCAGGCACTCCGGCTGCACGGTGACCCCGAGTCCGGCGTTGACCAGGCTGATGGCGGCGCCGCCACTGCGCAGCACGTGCTTGGGCGCGTAGTCCAGGCCGATACGGTGCGCCGCCGCGCGCAACGCGCCGACCAGCGCGCGCGGGGCGATCAGGTTCTCCGGCAGCAGATCGCCGATGGTGACGCTGCCCGCCTCGCTGAGCCGGTGGCCCAGCGGCACCACCGCGACTAGCCGGTCACGCCGGTACGGGGTCACGTCGACGCCGTCCAGGTCGAGTCCGTAGGCGGAGGCGAAGACGCCGAGGTCGGCCTCGCCGCGCGCGACCTCCTGCACGATGTCGGCGTTCTCCACCTCGTGCACGACCAGATCCACCAGCGGGTACTCGCGGCCGAACTCGCCGAGTTCACGGGCCAGGAAGGGCACGAGCACCGACCGCGCCGAGACGATCCGCAGCTCGCCCTGGACCCCCTCGGTGAGCGAGGCGAACTCGGTGCGCATGTCGTCGAGGCTGTCGAAGATCATCCGCGCGTGCCGGGCCAGAATGGCGCCCGCCGCGCTCGGGACGACGCCCTTGGGTGTGCGCTCGAGCAGCTTGACGCCGGCGATGTTCTCGAGCACCTGGATGCGTTTGGTGGCGGTGGAGGCCGCGATGTTCTCCCTGATCGCGGCCAGGCCGATCTGCTGCTCCTCGATGGCCGAGAGGAACAGCCGCAGGGTGAACAGGTCCACCTGCCGGATCAGATGCAGCCGGTTGAGCGTGCCCATTCCACCTCCGTGTGCGCCGTACCGGTGAGCTCGATCATACGCCGTCACCAAATGCTATATATCGTATATGTTGCATTCAGAGTGCCGGGACGCGCTCGATCAGGGCGACCTTCACGTGGTCGGGGCGCCGCAGGGTGCCGTCGGGCACGAGCTCGACGACCGCCTTCACGTTGAGCGCCGAGCGCACCCGCTGTTCGATGGTGGCACGCAGGTCGCTCTGCTGCTCGACGCTCAGGTGCGGCGCGAACTCGACGACCAGCGGCAGCGGTCGCTGGGTGGAGTGGCCCTCGAAGTCGGCGCGGATGCGCATCTCGCCCGTCGTGGCGGGCGCCAGTTCCATGACGAGTTCCTTGACCGCCGAAGGGAACAGATTGATGCCGCGCACGATGAGCATGTCGTCGGTGCGGCCTACGCAGCGCACCTTGTACCCCGTCCGGCCGCACGCACAGTCGGTGCCGGTGACCACCACGTGGTCGCGGGTGCGGAAGCGCAGCAGGGGCGAGGCCTGGCGGCGCAGCGCGGTGTAGACGAGCTCGCCGGTGGCTCCCGCCACCGGCGCGACCTGGTCGCCGGTCTCGGGGTCGACGAGTTCGGCGATCATCAGGTCCGGCGACAGGAAGTGCATGCCGTCGCCGACCTCGCACTCGCCCCAGTAGGTGCACGCGATGTCGGTGCCGCCCAGCATTTCTCGTGCCGTGGCGCCCCAGAGGGATTCGAGCTTCTCGCGGACCGCGGGCAGTCCGCCGCCCGGCTCGCCACCGACGCTGATCGCCCGCACGCCGAGCTCGGCGGCGGCGCGGCCGACGATCCGCGGTGCCTGTTCGGCGAGGTGGGTGAGGAAGTACGGGGTGCCGATCAGGGCATTCGGTCGCTGGTCGGCCTGCACCCGCAGCAACCGCTCGGCGCCGGCTTCGGCGCCGATGGGGATGTCGACGATGCCCATGTACTGCAGGATCTGCACGATCGGCAGTCCGCCGACGAAGCCCTTGCTCATGCCGAACCCGTGCAGCAACCGGTCACCGGGGCGGAAGCCGTTGGCGTACAGGGCACGGGCGCCCAGCTCGCTCCAGGTGCGGATGTCGCGCTCGGTGAGGCCGACGTAGGAGGGCGA
This sequence comes from Nocardia sp. NPDC003269, assembly GCF_042888005.1. Lineage (NCBI taxonomy): Bacteria > Bacillati > Actinomycetota > Actinomycetes > Mycobacteriales > Nocardiaceae > Nocardia > Nocardia sp. NPDC003269. The sequence continues at coordinate 317,528 of NZ_JBIAPA010000003.1, forward strand.
GCCGGTGGTCCCCGAGGAGGCCTGGATCTGCACGATGTCGGCGGCGTCGGCCGCGACGTGCGCGCCCAGCGGCGGGGTCGAGGCCAGGCTGTCACGCAGTTCCTGCTTCTCGGTGAACGGCAGTCCGGCCAGGTCGGCGACCGTCCGGACCTTGTCCACGTCCACCCCGTGCTCGGCGAACTTCGCCCGGTAGAACGCGCTGTGCGCGGCCAGGTAGGTGAGCTGCTCCCGGAGCCGCTCGTCCTGGACCCGGCGCGATTCCGTCGCGGACAGGGTCTCGACGGCACTCCAGTACTGCGCCGAGAAAGGAACTTTTCTCATGATGATGAACTCCCGAATGGCCGATGCAAAACCGCCGCGCTACCGTTGTCGTCCGGCGGCGATTGTTTCTCCGACCATAGTTCGGCAATTACCGCTATTCAATTCGCTGTCTTCGAATCGCGACTTCGAAATTCTTCACTTGCCAACGGGGGAAGGGGATTCGAAACTGTCGAATGATGAATTCGAAGATCATCACTTGGCGCGTGGCCGGAGCGGGAATACCGTAATGCTCGGCGAACAATTATCCGAAACCATCGCATTACGGAGCACAGAGAATGAATTCGAACTTCCTGGACGAGGCGCAGTCCGCCTGGCTCGATGTCGTGAACAAGTTCATGGACGACGAGATCACCGTCGAGTACGTGCGCAAGTGCGATGTGGGCCGCGAGTACCCGTACGAGGCGTACGAGAAGATCGCCGCCCAGGGCTGGCTCGGCATCCTGATCGACGAGGCCGACGGTGGCTCCGGCGGCGACATCTTCGACTACTCGCTGATGGCCGAGGGTCTGGGCAAGTTCGGCTTCGACTTCGCCTGCTCGGTGCTGGTGCCCACCTTCACCGCCATGAACATCCTCAAGTACGGCACCGACGAGCAGAAGGCGCGCTACGTCAAGCCGTTCATCGACGGCCAGATCCGCTTCTCGGTCTCGATCTCCGAGCCCGACGCCGGCTCCGACGCCTCCAACACCAAGACCCGCGCCCGACGCGACGAGAACGGTGACTGGATCGTCTCCGGCCAGAAGCTGTGGTGCTCGGGTGCCGCCGCGAAGGACACCGTCATCGCGATGCTGGTGCGCACCGACGCCGACGACAAGCACGGCGGCCTGTCGGTCCTGCTGATCCCGAACGACACTCCCGGCCTGGACATCCGCAAGCTGCCGACCCTGTCGCGGCACGCCACCGGCACCACCGAGATCTTCCTCGACGAGGTTCGCGTCCCCGCCGACGCGCTGCTGGGCGAGGTCGGCCAGGGCTGGAAGATCATCACCGACCACCTCGAGCTCGAGCGCTGCGCGGTCGCCGCCGCCTACGTCGGCAATGCCCAGGAGGCCGTCAAGGCCGCGAACAAGTACGCCCACGAGCGCATCCAGTTCGGCAAGCCGATCTACGAGTTCCAGGTGCTCAAGCACATGCTGGCCGAGAACCAGACCCGGGTCGACGCCGCGCGGCTGCTCTGCTACCGCGCCGCCAAGATGAAGGCCGCCGGCTTGCCCGCCGCCCGCGAGACCTCGATGGCCAAGCTCTACGGCTCCGAGACCCTCAAGCAGTGCGCGCTCGACGGCATGCAGATCCTCGGCGGCTACGCCAACCTGCCCGAGGCCGACATGGAGCGCTACCTGCGCGAGAGCGTGCAGTCCACCATCGGCGGCGGCACCTCGCAGATCCAGCGCACCATCATCGCCAAGTCGATGCGCCTCTGATCCCGCACGCCCGCAACAATTTCGAGGAGAACCTGCGATGGCCACCATCAACAACCGTATCGACATGCCGCTCGACGAGATCGAGGTCGGCACCGTCTTCCGCTCGGGCGGACGTACCATCACCGAAGCCGACGTGGTGAACTACTGTGCGCTGACCGGCAATTGGATCGAGATCCACTCCAATGTCCACTACGCCGCGCAGACCCGCTTCGGTGAGCGCCTGGTGCAGGGATCGCTGACCTATTCGCTGATGACCGGCCTGATCCAGTTCGGCCCGTCGATCCAGGCGAACTACGGCATCGACAATCTGCGTTACCTGAAGCCGGTGCTGATCAACGACACCATCTACGTCACCGCCGAGGTCGTGGCGAAGCAGGACAAGGACGAGAAGTTCGGCGTCATCACGTTCCTGATGAAGGCACTCAACCAGCACGGCGACGTGGTCCAGCGCAGCGAGTGGAGCCTGCTCATGCTGCGCAAGCGCGCGGACCTCGACGCCCTCGTCGGCGCCTCGCTGCCGACCGAAAAGGTGCGGGGCTGACCTGATGACCGCACAACCCGTCGCCGCGATCGTGGGCATGGGCGACGCCTATGCCACACGCGCGAATCGCCAGGACCCGCTGCAGCTGGCCGTCGCGGCCACCGTGGCGGCGCTCGCCGACGCGGGGATCACGAAGAACCAGGTGGACGCCCTGTTCACCGGCCGCTCGCCGTGGGCCGACAAGCGCTCGCAGTGGAACAACATCTTCGCCTCGCACATGCAGATGCCGTTGACGTTCACCAGTGAACTCACCCTGCACGGCGCCGGCCTGACCGCCACGCTCGCGCAGGCCGCGCAGATGATCGCCGCGGGCAAGGCGGAGTACGTGCTGTGCCTGCAGAGCGATGCGACGGAGTTGTTCGTCGACGCCGTGGCCATGGGCGCGGAGGCCGACGCGGATCCGCAGTACGAAGTGATGTACGGACCGACGATCCCGTCGCTCTACGCCCAGGCCGCGCGCCGGTACTTCCACGAATTCGGGATCACCGAAACCGATCTCGCGGAAGTCGCTGTCGCCAATCAGCGCTGGGGCGCGCACCATCCGCACGCGGCCAAGGCCCGGCACGGCGAGATCGATGTCGCCACCGTGCTCGCCTCGCCGTATGTGGCCACCCCGCTGCGCCGGTGGATGTGTTCCACCTGGGGCGGCGGCACCGGCGGCGCGCTGGTCGTCACCGCGCCCGACAATGTGCGGGCGCATCAGAAACCGGTCTACCTGCACGGGTACGGCTCGGCCACCACGCACGAATACCTGTCGGACCGGATGAACATGCGCGCCTGCAAGTTTCCCGGCTTCGGCACGCTGCCCAATCTCACCCACACCGCCACCATCGAGGCCGCCCGGCAGGCCTACGCGATGTCCGGGCTCGGCCCGTCCGACATCGACATGGTGCAGATGTCGGTGAACTTCGCGCACATGGGCCCCATCGTCATGGAGGACCTGGGCTTCGCGAAGAAGGGACACGGCATCGACATCTATCGCGAAGGCCGCACCGGGATCGACGGCGACCTGCCGACCGACACCAACGGCGGCTGGCTGTCCTTCGGCCAGCCCGGCATCTCCTGCAACATGGACACCATCGTCGAGACCGTGCGCCAGCTGCGCGGGCAGCCGCTGGGCCTGGCACCGAACCGCAAGCCGGAAACCGCGCTGGTCCAGGGCGCGGGCGGCATGCTGGCCGCGGGCAGTGTCCTCGTGCTGGCGGCCTGAGCGGAATCGGAGAACATCATGAGCGAAGCAACCGCACCCACCGAGTGGCCGCAGCCCTACCAACTGCTCGACGCCGCGCCCTATTGGGCGGCCCTGGACGAACAGCGGCTGACCTACCAGCGCTGCGCCGACTGCGCCGAAGCCGTCTGGCCCGCACACTCGTCCTGCCCCTACTGCTCCTCGGCCGCGCTGGTCTGGGCGGAGTCGGCCGGGCGAGGCACGGTCTATTCCTTCAGTACGGTGACGCGCGGCCCGACCCCGGTGTGGGCGTCGATCACCCCGTACACGGTCGGGTTCGTACAGATGGCCGAGGGCTATGTGCTCTTCGCCCAGATCGAGGGCGAGCCGGAGTCGATCGCGATCGACCAGGACGTCACCGTCCGGTTCGTCGAACGCGGCGCCCAGACCATCCCGGTTTTCACCGCCACGAGCCCCGGGTAGAGGTGCACGATGACAGGACATGATCGATCACGACGAGGACAGGAGCAGCCGATGCAGAACGAACTTCCACTGTCCGGAATCGTCGTGGTCGAACTGGGCGACAGTGCCTCGGCGCCGTTCACCGGCAAGATCCTCGCCGAACTCGGCGCCGAGGTCTGGAAGGTCGAGCGGCCCACCGGCGACTCCTCGCGCGGCTGGGGCCCGAGCATGTGGCAGGGCAGCGGCGCGGCGTTCCACGCGCTCAACCGGGGCAAACGCTCCATCCGCATCGACATCAAGGACCGCGATCAGCTCGCGCTGCTGCATCAGCTGATCGCCGAACGCGCCGATGTGTTCCTGCACAATCTGCGGCCGGGTTCCGCGGCGAAGTACGGCCTCGACGCCGAAAGCCTGCGGGTGACCAAGCCCGAACTCGTGCACTGCGAGGTCGGCGCCTTCGGCCACACCGGGCCGATGAACACCCTGCCCGGCTACGACCCGCTGATGCAGGCCTTCTCCGGCATCATGAGCATCACCGGCGAACACGACGGCGCGCCCGTGCGCGCTGGAGTGTCGATCATCGACTTCGGCACCGGCATGTGGGCCGCCATCGGCATCCTCGCCGCGCTGCACCGGCGCCGGTCCAAGCTCGACGGGGCCGCGGTGAACGCCTCCCTGCTGGAAACGGCGATCACGTGGATGTCGGTCGGCGTGGCCGGCTACAACACCGACGGCGCGCCCGGCGAGCGGCACGGCTCCGGCGTCGCGTTCATCGTGCCGCACCGCGCGTACTCGGCCGCCGACGGCGATCTGATCGTCAGCTGCGGCAACGACGGCCTGTTCGCGCGTTTGAGCGAGGCGCTGGACCGGCCGGAATGGGCGAGCGACGACCGGTTCGCCACCAACGCCGGACGGCTGGCCAACCGCGCCGAGATCGACCGCCTGATCGGTGATCGGCTGGCCGGGCAGCCGCGCGAGTACTGGCAGAAACGGTTGCAGGACTTCGGTGTTCCGGTCGCGCCGGTGCAGACCACCGCCGAGATGGTCGCCCACGAACAGACCAGGGCACTGGGCATCATCGGCGCGCCGTCCGCGGACGAGATCGGGGTGGTCGGGTTGCCGTTGTCCTTCGACGGCCGCCGCCCGCCGCCGCTGCCCGCGGCGCAGGATATCGGGGCCTCCGACGACGCGCTGCGGGACAGCCTGGGGCAGCGTCCGGGTGGGCTCGGCCATGGGTGACGCGCGCGGGCCACTGGCCGGCGTTCGTGTCGTCGAACTCGGCGGGGTCGGGCCGACCCCGTTCTGCGCCATGCTGCTGGCGGACCTGGGCGCCGACGTCATCCGGCTGGACCGGCCACCCGGCTACGACGGCGGCGCCCCGATCGACGCCCGATTCGATCTGCTCAACCGCGGCAGGCGCAGCGCTGTCGTCGATCTGAAGAAGCCCGCCGCCGTGGCGGCCGTGCTGAAACTGGTCGTCGAGGCCGACATCCTGCTCGAGGGATTCCGTCCTGGCGTCGCGGAGAAGCTGGGACTGGGACCCGAGCAGTGCCTCGCGGCCAACCCGGCGCTGGTGTACGGCCGGATGACGGGCTGGGGCCAAGGCGGCCCGCTGGCCCAGGATCCCGGCCACGACATCAACTACATCTCGCTCACCGGCGTCCTGCACGCGGTGGGTCGCGCGGGCGAACCGCCCGCGATTCCGCTCAACCTGGCAGGCGACTTCGGTGGCGGCTCACTGTATCTGGCGCTCGGCCTCGTCTCCGCGCTCCTGGAGCGCACGACGTCGGGCCGTGGCCAGGTGGTCGACGCCGCCATGGTCGACGGCTCGGCCTCCCTGATGACCCTGTTCTACGGCCTGTTCGCCGCCGGCTACTGGAGCGACGAACGCGGCGTGAACCGGCTCGACTCGGGCGCGCCCTGGTACAACGTCTACGAAACGGCCGACGGCGGCTGGATCAGCGTGGGCGCCAACGAATCCCGATTCTGGCGCAACCTGCTGCGCATCATGGGCATCGACGAATCCGAGATGCCCGACCAGCACGACAGATCGCAGTGGCCGTCGGTGCACCAACGATTCACGGCGATATTCCTGACGAGGACCCGCGACGAGTGGTGTGCCCTCGCAGATGGTCAGGAGGCCTGCCTGGCTCCGGTGCTCTCGCTCGCCGAAGCACCGCGACACGCACACCTCCGCGCTCGCGGCACCTTCGTCGACATCGACGGAGTGGTCCAACCCGCCCCCGCGCCGCGATTCAGCCGCACGCCGGGCATGATCCAGCGCCCACCGCCTGAACCCGGTGAGCACACCGACGAGGTGCTGGGCGACTGGGGCTTCCTTCCCGCCGAGCTCGCCGCCCTGCGTGAACAGGGCGCGATCGGCTGACGATGCTCTGCCATAGCGCAGCATCGTTGACACCGAGGAGACCGCGGCGTTGACTTGGTTCTCAGACAGCGAGGAAACCGCCATGAGTATGAGCAAGAAGATCGCGAATTCCGTCGAGGCCACCAGGGGCCGGATCAAGAAGGTGTTCGGTCGCGCCACCGGTAATCGAAGCCTCGAGGCCGAAGGCCGCATCGAACAAGCCAAGGGCAACCTGAAACAGTCCGCCGCGAAGTTCAAGGACGCCTTCAAGAACTAGCTGCGCCGAATGAGGTCGCGCAGCGATCGTTGCGGATCACGTCGGGTCGTCACCCTGCTCGACCGGTTACTTCGGCACGAATCATCCACGGTCACTCGAAAGTTCGAATCGGTGGTCGAGATCGCGGGTGACACCGCGACCGCGACGGCCGACGTGATCTATTTCCGCCTGACGTCCGACGGCAGGCATCAACTGCTGTCGGGCGGGTACGCGTTCGAGTTCGTGCGGCGCGACGGCGCCTGGAAGATCCGGAAGCTGGACTTCGCGAGTTTCGTGCTGGCCAGCCCGGTGTTCGCGGAGAACACCGGGCTCTGAGGCCGACGCTCACTTGCTACGGCGGATGACCGCGCGGCAGCGCCATTCCAGGAGTCGGACGGCGAGACCGAAGGAGCGGAAGGCCGGGTTGGTGGTCTGGCGGTGGTAGTAGCGGTAGTAGATCTGCTGGCAGATCACCGACAGGCGGAACAGCCCGAAGACCTCGTAGAAGGCCCATTCGCGATCCGTGAGCCCGATTCCGGTGCGGCGACAGTAGTATTCGACCACCTCGTCGCGGGTCAGCATGCCGCGGGTGTGGGTGGGCTGGCGCCGGAAGAATCTGAAGGCGAGGTTGTCGTCGGCCTGGACCCAGTAGGCCAGGGCACTGCCGAGGTCCATCAGCGGGTCGCCGATGGTGGCCATCTCCCAGTCGAGCAGCCCGATGGGCCGGATCGGGTCGGCGGGGTCGAGCACGATGTTGTCGAAGCGGAAGTCGTTGTGGATCAAGGCTGTCGCGCGATCGGGCGGCTGGTGGGCGGCCAGCCACGACATGACCGACTCGAACGAGCCGACGTTGCGGGTGCGGGCGCGGCGATAGCGATCGGACCAGCCGGACACCTGCCGGGTGACATAGCCGGGGCCCTTGGACATCCAGTCCAGGCCCGCGGCGGTCGGATCGATGGCGTGCAGGTCGACGAGGACGTCGAGCACATTGGTGCACAGTGCGCGCACCCGCGGCGCCGTCCAGGTGGGTTCGGGTGGGAGTTCCTTGCGCGGGATGAGGCCGTCGAGCCGTTCCATCAGGTAGAACGGCGAACCGAGCACGCTGTCGTCCTCGCACAGCGCGACCGTCGGCGGTGCGTAGTCGAACACCGGGCCGAGGGCGGTTTGCACACGGTACTCGCGCGCCATGTCGTGCGCGCCGTCGGCGCGGTGCCCGCCGGGCGGCCTGCGCAGGATCAGATCCCGCTCGGGGTACTGCACGAGATAGGTGAGATTGGAAGCGCCACCGGAGAATTGACGCACCTGCGGGAGCCCGGTGAGGGTTTCGGAGGTCTCGGTGCGCAGCCACGCCGCCAGGGCGGCGACATCGAAGGCGTCCTCGGCGCGCACGGTGCGGGTGGCGGACCGGGTCATGTCAGCCGCCGTAGCAGTGACACCGGCAGCCGCTTCACCACGACCGACAGCGGAACCCACGGCCACGCCGGGACGTAGGCGACCGATTTGCGCGCCTCGATCGCGCGGACCATCGCGGCGACGCCGGGCTCGGTGTCGACCATGAAGGTGGTGCGGCCCTCCTTGCGGTCGGTCATCTCCGATCGGATGTAGCCGGGGCAGATCAGCGAGATGTCCACGCCGGGAATGCGTTCCGAGCGCAGGCCTTCGGCGAGGGCGGCGACACCGGCCTTGCTCGCGGCGTAGACCGTCATCGAACGGCGCATACCGCGCAGCGCGGAGAACGACGAGATGAGGACCAGGTGACCGCGGCCCTGCGCCCGGAACGCCGCCAGCGCGTGCTCGCTCTGGGAGAGCGCGCCCACGAAATTGGTGAGCGCGGTCCGCCGGTTGGCGGCGTGCCCGCCGGTGCCGAGGGCAGCCCCGTGGCCGAGGCCCGCGTTGACCACGACCCGGTCGAGGACGCCGAATTCGGCCCGGAACTTCTCGAATACCGTCTGCACGGCGGCGTCGTCGGTGACATCGAGGGCGGCGGTGCGGACCACGATGCCGGGATGGGCGGCGACGAGTTCGTCGCGCAGGTCGTCGAGGCGGTCGACCCGGCGGGCGCAGAGGCCGAGATCGTAACCGCGCGCGGCGAATTGCCGCGCCATCTCGGCGCCGAGCCCGGCGCTGGCGCCGGTGATGACGATGGTGCCGGTACTCATCGGGAAGTCTCCTTGTTCTCGGCCGCCGTGATGCGACGGCCGATCGTGGTCAGCTGCCGGTCGTAGAGCGGGCGCAGCAGTCGTTTCGTCCAGAAGGCCACGCGTCCGGACCGGTCGGTCAGGACGAGGAAGCGGCGGGCGTCGATGCCGGCGAGTGCGGCGGCGGCGATGGCCTCGGCGTCGGCGGTCGCGCCGTCGATCAGGCGGCGGGCGATCTCGGACATCAGCGGGTCGGCGTCGCTCAGTGACGACGCCAGGTCGGTGTGGAAGAACGACGGGCACACCACCGAGACGGCGATGCCGTGCGGCGCCAGCTCGTAGCGAAGGCTCTCGCTGAGGGCGACGACCGCGGCCTTGGCGGCGGTATAGGGCGCCATCGCCGGTGGATGCACGAGACCGGCCATCGAGGCGATATTGACCAGGTGACCGCTGCCTTGCGCCTGGAACATCGGGGTGAAGGTCCGGCACCCGGTCGCGGCACCGAGCACATTGACCGACATGACCCGGGCCCACTCCTCAGCGGGCACCCGGTCGATGCGCCCGCCCGCCGCGATGCCCGCGTTGTTGATGAGGATGTCGAGGCCGCCCAGGGTGGAGCGGACGGTGTCGCGGGCGCGGTCCCAGTCCTGCTCGGAGGTGATGTCCAGGCGCAGATACGAGGCGCCCGCGGGCACCGGGGCGTCGTCGGCGAGATCGGTGACCACGACCCGGTCACCGCGAGCGGCGAAGCGTCGGGCCAAGGCGGCACCCAGGCCGGACGCCCCGCCGGTGATCAGCACTCGGGCCACGTCAGCGCCCCTGCCCGTACTTGGCGAGCTCGAGCCGCCCGACCATGTCCAGGTGCACCTCGTCGGGACCGTCGGCCAGGCGGATCGCCCGCGCGGTCGTCCAGGCGGCCGACAGCGGCACATCGTCGGACAGCCCGGCACCACCGTGGATCTGCATGGCGAAGTCGATGACGTGCTGCGCCATCGACGGCACGTGCGCCTTGATCTGGCTGATCTCGCTGAGCGCGCCGAACGCGCCGACGGTGTCGAGCTTCCAGGCCGCGTTGAGGACGAGCAGACGCGCGGCGTCGATCGCGATGCGCGCCTGCGCGATCCGTTCCCGGTTGCCGCCGAGCCGGGCCAGCGGCTTGCCGAACGCGGTGCGGATCGTCGCCCGCTCGCAGGCCGCGGCGAGCGCGGCCTCGGCCAGGCCGATCAGCCGCATACAGTGGTGGACGCGGCCGGGACCCAAACGGCCCTGGGCGATCTCGAAGGCGCGACCGGGGCCGAGCACGATGTTCGCGACGGGCACGCGCACGTCGGAGAACGACACCTCACCGTGGCCGAACGGCTCGTCGTAGCGGCCCATCGCGGGCAGCATCCGCTCGATCCGCACCCCGGGAGTGTCGACGGGGACCAGCACCATCGTGTGCCTGCGATGCTTCTCGGCCTCGGGGTAGGTCAGGCCCATGAAGATGATGAGCGCGCAGTCGCGATGGCCGATGCCGGTGGTCCACCATTTGCGGCCGTTCACGACGACGTCCTCGCCGTCGAGGACGGCGGTGGCCGCCATATTGGTGGCGTCGGAGGACGCGACGTCGGGTTCGGTCATCCCGAAGGCGGACCGGATGCCGCCGTCGAGCAGCGGTTCGAGCCACCGCTGCCGTTGCGCGGCGTCGCCGTACTGGAGCAGGACCTCCATGTTCCCGGAATCCGGTGCGTTGCAGTTGAAGACGTACGGCGCCAGGAACGAGCGCCCGGTCTCCTCGGCGATCGGGGCGTAGTCGACATTGGTGAGGCCGGTGCCGCCGTCGGTCCCGAAGCGCGCGGCGTACTCGCCGGCGTGGGCGGCGGGCAGGAACAGATTCCACAGTCCGGCCGCGCGGGCCATGGCGCGCAGGTCGGCGAGCACGGGCAGTGGATCCCACGGATCGGCGCCGGTCTCGCGCAGCGCGGCTACCCGGCGGTGATAGTCCGCCTCGATCGGGGCGATCTCCTCGGCGATGAAGCCGCGGACGCGGCCGGCGAGATCGGTGGCGCGGGCACTGGGTGCGAAGTCCATGTCTCTGCTTTCGGGGAAAGGGAACGGGTGGTGATCTCGCCGGTGGTCAGGCGGGGAGGTGGGTGATCGCGAGGGCGGTTTCGTCCAGGCTGCCGAGCACGAGCGTGCCGTGCGCCTCGGCGACGCCGGTGACCATCGCGTAGTCCGCGCCGTCGCGCTGCAGGTCGTGGACGATGGTCCCGTCCGGATCGACCGCGATCACCCAGGCGGTGCGGACCGGGCGCGGCTTGAGCCGATCGGGCACCTGCCACAACAGTTGTCGCACGAGGGGCGGGGTCGGCAGCAGCCGATCGAGCAGGGGATTGCGGGGCGAGGCCAGGGTGACCCAGATCAGTCCGTCGGAACCGAGGGCGATGTTGTCGGGGAAACCGGGCAGATTGTCGACCAGTACCTCGCGGGTACCGGCCTTCGGGCCGCGCAGCCAGTAGCGGTTGAGCCGGTAGGCCGCCGTCTCGGCGACGATCAGTGAGTCCTGATCGGGGGTGAAGGCGACGCCGTTGGCGTACTGGAGACCGTCGAGCAGGGTCTCGGTCGTTCCGTCGGGGGAGTACCGGAACAGGCGGCCGGTGCCGGAGTGCTCCATGAGATCGCCCATCCACAGGTCCAGCGGCCAGCGGCGGGAGGACGCGGTGAAATAGACGGTGCCGTCGCGAGGGTCCCGCACGACATTGCTGGCCATGTTCACCGGGCCGTCGTCGACGGTGTCCACCAGGACCTCGAGTTCGGTCCCGGTCCAGCGCAGCAGGCCGCGGTGGGCGTCGCAGACGAGCAGGGTTCCGTCGGCGACCGCGCACAGGCCCAGCGGACGGCCGCCGGTGTGCGTGACCGTCTCGACGGTCCCGGTGGTGAGGTCGACGCGCAGGATCCGGCCGTCGGCGATGCCGGTGTAGACGAGGCCGTCGGCACCGATCACCACGTCTTCGGGGCCCGCGCCGGGGAGCTCGATCCGCCGGATCGCGGGCATCGGCGGCGTGCTCCGGCGCTGCCCGGCCCTGCGTGTCGCCGTCGGTGGCGACCAGCGCACCGGCGTCATCCGAGGTCCCGACCGAGCACCGACGACCATGCGTGCCTCCCCTGTGATCGAGCGCCGCCCACTGCCGCGCTCTGTGCACATGCCATTCTGGGCCCCGGTCAGCGACGTTGAAATAGGCGCGCCACCCGAGTTGACTGTGCGTATGCACACCACTCCGCCGATGCCCGCGCTCGAGCTGGGACCACGGCGGCGCAAGGCCGCGGCCCGGGTGGCCGCGCTGATCGCGGAGGTCGATCCGGAACTCAACGAGATGGCCGCCGACCTGACACGGCTCTACCGCGACAGCATCCCGGTCTACGACCAGGTCGACGCGGGCTCGATCGAGACCAACACCCGGGCTGTGCTGCGCATCGTCGTCGGGCAACTGGGCGAGGACGACGCCGCGCAGGCGGGGTTCGACGAGCTCACCACCCTGGCCAGATCCTGGGCCGACCAGCAGATCCCGCTGGATCTGGTGGCGCACAGCCTGCAGATCGGCGCGCGCCGGATCTTCGAGCTGATCCGCCGCCGGGCCGCCGCGCACGGGGTGCCCGCCGCCGAGATCGACGAGATGCAGGACCTCACCTGGGAATGGGCGACCGCGTCCGCCACCGCGATCCACCGGGTGCTGCGGGAACGGGCGGTGACCGGGGCCGCGCGGCGGGCCGACTTCCTGCGCAGCCTCGTCGACGGCACGGTCGCCCCGGCGGTCCTGCGCGCCGAGGCGCGCGAGCACCGGCTCGATCCCGCGCACCGGTACCGGATCGCCTGCGCCGCGTGGAACGGTACGGCCGCGGCCACGGACCTGCTCGCCGCCCTGCGGGCACGCGGTTCGACGACGCGACTGCCGGTCGTGGACACGGTGGTGGATCAGCACCTGGTCGCCCTGCTGCCGCGGACCCCGGACACGCTGCCGGACGGCAGCCTGGTCGCTGTGGGATCCGCGGTACCGCTCGGCGACGCCGCGACGTCCTACCGGGAGGCGCGTCGCGCGTTCGATCTCGCGATGCGGCACGGCAGGAGCGGCCTGGTCGATCTCGGATCGCTGGGGCCGCTCCCGCTGCTCGGCGAGGCCGAGGACATCGCGCGGCTGCTCGCGGACAAACACCTGGCGCCGCTGCGCCGCCACGGCGGAGCCGACGAGATCCTCGGTACGGTCGGGACCTACCTCGATTGCGACCAGCGCATCGACGACACGGCGGCCCGGCTGTACCTGCACCGCAATACCGTCCGCAATCGGCTCACCCGCTTCGCCGAGCTCACCGGCCTCGATCTGGGCCGGACCGACGACCTCATCGTCGCGTGGTGGCTGCTGCACCGCGATCCCGGCGTGCACCCGCCGTCGCGGTGACCGGCGAAGCGGCGACGCCCCCGGGCCGGTGCGCGCATGATGGACAGATGGACGAGGCAGCGGAGCAGCGCGCCCGGCGAGCGGCGGCGCAGGCGGAAGTCGGCAAGCACGGTCGGCTGATCCGCGGTCCGCGCGACGGCAAGCTGCTCAGCGCCGGGATGCTGCCGTGGTTCCGGCTGCGGGTTCCCCGTGGCTACGGCATCCTCACGACCACCGGACGCAAGACCGGCCTGCCCCGCCCGAAATGCGTGCGGGTGATGCGGGCCGGTGATCGGGCGTATCTGGTGCAGCTGATGCCGCCCCAGGTCACCCTCGACCGGCCGCAGGCGGTCAACGCGTGGCTGCGCAATGTTCGCGCCGATCCGCGCGTCACCCTGGAACTGCGCGACGGCACCCACCACGGCACGGCCAGGGAGATCACCGATCCGGCGGAGCTCGAGGTCGCCCGCGCGCTGCTGTGCGACACCGTGGTCCCGGTCGATGTCGGTGAGTGCGCGCTCCACCTGCGCGGCCTGCCCTCGCGCGCGAAGATCCGTGCGCTGCACGAGTACTGGTTCCGCACCGGGCGCGCCGTCGCCATCGACCTGGCGACCTGAGCCGCGCGGCACTGTCCCCGCTCCGGGGTCCGGATACGCTGAGGGACACCGACTCCCGAGGCGAAGGTAGCGATGGCCGACACCGCGACTCCGATCATCCGCTGCGGCGACCGATTGCGTGCCCAGCCAGACGCGCACGACCGGGCGGGCCGCCTGGCCGCGGCACTGCTCGCCGCCGGTGTCGGCCGTGGGGACCGGGTCGCGGTGCTGGCCCGCAACGACATCGAATTCCTCGAGGTGTCGCTGGCCATCGCGTCGGCGGGCGGGAACCCGGTGCCGATCAATACCCGCTGGCGGGCGGGCGAGGTCGCCCATGTGCTCGCCGACTGTGCCCCGCGCGTGATCTTCGCGCACACCGAGTTCGTCGCCACGGTCGAAGACGCCCGCGACCGCGTGGGCAGCACGGCCCGGATCGTCGAGATCGCCATGCCGGCAACGACACTGTCCGAGGCCGGGCTCGACCTCGCGCTGTCGGTGCCGACGGGCAGGCATCCGCTCCTGACGGAGTGGATCACCGACCATCCCGAGCCGGTCGGCTATCTCGACGGCGCCGTGGCCGATTCGATGGGACTGATCTACACCTCCGGCACGACCGGCACCCCGAAGGGCGTCCTGCGGGAACGGATGACGCCGCACCAGCTGCTGTCCATCGCGGGCGGCATCGCGCAGCGGATGGGGGTGACCCCCGGCGGCCGGATCCTGGTGGCCGGGCCGATGTATCACACCTCGCCGAACGCGGTGGCCGTGCTCGCGCTGCGGATGGGCACCGACATCACCATCATGCCGCGCTGGGACAGCGAACGATTCCTGCGGCTGGTGCAGCGGCATCGCATCCAGCAGGCCAAGATCGTGCCGACGATGCTGTCCCGGCTGTTGTCACTGCCCGCCGAGGTGCGCGAGCGCTACGACACCAGAAGCCTCACCCACCTGATCCATTCGGCGGCGCCGTGCCCACCCGCGATCAAACGGGCGGCGATCGACTGGTTCGGCGATGCGCTGATCGAATACTTCGGCAGCACGGAGACCGGCACCATCACCTGGATCGGTGCCGCGGAATGGCTGGCACGGCCCGGCAGCGTGGGTCGCCCCGCCGACGGGTCGGCGGTCGCGATCCTGGACGAGGACGGCGCGGAACTGCCCGCCGGGCAGCCGGGGCGGGTGTTCGTCCGTGGCGCCGACTACTGGCCGCGTTTCGACTACCTGCACCGGGCCGGGTCGGCGGTCACCCACGGCGATCTGCTGTGGGTCGGCGACACCGGATACCTCGATGCCGACGGCTACCTGTTCCTGACCGGGCGATCCAGCGAGGTGGTGATCCGCGGCGGGGTGAACATCTACCCGGCCGAGATCGAGAACGCGGCCATGGCACTGGCCGGCGTGGAGGACGCCGCCGCGGTCGGTGTGCCGTCCGGCGACGACCTCGGCGAGGCGCTGGTGCTGTACCTCGTCGCCCGTCCCGGCCACGCTCTCGATCCCGACGAGGTCGCGGCGGCGCTGTCCAGGGAACTGGCGGCCTACAAGCTGCCCTCGCGGATCAGCGTCGTGGCCGAACTCCCGCGCGACGATTCCGGCAAGCTCTACAAGCGGGAACTGCGCGCGGCGCCGTGATCAGCCCGCCTCGGCGGCCCCGGCCCGCGCCAGCGTCCCGATGACGCTCAGATCGGCGGCACCGCGTGCGTTCGCGAGGGAGCTGACCGTCGTGGTGCCGAACACCCCCTTGCGGTCGTAGACCGCGGCCGTGCCGATCACGATGCCGTCCTCGGCCAGCCGATCGAGGCAGAGCAGCCCGGCCTCGTTGCCCTCCGGCAGCCGGGTCAGCGTGAGTGTGGCGTCGGCATTGATGTATTCGAGGCCGTTGCTGCCGAGATTGGCGATCACATTGGTCACGTCGGCCAGTCCGGCGACGAACTGGAACGGCGTCGGCTCTTCGCCGGCGACCACCGCGATGGGCTGGTGCCAGATTCCGGTGCGGCCCACATTGTGATGGGTGCGCGGGTCCGGTCCCCAGCCCGCGTCCTCGCTGAAGTAGACCCGATTCCGGCCGGGTTCGGGGAGCCGATCGGTGGGCGGGGGATCGGCGATGGTGCCGGGCGACCAGCAGACACCCTGCGGATCGACCCCGGGCCGCAGGTACAGCGCGCCGGCGCGGGCGACCGGTCGGTCGTCCTGGATCAGCACGGCGTCGAAGAGCGAGAGCCTGCGGCCGTCGCGCACCACGGTGACGCGAATGCGGCAGGGGCGCAGGAAGACCGGGCGGAACAGGTCGAGGGTCCACCGGACCGGCCGCAGATCGGTCCGGCCCTTGGCCGCGACCTCGCGTTCGACCGCGCGGGCCAGTGCGGCGCCGACGGCCATGCCGCGGAGTTGTCCGCCCTCCCAGCCGGCGACCGCCTCGGGCTCCGGGATCAGGATCTCGGTCTGGGTGCGGACCTCGGTCGTCACACGAAAGAATGCTTGGCTCACCGGCGGGCTCCCTTGTGGCATAGGCGATCTCGCTCCACACGCGGCATCGGTGGCGCTCGACTCACAGATGGTCCCCGGGGCGAGTCGGCGGTCTCCTCATCTTTGCTTCCGTTCTTCGCCGTTCGCTACCCCGACCATCGGATGTCACATGAATGTTTCTGTGCTGAAACATCATTCGCCGGACAAGCGGTCCCCGGCACCACCGGCAGGGCGGCTGGTGGTGTCGCGCTGCCGGTGGTGGCCGGTGGTGTTCAGGGTTTGCGTGCCACCGCGCCGTAGGCCGAGATCGGCAGCACCTCGCCCACCTCGACGGTGTCGTGGCGCCACTGGGTGATCGACACGAAGCCGGGGTCGACCAGTTCGAGGCCGTCGAACACCGCGCGGATCTGCGCCTGCGGCCGGGGAATGTAGGGGGTGCCGCCGGTGCCGGTGTAGTTCTCGCACAGCGTGACATAGGCCTCGCTGTCGTCGGTGCCGTCCCACATGATCAGGTGGCTGCCCGACGGCACCTCGCCGACCACGGTCCGCACGATCCGCAGCAGGTCCTCGTAGGTCCGGGCATGACCGAGCACACCCATGAACATGACCGCGATCGGCTCGTTGAAGTTGAGGACGTTGCGCGCGTCGGCGACGATCTGCTCGGGGTTGTGGAAGTCGGCGTCGATGTAGGTGGTGACGCCTTCGGGGGTGGTGCTGCGCAGCAGGGCCCGGGCGTGGGTCAGCACCAGCGGGTCGTTGTCGACGTAGACGATGCGCGCGTCGGCGGTGATGCTCTGGGCGACCTCGTGGGTGTTCTGCATGGTCGGCAGGCCGGTGCCGATGTCGAGGAACTGGCGGATGCCGCGCTCGCGGGCGAGGAAGCCGACAGCGCGGATCAGGAACTGGCGCGACTGCACGGCCATGGTGGAGATGTCGGGGTCGACGGCCAGTCCGGCGTCGCCGGCGATCTGGTCGATCTCGTAGTTGTCCTGTCCGCCCATCCAGTAGTTCCAGATCCGGGCGGAATGGGGGATGTCGGTCCGGATCACCGGGGTATCGGTTTCGGTCATGAACCTGGCTCCTCAGCAGAGTTCGACGGCGTCAGTCACCCGGACGAGCAGTGCTGACGGTAGGCAGCTTCTGATCTGTTGTGACAGTACAAGATTCACACCGGCCGGTGGCCCCTACCGTCGGGTAGATCAGCGGCGATCAGACCTACTCCGCGTCCTGATCGGTCTGCGGGGCCGGAGCGCTCTTGGCGCGCTTGCGGCGCGACGCCGTCTGCTCGATACGCGGATCCTCGCTCACCGCATAGTGTTTGACGTATTCGGACAGGAACGCCTGCACCGTCGCGGTGGCCGGGATCGCCAGCAGCGCCCCCACCGCGCCGAGCAGCGCGCCGCCTGCCAGGACCGCGAGCAGCGCGATCGCGGCATTGACGTCGACGGTGCGCGCGGTGATCCGGGGCTGCAGCAGGTAGTCCTGGAACCACTGGTACAGCACCGCGAACAGGATGACCCACACCGCGTCGAGGGGATCCACCGTCAAGGCGACGAGCACCGGGAGGATCGCGGCGATGTAGGTGCCGATCGTCGGGATGAACGCGGAGATCACGCCGAACCAGACACCGAGGGCGACGGGATTGGGGATCCCGAGGATCGCCAGGAAGACCCCGTGCGCGATCGCCGAGACGATGGCCAGCAGGACCCGCGAATACAGGTAGCCGCCGGTCTTGTCGATCGCGAGATCCCACGCGTGCAGGAAGGTCTGCTGACGCGACGGCGGCAGCAGCGAGCACACGGTGCGCCGCACCCGGGGCCCGCCCGCGGTCAGGTAGATGCTGAACAGCGCGATGGTGAGGATCTGGACGAGCCCGCCGAGCACCGTGGTCGACACGCCCCAGACGTTGTCCGCCGCGGTGCGGGCGTAGCCCTCGATCAGATCGGACTCGCGCAGCAGCCGCTGGCTGAGGTCGTGCGTGGTGACGTGCTGGTCGAAGGTCCGATTGAACCGGTCGATGCCTTCGTCGAGCAGCCGGGGGGATTCGCGGGCGAGATTCGTCGTGGTCTCCACGAGCAGCGTCACCAGCGCCGCGAGGAAGGCCAGCACGCAGGCGAAGGTGCCGAGGAAGACGAGCGCGGTGGCGAGTCCGCGCGGTACGCCGCGGCGGGCCAGCACGCCGACGGCCGGTTCCATCGCCAGCGAGACGAAGAACGCGACCAGCAGCACGATCAGCAGCCCGAGCAGCCGGCGGAACGCCCAGTCGGCGAGCAGGAACAACCCGAACAGGACCAGGGCCAGCACCATCGCCCGCGGGAGCCACTCGGGCATTCTCGCCCGAGCGATCGGTCGCGCGGTGTTGTCCGGGGAGTCGGTGTCCACGGATCCCAGTGTCGCCCCGGAGGAGCCCACATTTCGGCACCGACGCGGCCTGTCTCGCGTCCGTTCCGGCTGCGCTGCCCGCGATACCGGTGCGCTCGCGGCTGTCGGTGTGGCCTGTTACGTTGCGCGCCATGACAGTAGAGGTCCAGCACGGTGTCGGCCTGACCCGGAGGGTGCTCGACGCGGTGCGGGCTGATCCCGGCCGGTCGATGGTCGAGCCCGTCGCGTGGGTCGGCCACACGCCGTGGGTCGACGGCGCGCCGCGGCCGATGTCCGCGGACGTGCTGGCGGGCGCGGTGTTCCCGTCGGGGCGCCCGCTGTCGCCGAGCCTGCGGGAATGGCTGGCCTTCGACCGGAGCCTGTTCGAGCGCCACGGCTGGTTCGCGGACGACGGTGCCTTCGCGCCCCGCACCCTGGACGAACTGGTCGACGACGAGCTGGGCGCACCGTGGGGGGAGATCTACGCGCCGCTGGCCGACCGGTTCCCGGAGTGCTTCCTGCTGCCCGGTGGCTCGGACTCCCGGCGGGTGCTGGCGGTCGGCGAGCCGGATTCGGCGGGGGAGTACCCGGTGCTGGCCCTCGACGTGGACGACATGCCCTATGTCGGCCTGATGTATCCGGGGTTCGACGTTTACGCGGCGGAGGCGGCGGGCTTGGTGCACTGCGTGTTCGAGACCTACACCGCCCTGGCCGCCGACCCCGTGTACGGACGCCGCATGCGCGAGCACGCGGCCCGCGGTTTCGCGGGCGAGCTGTGCCTGGAGTACCCGTTCTGAGACGCACCGGCGGTCAGTCCCGGTGCGGGTCGGCGAACTCCGGCAACCGGGGAACCGAGGCGATCAGGCGGCGGGTGTAGTCGTGCCGCGGTGCGCGCAGGACGTCGTCGACCGCACCCGACTCGACTACCCGCCCGTCCTTCATCACCAGCACGCGGTCCGCGACGTGCTGGACCACGCCGAGATCGTGCGAGATGAGCAGCAGCGCGGTACCGAACTCGGCCTGCAAATCGGCCAGCAGGTCCAGGATCTGGGCCTGCACGGAGACGTCGAGGGCCGAGACCGGTTCGTCGGCGACGAGCAGCGCCGGGCTGGGTGCCAGGGCGCGCGCGATCGCGACCCGCTGCCGTTGCCCGCCGGACAGCGTGCGCGGATGACGCTCGAGCAGGTCGCGGCCCAGGCCGACCGCGTCGAGGAGCTCGCGCACTCGGCGGGCGCGTGCCGCCCCGCGTACCCCGACGGTGTCCAGGCTCTCGCCGATGACGCGTTCGACGGTGTAGCGCGGATCGAAGGAGCTGAGCGGGTCCTGTGCGATGAGTTGCGCGGCGCCGCGCAACGGGCGGAGCTCGCGCTCGGAGTAGTCGCTCCACGGTTTCCCGTCGACCATGACGCGCCCGGACGACGGTGCGACCAACCGCAGCGCGAGCCGGGCGGTCGTGGTCTTCCCCGAGCCCGATTCGCCGACGATGCCGAGGGTTTCGCCCGCGAACAGGTCGAAGTCGACATCGTCGACCACCGTGCGTGCGCCGTAGGTCTTGCGCAGCGCGCGCACCGACAGCACGACCCGGGTCTCGTCGACCACGCGTGGCGGCAGGGCCGGACGCTCGGGTGCGGCCGGGTGGTCCGGCGCGGGTTCGGCGGGTACCGACAACCGCGACCCGCGCGACGCCGCCGACGGCACGGCCGCCAGCAGCTTCTTCGTGTACGGGTGCGCCGGACGGGTCAGGACATCGATCGTGGCGCCCTGTTCGACGACCTCCCCGTCGCGCATGACCAGCACCCGGTCGGCCACCTCGCCGACCACCGCGAGATCATGGCTGATCAGCAGCAGCGCGGTGCCGTCGGCCTTGCGCTGCCGGAGCAGGTCCAGGATCTGCTGCTGCACGGTCACATCGAGTGCCGTGGTCGGTTCGTCGGCGATGATCAGGCGCGGGTCGCCCGCGATCGCCGTGGCGATCAGCACCCGCTGCCGCAGTCCGCCGGACAGTTCGTGCGGGTACTGGCGCAGGCGCAGTTCGGGTTCGGGCACGCCGACCTCGGTGAGCAGCCGCACGCTGCGCTCGGCGAGCGCCCGCCCGCGCAGATCGGTCAGTGCGCGTTGCGCTTCGGCCAGCTGAGCGCCGATCGAGCACAGCGGGTCCAGCGAGACGAGGGCGTCCTGCAACACGAAACCGATGTCGCTGCCGCGGATCGTGCGCCACTGCCGGTCTCGGTGTTGCCGCGCGTCCTGTCCGAAGAGCGCGAGCCGGTCCGCGCGGACCGTCGCGCCCGGCCCGGCCAGGCCGACCAGCGCGCGGGCCGTCACCGACTTGCCCGACCCGGATTCGCCCACCAGGGCGACGGCCTCGCCCGGTGCGATCCGCAGATCGATGCCGTGCACCACCTCGCCCTGCCCGGGAAATCCGATGCGCAGGTTCGCGATGTCGATCAGGCTCATGCCCGCGGCCTTCCGTCGTAGTGCCGTTGCCAGTGCCGTCCCAGCGAGCTCACCGCGATCACCGTCGCGGTGACGGCCACGCCCGGGAGCACGGCGATCCACCAGGCATTGCGCAGATAGTTGCGGCCCTCGGCGAGCATGGCGCCCCATTCCGGTTCCGGTGGCTGCGGACCCATGCCGAGGAAGCTCAGGCCCGCCGCGCCGAGAATCGCGGTGCCGAGGCCGATGGTCGCCAGGATCGGCACCTGCGCCACCGCGTGCGGCAGCACATGACGCCACACCAGCGTGGCCCGGGTGAGCCCGAAGGTGCGGGCCTGTTCGACATACCCGGACTCCTGCACGACCAGTGTCTGTGCGCGCACGACCCGGGCGAACCGGGGGATCGAGGCGATGCCGAGGGCGACGATCAGATTCGTGGTGCCGGGCCCGGTGAACGAGATCAGCACCAGGGCGAGCAGCAGATCGGGGAACGCGGAGACCACGTCGAGGAAGCGGGTGATCAGCTCGTCGAGCGGCCCCCGCGCCAGCCCGGACAGCAGGCCGAGCAGCGTGCCCGCCACGACCGCGATCGCCACGGCGGTGACGCCGATGAGCAGTGAGTAGCGCGCGCCGTGGACCACCCGGGTGAAGACGTCGCGGCCCAGATGATCGGTGCCGAACCAGTGCGAGCCGCTGGGCGCCAGCTGCGCCGACAGCGGATCGGCGGCGAGCGGGTCGGCGCCGGCCAGGACGGTGGGAGCCAGCACCGCGACGGCGACGAGTCCCACCGTCACCGCCGCGACGGCTACCCCCGGCGCGGGAGTGAAACGTCGTGCGCGCGGGAGTTCGATCGTGGTCATCGCGCACCGCCCCGGCGCAGCCGCGGGTCGAGCACCAGATACAGCAGATCGACCAGCGTGCTGATCACCACGTAGACGAAGGCCGACAGGATGGCCACGGCGAGCACCACCGGAAGATCCTGGGCGAGGACGGCGTCCACCGTCACCCGGCCCAGCCCCGGCCTGCCGAAGACCTCCTCGATGATCACCGCCCCGCCCAGCAGTCCGCCGACCAGCCAGCCGGTCAGCGTCACCGCGGGCAGGGCGGCGTGGCGCAGGCCGTGCCGCAGCCCGAGCTCGGTCTCGCTGACCGACCAGGAGCGCACCGTCACCGCGAACGGTTCGTCCAGGGCCCGCTCGAGCCCGTCGCGCAGCACCTGGGAGATGACCGCCCCGAGCGACAGGCCGAGCGCGAGCGCGGGCAGGACCAGCGCCGCGAGCCCTTTGTTCGCCGCCACCGGAAAGATCTTCAGCTGGAAGCTGAACACCGACAGCAGCACGATGCCGAGCCAGAACGACGGCGTCGAGACCAGTGCCAGCTCCACGGCGTTCGCCACCGCGGCGGCGCGCCGCCGCCGGGCCGTGGTGGTCGCGACGACGACCGCGAACACCAGCGCGACCAGCAGCGCCGCCCCGGTGAGGGCCAGCGTCGGCCCGGCCTGCGAGCCGATCACCTCCGACACCGGCCGCTGCAGCACATAGGAGCGCCCGAAATCGCCGTGCGCCACATTCCACAGATAGCGCGCGTACTGGACCACGGTGGGGCTGTCGAGACCCCATTCGGCGCGGATGGCGGCCTCCACCTCCGGGGTGCGCGGCTGCTCGCCGATCAGGACGTCGACCGTATCGCCCGGCGCGAGCCGCACGCCGAGGAAGGACAGGGTGGCCGCGCCCCACAGCACGCCGAGGCCCGAAAGTACCCGCAGCGCAACCCGTCCCGCCACCCCGGCGCGAGCGCCGGGAGCGGAGTCGGCCGCGGGCGCCACTGGGGTGGGCGCGGTGACGTCGAGCGTCACCGGCACCACCTCGCGGCGGTGGGTGCGGGCGCCGGGTCAGCCACGATCGACCCAGATGTCGTAGGCGCTCTCCGGCAGCTGCTTGTACGGACGGAAGCCCGCGCCGTGCACGTGGGTCGCGGCCGCGATCTGGTTCTCGGGGATGTACAGCGGCAGCCCGTAGGCCTTGTCGACGAGCGCGAAGCGCTGCAGCTGGGCGTACTGTTTCGCGCGCTCGGCGGTGTCGATCGTGGCCGCGGCGGCCCGCAGCCAGCCGGACAGCTCGGGATCGCCCGCGCGGCTGTAGTTCAGCGTGCCCTTGGCGGTGGGCGGGTACCAGTGGTTCTCGATGTCGATGCCGCCGGTCAGGGTGTCGGAGTTGGCGATCGAGCCGAAGGTGTTGTTCTTGCGCAGCTCCGCGTAGGTGCCCAGGTCGACATAGGACAGTTTCAGGTCGATGCCCGCGTTCTGCTTGGCCTGGGCCTGCACGGCCTGCAGCAGCACCTCACGCTGGTCGCGGACCGTGGACTGGGCCTGCACCAGTTCGATGGTCAGGCGCCGACCGTCCTTGGTCCGGAACCCGTCGGCGTCCTTGGCGGTCCAGCCCGCCTCGTCGAGCAGGCGGTTGGCGGCGTTCTTGTCGGCACCGTAGGCGCGCTCGATGCTCTTGTCGTAGAACAGCGTGTCGACGGTGGAGGCGATGCCCCAGCCGCGCGTGCGCTGGCCGCGATAGATCGACTGCAGCACCGCGTCCACGTCGACGGCGTTGTTGAGCGCCTTGCGCACCTTCTCGTCGGTGGCCGCGCCGAAGGTGGCGTTCCAGTACAGCGTGTACGGGCTGCCGTTGTTGAGCGCGGTGCGATAGGTGAAGTCGGGGTTGTCCCGGAACAGCGACGCGTCGTTGCCGGAGACGCCCTCGATGAGATCGACCTGGCCGGAGGTGAGCGCGCCGGTGCGGACCGAGGATTCGGGCAGGAACCGGTAGGTGAGCTCGTCGAGGTAGGCCGGGCCCTGGTGCGCGGCGTTCTGCGGCGCCCAGTTGTAGTCGGGGTTCTTCCGGAAGTGCAGTTCCTGCCCCTTGACGTAGCGGTCCAGGATGAACGGACCGGTGCCCGCGATCTCGGGTCCACCGGCCTTGAGCTGCGGCTTGTCGAACGCGGCGGGGGAGATGATGTCGAAACCGGAGGCGAAGTCCAGGAACGGCGCGTACGGGTTCTTCAGGGTGAAGACCACCGTGCGGTCGTCGCGCGCGGTCACGCCGGCGAGGTTCGACAGCGGGCCGGAGGAGAACCCGCCGGAGTAGGCGACGTCCTGCATGGTGGTGAAGTTGCGGGCCACCCCGGCCGCGGTGAGCGGGGTGCCGTCGGTGAACTTCACGCCGTCGCGCAGGGTGAAGGTGTAGGTGAGCCCGTCGGCAGACACCTCGTGGCCGGTCGCCAGCCACGGCACGAAGCCGCCGTCGGCGGTGCGCGCGAGCAGCGTCTCGTAGGTGTTGCGCAGCAGCATCTTGGTGTTGCTCTGGCCGTTGAGGTGCGGGTTGAGCGTGGTCGGCTCGGTTTCCACCCCCCAGGTCAACGAGCCGCCGCTCGTCGGTTGGGCCGATTCGCTTGCGGCGGTGTCGGTTCCGCTGCACGCGGAGACCAGCACGGCCGTGGCCGCGATCAGAGCTGTCGCAAGTCGGCGTGTCCGCATCACAGCGCGGCGCCCCTCTCCTCGATGAGAAACAGTGATTGATCCGTCGTGACCACCGCGCCTTCGGCGGCGGTCACCGTGACGATTCCGGCGTGGGTCGCCGTGAGTTCGTGCTCGAGTTTCATGGCCTCGACCACCCCGAGCAGCTGGCCCTGCTCGACCGCCGCGCCCGACGCGACATGCAGCCGGACGAGCGTTCCGGGCATGGGAGAACGGATTTCGGGGTCGGCGTCGGCCCCGGCGAGTGCGCGGTATTCGGCGAACCGGACCGCCCGGGTGACCCCGGAGATCTGGCACTCCCATCCGTCGCCGCGGCGCCGGACGGTGCCGGGCACCGAGTCCACCGTGACCGTCTCGCCGGTGCGCACGGCGGGGACGGCGGGTGTGGTGGCGTCGGCGCGCAGCAGGACCGCGTCGCCGGTGTAGCCGCCGACCCGCACGGTGATCGGCCTGCCGTCGACGGTGAGGTCGACGGTGCCCAGGTCGCCGTCGGCGGGATCGAGCCAGACGCGGTCACCGCCCGGTGCGCCCGCCGACCACGGGGTCGCCCGGTCGGGCGCGGCGAGGGTCGCCGCGACCGCGAGGGCGGCGAGCTCGTCGGGGTCGCCGAACTCGGTGACGGGGTCGATGCGGTCCAGATAGGCCGTGTCGTGGCCTGCCGCCGCGACGATCGGGGCGTCGAGCACCTGGGCGGCGAAGCCGAGATTGGTCGAGATGCCGGTCCAGCGCAGCGCCAGGGCGGCGTCGCGGGCGGCGGCCAGGGCCGCGGCCCTGGTGGCGCCGGTCGCGACGAGCTTGGCGATCATCGGGTCGAAGCCGCCGGTGACGCGCAGCCGTCGCGTGAACGCCCGCTCCACCCGCACCGGCGGCCAGTGGGTGACCTCGAGCTCGCCGGGGCACGGCAGGAACGACCGGAACGGATCCTCGGCGTACATCCGCACCTGCACCGCGGCGCCCGATGCCGTGATCTCGGCCTGATCGGCGGGCAGCGGTTCGCCCGCGGCGACCCGCAGCTGCCACTCCACCAGGTCGACGCCGGTGATCTCCTCGGTGACGGTGTGTTCCACCTGCAGCCGGGTGTTCATCTCGATGAAGAAGAACTCGTCGCCGACCAGCAGGAATTCGAAGGTGCCCGCGCCGACGTACTGCAGCGCCCGGGTGCCCTGCACCGCGGCGGCGAGCATCGCGTCGCGCACCTGCGCCGGAATCCCGGGTGCGGGCGCTTCCTCGATCACCTTCTGATGCCGCCGTTGCAGCGAGCAGTCGCGGTCGAAAAGATGGACGGCGCTGCCGAATTCGTCACCGAACACCTGCACCTCGATGTGGCGCGCCCGCTCAGCGTAGCGTTCCAGGTGCAGGCGGCCGTCGGCGAAGGCCGCGGTCGCGGTGCGTGCGGCCGAGGCCAGTGCCGCGGGCAGCCCGGCCGCCGAGCGCAGGACCGACATGCCTTTGCCGCCACCGCCTCCCGCGGGTTTGACGATCAGCGGATAGCCGATGGCGGCGGCCGCGTCGACCAGCACGTCGATGTCCTCGGTCGCCTCGGCCGTGCCCGGCAGGACCGGCACCCCGGCGGCCGCCATGACGCGACGGGCCGAGGCCTTGTCGGCCATGGTCTCGATCACCCGCGAACTCGGCCCGACGAACACCAGCCCGGCCGCCCGCACCGCGCGGGCGAAACCCGCGTTCTCAGAGAGGAACCCGTAGCCGGGATGGACGGCGTCACAGCCGGTGTCGGTGGCCGCGCGGATCAACGCCGCCGCGTCGAGGTAGCCGCCGGTGGGCAGCGGGACCGTGGTCACCGCGCCGGCGTGGCCGGTCAGGTCGCGGTCCTCGTCGACGGCGACCGTCACGTACTCGATGCCGAGACGATCGCAGGTGCGCGCGATCCGGGCGGCGATCTCGCCCCGGTTCGCGATGAGCAGTCGGGTGATCACAGCCGGAACACCCCGAAGTTCGCGGGCGCGGGCTCGGCCCGGTCCCACCGTTCGTGCGCCAGTGAGAGGCACTGGGCCAGCCACGATCGCGTGTCCTCCGGCTCCACCACCGCGTCGATCCACATGCGGGCGGCGATATAGGTGGGCAGCGACTGGCGTTCGAAACTGTCGATGATCGGCTGCTTGATGGCGGCCTCCTCGGCCGCACCCAGTTCCTTGCCCTCGCGGCGCAGCCGGTCGCGCTTGAGGATCGCCATCACCGCCGCGGCCTGTTCGCCGCCGACGCCGGTGGAGCGGGCATTGGGCCACATCGCCATGAACTGCCCGCCCATCGAGCGGCCCGACATCGCGAAATTGGCGGCGCCGAAACTGCCGCCGATCACCAGCGAGATCTTCGGCACGGTCGCGCAGGACACGGCATTGACCATCTTCGCGCCGTGCTTGGCGATCCCCGCCCGCTCGTACTCCTCGCCGACCATGAACCCACTCACGTTGTGCACGAACAACAGTGGGATGCGGCGCTGGTGGCAGATCTGGATGAAGTTGGTGGCCTTGAGGGCGCTGTCGGGGAAGATCACGCCCTGGTTGGCGACGATGCCGACCTCGTAGCCGGCGATCCGCGCGGTCGCGCACACCATGGTGATGCCGTAGTCCTTGCGGTACTCGACCCAGGATCCGGCATCGACGACGCAGCGCAGGATCGCGCGCACGTCCATCTCCTTCTTGGTGCTGGCCGGAATCAGTTCCGGCAGCCGCGCCGGATCGTCGAGGGGTTCGCGTACCTCGAAGGCTGGGGGATGCACCCGGTCACCCGGGGTGCGCGCGACGATGTCACGGATCATCGCCAGTGCCTCGACCTCGTTCACCGCGAGATGGTCGGCGACCGCGGTCTCGCGCACGTGCAGGTCGGCGCCGCCGAGGGTCTGGGCGTCGACGACCACGCCGGTGGCGGCCTCGACCAGCTGGGGCCCGCCGAGGAAGACGGTGCTGAGGTCCTTGACCATCACCGTCTCGTCGCTCATGGCGGGGATGTAGGCGCCGCCCGCGGTGCAGATACCCAGCACCGCCGAGATCTGCGGCAGTCCCAGCGCCGACATCTCCGCGATATTGCGGAACATCTTCCCGAGGTGTTCCTCGTCGGGGAAGATCTCCTCCTGCAGCGGGAGATAGATCCCGCCCGAGTCGGCCAGGTAGACACACGGCAGCTTGTACTCGCGGGCCAGTTTCTGGCCGCGCAGCTGCTTCTTGATAGTGAGCGGGTAGTACGTGCCGCCTTTGACGTGCGGGTCGTTGGCGAAGATCATGCACGGGCGGCCGTGGATGGTGCCGATCCCGACGATCAGCGCGGCGGCGGGCAGATCGGTGTCGTACACCTCGTGCGCGGCCAGGCGGCCGATCTCCAGGAACGGCGTGCCGGGGTCGAGGACGCGGTTGACCCGTTCGCGCACCGGCAGTTTGGCGTCGCCCGGACGTCGGCGGGGCGCGACGATCTCGGCGGTGTGCTCGCGCAGCAGCGTGCGCTGACCCTCGAAGCCGAGGGTGTTCTCCACGGTGACGGTCATGCGGGCTGCTCCGCCCGCTGCTGATGCTCGGCCAGGCTCGCGCTCAAGGTGTCGGCGAAGCGGTGGATCGTCTCGGGCGCGAGATCGGCCCGCAGCATCAGGCGCAGGCCCGCGCTGCCGCGCCGGATGATCGGGAAGAACACGGGCGAGGTGTAGAAACCGGCCTCGAGCATGTCCCTGGCGACGGCCACGGTGACGTCCTCGCTGCCGATGGAGACGAACCGGATGGGCAGCCCGTCCCCGGCGAGTTCGGTGTCGACCAGGGAGTCGAACAGGCGCACCCGCTCGCGCAGCGCGCGCTGGAGGGTGTCGACGGTGCCGTCGTCGTGCAGATCGCAGGCGGCCACGATGGCGCCGAGCCCGGCGGTGTTCACCCGCTGCGACCACATCAGCGGCCCGCTCGTGCGCAGCAGGGTCGGCGTGCGGGAGTGGTCGCCCTCGGCGCCGTGGAAGATGACGCCGCCGCTGGCGCCGAAACCCTTGTTGAGCGAGGCGATCACGAGCGTGCGCTCGCGCCAGCCCTCGTACGCCCCGAGGACGTACCCGCGCCCGCCCGGCCCGATGGTCGAGATGCCGTGCGCCTCATCGAAATACAGGAACAGCCCGTACCGGTCCTGCAGGCGGTGCAGTTCCCGCAGCGGCGCACCGCCGCCGGTGCTGTAGACGCCGTCGGCGACATAGGCGACCGTGTCATGGGTGCGGCACAGCTCTTCCAGCGCCGCGATGTCGTTGTGCTCGATGGTCACCAGCTCGGTCTCGTCGGCCACCAGCGGTTTCATGGCGTTGAGGCAGAAGTGGGCGTTCTTGTCGAACACCACCAGCGGTGGACGGCCGTCGGTGAGTTCGCCCGAGGCCAGCAGTGGCAGGGTGGCCCAGGCCGCCGCGGCACACGACGACACGGTCACCGCCTGGGCGCCGAAGGTGCGCGACAGGCGCTGTTCGGCCTCCTCCAGCAGCGACAACCGGATCCGCATCCGGGAGATGGAGGAGTTGATCGTCGCGGTCTCGTCGAGGCCGCGGTGCGCGCCGGCGACGATGCGCGGGTCGCTGTCGAGACCGAGATAGGAGTACGAGGAGAAGTTCACGATCGTGCGACCGTCGCGGTCGTTGACCAGGCCGTCGCGCATGTCGGTCGCGACGATGTCGACCAGTCCGTTGGCCGTGCTGTCGTCCCAGAAGGTGTTGCTCAGGTGCAGCTGCCTACGGATGTTGGCGAACTGGTGGGTAACCATTCGGTAGTCCTTCGTTGGCGGTCGAGCGTCGATGAGGGCGTTCAGGTTCGGTTGTCGGGGGTCGCGACCAGCGCGACATTGGCCGCGGCGAGCGCGGTGAGCACGAGTGACCAGGCGAGCAGCCCGGTGAGCGCGGGGCCCGCCAGCGAGGCGAGGCCGGCCAGGCCCTGCTGGATCAGGGCGCACCAGGAGACGGCGATGGCGGCGCCGGTGGCCAGGTGGCTGACGGCGTGCGCGGCGCTGTTGGGGAACAGCGTCGCCTGGCCGAAGGTGGTGGTCACGTAGCCGGCCAGGAAGATCGGCAGCGCGACCGCGCGCGGCAGGTCCACCGCCCAGACGACGGTGACCAGCACGCATCCGGCCAGCATGATCCAGGCGCCGCGGCGCATCATGGTGCGCGCGCCGACCCCGCGCACGGCCCGCCGCACATAGGTGGCGCCCCCGAGGTAGGCGGCGCCGTAGAGCACGCCGAACAGGCCGAAGACCCAGGGCGGCAACGCGAATCGATCGGTGAAGATGAACGCGGACTTCTGCTGGATCATCACGATCACGGCGAAGCCGATGCCACCGGCGACCGCACTGGCGACGAAGGTCCGGTCGCCGAACAGGCGCCGCGCCGCTCCGCGCCCGCTCGCGGTCTCCGCCGGTCTCGGCAGTGTGACGCGCAGCGCGAACATCACCGGGATCGCCGCGAGGATCGCCAGGACGACGAATCCGTAGCGCCACCCGACCGTGGAGGTGACGATGCCGCCGATCACCTGGCCACCACCGAGCGCGACCACGAACGCCATCGACAGCAGCGCGAGCTGACGGGCCAGGTCGGCGCCGGTGAACAGGTCCTTGATCATCATCCGCCCGACCACGGCGATGCCGCCCGCGCCGATCGCCTGGAGCACACGCAGCCCCAGCAGTTCCGGGGCATTGCTGATCAGTGCCAGCGCCGCGCTGGCGAGCACGAAGAGCGCCCCGGCCGCGACGAACGCGGGGACCCGGCCGTAGCGTTCGGCCGCGCGGCCCCACGCGACGACGGGCAGCGCCGCGAACACCACGAACACGGCCACCGACAGTTGCAGGACGCCTTCGCTCGCGCCGATGTCGGCGCCCAGCGCGGGCATCCCGGGAAGGTAGATCGTGGTGGCCATCTGGGCGGCGGTGACAGCGCCACACGCGGTGGCGACCACGGCCCGCTGCGTCGCCGGTGACACGGTCTCGGCGCCCTCGCGCACGAACAATGTTCTCCCCCTGAACTATTCGGATTATCCGGTCCGGGGTACAGGTATACGGCGTCAGGACACGGCGGGGCCATGGTTCGAATCGCCGTGATTCTCGTTAGGAGAACGAACGGATGATGGCGTCCCGGTGAACCGGCGGTGCTACCGGAGCGCGGTCGTCGCCGAGGGCAACTCGCCGAACCGCTCGCGGTACTGCCGCGCGAAGCGGCCGAGGTGGAAGAAGCCCCAGCGCATCGCGGTGTCGCTCACCGACAGCGCGCGGCCCGAGGTCAGTTCGTCGCGGACGCGATCCAGGCGGACCGTGCGGACGTAGGCGCTGGGCGACATGCCGACCGCGTCGCGGAATCCGAGTTGCAGCGCGCGGGCCGAGACCCCGGCGCGGGCGGCGAGCTCGGCGGTGGAGACGTCGGCGTCGGGATGGGCGTGGATGTAGGCGACGGCGTCGCGGATCCGGGACGAGCCGATCGTCGGCGCGGACCCGGTGAGGGCGGGGGTGAGCTGACTCGGCGCGGTGAGCAGGACCTGTGTCATCAGGGTCGACTCGAGGTCGCGGCAGGCCAGCGGCATCGTCGAGAGGCCGCCTTCGCGGGCGAGTTCGGTGTAGACGAAACGGGTGGCGGCCACCAAGGCGAGACCGGCGGGGGAGTCGGTCGGGAAGGTGAGATCGAAGCGGACCGGCTCGGGGTCGCGGCGACCGAGCAGGTGCGCGGCGTGGCGTTCGAGCGGGTCTCGGCGCAGGTTGATGTGGAAGTGCTCGGCGTCGGCGCTCCAGCGGATCGACAGCGGCGCGTCGTGGACGAAGGCCACGCCCGCCTGGCCCGCGCCGAAGGATCGGCGCTCACCGTGCTGCTGCACCGTGCTGTTCCCGGTGACCACCAGGTTCACGTGATAGCAGGACTGCATCGGCGGCCCGTCCAGGCGTGCCGTGGTGCCGTAGGTCATCCGGCCGACGGTGAGGCGTTCGGTGCGGACCGACTCGAGTGCGAAGTCGATGCCGGTGCGCTCGTCGAGGCGGAGTTCGTGATGGGCGAACGTGGCGGCCACGTGCGCGTGGGCGGCGGCCGGGTCCGCGGTGCGGAAGGCGTTCGCGCACGTCACCGGTGCTGCGGGCAACGATCCACCCTCCTTTCGGGCGTGATGGGTGTCACATCAATCTGAATATAATATAAACATGTCGCGCGAAAAGACCAGCTTCGGTCCGCGGCTATCTGCCCTTCGCTGCGCGGATTGTGACCTGGGTCTCCCACTCCTAGCGTCGTCGGCACGGCATTCGGCCGTACATCTCAGCCGCAGGAGGACCAGCAATGCCCGACGCATCGACACCGCCCGAGCTGATCCGGGAACCCCGGGACGGGGCCTGTCCCCGGTGCGGAGCCGCCGAGCTGCGCGCGTATGCCGTTGTCGCGGAACAGGGCTGGGTGCGGGTGATCAAGTGCCAGCGCTGCCTGCACTCGGTGTCGCGCGAACCCTGGCACCGGCTCGGCCCCATCCAGCTGCTCGCCGACCTCGTCTGAGCGCGAAACACCTGAGGAGACAACCATGATCGCAGTCGATGTGGGCGGCACGTTCACCGATGTCGTCGCCTGGCGCGACGGCCGGATCCACACCGCCAAGATCTCCACCGACTACGCGGAGGTCGCGGGCCCGGTGCTGCGCGGCGCCGAAGTGCTCGGCGTCGCCGATGCCGCCGTGTTCAACCACGCCAGCACGCACGGCCTCAACGCGGTGATCACCCGGCGGCTGCCCAAGATCGGGTTCCTGACCACCGAGGGGCACCGCGACATCCTCGACATGGGCCGGGTCTGGCGCCCGGCCGAGGCCATCCTCGACCCGCACTGGCGGCGCAGCTTCGGCGACGCGTCCCGGCCGTTGGTGCCGCGCTACCTGCGCCGGGGGATCCGCGAGCGGATCACCGCCGACGGCGGCGTGCTGTTCGCCCTCGACGAGGACCAGGCCAGGGCCGAACTCGAGGTGCTGCGGCGGTGCGAGGTCACCGGCGTCGCGATCTGCCTGATCAACGCCTACGTCACGCCGGTGCACGAACTGCGGCTGCGCGAACTGGTGCGCGAGGTACTCGGCGACGTGCCGTGCTCGATCTCGAGCGAGGTCTCCCCGCTGGCCAAGGAGTACGCGCGCGCCTCGACGACGGTGGTCGACACCCTGATGAAGATCATCTACACCGACTACACCGCGGGCCTGGAGAAGGGACTGGGCGAACTCGGCTTCACCGGTCAGCTCAACTTCGCCGACTGCGCGGCCACCCTGGTCCCCGCGGCCCGCGCGATGGAACAACCGTTCCGGATCGTGTTCTCCGGGCCCGCCGCCGGCACCGTCGCCTGCGCGCACTTCGGCGCGTTGATCGGCGAGAACGACCTGCTGTGCGCCGATGTCGGCGGCACCTCGTGCGATATCAGCGTGGTCAGCGACGGCGAGCCGTTCGTCGACACCACCTTCGAGCTCGAGCACGACCTCGTGGTCAACGCCCTCGCCAACGCGATCTCGAGTATCGGCGCCGGTGGTGGGAGCATCGTGGCGATCGGTCCGGCCGGTGAGATCCAGGTGGGTCCCGACAGCGCGCGCGCCCAGCCGGGACCGGCCTGCTACGGCCGCGGCGGCACCCAGCCTACGACCACCGACACCTGCCTGCTGATCGGCATCCTCGACGAGGCGGACTTCGCCGGCGGCGAGCTCCAGCTCGACGCCGCCGCGGCCCGGCGGGCCTTCGAGAGCCTCGACACCGAGCTCGACCTGGCCCATCGCGTGCGCTACGCCTACGAGATGGCCGTGCACAACATGGCCGAGGGCGTGTTCAACGTCGCCATCAAGAACGGCGTCGATCCCCGCGACTACAGCCTGGTCGCGTTCGGCGCGGCGGGTCCGATGCTGCTGCCCGCCGTACTCGACACGGTGCAGTGCAAGCAGGTGATCGTGCCGCCCAACCCCGGGCTGTTCTCGGCCGTCGGCTTGCTCTCGGCCGACCAGGTCTTCACCGTCAACCGCAGCGCGTATCTGATGCTCACCGGCGACGCGGCGCCCGCCATCGACGCGCTGTTCGTCGAGATGGAGGAGCAGCTGCGCGCCCAGGCGGGTGACGGGTCGGTGACCCTGCTGCGCAGCATGGACGCGCACCTGGCCGGACAGAGCTGGGAGACACCGTTCGTGCCGGTGCCCGGCGGACTCATCGACGAATCCGCGGTCGAGCTCATGGTGTCGGCCTTCCACGACACCTACGAGGCCCGCTCGGGCAACCGGTTCGAGGCGATGCCGGTGGAGGGGGTGACCTTCCGGGTCCGCGCGATCCTGGACACCCCGAAGGTCGAGTACACGCGGATCGACGCCCGCGGCGCGCAGGACGGACCCCTCACCCCGGTGCGGACCGTCACGCTGCGCTACCTCGGTGACCTCGACGCGGACGGCGTCGGGGCCCAGCGGGCCCACGTCTACGACCACGCGACCCTGCGCGCGGGCGACCGGCTCGACGGTCCCGCGGTCGTCGAGGAAGGCCTGTCCACCACCCACGTCGGCGCGGGGCAGCAGGCCACCGTCGGCGCCTACGGCGAGATCGTCATCCGGAGGAAGTGACCATGTCCAGCACCACCATTCCCGCCGCACCCCGGCTGCGCGAACTCTCCGACGCGCAGTTCCGCGAGCGCTACGGGTGCGATCGGTTCAGCGCCACCGTGCTCACCAACCGGCTGCGCTACGCGGTCGAGCACATGTCGACCGGGTTCATGCGCGAGGCGTTCTCGCCCATCATCCGCGACTGGTACGACTTCGCCTGCACCATCAGCGGTCCCGCGGACCAGGGCTATCCGATGGCCGTCGTCAGCAACAGCCTGGTCGTGTTCCTGGGCACCATGGGCGACGCCGTCCGCAATGCCGTGGAGGAGTACGGGCCGCAGAACCTGCGTCCCGGTGACGTTCTCATCTGCAACGACCCGTATCGCGGTGGCAGGCATGTCAACGACGTGGCCTTCACCCGGCCGGTGTTCGTCGACGGCGCGATCGTCTCCTTCGTCACCCTGTGCGCGCACCAGCTCGACATGGGCGGCACCGTGCCGGGCGGGTTCTCGGCGACCAAGGCCAATGTCTACGAGAACGGGCTGGTGATTCCGCCCATGCTGCTGTGGTCGGGCGACGAGCCGGTGCGGTCGACCTTCAGCCTGATCTTCGACAACACCCGCTGGGGCGGCATGCTGCTGCCCGACTTCAAGAGCATCTTCCAGCAGCTGAGGCTGGGGGAGCGGCTCGTCCTCGAGAACATCGAGCGCTACGGTCTCGCCGCCTATCTCGGCACCCTGGACTACGCCTGCGACACCTCCGCCGAGCGGATGCGCGACGCCATCGCGGCGGTCCCCGACGGTGACTACGCCGGCTCGGCGCTGATCGACGCCGACGGCCTCGACGACAGCGTCGACTACACCGTGCGGGTGCTCGTCCGCAAGCGCGGCGAGGACATGGAGATCGACCTGTCCGGCACCTCGCCGCAGGCGCGCACCTGCATCAACTGCGGTGTCCTCGACACGAAAACCGCGGTGGGCGTTGCCTTGACGATGCTCCTGGATCCGAAGGTGCCGTTCACCTCGGGCACCTGGCGCAATGTCGACCTCGCGGTGCCGCCGGGCACCATCGTCTCCTCGCTGCCGCCCGACGGCGGCATCATGATGTTCTGGGAGGCCTCGGGCGCGGTCGCGTCGGCCATCTTCGACGCGCTCAATCCGGTGCTGGGACCGCAGGGCGTCGGCGGCGACTACGGGTCGACCAACACCCACAACGCCTCCGGCGTGCGCGCCGACGGCACGCCGTGGACCTCGGCCACCCAGTGCGGTGGCGAGCACGGGCCGTGGGGCGCCACCCGGGTCGGCGACGGCGACAGCTACACCGTGCTGTTCACCCTCAACAACCTCGATCCGGCGACCGAGACGATCGAACGCGACGCGCCGGTGGTGTTGTTGCGCAAGGAACATGCCATCGACACCGGCGGCGCCGGCCTGTTCCGCGGTGGCGCGGCGAATCTGAAGGACGCGCTGTGGCTCACCGCCGGTGAGCACCATCTGTCGCCGTTCCGTACCAAGCAGGCCACGGGTGTGGGGGCCGACGGTGGCGGGTCCGGCGCCACCGGCGCGATGTGGCTGTTCCCGCCGCGCGCGGACGGTACGGCGCCGGGCATCCTCGGCACTGGTCCGGAGGTGTACGCCGACAGCGTTCCCGTCGCCGGCGTGCTCGACCCCGAGACCAAAGCACTCGACCCGGTCGACGGCACCTACCACTACTTCGCCGCCCAGCCGGTGTGGTCGACCGTGCCGAACACCGTCCTGCGCTGCCTCACCAACGGCGGTGGCGGCTGGGGTGATCCGCTGCGCCGCGATCCCGACCACGTCCTCGCCGACGTCCGCAACGAGTACGTGAGCATCGCGGGCTCCGCGCGCGACTACGGCGTCGTCGTCGAGGGCGACCCGCGGACCGACCCCGAGGGACTACGCGTCGACCACGAGGCGACGGCGCGCCTGCGGGCCGGGCGGTCGGCATGAGCGACCGCGCGATATCAGCCAGCCAGAGGAGATCGTGATGAAGGGTGTCGTGTTCCCGGGTGACGGGACCATCGTGCTGCGGGAATTCCCTGAGCCCACACCGGGTTACGGCGAGGTCGTGGTGAAGATCCGCGCCTCCGGGATGTGCGGATCGGACCTGCACCTCTACCACGGTGCGTTCGACTTCGACCACGCGGTGATCCAGGGACACGAACCGTGCGGTGAGGTGTTCGCGGTCGGTCCCGGTGTCGACCCGGCGCGGATCGGCGAACGGGTGATGATCCACCACTACATCGGCTGCGGCAGCTGTCGCCGCTGCCGGGCGGGCTGGCCACAGATGTGTGAGACCGCGCCCGGCAAGACCATGGCGGTCCATGTCCACGGCGGCCACGCCCCGTTCGCGCTGGTGCCGGTGGCCTCGCTGCTGCCGATGCCCGACGGGCTCTCGTTCGAGGCGGGTGCCGCGATCGGCTGCGGAACCGGTACGGCGTGGGGCGCGATCAAACGCCTCGGCGGTGTCGCGGACACGACGACGGTCGTGATCGGGCAGGGGCCGGTGGGGCTGTCGGCGACCATGTTCGCGGCGTCGATGGGGGCCAGGGTGATCGCCGTCGACGTCGACGACCGGCGCCTGGCCCACAGCGCGACCTTCGGCGCCGACCTGGTGGTGAACTCGCGGACACAGTCGCTCGCCGACGTGGTCGCGGAGTTCACCGGCGGGCGCCTGGCCGATGTCGTCCTGGAGACCTCGGGGCGGGCGAGCGAGGATGCCCTGGCGGTGCTCGGCACCTTCGGCCGGGCCGTGTTCACGGGGCTGCCCGGGGACGTGACGTTCACGACGCAGGCCGTCTACAAGAAGCAGTGGACGCTGCTGACGTCGTGGACGATGTCGTCGATCGAGCAGGCGCGCTGCGCCGATTACGTGGTCGCCCACGATCTTCCGGTCGACGAGCTGTACTCGCACACCTGGACCATCGAGCAGGCCGACGAGGCCTACCGGTGGTTCGACAAGCAGGACGCGGGCAAGGGCGTGTTCCTGTTCGACTGACCGGCGCGGCACTGCCCGACCGGCGATTTCAGCAACGCCCCCGGCACGGCCGGGGCAATGGGAGAAGCATTCATGACCACCACACATCCGGTTCCCGCCTTCGTCGGAGCCGCCCAGCAGAACCTGATCGGGGGTCGCTGGGTGCCCGCCGCGTCGGGCGAGACCATCGACGTGATCAACCCCGCCACCGGCACCACTCTCGGCACCATCGCCGCCGGCGGCGCGGCCGACGTGGACGCCGCGGTGGCGGCGGCGCGGGCCGCGTTCGAGGGCGAATGGAGCCGCTGGACCCCGCACCAGCGGCGCGCGCTGATCCTGCGCGTCCACGACCTGGTGCTGGCCAACTTCGACGAGCTCGCCACGATCGAGACCCTGGACATGGGCGCACCGCTGACCCGGACCCAGGGACTGCGCGAGTGGACCTCACAGGTACTGCAGTTCTTCGCCTCGCAGGTCGACGCGGGCAGCGTGGCGACCGCGCCGAACTCGCTGCCCGGCGACGTCCTGACCCTGCGCTCGCTCGAACCGGTCGGCGTTGTCGGCGGCATCATCCCGTGGAACGGGCCGCTCATCGGCCTGTGGTGGATCTTCGGACCGGCGTTGGCGACCGGTTGCACGGCGGTGCTCAAGCCGGCCGAGGACGCGTCGCTGTCGGTGCTGCGGGTCGCGCAGCTGCTGACCGAGGCCGGAGTGCCCGACGGCGTGGTCAATGTGGTCACCGGGTACGGCAAGGACGCGGGCGCCGCGTTGGCCGAGCATCCCGGCGTCGACCGGATCGCGTTCACCGGCTCGGTCGGTACCGCGCAGACGATCGTGCGGGCCTCGGCGGGCAATATGAAGCGGCTGCAGCTCGAGCTGGGCGGGAAGTCGCCCGACATCGTCTTCGCCGACGCCGATCTCGACCGTGCCGTCCGTGGTGCGGCGATGGGTGTCTACACCAACAGCGGACAGGTCTGTGTGGCGGGCTCGCGGATCTTCGTCCAACGTTCGATCCACGACGAATTCGTCGCGCGGATGGCCGAATTCACCCGGACCCTGCGGGTCGGCGACGGCCTCGACCCCGACACCCATCTGGGTCCGCTGATCTCGCAGCGCCAGCTCGACCGGGTGCTGAACTACATCGATATCGGGTCCGGCGAGGCCGAGCTGGTCAGCGGCGGCCGACGGGTCGACGGTGACCGCGCCGCGGGCTACT
Source organism: Nocardia sp. NPDC003269 (assembly GCF_042888005.1). Taxonomy (NCBI): domain Bacteria; kingdom Bacillati; phylum Actinomycetota; class Actinomycetes; order Mycobacteriales; family Nocardiaceae; genus Nocardia; species Nocardia sp. NPDC003269. Next base: position 355,725 of record NZ_JBIAPA010000003.1, read on the forward strand.
TCGTCGAGCCCACCGTCTTCGCCGCCGCCACCAACGACATGACCATCGCGCAGGAGGAGATCTTCGGCCCGGTGGCCACCGTGATCCCCTTCGACGACGTCGACGAGGCGCTGACCCTGGCGAACGCGACGCCCTACGGCCTGGCCGGCGGCGTCTGGACCACGGATCTGGCCACCGCGCACCGGGTGTCGCGTGGCATCACCGCGGGCACCGTCTGGGTCAACTGCTACGGCGTGCTCGACCCGGCCGTCGGTTTCGGCGGCACCAAGATGAGCGGCTACGGCTGGAAGGGCGGCCGCGACCACGTCGAGAGCTACCTCTACCCCAAGGCGGTCTACCTGAACCTGAGCTGACCCGGGACCGGCCGTCCCTGTCGTCGCATCGACGGACGGCCGGTGGCTCACGCCGCGGGGACCGGGATCTCCTTCTCGCCGGCGCCGCGGCGGGGGTGTGAGAGCAGGGCGGCGACCGGTGCGATCACCGCGGCGACGAAACCGGCGGCGAAGCCGTTGCCGTAGAGGTTGAGTCCGGCGACCAGCGCGCCGGTGACCTGGGCGACCGAGGCGTGGAAGAACCCGGCGACCACACCCCAGTGCGGGCCGAAGCGTCCCGCGATCGGGGCCAGGCAGGTGCCGTACAGCGCGGCCCAGATCAGGCCGGGGTCGGTGAGTTCGAAGGGCTTGAGCAGGCCGGCGATCGCCACCCCGGCGATGACGGGCACGATGTTGGCGGCGTTCTTCCCGCAGGCGCCGAAACCGATGACGCTGAGAATGCCCGCGATGACCGGCCCGTTCAGGGGCGCGCCGATCACCAGCACGTACCCGGTGGCGAGCGTGCCGGTCACCGCCATATTGAGCAGGACCGCGGCCGCGCCGTCGTCGGTGATGAAATCGCACGGGGCCCGGCCGTCGCGGCGGGTCAGCCGGAGGTAGGCGCGCCACGGCGCGCGGTCGAGTGCGAACGCGGTGCCGACCAGGCCGACGAGCAGGATCGCCAGCAGGATCGACAGCGGCCCGTCGTCGCCGGAGGTCCACACCATCTCCGGTGGCGCGGTGAGCCCGAACGCGCGGTACACCGCGACGACCACCGCACCGACCACACCGGCGACGAAACCCATGTTGTACAGGGTGAATCCGTCGTGCGCGCGGAACAGCTGACGCGCCACCGGCGGCAGGACGAACCCGATCAGCACCGAGGTGACCCCGCCGAGCAGGGCTCCCGCCCATACCGGTAGCGCGGTGTTGAAGGCCAGCTCGACGAAGATCGGAGACAGCGCCGTCCCGAACCAGGCGGTCGAGACATGGGCGGACAGCGGCTCGCGACGCACTGTTGCATACAGTGCCACTCCGGCCAGGATCGGCCAGACATTGAGCAGGGTCTTGCCGTAGAGCGCGGTGCCGAGCACCAGCAGCAGAGCGGCCACCGCCGGTCCGTCGACGGCGGCGCCGGTGATCCGGTAGGTCGCGCAGGCGACCAGGGTGAGCAGCCCGGCCTGCACGAACGCGCCGCCGAGCCCCCCGACCCCGACGAAGTCGGTGACGAGATTGTCGCGCGCGCTGAGAATGTCGACGACACCGCGCAGCACGGCGCCGGGGGAGTCGACCACGAACCCGAACACCACGAACGCCACCGACATCGCGACGACGACCCGGAACAGCACCTGCTGATCGCCCACACCGCGCACGCGCGCGTTCGTTCGCCTCGGCACGAGCCGGTCAGCGGGTCTCGGCGGGCGGGCTCGTGAATTCGACCGTGCCCGAGGCGTCGACGGCCAGCGTGCCCGCCGCGTCGGCCTGGGCGATCAGCTGGTCGAGCAGGGACCGGGCGACCTCCTCGGCCCGTGGCTCCCGCGCGGTGGTCCAGACGGTCCGCGACAGTGCGCGCCCGGCGGTCGGCGACCCCCGGAACGAGCGCACCACCACCGCGAACTGCTCACGTCCGACCCGGCCACCCACCACCCGGCCGGTCTTGACGACCGCGATCTCGGACACCTCGTCGGCGCGAATCGCGCCCGACCCGAGCAGAATCCACAGCGAACCCATGACCCCAGTGTGCGCGACGGACAGCGAACTCCGGGCTACGACGCGCCATGACCGGGTCCGCCCACATCCCGGTGGCCCCGGCCGGGACCGGATCACGATTCGGAGCAGCGTCGCAGCGGATCCGGCGGCGAGGCCGTGACCGGTCGTACAGTTCACCTGTCCGTGCGGAGACCGGCGTCTGCTCCGTACCGGTGAACGTGCAGCACCGGGGGCGCGCCCCGGGTGGTCGCTGATCGAACCGTAGGGGCACAGATGAATTCCACACCACGCGGACACGGGTTCGGCGGGCTCACCGGTGCGCTGATCCTGGTGTGGTTGTCGCTGACTCCCTCCCTGCTGCCGCGCGGGCCGCTGTTCCAGGGCGTCGTGTCCGGCGCGGCGGCGGCCGTCGGCTTCGGCCTCGGCGCCGCGATCGCAGCGCTGGTGTGGTGGGTGCTCGAACGGGAACCGGTCCCGATGCCGCCCGTCCTGCGCTGGGGACTGGGCGTCGTGGCGATCGCGGGCACCGTCGTGGCGCTGATCTGGTATGCGGGCTGGCAGCGGGAGCTGCGCGAGCTGATGGGCGTGGCGGGCCTGTCGTGGTCGGCGTATCCGATCATGGTGCTGATCGGCCTGATCGTGTTCGGGGTGCTGATGGGGCTCGTCCGGGTGGGGCGGGCGCTGGTGGGCTGGGTCGGCGGTCTGCTCGGACGGGTCCTGCCGCCGCGGGTGTCGGTGCTGCTGGGCGGTGTCGTCGTCGTGGCGGTGGTGATCGCGCTGCTCAACGGCGTGGTGGCGAGTGCGGCGATGTCGCTGCTGAATTCGACGTTCAAGGCGGTCAACCAGGAGACGTCGGCGGACACCCTGCAGCCTGTGTCCCCGGAGCGTTCCGGCGGACCGGGCTCACTGGTGACCTGGGACTCGCTGGGCAGGCAGGGCCGGATCTTCGTGTCCAACGGGCCCACCGAGGTCGAGCTGGCCGCGTTCAACGGCCGCCCGGCGCGGCCACCGATCCGGGTCTACACGGGTCTCGATTCGGCCGAGACCGTCGAGGCCGAAGCCGATCTCGCGGTCGCCGAGTTGCGGCGGGCGGGCGGCTTCGAGCGGGCCGTGCTCGGCGTGGCGACCACGACCGGCACGGGCTGGATCAACGAATCCACCGCGTCGGCCGTGGAGTACCTGGCCAACGGCGACAGCGCCCTGGTGAGTATGCAGTACTCGTTCCTGCCGAGCTGGCTGTCGTTCCTCGTCGACCAGGAACGGGCTCGCCACGCCGGACAGGCCCTGTTCGAGGCGGTGCACGCGGAGTGGGCGACGTTGCCGCCGGACCGGCGGCCGAAGCTGGTGGTCTTCGGCGAGAGCCTCGGATCCTTCGGCGGCGAAGCGGCGTTCTCGAGTGTGCAGGACATGGCTGCCCGCACCGACGGTGTGCTGTTCGTCGGCCCGACCGCCACCAACCCGGTCTGGCGCGACGCCACGATGCGCCGGGACCCGGGCTCGCCGGAATGGCTGCCGATCTACCGCGACGGGCACGCCGCGCGCTTCGTCGCGAGCGCCGCCGATCTGGCCCGCCCCGACGCGCCGTGGCCGTCCCCTCGGGTCGTCTACCTCCAGCACGCCTCCGACCCGATCACCTGGTGGACGCCGAAAATGCTGTTCCAGCAACCGGATTGGCTGCGCGAGCCGCGCGGTCCCGACGTCCTGCCCAGTACCCGGTGGATCCCGGTCGTGACATTCCTGCAGGTGTCGGCCGACATGGCGGTCTCCACCGATGTGCCCGACGGACACGGGCACACCTTTCAGGCCGACATCGCCGACGCCTGGGCGGCGATCCTGTCACCGCCCGGCTGGACCGCGGCCGACACCGAGCGGCTGCGGTCGGTCATGCGGGACGGGAAGTGACGGTGCGGGCGGATACCCGCCCGCACCGGATCACAGCGGCAGCAGGTGGTGCTTGCGCGGGTAGCGCACGACCTGCTTGTCCCGCAGCAGGTGCAGGGCGCGGCGGATCTCGAGGCGGGTGGTCGACGGCTCGATGACGCGGTCGATGTAGCCCCGCTCGGCCGCGATCCACGGCGTCGCGATCGTCGCGTTGTAGAAGTCGATCATCTGCTGGCGGATGGCGCCGCGCTGCTCCTCGGGCGTCGCCTCGAGGATCTTGCGCTGGGTCAGGCCGACGGCACTCTCGGCGCCCATCACCGCGATCCGCGCGGTCGGCCACGCCAGGTAGGCGTCGCAGCCCAGCGCCTTGGCGCCCATCACGGCCCAGCCGCCACCGTAGGCCTTGCGGATCACCACGGTCACCTTCGGCACGGTGGCCTCGACATAGGCGAACAGGAACCGGCCGCCGCGCTTGATGACGCCCGCCTTTTCCTGCTCCACGCCGGGCAGGAAGCCCGGGGTGTCGACGACGAGCACCAGCGGGATCTCGAAGGCGTTGCAGATGTGGATGAAGTGCGAGGCCTTGTCGCTGGCCTTGGCGTCGAGGGCGCCGGCCAGCACCGTCGGCTGGTTGGCGACCACGCCGACCGGCCTGCCGTCGACCCGGGCGAAGCCGGTGATGATGTTCTCGGTGGCGGCCGCGCCGATCTCGTGGAACTCGCCGTCGTCGAAGATCCGCAGCAGCACGTCGTGCATGTCGTAGACCATGTTGTCGGAGTCGGGGACCAGCTTGTCCAGCATGAGGTCGGACTCGGTGATCTCCGGCTCCAGGCCGGGGTTGACGACCGGCGGGAGCTCGGTGGAGCTCGACGGCAGGTAGCTCAGGTAGGTGCGGACCCACTCGAAGGCCGCGGGCTCGTCCTTGGCGACGTGGTGGATGTTGCCATAGGCGGCCTGGTTGTAGACGCCGCCCAGCTCCTCCATGTCGACCTTCTCACCGATGGCGTCCTCGATGATCTTGGGGCCGGTGACGAACATGTGCGCGCTCTCGGTCGCGACCACGACATCGGTGCAGATCGGCTGGTACACCGCACCGGCGGCGCAGTTGCCGAGGATGAGCGAGACCATCGGCACCGCACCCGAGAGCGGCTCCATCATGGTCGCCAGCTCGCCGTACCAGCGCAGCGAGGACACCGCCTCCTGCACGCGCGCGCCGCCCGAGTCGTTGATGCCGACGAGCGGGCAGCCCATCTTGCCCGCGAGGGCCATGATCGCGGCGACCTTGCGGCCGAACATCTCGCCGATGGTGCCGCCGTAGACGGTCTGATCGTGCGAGAACACCGCCACCGGCCTGCCGTCGACCAGACCGTGTCCGGTCACCACGCCGTCGCCGTAGAGGGCGTTCTTGTCGGTGGGATTGCGCACGAGGGCGCCGATCTCGACGAAAGTGCCCGGGTCCATGAGCATGTTGATGCGGTCGCGGGCCGAGGGTATGCCCTTGCGCGCTCTCTTGGCGGCTCCCGCCTCTCCGGCCGGTTCCTGCGCGAGCTCCAGCTTCTCTCGCAGGTCGGCAAGCTTTTCGGCAGTAGCACTCATCGATTACATCCAGGTTGTCGCAGTGGAACGCCGACACCGCGTCCGGTGGGCGCTAGCCACAGTACCGGTGCCCACCACCCCCCGGTGCCGTCCGGGTTTGTGATCGACCACGAAATGCCGTCCGACCGTTGGGCAGGCGGGTCGCCGAGCCGATATGTGGCAGTGACTGCATGGTGGCAGCGCGTGCAAGGACGCTGTGCCGTCGAGAACACCGGTAGCGTGCGCGGGATGGAATCCGTGGGGGAGTTCGTCGTCGGCGTGGACGCGGTGGCCGTACAGCGGTCGCGGGAATCGGTGCTCAGACTGGGGGCGGTGGCGGCCTGGGTGGGGTTGGTGACCGCGGTCTTCGTCGCCGGAATCACCGCGCTGCTGGTCTGGCTGGCCGGGCCGATCGGACTCGTGCAACTGCCGGTCGTGGCGATCTTCGGTGTCGACGGGGTGCGCAAACTGCGGCGCCTGCGCGAGTTGCGCGCGACTTGGCAAGCGCAGGGCGTGCCGCCGACGGCGATGCGCCTGTCGCCCGCGGGGCTGCGACTGAGCATCGATGCCGCACCGGATTCGGTCTTCCTGCCGTGGGCCACCATCCAGGGGCTGCGCCTGTACCGCAAGCTCGGCCACGAGCTGCTGGTGATCGATCTGTTCCCGGGAGTGGGGCCGGAGACCGTCGGAGTGTGTGGGCTCGAGCATCCCGACGTACAGCGTGTGCTGCGGAAGAAGGTCGGGGGCACGAAGGGGCTGCGGACCGCCGTGCGCATTCTGGATCAGCCCGTCGCGGCGATCGACCACGTCGCCGCGCAACTGACCGGCGGGCGGGTGCGCGTCCACGGATAGCGGCGCGTGCCGGTCCGGCTGCCAGATTTCTAGAACACGTTATAGTTGTGGGCGGACGGCGACGACGGGGTCGGCGTCCGCTCGGAAGGTGGACTGGTGCGGGCTTGGGACAGTGCGGCCGATGTCGTGGTCGTCGGGTACGGCGGCGCGGGCGTGACCGCCGCGCTGACCGCGCGGGAGGCGGGCGCGGACGTGCTCGCGATCGACCGGCACCTCGGTGGCGGGGCGACGGCACTGTCCGGCGGCATCGTCTACGCCGGTGGCGGAACCTGGGTCCAGCGGGACGCGGGGATCGACGACGATGTCGACACCATGCTCGCCTACCTGGAGGCCGAGGTCGGTGACGCGGTGAGCGCCGCGACCCTGCGCCGGTTCTGCGAGCAGTCCCCGGCGATGATCGACTGGCTGACCGAGCACGGCGTGCCCTTCCAGGCGTCGCTCTGCCCCTACAAGACCTCGTATCCGTCCGACGATTACTACCTGTACTACTCCGGCAGCGAGAACTCCGGCGGGTACCGGGATCTCGCGAAGCCACGGCAGCGCGGGCACCGCGCGCACGGCCCGGGTGTGTCCGGCAAGGCGCTGTTCGGGCCGCTGGCCGCCGCGGCGGCCGACCGCGGCGTGCGGGTGCACTCCGGCACCAGAGCCACCCGGCTCGTCGTCGAGGACGGGCGCGTCACCGGAATCGAGGCGGTCACGATCGCCGACGCGCCCGCGTCCGTGCGCCGCCGCTTCGCCGCCCTGGCCCGGATCTCGGCGAAGCCGGGCGTGTACCACCCGGGTCTCCGCGCGGCGATGGAAGCGCTGCTGACCCGGATCGAACGCAAGCACGGCAGGCCGGTCCGGATCCAGGCGAAGTCCGGCGTGGTCCTCACGACCGGCGGATTCATCGCCAACGGCGCGATGGTCGCCCGCCATGCCCCCGACTACCCGTGGTCGCAGGGCCTGCCCCTCGGCACCGCGGGTGACGACGGCAGCGGCATCACCATGGCGCAGGACATCGGCGCCGCGAGCGGCAAGCTGGACGCCCTGTCGACCTGGCGATTCATCGCGCCCCCCAGCGCCATGTTCGGCGCGATCGCGGTGAACTCCCTGGGGCAGCGGATGATCGACGAATCCCGCTACGGCGCCGCGCTCGGCGCGGCGATCGCGACCAGCCCCGGTAACCGGGCGTGGCTGCTGGTCGACGCCGAGCTCCACCGGGACGCCCGCGAGCAGCTGGGCCCGCAGTCGGTGTGGTTCCAGCGGATGCAGACCGAGCGCCTGCTGCGGATCGGGACCTCGCGCGGTCGCACGGTCGAGGAGGCCGCCACCCGCGCCGGCATCGACCCGGCCACCCTGCGCGACACCGTCGACGCGCACAACCGGGCCATCGAGCACAACCTGCCCGACCCGTTCGGCAAGCCCGACGACATCCGCCGTCCGCTGCGCACGGGACCCTTCACGCTGCTGGACATCTCGTTCACCGCCCGGCTGACCTACCCGATGCCGATGCTCACCCTCGGCGGCCTGCTGGTCGACGAGGACACCGGCGCGGTCCGCGCCGAGGCGGGCGGCGTCGTCCCCGGCCTCTTCGCGGCGGGCCGCGCGGCCGTCGGCATCTGCTCGAACTCCTATGTCAGCGGGCTGTCCCTGGCCGACTGCGTCTTCTCCGGCCGCCGCGCGGGAACGCACGCCCTGGCCTGACGCGTCGCGGTCAGTCCTTCCCGAGTGCGCGGGCCAGCTGCTTCTTGTTCATCTTCGAGCGGCCCTCGATATTGCGGTGCCGGGCTTCCTCGTAGAGCTGGTCGCGGGTGAGGCCCCGCGGCCCCTGGCGATGGGCACGCTGACCGCCGCGCCGGCCGGAGGACATGTCGGTGCGGGACAACTTGCTCGACGTCGCCGACTCGCCCTTGCGGGCGCGTTCCTTGTTGACGGTGCGGGCCGCGATCTGTTCGGCCCTGTCCTCGCCGACGCCCCGCTCGCGCTGGGACTCCTTGATGTGCTCGTACTGACGTTCGCGCTTGGTGCTCCACGCTCGCTGCGGCATGACCGGTACCTCCTCGTGGCGGATCGGGTCTCGTTCATTCACGCGGTACCCGGCATCGATACGGGGAAACAGGTCGACCGCCGTCAGTCCGCGGCGTGCACACGCACCGATGGGGTCGCCGTCGCCTCCTGCCACCACGCGACGACACGGTCGACGACCGGTCCGGGACTGCGCACCCAGCGGATGTGGTCGTTGCTCGCCCCGGCCGGGACGTCCGCGCTGCGATAGTCCCACCGGGTGACGCGGTCGGGCGCGAACAGGTCGCGCGCGAACGCCTCGATACCGCGGCGCGGTCCGAGGGTGTCGCCTTGGAGCGAGATCACCAGGGCCGCGGTGGCGATGGTGCCCCGCGCGGGAAACGGTGTGCGGCCGGTCAGCACCATCCGGGCCCATTCCCGCATCATCGTGCGGGCGCCGGGGGCGCCGAACGCGGGCGCGGGGAGATACCCGGCCACCGAGGTCAGCAGCGGTACCAGGGTGGCCATCACGGCGATGTCGAGTCCGCCGCGCCGATAGTGGCGGTAGTACGGCAGGCAGCCGCCGATCGTGACCAGGCCGTCCGCGCCGGTGCCGGTGAACTCGAGACCGGCGGCGAGCTGCGCGCCGAGGCTGTGCCCGAGCACGACGACCGGCCGGTCCGGCGCTTCGGCGCGGGCCGCGGTCACCGCCCGATCGATGACGTCGATCTCGTCCCGATAGGACCAGTCGTGCCCGCGCGCTGCGGGCGGTTCACCCTGCTCGAAGCCGCGCCGTGGCAGTGCCCGCGCGCTCCAGCCGCGCTCGGCGAACGCCGCGACGAGCGGGGCGTAGAAGCGCGAACCGATCGCCATCGCCGGTGCGATCAAGACGATCGGCGCTGCCGTCGGCGCGGTGGCGCTGCCGTCGGCTCGGGGGTCGTTCGGCCTGGTCATAGGGGGTGCTCCTCGGTGGATCGGCTCGGTCCGGCGGCCCCGGCTCCGTTGACGCCGGACAGCACGGAGACTAATGTAAGCGCCGAAAACATTCGGCAGTGGGTCTGCTCTTCGTCGGCGATCCGGGGCGCGAACGTCCGCCCGTTTTCGATCGCCCAGACCTCGGCTGCCTGATGCCGCATCCGTCTGGGCACGACCGCATCAGGAGGAATGATGACGAAGGTTCTGATGGTGATCACCGCCGCGGACCGCTGGACATTGAACGACGGCACCGTGCACCCGTCCGGCTACTGGGCGGAGGAAGTCGCCGTCCCGCACCGGGCGTTCAGCCGGGCTGGCTGGGATATCACCATCGCCACGCCGGGCGGGAAAGCGCCGACACTCGACCGGCTGAGCGTGGGGATCGCGGGCGGTATGCCGTGGAAACGCCGCGAGGTGGAGCGGTATCTGGACGGTATCCGGACCGAACTCGACAGCCCGGTCGCCCTCGACACCGTCGACGCGAACGACTTCGATCTCGTCTTCTATCCCGGCGGTCACGGCCCGATGGAGGACCTCGCCTACGACGCGACGTCCGGCGCGCTGCTCGCCGATCGCTCGGCCTCCGGTCGACCGCTCGCGCTGCTGTGCCACGCGCCCGCCGCCATCACGGCGGCCACCGGGCCCGACGGCGTCTCGCCGTTCGCCGGCCGCCGGATGACCGGGCTGTCCAACCGCGAGGAGCTGCTGAACCGGTTCGCGCGCAAGGCGCCGTGGTTGCTCGAGGACCGGCTGAAGGAGCTGGGCGTCGACTACTCGAAGGGCCGGATTCCGTTGCGGCCCTACATCGTGGTCGACGGCAATCTGTATACCGGGCAGAACCCGGGCTCGTCGGCGGAGCTGGCCGATCGGCTCATCGCCGACCTGCCGCGTTGACAGTGCTTACATTCGAAGTTAACGTCGCTTACATCAACTACCGCGAGCAAGGGAGCTACGCCGATGTCAGCGACTCGTCAGGACACCGTCGAGGTGGACCTCGGTGGCCGGGTGGTCACCGTTCCGGAGGGCGGGCTGTACGACCGCTACCGGATGCAGACCGATCTCGACGAGGTCGCCCGCGATCCCCGGGTGAGCGGTGTCGACTATTTCCGGCGCCTGCCCAAGAGTCGGGTCGACTCGCGGATCGGCGAGACCTACACCCCGAATTTCTACTACCGGATGGCCAGCGCGCGGCTCACGATGCTGGCCCGGTCCAAGGCGATCCGGGCCAGGCTGCCACGTGAGCTGGCGCCGCTCGAGGTCGCGCCGGGGATCGGCCTGGTCTCGGCGATGTTCTTCCGCTACGACGTGTGCGACATCGACTTCTACACCGAGGTCGGGATCGGTGTCGCGGTGCGGCCCGCGCGTCACGGCAGGCTCGGCTTCGCCGATCTGGTCACCGGCCTCGACACCGATCACCTCGATTCCTATGTGTTCTCGCTCCCGGTGAGCACCCAGATCGCCCAGGTCCGCGGGCACGACGGCTACGGCTTCCCGAAGTGGGTCACCGAGGTCGACGTCGACATCGACGCCACCCGCACCACGGCGCGGGTCGCCGACGACAACGGTGACACCGACCTGTCGCTGTCGGTCGCCACCCCGGCGCAGACGAGCTACCGCAGCGGTGACCGGGTGTCGTCGCTGACCTCCTACACCACCATGGACGGCGCCTGGTTCGCCACGCTCAGCCAGATCAACCTGCTCTCGGCGGGCAGCGCGAGCTTCCCCCGGGGCGTCGACCTGCGGCTGGGGCGCGGCCGCCTGTCCGAGGATCTGCGCTCGCTCGCCCCGATCAAGACCGTCCGTCTCGATGTGACGACGGAAGGCCAACTGGCCCTGCACATGCCGGTCCCGACCTCCGTCCGGAGTCGCGCCGGCGAGAGCTGAGTATCCGAACACCCGAGCAGAAGGAGAGCACGATGACGCAGATCGAGCCGGTTCTCGAGCCCGAGGCGGCGGAGTTCGCGAAAGCCACCGACACCCCACCGTTCCTGTTCCAGTTGCCGCCCGCCGAGGGGCGCAAGGCGGTCGACGAGGTCCAGGCGAGCGAAGAGGGCAAACCCGCGATCGACGAGGAATGGCTCACCGTCGAGGGTGGTCCGACGGGATCGGTGCGGGTCCGCATCGTCAAACCCGCGGGCGCGACCGGCACCCTCCCCGTCGTGTTCTACATTCATGGCGCAGGCTGGGTGTTCGGCAACGCGCACACCCACGACCGGCTGGTGCGCGAACTCGCGGTCGGTGCCGACGCCGCCGTCGTGTTCCCGGAGTACGACCTGTCGCCCGAGGCGAAGTACCCGACGGCCATCGAACAGAACTACGCCGCCGCCCAGTGGGTGGTCGCGCACGGTGCCGAGAAGGGCTTGGACGCTTCCCGTTTCGCGGCGGTGGGTGACTCGGTCGGTGGGAACATGACCGCCGTTCTCACCCTGATGGCCAAGGATCGCGGCGACGTCCACATCACCCAGCAGGTGCTGTTCTATCCGGTGACCGACGCCGATTTCGACACCGGGTCCTACCGGCAGTTCGCCGAGCACTACTTCCTCGCCCGCGAGGGCATGCGGTGGTTCTGGGATCAGTACACCGAGAACGACGCGCAGCGCGCGGAGATCTACGCCGCGCCGCTGCGTGCCTCGCTCGACGAGTTGCGCGGGCTGCCACCGGCATTGGTGATCACCGGCGAGGCCGACGTCCTGCGCGACGAAGGCGAGGCGTACGCGGCCAAGCTGCGCGCGGCCGGGGTACCGGTCACCCAGGTGCGCTTCGGCGGGATCATCCACGACTTCGTGATGATCAACGCCATGCGCTCGACCCAGGCGGCGAACGCCGCCATCAAGCTGGCGCAGGACACCCTGCGCGCGGCACTGCACTGAATCCGTCCCCCTGCCGGGTTCGGCCGCGCGCCGAACCCGGCAGGGGGACGTCGACACCATGGAGTCCCACATGTCCCTCGACCACGCACCCCGACCCACGACCCACCGCGGCGCGGATCTCCCGCCGTCGCTGACGCAGGCCGTGATCCGGCGGCTGGCCGCGCACATCACGGCCGCGCCCGATGCCGCGCAGGTCACCACCACCGTTCCGTTCACCGGGGCACCTCTGGCGACCCTGCCGGTCTCGACGCCCGCCGACGTCGAGGCCGCCTTCGCGCGCGCCCGCGTCGCCCAGGCCGGGTGGGCCGCCACCCCGGTGGCGGCCCGGAAGGCGATCCTGCTGCGATTCCACGATCTGCTGCTCGACCGTCAGCACGAGGTGCTGGACCTGATGCAGGCCGAGAACGGCAAGACCCGCCGCGACGCCTTCCTCGAGGTCACCGACATCGCGATCGCCACCAGGTACTACGCCCGCGGCGCCGCGAAGCTACTCGCCCCGAAGCGGCGGCGCGGCGCGATTCCGGTGCTGACCCACACGACCGAACTGCGCCATCCCAAAGGCGTGGTCGCGATCATCTCGCCCTGGAACTACCCGCTGAGCATGGGTGCGGGCGATGCCATTCCGGCGCTGCTCGCGGGCAACGCGGTGGTGCAGAAGCCCGACACCCAGACCGCGTTGACCGCGCTGTGGGCGCTGGACCTGCTGCGCGAAGCCGGTCTGCCGGAGGGCGTGTGGCAGATGGTGGTCGGTCGCGGCAGTTCGATCGGGACGCCACTGATGGACAACGCCGACTACCTGATGTTCACGGGGTCCACCGCAAGCGGCCGCCGGATCGCGCGTGCCGCCGGTGAACGCCTGATCGGGGCCTCCCTGGAGCTCGGCGGCAAGAACCCGATGATCGTGCTCGACGACGCCGATATCGCGCGCACCGCCGCGGGCGCCGTCTCCGCCTGCTTCTCCTCGACCGGACAGCTGTGTGTCTCCATCGAGCGGATGTATGTCGCCGAGTCGATCCGGGAGGAGTTCGTGGCCGCGTTCGTCGCCCGCACCGAGGCCTTGACCATCGGCGCGGCCTACGACTACAGCACCGATGTCGGCTGCCTGACCAACCGGTCGCAGCTGGACACCGTCACCGCGCATGTCGAGGACGCGGTCGCCAAGGGCGCGACGGTGCTGGCCGGTGGCCGTGCCAGGCCCGACCTCGGGCCGCTGTTCTACGAGCCGACGATTCTGACGGGTGTCACCCCGGAGATGACGCTCTACGACCACGAGACCTTCGGTCCGGTCGTCTCGATCTACTCCTTCGGCGACATCGACGAGGCGGTCGAGCGGGCCAACGCCACCGACTACGGCCTCAACGCCAGTGTCTGGACGCGCAACGGCGCCAAGGGCCGTGCGGTCGCGGCGCGGGTGCACGCGGGCACGGTCAATGTCAACGACGCCTACGCCGCGGCGTGGGGCAGTGTCGACGCCCCGATGGGCGGTATGGGTGACTCCGGCCTGGGCAGACGGCACGGTGCCGACGGCATGCTGAAGTACACCGAGGCGCAAACCGTTGCCCACCAGCGGCTCCTGGGCTTCGACGCGCCCGCGGGCCTGTCGCAGAGCGCGTGGGCCACCACCTTGACGACAGTGCTGAAGGGCCTGAAGCGGGTCGGCGCGCACTGAGCACCGGCCCTGCCCGGATCGCCTCAGGCGGGTGCGCGGCCCGGGAGTTCGAGCACCGCGAAGACGGTGGCGCGGACTCGGTCGTCGAGCCCGTCGGCGTCGAACTTCCCGTGCAGGTAGAGGAACGCGAGCCCGTGGACCAGCGCCCACATCGCGGTCGCGAGGGAGTCCTCGTCGCCGTCGGGAAACACCTGGCGCACAATCGCTCTGACGTACTCGTGGATCGCGGTCGTGGCGGCCACGCGTTCCGGGCTGGTTGGATCGCAGGGATCGGAGAACATCACCCGGAACAGCGCGGGCCGGGCCAGGGCGAAGCGCACGTAGGCGACCGCGATCGCGGCCAGGTCCTCGGACGTGCTCGGCGCCGGGCTGGCGGCCACGAGCTGCTCGGCCAGGTCGCGGTAACCGACGGCGGCCACGGCCGACAGCAGCGCGTCCCGATCGGCGAAATGCCGGTACGGCGCGGCCGTGGACACCCCGGCCCGGCGGGCGGCCGCGCGGAGCGAGAGGTCCGCCGCGCCGTCCTCCTCGAGGAGCTCCACGGCGGCACGCACCAGCGCGCTGGGGAGATCGCCGTGGTGGTACGAGGTGCTCGACTGTGCCATGGGATCAATTTAGCAAGTGTTGACAATGCTTACATCTATCCCTACCGTTGGCGCTCACGCACGAATGTAAGCAGTGTCAATATGCGTGCGCGAAAGGAGCCATCGATGTCGAGTCCGGACCCGGGCGGGTTGTTCTCGCCGCTGCGACTGCGATCCGGCCACATCCTGCCGAACCGGATCGCCAAGGCGGCCATGGAGGAGGGGATGGCGGGCATCGGGCAGATTCCCGACGAGCGCCTGGTCGCGCTGTACCGGCGCTGGGGTGCCGGCGGCACCGGCCTGCTGATCACCGGCAACGTGATGGTGCACGCCGAAGCGCTCACTGGGCCCGGCGGCATCGTCCTGGACGCGTACGCCCCGCTCGCGCCGTTCGTGGCGTGGGCACAGGCGGGCAAGGCGGCGGGCGCGACGATGTGGATGCAGATCAGTCACCCGGGTCGGCAGGTGCAGGCGCGCATGCCGGGCGTGGTGTGGGGTCCCTCCGACATCGGGGTCGACCTCGGCCGCCATACCAAGCGATTCGGTCAGCCGGTGGCGATGACCGCCGGGCAGATCGACGACACCATCACACGATTCGTCACCACGGCCCGGCGTGCCGAGGAAGCGGGATTCGACGGCGTGGAAGTGCATGCCGCGCACGGATATCTGCTGTCGCAGTTCCTCTCGCCGCTGGTCAACAATCGCACCGACGAATGGGGCGGATCGCTCGAGAATCGGGCGAGGTTCCTGGTCGAGATCGTGCGCGGCATTCGCGCGGTGGTGGCGCCGTCGTTCGCGGTGGCGGTGAAACTGAATTCCGCGGACTTCCAGCGCGGTGGTTTCGACGCCACCGACGCGCACACGGTGATCGGCATGCTCGCCTCGACCGGGGTCGACCTCGTCGAGGTGTCCGGCGGCAGCTACGAGAGCCCGGCCATGTCCGGCCGACCCGTCGACGGCCGTATCGCCGCCCGCGAGGCCTACTTCCTGGAGCTGGCCGCCGACCTGGCCAGGACCAGCGCGCTGCCGCTCATGCTGACCGGCGGCATCTCCCGCCAGGAGACCGCGCGTCGCGTCCTGGCCAACAAGGTCGAGGTGGTCGGCATGGCGACGGCCCTCGCGGTCACTCCCGACCTGCCGCGCCGCTGGCGTGACGGCCGCGAAGCGCCCCGGTCGATGAAGCCGGTGACCTGGACCGACAAGGCCCTGGCCTCGGCGACCGAGATGGCGATGGTTCGCTACCAGATGCGCCGCATGGCGACCGGTTCGGCGCCGGCCTTCACTGTCAGTCCGGCCCTGGCGATGATCGCCGACCAGCGCGTCCAAGCGCGCGCCCTGCGCCGCTACGCGCAGTGGCTCTCGTCGAAGCAGCGTCGGCAGACGATCGCGGCGGCCGCACGATGAAGGAGAACTCGATGACCGGACGGATCGTCCTGCTCGGCGTCACCGGCTACACCGGCGGGCTCGTCCTCGACGCGCTGCTGCGCCGTGGCCTGACACCCGTGCTCGCCGGGCGCGACGGCGCCGCCCTCGCCGCGATCGCCACCCGCGCCGGCGGTCTGGCCACCGTCGTCGCCGACGCCACCGACGCGGACAGCGTCGCGCGCCTGGTGCGTCGGGGTGATGTGCTCATCAGCACCGTCGGCCCGTTCGAGCGGTTCGGCCACGGCGTGGCCCGCGCGGCCGCCGAGGCGGGCGCGCACTACATCGATTCCACCGGCGAGGTCGGATTCGTCCTCGACCTGCGCCGGGAGCTGCACGAGCGGGCCCGGGAGACCGGTTCGCTGATGCTGCCCGCGTTCGGCTACGACTATGTTCCCGGGATCCTGGCGGGCACGCTCGCCGCTCGCAAGGCCGGCTCGGAGTTGCGTGCAATCGACATCGGCTACTTCGCTAACGGCTCGCTGCGGCGCGGCCTCAGCCACGGCACCCGCAGTACACTGCGCGACGGCCTGACGCTGCCGTCGGCGCGCCGACGCGGCGGACGACTCGTCGAGGAACGCACCGGATCCCGGGTCCGCGGCTTCGACATCGGGGGCAAGCGCAAGTACGCCACGCTCGTCTCCGGCACCGAGGTGCTGTTCCTGCCCACCGGTTTTCCCGCCCTGGACGAGATCACCGTCTACAACGGCTGGTTCCCGAGACTCAGCCGACCGCTCGTTGCGCTCTCGGCGATGGCCGCGGTCACGACGCGAATCCCGCTCGGCCGCAAGGCCATCGAGGTACTCACCCGGCCGATGATCGGCCCGCCCGGTGGTCCCGATGCCGCCGAACGGGCTCGTACCCGCTCACAGGTCGTCGCCGTGGCGTCCGGTGCGCACGGCCCGCTGGCCGAAGTGCACGTCGAAGGCCCCAGCGCGTACAGCCTGACCGGTGAACTGATGGCCTGGGCCGCCGAGCGGCTGGCGTCCACGCCACCGCACACCGCGGGAGTCGTCGGCCCCGTCGAGGCCTTCGGGCTCGGCCAGTTCGTGGCCGGTTGTGCCGAAGTCGGGCTCCGGCCGATCTGAGCCGTGTCCCGCCGTCAACCACCCGGGAGAGGAGGCGACGGATGTCGCCGGATCTGGATCGTCTGTCCTTCGAGCCGCTGACGCCGGTCGCCTTCCTGGACCGGGCGGCCGACGCGCACGGCGACCGGATCGCCGTCATCGATGGCGACGACCGATGGACCTACGCGCAGGTGCGGGAGCGGTGCCGCCGGCTCGCGGGCGCGCTCGGGCCGCTGGCCGAGGGGCGACCGGTGGCGGTCCTCGCGCCGAACACCCATGTGCTGCTGGAAGCGCACTTCGGCGTGCCCTGGGCGGGTGTCGCGCTCGTCGCCCTGAACACCCGCCTCGCCGCCGCCGAGATCGCCTATGTCCTCCGGCACGCGAAAGTCGCCGTGGTGGTGGTCGATCCGGTCTTCGTCGACCTCCTCGCCGAGGCGCTCGACGACCTGCCGGTGCCGCCCCGGGTGATCGTCGCGGACGAACGGTACGAACGGCTGCTCGCCGAGGCCACACCGTCGTCGGTCGCACCCGCCGACGAGCGGTCGCTGCTGTCGATCAACTACACCTCGGGCACGACCGGCAAGCCGAAAGGCGTGATGTACCACCATCGTGGCGCCTACCTGCAGGCGCTGGCGATGGTGGGCCACACCGGTCTGTCGCCGTCGTCGGTGCACCTGTGGACACTGCCGATGTTCCACTGCAACGGCTGGTGTTTCCCGTGGGCCGTCACCGCGGCCGGTGGTACCCACGTCTGTCTGCCGAAGGTGGATCCCGGCGAGGTCTGGCGGTTGATCGCCGAGCAGGGGGTCACCCATCTGAACGGCGCGCCGACGGTGCTCTCGATGCTCGCCTACGCGCCGCAGGCGCATCCGGTCACGCCGCCGGTGCGGGTCGCGACCGGGGGAGCGCCGCCGAGCCCGGCCATCCTGCGCCGCATGGACGAACTCGGTTTCGAGGTGACCCACCTGTACGGGCTGACCGAGACCTTCGGCCCGGCGATGATCTGTGACTGGCGACCGGAATGGAACGGACTGGACGAGGACACCCAGGCGCGGCTCAAGGCCCGGCAAGGCGTCGGGAACATGATCTCGTGCCGGGCCAGGGTGATCGGCGCGTCCGGCGCCGATGTTCCCGCCGACGGCCGATCGGTCGGCGAGATCGCCCTGCGCGGCAACAACCTGATGCTCGGCTACCTCGACGACGAGGACGCGACCGCGGCGGCCGTCCCCGACGGCTGGTTCCGCACCGGCGACCTGGGTGTCGTCCACCCCGACGGCTACATCGAACTGCGCGACCGCAGCAAGGATGTGATCATCTCCGGCGGCGAGAACATCGCCTCCGTCGAGGTCGAACAGGCACTCGCCGACCACCCCGCGGTCCTGGAGGCGGCGGTGATCGCGGTACCGCACGAGCGATGGGGTGAAGTGCCCGCCGCGTATGTGGCGCTCAAGGAGGGCGCGAGCGTGACCGAGGGCGAACTCGTCGACTTCGTGCGGGAGCGGCTGGCGCGGTTCAAGGCGCCGAAGTCCGTGACGTTCGGGCCGCTGCCGCGCACGTCGACCGGGAAGGTGCAGAAGTATCTCCTGCGGGAAGCGGCCTGGGCGGAGGAGGATCGGCGCATCCGGTGAGCCCCCGGAGGGTCTTTTGCCCGCCCCCGCGCAGGTGTGGGAGGGTGGTGGGCGAAAGGAAGTACGTGACTGCGACGACGCACTCGACCGCCGCCCTCGGGCCGCGCGCCCTGGCCAACCGGCGACGCATTCTCGCCGTGGCCGGGGACGAGCTGCTGCGTAACCCCGCGGCGAGCATGGAGGACATCGCCGCCGCCGCGGGCATGGTCCGCCGTACTCTCTACGGACATTTCCCCACCAGAGAAGCGCTGATCGACGGCATGCTCGACGAAGCTTTCGAGCAGGTGGACCGGGCGCTGGACGGCATCGACACGGCGCACGCGCCCGCCACGGTGATCGCCGAGATGACCGTCGCGCTGTGGGCGGTCGGCGACGAGTTCCAGCTGCTGCTGCGCCTGGACGAAGCCGGGTCGCGCGCCCGGATGTCCGACCGGCTCGCGCCTGTCCGCACCCGGCTGGTCACCCTGATCGCCGCTGGTCAAGCCGACGGAACCTTCGCCGACCATCTGCCGCCCGCCGCGGTCGCCCGGGTGCTCACAGCACTGGTGCTCGCGCTGCTGAACGCGCACAGCGACGGTGAGTGGGTCGACGCCGACGCCGGGCGCGACGCCGCCCTGGCCTGCCTGATCGCGGCCGGAGTCGACCGCTCCACCGCCGCGGCGATCGCCCGGACCGCGGCGGCCTCGGCACCGCACTGACTGTGCCGCGGGCGGGCGACCGCTCGACGAATCACGCTGTCCGCGAACGGCTCCGACTGTGCTGCTCGGCACGAATCGGAGGCGCTGTGAGTCCCCCCACGAGTTGTTGCACAAGGTTGTGCAACAGGCGTAGTTTCACATCATCGTGCAATTGCACGCAAGTGTGAAAATATCGAAGGAGCGGGATATGACCAGCCAGGTGGCAACTGTGCAGATGGCGTACGCGACCCGGACCTCCACCGGGGGCGCCCCCGTCGACGCGTCCGCGTGGACGCTGCGCGGAGTGGGCGCGATCCGCGTGCTCTACGGCCTCGTCCCCTTCGCCGCGCTGATCCTCGGAGTCGAGGTCGGCACCGGAATGGCCGTCCCCGTCTTCGTCGCGGTCGGCCTGGTCTCGGTCCTGCTCGGCCTGGCCACCGTCGCCCTGGCTCCGCGGCTGCTGGAGCGTGATGATGTGGTACTGGCCTCGGTGAGTGTCGACGCGGTCCTCGTGGTGCTCGGCGTGGCCGCGCTGATGGTGGGCTGGGCCCAGTTCACGGTCGCCGCCGCCGCGGTCGTCCTCGGCGGGGTCGTGCTCGCGGCGCTGTCCGCGGCGGCCGTCGCGATCGTCACGGCGGTGCGCACCGCCTGATCCGCTGACGCGATGCGCGGAACGGCGCCTCCGGGATTCCGGGGGCGCCGTTCGCGTTCCGCTGGTCAGGCCTCGTCGGCCGCGGCGCGGCCCGCCGCTCGTCCGGAGAAGACGCACCCGCCGAGGAAGGTGCCCTCGAGCGCGTTGTAGCCGTGCACGCCACCACCGCCGAAGCCCGCGGCCTCGCCCGCCGCGAAGAGCCCGGGAATCGGCGTGCCGTCGGCGCCGAGCGCGCGGGAGTCGAGGTCGGTCTGGATGCCGCCGAGCGACTTGCGGGTCAGGACATGGAGTTTCACGCCGATCAGCGGTCCGGCGGCCGGATCGAGAACGCGGTGCGGTGCGGTGGTGCGGGTGATGCGGTCGCCGAGGTAGCGGCGGGAATTGTGGATGCCCTGGATCTGGGCGTCCTTGCTGAACGCGTTGTCCACCTGGAGATCCCGGGCGACGATCTGCTCGCGCAGTCGATCCGGGTCGAGCAGCGGCCGCTCGGTGAGTGCGTTCATCTTTGCGACCAGGTCGTCGAGCGTGTCGGCGACCACCCAGTCGGCGCCGTGCCGCTTGAACGCTTCCACCGGCGCGGGAGCGCCCTTGCCGAAGACCCGTTCCCGGATCATCCCGACGCGGTTCTTCGCGGTGATGTCGGGATTCTGCTCCGACCCCGACAGCGCGAACTCCTTGGCGACGATCCGCTGCGTGGTGACGAACCAGGAATGGTCGTGCTCGGCCAGTTCGGGGGTAGTGCGCAGGTAGCGCAGCGTGCCCAGGGTGTCGTAGCCGGGCAGGTACGGGGCGGGCAGCCGACGGCCCAGCGCGTCGAACCACAGCGACGACGGACCGGGCAGGATCCGGATCGCGTGCTCGGGCCAGATCGGATCCCAGTTCCGGATGCCTTCGGTGTAGTGCCACATGCGATCCCGGTTGACCAGCCGGACTCCGGCGTCGGCGGCGATATCGAGCATGCGCCCGTCGACATAGGCGGGGACGCCGGTGATCATGTGCGCCGGCGGCGCGCCGAGCCGCGCGGGCCAGTGTCGCCGGACCGTGTCGTGATTGCCGCCGATCCCACCGGTCGCGAGAACCACGGCGGCCGCGCCGAAGTCGAACTCGCCGACCACGTCCCGGGTTGACGGTGCGCCGCGTTCGGCGTCGTCGTCGGCGAGGATCGCCCCGCGCACGCCGGTGACGGCACCGTCGGTGAACACCAGCTCGTCGACCCGGTGCCGATGCCGGAAGGTGACCAGTCCGGCGTCCGCGGCGCGGAGCGCGGAGTCGGTGAACGGCCCGACGACACCGGTGCCGGTACCCCAGGCGACGTGGAAGCGGGGGACCGAATTGCCGTGGCCCTCGGCGCGCAGGTCGCCGCGCTCGGCCCAGCCGACCGACGGCACGAAGCCGATGCCGAGATCGGTGAGGTAGGAGCGCTTCTCGCCCGCGGCGAACTCGACGTAGGCGCGGGCCCAGCGGGCGGCCCAGCTGTCCTCGTCGTCGAGCCGGTCGAAGCCCGCGCTGCCGCTCCAGTCGTTCCACGCCAGCTCGAGCGAGTCCCGGATGCCCAGCCTGCGCTGCTCGGGACTGTCGACCAGGAAGATCCCGCCGAAGGACCAGAACGCCTGCCCGCCGAGGTTGGCCGCGTTCTCCTGATCGACCACCAGGACACGCTTGCCCCGGCGGGTCAGCTCATGGGTCGCGACCAGGCCAGCCAGGCCCGCGCCGACCACGATGACATCGGCATCCATCCGGACTACCTCCACTCTCCGCAAAAGCTTCATTGCTGCATCGGATACATTAGTGCATCTGATGGCGGGAGGTATCGTCGATCCGTGAACACGACCGAGACGGCCAAGCCACCCCGCGTGACCCGGCGCCGGGCCGAGACCAGGGCGCGCCTGCTCGAGGCCGCGTTCTCCGTGTTCGCCGAGAAGGGTTTCGGGCTGGTGCGCATCGAGGACGTGTGCGGCGCGGCGGGCTACACGCGGGGCGCGTTCTACTCCCAGTTCGACAGTCTCGAGGAACTGTTCTTCGTCCTCTACGACCAGCGCGCCACCCTGATCACCGGGCAGGTGCGCGACGCGCTCGCCGCGATCGACGACCCCGCGGACGTGGCAGGCTTCGTCGACCGGCTGTCGGCGACCCTGCTCCTCGACCGCGACTGGCTCCTGGTGAAGACCGACTTCCTCACCCACGCCGCCCGCCGCCCCGACATCGCCGCCCGCCTGATCACCCACCGCGCCCAGCTCCGCGCCGCCATCGCCGACAAACTCGCCGCCAGCGGCTTCACCGTGCCCCCCGAACTCGGCTCGATCGCCGAACTGGCCCACTCGGTCGTCGCCGCCTACGACGGCGTCACCGTCCAACTCCTGCTCGACAACGACCAGCCCGCCGCCCGAGACTGGCTGGCCCGCCTGATCACCCGCCTCGGCGTCGTCGCCCCACCCCGGGCCTGACGCGTCAACACAGCTCGAGGTCAAGGGTGGCGCTGGCGGGAACCGCCGTCGTGGCTAGGGCTGGGTGTTGCGGCGGACTATTTCGGTGATCCAGATGGGGGCGTAGGGGGAGGTGCAGTTGGGTGGGGTGGGGTAGTCCTCGAGGACGCGGAGGGTTTCGCCGATCGTGATCGCGCGGGGGCGTAGGGCGGGGTGGTGGATGCCGATGGTGGCCAGGCATTCGTTCATGGCCCACTGGAGGCGGTTGGGGGCGTCCTTCATGTGGGACTCGATGAGGTCGAGCAGGTGGGGCAGGTCGAGTCCGTCGGGGGACTTCGCGACGCGGTCGCTGGTCAGTGCCCAGCCCGCACCGGCGACGACGGGGTCGGGGTCGGCGAACCAGGCGATGCGGAGTTCCTCGACGTGCGGGCTCTTCTTCACGAGGTAGCTGACGAGCCAATCGTGCACCTTGGGGACGCGGGCGTCGCGCAGCATGGCGTCGAGTTCGGCGGCGGTGTAGGACTTGGGGCGGCTGATCAGGATCGCGACGAGCCGGGCGGCGGTGTCACCGGTCGCCCACAGCTCGCCGGCCAGCTCGTGCTGGGTTTTCAGTGCCTTCGCCACCGCGTGGAGCTTGGTCAGGTTGACCGCGTGGTCGTCGCCGTGCCGGGTGTTGACGGCGAGGATCTTCGGGTCGGCCAGGGCGGCCAGCTCGGCCAGCACCTCGTCCACCGTGGTCTGGGGCGCTGAACTGGTCGTCACACCGGTCTCCTCGCTGGTCGGTTCCACTGCGCTGTCAGCGTACGTCCGGCGGCGGTCCCGACCTCGCCCACCCGAGGTCGGGACCGCGGGCTACCGGCCGCCCGCGCGCACCCGCAGATCGCGGGCGAGATGGTCGCGCTGTTCGATCACCAAGCGTCGCAGCGCACCCGGTGCGTCGGCATGCGTGTCGAGCCAGGCGTCCACCTGGTCGAGCGAGTCGGCCGCGGGGAAGAGGCCGAGGACGATGCGCCGCGCGATCTCGATACTGCGCTGCTCCCACACCTCCCGCAGCACCGCGAAGTACTCGTCGTCGTAGCGGGCGACGAGGTCGCGGCGCTGTCCGGCGCGGAACCCGTCGATGACGGCGTCGAGGTGGTCGTTGGTCAAGGTGGTGTCGCCGAGTGCCGCGGCCCACGCGGCGGCCTTCACCTCCGGTTCCGGGCGGGCGGCCAGTGCCCGGCGATGGGCGGTCCGGCCCGAGGCGGTGCTGTCGCCGGTGAGCTCGGCGTCCAGCTCGGCCTCCGTGGCGGCACCGGTCGCGGCCAGGGCGGTCCACAGTTGCCAGCGCAGATCGGGATCCAGCGCCAGACCCTCCGGCGCGGGCGCGTCGCCGAGCAGGATCGCGCGGAGATCGGCGGCCCGGCGGCCGTCGACGGTGGCGGCGGACGCGGTCGCCCGCGCCCACGCCAGCTGCTCACCGGAGCCCGGTGCCGCGGAATGCAGAGTGGCCCAGCATGATTCCAGCCATTCGCCGCGCCACCGCTCCCGGTCGGCCGCGGGCAGGTAGTGGCCGATGGCGAAGGAGGCATTGGCGAGCACCGCGGCGAGCAGGGCTGTGTTCGATTCGGCGGGGGCGAAGTCGCGGGCCATCCGCAGATACCGCTCGACCTCGAGTTCGCCGTCGCGCGCGGCGTTCCAGAGCGCCGACCAGATCAATCCGCGTGCCAGGGGATCGGTCACCCGGTCCAGCGACTTCTCCACGGTGGCCAGCGAATCGGTGTCCAGCCGGACCTTGGCGTAGGTGAGGTCACCGTCGTTGAGCAGGCGCAGCGGCGCGGGCTCGAGGGCGACCGGCGTCCGCTCGGCAACGAGGTCGAGCTCCACCCGATCCCGGCGCACCAGATCGCCCGCGGCGTCGAAGTCGTAGAGTCCGACGGCGAGTCGATGCGGTCGCGGGTCGGTCTGTACGATCGCGCCGTCGTCGAGCAGCAGCGTCGACATGCCGGTCGTCTGCAACCAGGCCCGGGCCCAGCCCGCCAGATCGCGGCCCGAATCCGCCGACAGCTCGGTCAGCAGATCGGCCAGGGTGGTGTTGCCGAACGCGTGCGTGCGGAAGTACCGGCGCACGCCGGTGAAGAACTCGTCGCGCCCGACATAGGCGACCAGTTGCTTGAGCACACTGGCGCCCTTGGCATAGGTGATGCCGTCGAAATTGAGCTTGGCGGCCTCGAGGTCGCCGATGTCGGCGACGATCGGGTGCGTCGTCGGAAGCTGGTCCTGCGAATACGCCCACGCCTTCCTGCGATTCGCGAACGCCACCCAGGCATCGGTCCACTCGGTCGCCTCGGCACTGGCCAGCGCGCCCATGTAGTCGGCGAAGGACTCCTTGAGCCACAGGTCGTCCCACCACACCATCGTCACCAGATCGCCGAACCACATGTGCGCCATCTCGTGCAGGATGGTGTTCGCCCTGCCCTCGTACTGCGCGGCGGTGGCCGCGCCGCGGAAGACGTAGGCCTCGGTGAAGGTGACCAGGCCCGGGTTCTCCATGGCTCCGAGGTTGTATTCGGGGACGAAGATCTGGTCGTACTTGCCCCAGGGGTACGGGTAGGCGAAGTGCTCGGCGAAGAAGTCCAGTCCCTGCTTCGTCACCTCGAGGATCGTGTCGGCGTCGAGGTGCCCGGCGAGGGACGCGCGGCACAGGACCCCGAGCGGGACCGTGAGTTCGTCTCGCGTCCACGAGGATTCGACGCGGTGATACGGGCCCGCCGCGATCGCGGTGATGTAGGTGGAGATCGGCAGGGTGGGGGAGAACTCGACCCGCTGCCGGGGGCCCTCGTCCTCGATCGTCGCGATCGGCCGATTCGACACCACCTCCCAGCCCGCGGGCGCTGTCACCACGAAGGTGAAGGGCGCCTTCATGTCCGGCTGTTCGAAGCACGCGAAGACCCGGCGGGCGTCCGCGGGCTCGTACTGGGTGTACAGGTAGGTCGCGCCGTCGGCCGGGTCGAGGAAGCGGTGCAGGCCCTCGCCCGAGCGGCTGTAGCGGCCGGTGGCGCGCACCACGACTGTATTCGCCGCGGCGAGATCGGGAATCGTGATCCGCGCGCCGTCGTAGTCGACGGACACGTCCTGCCCGTTCACCGTCATCGAGTCGACCGACTCGCCGAGGAAGTCGAGCCAGGTCCGGTCCACAGTCGCGTCGAATTCCACGGTGGTCGTGGTGGCGAAGGTGTCGCCGCTGTGGTCGGCGGCGCCGGACAGGTCGAGGTCGACGCGATAGGCGCGGACGGTGACCGCGGCCGATCGGGCGGCGGTCTCGGCACGGGTCAGGTTCGCGGTAGTCACGCGTCGATCCTGCCAGCCCGAGCGCCGCGACGCCGCCGCTCGGCGTCGCGGCCTCGATCAGGCGTCGCGCGTCAGAGGAAGCGGGCGATGAGGTCCTTCATGACCTCGTTGGCGCCGGCGTAGATCCGCGAGATGCGGCCGTCGGCCCACATCCGGGCGATCGGGTACTCCTCCATGTAGCCGTAGCCGCCGTGGAGCTGGACGCACCGGTCGATCACCTGGGACTGCTGATCGGTGGTCCAGTACTTGACCATCGCGGCGGTTTTCACGTCCAGCGCGCCGCGCAGGTGCTTCTCGACGGCCGAGTCGACGAAGGTCCGCACGACCTCGGCGATCGTCGCGCAGTCGGCCAGCTCGAACCGGGTGTTCTGCATGGCGAACAGCGGCTTGCCGAAAGCATTGCGCTGCTTGACATAGGCCAGCGTCTCGGCGACGGCCGCTTCGATCGCCGCGGCGGCCGCGACGCCGCAGATCAGCCGTTCCTGGGGCAGCTGCTGCATGAGCTGGATGAAGCCCTCGCCCTCGGCGCCGAGCAGGTTGGCCTGCGGCACGCGCAGCCCGTCGAAGAACAGCTCGGTGGTGTCCTGGCCCTTCTGGCCGATCTTCTTGAGCAGCCTGCCGCGTTCGAAGCCGGGGGTGTCGTCGGAGACCTCGGCGACCACCAGCGACACGCCCTTGGCGCCCTGGGTCGGATCGGTCTTGACGGCGATGATCAGCAGGTCGCAGTTGCGGCCGTTGGAGATGAACGTCTTGGCGCCGGTGATGACGTAGTCGTCGCCGTCCTTGACCGCCTTGGTGGCGATGTTCTGCAGGTCGGAGCCGGTGCCGGGCTCGGTCATCGCGATGGCGCCGATCCACTCGCCGGAGGCGAGCTTGGGCAGCCAGCGCTTCCTGTTCTCCTCCGAGGCGTAGGCCAGGATGTAGTGCGGCACGATGCCGGTGTGCACGCCGAGCTGCATGGCGGAATCGCCGCCCTTGACCTGCTCGGTGAACAGCACGGCCTCATGGGCGAAGGTGCCACCGCCGCCGCCGTACTCCTCGGGGATCGACATGCACAGCAGGCCCAGTTCGCCGGCCTGCCGATAGACCTCCCGGCTCGGGAAGCCCTGCGCGGCGAACTCCTCGCGATGCGGCGCGACGGTGTTCGCGAAGAAGGTGCGGGCCAACTCGGCCAGGCCTTGCAGCTCCGACTCGGCGTCGATGCCGCGGTCGGTTTCGGCGGTGGTCATCGGGTTCCTCTCCCTGATGTCGATGGGCTGCGCACCAGAGTGAGCAGTTGTTGGCGTTCTGTCAATAGGACGAGTAGATGTTGACAAACCGCCAATAGTGCTCCATGGTATCAATTGATTGGACATCCAACTATTGGAGCTCCATTCACCTGCGCCGCGGCGCACCGACCCACGACTAAGGACTGGCATGGTTCGCGAACTCACCCACTTCATCGACGGACAGCACGTCAAGGGCGCCTCGGGCGCGTTCGGTGAGGTGTTCGATCCGAACACCGGGCAGGTGCAGGCCACGGTTCCGCTGGCCGACACCGCCGAGGTCGAGGCGGTCATCGCCAACGCGGCGGCCGCGCAGCCGGTGTGGGCGGCGTTCAACCCGCAGAAGCGGGCCAGGGTGCTGATGAAGTTCCTGACCCTGGTCAACGACGAGATCGACAGCCTGGCCGCGCTGCTGTCCTCGGAGCACGGCAAGACGATCGCCGACGCCAAGGGCGATATCCAGCGCGGTCTCGAGGTGATCGAGTTCGCCGTCGGTATCCCGCACCTGCTCAAGGGTGAGTACACCGAGAGCGCGGGCACCGGGATCGACGTGTACTCGATGCGCCAGCCGCTGGGTGTGGTCGCGGGCATCACCCCGTTCAACTTCCCGGCGATGATCCCGCTGTGGAAGGCGGGTCCGGCGCTGGCGTGTGGCAACGCGTTCGTGCTCAAGCCGTCCGAGCGTGACCCGTCGGTGCCGCTGCGCCTGGCCGAGCTGTTCCTCGAGGCGGGTCTGCCGCCGGGCGTGTTCAACGTGGTCAACGGCGGCAAGGAGGCCGTGGACACGATCCTGCACGACCCGCGGATCAAGGCGGTCGGCTTCGTCGGCTCGACCCCGATCGCGCAGTACATCTACGAGACCGCGACCGCCAACGGCAAGCGGGCCCAGTGCTTCGGCGGCGCGAAGAACCACGCCATCGTGATGCCCGACGCCGACCTCGACGATGTCGCCGACCAGCTGATCGGCGCGGGCTACGGTTCCGCGGGTGAGCGCTGCATGGCGATCTCGGTGGCCGTGCCGGTGGGGGAGGAGACCGCCGACCGGTTGGTCGCCAAGCTGACCGAGCGGGTGCACAAGCTCAATGTGGGCCGGTCCGACGATCCGGGCGCCGACTTCGGTCCGCTGGTCGGCCGTGACGGCGTGGACCGGGTGAACAACTACGTCCAGATCGGTGTCGACGAGGGCGCCGAGCTCGTGGTCGACGGGCGTGGGCTGGTTGTCGAGGGCGCCGAGGACGGCTATTTCGTCGGCGCGAGCCTGTTCGACCGGGTGACCGCGGACATGCGGATCTACCAGGAGGAGATCTTCGGTCCCGTGGTGACCGTGGTGCGTGCCGAGGACTACGAGGAGGGTCTGCGGCTGGCCAACGAGCACGAGTACGGCAACGGTGTCGCGATCTTCACGCGTGACGGTGACACCGCCCGCGACTTCGCCGCGCGCGTGCAGGTCGGCATGGTCGGTATCAACGTGCCGATCCCGGTGCCGATCGCCTACTACACCTTCGGTGGCTGGAAGCGTTCGGGCTTCGGCGATCTGAACCAGCACGGCCCGGACTCGATCCGTTTCTACACCAAGACCAAGACGGTGACCCAGCGCTGGCCCGCGGGGTTGAAGGAGTCCAACGCCTTCGTCATCCCGACGATGGACTGAGGCGCTCGTGTTCACACTCGACGACGACGAACGCGCGATCGGTGAGACCGCGCGCCAGTTCGCCGACGAATTCCTCGCGCCGAACGCGCTGGAATGGGATGAGCGCAAACACTTCCCGGTCGACGTGCTCCGCAAGGCGGGCCCGGTCGGTTTGGGCGGGATCTATGTGCGCGAGGACGTCGGCGGTTCACAGCTGCGCAGGCTCGACGCCGTGCGGATCTTCGAGGAGCTGGCCACCGGGTGCCCGGCCGTGGCGGCCTATATCTCGATCCACAACATGGCCACCTGGATGATCGACGCCTACGGCACCGAGGAGCAGCGCCATCGCTGGGTGCCCGGAATGGCATCGATGGAACTGCTCGGCAGTTACGCCCTCACCGAACCGGGCGTCGGCTCCGACGCGGCGGCCTTGAGCACCAAGGCGGTCCGCGACGGCGACGACTACATCCTCACCGGCGCCAAGCAGTTCATCTCCGGCGCGGGCGCCAACGACGTGTACGTGATGATGGTGCGCACCGGCCAGGACGGCGCGCGCGGCGTCTCCGCGCTGATCGTCCCGGCCGACACACCCGGCCTGACGGTCGGGCCGAACGAGCGCAAGATGGGCTGGAACGCCCAGCCGACGCGCCAGGTCATCCTGGAGGACGCGCGGGTGCCGGTGGCCAACCGACTCGGCGCCGAGGGCGACGGCTTCGCGATCGCGATGAACGGCCTCAACGGCGGCAGGCTCAATATCGGCGCGTGCTCGATCGGCGGCGCGCAGGCGGCGCTGGACAAGGCCGTCCCGTATCTGGCCGAACGGCACGCCTTCGGTAAACCGCTGTCGCACAACCAGGCGCTGCAATTCGAGCTGGCCGACATGCGGACCCAGCTGGAAGCCGCCCGGACCCTGCTGTGGCGGGCCGCGGCCGCGCTCGACGCCGATGCGCCGGACAAGGTCGAACTGTGCGCGATGGCCAAGCGATTCGCCACCGACGCCGGGTTCGAGGTCGCCAACAAGGCACTGCAACTGCACGGCGGGTACGGGTACCTGCACGAATACGGCCTGGAGAAGATCGTCCGCGACCTGCGGGTCCATCAGATCCTCGAGGGCACCAACGAAATCATGCGGGTGGTCGTGGCCCGCACGCTGACAGGAGCGGCATGACCGACGAACCCGAAGTGCTGATCACCGTCGAAGACGGCCTCGGCCTCATCATCCTGAACCGGCCCAAGGCCATCAACGCGCTCAACCACCCGATGGCACTGGCCATCACCGAGGCACTGCGCACGTGGGCCGACGACGACGCGGTGCGCGCGGTCGTCGTACGCGGCGCGGGCGAGCGCGGGCTGTGCGCGGGCGGTGACATCGTCGCCATCCACGCCGACGCGAAAGGCGGAGCGGCGAACGCCGATTCACCGACCGGGGTGTTCTGGCGCGACGAATACCACCTCAACGCGCTGATCGGCCGCTACGTCAAGCCGTATGTGGTGATCATGGACGGCATCGTGATGGGCGGCGGGGTCGGCCTGTCCGGGCACGGCAGCCACCGCATCGTCACCGAACGCTCCCGGATCGGGATGCCCGAGGTCGGGATCGGTTTCGTGCCCGATGTCGGCGGCACCTACCTGCTGTCGCGGGCGCCCGGGGAGATCGGCACGCACGTCGCGCTGACCACCGCGCGGATGAGCGCGGGCGACGCGATCGCGGCCGGTTTCGCCGACCACTACGTGCCCTCGGCTGCCCTCCCTGCGCTGCTCGACGCGCTGCGCACGACCGAGGTCGACGCGGCGATCGCGGAGTTCGCCGAACCGGCACCTGCTTCGGAGCTGCTCGCTCAGCGGAGCTGGATCGATGCCTGCTACAGCGCCGACACCGTGGAGGAGATCGCGGCTCGCCTGCAGACCGCCGACTCGCCCGAGGCGACCAAGGCCGCCGAGGACCTGCTGGCCAAATCGCCGGTCTCGCTGAAGGTCACGCTGCGCTCGCTGCGCGTCGCGCGGGAGCTGCCGAGCCTCGAGGCGGTACTGGATCAGGAGTACCGGGTCTCGATCGCCGCGCTGCGCTCGCACGACCTGGTGGAGGGGATCCGCGCCCAGGTCGTCGACAAGGACCGCAATCCGCGGTGGGAGCCGGCGACGCTGGCCGAGGTCGACGATGCCCAGGTGGCGGCGTACTTCGCCGCACTGGGGGACAAGGAACTCGGCGCGACCACGCAGGAGGCGCAGCGATGAGCAAGAAGATCGGATTCCTCGGCCTCGGCCACATGGGTGCGCCGATGGCGGCGAACCTGGTGCGCGCGGGCTACGACGTGGTCGCCTTCGATCCGGTGCCCGCGGCGCAGGATCAGGCGCGCGCCGACGGCGCGACCGTGGTCTCGGTCGCCGCCGACGCGGCGGTCGACCGGGACGTGGTGATCACCATGCTGCCCAACGGCAAGCTCGTGCTCGACGTCTACGCCGAGCTGCTGCCTGCCGCCACGCCGGGCACGCTGTTCATCGACTGTTCGACGATCGATGTGGCCGACGCGAAAGCCGCTGCCGCGCAGGCGGTGACGGCCGGTCACCGGCCGCTGGACGCCCCGGTCTCCGGTGGCGTGGCGGGCGCGACAGCGGGCACCCTCACCTTCATGGTGGGCGGTGCGGCCGCCGACTTCGCCGACGCGCGCGAGATCCTCGACGTGATGGGCGGCAAGGTCGTGCACTGCGGTGACGCCGGCGTCGGCCAGGCCGCCAAGATCTGCAACAACATGCTGCTCGGCATCTCCATGATCGGCCTGTCCGAGGCCCTGGTGCTCGGTGAGCGGCTCGGTCTGAGCCACCAGTCGTTCTTCGACGTGGTCTCCACGGCGTCGGGCCAGAGCTGGGCGCTGACCAGCTACTGCCCCGTCCCCGGCCCGGTTCCGGCGAGTCCGGCCAACAACGACTACCAGCCCGGCTTCGCGACCGCGCTGATGTCGAAGGACCTCACGCTGGCCGCGAACGCCTTGCGCGCCAACGGCATCGACGGGCAGCTCGGCGAGCTGGCCGCCGCGATCTACGAGCGGTTCAACCAGACCGACGCGGGCCGGGACTTCTCGGCCATCGTCACCGACATCCGGGATCGTTCCGGGGAGGCCACCGCATGACCGAGTACGAGACGATCCTGCTCGAGCGCAAGAACCGCGTCGGCTGGATCACCCTGAACCGGCCCAAGGCCCTCAACGCGCTCAACACCCAGGTCCTCGACGACATCGTCGCCGCCCTGGACGAGCTCGAGCGCGACGACGAGATCGGCGCGGTGGTGATCACCGGCTCCGCCAAGGCTTTCGCGGCGGGCGCCGACATCAAGGAGATGCAGCCCAAGTCCTACATGGACATGTTCATGGACGACTTCTTCGCCCGCTGGGACCGGCTGGCGCAGTTCCGCAAGCCCACCATCGCCGCGGTCGCGGGGTACGCCCTCGGTGGCGGCTGCGAACTGGCCATGCTCTGCGACATCCTGATCGCCGCCGACACCGCGCAGTTCGGACAGCCCGAGATCAAACTCGGGGTGATCCCCGGCATCGGCGGTTCGCAGCGGCTCACCAGGGCGGTCGGCAAGGCCAAGGCGATGGATCTGGTGCTGACCGGCCGGAACATGGGTGCCGAGGAAGCCGAACGAGCCGGGCTCGTCTCGCGCATCGTGCCCGCCGACGACCTGCTCGACGTCGCCGCCGAGGTCGCCGAGACCATCGCGGCCAAGTCGCTGCCGGTCACCATGATCGCGAAGGAGGCCGTGAACCGGTCCTTCGAGACCACGCTGGCCGAGGGCATCCGCTTCGAGCGCCGGGTCTTCCACTCGCTGTTCGCGATCGAGGACCAGAAGGAAGGCATGAACGCCTTCGTCGACAAGCGCTCCGCACAGTTCACCCATCGCTGACCTGTCATCACACGACACAGTTTCGAGGAACCATGACCGAGGCATTCATCTATGACGCGATCCGCACCCCACGCGGTCGCGGCAAGAAGAACGGCGCCCTGCACGGCGTCAAACCGCTCGACCTGGTGGTCGGGCTCATCGAGGAGCTGAAGGTCCGCTACCCCGGGCTCGATCCGGCGCTGATCGATGACATCGTCCTCGGCGTGGTCTCCCCGGTCGGCGATCAGGGCGCCGACATCGCCAAGACGGCGGCGCTCGCGGCCGGGCTGCCCGACACGGTGGCCGGTGTGCAGCTCAACCGGTTCTGCGGGTCGGGCCTCGAAGCGGTCAACACCGCGGCGCAGAAGGTGCGCTCGGGGTGGGAACAGCTGGTGATCGCCGGTGGCGTGGAGTCGATGTCGCGGATTCCGCTGGGCTCCGACGGTGGCGCCTGGGCGATGGACCCGGTCACCAACTACAACACCTACTTTGTCCCCCAGGGGGTGAGCGCGGACCTGATCGCCACCATCGAGGGCTTCACCCGCGAGGATGTCGACGCGTTCGCGGTGCGCTCGCAGCAGAAGGCGGCGGCGGCCAGGTCGGGTGGCTACTTCGCCAAGTCGATCGTGCCGGTGACCGACATCAACGGCGCCGTGCTGCTCGACCACGACGAGTTCATGCGCCCGGACACCACGGTCGAGAGCCTGGCCGGGCTGACCCCGTCGTTCGCGGCGATGGGGGAGATGGGCGGGTTCGACGCGGTCGCCCTGCAGCGCTACCACCACGTCGAGAAGATCGACCACGTCCACCACGCCGGTAACTCCTCGGGCATCGTCGACGGATCGGCGCTGGTGCTCATCGGCAGCGAATCCGCCGGTGCCGCGGCGGGTCTCACCCCGCGCGCCCGGGTCGTGGCGTCCGCGGTGAGCGGCAGCGACTCGACCATCATGCTGACCGGCCCGGTCCCGGCGACCGAGAAGGTGCTGGCGCTGGCCGGGCTCACCGTCGACGATATCGACCTGTTCGAGCTCAACGAGGCGTTCGCCTCGGTGGTGCTCAACTACCAGAAGAAGCTGGCGATCCCGGACGAGAAGCTCAACGTCAACGGCGGCGCCATCGCCATGGGGCACCCGCTGGGTGCCACCGGCGCCATGATCACCGGAACCATGGTCGACGAGCTCGAGCGGCGCGGCGCGCGGCGGGCGCTGATCACCCTGTGCATCGGCGGCGGCATGGGCATCGCCACCATCATCGAGCGCGTCTGAGCGCCGGACCCGGAGACAGAGGAAAGACCATGACAGAGAACATGATCGGCTGGGACCTCGGCACCGACCGGGTGCTCGTGCTCACCATCGACGACCCGAACCAGTCGACCAACACCATGACCGAGGCGTTCGCGCGCGACCTCACTGCCACGGTCGACCGGCTCGAAGCCGAGAAGGACAGCTACGACGGTGTCATCCTCACCTCGGGCAAGGACACCTTCTTCGCCGGTGGTGACCTGAACCTGTTGATGAACGCGACCCCGGAGACCGCGCCGGAGATCGCGCTCGGCCTCGACACCTACAAGGCCGCGTTCCGCCGGCTCGAGCGCCTCGGCAAGCCGGTGGTCGCCGCGATCAACGGGACCGCGCTGGGCGGCGGCTTCGAGGTCGCCCTGGCCACCCACCACCGCATCGCGCTCGACGCGAAGGGCAGCCTGCTCGGCCTGCCCGAGGTCACCTTCGGCCTGCTCCCCGGCGCCGGTGGTGTCACCCGGACGGTGCGGCTGCTCGGCATCACCGACGCGGTGCTCAACGTCGTGGGTCAGGGCCAGCGGATGAAGCCGGCGAAGGCGTTGCAGGCCGGGATCATCCACGAGGTCGCCGCCACCCGCGAGGAGATGTTCGACCGGGCTCGCGCCTGGATCGCGGCCAATCCCGAAGCGGCCCAGCCGTGGGATGTGAAGGGCTACAAGATCCCCGGCGGCACCCCGTCGAGCCCGGCGCTGGCGGCCAACCTGCCCGCGTTCCCGGCCAACGTGCGCAAGCAGCTCAAGGGCGCGCCGATGCCGGCGCCGATCGCGGTGCTGGCCACGGCCGTGGAGGGCGCGCAGGTCGACATCGACACCGCGTTCGCGATCGAGACCCGCTACTGCACCAACCTGATCTGCGGTCAGGTCTCCACCAACATGATCAAGTCCCTGTTCTTCGATCTGGGGACGATCAACAAGGGCGGCAGCCGCCCCGAAGGCTTCCCCGTGCGCACGCCGGAGAAGGTCCTCGTGCTCGGCGCGGGCATGATGGGCGCGGGCATCGCCTACGTGCAGGCCCGCGCCGGCATGCAGGTCGTGCTCAAGGACGTCACCCTCGAGGCGGCGCAGCGCGGCAAGGAGTACTCGCGCAAGCTGCTCGACAAGGCGCTGCGCAAGGGCGCGATCAGCCAGGACTCCTACGACGAGGTCCTGGGCCGTATCCACCCGACCGCCGACCCGGCCGACGCCGCGGGATGCGACTTCGTCGTCGAGGCGGTGTTCGAGGATCCGGGCCTGAAGCAGAAGGTGTTCGGCGAGATCGAGCACCTGGTGAACCCCGACGCGCTGCTCGGGTCCAACACCTCCACCCTGCCGATCA
This sequence comes from Nocardia sp. NPDC003269, assembly GCF_042888005.1. Classification (NCBI taxonomy): domain Bacteria; kingdom Bacillati; phylum Actinomycetota; class Actinomycetes; order Mycobacteriales; family Nocardiaceae; genus Nocardia; species Nocardia sp. NPDC003269. The sequence goes on from NZ_JBIAPA010000003.1 coordinate 390,724, forward strand.
CCGATCTGGCCACCGGGGTGCAGCGGCAGCAGGACTTCATCGGTCTGCACTTCTTCTCGCCGGTGGACAAGATGCCGCTGGTGGAGATCGTCGTCGGCGAACAGACCAGCGACGAGGCCATCGCCCGCGCCATCGACTACACCCTCGCGATCAAGAAGACCCCGATCGTGGTGAACGACAGCCGCGGCTTCTTCACCAGCCGGGTCATCGGCCAGTTCATGGACGAGGCGATCGCGCTGGTCGCCGAGGGCGTGCACCCGGCGTCGGTGGAACAGGCCGCCACCCAGGCCGGCTATCCGGTGGGCGCGCTGGCGCTGGCCGACGAGATCAATATGAAGCTGGCGCAGAAGATCCGGCGCAGCCTGCGCGAGAACCTGCTCGCCGAGGGCAAGCGCTGGACCGACTCCAAGGCGTACCCGCTCGTCGACGCGATGGTCGACGATTTCGACCGGCCCGGCCGGCTCGAGGGCCGCGGCTTCTACGAGTACGACGCCGACGGCAAGAAGCTCGGGCTGTGGTCCGGGCTGGTCGAGAAGTACACCCGCGACGATCACGGCATCTCGTTCGTGGACATGCAGGAGCGGATGCTGTTCGCCGAATCGCTGGACACCGTGCGGTGTTTCGACGAGGGCGTGCTGCGGACCGTGCCGGACGCGAACATCGGCTCCATCTTCGGTATCGGGTTCCCGGCGTGGACGGGTGGTGTCGTGCAGTACATCAACCAGTACGCGGGCGGTCTGGCCGGATTCGTGGCCCGCGCGGATGAGCTGCGGGCCGCCTACGGTGACCGGTTCGAGGTGCCGGAGTCGTTGCGCACCAAGGCCGCCGCCGGGGAAACGCTCGGCTGAGCGACATGACGACGGACACGACCTTCCGGCATCCGGTGCTGCCGGGCACCGGGGCCGCCTCCGCGCGCGGGGTGCGTGGTGACGGCAGGCGCGCGCATCGCAGGCGCGCCGTGGTCGCCGCCGCACGGGACGTGTTCGTCGTCAACGGCTATCACGGCGCGCGCATGGAGGAGATCAGTGCGCGCGCCGGGATCTCCAAGCCGGTGCTCTACGACCACTTCGCGAACAAGCTTGACCTGTATCTCGCGGTCCTGCAGCAGTATCTGGACCGGATGGTCGACGGTGTCCGCACCGCGGTCGCCGCCGAGACCACGCCCCGGTCCCGGGTGCGGGTGGCCGTCGCGGTGTACTTCGATTTCGTCGACGAGGATCCGGGCGGGCACGTGCTGGTCTTCGAATCACCGGTGCCGAGCGAACCGAGCATCGAATGGCGGGTGCGCAGCGCTCTGCGGGCGTGCGCCGACCTCGTGGCCGCCGAGCTGCGGGCGGTCGGGGTGGCCGCAGCACCCGCGGACATGTACGCCTGGAGCCTGGTCGGCGCCAGTCACCTCGCGGCCCGGCAGTGGCTCGACGCCGGCCGCCCGATCGCCAAGCACGACGCCGTCGACGTCACCGTCGCGCTGTGCTGGAACGGCCTGTCCGGGGTCCGACCGCAGTCTGGACACGAAAGACCTTCACCGCCAAAAGAACTCGATCCGCACAACTGAATGGACCGCAACGCCATGTCACCGTCCTTTGTCCTGCACGAATCCGATGACACCTTCCTCGCGTCCGCCCCGAATCGCTACGTGCACGTGGTCGACCTCGCCGCACCGCCGAGCGCCGTCTGGGCCGCGCTGACCGCCGACGACGCGCTGGTGTCGTGGTCCGGTGCCGTCACCGGGATGCGCTGGATCTCCCCGCGGCCCTACGGTATCGGCTCCACCCGGGTCGTCACCCTCGCCGGCGCGGCCGCCCTGACCGAACGCTTCTACCGCTGGGACGACGAACGCCGCATGACCTTCACCGTCGACTCGGCCTCCATCCCCGGCCTCCGCCGCTTCGCCGAAGACATCGACCTCACCCCCACCCCCACCGGCACCCGCCTGACCTGGACCTTCGCCGTCGAAGGCGGTGCGGCCCTACGCCCGCTCCTACGCCTCTCCGGCCCGATTACGAACCGCCTCACAGCCTCCATCGCCCGCGGCATCGTCCGCAAGGTCAACACCCCGGTCCACTGATTCGAGCCGTACGAGGCCCCCGACGGTGCGCAGCCACAGCCCGCGCCCGCCGGGGGCCTCGCCGTCGGGGGAGGGGAGTGGCAGCGTGCGGACGGGAGTCGCGCGGCGGGGGAGGGTGCTCCAGCAGAGGAGCTTGGGTAGAAGTCGAGAGCTATTTCGGGTCGAGGACTAGTGACTGATCTGGAACCGGTTGACTGCCAATTCTCCCAAAACATTAAGAGACGTAGATATGCGCATCTACTAATGATTAATCTCACCTTTACCCGAACTGTCAGACCCCAATCTCCCGTCCCAAAAAGAGGCTAAAGACGGAGGGGGTGGGTCCTCATGCTGTGGTGAGACCAGTTGTGCTGGTTTCAGTTCGAGCCGGTGGAGTGGCCGATCGGCTGCCTGGCGGTACCAGGTGGATTCTGGGTGGCCGGGTGCGCGGAGTCGGCGATGGTCTGGGCGGTGTGGAAGACGTCTTCGAGCATGGTGGGGGTGAGTCTGCCGGTGAAGGTGTTGTGGGGGCTGACGTGGTAGCAGCCGAGGATGGTGATCGTGCGGCCGTCCGGGTGGGTGAGGGTGAGCTCGGTGCCGTGGCCGAAGCGTGGGCGGGGGCGGGGTACCGTCCAGCCGCCTTCGGTGAGCACCGTGAAGAGGGCCTGCCAGCCGAAGGCGCCCAGGACGACGATGACCCGCACCGTCGGGGCCAGTAGTTCCAGCTCTCGGCTGAGGAAGGGGGCGCAGCGGTGACGTTCCTCGCTGGTCGGCTTGTTCTCCGGTGGGGCGCAGTGCACGGGAGCGGTGAGGCGCGTGTTGATGAGCCGGATGCCGTCGTCTACGCCGACCGGATGTGCGCCGGTCGCCAGTCCTACGGCGTGCAGCGCGGCGAAGAGGACGTCTCCGCTGCGGTCGCCGGTGAACATGCGGCCGGTGCGGTTGCCGCCGTTGGCGGCGGGCGCCAGGCCGACGACGAGGATCTCGGCGTCGGCGGGACCGAATCCGGGCACGGGGCGGGCCCAGTAGGTCTCGTCGCGGTAGGCGGCGCGTTTGACGCGGGCGGCCTCCTCCCGCCAGGCGACGAGGCGGGGACAGGCGCGACAGGTGCAGACGAGGCGGTCGAGGTCGGCGACGCTCCCGGCGTCTCGAGCCGCGAGCGGTGCGGTTTCCGGGGCGTCGCCGGCCATCGGCCCAGTCTAGTCCGCCTGGCTCGATGGACGACCGAACCGCCTGCGCGGTACCGCTGGTACCACGTACTGTGGGGCGCATGGTGTCCACAGAGATCGTGACCGCCGACGGAGTCGTGCGCGGTCGTGCGGGCCGTCGAGTCGTCAGCTGGCGAGCCCTTCCCTACGCGGCTGCGCCCGTCGGAGAACTCCGGTTCCGCGCGCCCCAACCCGTGCGACCGTGGACGGGGGTGCGCTCGGCGACGGAGTACGGCTTCGCCGCGATGCAGCACCCCAACGGTGCCCGCACCGGCCCCCGCACGTGGCAGCCGACCGGTGAGGACTGTCTGACCCTGAATGTGACCGCGCCGGCGACGCCGTCGGCGAGTCCGCGGCCGGTCATGGTGTTCATCCACGGCGGCGGGTACGTGATCGGTGCGGCGAGCATGTACTCGGGCGCCCGGTTGGCGGTGCGCGGCGACGTGGTCGTGGTGTCGGTGACCTACCGGCTCGGCGCCATGGGCTATGTCGATTTCAGCGAGTTCTCCACGCCGGAGCGGCCTTTCGAGTGGAATCTCGGGCTGCGGGATCAGGTCGCCGCGCTGGAATGGGTGCGGCGCAATATCGCCGCCTTCGGTGGTGACCCGGAGAATGTGACGATTTTCGGCGAGTCGGCGGGTGCGCACGCGGTGGTCGCGCTGCTGGCGACACCGGCCGCGAAGGGCCTGTTCCACCGGGCGATCGCGCAGAGCGCGCCCGCGGACTGGACCGCGGAGCCGGCGGAAGCGCGACGCTTCGCACGCAGCTGCCTGGAACGGCTGGGCGCCGATCCGGCCGACGCCGCGACCGTGCTGGCGACGACGCCGGCGAGCGAGCTGTGCCGGGCGGCCGATCGGGCGCTGTACCGGACGCTGCGGGAACGGCCGGGCAGTTTCCCGTACACGCCGGTGGTCGACGGGGAGTTCCTGCCGGAGGCGCCGATCGACGCGATCGCGGCGGGCCGTGCGCATCGGGTGCCGTTGATCATCGGGACGAACCGGGACGAGGCGACGCTGTTCCAGCGGTTCATGAAGTCGGTGCCGCACACGCCCGCCCAGCTCACCACCACGTTCGGACGCTGCGATCCGGGGGCAGAGCAGCGCGTGGTCCGGAGCTATCCCGGGTATCCGGCCGCGCGGACCGCGGTGCGGATCGGCGGTGACTTCATGTTCCTGCGGCCGACACTGGCTGTCCTGGAGGGTCACAGCCGGTTCGCGCCGACCTACGCCTACCGTTTCGACTACGCGCCACGTGCCGTGCGGCTGGCCGGGTTCGGTGCGACGCACGCGCTGGAGCTGGTGCCGGTGTTCGGTTGGGTGGACAGTCCGGTCGGCCGGGCGATGACGGTCGCGGGCGGGCGGCGGGCGTTCCGCGCGGTGCAGGACCACGTGCAGGACAACTGGGTGAGTTTCGCCCGGACCGGGGAGCCGCTCGCGGCGTGGTCGCCGTATACGGCCGAGCGGAGGGCGACCTGCATCATCGACCATCCGCCGCGGGTGCTGATCGATCCCGAGGCGGCGCGGCGGGAAGCCTGGCGCGATGTCCGGATCTCCGCGCTGGGTGGTTCGGTCGATCGGAAGAACGAGGCATGACGGTCGAGCTGGACGCGGGTCTGCTGGCGGAGCGGATCAGGGCGCTCTACGCCGAGGACGAGCAGATCCGGGCGGCGACGCCGCTCGAGGACGTGCACGCGGCGGTCACCACGCCGGGTCTGCCACTGGCACAGATCGTCTCGACGGTGATGACCGCCTACGCGGATCGGCCCGCGCTCGGTATCCGGCGCACCGAGCCGGTGGTCGAGGGCGGGCGGGTCACGCGGCGGCTGCTGCCGGAGTTCGAGTCGGTGACCTACGGCGAGGTGTGGGCGCGGGCTCGCGCGCTGGCTGCTGCGTGGCACGCCGCGGGGGTCGGGGCGGGGGATTTCGTCGCGACGCTCGGATTCACCGGGGCCGATTACACGGTGCTGGATCTGGCGACGATCCATCTGGCCGGGGTGGCGGTGCCGTTGCAGTCGGGTGCCGGTCTCGCGCAGTTGCGGTCGATCCTGGACGAGACGGGGCCGCGGGTGTTCGCGGTCGACACGGCGCATCTGGCGATCGCGGTCGAGGCGGTGCTGGCCGGTACGCCGCCGAATTCGCTGCTGGTGTTCGACTATCACGCGGACGACGACGATCACCGCGACGCGCTGGCCGCTGCCCGCGCCCGGCTGGCCACGGCGGGTTCGACGGTCATGCTGCACACCATCGACGAGGCGATCGCCGATGGCCGGGTCGCCGAGCCGGCGCCGCTGACGGTGCCGGGGCCGGACGAGGATCCGCTGGCGATGCTGATCTACACCTCCGGCAGTACGGGGACGCCGAAGGGCGCGATGTACACGCATCGGCTGGTGGCGGCGGGTTGGCAGCCCGCTCGCCCGGTGGCGGTGCTCAATGTGAACTTCCTGCCGATGAGCCATATCGCGGCGCGGTTGACGCTGACCGGTGTGCTGGCGCGGGGCGGGACGGCGTATTTCGCGGCGGCGCCGGATATGTCGACGTTGTTCGAGGACATCGAGCTGGTGCGGCCGACGGAGATCTTCCTGGTGCCGCGGGTGTGCGACATGATCCTGCAGCGGTTCCGTCGCGAGGTGGATCGGCGGTCGGGTCCGGGAGTGGATCCGGCGGCGCTGGCCGAGGAGGTGCGGACGGAGCTGCGCGAACAGTTCCTCGGCGGCCGGTTGATGACGGTGCTGTGTGGGAGCGCGCCGATCGCACCGGATCTGCGGGAGTTCGTGGAGTCGGTGTTGCGGTTGCGGTTGCACGACGGCTACGGGTCGACCGAGACCGGGGGCGGTGTCATCTTCGATACCAAGGTGATGCGGCCGCCGGTGCTGGACTACAAGCTGGTCGATGTGCCGGAGCTCGGCTATTTCGGGACGGACAAGCCGTATCCGCGGGGTGAGCTGCTGCTCAAGACGACCACGATGATCTCGGGCTATTACCGGCGTCCGGAGGTCACCGCGGAGGTGTTCGACGAGGACGGTTTCTGCCGCACGGGTGATGTGGTCGCCGAGCTGGCGCCGGATCGGCTGGCCTATGTGGATCGGCGCAACAATGTGCTGAAGCTGTCGCAGGGGGAGTTCGTGACGGTGTCGCGGCTCGAGGCGGTGTTCGCGGGGGCGGATCTGGTGCGGCAGATCTTCGTGTACGGCAGCAGTGAGCGGGCGTATCTGCTGGCGGTGGTGGTGCCGACGGAGGCGGCGCTGGCCGGGCCTGCCGAGGAGGTGCGGGCCGCGGTGAGTGCGTCGTTGCAGCGGGTGGCGGTGGCAGCGGAGCTGGAGCCGTATGAGATCCCGCGTGATTTCTTGCTCGAGACCGAGCCGTTCTCGATCGCGAACGGCCTGCTGTCGGGGGTCGGGAAGTTGTTGCGGCCCAAGCTGAAGCAGTGGTACGGCCCGCGGCTGGAGGCGCTGTACGACGATGTCGCGCGGGATCAGGAAGCGGAGTTGCAGCGGCTGCGCCGCGACGCTGCCGGTCTGCCGGTGTACGAGACGGTGGCGCGGGCGGCGCGCGCGGTGCTCGGGTGTTCGGCCACCGAGTTGCGGCCCGAGGCGCGGTTCGGTGATCTGGGTGGGGATTCGCTGGCGGCGCTGTCGTATTCGACGCTGCTGCGGGAGTTGCTCGGGGTCGAGGTGCCGGTGAACGTGTTGCTCGGACCGGACAGTGATCTGGCGCGGATCGCGGACTATGTCGGTCGGGAGCGCGAACCGGGTGCGCGGCGAACCGATGTCGAGGCGGTGCACGGTGTGGGTGCGACCGAGATCCGCGCGGCGGATCTCACGCTGGCGAAGTTCCTCGACGCGGGGATGTTGGATCGTGCCCGGGGGCTGCCGTCCGCCACGGTGCCGCCGTCCACGGTGCTGATCACAGGGGCGAACGGCTATCTGGGGCGGTTTCTGCTGCTGACCTGGCTGGAGCGGTTGGCGCCGCTGGGTGGTCGGGTGATCTGCGTGGTGCGGGGTGGGGACGCGGCTGCCGCGCGTGCACGTCTGGCGGCGGCGTTCGAGACCGATCCGGCACTGGCCGAGCACTTCCGCGCGCTCGCCGACGGTGTGCTCGAGGTGGTGCCGGGGGATATCGGGGAGCCGGATCTCGGGCTGTCCGCGGCGGAGTGGCGGCGGCTGGCCGAGGAGGTGGATCTGATCGTGCATTCGGCGGCGCTGGTGAATCATGTGCTGCCGTATGGGCAGTTGTTCGGTCCGAATGTGGTCGGGACCGCCGAGGTGATCCGGCTGGCGTCGACGGCGACGCGCAAGCCGGTGAGTTATCTGTCGACCGTGGCGGTGGCGGCGCAGGGGGAGTCGTTCGCCGAGGACGGTGACGTGCGGGTGATGAGTCCGGTCCGGCGGGTGGACGCGAGCTACGCGAACGGGTACGGCAACAGCAAGTGGGCCGGTGAGGTGTTGTTGCGGGAGGCGTCGGAGCGGTTCGGGTTGCCGGTGGCGGTGTTCCGGTCGGACATGATCCTGGCGCACAGCGACTATCCCGGTCAGGTGAATGTGCCCGACGTGTTCACCCGGTTGCTGTTGAGTGTGCTCGTGACCGGTCTCGCGCCCGCGTCGTTCTATCTGACCGACGCCAACGGGCGGCGGCAGCGCGCGCACTACGACGGGTTGCCTGCCGATTTCGTCGCCGCGGCGGTGACGGGGCTGGGTGCGGCGGCGGTGACGGGGTACCGGACCTTCGATGTGGTCAATCCGCACGACGACGGTGTTTCGCTGGACAGTTTCGTGGATTGGCTGATCGAGGCGGGGCATCGGATCGATCGGATCGATGACTACGCCGACTGGTTCGCGCGTTTCGAGACGGCGCTGCGCGCGCTGCCGGAGGAGCAGCGCAAGCACACGCTGCTGCCGCTGTTGCAGGCGCATCGTCGTCCGGGGCGGCCGCTACCGGGTTCGGCGCTGCCCGCCGAGGGATTCCGGGCGGCGGTGCGGGCGGCGGGGATCGGTGCGGAGCGCGATATCCCGCACCTGGGTCCGGAGCTGATCGGCAAGTATGTCCGCGATCTGGCCGGGCTCGGTCTGCTCGGTCTCCGAAGCGAATAGCGGTCCGGGTCAGTGGGATTCGCCCTGGGCCGTGGCGAGCAGCGGCGTGCTGGGGGCTGATGGCGGCGCCGGTCGGGGGACCTCGCCGCGCAGGGTGGTCCGGGTGATCAGGGCGTTGCGGGTGGCGCTGCGGATCTCGCGGGCGAGGTCGGCGACGACGGCCGGTGCGTTGCCGCGCTGATGGCGCAGCGCACCGGCGACCAGTCGCAGGGCGAGGGCGGGGGTGTGCAGGTCGGCGGGTGGGCGGGTGCGGGAGAAGATGCCGGTGGTGATCCGGGCCAGTTCGGGGTCGGTGGTGGCGCGGCGGTAGAGCTCGATCTCCAAGGGGTGCATGGCTTCGCCGCGGGCGAGGCGGTTGGTCCAGTGGAAGATGGCGCGGCAGTCGATGATGCGGCGGCGTTCCCACTCGTGCAGCGCCCGGTCGAGTGCGGCCGGGTCGTCGAGGGTGGCGGCCACCGTCTCCCCGAGTAGTCGGCCGTAGCGTAGGGCGTCGCGGATGCCCTGGGCGGTCACCGGGTCCTTGAAGTGGCCGGAGTCGCCGGGCAGTGCCCAGCCGGGGCCGGTGGATCGGCGGAAGTAGGAGGCGATGCCGGTGGCCGAGCGGACGCGGCCGACGCGTTCGCAGCCGTCGAGCCGGGCGGCGAGGGCGGGAATTCGGGCGACGGCGTCGGTGTAGCGGCGTTCGGCTTCGCCCGGGCCGGAGCGTTCCCGGCTCGCCGGTGGCTGGACCAGGCTCAGGACCAAGCCGTCGTCGCAGGGGAACGCGGTGCCGAGATCGGCGCCTGCGCGCCATTGGGCGGCGGTGTCGCGCGGGGTGTCGCCGTGGTCGCGCCAGTACGCGTAGTAGCAGTCGCGGCCGCTGGGGACGGTGAGGAACGGTTCGTCGGCACCGACGGCGCGGGCGATGGTGCTGTGCCTGCCGTCGGCGCCGACGACCAGTGCGGCGCGGATCTCGACGACGGCGCCGGTGCGGTCGGTGTAGCGGACGCCGGCGCAGCGATCGCCTGCCCAGAGGACGGAGGTGACCCGGCAGCGGGTGCGGACGTCGGCGCCCGCGGCGATCGCGGCGCGCACGAGGACGTCGTCGAGGCCGGTGCGGCGCACGCACATGGCGTAGTCGATGCCGTCGACGGTGGGGAAGGTGGAGGTGATGCCGTAGCCGGCGCCTTCGGCGTAGGCCTGGGTCAGCCGGGGTGCGCCGAGGGCCTCGACGTCGGCGAGGACGCCCAGCGTCCGGAGTTCGGCGAGTCCGGCGGGCCAGAGCAGGTGGGTGGACAGGGTTTCCGAGGGCAGGGGTGCGGCGTCGAGGACGATGACGCTGCGGCCCGCTCGTGCCGACGTCACTGCGGTCGCCGCGCCGGCGCAGCGCGCGCCGACGATGACGACGTCGGCCGACTCGGCCGAGGTGACGGGGGAATCGAGCATGGGTACCGCCTCGGTCATCGAGTCTCGGACAGTGTGTCCGAGAAGATGATCCGGTCGGCGGCGACCACTGTCAACAGAGCGTGGCGGCAGCGGATTCACGGTCGCTCGGCCGTTGCCGGTCCACGGCGGTGGTCGCGGGGCACAATGGGCGCATGGTCGACGCACGTGGGCTCGCGGCCGAGCAGTTCGGGAGCCGCCGATGTCCTCGCTGACCCGTGTTCCGCGGTCGGCGCGGAAGTCGCCCGGTGACCGTCGTTCGGAGTTCGAGCCGCGGGTGTTGCGGGCGGTGGAGGATCTGCTGGCCGACGGCACTCCGTTCACCGAGCTGGCGGTGCAGCGGATCGCCGCCGCGTCGGGGTCGGCCAGATCCACCTTCTACCGGTATTTTCCGGACAAGAGCAGTCTGCTGGTGCGGCTGGGTGAGCTGGCCACCGCCGATCTGTTCGCGGCCGCGGAGCGGTGGTGGAGTGCCGAGCGCACCGAGCGGCAGGCCGGTGTCGTCGATGCCGCTGCCGCGATGATCGAGGGGGTGCGGGCGCACCGCTATCTGTTGCTGGCGTTGAGTGAGGTCGCCGCGTACGACCGGGAGGTCGGCGCCTACTGGCGGGCGCGGGTGGCCGCGTTCACCGAGCTGGTCGGGGCGCGGCTGGCGGCGGATCGGGCGGCGGGACGGGTCGCCGCGCAGCTGGATCCGCGCGCCACCGCGGTGATCCTGACCTCGATGGTCGAGCGCACGATGGCCGTGGCCTGCTCCGCCGACACCGGGATCGAGGACGGGGAGCTGGCCGCGGCGCTGGGGCGGGCCATCTGGCTCGTCGTCTACGGCGACGCGCCCTGACCGGTCAGCGGAGGGCGGCGTCGGGGGCGAAGGAGGTGAGTCCGACGTCGCGGTACTTGTTGACGAGCTGCTGGTATTTGCGCCGGTTGCGGGCCATGGGGGAGTCGGTGACGGTCGCGGGCAGGCGGTCGAAGGCCACCCGCAGGGCGGTGGTGATCGCCTGGAATTCGCGGTCGTGGCGGCGAGTCCAGCGGTAGGGCATGTGGGCGCGCACGTCGGGGTGCATGATGCCGCAGCCGAGCACCATCAGGAGGTGGCCGAGCGCGGGTGAGCTGAGCCGCCACAGCGGTCCGGAGGCGGCGGGCAGGAAGAACGGTCGCGGGGCGTGCCGGACGGTGGCGACGGCGGTGGCCAGGGCGGGGGTGGGCCGGAGTTCGGTGGCGGCCAGGTGGGCGTAGTGGGCGACGAGTTCGGTGTAGTCCTCGATCGGTCGCGACTTGCCGGGCAGGTGCAGGCCGGCGGTCTTGTGCCGGTAGTGGTCCCAGATGGCCTGGTTCTCGGCGCGGGTCGGTTCGCCGTCGGTGAGGGCGAGGTAGGCGCCGCGCTGGACGAAGAAGGTGGAGTACAGGATCCAGTTCCAGGATTGGGGGTTGAGCGCGGAGTACCGTTCGCCGTCCGGGCCGACGCCTTTGACGTCGCGGTGCAGCACCATCAGGCGTTCGGCTTCGGTCGCCCGGTCGGGGTCTTCGCCGTGGTAGATCAGCTGGTCGGCGGCGGCGGTGCGGACCGCGCGGGCCCACGGTTCGGTGCGTGCGCGTCCGGTGTCCTCCAGGGCCGCGGAGACCGGCGGCAGCATCGTCTGGTCGAACAGGCCGACGCCGAAGAGGCTGAACAGCACGGAGCCGCCGACCCGTTCGAAGCGGGCGACGGCGTCGGAGACGTGGTCGGGCGTCGTCGCGGTCGCGAGGTGGGGCACGGGGCAGGTCATGGGAACTCCTTTGTTCCGGCGCTATTCTGGTGTCATGCGACTCCAGAAACTCGTGTGGTGTCAGAGTGCACCAGAATGGCGGGATGGTCAAGAGCATGGGTGAGGATTCCGCGACGCCGCGCGCCTACGCGGGTGTGACGGCCGACGAGCGTCGCGCGCGCCGCCGGGCGGCCCTGTTCGAGGCGGCACTGGATCTGCTCGCCGAGGGCGGCGCCCCCGCGGTCACCAAACGGGCGGTCTGCGCCCGGGCACGGCTGAACGACCGCTACTTCTACGAACAGTTCGCCGACCGCGACGTGCTGCTGACGGCGCTGGCCGACGACCAGACGACCGAGGGCATCGCGGCCGTGGTCACCGCCACCCGCGCCGCCGCCCCCGACGTCGACAGTCAGGTCCACGCGGCCGCCGACGCCGCCCTCGGCTTCCTGATCGCCGACCCGCGCCGGTCCGCCCTGCTGTTCACCGCCCACAGCACCGAGGCGCTGCAATCAGCGCGGGTGTCCACCCAGCACGCCATCGCCCGCACCATGGCCGCGGTGGGTCGTGAGTTGTTCCCGGAATCGGCGACCGGCGAACTGGATTCGGAGATGGCCGCCTACACCGTGGTCAGCGGCACCCTCGAATTGGTCGCGGCGTGGATGCGCGGGGAGTTCGCCACCACCCGCGAGCACCTCACCGAGGTGATCGCCCGCCAGCTGCTCCAGATCAGGTTCGCCGACAACCCGCGCGCGACCCCCGCAGGCTGAGTTCAGCCGCGCGGCCGGGCGATCCAGTCGTGCCAGCCGCCCGCGAGGACCAGCTCGGCCAGCCGGCGGTAACCCTCGCTGCCCGGATGCGCGCCGTCGCCTGCCGTCACCTCCGCACACCAGATCGGGTCCTCGGCCAGGGCCGCGGTGACATCGATGAACGGGACCTCCCGCGCGTGGCACAGCGCGCCCATCTGTTCGGCGAGCTTCGTGACACGGCGCAGATGTGGTCCGCCCGCATCGATCACCGGCAGCGGGCCCACCACCAGCGGGGCTAGCGCGCGCTGGTGGGCACCGTCGAGGATGGTCGCGAGATTGTCCAGGGTGCGATCCGGATCGACTCGGGGTGCGCCGTTCTCCTCGACCGCGTCGTTGGCGCCGAAGGACAGGACCAGTCGCTGATCGGCGTCGGTCTGCACGCGCGGCTCGATCTCGGTCCAGCAGCGGCGCAGGACGTCCGTGGAGGTGTTGCGCCGGATTCCGAGGTTGAACGCGGTCGTTCCGGCGCCGGTGGCCGCGAGGACGCGGCCCACCCAGCCCCGGTACTCGGGGTCGCCGATACCCTGCACGAACGAGTCGCCGAAGAAGAAGACGCGAAGATCTGTACTCACCCGCATGACCCTAGGAGCCCGCGCGGCGCGAGGTCAGCTCGCCCAGCCCAGCCGACGCAGTACCCGGTCGCTGTGCGAGGACCCGGATTCCCTGCGAGCGACATGAACCGCCGCCAGCGCGGCACCGAGGCCCGCCCCGGCCGCGTTGAGCAGGACATCGTCGATCGAGGACACCCTGCCCAGCGCGAGCACGTACTGGAGCAGCTCGAGCGTGGTCGAGACGAGTGCGCCGACCACCGTCATCCGCAGCACGCCCGCGAGGCGCGGAAACCGCAGGGGGAGCAGGAAACCCAACGGCACGAACAGGATCAGATTGGCGCCGACCTGGACGAAGGCGGTGCCCGGCGCCGCGCCGAGGGTGTCGAGCAGGTCCCGCAGTGGCACCACGCTGATCGCGGGTGTTCCGGCGGCGGGGGTGAGGATCATCCACACCCACGGCAGCGTGGCGCCGAGGATCCCGACCTCGGCGATCGAATGCCGCAACGCCTGTCTACGCGGTAGTCCGGCGCGGAGCCTGCGACGGACGAGCAGCGCGGTCGCGGCCGCCAGCACGGGCACCGCCACCAGCCAGACGATCAGGACATGCCCCCACGACGCCCACACGGTCCCCACCGGTCCCACGATAGCGGCGGCTCAGGGCGCGATGATGCGGGCGGCGGCGAAGACGGTCGCGGCGCGGCGGGTCGAGAGTTGTTCGGTGTCGCCGCGTTCGGCCGCGAACCGGGCCTGCATGGCATTGGTGCGGGTCAGGTCGGAGAGCATGCGCAGCAGGATGACCGGCGGTACGGCGTCGGTGAGCAGCCCTTCGCGTTGTCCGCGGCGCAGTTCGGTCAGTTTGGCGTCGATGGTGCGGCGCAGCAGCGGTCCGATGTGGGCGCCTTCGGGTTCCAGGTCGGACCAGGCTTGCAGGCGCGCGTTGTCGGGGTGGGCGACGAAGTGGTCGAAGAGGCGGCCGACGTAGGCGGGCACGTCGTCGGCGCGCAGCGCGGTCTCCTCGGCGGTTTCGGTGGTCCAGCGCTCGGTGACGGCCGCGTAGAGCTCGTTCTTGCCGGGGAAGTAGGCGTAGAGGCGGTCCTTGCTGGCGTGGGCGGCGTCGGCGATGCGGTTGATCCGGGCGCCGGCGATGCCGTATTCGGCGAACTCCGCCTTGGCGGCAGCGAGTATTCGCTCCCGGGTTGCCTCGCCTGCCGCACGCATGGCCGGAATCGTACCCCTCTTGCCGAACCAACTGGTTCGGAACTATGGTCCGTTCGGAACCAGATGGTTCTGGAATCGGCGAGACGAGGACACCATGGGCGCGGACAAGCCACGTTGGCAGCAACTCCGGGAGCAGACCGAGGGCGTCTCCACCGCCGAACTGGACGCGCTATGGACCCGACTACGCCCGGCCCGCACCGACGACATCCTCGGCGAATGGCGCGGCGACGCCTTCCAGACCGGCCACCCGCTGTGCCGGGCGCTGCCCGCGAGCCGCTGGTACGGCAAGAACTTCCTCGCCGTCGACGACGCCAAGCCGCTGATCTGCCGCGCCGAGGACGGCACCCTGTTCTCCAATGTCGAACTGGGGCAGGGCGAGGCGACGCTGTGGAACATCGAGTTCCGCGGCGAGGTGACCGCGACCATGGTCTACGACGGGCGCGCGGTGTTCGACCACTTCAAGTGGCTCGACGAGAAAACGCTGATGGGCATCATGAACGGGCGCGCCGAACTGGTCCTGTCCAAGGGCGAGCACTTCTACTTCCTGCTGGAACGGGTGTCCTGATGCGCACGACGGCGGTCCTGTCGCGTGATCCGGCCGCGGCGTTCTCGATCGAGGACGTCGAGATCGACGAGCCGCGCGGTGGGGAGATCCTGGTGCGGATCGCGGCGGCGGGCATCTGTCACACCGATCTGGTGACCCGGCGCGCCGGTGCGGCGGATCGGCCGATCCTGCTCGGGCACGAGGGTGCCGGTGTCGTTGCCGCGGTCGGGCCCGAGGTGCGCGCGGTGCGGCCCGGCGATCATGTCGTGCTGACGTTCCGGCACTGCGGCGAGTGCGCGACCTGCGTGGACGGGCGGCCCGCCTACTGTCAGCGTTCGGTCGCGCTCAACCAGTTCGGCCGGCGCGCGCACGAGGGAGCGCGGGTGTCGCGCGAGGGCGTCCCGGTACTGGACGGTTTCTTCGGCCAGTCGAGCTTCGCCGGATACGCGCTGACCACCGAGGACAACACGATCGTCGTTGACCCGGCGCTGGACCTGGCCGTGGCCGCGCCGTTCGGCTGCGGTTTCCAGACCGGGGCGGGCGCGGTGCTCAACGTGCTGCGGCCCACGGCGGGGGCCTGGCTGGCGGTGTTCGGGGCGGGTGCGGTCGGGATGGCCGCGCTGCTGGCGGCGCGCACGGTCGAGGGCGTACGGGTGGTCGTGGTCGAAACTTCGGCGGCGCGCAGGGAACTGGCGCTCGAGCTCGGTGCCGAGGCCGCACTGGACCCCGCCGAGGGGCCGACCGTGCCGCGGCTGCGTGCGCTCACCGGTGGCGGTGTCACCCACGCGATCGATACCACCGGCGTGCCCGCGGTGCTCGGCGACGCCGTCGCCGCGCTGGCCACGGGTGCGACCGTGGTCGCGGTCGGGCTCGGCACGGGCACCCCGCCGGTGGATGTCGGCGATATCGTGTTGCGCGGCAAGTCGATTCGCGGATGCTTGGAAGGCGACAGCGTGCCGTCGACGTTCCTGCCGCACCTGCTCGGGCTGTACGCCGAGGGGCGGTTCCCGGTCGACCCGCTCATCGGCCGGTACCCGCACACCGAGGTCGATGCCGCGCTCGCCGACCAGCGCGCCGGGCGTGTGGTGAAGCCGGTGCTGACATGGTGAACGACTACTCCCGCGAACGGTCCCGCTCATGACGATTCTGCACAGCGACATCCTGCGCGCCGAGGACGAGGACATCCCGTCGAACGCGGCGACGGTGGCGGCACGCGCCGAACGGTTGCTCGCGGCGTTGAACGCCGCGCGTGAGGTGTTCGTCGCGCACGGCTATCACGGCGCGAGCATGGACCAGATCGGCCTGCGGGCGGGCATGAGCAAGCCCGTGCTCTACACCCTGTACGCGAACAAGCTCGATCTGTATCTGGCGGTGCTGCAACATCATCTGGACCGGATGGTCGGCGGGATCCGCAACGCGCTGACCGGCGCCAGTGGCCAGGAGGACAAGGTTCGGCGCGCGGTGCGGGCCTACTTCGACTTCGTCGACGACGACCCGGACGGGCACGTGCTGATCTACGAATCGCCGGTGCCCAGCGAACCGAGCGTGCGCTGGCGGGCCCGGCACGCCTTCGGCGAGTGCGCGGTGCTGGTGAGCGCCGAGTTGCGCGCGGCCGGGATGGACGACGCGCGGGCGTTCGCGTGCGCGTTCGGGGTGGTCGGGGCCAGTCATCAGGCGGCGCGGCTGTGGCTGGACACGGGCAGGCCGATTCCCAAGCAGGACGCGGTGGAGACGACGGTCGCCCTGTGCTGGAACGGGTTGGCCGGGATCGGCTGATCGCGGGAGGGATTCAGTCGGCGATGGCGGGCAGGGGGCTGCCGTCGAGGAGCTCGTCGCTGGGCAGGCGGCCGACGAGGACGGCCAGGGCGCGCTTCCAGCGGCGTACGACCGCTTCGCGTTCGCCGAGCGTGCCGGTGAGCATGGCCGTCATCGACAGGCCGGTGAGCAGGTCGATGGTGAATTCGACGAGGACTTCCGCGCGCGGGTCCGAGGCGTACGGTTCGCCGACGACGTCGAGGTAGAGCCTGCGCATCTCGGTGAAGACGCGGCGCTCCTCGTGGACGAGGCGTTCGCGCAGCTCGGTGTCGGTGCGGGCGGCGACCCACAGGTCCAGGGCGGTGAAGAAGGCGGGACTGTTGAGGTCGCGCCAGGCCAGGTCGACGACCGATTGCAGCCGGTCGCGGCCGGCGGGCAGGAGTTCGGCTTCGCGCTGGAACTGTTCCAGGCGCAGGTCCACGACGCGGGTGGTGGCCGCGATGAGCAGTTCCGCGCGGGTGGGGAAGTGGTGCTGCACGGTGCCGCGGGCGAGTCCGGCGCGTTCCTGGACGGCGCTGACGGTGGTCGCCGCGTAGCCGCGTTCGAGCAGGCATTCCGCCGTGCAGGCGAGGATCAGGGCCCTGGTCGAGGCCCGGCGTTCGGCCTGGGTGCGGCGCGGTTGTTGCAGGGTCACCCGACAAATCGTACGCGGTGACGGTAACAAGAGCGAACGGCGCGCGAATCGACGTGCGATTGCCTATTGACGCAGGGACAGCAACCTGATGCAATCAAGAAACCGTACGCAGTAACTGTTTTTTACGAATGAAGGGCTGCGATGACGCAGATCTCTCATATCCGCCGGGGCGCCGGCTCGCCGATCGTGCTGGTGCACGGGCTCGGCAGCCGCTGGCAGATCTTCGCGCCGGTGATCGATCTCCTGGCCGAGCGGCACGAGGTGATCGCCCTCGACCTGCCGGGATTCGGCGACACACCGACGCTGCCCGGTGTGCTGCCCGGCCCGCGCGGGTATGCCGACTGGATGGCGCAGTGGCTCGGCGACAACGGCATCCGGCGCCCGCACGTCGTCGGCAGCTCCATGGGCGGCGGTATCGCGCTCGAGCTGGGGCGCACCGGTGTCGCCGCCGCTGTCACCGCCTTCTCGCCGGTGGGCTTCTACGGCGGGCCCGGCCTGCGCTGGGTCCAGGGGTCGCTGACCGCCATGCGCGCGGTCGCGCGATTCGCCGGTCCTGCGCTGGACAAGGCGGTCGACTATCCCGCTGGGCGCGCGGCGCTGCTGTCCGTCATGTTCGGGCATCCGACCCTGGTCGCCCCCGACGCCGCCCGGGTCGACCTGGCCGGACTGGCGGGCGCGAGCTCCTTCGCCGCGGCCCGCGACGATTTCGCCACCTATGTCCTGGACGCGAGCGACGACCCCGGCGCGCTGACCGGCATCCCGGTGACGATCGCCTGGGGCACCCGCGACGTCGTGCTCACCCACCGCACCCAGAGCGCTCGCGCGCGAGCGGTGCTGCCGTTCGCCCGCCACACCGATCTGCCCGGGTGCGGCCATCTGCCCTTCAGCGACGCCCCCGAGCTGTGTGTTCGGACCATCCTCGACAACCGGAGTGCGCCATGAAACCCTCGATCGCGGTCATCGGCAGCGGATTCGGTGGCCTGGCCGCCGTGATCGCGTTGAAGAAACGGGGCTTCGACGACATCGTCGTGTTCGAGAAGGCTGACGAGGTCGGCGGCGTCTGGCGAGAGAACACCTATCCCGGCGCGGCCTGCGATGTGCCCTCGCCGTTCTACTCGTACTCCTTCGAGCCCAATCCGCGCTGGCCGCACCGTTTCTCGCGGCAACCGGCGATCCTGGACTACATCCGCGACGTCGCCGACAAGTACGACGTGCGCCGCCACATCCGCTTCGGCACCGAGGTCACCGGGGCGGCGTTCGACGACACCACCGGCAAGTGGACCGTGCGCCTGGATTCGGGCGATTCGGTCGAGGTCGACGTCGTCGTGCCCGCGGTCGGCCAGCTCTCCCGGCCCGCGCTGCCCGCCATCGAAGGCCGGGAGACGTTCGCGGGCACCACTTTTCATTCCGCGGAGTGGAACCACGACATCGACCTGACGGGCAAGCGCGTCGCGGTGATCGGGACCGGTGCCAGCGCGGTGCAGTTCGTGCCCGAGATCCAGCCGCGCGTCGGGAAACTGACCCTGTTCCAGCGCACCGCGCCCTACATCGTCCCGCGCCCGGATCGCGAATTCAGCGACCTGCACCATCGGGTGTTCGAGAAGCTGCCGGTGACCGAACTGGCCGAGCGCGGCACCTGGTACAGCGTGGTCGAGGGGCTCAGCTTGGCCTGGGTCTACGCCAAGCCGCTCGCCGCCACCATCCGGGCGATCTCCAAGTGGCACATGCGCAGGCAGACCGCGGCCAAGCCGGGCCTGTTCGAGCAGGTCTGGCCCGACTATCCGATCGGCTGCAAGCGGATGCTGTTCTCCGACAGCTACCTGCCCGCGCTGACCCAGCCGAATGTCGAGGTGAGCACCGACAAGATCACCGGGATCACCCCGTCCGGGGTGTGCACCGCCGACGGGCGCGAACACGAGGTCGACGTCATCATCTGGGGGACCGGGTTCAAGTCGACCGAATTCCTCGCGCCGATGGCGATCACCGGTACGGGCGGGCTCGCGCTCGACCAGGAGTGGCGCACCGGGGCGCACGCCTACTACGGCATGACCGTGCCGCGGTTCCCGAACCTGTTCATCATGTACGGGCCCAACACCAATACCGGTGGCGGCTCGATCATCTACTTCCTCGAGGCCCAGGCCGAGTACCTCGGTGACTACGTCGCCCATCTCGCCGCGACCGGCGCGCCGCTGACGGTGCGGCCCGAGGTCGAACAGGCCTATGACGCCCGGATCCAGGACCAGCTCACCGACAGCGTGTGGAGCCGGTGCTCGTCGTGGTACCGGCAGGCCGACGGCCGGATCACCACGAACTGGCCGCTGCTCGGAATCCAATACAAGAAGCAGGCGCGATTCGACGCCGCCGACTACGAGGTGATCTCCGCATGACTGACTACGACTACGACGTGATCGTCGTCGGCTCCGGATTCGGTGGCAGTGTCACCGCGCTGCGGCTGACCGAGAAGGGCTACCGGGTCGGGGTACTCGAATCCGGCAGGCGCTGGAACGCCGAGGACTACCCGAAGACGAACTGGAACATCCCCAAGGCCATCTGGGCGCCGCGGCTGGGCCTGACCGGGCCGCAGCGGATCAGCGTGCTCGGCAAGTGCCTTGTGTTCAGCGGCTCCGGTGTCGGCGGTGGCTCGCTGATCTACGGCAACACCCTCTACGAACCGCTGCCGGAGTTCTATCAGGACCGCGCGTGGGCGCACATCACCGACTGGAAGAGCGAACTCGCGCCCTACTACGACCAGGCCAAGCGGATGCTCGGCGTCGTGGAGAACCCGCGGATCGGCCCGAAAGACGAGGTGCTGCTGCAAGTCGCGCGCGGGCTCAACGTCGCCGACACCTTCCATCGCACCCAGGTCGGGGTGTTCTTCAACGAAGGCGAGGAGGGCGTCGAGGTCGCCGACCCGTACTTCGGTGGCGCGGGCCCGCGACGGGCGGGCTGCATCCACTGTTCGGACTGCTTCACCGGGTGCAAGCACAATGCCAAGAACACCACCACGGTCAACTACCTGCATCTGGCGGAAAGCCGGGGCGCGCAGGTACATCCGCTGACCACGGTCACCTCCGTCGCGCCCGACGGCGACGGTGGCTACCGGGTCGAGACCGTCGCGTCGAACGGGTGGCTGCGCAAGGAACGGCGCACGTTCACCGCGCAGCAGGTGGTGTTCGCCGCGGCCGCGCTCGGCACCCAGAAACTGCTGCACAAGCTGCGCGCCGACGGTTCGCTGCCGCAGCTCTCGCCCCGGGTCGGTGAGCTGACCCGCAGCAACTCCGAGGCGATCATCGGCGTCACCAGCAAGTCCCGCAAGGACTTCTCCCAGGGCGTGGCCATCACCTCCTCCATCCATCCCGAGCCGCAGACCCACGTCGAGGTGTGCACGTACGGCACCGGGCAGAACGCGCTGTTCCTGCAGACGGTGCCGATGGTCGACGGTGGCGCGTTCCGGTTCCTGCGCCTGCTGCTGACGATGCTGCTGCACCCGATCCAGTTCCTGCGGTCGCAGAACGCGCACGGCGCCTCGAACCGGTCGGTGATCCTGCTGGTCATGCAGTCGCTGGACAACTCGCTGACCTCGTATCTCAAGGGCCGCAGGCTGGTCACCAAACAGGGCGGCGGTGAACCGAATCCCGCGTGGATTCCGCTGGCGCACGACATCGCCCGCAAGTACGCCGACGAATGCGACGGTGTCAGCGGCAATATCGCCACCGACATCTTCAACATCCCCGCCACCGCGCACTACATCGGTGGCTGCACGATCGGCGATTCCAGCGACACCGGCGTGATCGACCCGTACCAGCGGATCTACGGCTACCCGGGCCTGCACATCGCCGACGGCAGCGCGATCACCGCGAACCTCGGCGTCAATCCGTCGCTGACCATCACCGCCCAGGCCGAACGGGCGATGGCGTTCTGGCCCAACAAGGGCGAGGCCGATCCCCGCCCGGCGCTGGGTACCGGCTATCAGCGGGTCAGCCCCGTCGCCCCCACCCGGCCCGTGGTGCCCGAGTCGGCGCCCGGCGCGCTGCGCCTGCCCGCATGACCCGCTCCGGAGAGGACGCCATGACCGCCACCGCCCAACTCGCCGCGCTCGAACCCACCTGCACCAGGGCGGCGGCGCTGGCGCTGTTCGACAGTCTCGCGCCGGTGTCGCCCGCGGAGCTGACCGGTCGATGGCACGGGCGCGAGCTGGCCACCGGGCACGGGCTCGACGGCCTGCTCGCGGCGTCGGGCTGGTACGGCAAGCAGTTCGACGGCGTCGACAGCGTGCATCCGCTGCTGTTCCGTACTCCCGCGGGCGAGATCTTCGCCGTCGACCCGAAGCGGGTGCCACTGGGTGTGGCCGACAAGGTGCCGCCCGCGCTCGTACGGCGGGGCCGTGGCCTGCTCGGGGTGCTGAAGCCGGCGTTGCGCACCCGTGACTATCGGGCGCGATTGCGGTCGGTAGAGCATCGTGGGGTCGTGACGGCGGCGATGGTCTACGACCATCTGGCCATCATCGACGTGTTCCGCCGGGTCGACGAGGACACCGTGTTCGGTCTGATGGACTTCCGTGACCTGCCCGATCCCTATTTCTTCGTTCTCGGTCGGGACTGACACACAACACCGCTGGTGAATCGGCGGGATCAAGGGTAGGCATGGGATATGGAACGGCTCGTCGAAAGGACGGCAGGCCATGGCTACACATCCCGACCCGTGGGCGACACACGTGGATCCGCACGTACACAGGTTCCCTGATACCGAACGCACCTTCCGCTCCCACGCGGGGGAATCCATCCAGGACTCCCTCAACTGGCCCGGACTGCTCCTCATCGGCATCGGCATCGTCTTTCTCGCCGCGACCTTGACGGCCGCGGGTTCCGGCTTCGCCGGGTGGGCAGTGATCGCAGGGGTGATCTGCGGCGTGTGTCTGCTGACGGGAGTGACGATCGTGCTGGCCGAACATCGCCGCATCAAAGTCGGCGAGGGACTGCACCTGACCGACCCCGCCGGTCACTGAGGGTGCGGCCGTAGTCCACGTCCGGGCGGGTTTCCCCGCCCGGACGGTGGTCGTCGTGTCAGGTGCGGCGGCTCTCCAGCCCGTCCAGGATCAGGTCGAGGCCGTAGGCGAACTCGGCGGTGTGGTCGTAGCCGGGCCGCAGCGCGTGGTCGACGATGAGCTCGGTGAGGTACGGCAACTCGCCGTCGGGCAGGTTCACGAGGATGTCCGACGCGACGTCCTCGACCTCGGTCGGCGTCGTCACCGGCAGATTCGCTTCCTGCAGGACATAGCCGCCGACGTAGCTGTCGATCAGCGAGACGGCGTGCGCCGCCATCGGCAGTGTGAATCCGGCTGTGCGCAGCACCCCGAGCACCGCGTCGTGGTGGCGCAGCGTCGCCGGGCCGGGATGGCGGCGGGAGTCCATCAGGCCCAGTGCCCAGGTGTGCTGGGCCAGGACCCGGTGTGCCGAGTGCGCGCGGGCGCGGATGGCGTCGCGCCAGTCGTCGTGGTCGGTGGGGGGCAGGTCGATGGCGGCGAAGACCGCGTCGACCACGCCGTCGAGGATCGCGTCCTTGTTCGGCACGTGGTGATACAGCGACATCGCCTCCACCCCCAGTTCCTGGGCGACCCGGCGCATCGTGATCGCCTCGGCGCCCGCACGGTCGGCGACGCGGATGGCGGCGTCGAGGACACGTTCGCGGCTGAGGGGTGGTCGGGTCATCGCAGCTCCCAGGATGGACGGCCTTGACAGTCTTACACATGTAAGTCAGCCTTACAGGTGTAAGACCAGCCGGGATGTCACAGTGAGGAGAGCCCGATGCCGATGCCGCGGTGGTGGGGTCACATCAACAAGCGGGTGTTCAATCCGCGCGCGATCAAGGGCGGGAAATGGCCGGTGCTCACCCACGTCGGCCGTCGGTCGGGGGCGACGTATCACACGCCCCTGGACGCCTATCCCGTCGACGGCGGATACCTGTTCGTCCTCGTGTACGGCGCGCGCTGCGACTGGGCGCAGAACGTCCTGGCCGCGGGCCGGGCGCGGCTGCGGGTCGACGGGCGGGAACTCGATCTAACCGCCCCGGTCGTCGTGGGGGAGGCCGAAGCGTTCCGGGCGCTGGCCGACGACGTGACCCGGCCACCGAAGCTGCTGCGCATCACCGAGTTCCTGCGGATGGACCTGGCCGCCTGATCCGCTCGCGGTGAGCGCAACACTGGACAGCTCCGATCGTGTGCCGACGAAACGATTGGACGGGCGTCCATCTTTGCCGCACTGTTGACGATCATGAGCGAACATCCGGCCCAGCGGCGCACTCTCGCCGTGCTCGTGGCGGCCCAGATCTTCAGCGGGGCGGGACTGGCCGCGGGTATCACGGTCGGCGCGCTGCTGGCGCAGGACATGCTCGGGTCGACGGGGCTGGCCGGTCTGCCCAGTGCCCTGTTCACCGTCGGGTCGGCGGCGGCCGCGGTCGGTGTCGGCCGGATCTCGCAGCGGACCGGACGCCGGACCGGCCTCACCGCCGGCTATCTGGTCGGGGCCCTCGGCAGTTTCGGTGTCGTCGTCGCGGCCGTCACCGGGAGCATCGCCCTGCTGTTCGCGTCGCTGATCGTCTACGGCGCGGGCACCGCGACCAGCTTGCAGGCCCGGTACGCGGGCGCCGATCTGGCGACCCCGGCGCACCGGGCCCGCGCCATCAGCACGGTGCTCGTCGCGACCACGGTGGGCGCCGTCGTCGGCCCGAATCTGTTGCACCCCATGGCGAGTCTGGCCACCGCCTGGGGCATCCCGCCGCTGTCGGGGCCGTTCGTGCTCTCCGGCACGGCCTACCTGCTCGCCGGTCTGGTGCTGTGGGTGCTGCTGCGACCGGATCCGCTCGTCCTGGCCCGGGACATGGCCGTCACCGACGCGCCCGCCGGCACCGATGAACCGACCTCGACCACGACCTGGTCGGCGCCGATCGTGGCGGGCGCGACCGTCATGGTGGTGACCCAGCTGGTGATGGCGGCGGTCATGACCATGACCCCGATCCACATGCAGCACCACGGCCACGACGTCGGCGCGGCGGGCATTGTGATCGCGGTGCACGTGGCCGGGATGTATCTGCCCTCGCTGCTGTCGGGCATGCTCGTCGACCGGATCGGCGCCGGTAGGGTCGCCGTCGCCGCGGCGGGCACCCTGGTCGCGGCCGGACTGGCCGCCGCGCTGGCCCCGCCGAACTCGGTGCCCGCGCTGGCCGCCGCTCTCGGCCTGCTCGGGCTGGGCTGGAACCTCGGCCTGGTCGCGGGCACCACGATGATCGCCGACGCCACCCCCGTGGCGACCCGTGCCCGCACCCAGGGCACCGTCGACGTCGGGATCGCCGTCGCGGGCGCGGGCGGCGGCCTCGGCTCCGGGCTGATCGTGGCGGCGGCCGACTACCCCGGCCTGGCCTACCTCGGCGCGGCGATCGCGCTGCTCATCGTCCCGGCACTGGCCTGGAGCACGCGCCGCCCGCCCGCCGGGACGCGGCCACGTCCGATGGACGCCCGCGTCGACGGCTGACCGCGCTCGTGCGATGATCGCCGGATGACCGGCCCGGCCAGCACCACCCGCATCCTCGGCCTCCTCGGTGGTGTGGCCGTGATCCTGCTGCTCACCAACTGGAGCCCGATGCGCGCGGTCGCCTACGCCGTCATCTGGTCCGTGGCGGCCGTCGTCCTTGTCGTGCGCGATCGCCGGCGGCCCGCGGAGACGTCCACCCCGGAGTAGCCGCCAATCGTGTGGACCCGATGATGCGGCGACCCTAGGATCGTCGGATCGTGTCCGGGCAGTGGGGGTAGTGGTCGTGTCAGCCGTACGCAACGGTGCCAGCTGGATCGTCTCGTTCGTCCCGCTGCTCTCCCTCGGCCTGCTGACCTGGCCGGTGTTCGCCGTCCTCGCCGTGCGAGCCCGGTCGTGGCCGCTGGCCGGTGCCGCGCTCGCGTACCTGGGGCTGCTGGTCCTGGAGATCTGGGCGATCGAGTCGGACCCGGTGCGCGACACCGTCTTCGACGTCTGCCTTTTCGGGCTGATGGTGGGCGGCACCGCCCACGCGATCGCGGTGCGGCGTCGATGGTTCCGGACCGCGCCGGTCGCGGTGGACCTCGACGTGGTGTCGGCCGAATACGCCGTGGTCGCGGCCGGGGCGATCACCGTCGACACCACCCCGACCGTCGAATCCGCACCGGCGCAACGAGTGCTCGACGAGATCGATCAGCTCGTCGAGGAGAGCATGCGCGACGGCGAACCGCGCATCGGCTACGACTACGACGACCCGACCTACCCCGACTGCCCGAACCCGCACTGCGAGGAACCGTGGCACGGGCTGGCCATCACCGAGCGGATGGAGCTGATGCGCGACTACGGCGAGGTCGATGTCGATTACGACTACCACGCCGACGACAGCCTCGTCCTGTGCCCTGGCTCGGCCTTCGCCGGGGAGTGGCCGACCCCGCCCCGCACCCGGGAGCCGGAACGTCCTGTGGCGCAGGTGGATCCGGCGCCGGAGCCCGATCCGATGGCCGAGGCCGCCGTCCGGGCCGACCGGCTGTGGACGGCACTCGCGCGACCGGCACTCGTCCTCGTGGTTACGAGCTGGCTACTCGCGCTGGTCTCGATGTTCTTGGCACCGACGCAGTGGCGCTGGCTGACGGTGCTCGTCGGTGCCGTGGCGCCGGTGTGTGTCGGCTGGCTGTACGGGCGGCGCGCCGAGCTCTTCCCCGCCGGTTACGTGCGCGTCCACCTGCTGGCCCGGCCCGCAGTGGTCTTCGCCGTCGGACTGGTGGTGTGCGCGGGCTGGCTGCCGTTCCGCTGGGCACGCAACCCACCGCTGGACGCCGCGGACGGATACTTCGCGCTGATCGTCGCCTGTGCGCTGGCCTGCGTCGGGCACGCGGTCGTGCAGATCGGCCGGGTGCTGCCGGTGGGCGCCGCCGAGACCGATCCGAAGGCGCACGGGGAGAACCTGGTCGTGCTCGGCTTCGGCTGGATGATGTTCGGGCTGCCCAGCACGCTGCTGTTCGGGTGGGTCACGAGCTACTGGGCGTATCAGCCGAGCGCGGTGTGGGCGGCGGTCGCGATCAACGCGCTCCTGGTGGCGGCCCTGTTCCTGGAGGCGGGCACGATCAAGATCATCACGAAAGCCCGGGACGACGGCGATCTTCCGATGATCGTGTTCTTCACCATCGGCGCGGGCGCGCTGCTGGTGTGGTCGTCGCTGCGGATCGCGGCGACGGTGTTCCAGCCGTGAGGTCGGTCGTGGGCGAGAATGAGCGGGTGCTGATCCGCATCGTGGGAACCCGGATGCCCGGCTCGTCGTGCCGACCAGCGGGAGCGCCGCGCTACACCGACATCCACGTCGGCGTGCAGCGCAAGAACCGCCCGCGGGAACTCCTCGATCCACAGCCCGGCGACGCGGAATCGGTCGGCTGGACACTGGAATGCACCGTCGACGGCACCGATGTTCGCGGACCCTACGTACAGGGCCGCCCCGGCGAGCGGTTCGTCTACCTCAGCTGGACCGCCGCGGGCGAAGACGGCACCCCCACCATGTTCCGCCGCGCGAAACTGATGCTCGCCGACGTCCCCGCGGACGTCCTGGCCGCCGCGACGATCTCCGGAGTCCTCGAAGCCCGGCTCGGACTCACCGACGCCACCGGAAACCCGCTGTGCGCGCGAGTGACACCGCCCGCGATCGCCTGGACCGCCGGGTCCTGACCGTCAGGCCGAGACCGGTTCGCGGCCGGAGCCGTCCAACGGGGGATAGCTGTCGCCCCCGATGCGCTCGGCCGCCGCGATGTAGTCGGCCAGTGCGTCGCGGGACCGGGCCAGCCGGTCGATCTGCTCGGTGATCCGCCGCATCCGTGATCGCATGGCGCCCAGCAGTTCCGGGCACCCGGGCAACTCGGGGACCTCGCCCTGCGCGCACGGCAGCAGATAGGCGATGTCGTCGGAGGACAGTCCCGCGCCCAGCAGGTGCCGGATCTGCTGAACGCGCAGGATCGAGCCCTCGTCGTAGACGCGATAGCCGTTCGCGCTCCGGTCGGCCGTCAGCAGGCCCTGCGCTTCGTAATAGCGCAGCTGATGGGCATTGACACCCGTCCGATGGCTCAGTTCGCCGATCCGCATCCGCATCCTCCACTTGACCTTCACACCGGTATGAACGTCGACGATGCTGCCATGAACAACACCACCGCCACACCCGTCACCGTTCTCGGGCTCGGCCTGATGGGCCGTGCCCTCGCCGGCGCGTTCCTGGACGCCGGGTACCCGACCACCGTCTGGAATCGCAGTGCCGCCAAGGCCGAGGAGCTCGTGGCCCGCGGCGCCCGCCTGGCCCCGACCCTCGGCGACGCCGTCGCCGCCGGGTCCCTCACGATCCTCTGCGTCACCGACTACCCGGCCGTGCGCGACCTGCTCGGCGACACCGTCCTCGCCGGCGCGACCCTGCTGAATCTGACCTCCGGTGACTCGGCCCAGGCCAGGGAAACCGCCCGCTGGGCCGTATCGCGCGGCGCCCGTTACCTCGACGGCGCCATCATGGCGATCCCCTCGACCATCGGGACCGCCGACGCGGTCATCCTCCTCGGCGGCGCGCACGACGACGCCACCGCGCACCGATCGACCCTCGACACGCTCGGTACCGTCCGTCATCTCGGTGCCGACCACGGGCTCGCGTCGCTCTACGACGCCGCCGGTCTGGCCATGATGTGGAGCGTGCTCAACGCCTGGCTGCAGGGCACCGCGATGCTCCGGGTCGCCGGGGTCGACGCCGCCACCTACGCGCCGTTCGCCCAGGAGATCGCCGCCGGTGTCGCGACCTGGCTACCCGGATACGCCGCCCAGGTCGACAGTGGCGCGTTCCCCGCCGAGGTCGCCGCGCTGGAGACCGACGCGCGGTCGATGGCGCACCTGATCGAGGAGTGCGAGGCCCTGGGCGTCAACGCCGAACTGCCGCGATTGTTCAAGGCGATGGCCGATCGCGCGATCGCCGCGGGACACGGCGGCGAGCAGTATCCCGTGCTGATCGAAGAATTCGGCACGCCGCACCGCTGATCCGCTCGGAACTGCCGGGCGGTAGCGTAGGCCGGGAATCTCAGCAGGCGGCCACGAATGTCGCCACGTCGTCGGCGATCTCGGCGACGCTGGGCATCGCGGCGATCTCGCCCGCCACCGATCGGGCGGTGGCGGCGAGGCCGGGATCGCTGATGAGGGTCGTGAGATGGTCGGCGGTGATCGCCCGGGCGGCGACCGCCAGTCCGGCGCCGCGGCGCTGCACGGCGGTGGCGTTCCAGGCGCGGTCGCCTGCGGCGGGGGTGGCCAACTGGGGAACCCCCGCCCGTAGGGCGGCGAAGACCGACCCCGCGCCCGCGTGGTCGACCATGGCGGCGCAGTGTGGAAGGGCCTCGTGCAGGGCGATCCAGCCCGTCGTGCGGACATTGCCGGGAAGGTCGCTGGTGCGGGCGATCGCGCGGTTGGGCCGGACGATGACGATCTCGGCGTCGACAGCGGGCGCGGCGCGAATGATCGCGCGCAGCATCGCGTCCGGGCCGTCACCGAGCATTGTGCTGCGGGTGACCAGGATGCGCGGACGGGTGGCGGGTTCGCGCAGGAACGCCGGTGTGGTGACGCCGGGCGGGGCGTACGGGGTGTAGCGCAGCGCGCGCCCGCTCACCTCGACGATGCTCGGTGGCGCGATCGACAGCGTCTGCGCCGGTGCGGGGACATCGGTGTCGGTGAGCAGACGCAGCAGCTCCCGGCGCAGGACGGTGCCGTCGTCGAGGGCGATGTTGTGCAGGATCGTGGGCACGCCGAGCTGCGCGGCCACGATCGCGGCGGCCGCGGCGAACGGCTCGTGCACGATCAGCTGGGGCCGGAACTCCCGGGCCGCCGCGAGCAGAGGCGCGAGCATCGGCCGGTTGGTGACGGCGAAGACCCGGGCGCCACCGCGTGGCTCGGCCATGCCGTGCGCCGAGCGCACCGCCAGCAGGGGGTGGGCGCCGAGACCGCGCACCGCCGAGCGTAGATAGTGGATCGGCGGGGCCACCGCGGTGACCGGGATGTGCTCGCCCACCGCATCGGCGGCGGCGCCGCCCGTGGCGAGAAGTACCTGATGCCCGCGCCGCTGGAGCAGAGTGGCCAGCGGCATCATCGGGAACAGGTGACCGAGCAGCGGCATCGCCACGAACATCACCCGCATCAGGCCTCCGTCGCTCGTGTGGCCGCGTCCCGGGCCCTTGCCGTCATACGGAACAGCGGCGCGCCGGGTTCATCCGGTCAGCCGGCGGCACCGTGATAGAAGAATTCGCCCAGGCCGATCGTGAACACCAGGCAGCCGTAGAGCGCGTGCTCGACGGACACGGTCAGTAGCGAGCGGGTGCGCCGATAGCGCTCGGCGAACAAGAACCCGGCGGCCGTGCTGAGCAGCACCGACAGCCAGCTGCCGAACATCAGATGCGCGATACCGAACGCGACGGCGCTGGCGGCCACCATCCGGGTGCCGTCACCGAACACGGGCGCGTACCGGTGGAACAGGAACGCGCGGAACAGCAATTCCTGCGGATACACGCTGACCAGCGGATAGAACACCAGCACCAGCACCCACAGCAGGGGCCGTTCGCGGGGCAGATCGAACAGCGACGCCGGGCGCAGCACCGCGACGGCGATCCCGAGCCCGACCGCGGCGATCGCCCACACCGCGAGCATGCCCGGCAGCGCGGCACGCAGTGCCCCGGGCCGCCAGAAGTCGCGGCGGTCGAATCCGGTACGGCGCAGATACACGACCACACCACCGGCGACGACGAGCAGGAACGGCAGCGGCCCGACCCCGCGCAGGAACACCGCGTACAGCGCGGCCACCCCGACGAAGAGGACGACGAATTCGACTGTGAGCCATGTCTTCCGGCTACCCACGCCGGTATCGACGGTCATGGTCCCGAGCCTAGCCGCGCCGGCACGATCGCGCCGGGCCGGATTCAGCCGAGGGCGGCCAGCAACGCCGGCAGGGCTGTCCCGATGGGCTCGCGGATCACCTCGTCGGCGAGGGCGTCGTAGGGCGTGGGTTCGGCATTGACGATGACCAGCCGGGCGCCGTGCTCGGCGGCCATCCCGGCCAGCGAGGCGGCGGGCTGCACCTGCAGACTCGTCCCGACCGCGATGAACACGCCGCACGCCTGCGCGATCGCCATCGCGTGGGCGAGCACGTCGGGATCGAGGGCTTGGCCGAACATGACGGTGGCCGTCTTGAGGATGCCGCCACAGCGCAGGCAGGCCGGATCGTCCTCGCCCGCCGCGATCCGCGCCAGCGCCGCCTCGGTGGTGGTGCGGTCACCGCATTCGGTGCAGACGGCGGTGCGGGCGTTGCCGTGCAGTTCGACGACCTTGCGGTCGGGCAGACCGGCGAGCTGGTGCAGGCCGTCGACGTTCTGGGTGAGCACCCGCACCGGTACCCCGCTCGCGGCCAGCGCGGTCACGGCGTGGTGGGCGGCGTTGGGCTGGGCGCGCCAGGCCGGGTGTTCGCCGCGCATGAGCCAGGAACGACGGCGGATGTCGGGATCGCGCATGTAGTAGTCGTAGGTGACCAGTTTCTGGGCGTCGGGGTCGCGCTGCCACAGGCCCTGCGGTCCGCGATAGTCGGGGATCCCGCTGTCGGTGGAGACACCGGCGCCGGACAGGAT
Source organism: Nocardia sp. NPDC003269 (assembly GCF_042888005.1). NCBI lineage: Bacteria > Bacillati > Actinomycetota > Actinomycetes > Mycobacteriales > Nocardiaceae > Nocardia > Nocardia sp. NPDC003269. The sequence goes on from NZ_JBIAPA010000003.1 coordinate 421,481, forward strand.
CGCCACGAGGGGTCGGCTGGTCATGGGTTCAGCGTAGGGCGATCTCGCCGAGGGGGCTGCCCAATCTGGCTATTGCACGCTAAAGTCTGCTCTGAGTGGAACAGAGCGAAAGGCAGACGATGACGTCGACAGCAGTGAAACAGCAGGTGCTCGAACTCGGTGGGGCATTCATGATCTCGCGCGAGGCCAAGGAATTCGGGCAGGCGGTCGGGGTCCCCGGCTTCCACGGCACCTACACCCGCGGGCGGGGCGGTGTCCTCGGCGATGTCGACGCCGACGTCGTCTCCGCGGCCTTCGGCTTCTTCGAACCCGGATGTATCCGGGCCGCCTGGGAATCGGTGCCGCTGCCCGCGGCCGACGCGGCCACGGCCTACCTCGCGGCCTGCCACGACTTCGGCAGGCGCAAACTCGCCGCCTACGACGACGCGGAGCGGCTCGCCGAGCTGCTCGGCCGGGTCGTCGCGGCCGCGCCGTCGACCGGGCTGCCGCTGTTCGCCGGCTGGCGCGCGATGCCGCTGCCCACCGACAGCCGGGCGGCCGCGCTCCAATTGACCCACGTGCTGCGCGAACTGCGCGGCGGCCTGCACCTGATCGCCGTGCTCGCCCACGGTCTCACCCCGCTGCAGGCGATCCTGATCGCGGGTTCGCCGATGTCGGACGGCCCGACCCACGCGCGCATGCTCGGCTGGTCCGAACCGTTCGAGCAGATCACCGACGATCAGCGGGCCCGCTGGGACGCCGCGGAGGCCCTCACCGACGAGCTCATCGCGCCCTGCTTCGAGGATGCCCTCGACGCCGCCGAACGCGACGAACTGGCCACCCTGATGGCCGCCGCGCACACCGCCGCGCTGGTGCGCTAGGAACCGATGACGTCGCGACCGCGGCCCACGATCAGCGGGTCCGCGGTACCGACGATCTCCTCGTCCTTGTTGTCGTACTCGAAGCGGTTGAGCACGTGACGCATCGCGTTGAGCCGGGCCCGCTTCTTGTCGTTGCTCTTGACCACGATCCACGGCGCGTGATCGGTGTCGGTGTGCTCGAAGTTCTCTTCCTTGGCCGCGGTGTACTGCTCCCACTTGTCGAGTGAGGCCAGGTCCATGGGCGAGAGCTTCCAGTGCCGGACCGGGTCGACCTGGCGGATGGCGAAGCGGGTGCGCTGCTCCAGCGGCGACACCGAGAACCAGAACTTCACCAGGTCGATGCCGTCGTCGACGAGCATCCGCTCGAACAGCGGCACCTGCGCGAGGAACCGGCGATGCTGTTCGGGCGTGCAGAAACCCATCACCCGCTCGACCCCGGCCCGGTTGTACCAGGACCGATCGAACAGCACGATCTCACCGGCCGCGGGAAGGTGCTCGACGTAGCGCTGGAAATACCACTGGGTGGATTCGCGCGCCGAGGGCTTCTCCAGTGCCACCACGCGCGCGCCGCGCGGATTCAGATGCTCCATGAACCGTTTGATCGTGCCGCCCTTGCCCGCGGCGTCGCGGCCCTCGAACACGATGACGATGCGGCGCCCGGTCGCCTTGGTCCAGTTCTGCAGCTTCAGCAGTTCGATCTGCAGCAGCCGCTTGTCCAGCTCGTACTGATTGCGGGCCAGGCGCTCGTCGTAGGGGTAGCCCTCGCGCCAGGTGTCGACGATCAGCCCGCCGGGCGCGGTGAGCAGCAACGGATCGTCGTCGTCGCTGTCGTCGACGGTGAACGCCGAGGTGTCGGCGAGGTTCACGGCGGTGGCCAGATCGGCGATCTCGCTGACCTCACGGGGGATCGGACGCGTGTCGACATCGGTCATCTCGCGGACGCTAGACGACGAGCGTGTCGGCGAGGTGAACATGCGGTGTGGGCCGCCTCAGGACACCGTCGCGGTGTGCGGCAGGTCCTCGACCGAGGTACCGACCAGCACCGTGAACGCACCCGGCTCGACCGCCCAGCCGCTGCCGTCCCAGTGCTCGAAAGCGCGCCGGGGGAGGGCGATGTCGACGGTGCGGGTTTCCCCGGGCGCGCAGGTGACGGCGGCGAATCCGGCCAGCCAGCGGACCGGTCGCTCGATCGCGCTGGTCGGGCGGGACAGGTAGGCCTGGACGACATGCTTGCCCGGCCGGTCGCCGGTATTGGTGACGGTCAGCGACACCGTGCGGCCCGCCACGACGAGTCCGCCGGTGGACCAGGTCGTATAGCCGAGTCCGTGCCCGAACGGGTAGGCCGGCGCGGTCCCCGCCCGCAGCCAGGCGCGGTAGCCCACGTGGATGCCCTCGGCGTAGTCCAGGACGCCGTCGACCGGGGTGGTGTCGAGCACGGGCACCTCGGCCATGGTCTTGGGCCAGGTCGTGGGCAGCCGGCCACCGGGTTCGACGGCCCCGGTGAGCACATCGGCCAGCGCGGCACCGAATTCCTGGCCGGGAAACCAGGCCAGCAGCACCGCGGCGACGTCGTCGCGCCACGGCATCTCCACCGGCGCACCGGAATTCACCACCACCACGGTGCGCGGGTTGGCTGCGGCCACGGCGGCGACCAGGTCGTCCTGGCGACCGGGCAGGCGCAGGGTGGTGCGGTCGACGCCCTCGCTCTCGATCTGCTCGGTGGTGCCGACCACGACGACGGCGACCTCGGCGGCGCGCGCGAGTTCGACGGCGGCGGTGAACTCCTCGTCGTCGGGGCGCTGCGGGCGGCGGATGCCGAGCGTCGCCCCGAGGACGACACCGAACCCGGGCACCGCCGCCGCGCCGAGATCGATCACCACCCGCACGTCGACCTCGTCACCGGCGGCCAGCGTGCGCGTCACCTGACGTTGCGGCGGATCGAGCAGAACCGCCGCCGGATCGCCGGAGTCGAGCGCGACGTGCTCGTCGATGACCGTCGCGCCGTCCAGGTCGAGCCGGATGTGCCCGACACCGGCGAAACCGATCTGCCACGCGCCCGCGACGTCGGCGCGCAGCCGCGCGTGTACCTCCACCGTCGTGGCCCGCGCGGCCAGCGGCTCGCCGAGCAGGACCAGCCGACTCGCGGAGCGGTGCTGGACGCCGAGTTCGGTACCCGCGGCGAGGTAGCGCACGGACAGGCCGGGTTCGCCGGTCGCGGGATCGGTCACCACCGACAGCGGCGCGGGCACGAGATCCTCCGACAGGCGCACGCCCGCGGTGTAGGTGACCGGCAATGTCGCCGCCAAGCCCTCGACCGGGGAGGTGGTGTGGCCGGGAATCACCGTCGCGCTGCCGCCGCCGAGATAGCGGGGTTCGCCCGCGGACGGGCCGACCATCGCGACCGTCATCCGCGGCGCCAACGGCAGGACACCGTCGTTGCGCACCAGCACCATCGCCTCGGCGGCCACCGCGCGCACCAGATCCCGCGCCCGCGCGTCGGTGAAAACCGGTGTGCTCCGTGGCGTCCCGTCCAGCGCGCCGACCCGGATCGCGAAACGCAGGATGCGGCGCACCTTCTCGTCGACGGCCGACTCGGGGATCGCCCCGGCCCGGATCCGCTCGGCCAGCGGCTCGCCCCAGAAATACGGCGGACCCGGCATGCACAGGTCGGTGCCGTGCGCGGCGCTGTCGGTGGTGCGCACCGCGGTCCAGTCCGACACGACCACACCGTCGAATCCCCAGCTGCCCTTGAGCGGTTCGTCCAGCAGCGGGTTCTCGGTCATGGTGACGCCGTCGACCGCGTTGTAGGCGTCCATGATCATCCACGCGCCCGCGTCGACGGCCCGCTCGAACGGGTACAGGTACAGCTCGCGCAGGGCCCGCGCGTCGACGCGGACGTCGACGGTGAAGCGATCGGTCTCCGAATCGTTGGCCACGTAGTGCTTCGGGCACGCGCTGACGCCGTGCGCCTGCACGGCCCGCACATACGCCGCCGCCAGCTCGCCGGTCAGCAGCGGGTCCTCGGAGAAGCATTCGAAGTGCCTGCCGCCCAGAGGCGAACGATGCAGGTTGATCGTCGGCCCGAGCACCGCGTACACGTTCTTGCGGCGGGCCTCGGCGGCGATGAGCGCGCCGATCTCGTCGAGCAGCGCCGGATCCCAGGTGGCGGCGATCGCGGTGCCCGAGGGCAGGCTCACCGACGGATCGCGCTCGTCCCAGTTCTCTCCGCGCACCCCGGAGGGGCCGTCCGACACCGGCATCTCGGCCAGCCCGATCGCGGGATCACCGGCCAGCCGGAACAGGCTCGCGCCGGAGATCAGCCGCAGCTTGCCCGCCAGATCCAGTGTGGCGAGCAATTCCTCGATGCGGTCGTCCATAGCCCTGCCTTTCGGTCCCGTCGGTGGTGTGCGTGTCCTCGACGAAGCGGCCCGCCGGTCGGGGCATACTGCGACCAGACCACACAGCGACCAGCGTGACACGAGTGCCACGCCGCGGAGAGGACGACGCCGATGTCCGACGGAGGTTCTTTCACCGATCAGTCCGCTGCCCCCGACGAGGAGAGCGCGCCGGGCAGCCACATCATCCGGATCGCCTCGGTCGCCGCGCTGGGTGGTCTGCTGTTCGGTTTCGACAGCGCGGTGATCAACGGCGCGGTGGCCGCGATCCAGGACGAATTCGCCGTCGACGACGCTGTTCTCGGCTTCGCGGTGGCCTCGGCGCTGCTCGGCGCCGCCGCGGGCGCGATGACGGCGGGCCGCATCGCCGACCGGATCGGCCGGATCAAGGTCATGAAGATCGCGGCGGTGCTGTTCTTCGTCAGCGCGGTCGTCACCGCGCTCGCGCCCAGCGTGTGGATTCTGGTGATCGGGCGCGTCATCGGTGGTCTCGGCGTCGGTGTCGCCTCGGTGATCGCCCCCGCCTACATCGCCGAGACCTCGCCCGCGCGCATTCGCGGCAGGCTCGGATCACTCCAGCAGCTCGCGATCGTGCTCGGTATCTTCCTGGCCCTGCTCGTGGACTACGTGCTCGCCGAGATCGCCGGCGGCGCCAGCGAGAACCTGTGGCTGGGCCTCGAGGCGTGGCGGTGGATGTTCCTGTCGATGATGGTGCCCGCGGTCGTCTACGGCGTGTTGGCCTCGACGATTCCGGAATCGCCGCGCTACCTGGTGGCCACCCATCGCATTCCCGAGGCCCGCAAGGTGCTGGCCCTGCTGTTCGGCGAGAAGAACCTCGAACTGACGATCGGCCGGATCGAGGACAGCCTCAAAGGCGATGTGAAGCCGTCGTGGAAGGACCTGCGCCGTCCGGCGGGTGGGATCTATCCGATCGTCTGGGTGGGTCTGCTGCTGTCGGTGTTCCAGCAGGCGGTCGGCATCAACGTGATCTTCTACTACTCGAACGTGCTGTGGGAGGCGGTGGGTTTCGAGGAGTCCCAGTCGTTCCAGATCAGCGTGTTCACCTCGGTGGTCAATATCGCCACCACCATCGTCGCGATCCTGCTCATCGACCGGATCGGGCGTCGGCCGCTGCTGCTGATCGGTTCGATCGGCATGACGATCACGCTGGCCACGATGGCGGTGTGCTTCGGCACCGCCGACCAGGTGCCGAACTCCGAAGGCACCCTGGAGCCGCAGCTGACCGGGGCGAGCGGGCCGATCGCGCTGGTCGCGGCGAACCTGTTCGTCGTGTTCTTCGGCATGAGCTGGGGCCCGGTCGTGTGGGTGCTGCTGGGCGAGATGTTCCCGAACCGGATCCGCGGCGCTGCGCTCTCGCTGGCGGCGGCGGGTCAGTGGGCGGCGAACTGGGCGATCACCGTGTCCTTCCCGAGCCTGAAGACGTTCTCGCTCGGCGTCGCCTACGGCATGTACGCGGTGTTCGCGCTGCTGTCGCTGCTGTTCGTCGCGCGGTTCGTGCCCGAGACCAAGGGCATGTCGCTCGAGGACATGGACGCCGCCACCGGCGTGGACCGGCCCGCGTCGGCGGTGTGATCGCTAGGGCCGCACCATCTGCCGGTAGTCGGCCGGTGTCGCGCCGACCGCCTCCCGGAACGCCCGATGGAAGCCGGACTCGCTGCCGAAACCGCAGGCGGCGGCGATCGCGCCCATCGACTGGTAGCGCTCGCGTTGCAGCAGTTTCTTGGCCCGATCGATGCGGATCACCCGAATGTGCTGGGCGACACCGCCACCGCCGACGATCCGGTAGAGCGTGCGGCGGGAGACCCCGCACGCCTCGGCGACGACGTCGGCGGTGAGTTCGGGGTCGCACGCGTTGGCGCGCAGGAAGTCGAAGACCTGCTGGCGCAGCAGCGCGGTGATCTCCTCCGGCTCGCTCTTGCGGCGGGCCGCGGTCGCGACGGCGGCACCGAACAGGCCCAGCGCGTGCGGGACCAGCGGCGCCGCCTGCGCGGGATCGGTGGCGACGAGGTCGAACAGGGCGGTGAAGCACGAGGTGACCGTCGGTGCGACGGTGCCGGGTCCGAAGGCCTTGGCGGTGAGCGAGCGGGTGTCGGCGACCGAGATCCGGCGGGTGGGCACCTGCACGACCAGCTCCTCGAAGGTGGAGGTCCAGGTCGCGCAGTAGGGGCGGGTGCTGTCGAGGAAGACCAGGTTGCCGGGCGCGGCTTCGACGGTGCGGCCGTCCTGCTCGATGACCGCGCGCCCGTCGAGGGTGATGATGCCGAGCACGCAGTCCTCGGTATCGGCGCTCAGGTCGACGTGGCGTCGGCGGGCCCGCTGCGCGTCGGCGCGCACGCGCGAGAGGCCGACGGCGTTCTCCAGCGTGGCGTATTCGATGCGCGCGTTGAAATCCTCGCTGGTCATCGGATCGACCTGCATGCGGAAGTACATCGCGCACACGCTGTCGCGCCAGAAGTCGAAAGCCTCCCTGCGCGAGACACTCTCGGTGCTGAGCACCAGGGGAGACAACCTGTCGGCCATCGGCCCAGTATCCATCGGGCAACCGTGCTTGTCGCCCGATCGTGGTGACAGCCACGATCGGGCGCGTGTCGCGGCCCGCTCGGTCGCTACATCGTGGCGAACACCCATGTTCGGTGAGCACGGATTAACTGAACGTACGTCCAAATTGGTCGGCCGTTCATGTAAATGCCACCGTTTCGGAAACTACGCCGCCCTAGGTTCGGTGCGCACCTTCCATCCGATGCCCTCGGCGGTGCGCCGAGCGGCCGCCCAGCCGGAGATCACACCGCATGCGCCTGACCCTGTCCCGCCGCACCGCGCCCTGCGTCGGTTCCCTCACCGCGCTCACCGTGGCCGCGGGTGTTCTGCTCGCGCCCGGAACCGCGCAGGCGAGCGCCGCGGACACCCTCGCGGCCACCCCGATCGCCGACGCTACAGCGCTGTGCACCACGGGCGCACCGACATTCGACGATGTCGTGACCGCGGCCGCGTCGATCCTGCGTGGAATGGCTGGACCCGCCCAGCTGGCCGCCTACGATCGGCAGGTCGCCGACTTCCGTGCCGGGATCGCCGCCGTGCGCGTGCACCGGGACGGGCTGCCGATGCGACCCGAGCTGGTCGGCACCCGGCCCGCCGAACTCGACGACCCCATCGTCACCTACCTGGTGAACGGCCTCGACGCGGTCCGCACCGGCCGGATCGACCAGACCATGTCGGTTTCGCAACTGACGGTCGACGACGCGATCGAGGTGTTCATCCTCGCCACCGGCATCGTCAAGATTCCCGCCAAGCTGGCCGCGGGCATGGTCCCCACGGTCGGGATCTTCCTGAAGCCGATCGTCGGCGCCGCGTTCACCGGGACCAAGGCCCTGGCCAGGGCGGTGCAGAATTCGATCGACGCGGGCTGCGTCGCCCCGAATGTGTACCCGCCGCTGGACCTCGGTGCCGCCACCACCGAACCGGTCGACGTTCCCCAGCCGATCGAGGACCTGGCCGCCCTGGTCATGACCGCCGACGGACACTGCACGCCGATCGCCGACCTGACCATGGCCGCCGTCGTCGAACGCTCGCGGGCTTTCCTGACCAGCGGTGCCGTGCGGGTCGACCCCGCCGCCGTCGACCAGGCCGCCGCGGACCTGCAGGTGTTCCTGGCCGGCAATCGCGTCGCCAAGGTGATGCTGATGCGCCGCTCCGACGAACTCGGACCGTTGGTCGAAGCCCTCGACATGGGCCCGCTGACCTTCCTGGCCAACCTCGGCGCCGACGTCGCCGCGGGGACCGCGCTCGATACCGTGCCGCTGGCGCAGGTGGAGGTCGAGAACGCGTTCGACCTGGCCACGCTGACCCTCGACGTCACCAGCCTGCTGTTCTCGGCGGGTACCTCCGTCGCCGGGTACGCCGGGGTCGCCGACGCGGTCATCACGCCGCTGTCGATCGTGCAGAAGCTGGCCTTCGCGCCGACCGACTACGGCGCACCGATCGTGCGCGGCGTCATCCAGTCGATGTGCGCGGTGTAAGTTTCCACCGATCCCAGACCAGAAGGTGAGCATCCACGTGTCGCACTCCACCCCAGGTTCCACCCCGGCCGGTATCGGCCGGCGGGAAGTGCTGGCCGGCGCGGCAGGCGTCGTCGCCGGCATCACCCTCGTCGGGCTGACGCCCGCGGCGGCGGTCCCGGCCGAGGTGCCGAAGTTCGCGCCGGGCGCCGGGCGCACCGCCCGGATCCTGATCACCGGTGACGCGGGCACCGGCAGCCGCACTCAGTGGGCGGTGGCCGACGCGGCCAGGGCCTTCCACGCGCGCGAGCCGTTCACGATGGCGGTCGGCCTCGGCGACAACATCTACGAGTCCGGGCCCAACGGCCCCGACGACGTCCAGTTCGCGACGAAGTTCGAGGATCCCAACGCGGGCCTGGACTTTCCGTGGGCGATGGTGCTGGGCAACCACGACACCTCCGCGGTGTTCCCCGGCGACGGCGGCTGGCTGCTGCGCGGCAATCACGAGGTCGAATACCACGCCAGGTCACGGCGCTGGTGGATGCCGAGCCGCTACTACTCGGTGCGGGTGCCCGAGGAGAACCCGGTGGTGGAGTTCTTCGTGCTCGACGTCAATCCGCTCGCGGCCTACATCCCACCGCTGCTCGACCCGTACTGGTCGGTGGACGGCCAGTATATGAACGAGCAGCGCGCCTGGCTGGACCGGGCATTGGCGGAGTCGACCGCGCCGTGGAAGATCGCCTGCACCCACCACCCGTATCTCAGCAACGGGCCGCACGGCGACGCGGGCAACTACGAGGGCCTGCCGATCGAGCCGATCAACGGCGTGCACGCCAAGCGGTTCTTCGAAGACCATGTGCTGGGCAAGGTCTCGTTCCTGCTGTCCGGCCACGACCACACCCTGCAGGTGCTCGAACCGACCGCGGCGTCGAAGGGCACCCGGCAGATCGTCTCCGGCGCGGCGGGCAAGACGGCGTCCGGTCAGCCCGCGGCGACCGAGGATTCCGCGCATCCCGCGCTGTACGAGACCCAGCACGAACTGGGCTTCATGGTGATGGACCTGAGCCAGGAGAAGGTGAACCTGCGGGTCGTCACCGTGGACGCCGCCTCCGGTGCCGGGACCCAGGTGTTCGATCGTCGCCTGGCCTGAACGCGACCGGTCAGGGGCGCGGGCGCTGCTCGCGCCACTGCCGGGGGCTGGTGCCGTAGCGGGTACGGAACCAGCGGGAGAAGTTGCTCACCGAGGAGAAGCCGAGCAGGTCGGCGACCTCGGTGAGGGAGTGGCGGCGATGGGTGACCAGCCGTTCGGCCAGCGCGGCGCGGGTGTCGTCGACGATCGCGCTGAAGGTGGTGCCGTCCTGGGCGAGCCTGCGGTGCACGGTGCGCCGGTCGACGCCGAGACTGCGGGCCACCTGCTCGACGGTGCAGCGTCCCGTCGGTAGCAGCAGTTCCACGAGCTCGCGGACCCGGTCGGTGACGGTGGCTTCGCGCGTCGGTGTCAGCCTGCCCATCAATCGTTGGGCGTAGGTGCGCAACTGGGGGTCGGCCATCGCGTTGGGGGCGTCGAGATCGGTGCTGTAGGTGAGGATTCCGTCGAAGTCCTGGTCGAACTCCACGTGCGGGCCGAACATCTTGTAGTAGGTGGCGCGGTCGCGGGGCGCGGGGTGGGAGAAGCAGATCTGGATCGGCCGCCAGGTGGGCCCCAGGAAGCCGCGCAGTAGCCCGTGCAGGACGCCGGTGGTGAGTTCGACCGCCTGGCGCACGGGCGCCGGTCTGCCCACGTCGACCGAGACTCGCAGGGTGGCCACCCCGTTGGCCTCGATGATCTCGGTGTGCAGCGCCTCGTTGTACATGTGCTCGTGGCGCGCGAGCAGCCGCAGTGCGCTGCGTACGTCGGGTTCCTCGCGGATGACCAGGCTCAGCGGGCCGAGATTGGCGAAGCGGCGCAGCTGCGCCATCCGCAATCCGAAGTCCTCCCGGCCGGATTCGGCGGCCGAGCGCTCCAGCAGTTCGGCGACCGCCTCGGCCGGTATCCAGCGGTCCTGGGTGCCGAAACCGGCCGGATCGAGGCCGCAGTCGCGGATCAGCCGCGCCGGCTCCAACCCGAGCGAACGAGCCAGGTCGAGGTAGTCGTTCAGCGACGCGTACCGGGACAACGGCTTCACGCCACCACCTCCTCGATGTCCCGAGAGGAATAGTTCTCTGTCCCGTCAGGATAAGCACTGACCGGTGTCCGTCCCTACTGTTATGTCCATCACACCGAAGGAGATGCAGTGGCACACGCAATTCGTTTCGCCGAGATCGGCGGCCCCGACGTCATGCGGTGGGAGACCACCCAGGTCGGCGATCCGGGGCCCGGCGAGGTCCGGCTCCGCCACGAGGCCGTGGGACTCAACTTCGCCGACACCTACTTCCGCACCGGTCTCTACCCGGCCGCCCTGCCCGCCGGACTCGGCGTCGAGGGCGCCGGTGTCGTCGAGGCGGTCGGCCCCGGCGTGGCCGGCTTCGCGCCGGGCGACCGGGTCACCTACACCGGCAGCCCGCTCGGCGCCTACAGCACCGAACGGGTCATGCCCGCCGAGCACCTGATCGCCCTGCCCGACGGTATCGCCGCCGACACCGCGGCCGCCACCACCATGCGCGGTCTCACCACCGCCTACCTGCTGCGGCGGATCCATCCGCTGCGCGCGGGCGACACCGTCCTGCTGCACGCCGCGGCGGGCGGGGTCGGTCAGCTGTTCACACAGTGGGCCAAGCTGCTCGGCGTGCACGTGATCGGCACCGTCTCCAGCGAGGAGAAGGCCGCCGTCGCCCGCGCCAACGGCTGCGACCACGTGGTGATCTACACCAGGGAGGACGTCGCGACCCGGGTGCGCGAGATCACCGACGGCGCGGGCGTTCCGGTGGTCTACGACAGCATCGGCAAGACCACCTACCAGTCCTCGCTGGACTCGCTGGCCCGCCGCGGCCTGCTGGTGTGCTTCGGCACCGCCTCGGGTCCGGTGCCGCCGATCGAGGCGATGCAGCTCGCCGTCAAGGGCTCGCTGTTCGTCACCCGGCCCGCCCTGGCCGACTACATCGCCGACCCGGCCGAACGCGCCGAACTCGCGGGCGAACTCTTCGACCACCTCACCGCGGGTCGCCTGCGGGTCGAGATCAACCAGCGCTACGAACTCGCCGACGCCGTCGCGGCGCATCGCGACCTCGAAGCGGGCCGCAGCGTCGGCGCGTCGGTCTTCACGCTCTGACGCGTCCACCGGAAAGGAACCAGCCATGACCGTCCGTACCGCCCTGCACGCGGTGCCGCTGACCGCGACCATCGGCGCCGAACTCCACGGAGTGAACCTCGCCGAGGTCGCCGCCGACGACGCCCTGTTCGCCGAACTGCGCACCCTGCTGCTGCGCCACAAGGTGCTGTTCGTGCGCGACCAGGACATCACCAGGGCCGAACACGTCGCGCTCGCCGAACGTTTCGGCCCGCTCGAAGACCACCCGGTCGCGGCGGGCGATCCCGACCATCCGGGCCTGGTCCGCATCTACAAGGACCTCGACAGCGCACCCGAGCACTACGAGAACGCCTTCCACTGCGATGCCACCTGGCGGGTGAATCCGCCGATGGGCGCCGTGCTTCGGTGTGTGGAATCGCCGCCGGTCGGCGGTGACACCATCTGGGTGAACATGGTCGAGGCCTACCGGCGGCTGCCGCAGTCGGTGCGGTCGCGGATCGCGCACCTGCGGGCCCGGCACAGTATCGAGGCCAGCTTCGGCGCGGCCATGCTCGAAGAGGACCGCCTCGCGCTGCACGAACGTTTTCCCGACGCCGAACACCCGGTGGTGCGTATTCACCCGGAAACCGGCGAGGAAATCCTGTTCGTCAATTCCTTCACCACCCACCTGGTGAATTACCACACCCCCGAGAACGTGCGATTCGGCGCCGATTACGCGCCCGGCGCGAGCGAACTGCTGAATTATCTGATGCGGCAGGCCGCCATTCCGGAGTATCAGGTGCGCTGGCGCTGGACCGAGAACAGCTTCGCGATCTGGGACAACCGCTCCACCCAGCACTATGCCGTCCAGGACTACTGGCCCGCGGTGCGCAAGATGGAACGGGCCGGCATCGTCGGCGACCGTCCCTTCTGACACTTTTCTCTTTTCCTTTCACCCTCGCAATTCCGATCGGAGTACCCCCATGCATTTTCACGACGACGCACTGTTCCCCGAGAACCAGGAAAAGCTGGTCATCACGGCCGCGCCGTACGGTCCGGAATGGGAACTCGACGACTTCCGCGAAGACCTCCCGCTGACCATGGACGAACACGTCCAGCAGGCCGTGGACTGCTACGCCGCCGGCGCGACCGTGCTGCACATCCACGTGCGCGAACTCGACGGCAAGGGCTCCAAGCGGCTGTCGAAGTTCAACGAACTGCTCGGCCGGCTGCGCGAGGCGGTGCCGGACATGATCCTGCAGGTGGGCGGGTCGATCTCGTTCTCGCCCGAAGGCGAGGGCGCCGACGCGCTGTGGCTGCCCGACGACGCCCGGCACATGCTGGCCGAGCTCGACCCCAAGCCCGACCAGGTCACCATCGCGATCAACACCAGCCAGATGAACATCGTCGAGCTGATGACCGAGGACGACATCGCGGGCACCTCGTTCGAACGGCCCGAAGTGTACGAGGCGTACCGGGAGATGTACGTGCCCGCGGGCCCGGCCTGGGTCGCCGAGCACCTGAAGCGCTTGCAGGCCAACGGCATCCAGCCGCACTTCCAGCTGTCGAGCATCCCGCAGCTGGAGACCGTCGAGCGGCTGATCCGGCGCGGGGTCTACACCGGCCCGCTCATGCTGACCTGGGTCGGCATCGGTGGCGGTTTCGACGGACCCAACCCGTACAACATGATGGAGTTCATCCGCCGCACCCCGGACGGCGCCGTGCTCACCCTGGAGACGCTGATGCGCAGCGTGCTGCCGGTGAACACGATGGCCATCGCGATGGGTCTGCACGCCCGCTGCGGCAACGAGGACACCCTGTGGGGCCGCAAGGGCGAGCGGATGACCTCGGTCCAGCAGATCCAGCAGCTGGTCCGGATCGCCGGGGAACTCGGCCGCGAGGTCGCCACCGGCAAGGAAGCGCGCGAGATCTACCGGCTCGACGAGCACTACGCCGACGCCGACGAGACGCTGGCCAAGATCGGGTTCGCCCCGAACCGCAAGCCGGGCCAGGTCGGGTTCACCCACCACGCCTGACCCCTCCGGGGGATCAGCTTCCCCTGTCTCGACAACCCGGTGGACGTCAGCGACGACGTCCACCGGTTCGCAGGAGCACCCATGGACCACACCACGACCGCCGTCGCGGCGCCGTATCGCACCTCGTCCGTCTCCCGTACCTATCCCTGGCTGGTGTTCGCGCTGGCCTTCGGCCTGCTACTGGCCGACTACATGTCGCGCCAAGTGCTCAGCGCGGTCTTTCCTTTCCTGAAAGCCGAATGGGCGCTGTCGGATTCGCAACTGGCGTCGCTGAGCAGCGTCGTCGCCCTGATGGTCGGGCTGCTCACCCTCCCGCTGTCGGTGCTGGCCGACCGGTGGGGCCGGGTGCGGAGCCTGGTGCTGATGGCCCTGGTGTGGAGCGCCGCGACCCTGGTGTGCGCGCTCGCCGACAACTACCCGCAGATGCTGGCCGCCCGCTTCTTCGTCGGGGTCGGTGAGGCCGCCTACGGCAGCGTCGGTATCGCGCTGGTGCTCAGTGTGTTCGCCGCGCGCAGGCACGCGGCGCTGAGCGGGGCGTTCATGGCGGGTGGCTCGTTCGGATCGGTACTCGGCGTCGCCGCGGGCGGCGTGATCGCGGTGCACCTGGGCTGGCGGTGGTCGTTCGCGACCATGGCGATCTTCGGACTGGTGCTGGCGGTGGCGTTCCGGTCGGTGGTCACCGAGGAGCGCACCGCCCGCCACGCCACCGATCCCGCGCCCGAGATCGCCTACCGCGCACCGATCTCGACCCTGTTCACCAACCCGGCCGTGCTGTGCGCCTACGTGGGCAGCGGCCTGCAGATGTTCACCGCGGCCGTGCTGCTGTCGTGGATGCCGAGTTTCTTCAATCGCTACTACGGGCTGGCGCCCGATCGGGCGGCGGGACTGGCGGCGGTCATCGTGACGCTCGTCGGTACCGGCATGGTGGTGTGCGGGGTGATCACCGATCGGGTCGGCCGCGCCGACATGGGCCGCAAATGGGTCACCGCGATCGTGTTCTGCCTGATCTCGCTCGTCAGCCTCGGGCTCGGGTTCAGCCTGGGCACCGGGGTCCCGCAACTGGTGCTGCTCGGGATCGGCGCGTTCTTCTCCGGTGGGTCGGCGGGCCCGACCGTCGCGATGGTCGCCAACCTCACCCACGCCTCTGTCCGTGCCTCCGCCTTCGGCACCCTCACCCTGGCCAACAGCCTGCTCGGGCTCGCGCTCGGCCCGTTCGTGGTCGGCGTGCTGGCCGATCACCTCGGCCTGTGGGACGCGCTGCGCGTGACCCCGGTGGTGTCGGTGCTCGCCGTCGCCGCCCTGCTGCTCGGCCGTCGCGTCTACCCGCTGGGACTGCGCAAACTCGCCGCCGTCCACGCCGCGGCACCGCACTGACTCTCGTCGACAAGGACAACCACACCGATGAACTCCCTTCCCACCCCGACCGTCGTGATCGTCCCCGGTCTGCGTGATCACGTCGCCGACCACTGGCAGACCCTGCTGGCCGCCACCCTGGACCAGGTGGCCATCGTGCCGCCGCTGGAACGCGACGGACTCAGCCTGCCCGCGCGGGTCGCCGCCCTGGACGCGGTGCTCACCGAGATCGACGGACCCGTCGTCCTGGTGGCGCACAGCGCGGGCGTGATGATCACCGTGCACTGGGCCCAGCAGTCCACCCGCCCCGTGCGTGGCGCGCTGCTCGCGACGCCGCCCGACTTCGAAACACCGCTGCCGCCCGGCTATCCCGCCGCCGCCGACCTCGCCGCGCACGGCTGGACCCCGGTGCCGCGCCGCCGGTTGCCGTTCCCGAGCATCGTCGCCGCCAGCAGCACCGACCCCTTGGCCACCGCCCGCCGGGTGTCCGGGATGGCCGAGGCGTGGGGCAGCATCCTGGTCGAGCTCGGCGATGTCGGGCACCTGAATCCGGCGGCGGGCTACGGGCCGTGGCCGCGCGCGCAGGAACTGCTCGACGACCTGCTCACGATGACCGACAGCCCGGAGCTCGCCCGATGACGACGGTGTTCGCCACCGCCGCCGACGCGGTCGCCGATATCGGCTCGGGTGCGTCGCTGGCGGTCGGCGGGTTCGGGGTGTGCGGCATCCCGGACGCCCTGATCCGCGCGCTGGCGGCGGGCAGCGCCGGCGACCTCGAGATCTTCTCCAACAATTGCGGCACCGACGATCACGGGCTGGGAATTCTGCTGGCGCAGAAGCGGATCCGCCGGGTCACCGCCTCCTATGTCGGTGAGAACGCCGAGTTCGCCCGCCAGTATCTGGCCGGGGAGTTGGAAGTAGAACTGACGCCCCAGGGCACGCTGGCGGAGAAGCTGCGGGCGGGCGGGACCGGCATCCCGGCGTTCTTCACCGCCGCGGGCGTCGGTACCCCCATCTCCGAGGGCGGGCTGCCGTGGCGGTACCGGGCCGACGGGTCCGTGGCGGTGGCCTCGCCGCGCAAGGAGGTCCGCACCTTCGGCGGCCGCCGGTTCGTGCTCGAGGAATCGATCACCGCCGACTACGCGCTCGTGCACGCGCTGATCGGCGACACCGCGGGAAACCTGGTGTTCAACAAGGCGGCCCGCAACTTCAACCCGCTCGCCGCGATGGCGGGCCGGGTGTGCCTCGCCCAGGTGGAGACGCTCGTTCCGGCGGGCACGCTCGATCCGGCGCAGGTGCACCTGCCCGGGGTCTTCGTCGACCGCATCGTGCACACCGGCCCACAGACCAAACCGATCGAACGGCGGACCGTCTCGTGACCTCGACCGTGACCGGCGGCTGGACCCGCACCGAGATGGCGGCCCGCGCCGCCAGGGAACTGCGCCCCGGGGAGTACGTCAACCTGGGGATCGGCCTGCCCACCCTGATCCCGAACCAGCTACCCGCCGGCGTGGCGGTGACCCTGCACTCGGAGAACGGGATCTTGGGCACCGGCCCCTACCCCCGCGCCGAGGATGTCGACGCCGACCTGATCAACGCGGGCAAGGAGACCGTCACCGTCGCCGACGGTGCCGCGTTCTTCGACTCCGCGCTCAGTTTCGGCATGATCCGCGGCGGCCACATCGACACCGCCGTCCTCGGGGGCATGCAGGTCTCGGCCACCGGCGACCTGGCCAACTGGATGGTGCCCGGACAGATGGTCAAGGGCATGGGCGGGGCGATGGACCTGGTCCACGGCGCCCGCCGGGTGATCGTGCTGATGACCCACACCGACAAGGCGGGCACGCCCAAGATCGTGCCCCGCTGCACCCTGCCGCTCACCGGCGTCGGCGTCGTGCACCGCGTCATCACCGAACTCGCCGTCATCGACGTCGAACCGTCCGGACTGGTGCTGCGCGAATGCGCGCCCGGCGTCACCGAAGACCACGTCCGCGCTGTCACCGCGGCACCCCTGCACTGAAGAACCCACGATGATGAGGAACAACCCCATGCTGATGAAGTCCCTGGCCGCCGCCGCACTCACGGTGGTCGCCGCGGCGGGCACCGCGCAGGCCGAACCCACCGGTCCGGCACCGGTCGGATTCACCGCGCACGCCACAGAGTCGGCCTCGATCATCGCGATCGACGCCGGCACCCTCACGATCGAGAACGGCGCGCTGACTGTGAAAACCGACGACGGCACCGTCGTCGCCGCGACACCGCTGCGTTTCGCCGTCGACGACTTCGTCTTCCCGATCGCCGCCCATATCGACGGCCGCACCGCGACCCTGACACCCGACCTGTCCCTGGACAGCGCGGTCTACCGGCCGGTCGCGCTGCCGTTCGAGGACAAGGCGCCGTGGAAGACGGAATACGACCGGGAGCAGGCGGCGTGGGCGCGCCTGACCACCACCATCTCCACCGGCGCCGCCGTCGGCACCCTGATCGGCGGGCTCGGCGGCGCTGCCGTCGGGTGCGTCCTCGGCGGTGTCGTCGGCGCGACCGTCGCCGCGGCGACCATCATCGGCCTGTTCGGTCCGTTCCTGCCCGCGGCCGCGGTCGGCTGCCTCGGGGGTGTCCTCGCGGTCGGTGCGCTCGGCACGGTGGCGGGTCAGCTGCTGGTGACCGCGCCCGTGGCGATCGGGGCCGTGATCCAATACGTCTCCACGATCACCGCGCCGTTCCCCGCGAAGTAGACGCGAGCCGCGCGGTCGCCGGGCAGGGCGACCGTGCGTTCGGCGGCGCTCGGCGCGCGCGAGGGGGATGATCGGGGGATGGGCTTCTACAGCGAGCGGATCCTGCCGCACATCGTCGACACGGTGTGCGGGGTGGCCACCAACGACACCCTGCGCAGGCGCGCCTGCGCCGGTCTGCACGGGGCCGTGGTCGAAGTCGGGTTCGGGTCGGGCACCAATGTGGGGTTCTATCCGGACGCGGTGGAGCGGGTCAGCGGCGTGGAACCGGCCGATGTCGCCTGGAAGATTGCGGCGAAGCGGGTGGCAGAGAGCCGGGTGCCGATCGAACGGGCCGGGCTGGACGGGCAGTCGCTGCCGTTCCCGGACGCGACCTTCGACACCGCGCTCTCGACCTTCACGCTGTGCACGATTCCCGATGTCGGTGCCGCCCTGGCCGAGATCCGCCGGGTACTGAAACCCGGCGGCACACTGCATTTCGTCGAACACGGGCTCGCCCCCGACGCGTCCGTGCGGACCTGGCAGTACCGGCTCGACCCGATCCAGCAGCGGATCGCCGGCGGCTGCCACCTCGTCCGCGACATACCCGGCCTGCTCACCGAGGCGGGCTTCGAGACCGCCGAACTCGACCGCTTCTACCATCCGGGCGCACCGAAAGCGTTCGCCGCCTTGTCCTTGGGCGTCGCGCGCTGACAGGATCAGCGCTGGACGCTACGGCGAGGGAAGGACATCTCGGGTGACCGAGCCGCGACGGTACTGGATCGAATTCGACCGAGAAGACGGCACCGACGCGCGGCTCTGGGAGGGCGTCGGCGTGACCGGCTTCGACGTCCCGGACTGCTTGTCGATGCTGGCGGACCTGGTCGGCGACGGACCGTTGCCACCGGTGCGGCGCATCACGGTCGACATCTCCCTGGCCGAGCGGCCGCCGGTGAACCGCTCTCTCGGGGTCCCGGTGTGGCGTGGCGTGTGGTACCCGCCCGTGAACCTCGGAATCGGGCCGACCCGCGCGATCGACCGCAGGAACGCACCCGCCGACTACCCGGTGCCGGTCACGGGGTCAGGACGAGCCACCCGGGCCACCGCACCCACCTGGTGGGACGAAATCCCGCATATCGAAAGCCTGCGATGGCCGTTGGTCGACATGCACAGTCGCGAGTACAGCCGCGGAATACGCGAACGAGCGGCGGCACTGCGCGCGGCCTGCCTCAGCGATCCCACCACCGGGAAAATGCTGCGCGAAGCCCTCGACTTCATGATCGCGTGGCGCCCGACACCGGACGACTGGTTCGATCCGACCGGAACCGAATTCGCCGAGCAACGCGACCTCGACGACTACCTGCGGGCCTTCCGCGACTACCTGTTCGGCGATCGCCCGGAACCGATCCACCCTCCGGGCAGCGAACCACTCACCCCCGAGGCCGTGAACCAGCTGATCGCCCGCCAGCTGTCGGGCGAGCGCTGACACCGGTTGGAATCAGCGCGAACACATGGGTGGGCGGGTCGCCGTCCCGGCGATAGCGTCCGGCCATGACCAGTCAGCTCACCACGCTCAACGACATCTCCGACGCGACCGCGCAGGCGGTGGCGACCGATCCGGCCAACGCGCACTTCGTCTTCCGGGCCGCGGGCACCCCTGAGGGCACGGTCGGCAGCGTCGTCACCGCACGCACGCACCGGGTCGTCGTCGACGAACCGGCCGCACTCGGCGGCGCCGACACCGCCGCCAACCCGGTGGAGGTGTATCTGGCCGCGCTGATCTCCTGCCAGGTGGTCACCTACCGCTTCTGGGCGCAACGCCTCGGCATCACCGTCGACGACCTCGCGATCACCGCCGAGGGCGACCTGGACGTGCGCGGTTTCTTCGGCATCGACGACACGGTGCGGCCCGGATTCCAGGCGGTGCGGGTGCACGTGCGGATCACCGGCCCCGAGACCGCACAGCGCTACGCCGAACTGCAGCAGGCGGTCGACGCGCACTGCCCGGTGCTGGACCTGTCGACCGGTGTCACGCCGGTGAGCACCACCCTCGACGTCGGCTGAGCGGGAATCCGTTCCAGCACGCCACCGGCGAACACGTCGTAGAGCGGCAGCGTCTCCAGATGGACGTAGCCGATGTGGCAGTCGCACACCGACAGTGGGCACGGGCGCGGGGTCAGCGCGGCGCGGTAGGAGCCGTCGTAGAGGTTGCCGAGCGGGGTGCGCACGAAGTGGCAGCGGCGGACCTCGCCGTCACCGTCGACCGAGATCACCG
The DNA here is from genome assembly GCF_042888005.1 of Nocardia sp. NPDC003269. Lineage (NCBI taxonomy): Bacteria > Bacillati > Actinomycetota > Actinomycetes > Mycobacteriales > Nocardiaceae > Nocardia > Nocardia sp. NPDC003269. The sequence goes on from NZ_JBIAPA010000003.1 coordinate 441,333, forward strand.
ACGACCCGGTGCGGCAGGGTGATCCGGCCGAGCGGTGTGGGTGCCTGCTGAACGGGAACAGTGTGTCGATCGCGGTCCAACGCGCGGCCTCGTCGTCGGTGTAGGTGTGCCCCTCGGCGGCATTGACCCACAGGTACACGTGCTCGGGCAGATCGGCGCGCAGGCGGCGGGCGTGCGCGAGGTGCTCGGGCAGCCCGACGACGCCGACGCTGAACCGGATTCCGGCCTCGGCCAGCTGTTCGGCCTTGTCGAGGAAGCGCCGATAGGGCGTCTGGCCGGGATGGTAGGTGCACCAGAGGGCGAGGGTGTCGGGGTCGGCGTCGGCGGTCCAGTCGATCCGGCCGCTCAGGTTGGTCTGGATGGCGACCCGATCGACGTGCGGGCGATGGGACAGCTCGATCAGTGCCGTCCGGTACCACGACCGCACCAGGCCCTCACCCCACGGCGTGAACAGCACCGACAGCCGGTCCCCGGTCTGCGCGTGCGCCCACTCGGTGAAGCGGCGCAGCGCGGCCCGGTCGGCGCGCAGCTGATCGGTGGAGTCGCGGCGCTTGGCGAACGGGCAGTACGGGCAGTCGTAATCGCAGGAGGCGAGCGGGCCGCGATACAGCAGGGTCAGGTCCACGGTCAGCGCAGCTCGTAGGCGGCCATCGCGGCGCGTACCGCGGGGGAGAAGAAACCGGGGCCGATCGCATCGGAGTAGGCCAGGCCCTCCGGTGACAGGCGCAGCAGGTCGGTGCCGGTGTCGGCCAGCCAGCCACGCTCGGCCACGGTGCGCAGCTCGTCGGCGAAGTCGTCCCGGGGATCGGTGCCGAAGCGGGCACGGTAGTCGGCGACGCGGAGCCCGTCGGCTTGCAGCAGGGATTGCAGCAGGTGCCTGCGGGCGGCTTCGTCGCCGTCGACCACCCGGCCGTGCAGGGCCGAACCGAAATCCGTCGTCGCGACGTAGGTGTCGATGATGCCGCGCACCTCGCGCAGGTCGACGGCGTAGTCGAAGGAATAGTGCAGCGTGCTCGTGTAGGAGCGGGCGCCGCAGCCGAGCCCGATCATGCCGTCGGTCTGGCACGCGTAGTCGTCGGGGCCCTGCGGCGGTGCGTTGGTGCGGCGGAACATCCGCATGGACACCTGCTCGTAGCCGGCGGCCAGCAGGTGATCGCGGCCCCGCGCGTACAGCGCGAGCCGGTCGCGGTCCCAATCCCGGTCGGCGACAGCGGGATCGGCGTGCCGGGCCAAGCCGGTCAGCGGGCGCACGTAGAGCGGGTAGAGGTAGATCTCCTCCGGCCGCCAGGCCAGGGCCGCGTCCAGCGAGACCCGCCAGCTCGCGGCGGTCTGACCGTCGATGCCGTAGATCAGGTCGATATTGAGGACGGGGATGCCCGCGTCGCGGACCCGGCCCAGCGCCGCCTCGACCTCGGCCCGCCGTTGCGGCCGCACCGCCGCCCTGGCCTCGGCGTCGATGAAACTCTGCACGCCCAGGCTCAGCCGGGTCGCCCCGCGCTCGGCCAGCACCGTCAGCCGGTCGGCGGTGGCCGTGGACGGTGACGCCTCCACCGACAGCGGGATCGCGCGCAGGTCGGCGCCCATGATCCGCTCGGCGATATCGCACATCCTGCTCAGCTCGTCGGCCGTGAGGAAGGTCGGGGTGCCGCCGCCGAACGCCGCGTTGGCGAAACGAAGGGGTTCGGCGTCGCCGAGACCGTCGCGTACGGCGGTGGCCTGGCGGGCGAGCGCGTCGAGATAGCGGCCGGTGAGACCGTCCGGGGCGCCGACCCGGGTGAACAGATTGCAGAAGCCGCAGCGCACCTCACAGAACGGGATGTGCAGATACAGCGAGAGCGCCGACCGGGATTCGCCCGCCCACACCCGCGACAGCGGCGGTCGATCCGGCAGCGGGCGATAGGCCGTCTTGTGCGGATAGGCGTAGACGTAGTTCTGGTACGGGCGCGGTAGCGCGGTGTCGATCATGCGTCGGGCTCCAGGAAGAAGTGGCTGTAGGGGACCGTCCACACCGACTCGTGGCCGAGCCGGTGACCGGTGTACCCGTCGTCGCCGTAGGCGGTGCCGTGATCGGAACACACGATCGCGAAACACCGGCGGCGCGAGCGCATCGCGTCGAACAGCCTGCCGACGTGGGCGTCGATGTACTCCAGCGCCGCCGCGTGGGTGTCGCGGCTGTCGCCCGCGTCGCGGGTCGCGCCAGGCAGGTGGAACCAGTTCGGCTGATGCAGTGCCGAGGCGTTGAGGAACAGGAACAGCCGCTGATCGGCGGGCACGGCGGCGACCGCGCGTTCGGCGCAGGCCACCTGCGCCTCGAACGAGGTCGGTGCGGCCACGGAGAACTCCGGCGCCCAATGACTTTCGGTGAACAGGCCGGGTAGCACGCTGCCCAGCGCGCCCTGCTTGTTGAAGAAGCCGACACCGCCGATACACACGGTGTGATACCCGCGGGCCGCCAGCGCCGTCACCAGATCGGGTTCCTCGAAGACGAAGGTGCCGTCGGCGGTGGTCTCGCTGCCGGCGAAGCGGGCCGCGAACAGGCGCGGATGCGGGCCGGGCGCGGCCGGGGTCGGCAGGAACCCGGCGAACATCGCGTGGTGCGAGGCGTAGGTGAAACTGCCCGGCGCGTGGCGCTTCTCCCAGCGGCCCTGCGGCAGATGGGCGGCCAGGGTGGGGAGTCTGCCCGCGGCCGCGAGTTCGGTGGCGACGTCGTAGCGCAGGGTGTCGAGGGTCAGCAGCAACAGGTCGTCGCGGCCGACGACCTCGGTCATGTCGGGGCGCGACGGGGTCGGGACGGTCATCGTGACGCTCCGATCGGGGCCGCCGCGATGAGCTGCGCGGTGTAGGTGTCGAGTCCCTCGGCCGGGGTGCCGGGTAGTCCGGTCAGGCCCGGCAGCAGGTCACCGAACGCGTTGACCTCCCCGACGGTGAATCGCCGCCACTGCGCACCGGGCAGGAGATCTACCCCGACACACAGGGTTCCGGGGAAGCACGCGGCGGCGCGTTCACAGATCTCCCTCGCCTCGGCCCATCGGTCACCCATCGTGGCCCGGACCTGGTCGAGGTCACCGCGGGCACCGCCGAGGTGCAGGTTGGTCAGCGGGCCACGGCTGGTGCGGACAACGGCATGGGTGGCTCGGCCCGCGATCACCACCACCCGTAGATCCGCCGAGCGGCCGCCGGTGGTGGCCTTGGGGATCCAGCGTTCGACGTGCAGCCCGTCGGGCGCGAGCCGGTCGACGATGGCGCCGATCGCGCGTTCGTCGCGATACCGGCGCACCCGCAGCGAATTGTGCAGGGCGCCCCCGGTGCTCACCTCGACCGAGGTGGTCGCCTGCCAGCGGCCCGACGCGGTGGACTCGATTGCCAGCACCCCCGACGCCGACGAACCGTGCGCGAGTTTCACGAACACCCTGGCCATCCCGGCCGCCCGCATCTGTGCTTTGACCTCGGCCCAGCCGGGTAACGGACCGGTGACCGGCGACGGCGGGACCGGCACACCGGCCGCGCCGAGGCGGGCATGGCAGCGCCGCTTGTCGAACAGCACCGCGAGTTCGGCCGGATCGTCGAGCCGGTGCCCGCCGCGCAGGGAGTCCACCGCCGCGAGGAACCGGGTGTACCAGCGGGCCGAACCCTCCACCCGGGTCGGATCATTCACCCCGCGCAACAGTGCATCGACTGCCATGTTCTCGCCCGGCGAATCCAGCCGCACGATCTCGTCGTCGGCGAACTCGTGACCGCCCTCGGTCAGGACCGACAGCCATTCCACCACTCGCGGCGCCGGGAACCCGGCGGCGCGGGCCGCCTCGGTGAGCAGCCGGACCCGCCGGTTCTCGGCGTTGCCGACCACCACCCAGCGCACCTCAGATCACTCGCCGACCGCGACGAACCGCCACACCGAACCGTCGTCGTCCTCGTCGGACTCGGCGTCGTCGGTGTCGAGGTTCAGTTCCACGCCCGCCGCGGTGAGTGTGTCGGCGAGGCGGGCGCCGATCTCCTTGCTCACGTAGTTGTAGTGCAGGTCCAGCGATTTCAGATGGGTCAGCGGCTGGCCGCCGAGCAGCGCGGCGGCACCGTCGTCGGTGAGAACACCCATCGACAGGTCGAGCACTTCGAGGCGGGCGACCACCGGAGCCGAGGCGATCGCGGCACACACCGCGTCCTGGATCTCGCTGTTGCGCAGCGCCAGGCGCTTGAGACTGGGCAGCTGATCACCGGACAGGATCGGCGCGAGATCGTCGACATCGGCGTCGCCGCCGTATTCGGAGGTGCCCAGCCACAGTTCCAGATCGTGCAGCGCGGGCAGGTCGCTGGCGGCGATACCGCGCACCACCGCCACCGGCAGGCCGCCGGCCTGCACCTTCAGCTTGCGCAGGTGCGCGTGGCGGACCGCCGGGAACTCGAGCTGTTCGCCACCGCGCGCGCCGAACTCCTCGAGCAGCGGGAACGCGTCGAGCAGCCGGGTGACCTCGCCCTGGTTGATCCAGGAGATCTCGCACTCCTCGCCGACGATGTCGCCGACGAACAGCGCCCGCAGCGCGGGCAGCTGCGCGCGGGCGGCGATGATGGCGTCGATGACATCGTCGGGCCGGTTGTCGTAGGCGTCGGCCCACGAACCGACCACGATCGACCGCACCCGAGCCGCGTCGACGGTGTCGAGGAACCGGGCGAACGCCTCCGGCCAGGTCTCGGCGGCGTCGTAGGAGTCGACACCGATGCGCCATGCCACACCGTCGGCGGCGGGCAGCAGCCGCACGGCCGTCTCCTGCGCTTCGGCGTCCTTCTCCGGGTCCGGGAACGGATAGGTGGGCAGACCGCCCCACCCGCGCAGATGTTCTCCGATGGACATAGCTGTTCCCGCCCCTTCTGGCGTAGTGACCCCGTGGTGACAGCTGCGTTTCTACCAAGCGGCACCGACAATCCGCGCGGCGACCCGAGTTGTCGGCCCCTGCCGCTACCGTCCTCGCCACGGCAGCGGTCGCGGGCCGTGACGGGAGGAAATTCATGTATCGACAAGGCGATGTGCTGATCGTGCCGGTGGCCGAGACGGCCGTTCCCGGCAGCGCGCTGGCCGCGCGGGGTGAGCACCGCGACGGGCGGGGCAGGCTCGTGCTGGCCCTCGGGGAGGTGACCGGGCACGCGCATGCCATCGCCGCGCCCGGCCGATTGATCAGGGAGGCGGGCGCGTTCGGGCCGATGCTGCTGCACTTGCCCGAAGGCGGACGGGTGGTCCACGAGGAGCACGCGGCGATCGGCCTGCCGAAGGGGTGGTACCGGGTGGTGCGCCAGCGCGAGTACATCCCGGGATCCGTTCGGGTGGTGGCGGACTGATGACCGGGGAGACGACGATGACCGACAGTGACTGGCGGGCGATCGCCGCCGCCACCGGACCGGGCGACCGGGCCGCCGCCGAAGCGGGTGTGCGCCTTGCCTATTCCCGCGCCGGACTGCCCGAACCCGAACAGATCCGCTGGGCGCCTTCACCGCTGGCTGCCGTCCGGATCCTGACCTCGGGAATCGAGGCGGGCGCACCGGTGCGGGAGGCGGTGCGCAGCGCGCCGTGGGCGGCCGAACGTGCCCGCCTGCACGCCGAACTCGGCGCGCCCGGCTACAGCGCGCACTGGCGGGCCACCGGCGCCGATCTGTGGGAGGTCACCGGCATGGTGATCGACCGGATCCGGTCCGGCGTCGTCGAGGCGGTGGCCGGTGACCGTAAGCAGGAACGGCGGATCCGGGTACTGCTGCTCGATGCCGTGCTCGGCCAGCACGAGGCGGCCTGGCTCAGCGCCTACGACACCGCACCAGGTGGGCCGCTCGGCGGGGTCGCGGCCGTAGCGCGGCACGCGGGCTGGTGGTGGCCCTACGAGAAGATCGCGATGATCTCCGAACGCCCACTCGCCCTGCACCGCGACGAAGCGGGCCGGCTCGACCGCGCCGACGGACCCGCCCTGGCCTACGCCGACGGCTTCGCCCTGCACGCGTGGCGCGGGATGCCGGTACCGGCCGAATTCCTCGACAGCCTGGCCTCGCTGACACCGCAGCGCATCCGCGACGAGGAGAACGCCGAACTGCGCCGGGTCATGCTCGAGCACTACGGCTACGACCGCTACCTGACCGAATCCGACGCCCGCCCCGTCCATCGCGACGAGACCGGGATCCTGTGGCGGATCGAGCTCGTCGGCGACGAGGACGTGGCCATGGTCGAGGTCGTCAACTCGACACCCGAACCCGACGGCACGCATCGCGTGTACTGGCTGCGGGTACCGCCGACCACCCGCACCGCGCGCGAAGGCGTCGCCTGGACCTTCGGCCTCGGGGCCGACGCCTACGAACCGCTGCGGCAGACCTGACGTCAGCGCTCGGTCGGCTGCGCCGAGGTGGTGGCGAGGAAGTCCGTGACGGCGGCCGCGACCGCGACGGGCTGGTCGAGCATCGACAGGACGTAGGCGTCGTCGATCTCGACCAGCCGGGCGCGGGGGATCAGCTCGGCCAGGCGGCGCCCGTGCTCGCGCGGCATGACCTTGCCCGCCGACGACCACAGGATCAGGGCCTCGCCCCGGAAGTGCCGCAGCGCTTCGGTATTCGCGACGAGGTCGGACCCGCGGAGATCCGAGCGCATGTAGGCGAGCACGTCGTGGCGGATGCCACGGTCGCGCAACCCCGGTGCGGTCCAGCCGTGGACGAGGTCCTGCGGGATCGGGAACTTCGCCATCCAGCCGAACATCAGCGGGCTCTCCCGCAACCACCGGATGCGGAGCTGACGCAGCGCGAGGGTGACGCCGCCGGGCAGATAGGCGGCCAGTGTCGCGGTCTTGCCGGGCAGCCCGGGCGGGAAGTTGTCGAACGCCTCGCTCGGGAAGACGATCAGCCTGCCGACACGCTCGTCGAGACCGTAGGCGGTGAGGAACAGGGCACCGCCCCAGTCGGAGTGCACGAGGGTGACATCACGCAGGTCGAGGGCCGAGAGGAAGTCGGCGACGACTTGATTGAGGCCGCGCAGGCTCAGGTCGGTGCCGGGGAGCAGCGGTTCGGGGTGCGCGCCCAGCGGCAGGTCGGGCAGCACGTAGCGGAAGCCGGCCGGGAGCAGGTCGAGGACGGAATCCCAGACCGTGTGGTTCATCAGCAGGCCGTGCAGCAGCACGACCGGTGGGCCGTCGCCGCGTTCGTGGTAGTGGACGCGGCCCGCGGGCAGATCGACGGTCGGCATGAGAACCTCCAGCGTTAGAGTATCCGCTCTAGTGCGTTTGCTCTAGTCTGGAACGGTGAGCGAGAAGATGTCAACGGCCACCCGGGATCGGCTGGTCGTCGCGGTGGCCGAGCTGATGCGCACGCACGGGTACAGCGCGATCACCGTCAAACAGATCACCGCGGCCGCGCAGGCCCCGATGGGGTCGCTCTACCACCACTTCCCGCACGGCAAGGTGCAGATCGCGGCCGAGGCGCTCCGGACCTCCGGCGCCGCCTACATCCAGCTGCTGCCGCTGCTGATGGACCCGCACCCCGATCTGCGGGTGGCGGTGCCTGCCGCGTTCGACGACGCCGCGCGCACGATGGCCGAGTCGGGGTGGATCAACATGTGCCCGGTCGGCACCGTCGCCGGGGAGATCGCCGACAGCGAACCGGAGTTGCGGGCCGTCGCCGCGGAGGTCGTCGCGGACTGGATCGACCAGGGCACCGCCTATTTCACGCGGCGCGGGCTGGCCGCGGGCGAGGCACGCGATCTCGTCCTCGGCCTGCTCAGCGCGTTGGAGGGCGCGTTCGTGCTGGCCAGAACGTTGCGCTCGGCCGAACCACTGCACGCGGCCGGGCGCGCGGTCGGAGCGCGGATCGACGCACTCCTCGCCGCCCGCTGAACGTCTACCGGCGGTCGAGGACCACGCGGGCCACCAGTGCCCGGTGATCGGCACCGGGCAGCGCGACGGTCGCCACCGCGGTGGCGTGTGCTCCGGCGAGCAGAAAATGGTCGATACCGACCAGTGGCGGCAGCCGCTTGTCCGTCGGATAGGTGACCAGATGCCCGGCACCGGCCTGCGCGGCGGCATCGGCGAACCGGCCCGACGCCAGCGCCCGGAACCGCGCGTGATCGTAGGTGGCGTTGAAGTCGCCGCCGACGATCACCGGGCGATCGGCGGGGGCCCGGCGCAGGACGTCGCCGAGCCGGGACAGTTCGTCGGCCCACACCCCGGCGTCGTAGACCGGCGGGACCGGGTGGACCGCGTAGACCGAGACCGGCCCGACCTCGGGAACGGCGGCGGTCGCCGAGATCTGATTGAGGACGTAGCCGTCGTATTCGACGGTGTCCGACAGGGGGAAACGACTCCAGATCCCGGTGCCGCTGGCGGTCTGGCCGGGCGCGAGATAGCGGTAGGGCAGCGCGTCGTCCAAGCCGGCGCGCCCGAGCTCGGTGACGGCAGCCCGGGTGAGCTCGTTGACCGTGAGCACCGCGACATCCCTGGCCCGCACCTGCGCCACCAGCACGGCCGGGTCGGCGCCGTCGAAGAGCAGATTCGCCTGCATCACCGTGATCGCGGGCCCGTCGCCCCCGCTGTCGGCGACATACAGCGGCGCCTGCGTCGCGATGCCGAGACCGGCGACGACCACCGCCGCACCGGTCGCCACCCACTGCCGGGTCGCCGCGAACCCCATCGCGCCCAGGATCGCCCCGCCCATCAGGTAGGGCGCGCCCGAGGCGGCGAGCACCAGCGGCTCGGCCGACCAGCCGACGACGTGCAGGGCCACACCCAGCGCGCCTGCCGCCGTCGCCGCGCCCGCCACCAGCAGCGTCCCGACCCGAACGACCCGCGATCTCATCGCCACAGCCAAACACGCCGGGCGACGGACGCGCGAATCCGGCGGAATTCGGCTCAGCCCGAGCAGTAGTCGCCAGCAGCGGCGGAATCGGGTGAGCCAGGGGAGATGGCGCGGGGGACACCGCCGGGGTGGTAGGAAAGGGGACGTGTCGGCATCTGGCGAGAGTTCTGGTTCGAGCGAACGGTCCCGCGCGGTGGACGAGGTGGTGGAGCTGGTCAGTGCGCTGATCCGGTTCGACACCTCCAACACCGGTGAGCTGGCGACCACCAAAGGCGAACGCGAGTGCGCCGAATGGGTGGCCGAGCAGCTCCAGGAGGTCGGGTACGAGACCGAGTACGTCGAATCGGGCGCGCCCGGCCGCGGCAACGTCTTCGCGCGGCTGAAGGGCGCCGACTCCGGCCGTGGCGCGCTGATGATCCACGGCCATCTCGACGTCGTGCCCGCCGAGGCTGCCGACTGGAGCGTGCACCCGTTCTCCGGCGCGGTCCGCGACGGCTACGTGTGGGGTCGCGGCGCGATCGACATGAAGGACATGGTCGGCATGACGCTGGCCCTGGCTCGCCAGTTCAAGGCCGAGGGCACCGTCCCGCCGCGCGATCTGGTGTTCGCCTTCCTCGCCGACGAGGAGAACGGCGGCAAGTGGGGCTCGCAGTGGCTGGTGGACAACCGGCCCGACCTGTTCGACGGCGTCACCGAGGCGGTCGGCGAGGTCGGCGGATTCTCGCTCACCGTGCCGCGCCCCGACGGCACCGAACGCAGGCTCTACCTGGTGGAGACCGCCGAGAAGGGCCTGGGCTGGATGCGGTTGCGGGCCAAGGCCCGCGCCGGGCACGGCTCGTTCCTGCACGACGACAACGCCGTCACCATCCTCGCCGAGGCCGTCGCCCGGCTGGGCAGGCACACCTTCCCGGTGGTGCTGTCGGACTCGGTGGCCGAATTCCTCGCCGCGGTCAGCGAGGAGAGCGGGCTGCAGTTCGACCCGGAGGGCCCCGATATCGAGGGGCAGCTCGCCAAGCTCGGCACCATTTCCCGCATCATCGGCGCCACCCTGCGCGACACCGCCAATCCGACGATGCTGCAGGCCGGCTACAAGGCCAATGTCATCCCGCAGACCGCGGAGGCCGTGGTGGACTGCCGCGTGGTGCCGGGGCGCCAAGCCGCGTTCGAACGCGAGGTCGACGAGCTGATCGGCCCGGACGTCGAGCGCGAATGGATCACCAAGCTCGACTCCTACGAGACCACCTTCGACGGCCATCTCGTCGACGCCATGAACGACGCGGTGCTCGCCCACTACGCGAACGGGCGCACCGTGCCCTACATGCTCTCCGGCGGCACCGACGCGAAAGCGTTCGCGCGGTTGGGTATTCGCTGCTTCGGCTTCGCGCCGCTGCAGCTGCCGCCGGAACTGGACTTCACCGCCCTGTTCCACGGGGTGGACGAGCGGGTGCCGGTGCGGTCACTGGAATTCGGCACCCGGGTACTGGAACACTTCCTCCTGCACAGCTGAGCACGACGCCACGAATCGGAGACTCCATGAGCTACAACCCGTACGACGCACTGCCGCAGGTTCCGTCGTTCACCGTCACCTCCGCCGACATCACCGAGGGCCAGCCGCTGGCCAACGACCAGGTCTCCGGTGTGTTCGGTGCGGGCGGCAAGGACATCTCGCCCCAGCTCAGCTGGTCCGGGTTCCCCGAGGGCACCCAGAGCTTCGCGGTCACCGTCTACGACCCGGACGCGCCGACCGCCTCGGGCTTCTGGCACTGGGCCGTCGCCAACATCCCCGCCTCGGTCACCGAGCTCGACGCGGGCGCGGGCAGCGAAGGCGGCACCCTGCCCGCCGGCGCGGTCACCCTGCGCAACGACGGCGGCTTCCCCGGCTTCGTCGGCGCCGCCCCGCCGCAGGGCCACGGCCCGCACCGGTACTTCGTCGTCGTGCACGCCGTCGACGTGCCCGAACTCGAAGTCGGACCGGACGCGGCGCCCGCCTACCTCGGCTTCAACCTGTTCTTCCACACGCTCGGCCGTGCCACCCTGATCGGCACCTACGAGCAGAACTGAGCGTGGAACGGCGGTGGGGGGGGGGGGGGGGGGGGGCCCCGCGCCCCCCCCCCGCGGGGGGGGCGGGGGGGGGGGCCCGGGGGGGGCCCCCCCCCCCGCCCCCACCGCCGTTGTCGTAGCTACTTCACGTTGACGACGTGATCGGCCGGGGTCGCGGCGTAGAGCTGCTCGATGTCCCCGGCGTACTTGGCCGCGATCGGGGTGCGCTTGAGCGACATCTTCGGGGTCAGCTCGTCACCGCCCGGCTCCCACAGGGTCTCCACGATGACGAAGCGCTTGATCTGCTCCACCCGCGAGAGTTTGCGGTTGCCCGCCGACACCGCGGCCTTGACCTCCTCGACGATCTCGCTGCGGCGGGCGAGCTCGGCGTGGGTCGCGTCGGTGGCGCCGAATTCCTTGGCGCGCAACGCCGCGACATCGGGGTCGAGCATGATCAGCGCGGTGATGTACGGGCGGGCCTCGCCGATCGCGACGGCCTGACCGATCATCGACGACGCCGCCTTCATCGCGTTCTCGATGTTGGAGGGGGCGATGTTCTTGCCCGCCTCGCTGATGATCAGTTCCTTCTTGCGGTCGACGATGCGCAGGTAGCCGTCGGCGTCGAGGGTGCCGATGTCACCGGTGTGCAGCCAGCCCGCGTCGTCGATCGCCTCGGCGGTCTTGTCGGGCATGTTGCGGTAGCCGGGGGTGACGATCGGGCCGCGGATGAGCACCTCGCCGTCGGCGTCGAGCCGCAGTTCGACACCGTCCATGACGCGACCGACCGAGCCGGGGCGCGGCTTGTCCAGATCGGTGAAGGTGCCGACACCGGTGGTCTCGGACATGCCCCACACCTCGCTGACCGCGAAGCCGAGACCCAGGAAGTACTCCAGGGTTTCGGCGGGCACCGGGGCGGCGCCGGACGCGGCGACCTTCAGCTCACCGAAACCGAGCGCCTCGCGCAGCTTCGACAGCACCAGCGCGTCGGCGGCCTTGTGCTGCACGCCGAGCAGCAGCGAGCCGCCCTCACCGGACAGCTTCGCCTTGGCCTGCGCGACACCGACGCCGATCGCCCAGTTGGCCAGCGCCTTCTTCACCGGGCTCGGCTCGACCGCGAGCTTGTTCTCGATGCCGGCCTTGATCTTCTGCCACACCCGGGGCACACCGAAGAACACGGTGGGACGCGCGTCGGGCAGGGCGGCGGCGATCTCGCGCGGGTCGGGCACGGTGGTGATCTGGATGCCGGTGAGCAGGCTCATCGCGTGCGCGGAGATGCGATCGGCGACGTGCGCGGCGGGCAGGTACGACACGGCGCGGTCATCGAAGCCGACCGGCAGCGGACCGGAGACCAGGCCGACGACCTGGGCGATCACATTGCCCTGGGTGAGTTCGACGCCCTTGGACGGGCCGGTGGTGCCGGAGGTGTAGATCAGGGTGGCCAGATCGCCCGGCTGCACGGCCTGCCACGCGGCGTCGAAGTCGAAGTCGGGCTCCGGATCCGATTCCAGCTGGGCCAGGCCGAGGGTGCCCTCGGCGGTGCCGTCGACCAGGACGGTGTGCTCGACGTCGGCGCCCGCCTCCCGGATGACGTCGAGGAACGCCTGCTCGGTGATCACGACCTTGTTGCCCGCGTTGGCGAACACGTGCGCGATCTGCTCGGGGGAGCTGGTGTTGTACACCGAGAACGGGGTCGCGCCCAGGTGCAGGGCCGCGGTGTCGATCAGGTTGAACTCGGGGCGGTTGGTGAGCATGATGCCGACCGCGTCACCGTGGCGCACACCGAGTTTCGCCAGGCCGGCGGCCAGCGCCCGCACCCGCGTCGCATACTCCGCCCAGGTGATCTGCTGGGTGCCGCCGACCGTCCGCAAGGCGATCTGGTCGGGCCGCAACGCGGCGGTCTGCTGGAAGGCGGCGGGCACGGTGTGCACCGTGACGCCCGAGGCGTGCGCGAAACCGATGTCTGTCATATCCCTGTTCCCGAATAGGCCGTTCCGGATGCCGAGCCAATGCGAGTGAATCCTTCTCATCGTCTCGAGCGATGGGCGTCACAGTGGCACAGCTCACTCATCGTAACCGGACATACGGGATTGTGGCGTCGGTTACCGCCGACCGAAGAGCCGTTGCCAGCGGCGCCTCGCACGCCGATCGTCGTCCACGGACCGTTCCGGCGCGGGAAAAGGGGTTGTCTGCGGGGCCCACGGGGCGAAATCACGCGGAATCATGTGCTTGCGCCACCGCACTTTCGCATCGAGATAGCGTCGGCCGCGATCGGTTGCCATGCGCACGGCCAGCGGGATCACCTCGACCGCGATGCCCGCGTCGGCGAGCGCGCGCAGCTTGTCGGGATTGTTCGTCAGCAGGCGCACCCGATGGAAGCCGAGCCCGAACAGCGCCTTGGCGACGAGTTCGTAGCGCCGGGTGTCGGGTTCGAGGCCGAGGCGGGCGTAGCTCTCGAAGGTGTCGATGTCGTAGCGCTCGCTGGTGCCGTAGCCGATCGCCTTCCAGATCAGCCCGGCCCCGCGGCCTTCCTGCTCGAGATAGACCAGGACGCCGGCGCCCTCGGCTTGGATCAGGTCCATCGACAGGGCCAGCTCGGGTCCGCAATCGCAGTCGTCGGAGCCGAGCGCGTCACCGTAGAGGCAGCGTGAATGCACCCGGACCAGTGGCTGTTCGCCGGGGTCGCCGAAGACCAGCACATAGCCACCGTCGGTGGGGTCGTCGATGGTGTGCACCTGCACGCGCAGCTGGGCGCCGTTGCGGCTGAACTGGTGCTCCGGTCGCGGATCGTCAACGTCTCGTCCGGTCGCCTCACCCGGCGGGAACTGGACGGGCTCGATGATCGTCAAGCGCTCCTCCGAGACGGTGTCGGCACCGGAAAACCCGCTGCGTGGACGGTGTGTGGGCAAGGCAACGGCGCGACTCTACTCCGGCTGTGATGCCAGGCACATCAACCGGGGGTCACGCCGGTGTTACGGGTGGTCGCACCGCCGCGCGCGTACAGGTGCATGATCCGGTCGACCTCGGTGACGTCGGGGAACACCGCCGACACCGCGCCCAGCTTCTGGGTGGGGATCATCGCCGCCGTCGCCCACACGAAATCGGCTGCGGTGAGCGCGTCTTCGGACTGCACCACCCGGTAGGCCAGGGCCGCCGCGAACGCCGCCGCGGCGCCGACCGCCGCCTTGAGGACCTGGGGGAAGTGGTCGACGACGATATCGTCGTCGTCGGAATACACGGTGCAGCCGAAGCCGTCCACCGCGCACACGGCCGATACCCCGAGGCCGCGCAGGCGACGCGCGGTGTCCGCGGCCGAGTCGGTGTCGACCTCGGGCAGCAGCGCGTCGAGTTCGACGGTGCTGCCGACGAGATAGTCGACGACGTCGAGATACATGTACAGCCCCTGCGGCACCGCGATACTCGGTGCGGCACAGACGATGACCTGCGGGCGTTCGGGCAGCTCACGGATGTGGGCGAGCACCTGCTCGATGATCGGCGCCGGTTGCTCGAAGGTCAGCACGACCACCGCCGATCCGGCCAGCGCTGCCCGGACTTCCGGCCGGTTGATGTCGTCGTCGAGCAGTTGCACGCGGGCGTCGCGGCAGGCGATCAGCCGCACCTCACCGCTGTGGTTCATGACCACCGCGGTCACCAGGGTCGAGGCCGCGGGCACCACCTTCACCAGGTCCCGGTTCACCTCGTAGTCGGCGAGCAGGTCGAGGATGCGTCTGCCGTTGGCGTCGTCGCCGACGGCGGCGACCAGCCGCACGTCGAGCCCGAGCAAGGCGGCGGCGACGGCGCGGTTGAGTCCCTTGCCGCCCGGCAGACCGGCGAAGGTGCCGTCGACGGGGGACTGCTTGGCCGGGAAGGTATCCACCCGGTAGAGATGGTCGATCACCGCGTCCCCGATCACGGTGACCGAACGACCCGTGGGCAACGACGTCGAGGTCGTGCCGGGCGGGGGACCGGCGGCGGTCACCGGACCGGCCGTGAGCAGGCCGGCGAGTGCGGTGAGCGCGGCCCGCTCGGCGGTGGTGCGCAAGCGTTTCACCGTGGGTGCCGCCGGGGTGTCGGAGACGCCCAGCGCGGTGTGCAGGGGAATCCACTGCTGCGCCAGGTACTCGCGACGGGCGCCGAGATTGGCGGCGTAGAGCAGGTCGGGGTCGATGTCGCCGTTCGGCGGTTCGCGGAGCAGGCCCAGAGCCAGCGTGGCATCGGCGATCAGCCGGTCGGCAGGGGGCAATTGCCGGGTCGTCTCACGGAGCACCGGGAGCACCGCCTCCTCGCGGGAGACGCCTTCGCGCTGCGCGTAACCGGTCACCACCGGTAGTTCGAGAATCGGCGCTGCACCGATCTCGGTGTGCCGCAAACGTTCTGCGCTGAGACCGGAGAACTTGCCGAGCCGCGCGAGGATGCCGCGGACCAGGTCTGTTCGTGCGTCGTGCGGGAGCATCGGCACGCGTTCTGCCCTCCATGGTCGTGACGGCGGTGTTTGAACAACATCTTGTCGGGCAATTACCAATCTACAACGGCAATTGACCGCATAGAAGGGCAAATGCCACACTGGAATTGGCGATCCTTCGCCCACCGGACAACCCGGGAGGTCTGGTGCAGACGACATCCACCCCGAACCGATACCGGACGGTCGTCTGAATATCCGCGCGACGAGTTCACGGATCCACCGGCGAACTCAGGTGTGGTCGGCACCGCCGACGCACTCGCCGAACGCGCCACGTACGCGTTCCGCATCCCAGGAACCGGGAGCTCGCACGGCTCCCCTCGTGGAATCGGAGTATCCGATGACCATTCACATCACACCGGACGACATGCGCAGCACCCGCAGCCCCGAATATGCCGAGCGGGTGGGAACGGACCCCGAGGTCTGGCGGTTGACCTGGCTGCCGGAACGCCGGCTCAGCCGCGACCAGGCCTACGCGGGCATGGAACTCGACGAACTGATCAGCGACCTCACCGCCGCGCACGACCGGCTCGCGCACGCGCAGATCAACGCGCTGGCCGACACCGTGGGCATCGTGTGGGAGCAGGCGATCATCCGGCTCTACAAGCGGATGCTGGCTCGCTTCGACGATCCCGACGAAGCAGCACCGCGCCCGCCGCTGACCAGGCCGCGCACCGCGACGCACCTGTTCGGGCACGGCGGTACGCGGCAGGTCAACTACGGATAGACCCTCAGGCCGAAGGCGTGCGGTGCTCGGCGCCGACCGCGTCGGCCAGGGAGCGGAAACCACCGGCGCGCAGGTTGGCGGCGATGCCGCGGTGGATCCGGGTGGTCCAGAACGGGCCGCCGTAGATGAAGCCGGTGTAGCCCTGCAGCAGGGTGGCGCCGGCGAGGATGCGGGCCCAGGCCTGCTCGGGGGTTTCGATGCCGCCGACCGAGATCAGGACCAGCTGGTCGCCGACGCGCGCGTAGAGGCGGCGCAGGACGTCCAGGGACCGCTCGGCGACCGGGGCACCGGACAGCCCGCCCGCGCCCATCGCCTCGACCTCGGCGGCGGGGGTGGCCAGGCCGTCGCGGCGGATGGTGGTGTTGGTGGCGACGATGCCGGCCAGGCCCAGCTCGACGGCGAGGTCGGCGACGGCGTCGATGTCGTCGTCGGACAGGTCGGGGGCGATCTTCACCAGTACCGGGACGCTGACGCTGTCCAGCACGGCCTGCAGGATCGGGCGCAGCGACTCGACCGCCTGCAGGTCACGCAGACCCGGAGTGTTGGGGGAGGACACGTTGACGACCACGAAATCGGCCAGCGGGCCGAGCAACCGGGCACTGGTGGCGTAATCGCCCGCGGCGGCCTCGGGTTCGGTGACCTTCGTCTTGCCGATGTTCGCGCCGATCGGGACCGTGGGGCGCGCGTCGTGCAGGCGGGCGGCGGCCGCGGCGGCACCGTGGTTGTTGAAACCCATCCGGTTGATCAGGCCGTGGTCGGCGGGCAGCCGGAACAGTCGCGGCGCCGGGTTACCCGGCTGCGCGTGCGCGGTGACGGTGCCGATCTCGGCGAACCCGAAGCCGAGCGAACCCCAGGTGTTCGCGCCGTCGGCGTTCTTGTCGAAGCCGGCGGCCAGCCCGAGCGGCGCGGCGAAGTCGACACCGAAGGCGGTCGTCGCCAGGATCGGGTCCTCGACGACGGTCAGCCTGCGCGCGAGCCAGCGGGTCGGCGGGAACCAGGTGGCGAACCGCAGCGCGGAGAACACCAGGTGGTGCACCCGCTCCGGCGGGATCAGGAACATCAGGCGTAGTAGCAGGGCGTACATGGGTCGGCTCACATTCCGGGCTCGGGCACAGGCAGGACGGCATTCTTGCGGCGGCGCAACAACACCCGGCGGCTGCCGTCGGTGTAGGCGCGCACGCGCGACAACTCCCAGCCACCGAATTCGGCCTGGATGGCCAGCCGCATCGAGGCGGTGACCCGGGTGACCTCCGGTGGCAGACGCAGGGGCACGTATTCGTAGTCGTCGTTGCTGGTTTCCCAGCTCGGCGGGATCGCCGAGCGTCCACCGCGAGATATGGCCGCCATCACTGCCCTCTCTTCCGCTCGTCCGCGCCGATCCGCTGCAGACCGTCGCCCGCGGCCGAGGCCACGAACAGGTCGCCGGTGCGGGGGTCGACGGTCACCGCGTCGGGCTGGCGCAGGGTCGGGAACCGCCCCACCTCGACACCGATCCCGGTCGACAGGTCGTAACCGACGACCTCGTTGCTCTGCGTGCAGGTCACCCACACCGTGCTGGACCGCGGATCGTAGGCGAGCGCGTAAGGCGATGATGCTACCGGGAAACGCTGACGCAGCACGAGCGGACCGGCCGAGTAGACCAGCAGTTCGCCGCCCGCGGTGTCGGTGACGATGATCCGTCCCTCCGGGTCGGCGATCGCGTTGGCCGCGCCGTCGCCTGCCCGCAGCATCAGCCCGAGCGCGTCGTCGCGCACGCTGACGACGGCGGTCTGCTTGCGGTCGAGGACGGTGATGTTCTCGCCGGTCAGGGCGATCGCGTCGGCCGAGACCAGGCCGGTGACGGTGCGCGCGACGCTGCCGTCGGGCCGCAGTTCGACGATCTTGCCGCCGGCGGTGCCGACCACCAGGTTGCCGTCGGTGCGCATTTGCACGCTGTGCAGGTCACCGTCGACGGGCACCTCGGTGACGGTGCCTGCGGCCACCTCCACCCGCAGCACCCGGCCCTGCGCGGCGACGAGCACTTCCCCCGGCTTGCCCTGGGCGAGCGCGGCACCCGCGGCGGGCAGGGCGACGGTGCGCGCGGTGGCGGGCGCGGCGGGGTCGATCAGCGACAGTGTGGTGCCCGCGGTGTCGAGCGCCGCGAGGCGTCCGGTCTCGCGTTCGGCCAGCAGGGCTTTCGTCGCGGCGGCGGGGACGACCCGCCCCGCCGGGGTGGTAGCCGTGGCGGGGGAGACGGCCGCGGTGGCGGGTTCCCTGGTCGGCACGTCCGGGGCGCCGTCCTCACCGGCGCAACCGGTCAGCAATACCAGTGCCGCCGCGCCGACCAGCGCTGAGGCGACCGAGCCGCGAGGGCGCATGCACCGAACTCCTAATCTCACGAGGTGACCGCTGATCACCATCTGACCATGATGACTCACCGGTAGCTCCGACCGGGTGGCGCGCGTCGGGCCTGTCGGTGGCGGGGGCTACTGTTGACGTGTCGACAATCCGTTACCGGCGAACGGCAGGAGATCAGCGCGATGACCGACCGGACAACCGCGGGTTTCGGCATCGATGACATCTCCGTCGGCCCCTTCGCCCACGGTTTCGGCACCACCGACGACGGCCGCCCCTTCACCTTCCGCACCCGCCGCGCCACCCTCACGGTGCAGATCTACCGTCCCGACCTGGGCGAAGCCGTGCCGGGCGCCGACGATGTGGTCGCCACCGCGCAGGCTCAGGTCACCGATATCGACCTCGGCGACGAGCGCAGCGTGACCGCGTTCGTGCGCGACCTGATCCACGACGCCGTCCCGGTCCCGACCGCCGTACCGCGGGACGCCACGACCGTGCGGAGCATCCTGGGCCGGATCAGCGCGGTCATTGATGGTATGTAGATGGTGATGTCTTCCACACTTTTCGCCAGGGCCGCTGCGGCCACCGCCTGCCTCACGGCCCTCGTCGCC
Organism: Nocardia sp. NPDC003269; assembly: GCF_042888005.1. Classification (NCBI taxonomy): domain Bacteria; kingdom Bacillati; phylum Actinomycetota; class Actinomycetes; order Mycobacteriales; family Nocardiaceae; genus Nocardia; species Nocardia sp. NPDC003269. Next base: position 460,309 of record NZ_JBIAPA010000003.1, read on the forward strand.
CTCACCGCCTGCGGTGGCGGCACCGACGAGGCCTCGGTCGACGCCGCACGGTCCTCGGCCAACGCCTCCCTGTCCTCCTCCATCTCGGTGTCGTCGAGCAAGGCCAACGTGCCGCTGCCGACCGCCGCGGAACTCGACGCGCAGATCAAGCGCGCGCTCGATCCGAACCTGCCCGATGTCGAACGCACCGACCTGATCGAGGACGGCGCCGCGTTCAAGGACGCGATCCCCGACATGTACAAGGCGCTGCGGGACAACCCGCACGCGGTGTACGGCGTGGTCGACCCGGTCTTCGACAATCGTGACGGCACCCTGACCGCCACCATGCGCCTGGACAAGGACGGTTCGGGCACCAATATCCGCACCACCATCGTGCATTTCGTGCTGCTCGACGGGAAGTGGAAGATCTCGCGCACCGACCTGTGCGGCATCCTGCGCTCGGCCGACTACCGCACCGCCGCCTGCGGCTGACGATGCGGGAATCGCGTTCGATGCGGTGGGGCCGGTTCGTCCACCGCCACCGCTACCTGGTGCTCGGACTGTTCGTCCTGACGGTGCTGATCTCGGGCTGGTACGGCCGCGATATGGCCGGTCGCTACACCCAGGAGGGCTGGTTCGACGAGTCCAGCGAGTCGGTGGCGGCCTCGAAGCTCGCCGACGACATCTTCGGCCGTGACACCGACGGCGACCTGATCGTCATCTACACCGCGCCGCCGGGCACCACCGTCGACGATCCGCAGGTGCGCGGCCCCGTCGTCGCCGCGCTGGCCGACCTGCGCGAACGCTACGGCGAACGCATCCACAAGATCGACAGCTACTGGGACTCACCGTTCTCGGCGAACGCCTCCGATCCCACCAAGCAGCACGCGTTCGCCAGCATCGGCCTGGCCGGTGGCGGCGGCACGGCGACGGTCGAGAACTACCTGGCCCTGAAACCCCATTTGAACGCCGATGTTCCAGGGGCGGGACCGGGCGGGACGACCGTGCAGCTGGCCGGGCTGCAGCCGGTGGTCGAGGGCATCAATATCGGGATGCAGCACGACATCCGGCGCGCGGAGCTCATCGCGCTGCCGATCGTGGCGATCCTGCTGTACTTCGTGTTCGGCGGCGTGATCGGGGCCCTGCTGCCGGTGATGATCGGCGGGCTCACCGTCCTGGGCACCTCCGGCATCCTGCGCTTCCTCACCGCCCATATCGAGGTCAACGTCTTCGCCAGCGCGGTGATGACGCTGGTCAGCCTCGGTCTGGCGATCGACTACGGGCTCTTCACCGTCACCCGGTTCCGGGAGGAGCTGGCGGCGGGACGCAGCGTGGAGGAGGCGACCGCGCGCACCGTCGCGACCGCGGGCCGCACCGTGCTGTTCTCGGCCGCGATCATCGCCATCAGTCTCGGCGCGCTGTTCATCTTCCCCAACGGCGTCCTGCGATCGGTGCCCTACGGCGGTATCTCCGCGGTGATGCTGGCCGCGCTGCTGTCGGTGACGGCGCTGCCCGCCGCGTTGAGCATCGCGGGCAGGCGCATCGACTTCCTGGGCTGGAAGCGGTTCTCCCGCAGCAAGACCGAGGCCGAGATCGATGCCGGGTTCTTCTCCCGGCTGGCCCTGTGGGCGATGCGGCGGCCGTGGGCGGTCGTCATCCCGATCGTGCTCGGCCTGCTGGCCCTGAGCATTCCGCTGCGGCACATCGAGTTCGGCGGGATCAGCGAGAAGTACCTGGCCGCGGACAATCCGGCGCGCGTCGCGCAGGAGGACTTCGACCACCTGTTCCCCGGGTTCCGCACCGAACCGCTGAAGCTGGTCGTGGTGAACGCGACACCCCAGCAGCTCAGCGACATCCGGTACGAGGCCAATCAGGTCCCCGGGCTGACCGGCAGGTTCGAGCCCGCAGCGCCGACCAAGGACGGCGTCAACGTGCTCTCGGCCGGCCTGGGCGACAAACGCGACGCCGACCAGGTGATCGACACCCTGCGGGCGCTGCCCGAACCACCGGGCGTGCAGATCATGGTCGCCGGCATCCCGGCACTGGAACGCGACAGCATCAACGGCCTGATCGACGGACTACCGCTGCTGCTGGCGATCCTGATGGCCGCGGCCCTGGCGATGATGATCATCGCATTCCGGTCGGTGATCCTGGCGGTCAAGGCCGTCGCGATGAGCGCGCTCAGCCTGGTCTCCACACTCGGCGTGCTGACCTGGATCTTCGTGGAGGGACACGGGGCCGGGACCTTCCAGTTCACCCCCGGTCCGCTGATGTTCGCGGTGGTGGCGCTGATCGTCACGGTGATCTTCGGCCTGTCGACCGACTACGAGGTGTTCCTGCTGTCCCGGATCGCGGAGAAACGGGCCTCGGGCGCCGACGCGCCCGAATCCATCCGCTACGGCGTCGCCCACACCGGTGGCGTCATCACCTCGGCGGCCGCGATCCTCATCGTCGTCACCGGCGCCTTCGGCTTCTCCGACCTGGTCCTGATGAAATACATCGCCTACGGCATGATCGTGGCCCTCGTCATCGACGCGACGATCATCCGCATGGTCCTCACCCCCGCCCTCCTCAAGATCATCTGGCGGTGACCACCGGCGGGCTCCCGCATGTCCTGGGCTTCCTCCCCGGCACCGATACCGCGCGTGCGCCTCTGGTGCTGCTCCACGGCTCGGACGGCACCGAATCCGATCTGCTGCCGCTGGCCGGGGAGGTATCGCCCGGCGCACCGGCAGTGTGTATCCGGGGCACGGTCGCCACGGACGGCGGGTACGCGTTCTTCCGCCGCTGTCCGGACCGCCGGGTGGACGAAGCCGATCTGGATGCCCGAACGCCGGTGCTCGCGGAGTTCATCGAGGATTCGTGTGCCCGACTGGAGCTCACCCGGCGGCCGGTGGCGGTGGGGTTCTCCAACGGCGCGATCATGGCCGCGGCGCTGCTGATGGACCATCCCGGACTACTCGCGGGGGCGATCATGTTCCGGCCGCTGTCGCCCTTCGCCGACGATGCCCGCTACCGGTCGGATCGCACTCCGGTGCTGATCCTCGACGGCGCGAACGACGATCGCCGATCAGCCGGCGACGGTGGGCGATTGGCGGAACGGCTGCGCCGCGTCGGCGCACCGGTGACCCACCATGTGCTGCCTGTCGGGCACGCTGTCACCGCCGCTGACATCGCCATAGCGAGCGAATGGCTTCGGGTGCGCGAGCTGTGACGCCGAGGTCCGGCGGCAGGTCCGGGGCGTAGGCCTGCCGCCGGGTATCGGTTACGTGGTCTTGATGATGCCGCCGTCGATGACGAAGTCGGCGCCGACGATGTTGGTGGCCTTGCCGGAGGCGACGAAGGCGATCAGGGCGGCTACTTCCTCGGGTTCGGTGATGCGGCGTGAGGCGATGTCGAACTGGGTGGGGAGTGCGTCGAGGAACTGTTCCTGGGAGATGCCCTGGGCGGAGGCGAGTTTGGCGCCGATGCGGTGTTCGTCGCGCCAGATGCGGGTGCCGACGGGGCCGGGGGAGATGGTGTTGACTCGCACGCCCTGGGGGCCGAACTCTTCGCTGAGGCGCTTGCCGAACGACGCCAGGGCCGCCTTGGCCTCGCTGTAGCCGACCGGGCCCGAGCCGGGGACGTGGGCGTTGATCGAGGACACGTTGATGATGGAGCCGCGCCGCTCGAGCAGACTGGGCAGGGCGGCGCGGGTGGTCCAGATCGCGCTGAAGAGGTTCAGGTCGAGATAGTGGCGCCACTGCTCGTCGGTGCTGTGCAGGAAGCCGTCGAGGTCGAGCCACTCCGGATCGCCGCCGCCGACGTTGTTGACCAGGATGTCGATGCCGCCGACTGCCTCGAGGGCGGCATCGATGACCGAGACCGCGCCGTCACGGGTACTGAGGTCGGCGGAAACGGTGGCGGCCGAGACCTTGTCGAGTTCCGGGGTGATGGTGCGGGCCGCGCCGACGACCCGGACGCCGGCCTCGGCGAAGGCTTCGGCGACGGCGAGGCCGATGCCACGGGAGGCGCCGGTGACGACGGCGGTCTTGCCGGTGAGTGCGAGATCCATGGAGATACCTTTCTTGAACTACAGGTCAAATATTCGGGCAGTCGGAAGCCGCTCGATGGCGGGGGTGGGAAATCAGAGGACGGTCAGCGCGACATCGACGAGGCGGTAGAGCTCGGGGGTGTCGTTGGTCTTGGCCATGATCCGTAAGCCGGCGCTGGTGGTGAACAGCAGCGCGGCGATCGCGGCCGGGTCGACGGCGGCGTCGACATCACCGTCGCGCCGCCCCTGATCGATGCGGGCGGTCAATGCCGCGACGATGCGGCGCTCGATGCCGCGCAAGGTCGCGACGATCGTGGGGTCGCGGTCACCGAACTCGGCGGCGGTATTGACCGCCAGGCAGCCGCGCCGCAGGGGTGTGGTGAAGTCGAGGTCCACGGCGGCACGGAGGTAGGCGCGCAGGCAGTCGCGAGTGGAGCCCGGCCGGGACATGTAGTCCTCGGCCATGGCGACACCGTTGCGGCCGTAGCGTTCGAGCGCTTGCTCGAACAGGGCGCGCTTGCTGCCGAAAGTGTTGTAGAGACTGCCTTTTCCGATGCCGGTGGCATCGGCGAGCTGAGCGGGCGAGGTGTTGGCATAGCCGAAGGACCAGAACTGATCCATGGCGCGATCGATCACCGTGTCGGCGTCGAAGTTGCGTGGCCTGGCCATGATTCGACCGTATCGGTTCTAGACCTCTGAGTCAATAACTGGATCCGAGCAACCGGATCAGGCGTGGCCGCGCTCGGGCAACACGAGCTGCGCCCCGGTGACCGGATGGTCGAAGACATCGACGGGGTGGCGGTAGACCTCGGTGAGCAGGTCGGGGGTCAGAACGGTGCGGGGCGGGCCGTCGGCGGCGACGCGACCGGCGTCGAGGACGGTGACCCGGTCGGCGTAGGCGGCGGCGACACCGAGATCGTGCACGACGACGACCACTGCCGCGCCCTCGGCCGCACGGGTCGCGGCCAGGCGCAGGACGGCTTCCTGATGGCCGAGGTCCAGTGCGGCGGTGGGCTCGTCGAGCAGGAGGGTGGCGGTGTCCTGAGCGAGGACGCGGGCCAGGGCGACCCTGGCGCGTTCACCGCCGGACAGCGACGGGAAGATCCGCTCGGCCAGATGGGTGACGTCGGTGGCGGCCAGCGCGGCCGCGATCAGCTCGTCGTCGCGGTCGGCGGCGGGGGTGTGCAACCAGGGTGCGCGGCCCATCGCGACGACTTCGCGCGCGGTGAACGGGAAGCCGACCGCGTGGGACTGCGGCAGCACCGCGCGGCGGCGGGCCATGTCGGCGGGGGTCCAGTGCGAGAGCGCGTGGCCTTCGAGTTTCACGGTGCCGGAACCGGGTTCGAGTTCCCCGGCGAGCGCGGCGAGCAGGCTCGACTTGCCCGCCCCGTTCGGGCCGACCAGAGCGACGATCTCACCGGCCGCCACCTGGAAGTCGACGTCTTCGAGCACGGTCCGGCTGCCCCGGCGCACGGTCAGACCGACCGCGCGCAACGTCACGGTGCCGGGTTCCGGCCGCTGCGGGACATCGGGTGTCCTGGCGAACAGGCCGCGCCACGATCGGGTGCGTCGCGGCGGCGTGACCGGCGGGGCGAGCGCCGGATCGTGGGGTCGGATGTCGGTCATCCCCAGCCTCCCGCGCGGGCCCTGGTGCGGCGCAGCAGCCAGAAGAAGAACGGACCGCCGATGAGCGAGGTCAGCATGCCCAGCGGCAGATCGGCATTGTCGACGAGGGTGCGCGCGACGACGTCGGCGCCGAGCAGGATCACCGCGCCCACGATCGCGCTCAGCGGCACCAGCACCCGATGGCCCGGCCCGACCAGCATGCGCACCACGTGCGGCACGATCAGCCCGACGAACAGGATGATGCCGCTGAAGGCCACACCCGCGGCGGTCAGCACGGCCACCACCACGATGACCTGTCTGCGCAGCCGTTCGACATCGACACCGAGGTGCCGGGCCGCCGAATCACCGAGGGCGAGCAGATCCAGGCGTGGCGCGATCAGGACGGCAGCGAGGATCCCGACCGAGGCGAGCACGGCCACGATCGCCACCGACTGCCAGGTGGCGCCGTTGAGGCTGCCCAGCTGCCAGAAGACGATCTGGTCGCGCGCGGCGGGCGTGGCCACGAACAGCAGCAGCGCGATCAGACCGCCCGCGAACGCGTTGATCGCGACACCGGTCAGGATCAGTGTCACGACCTCGGTCCGCCCGCCCGACCGCGACAGCAGGTACACGAGCACGGTGGTGAGCAGTCCGGCGACGAACGCGGCCGCGGCCACCGACCAGGCCGCGACGAACGCCCCACCGACCACGATGACCGTGCCCGCCCCGACCGCCGCGCCCGCCGACACCCCGATCACGCCGGGTTCGGCGAGCGGGTTGGCGAACACGCCCTGCAGCAACGCCCCCGCCGTCGCCAGCGAGGCCCCGACCAGGATCGCCAGCGCCACCCGCGGAAAGCGCACCTCCCACAGCGTCACCTCGCCCGCCGGATGGGCGGGCAGCGGGCCGATGTCGAGGCCGATCCGGTGCGCGATGCTGCCCAGCACCTCGGCCGCGGTGGTCGGCACCTGCCCCAGCACCGCCGAGACCAGCGCCAGCACGACCAGGGCGAGCAGCGCGACGGCGAAGACGACGGCCACCCGGGTGGTCCGGTGCCGGGGGTGCGGCAGCGGGTCCGGCGTCGCGTCGTCGATCCGCGGGGCGTTCGCGGATCTCGTCAGGTCCGGGGCATCGCTCATGCCGGCTTGCCGTAGACGGCGTCGGCCAGGGCGGTGATGACGCGGCCGGTGTTGGGGCCGAAGCTGAGCACCACCGCGTCGGCCATGTCGACCACCCGGTGATTGCGACCGGCCGGGGTCTGGGCGATGCCGGGCACCTTCACCAGTCCGTCGACCCCGCCGACGGATTTCAGGCCGTCCGACATGACCAGCAGCACGTCCGGTGCCGCGGCGATCATCGCCTCGCTGGTGATGGCGGTGAACGGTTCCTTCACCCCGGACGCCGTGCCCGCGTCGATTCCGCCGATGGCGGTGACCAGCGAATCCGCGCCAGAGCCGGGTCCCGCGATCATGGTGATCGCGCTGCTGCGCAGGTACAGGAAGGCGATCTTGGGCTGCGGGTCCTGCTTCGGTACGCGGGCCGTGGCGGCGGCGATCTCGTCGCGGGTGCGCTGCCCGAGCGCGGTCCCCGCCTCCGGCACGCCGAGCGCGGCGGCGACCGCCTCGATCTGCGGGACCACGCCGTCCATGGTGCGGTCCGGGTCGAAGTAGACGACGTTCACGCCCGCCGCGCGCAGCTGTTCCCGGACCGCGGGGGCGGCGCTGGTGGTGTCGGTGAGGAACACCGACGGACGCAGCGCGAGCACGGCCTCGACGCTCAGGCTGCCGTTGCCGCCCGCCACGTTCGGCACGTTCGCCACCGCCGGGAAGGACGCGGAGGTGCTGCGGCCGACGAGGTTCGCGCCGAGCCCGAGCGCGTACACGGTCTGGGCGAGGGTGCCGTAGCGGTCGACGGCGATGATCCGCGAGGTATCGGTGACGGTCACCTCGGTGCCGTCGAAGGACCGCGCGGTCACCGGCAGCCGCGGCGTGGGCGCGGTGCCGATCGGGACCGGGTCGAGGTCGGTCAGCTGGGCGGTCACGGGACCGCCGGTGGTGGCAGTCGATGCGGTGTTGCCGCCTGTGCAGGCGACGGTGCCGGTCAGCACCGTCGCCGCGAGCATCGCCGTCAGCACACCACGCAGTCTCATGCAGGTAAGGCTAGCCATCATTCGGAACGGGCGCTCACATCGTCCAGGGCCGCCGCGATCGCGCGCGGCAACTCGAGGGTCTCGGCGGCCAGCACGCCGGTGAGCTGGCCGATGTCACGGGCACCGACGATCATGCTCGCGATGCCGGGCCGGTCCCGGATCCAGGCCAGGGCCACCGCCAGCGGCGAGGTGCCGAGGCCGTCGGCCGCGGTGACCAGCGCGTCCACCACGCGCGTCGCCCGCTCGTCGTCGAGCCTGCGCCGGATCTCGGCGGCGGTCGCCTCGTCCGCGCCTCGCGAATCCGCGGGCACGCCGTCGCGATACTTGCCGGTCAGAATGCCCCCGGCCAGCGGCGCCGAGGCGATGATGCCGACCCCGTGGTGGCGCGCGGCCGGGATCACATCGGACTCGGTGCCCCGCGCCAGCAGCGAGTACGGCGTCTGCGCCGCGGTGATCGGTGCGATCGCCGCCAGGCTGGCCAGCTGCCAGGCCGCGAAGCCGCGTACCCCGGCATACCGGGTGCGGCCGGTGCGGACCGCGGTCTCCAGGGTCGCCGCGACCTCGTCGAGCGGGGTGTAGGGATCCCAGGCGGCGATGCTCCAGATGTCGAGGTGGTCGGTGCCGAGCTCGCGCAGTGTGCGGTCGAGCTGGGCGAGCAGGGTCCGCCGCGACGCGTCGACCACCGGGCCGGTCGCCGCCGGCGCGGGCACGGAATCACCGACCCCGGCACCGGGCGCGTGCAGCACGACCCCCGCGCTGCCGCTGAGCACCAGCTCGTCGCGGGCGACGAGGTCGCCGAGCAGATCGGCCAGGATCCGCTGTGCCGCGCCGTTGCCGTAGACCGGGGAGGTGTCGACGAGCGTGCCACCGGCCTCGGTGAACGCCGCCAGCTGCACGGACGCCTCGTCGGCGTCGGTATGGGTCCCCCAGGTATGGGTCGCCAACCCGATCCGCGACACCCGGAGGCCGCTGCGTCCCACCGTTCGCTGTTCCATCACCGCGCCCGCGTTTTCGTCACGGCGACCAGCCTAATGGGCGGCCCCCGGCCGCCTTCGCCGACGACCCGTGGCGTCGCGCACTCTCAGCAGATCCCTAGGTGGGCGGGCGGCACCGGTGCGGCCGGGCGGGTAGGGTCGCTGCGGGATCGCGGCCCCACCCGGCCGCACGTGAAGCAAAAGCCCAGGAGGACGCGGTCTTTCGGGCGCGAGTCAGCAGGAGGACACGGTGGGCGAGTCGATGACCTGGGTACAGGCATTGGTACTCGGGCTGGTGCAGGGACTCACCGAGTTCCTGCCGGTCTCGTCGTCGGCGCACCTGCGCATCGTCTCGGGCGTGTTCTTCGGCGACGACGCAGGCGCCTCGTTCACCGCCGTCACCCAGCTCGGCACCGAGGCCGCGGTCCTGGTGTACTTCGCCAAGGACATCTGGCGGATCATCGTCGCCTGGTTCACCACCCTCGGCATGCGAATGCGCGAACGATCCCAGCGCGAGGTCGCGGTCGCCGACCGGGTCACCACCCGGCTGCCGGTGATGGATCGCAGCGCCCGCGACGCCTACGAACGCGACACCCAGCGCGAACTCGACTACCGCGTCGGCTGGTACGTGATCATCGCCACCATCCCGATCGGCGTGCTCGGGTTCCTGTTCAAGGACGAGATCCGCACCGGTGCCCGCAACCTGTGGCTGGTGTCGTTCATGCTGATCGCGTTCGCGCTGGTGATCGCCGCCGGTGAGCACTTCGGCAGCAAGACCCGCCCGATCGAGCAGCTGACCACCCGCGACGGCCTGGTCATGGGCCTGGCGCAGTGCCTGGCGCTGGTCCCCGGTGTCTCGCGCTCCGGCGCCACCTCCACCGCCGGTCTGTTCCTCGGCCTGCAGCGTGAAGCGGCCGTCCGGTTCTCGTTCCTGCTCGCCATCCCCGCCGTCACCGCCTCGGGCCTGTTCAGCCTCCCGGACGCGTTCGAACCGGCCGGGGAGGGCCTCAACGCGAGCGGCCCGCAGTTGCTGGTCGCGACGATCCTGGCGTTCGTCGTCGGCTACGCCTCGGTGGCCTGGTTGCTGAAGTTCGTCGGCAAGCACTCGTTCTACTGGTTCGTCGGGTACCGGATCATCCTCGGCCTGGTCGTGATGGGTCTGCTCGCCGCGGGCGTCGTCTCGGCGACCTGAGCCGCCGGACACTGATGGTTAGGCTGGTCCCATGACGGTGATCCTGCTCCGGCACGGAGTGTCCACGTCGAACACCGCGCGGACCCTGGCCGGTCGCACTCCCGGTGTCGAACTCACCGACCGCGGTACCGAGCAGGCCGCCGCGGTCGCCGACCGGCTGGCGACGCTGCCGATCGAACACATCGCCAGCTCACCGTTGTTGCGTTGTCAGCGCACGGTCGCCCCGCTCGCCGAGAAACTCGGCCTCGAACCCGAGCACGACGAACGGCTCATCGAGGTCGACTACGGCGAGTGGACCGGCCGTCCGCTGGCCGAACTGCTCACCGAACCGCTCTGGAAGGTCGTGCAGCGGCACGCCTCCGGCGCGGTGTTCCCCGGTGGGGAGGGCCTGGCTCAGGTCCAGCAGCGTGCGGTCGCCGCGATCCGCGACACCGAACGCCGGCTGTCCGAGCAGGCAGGCCGTGACGTGCTGTGGGTGGCCTGCGCGCACGGCGACATCATCAAATCGATCCTGGCCGACGCACTCGGCCTGCATCTGGACAGTTTTCAGCGGATCGCGGTGGAACCCGCCTCGATCAGCGTCGTCCGGTACAGCCCGGTCGGGCCGTCGGTGTGGAAGTTCAACGACACCGGCGCCGACCTGTCCGCCCTCGCCGTCACCGCCCCGCCGACTCCCGGTGGAGAGGTGAGCAATGGCGCGGGCGCGGATAATAGGAATGCGGGACACCGCGATTCTCCTTAGAGGGAGGGTGTTCGTGAGTGTCGAACAGGGTCACGTATCAGGAGGTGCATGTGTCACGCGCAATCCATGTATTCCGCACCCCCGATCGTTTCGTCGCCGGTACCGTCGGTGAGCCGGGCGATCGTTCGTTCTACCTGCAGGCCGTGCAGGAACCGCGCGTGGTCAGCGTGCTGCTGGAGAAGCAGCAGGTGAAGGTGCTCGCCGACCGGATGGGACTGCTGCTCGACGAGGTGGCCCGTCGCTTCGGCGCCGAGGTCCCGCCGCAGGGCGAGGACGTGCGCGATGTCGCGCCGCTGGTGACCCCGATCGACACCGAGTTCCGGGTCGGCACCATGGGTCTGGGCTGGGACGCCGACGCGGGTGCCGTGGTGGTGGAACTGCTGGCGATCACCGAGACCGAGGTCGACGAATCGGTGGTGCTCGACGACACCGAGGAGGGCCCCGACGCCGTGCGGGTGTTCCTGACCCCGATCCAGGCCCGCGAGTTCGCGTTGCGCTCGGCGCGGGTGATCGCGGCGGGCAGGCCGCCGTGCCCGCTGTGCGGTGAACCGCTCTCCGCGCGTGGGCACATGTGTGTGCGCACCAACGGCTACAAGCGGGGCGAGATCTTCGGCGCGGCCGAGCTCGAAGAGGAGTGACCCGGTGACCGCACTCACCGAAGGCGAGCTGGACATCGTCGGCCGGGTCGGCGTCGCCAGCAATCTGACGCTGGTGTGCGAGATCGCCGCGCCCGAGCCCGACGGCGCGCCGCTGCGGGTGGTGTACAAGCCGGTGCGCGGGGAACGTCCGCTGTGGGACTTCCCGGACGGCACGCTCGCCGGCCGGGAAGTCGCCTCCTATCTGATCTCCGAGCAGCTGGGCTGGGGGGTGATCCCGGAAACGGTGCTGCGCGACGGGCCGTTCGGGCCCGGCATGGTGCAGCGCTGGGTCACCTCGGTCGACCATCACACCGAGCCGAAGCCGCGCCTGGACCTGGTCGACCTGTGCAGGCCGGGGACGGTGCCCGACGGTTTCTGCGAGGTACTGCGCGCCCTCGACGGCGAGGGCAACGAGGTGTCGCTGATCCACGCCGACGATCCACGCCTGCAACGGATGGCGGTGCTGGACCTGCTGCTCAACAACGCCGACCGCAAGGGCGGACACGCGCTCGAAGGTGTCGACGGGCAGGTCTACGGCGTCGACCACGGCATCTGCCTGCACACCGAGCCGAAACTGCGCACGGTGCTGTGGGGCTGGGCCGGACGTCCGGTGCACGCGTCACTGGTCGCCGACATCACCGCGTTCGCCGCGAACCTGCCGGGCTCGGTGGCCGATTCGCTCGCCGAGCACATCACCGACGCCGAGATCACCGCGCTGACCGAACGCACGAAAGCGCTGCTCGAGCATCCGGTGATGCCGATCCCGAACTCGTCGCGCCCGATTCCCTGGCCCGCGTTCTGATCCCAGGGTGGCCCTGACACGGTCTGTCTGCGCCCGCGCTGCCCGGCCAGACTGATCGCATGTTCCGTTACCGTCTGCTCGGCCACACCGGCCTGCGCGTCTCCGAGTTCGCCCTGGGCACCATGCGTTTCGACGACCCCGTCGAGGCTGACCGGATCATCGGCGCGTACGCCGAGATGGGCGGCAATTTCCTCGACACCGCCGGCGCCTACGGCGAGAGCGAGACGATCCTCGGTCGGGTGCTGCGGGATCGCGACCGTTTCGTCCTCGGCACCAAATACACGCTCAGCCGCGACACCACCGATCCCAACGCGGCGGGCAATCACCGCAAGAACCTGGTGCTGTCGCTGGAACGCAGTCTGCGCAGGCTCCGCACCGACTACGTCGACGTGTACTGGGTGCACGTGTGGGACCGGCACACCCCGATCGAGGAGACGATGCGCGCTCTCGACGATGTGGTGCGGGCGGGCAAAGCGCTGGCCATCGGCATCTCCGACGCGCCCGCCTGGGTGATCGCCCGCGCCAACACGCTCGCGCAGTGCCGCGACCGGACACCGTTCGCCGCCGTCCAGGTGCCCTACAGCCTGCTCGAGCGCGGTATCGAACGGGAGGTACTGCCGATGGCCGAGGCCTTCGGTCTCACCGTCACCGCGTGGTCACCACTGGCCGGGGGAGTCCTCGCGCCGGGTTCGGGCCGCGCGCGGACGCCGTCGGAGCTGGCCGCGGTCGCCGCGGTGACCGAAGTCGCGACGGGGCTGGGTGTTCCGGCCGAGCAGGTCGCCCTGGCCTGGACGCGGCAGCGCAGCCGCGCGGTGCTGCCGATTCTCGGGGTGAGTACCGCCGCGCAGCTACGCGGCAATCTGGCGGCGGCCGAACTGCGCCTGCCCGCCGACGCGGTCCGGGTGCTCACGGACGCGGCGCCGTTCGAACGCGGCTTTCCGGCCGATTTCGTCGCCGAATGCGATGCCAGCCCGATGGTTTACGGTGACGCGGTGGACCGCGTCGATGTCGGCGATTCCGGCCCACGCATCCGTTGACGTCGGGTATCTTGAGGCTGCTTTTCCGGGTCGGGGCCGGTGCTAGTGTGCTCCAAGCACTTTCGTCATTCCAACGCAAGAGTCAGAGGAAATCTATGTCGACCCGATCGATCGTCACCACCTCCGCCGCCGCGCTGCTGCTCACCGGCGCCGTCGCCGCTGTGGCCGCGCCCGCGCAGGCCTTCCCCAGCGGATGGTGGAGCGAGAAGACCTACGTCTGCACCGCGACCGACCGCAACACCGGCGCGCCGCTGCCCGACGTCACCGTGCAGGCCGCCGATCAGGTCGGCGCCTCGTTCTACGCGCTGCCGCAGTTCGGCCCCGAGGTCGACGGCGCCAACGTGCAGTGCTACCTGCAGGCGTGAGCCTTCGATGAGCCCGGTGTCGCCGCTCCCGACGCGCGGTGACACCGGGCTCGTCGCCCCGCACCCGGTTCAGCCGGTGTGCGCGCTGAGGAACCGCTCGATCTCCGCGGTCTGTCCCAGCACCGCGTGACCCACCTCGGGCAGCACGCGAACATCACCCCGGGCGAAGCAGGCCCGCGCCCGTTCGGCGGTCCGCGCCGAATCGAAGAGCACGTCACGACCGCCCACGATCACCAGGACCGGGATGTCCACCGCGCGCAGGTCGGCGTCGGGGAAGATCGGCAGCCGGCCGGTTCGCGGCGAGAAGTGCCGGAACGTCGACTCCACCTCGTCCAGGACCTCCGCGTCGTCGATACCGAGGACGGTGCGCGCGGAGTCGCGCACGGTCTGCCTGCCGATCAGCCGCAGGGCCATTCCCTTGATCAGCCACCCGAAGCGCTGCCCGCCCAGCCCGCCCGGGCACAGCAGGGTCAGCGCGTCGACTCGTCCGGGCCTGCGGAGCACGAAGTCCAGCGCCGTCCAGCCGCCCAGGGACATGCCTACGAGAGCGAAGGTGGTCAGGCCGAGGCCGTCGACGGTCTCCGACAGCCAGCTCGCGGTCTCGTCGCTGTTCAGCGCCAGTCGGTGAGGGGCACTGAATCCGGGCTCGCCGGGCAGATCCACCGCGTACACGCGATAGCGGGTCGACCAGTCGCCGACATCGCCGCGCCAGGCGCTCGCGTTGGCTCCCGATCCGTGCAGCAGGACCAGCGGTGGCGCGTCCACCGGTCCGGAGGCGACGACGAAGGTCTCGCCCGTGGTCGTTGGGATCCGGATCTCCTCGTGCGGGACCGGCCAGGCGTCGAGGTGGGCGCGATAGCGCTCGGCGATGGCCTGGCGGCCGGTCTCGGAGGTGTAGATGCCGGTCATGAGGTGAGTACTCCGTCCATGTAGTCGAGCAGGCGGGCGGTATCGGCGAGACCGCCGAGCAGGATGACCTTGAGGCGCGAGCGCGCCGGGTCGTAGGCGGTGTCCACGCGCAGGGGCGTGCCACCGGGCCCCCGGGTGCCCGCCGCGCTCGTGAGCAAGGTGGTGATCCGGTCGGCGGTCGTGCGGTCGACGGCGTCGATCTCGACGATGCAGGAGGCGTCGGCGTGCGTGCCGGTGGTCTCGGGCGTCCGGGGCGCGGTGATCGGCAGGCCGGTGAAGGCCTCGAGGTCGTCGTGCGCGATGCGGTACTGCTTGCCGATGCGCGCCGCGGGGAGCTTGCCGTCGCGGACATAGCTGCGCACGGTGCGTACATGCAGCCCGAGCAAGTCGGCGACCTGCTCGACCGAGTAGAGGCGATCCGTCATGAAACTACCGTAAACGAACCTGCGTATAGGTAGCAACAGGGATGTTTGTGTACATGTGATGTGTGACAATGATCGCGAAGCGCCCGTATCGGCAACCAGCGGCGCCGGTGCGGTGCATCATCGTCGGCAATTCGTCCGCCACCGCCTTGACCAGCGGATCTGCCTGAACGCAACCCTTGACGCAACCGCCGGAACACGTTTGTCTGCAGGTAGTGGGCCGCCCGGGCGGCACCGCGGGCAACCGCCTGACCGGCCCGCGGACCGCTCGCCCCGGCGGGGGCTCTACCCTCGAATCATGCAGTCCTGGTCCGATATCGCCCTACCGACCGTCCCCGGAACAGGGCCGCCGTTGCGGTTGTACGACACCGCCGACCGCCAGGTCCGCCCGGTCACCCCCGGCGCGACCGCGAAGATGTACGTCTGCGGCATCACCCCCTACGACGCCACCCACCTCGGGCACGCCGCCACCTATCTGACATTCGACCTGGTCAACCGGCTGTGGCGGGACGCGGGCCACGACGTGCACTACGTGCAGAACGTCACCGACGTCGACGACCCGCTGTTCGAACGCGCCGCCCGCGACGGCGTCGACTGGCGCGACCTCGGCAGCTCCGAGATCGAGCTGTTCCGCGAGGACATGACCGCCCTGCAGGTGCTGCCCCCGCAGCACTACATCGGCGCCATCGAGTCGGTCGAGGAGGTGGTGGAGCTGGTGCAGAAGCTGCTCGCCGCCGGCGCCGCCTACATCGTCGACGACGCCGAGTACCCCGACATCTACTTCCGCACCGACGCCACCGAGCAGTTCGGCTACGAGTCCGGCTACGACCGGGCCACCATGGAACAGCTGTTCGCCGAACGCGGCGGCGACCCCGACCGCCCGGGCAAGCGCGACATCATCGACGCGCTGCTGTGGCGGGCCGAGCGTCCGGGCGAGCCGTCCTGGCAGGCGCCGTTCGGCGCGGGCCGCCCCGGCTGGCACATCGAGTGTGCGGCGATCGCGCTCAACCGCATCGGCACCGAGTTCGACGTCCAGGGCGGCGGCTCGGACCTGATCTACCCGCACCACGAGTACTCCGCCGCGCACGCCGAGGCGATCACCGGCGCCCGCCGCTTCGCCCGCCACTACGTGCACGCGGGGCTGATCGGCCTCGACGGCGAGAAGATGTCGAAGTCCAAGGGCAATCTGGTGCTGGTGTCGAAGCTGCGCCGCTCCGGCGTCGACCCGGCCGCGATCCGCCTCGGCCTGCTCGCCGGGCACTACCGCCAGGACCGGATGTGGACCGACGAGGTCCTCACCGCCGCCCAGACCCGCCTGGCGCGCTGGCGGGAAGCCGCCGGCCTGGCCACCGGCCCGTCGGCGGCCGACACCGTCGCCCGGTTGCGTCAGCATCTGGCCGACGATCTGGATACTCCCAAGGCACTCGACGCCGTCGACAACTGGGTCGAGCAGGCGCTCACCTACGGCGGCGCCGACCCCGCCGCGCCCGCGCTGGTGCGCGACGCCGTGGACGCGCTGCTGGGCATCACGCTCTGACGGTCGCGGGTCACCCGGCGACCTGCGTCGTCTCGTGACCCGCGCCGGGTACTGTCGCCGGAAGTGAGGCGCGGGGCGCTGTCGCGTCGTGCGTTCGACCGGCGACAGGAGCGTCGATGTCAGACACGCACCACCCCGCCACCACGGTCCTGCACGTCGGCGGACTGCATCGCGCGGGCTCCCGGCAGACCCTGGCCGCCGCGCTGCGCGATCGGCCCGGCGTCCTGGAGGTCGAGGCCAACCCGCTCGCCCAGACCGCCACCGTCACCTACGACCCGGCGCTGACCTCGGTGACCGACCTGCGCGACTGGATCCGGGACTGCGGCTACCACTGCGCGGGCCGCTCGGTGCCCACCCATCTCTGTGACCCGGGCAGCGAGCCGCCCCCGCCGGAGCGCGCTCCCACGGGCACCGGCACACCGACCACCGCCGCGGCCCCGCCCGACGCGGCGACGGCGGGACACCACCACGGCGGCCACGCCGCCATGTCCATGGACGACATGGCCCGCGACATGCGCAACCGGTTCCTCGTCGCGCTCGTCTTCTCCACCCTGGTGATGCTGTGGTCGCCGATGGCCACCCACATGCTCGGCCTGCACCTGGCGGTCCCGTTCGGTTTGCGCGTGGACGTGTGGGCGCTGATCCTGAGCCTGCCGGTGATCTTCTACTCCTCGACGATCTTCTTCACCGGCGCGTGGCAGGCGCTCAAGGCGCACACCCTCGACATGATGGTGCTGGTCTCGGTCGGTATCGGCACCGGCTGGCTGTATTCGCTCTACGTGACGCTCACCGGTGGCGGCGAGGTGTTCTACGAGGCGTCGACCATGCTGGCGACCTTCGTGCTGCTGGGGCACTGGTTCGAGATGCGGGCGCGCGGCGGCGCCAACGACGCGGTCTCCACGCTGCTGGATCTGTCGCCGCCGAAGGCCGTCGTGCTGCGCGACGGGAACGAGGTCGAGATCCCCACCGCCGACGTGGCGGTCGGTGATGTGCTGCTGGTGCGCCCCGGTGCCAAGATCGCTGTCGACGGCGTCGTCCTCGACGGCTCGGGCGAGGTCGACGAGTCGATGGTCACCGGGGAGAGCCTGCCGGTGCACAAGGAACCCGGCTCCCCGGTCATCGGCGCGACCATCAACACCACGGGAAGCCTGCGGGTGCGCGCGACCAAGGTCGGCGCCGACACCGCGCTCGCCCAGATCGTGGAACTCGTGCAGCAGGCGCAGAACTCGAAGGCGCCGGGCCAGCGCCTGGCCGACCGGGCCGCGTTCTGGCTGACCCTGGTCGCCCTGATCGGCAGCCTGACCACACTGGTGGTGTGGCTGCTCGCCGGCGCCTCGCTGAGCCGGGCCCTGCTGTTCGCGATCACCGTGGTCGTGGTGACCTGCCCGGACGCGCTGGGTCTCGCGACACCGACCGCGATCCTCGTCGGCACCGGTCTCGGCGCGAAACGCGGTGTGCTGTTCAAGAACGCGACGGCGCTCGAGGACGCGTCGCGCATCGATGTGGTGGTGCTGGACAAGACGGGCACCCTCACCAAGGGCGCGCCGGAGGTCACCGACGTGGTGCCCGCGCCCGGCGTCGATACCGGTCGGATGCTCGCCCTGGCCGCGGCGGTGGAACGCGAGTCCGAGCATCCGCTGGCGAAGGCGATCGTCGACTATGCGAAAGGCCAGGACGCGCGGGCACTGTCGGCGACGGAGTTCCGGAACGTGCCGGGCCGCGGTGCGATCGCCACCGTCGACGGGCAGCGCGTCGTCGTCGGCAATCGCGTTCTGCTCGAGCAGGAGCACATCGCCCTGGGCGAGCTGGCGACCCGGCGCGACGACCTGGCCGCCTCGGGACACACCGCCGTCCTGGTCGCCGTCGACGGCACCGCGGCCGCCGTGATCGCCCTCGCCGACGCCCCGCGACCCACCTCCGCCGACGCGGTCGCCGCGCTGCACGAGCTCGGCGTGGACGTGGTCATGCTGACCGGCGACAACCACGCGACCGCGCGGCGCATCGCCGACGACCTCGGCATCGACACCGTGATCGCCGATGTCCTGCCCGGCGACAAGGCCGACCGGATCGCCGAACTGCAGAAAGCGGGCAGGAAGGTCGCGATGGTGGGCGACGGTGTCAACGACGCGCCCGCCCTCGCGCGGGCCGATCTGGGCATCGCCATCGGTGCGGGCACCGACGTCGCCATCCAGACCGCCGACGTCGTGCTCATGCGCTCGGACCCGTTCACCGTGTCGACCGCGCTGCGCATCGGGCGTGGCACCGTCCGCAAGGAACACCAGAACCTGGCCTGGGCGGTCGGCTACAACGGCATCGCGCTGCCGATCGCCGCCGGGGTGTTCGCGCCGTGGGGGCTGACGATGCGCCCGGAGATCGCGGCCATGGCGATGTCGGGGTCGAGCTTGATCGTGGCACTCAACGCGCTGCACCTCAAACGCCTGCCGCTGCCCGAACCGCCCGACCGGCGACGCGCCGGTGCGGTTTCCGGCCGTCGCCCCGCGAACCGTGCGTCGACGCTCTAGATTCGTGCCATGGAATCGATCGAGATCGATACTCCGACCGGACGAATCGACGCCCTGATCGCCCGCCCGCAGGGCGCGGGCCCGTGGCCGGGCGTGGTCGTCCTCCACGACGCCCTCGGCGTGAACGCCGACCTGCGCCACCAGCTCGAGATCGTCTCCGGGGCGGGCTATCTGGCGATCGCGCCGAACCTGTTCGCGCGTGGCCGGGTGCGCTGCATCCAGCAGGCGTTCCGCGCCGTCGCGTTCACCGGGAAGGGGCCCGCGGTGGGGGAGATCCTCGCCGCGCGTGACCGCCTCGCCGACGATCCCGACTGCACCGGCCGGATCGCGGTGCTCGGTTTCTGCCTCGGCGGCGGTTTCGCGCTGCTCACCGCGCCCCAGGGTTTCCACGCCTCGGCACCGTTCTACGGCAGTCTCTACGGTGATTACAAGACGCTGCTCGACGGCGCGTGCCCGGTGGTTGCCAGCTACGGCAAGCTCGATCCGGGGCTCGTGGGCGCGGCGGGCAAACTCGAGGCGGCGCTGACCGCGGGCGGGGTCGAGCACGACATCAAGACCTACCCGAACGCCACCCACAGCTTCGCCAATGTGCTGCCCGGAAACGCCGTGCTGGAACGCATCGGCATCGGCTACGACGCGGCCGCCACCGACGACGCCTGGCAGCGCATCTTCGCCTTCTTCGACCGGCATCTGCGCACCGGGGCGTGAGCCGCGCAGCACGGTAGCCGGGAGTGTGCGGCGTTTATACTGTGGCCAAGCGCAGCTGACCTGCCGTCGATCGGAGAGCGTCACATGGGGTACCAGCGCATCGTGGTGGGGACCAACGGCTCGGAGTCCGCGCAGACGGCGGTCGCCGTCGGCGGCGAACTCGCGGTCAAGCTCGCACTCGGGGTCACCGTCGTAAGCGTCTGGAAGGAAGCGACGCTGAAGGCAGGCACCGACGCCGCCTGGGCCGAGGAGAACACCGCGGCCGCCGCCGAGGTGCTCGCCGAGGTGGGTGTCACCGAGGTGCTGCGCAGCGAACTGCCCGGCACGGCGGGCGCGGTCCTGCTCGAGGTCGCCGCCGCCGAACCCGGCACCCTGCTGGTCATCGGTGGGGGCGGGCTGGGCAGTTCGAAGGCGCGCCTGCTGGGGTCGACCGCCAATCACGTGTCCCACCACAGCGAATCCGATGTGGTGTTCACCCACAAGATCCCGAAACGCTGGACCACCGTCGGTCTCACCACCGACGGGTCGGCCAGCTCGATCACCGCGGTGCGCCGCGGCTACGAGGTGGCCGTCGCGCTCGGCGCCCGCCCGTTCCTGGTGACCGCCGCCAAGACCGACGACGACGGCGCCGTGACGCTGATCGAGGTCGAAGGCCAGGCCCAGGTCGAGGATCCGGAGCTGTTCGGCCGTGATGTCCTCACCGGCGTGCCCGCGGCCGAGGCGATCTGCAACGCGGCCTGGAAATACGACCTGGTCGTCATCGGCAATCGCGGAATGAGCGGTCCCGCACGGCTGTTGGGCTCGGTCGCCAACAAGGTCACCCACGACATCGACACCAACCTCCTGCTGGTGAACACCACCCACGGCTGAGTTGAAGGTTTTAGTTCAGGTTTGCTCCGGTTTAGCGGGTAACCACGAAAGCTGCCCGAAACCACCTGGTCGGTCACTTATGATGACCCGAACGCGCGAGGTTCGGAACACGACGGAGTGGACGCCGGATGAATGCTGGGATCGAAGCGGCGGGCTTCTTCGGCCTGCTCGACTGGGAGAAGACGACCGGCCTGAGCAAGTTCTGGGTCGACATGATCAGCATTCCGATCTTCAGCGCCATGGCCGGCCTGATCACCAACTGGACCGGTGTCATCATGCTGTTCGCGCCGGTGCGCTTCACCGGGTTCTATGTGCCGGGCCTCAAGACGATCTTCCCGCTGCTGCCGCGCAAGGTGCAGATCCTGCCCACCTTCGCCCCCGGCGGCATCCTCGGCTTCCAGGGCTTCATCCCGGCCCGCGCCGAGAAGATGGCCAGCCTGATGGTCGACAACGCCGTCGCCAAGATCGGCACGGCCAAGGACTTCTTCGACCAGATGGATCCGCGCAAGATCTCCGCGCAGGTCGCCCAGGTGGCGCTGCCGAACGTACGGTCGATGGTCGACTCGATCATGGTGACCGAGCATCCGCAGCTGTGGGCCGACATGCCGCCGCGCGCACGCGAAGTCGTGTACTCGCGGGTGGAGGCGGAACTGCCCGCGATCACCGATCGCGCCTTCGACTTCATCGGCGCCAATATCGACCAGCTGCTCGATGTGAAACTGATGGTCGTCGGCTATCTGCGGCGGCGCCCGGAACTGCTCAAGGACGTCATCTACGGGCTCGGCGCACCGGAGTTGCGCTTCATGACCCGCAGCGGGGTGATCGGGTTCCCGTTCGGGGTCGTCGTCGCGCTGTGGTTGTCGTTGCTGCACTACAGCACCCCGCACGGGGACACCCCGGCCCTGATCTCGCTGCCCGGCTGGCTCTACGACATCCTGCACTTCCTGCCCGCGTGGGCGTGGGTGCTGTTCGGCGGCGCGGTGGTGGGTGTGCTGGTCAACATCATCGCCA
Organism: Nocardia sp. NPDC003269; assembly: GCF_042888005.1. Lineage (NCBI taxonomy): Bacteria > Bacillati > Actinomycetota > Actinomycetes > Mycobacteriales > Nocardiaceae > Nocardia > Nocardia sp. NPDC003269. The sequence continues at coordinate 481,804 of NZ_JBIAPA010000003.1, forward strand.
TCAAGGTGGTGTTCGAACCGGCCACCCCGCAACCGCGCTACAAATATCCGTGGCGGGTGGCGAAATTCGCCAAACGTCAGCATCAGGCCGCGGCCGATCTCGGGCACGCGATCGGCTATCAGATCGTCACTCTCGACGTCGTCGCCGAGCAGCTCCTGGAGGGGCCGAGCGGCGACAAGACCCGCGCGGTCATCGCTCACTTCCTCAAGGCCGAGATCGACCGGGTGCTGGGGCCGCTGCGGTCGGTGACCCGGCTCGCGGTGGGGCCCCGCCAGTTCGACGCCATCCAGGCCACCGCGGGCGCGAGCCTGGCGACGGAGATGAAGCCGTGGCTGGTCGACGATGTCGAGTTCTCCCAGACCACGGCGGCCAGCGTCGACCGCCTGGCCACCGAGAAACTGCGCGAACTGCCGCCGGAGGAGTTCGTCGAAATGCTCTACACCGCCATCGAACAGGACGCCTGGCTGCTCTACGCGCACGGCGGCGCGCTCGGTGTGCTCGTCGGCGCCCTGCACCTACTGGTCTTCGGAGCGTGAGCATGGACGACCGCGAGAACCTGCCCGAACCCACCCCGGAGCCCGGGATCCCGACCGACCTGGTCGGGTTGGCGCGCATCGCGGGACTGTCGTTGCGCCACATCGTCGGCGCGGTCACCAAGGGCGCGCTGCACACCGCCACCGACCTCGCCGACGACATCCGCGCGGGCGAGCCGATGTCGCAGATCATCGACGAGCGCATCGACGCGCTGCGCAAGATCGCCCTGGGCGCGCTCGGGCTCACCAGCACCGCGTCGGGCGTGTACGGGCAGGCCGAAACCAGTGTCGGCGCCGCGGATCTGAAGGCCATGGGCGACGCGATGATCACCGAGGGCTGGGATTCGGCGCAGCAGCCTCGCGACCTGCATCCCTCGTTCGTGCCGATCCTGCACGACCTGACCCCCGACGAGGCGCGCATCCTGCGGTTCCTGGCCGTCGCCGGCCCACAACCCGCGATCGACATCCGCACCAAGGCGCCGTTCGGGATCGGCTCGCAGCGCCTGGCCGACGGCATCAACATGATCGCCTACATGGCCGGCTGCGCACTGCCCGAACGCGATCACCACTACCTGGGCAATCTGAGCAGGCTCGGGTTGGTGCGCTTCTCCACCGAACCGGTCGCCGACTTCCGCCGCTACGCGTTCCTGGAGGCCCAGCCCAGCGCTCAGGCCGCCTACAAGTCGGTGAAGATGCGGGCGATCAGTTCCTACCGCAGCATCTACCTGTCGGTGTTCGGCAAGCAGTTCTGCGACGCGTGTTTCGTGCTCGGCGACTACACCGGGGGCGGCTGGGCCAGCGACGATCGTGGTGACGTCTATCTGGGCAAGGGCCCCCGGCTGCCGTGAGCCGCGTCAGTCCTTGCCGCGCAACGCGTCCAGCACGCCGGCGAACATCACCGACTTGATCGCGGTCAGCGTGGGCTGGTCCTTGCCGCCGAACGGGGCGACGGTCGCCAGCGCGGTGTCGAGCACCGCGTCCTCGCCGACGGCGGCGTCGACCAGGTCGTAGGCCAGCGCGTCGGTGCCACCGAAGCGGCGGCCGGTGGTCATCGCGGCGACCGCGGTCCGCGGCGGCACCTTGGCCTGGATCAGCGCGGCCATGCCGTTGGTGAACGGGATCCGGATGTCGGCCTCGGGGAAGCAGAAGAAGCCGCGATCGGCCCGCATGACCCGGTAGTCGTGGGCGACGGCGAGCATGGCGCCCGCGCCGAAGGCGTGCCCCCCGATGGCCGCGGCGGTCGGCATCGGCAGCGTGAGCATGCGGCCGAACAGGGTGTGCACGGCTTCGACGTACTCGGCGGCGCGATCGCCGTTGGCGGACAACCAGTCCAGGTCCAGACCGTTGGAGTAGATCTTGCCGGTCGCGGTGGTCACCAGCGCGGCCGCGCCCTCGGCGACGGCGGTGTCGAGGTGGGCGTGCACCTCGGTGATGAAGTCGGGGGAGAAGCGGTTCTCCCCGTCACCGAGGTCGAGGATCGCGATCGCGTCGTGGTGGCGCAGGGTGGGCATGGAGGGATTCCTTTCAGCGGGGGCCGAGTTCGAGCACGGCACGGACAGCGGCGCGCAGATGCCTGCGGGCCAGGGGATCGGTGAGCCGGTCGCGCCGCAACAGCAGCGCGGTCGGCAGGTCGACCAGGCAGGTGGTGACGGTGGCGACGCCGCGCCGGTCGGCCCGGCCCCACAGCGCCCGTGCGACGCGCGACAGCGCGGTCAGCAAGGCCTTCTCGGTGTCGGCGATCTGGCGGGCGAGGTCGGCGGGCAGATCGCCGTCGAGGAGTTCGGTGCGGTCGACGAGCAGCAGCAGGCGTGCCGAGTCGGGGTGGACGTCGGCCAGGCGCGCCGGCGTCTCGGCGGCGTCGACCACCGCGTCGATCCGCGCGTCCGGGTCGGTGGCGGCGACGGCGCGATCGATGTCGGCGGCCTGCAGGGCCAGGAAGCGGCGGGCGGCGCGTAACCAGGTGCGCGCCAGCACTTCCTGGCGGGAGCCGAAGGTGTGGTACAGCGCGCCGTTGGACACCCCGGTCGCGGCGGCGACCGCGCGCACGGTCACCGCCGCGGACCCGGAGCGCGCGGCGAGGTGCTCGGCGGCGTCCAGCACGGTCTCCGGGTCGTGAGTTCGCGGTCTCGGCATGAACAAAAGTTTACAGAGCGTCTGCTCTGTTATTCCATCCGGGTGCACTCGTCACCTGGTAGCGCACGGATTTGCTTCCAGCACTTGGTATTTCGATCTCACGTTGCGTGATTCCGCCACAGCATAGACTTCGTTATGCTCGCGCGAGTCCTCGTTACGATCGGGTACTGTTCGCATTCTTCGGTCCTGTCCGCACGCACAGATCGGCATCGCGATGTCCCGAGTGGTCACCAAGGAGCAGTACTACGACACCGCCGTGGCGGTGCTCGCCGAGTTCGGCTTCAAAGGCCTCAACATCGGTGTGCTGTGCCGTCGCCTCGGGGTCACCAGCGGCTCGTTCTACCACCACTTCGGCTCGTGGCAGGGGTTCGTCGACACCCTGCTCGAGCACTGGGAGAACCGGCAGATGCTCGAGCTACGCGCGCTCGATGTCGGCCACGGCGATCCGGACGCCGACGTGCGCGCCATGTCGGAACTGGCGGGCGGACTCGAACACGGCGCCGAAGCCGCGCTGCGCGCCTGGGCGGCCAACGACGAGTCGGTCCACGTGACGGTCAAGCGCGTCGACGAATCCCGCCGTCGCACCGTGCATCGCGTGATCGACAGCGTCGTCGGTGACACGGCCACCGCCACCGTCGTCACCGAGTTCGGCATGGCGATGCTGATCGGCTACCAGCAGCTCGCCGCCACCGGCGAACCCACCGAACTCGACCAGCTGCTCGCCGAATACGCGCGGCTGATCTATTCGCACCGGCCTCAGCCGAGCAACTCGTCCACGTAGCACCAGCGCCACACCTCGCCCGGCTCGACGCTGCGCATCACCGGATGCGCCGAGGACCGGTAGTGGGCGCTCGCGTGATTGCCCAGCGACGACTCACAGCACGCGATATTGCCGCAGTCGGTGCACATCCGCAGATGCACCCAGGCCAACCCCTCCGCCACGCACTCCCGGCACACCAGCGCACCGTCCGGCTCCCGCAGCAGCGGCGCGTGTTCGAGGTGGGTGCAGCCGTCGGCGGGCGCGGCGCCCGAGAGCGGTTCGGTGCCGGGTTCGTCGTCGGCTTCGTCGAAGCGGTCGATCATCGATTCCTCGAGGTCCAGGCGCGCGAGAACGTGCTGCAGCACTTCGTAGTCCACCGCGCCCGCGTCCCGGACCGCGAGCACGGCATCGCGTTCGGCGGCCAGCATCGCCAGCCGCAGGCGCCGGTACTCGGCGGTCGGGGTCACCAGTTCGGCCTCGGGGCGGCCCAGGCGTTCCCAGGCCGCGTTGGTACGCCAGATCAGCCGTTGCCGCAGCGACTCGATCACCGGTTCCGGCGTGTCCGGGCCGATCCGCTTGTCCAGCTCGGCCAGCCCCGCGCTCGACGCCTGTTGCAGCAGATCGGCTTTCGCGAGCGCGTCCTCGGCCCGGCTGGGTCCGCGCAACCGCAGCAACCGCACCAGCCACGGCAGCGAGGTGCCCTGCACCAGCAGGGTGCCGCCGACGACCACCAGTGCCAGCAGTTCCAGCACCGGCAGCTGCGGGGTCGACTCGGGGAGCAGCAGCACCGCGGCCAGGGTCACCACGCCGCGCATTCCGGCCCACGACACCACGGCGGCATGGCTCAACGGCTCGGTCTCGCGCCCGAACAGCCGGGCCACCAGCACCGGCGTGAACACCCAGATCGGCCGGGCCAGCATCACCGCGGCCAGCACCGCCACCGCGGCGACCAGCAGGGTGCCCCGGTCCAGCCCGCTGTGCCAGGCGGCCTCGACGATCCAGCGCACCTGCAGGCCGATGATCAGGAAGACCGTGCTCTCCAGGATGAACTGGATGGTCCGCCAGTTCGTCGACTCGGCGACCCGGGAGGCCGCGCCCTGCCAGCGTTGCGCGCCGTGCCCGAGGATCATCCCGCAGGTCACCACCGCGATCACCCCGGAGGCGTGGACGTGCTCGGCGGGCAGGTACGCCACGAACGGGGCGAGCAGCGACACCGTGGTGTCGAGGACCGGGTCCTTGATCCGCTTGCGCAGCACCACCAGTGCCGCCGCGACGGCCCCGCCCACGACCGCCCCGCCGACCGCGGCGAGCAGGAAGTCCCCGCCGATCTGCCACACCGTCACCGCACCCGCCATGGCGGCGATCGCGCCGCGCAGCGACACCAGCGCCGTCGCGTCGTTGAACAGCGATTCGTCTTCGAGGACGGTCACGATGCTGCGCGGCATACCGGTGCGCCGCGCGATCGCCGTCGCGGCCACCGCGTCCGGCGGCGCGACCACCGCACCCAGGGCGACCGCGGCCGCGAACGGGATCGGCAGCAACCACCAGGCCACCAGCGCCACCGCGAAGGTACTGAACAGCACCAGCCCGACCGACAGCGACGCGATCGTGCGCAGATTGTCCTTGAAGTCGACCAGCGAGGTCCGCAGGGCCGCGGTGTAGAGCAGCGGCGGCAGCAGCCCCAGCAGCACCACCTCGGGCTCGAGATGCACCTGCGGCACCATCGGCACATAGGACGCGGCGACGCCGGCGACCGTCAGGACGAGGGGTTCGGACACCCCGAACCGTCGCGCCAGCGCCGCCAGCGCGGTCGCCGAGCCGACGAGAATCACCAGACCGATCGCCACATGCACGACCAGCATTCTTCCATCGCGCTCACGCAGGGGACGCCCCCGCGCTCAGCCGACCTGCTCGGCACCCCCGAGATGGCCGACCTCGCCCCACACCCGCAGGCCCAGCCTGCTGCCCTCGCGCCGCCACTGCGACACCGACGCGTTCGGGACCGGTTCGAGCGAGTCGGGCACGGCGGCGCCCATGCCCTCCAGGATGTAGCGCATCGACATCACCACCGCGTCGTGGGTGACCACCAGCACCTGCTCACCCGCCGCGACGACGTCGAGTTCGTCGAGGAAGCTGCGCACCCGCAGGGCGACATCGGCCAGCGACTCGCCACCGGGCGGCCGGTAGACCCAGTTGCCGACCCGTTCGCGCCGGGCCGCCTCCTCGGGGGAGCGGCGCCGGATCGCCTTGTACGGGTGCAGTTCGAACACCCCCATCTCGCGGTCACGCAGCCGCTCGTCGACCAGGGTGTGGATCGGGCGCAGGTGCCGGTTCCGGGTGACGGCGGCCTCCGCCATCACCGCCCAGGTGAGCCGGGTGCGCAGGTAGGGGGAGCAGACCGCCAGTCCCGGCCGCTGGACGCCGGCGAGACCGGCCAGCCACTCACCCAGGCACTGCGCCTGCCAGTGCCCGAGCTCGGTCAGTTCGACCTCGGCGTCGGTGCCGCGCATCGGCCGCAATTCGGTCGCCGGGTCGGCGTACCAGGCGTTGGCCGTGCTCTGGGCGTGCCGCACGGCCCACAACCCGTCCAGCGCGCGTGGCACCGTCAATCCTTCGGGCACCTGCACCCACCCCCTCCGCTGGTCGAACCCCATCAATGTCCTTCGTGCTCGTCCTGTCCTGCCCGGACGCGCCAGGGAATAGCGGCTTCGTTGCCGGCGTTGTACCCCGAGAATTGAACGCCTGTCCAGATATTTCCGGCGGTTCGCCGCCGGATTTTCGTGTGCCGGAGGAGGCCCGCTTGACCACCAGAGTAGAGATCTGGACCGACATCAACTGCCCGTTCTGCTACCTCGGGAAGGCGCGCTTCGAAGCCGCACTGGCCGAGTTCGACCATCGCGACGACGTCGAGGTCGTGCACCGCTCCTTCGAACTCGATCCCGGCCTGCCCGCCGACGAGTCCGGCCCCGTGATCCCGCGCATCGCCGCCAAATACGGCATCAGCGTCGACCAGGCCGCCGCCAACGAGCGCGGCATCGGCGCCCAGGCCGCCCAGCTCGGCCTGCCCTACCAGACCTCCGGCCGCGACTACGGCAACAGCTTCGACATGCACCGCCTGCTGCACTTCGCCCTGGACCAGGGCAAGCAGGACGCCCTGCTCGACGCCCTGTACGCGGGCAACTTCGCCGAAGCCGAACCGGTCTTCGCCGACACCGAACGCCTTGTCGCCCTTGCGGTTCGCGCCGGTCTGGACGAGACCGCCGTGCGCGACGTCCTCGCCGACCCACACGCCTACGCCGACGCGGTCCGCCAGGACGAACGCGAAGCCGCCCAGCTCGGCGCCACCGGCGTGCCGTTCTTCGTCTTCGACAACAAGTACGCCGTCTCCGGTGCCCAGCCCACCGAGGTCTTCACCCAGGCCCTGACCACCGCTTGGAACGACCGGCCCGCGCCGCTGGTGGTCGCCGAGACCGACGCCGACACGTGCGGCCCGGACGGCTGCAAGATCTGACCCGCTACAGGTCGATGACGACCTTGATATCGGTGTGATCACCCGGCTCGAACGCCTCGAGCGCGCGCTCCAACGGCAGTCGCCGGGTGATCAACCGGGCCAGCCACGCCGGATCGGCCTTCGCCAGCGACTCGGCGGCCAGCTGGTAGTGGTGCCGGTTGGCGTTGACCGATCCGAACACGACCGCGTTGTCGAGCACGATATTGCGGTTCAGCGCACCGACATCGACCGGGGAATCCTTGCCCGCCGCCGTCACCCCGGTCAGGCACACGATCGAGCCCGGAGTGTCGAACTGCATCAGCTGCAGCGTCACCGCCGCCGCACCCGTCGCCTCGATCACCACATCCGGGCTGATCTTCTCGGCCACCGCCGTGGCGGACCCGGTGTGGAAGGTGCCACCGAGATCGGCCACCAGCCCCGGCTTCGGCCCCGCCGTCGACCGGTCGAGCACATGCACGTCGAGCCCACGCTGCGCGCCGAGCATCGCCGCCAGCAGCCCGATCGGGCCCGCGCCGGTGACCAGCACCGTCTTCGGTTCGAACCAGGCCCGCTGGTTGATCCGCTCGATCTGATCCCACGCCTTGGCGACCACCGTCGTCGGCTCCATCAGCACCCCGACCTCGGCCAGGGACGGATCGAGCCGCACCGTGTAGTCGGCGTCGACCACCCACGCGGTCGACCCGTACCCGTCGATCTCCTTGATCCCGCGCTCCACGTACTGCCCGTTGCGGCACATGTCGAATTCCCCACGCGCACACGCCCCGCACGGTTGCGGGTCCGGCCTGCGCACGATCCCCACGACGAGATCGCCCGGCACGAAATCACTTCCGGCCGGCGCGGTGCGCACCCGCCCCAGCGACTCGTGCCCGAGGACCAGTCGTTCCCGCCCCGGCGGCGCCCATCCGTAGATACCCGAGGCGATTTCGCGGTCGGTGCCGCAGATGCCCAGCGACACCCCGTCGACGAGGAGCTCGTTCGGCCCGGCCACCGGATCCGGCACGTCCAGCACACTCAGCGAACCGGCCTGTTCGGGCACCACGGTCAAAGCACGCATGTCGGTTTCCCTTCCGCCACCCCGGGCGACGCTGTCGACAACCTGCACGAGCAACTCACTCGCGAACCCGCGAGCACACGCACCACCTGCGCCAACGGTACGGGAACCCGCCGGGATCCCGCAGTACCGCGATGATCGCGAATTGCTTGCAATCACTCCGTGCGGTCAACGTCCCCAACGGCGGAAGCGCCGGTTGCCGGGTCGGCTACGGTGGAGACCGCTCGCACCGATCGACCGCCGGCTGCTGGGAGGCGTCTTGCGCATCATCGTCCGGATCCTGCTCGTGCTCGCCGCCCTGGTCTGCGCCGCCACGCCCGCGCTCGCGGCCCCGGCCGTCGACGACACCAGCAGCCGCAAGATCGACGAACTGCTCGGCGTGCGCGCCGACGCGGGCGCGATCAGCCGGGCGGAACTGCTCGCGCGCCTGTCCACGCGCCTGCTCGGCACGCCGTACGGGGCGAACATGCTCATCGGTTCGGCCACCGAGCCCGAACAGCTCGTCGTGGACCTGCGTCGCGTCGACTGCTTCACCTTCCTGGACTACCTCGAGGCCGCGTCCCGCTCGGCCGACCGGGACCAGTTCGTCAGCAACCTGATCGCCACCCGCTACGTCGACAGCCGCGTCGAATTCACCCAGCGCAAACACTTCTTCACCGACTGGGCGGCCACCGGGCGCGTCGCCGCCACCGATATCACCGCGAGCCTGAGCCCCGCCGCGGTCACCGTCACCAAACACCTCAACGCCAAAGCCGACGGCGGCACCTATCTGCCGGGTCTGCCCGTCGTCGACCGGGCGATCACCCACATTCCCGCGGCAGCCGTCGACGGGGGAGTCGTGGCCGGGCTGCGCACCGGGGATTTCGTCGGCGCCTACACTCCCGACGCGGGCCTCGACGTCACCCACGTCGGTTTGATCGTCCAGACCGCCGACGGCCCGATGTTCCGCAACGCGTCCTCGCTGGCCGCCTACCAGGTCCTCGACACGCCGCTGGCCGACTACGTCCGCACCACGCCGGGCATCGTCGTGCTGCGCCCGCTCTGACCACCGCACCACCACCGAGGGGATTCGCCGTGACCACCCTGCCCGACCGCCCCCACACCGCACTGCTCGTCGTCGACGTCCAGAACGGCGTCGTCGGCGAAGCTATCCGGCGCGACGAAGTGGTCGCCAATATCGCCGCACTCGTCGACCGGGCCAGGGCCGCATCGGTGCCGGTGATCTGGGTCCAGCACTCCGCCGACGACCTCGTCACCGGCACCGAGGCCTGGCAGTACGTTCCCGAACTCACCCGCACCGACGACGAACCCCTCGTCCACAAACGCTACGGCGACTCCTTCGAGGACACCCCGCTCGACGACCTGCTCGCCGACGCGGGCGCCGGGCACCTCGTCGTCGCCGGAGCCGAGTCCGACGCGTGCATCCGCTCCACCATCCACGGCGCGTTCGTCCGCGGCTACGACGTCACCCTCGTCGCCGACGCCCACACCACCTTCGACAAAACCCCGTGGGGCGCACCGCAACCCGCCGAGGTCATCGCCCACACCAACCTGTACTGGCAGTATCAGCGGGCGCCCGGCCGCACCGCTGCCGTCCGTCCGACCGCGGAGCTTGACTTCAGGTCGACCTGAACCGGCACGGTGGTCCCATGACCACCTTCGACCACACCCGCAGCCTCGGCTACGACCGCCGCGCCACCCGGCTGCTCGGCGGCCTCTACCGCCGCATCGCCGCCGACATCGACACCGCGACCGCACCCGGCGCCACCGTCGCCGACATCGGCACCGGACCGGGAAAACTGCTGTCCCACGTGGCGACCCGGCGCCCCGACCTGCGACTGCACGGCATCGACCTGTCCCCGCACATGATCGAGATCGCCCGCCACAACCTGCACGGCCACCCCGTCGACCTCACCGTCGCCGACGTCACCGACCTCCCGCACCCCGACGCCAGCATCGACCTCGCCGTCTCCAGCCTGAGCATGCACGAATGGCCCGACCTCGACCCGGCCGCCGACGAACTGCACCGCATCCTCCGCCCCGGCGGCACCCTCACCGTCTACGACTTCCGGTTCACCCGCGCCGGGGCCGTCCAGGACACCCTGCGCGCCCGATTCGGCACCGTCGACGCCACCACCGTCCGGCTGCCCTGGCATCCCGTCGCCGTCGTCACCCGCTACCGCGCCACCGCCTAGGCTCGACGAATGACGGGTGAGCACACCACGATCGGCGCGGCGGCGGCACACTTCGGACTCGCCACCCACGTGCTGCGGCACTGGGAGGACCGCGGATTGCTCACCCCGGACCGCGACTCGGCGGGCCGGCGCCGCTACCGCGACACCGACCTCGACACCATCGCCATGATCGTCCTCGGAAAGAAAGCCGGACTGTCCCTGGACGACCTGGCCCTGCTGTTCACCCGGGCACCCGACCGCGCCACCCGCACGCAGGTCCTGCACGCGCACCGGGCCCGCCTCGCCGACCAGCTCGCCCGCACCCGCGCCGCCCTCGACGCCGTCACCCACGTCCTCGACTGCGACGCCGAGGACTTCCGCACCTGTCCACACTTCCTCGACCAGGTCGCCGCCGTCCGCCCGGCGACCGCACGTGCCCGGCGAGAGACCGGCCGATGACACCGTCCCGTGCTGGGAAACCCCGCCCCGACATGAGACGATCGCGCAGGTGACCAGCACGCCGGAGCGACCCCAGCACCTGCGGGACCTCGCCCTGCTGCGCCGCGTCCGCGACCGCATCGACCGCGAATACGCCCAACCACTCGACGTCGAAGCCCTCGCGCGCGGCGTGCACATGTCCGCCGGGCACCTGAGCAGGCAATTCCGCCTCGCCTACGGTGAATCGCCGTACTCGTACCTGATGACCCGCCGCATCGAACGCGCCATGGCGCTGCTGCGCCGCGGCGACCTCAGCGTCACCGAGGTGTGCTTCGCCGTCGGATCGTCCTCACTGGGCACCTTCAGCACCCGCTTCACCGAGCTCGTCGGCGTCCCGCCCAGCGTCTACCGGCAGGAGGCGCTGGCGACCCAGGGCATGCCGTCGTGCGTGGTCAAGAAGGTGACCAGACCGATCAGGAATCGAGAAGCGCCGGTCTCCCGCGACAATTAGCGTGGTCGCCATGAACATCACCATTCACCAGAGCTACCTGCCCCAGGACGACCCCGACGCCGCCCTCGCCTTCTATCGTGACGCGCTCGGCTTCGAGGTCCGCAACGACGTCGGCTACAACGGCATGCGCTGGATCACCGTCGGCCCGCCCGACCAGCCCAGCACCGCGATCGTGCTGCACCCGCCCGCCGCCGACCCCGGCATCACCGACGACGAGCGCCGCGTCATCACCGAGATGATGGCCAAGGGCACCTACGCCGGCATCAACCTCGCCACCGACGACCTCGACGGCCTGTTCGAGAAGCTCCAGGCGGGTGACGTCGAAGTGGTACAGGAACCCACCGATCAGCCCTACGGAATCCGCGACTGCGCCTTCCGTGACCCCGCGGGCAACATGGTTCGCATCCAGCAGACCAAGTAAGCACCACCGCCGGTAGATTCGAGAAACCGGCGACGCCGACCGACCTGAGGGAGATCCATGAGCACGGCCAAGAAGTCCAGCACCGCGACCGTCGAGCCGGCCGACGCCCACGACCTGATCCGGGTGCACGGCGCCCGGGTGAACAACCTGCGCGACATCAGCGTCGAGATCCCCAAACGCAGACTGACGGTCTTCACCGGCGTCTCCGGCTCCGGCAAGAGCTCGCTCGTCTTCGGCACCATCGCCGCCGAATCCCAGCGCCTCATCAACGAGACCTACAGCGCCTTCGTCCAGGGCTTCATGCCCAGCCAGTCGCGCCCCGACGTCGACGTCCTCGAAGGCCTCACCACCGCCATCCTCGTCGACCAGTCCCGCCTCGGCGCCGACCCGCGCTCCACCGTCGGCACCGTCACCGACGCCAACGCCATGCTGCGCATCCTGTTCAGCCGCCTCGGCGACCCGCACATCGGCTCCTCGCAGGCCTTCTCCTTCAACGTCGCCTCGATCAGCGGCTCCGGCGCGGTCGCCGTCGAGAAGCACGGCGTCACCGTCAAGGAACGCCGCAGCTTCAGCATCACCGGTGGCATGTGTCCCACCTGCGAGGGCAAGGGCACCGTCAACGACATCGACCTCACCCAGCTCTACGACGAGAACAAGTCGCTCGACGAGGGCCCGTTCACCATCCCCGGCTACAGCATGGACGGCTGGATGGGCCGCATCTACAAGGGCAGCGGCTTCTTCGACCCGGCCAAGCCGATCAAGAAGTACACCAAGAAGCAGCTCGCCGACCTGCTCTACAAGGAACCGACCAAGATCAAGGTCGACGGCATCAACCTCACCTACGAGGGCCTGATCCCCAAGATCCGCAAATCCATGCTGTCCAAGGACGTCGACGCGCTGCAGCCGCACGTGCGCGCCTTCGTCGAGCGCGCCGTCACCTTCGGCACCTGCCCCGACTGCGACGGCACCCGCCTCAGCGCCGAAGCCCGCTCCTCCAAGATCGACGGCATCAGCATCGCCGACGCCTGCGCCATGCAGATCACCGATCTCGCCGAATGGGTCAAGGGCATCGAGGACCCCTCGGTCGCCCCGCTGCTGGAATCGCTGCGCCAGACCCTGGACTCGTTCGTCGAGATCGGCCTCGGCTACCTGTCGCTGTCGCGCCCCTCGGGCACCCTGTCCGGTGGTGAAGCCCAGCGCGTCAAGATGATCCGCCACCTCGGCTCCTCGCTCACCGACGTCACCTACGTCTTCGACGAGCCCACCGCGGGCCTGCACCCGCACGACATCCAGCGGATGAACGATCTGCTGCTGCGCCTGCGCGACAAGGGCAACACCGTCCTGGTCGTCGAGCACAAGCCCGAGACCATCGCCATCGCCGACCACATCGTCGACCTCGGTCCCGCCGCGGGCTCCAAGGGCGGCACCATCTGCTTCGAAGGCAGCGTCGACGGCCTGCGCGCCAGCAAGACCGTCACCGGCCGCCACTTCGACGACCGGGCCGCCGTCAAGGACACGGTGCGCGAGTCGGGGAGCGCGTTGCAGATCCGCGGCGCCACGGCCAACAACCTGCGCGCGGTCGATGTCGACATCCCGCTCGGCGTGCTCGTGGCGATCACCGGTGTCGCCGGGTCGGGCAAGAGCTCGCTCGTGCACGGCTCGATCCCGATCGACGAGGGCGTCATCTCCATCGACCAGGCGCCCATCAAGGGCTCCCGGCGCAGCAACCCCGCCACCTACACCGGCCTGCTCGACCACATCCGCAAGGCCTTCGCCAAGGCCACCGGTGCCAAACCGGCCCTGTTCAGCGCCAATTCCGAAGGGGCGTGCCCGAACTGCAACGGCGCCGGTGTCGTCTACACCGACCTGGCCATGATGGCCGGTGTCTCCACGGTGTGCGAGGTGTGCGAGGGCAAGCGGTTCATGGCCGAGGTGCTCGACTACACCTTCGCGGGCAAGAACATCAGCGAGGTGCTGTCGATGCCCGTCGACGAGGCCCGTGAGTTCTTCGGCGAGGGGGAGGCCAAGACGCCCGCCGCCCACAAGATCCTCACCCACCTCACCGAGGTCGGCCTCGGCTACCTCACCATCGGCCAGCCGCTCACCACGCTGTCCGGCGGTGAACGCCAGCGGCTGAAGCTCGCCACCCACATGTCCGACAAGGGCGGGGTGTACATCCTCGACGAGCCGACCACCGGGCTGCACCTGGCCGACGTCGAACAGCTGCTCGGCCTGCTGGACCGGCTCGTCGACGCGGGCAAGTCGGTCATCGTCGTCGAACACCACCAGGCCGTGATGGCCCACTCCGACTGGATCATCGACCTCGGCCCCGGCGCCGGTCACGACGGCGGCCAGATCGTCTTCGAAGGCACCCCGGCGGACCTCGTCGCCGCCCGGTCCACCCTCACCGGCGAGCATCTCGCGGACTACGTCGGCGCCTGAGCCGCCGCTATCCTCCCCCGGGACAACGGTTCCCGGGGGAGGAGTCCCACTCTCTGTCGCGTCCGCTGTGACGTATCTCGCCGCCTTCCCCTCTGGTCCGCGCCGCACTCACCGGCCTAGCCTGAGTGTCCGTTGCACGCGAAATCACCTGCACCAGAGGGATATTCGGTACCAATCGGACATTCCGGAGACGCCGGTGACTCGCTGATTTCGGCGTGCGCTCTGATCGCCCCGCCGCTCCGGACGCGTCGACCGACCGCACCGGACCGGTGGCCGAATCGTGGCAAGGAGTCGCGCCGGTGACACATCGAGTCGTCCTGAACCGCCGCAAGGCGTTCGCCGCCCTGGCAGTGCTCGCGGTCGCCGGGTGCGGCGCCGCCGACACCACCGCCACCGCACCCCACTGGGACTACGACGCCGAGGGACCCGACCACTGGGCCGATCTCGACAAGCACTACGCCACCTGCCGCAACGGTCACGCCCAGTCACCGATCGACCTCCCCGACGCCGTCGAGGCCCACCCCGCCGACCACATCGAGATCGTCTACGGACCGACCCCCACGGCCACCCTCACCAACACCGGCCACACCATCCAGACCAGCGTGCCCGCCGGCTCGGGCAACCGGATCATCGTCGACGGCACCCCGTTCTCCTTGACCCAGTACCACTTCCACCTGCCCAGCGAACACACCGTCGTCGGCGTCGAGACCGCCATGGAACTGCACCTAGTGCACACCGACGCGGCCGGACGGCTGGCCGTCCTCGCCGTCCTGCTGCACGCTCAGCCCGGGCCCGCGCCGGTGAGCAGGGTCCTCACCGCGTCCCCGGATCGCGTCGGCGCCACCCGCACACTGAGCAATATCGACCCCCGCACATTCCTGCCCGACGATCTCGCCCAGTTCCGCTACGAGGGTTCGCTGACCACACCGCCGTGCACCGAAGGTGTGGCCTGGATCGTGCTACGCACCCCGAGTCCCGTCGCGCTCGCCGACGTCGACCGCTATCGCGCCCTGTTCCCGCACAGCAACCGGCCGACGCAGCCACGCAACGGCCGCCCGGTCATCCTCGCCGGGACCGACTAGGACCGATCACGGCCGGGGGAGCAGCCCCAGCGTCATGTGCCGGACCAGATCGTCGAGGAGCTGTTCGGCGTCGTAGTCGGCGGTGTACCCCGACCCGACGAAGGTCGCCAGGCCCTGAACGGCCGCCAGCGCGGTCACCCCGAGCCGTTTCGGGTCACCGGGCACGATCTCGCCCGCGGCCTGCCCCTCGGCGATCATCGCGATCGGGATGGCGAAGGCGCGATCCGCGGCCGCCTGGATACCGGTGTCGGTGGAGCTGTGCCTGCGCGCGAACATCAGCGGGGGCAGTTCGGGATTGTCGAGGGCGAAGCGGAGATAGGCCCGCGCGAAGGTCTGCAGTCGCGTCGTGATCGGGCCGGTCGTCACGGCCTGTTCGAAGCAGGCGCCGAGCCGTTCGAGCCCGGTCACGGCCAGCGCGTCGAGCAGCGCCTGCTTGTCCCGGAAGTGCCGGCTCGGGGCCGCGTGGCTGACCCCGGTGTCGCGGGCCAGCTGACGCAGCGACAGGCCGTCCGCCCCGACCGTGCGCAGCGCCGCCTCGGCGTGCTGCAGCAGCGCGGCGCGGAGGTCTCCGTGGTGGTAGCGCGAGTGCAAGGACATGGTGTTGGCAGGATATCCGACCGCCACCGAATGTTTGCATTGACTACTTTGTAGTCGCTGACTACATTAACGATGCCATGACTGACAACACCGCGCCGCCGCGCCCGCCGAGCAGCATGCCGATCCGCGAGTGGTTGGCACCGATTACGCTGGTCACCGTGCTGGCCGCACTCCTGGGCACCATGTACCTCGGCTACACCGCCGACCCACAGAAGCACCTGCACGACTTCCCGATCGCCGTCGTCAACCAGGACGTCGGCGACACCCTCGCGGGCACACCCACCAACCTCGGCGCCCAGATCACCACGGCACTGGGGGAGAACATCCCCGCCGACAAGATCGACCTGCGCACCGTCGGTCTCAACGAAGCCCAACGCCAACTACGCAACGGTGAGGTGTACGGCGCCATCGTCATCCCCGGCGACTTCACCAAACGCGTCGCCGTCCTCGGCGCGTCCTCGATTGTCCCCGGCGACGTCGAACAGCCGATCATCTCCGTCCTGACCAACCCCCGCGCGGGCACCCTCGCCGCCCAGATCATGGCGACGATCGCCGACCAGGCCATGACCCAGGTCAACACCACCGTCGGCACCCAACTCACCGACCAGGTCCGCGGCGCGATCGGCACCGCACCCATCAGCGGCGCGGCCCAGCTCCAGCTCACCCAGCCCATCGACGTCATCGTCACCCCGTACCACCCGCTACCCGAAGGCACCGGCCAGGGCCTGGCCGCCTTCTTCTACACCCTCGTCCTGTTGATCGTCGGCTTCAGCGGCGCGATGATGATCAACTCCCTCGTCGACGGCTCCCTCGGTTTCGTCCCCGCCGAGTACGGCCCCTGGCACAAGATCGCCGCCCGCGCCCGGATCAGCCGCTGGCGCACCCTGCTCATCAAATGGGCGATCGCCGCGATCAGCGCACCACTGGCCTCCGGCGTCTTCCTCGGCATCGGCGCCCTGCTCGACATGTCCATCGAGCGACCGCTGATGCTGTTCCTGTACGGCACCCTCGCCATCACCGCCATCGCCGTCACCGGCCTGTCGGTCATGGCCGCCTTCGGCACCGCGGGCCTGATGATCAACCTCATCGTCTTCGTCGTGCTCGGCATCCCGTCGTCCTCGGGCACCATCCCACTCGAAGCCACCCCGCGCTGGATCGCCGACCTGGCCGCCTTCGAACCCATGCACCAGATCTACCTCGCCGTGCGCGCCATCCTGTTCTTCGACGGCAACCTCGAAGCCGGTATGGGCCAGGGACTCTGGATGACCCTCGTCGGCCTGGCGATCGGACTGGTCCTCGGCGCCGTCGCCACCCACCTCTACGACCTGCGCGGCCTGCACCGGCTCGGCCTCGACCACCGCCAGGAACCAGCCACCGCGCACTAGCGGACACCTCACTCGACACCCACGTGGAAGGGCACCTGATGCGCGAGTTCGAAGCCCCCGCTTCCTACACCGTTCCGGAACACGCGAACAACTCCGACAGCGTGTTCCGGCACGCCGAAAACTCGCCGGACACGGTCCTGTTCGACGTCGCGACCGGCGCCGTCACCGCCGCCGAATTCGCCCGCACCGTCACCGATGTCGCCAAGGGCCTCATCGCCTCCGGCGTCGGGCTCGGCGACCGGGTCGCCATCATGGCCCCCACCCGCTACGAGTGGGTCGTGCTCGACCACGCCATCTGGGCCGCCGGCGGCTGCACCGTCGCCATCTACGACAGCTCCGCCGCCGAGCAGGCCAAATGGATCCTGCAGGACTCCGCGACCCAGCTGCTGGTGGTCGACAGCGACAAGCACCGCCGCGTCATCGACCAGATCGACCGCGCCGCCCTGCCCGCACTCGCCGAGATCCTGCAGATCGACCAGGGCGCCGTCGCCGAACTGACCAGGCGCGGCGCCGACCTCGACGACGAGACCGTCCACACCCGGCGCGCACAGGTCTACGCGAACTCCCCGGCCACCCTGATCTACACCTCGGGCACCACGGGACGACCCAAGGGCGTCCTGCTGTCCCACGCGAACCTCTACGCGGAATCGAAGTCCGACCGGATCGAGCTGGCGGACTTCGTCGTCGACGGCCACAAGACACTCATGTTCCTGCCGCTCGCGCACGTGTTCGCGCGCGCGGTCACCCTGGCCGCGCTCGATGCCAAGGTCATCGTGGGGTTCAGCGCCGACTGGTCCACCCTCGTCGACCAATTCGGCAGCTTCCGACCGCACTTCATCCTCGCGGTGCCACGCGTGTTCGAGAAGGTCTTCAACGGAGCCAAGCAGAAAGCGCACGCCGGCGGCAAGGGCCGGATCTTCGACCGGGCCACCGAGACCGCCATCGCCTGGAGCGAGTCGCTGGACAACGGTGGGCCGGGACTCCTGCTGAAGCTCGAGCACGCCCTGTTCGACAAGCTCGTGTATCGGCAGTTGCGCGGCGCGCTCGGCGGACGCTGCGGAGCGGCCGTCTCCGGCGGGGGACCGCTCGGCGCCCGCCTCGGCCATTTCTTCCGCGGCGCGGGCATTCCCATCTACGAGGGCTACGGACTCACCGAGACCACCGCGGCCATCACCGTGAACACCCCGCAGCACACCAGGGTCGGCACCGTGGGCCGCCCGACCGACGGGCACGCCATCAAGATCGCCGACGACGGCGAACTCCTGCTGCGCGGCCCCGTGGTGTTCCACGAGTACTGGGGCAACCCCGACGCCACCGCGGACGCCTTCGACGACGGCTGGTTCCGCACCGGCGACCTCGGTGCCATCGACCGGGACGGCTACCTCACGATCACCGGCCGCAAAAAGGAAATCATCGTCACCGCGGGCGGCAAGAATGTCTCACCGGGCCTGCTCGAGGATTCCCTGCGCGCACATCCGCTGATCGGTCAGGCAATGGTCGTCGGCGACGGCCGCCCGTTCGTCGGCGCACTGATCACCCTCGATCCCGAGGCCCTTCCCGGCTGGCGGCAACGGCACAACCTGCCCGCCGATACGCCGATCCAGACCCTTGTCGAGAATCCCGATCTAGTCGCCGAGATCGATGCCGCCGTCGCCGACACCAATACGCTGGTGTCACACGCCGAGGCCATCAAGAAGGTCCGGATCTTGCCGTCCGACTGGACCGAGGCGACCGGCGAACTGACCCCCAAGATGTCGCTGCGGCGTGCGGAGGTCATGAAGAAGTACGCGACCGACGTCGATGCGATCTATTCATGACTTCCCCGGTGCCTTTATTTCGTCACAGTGACGAAATAAAGGCACCGGGGAAGTGGAGGGGGAGTGCGTACCCTGTCGCCATAGACCTGTGAATCCAGGATTTCTCGACATCGGGAGCCGTCGGCCGGCAGCTGAAGGCATTCATCGCGAGCGGTCATGAATTGACCATCGGGCGGCAAACGCGGAATTCGACGTCACATATCGAAGCTGTCGATACGCGACGTTGTGAATGCGAAGAAGTTCTCGCGGGTCGATGCGGAACAGGATGGGCGGCTCGGCCATCAGTCGGCACGCAATGCATGTCGGCAGACGCTGCATCCAATAATGCAAAACACCCACCCGACCGGCGCCGTTCAAACGCCGATAATGCACATTATGTCAACTAGAACGTTGCGTACAGCGCCAGCCGAAACGTCGATCGTTCCCCCGCCGTTGTTGTCCGGGGTCAACGCTTGGGCGTCAGAGTGATGGAACCGATCACCACGTCACCGAAATATGCCGGGCCCGCGTACCCGCCCTGTCCGTCGCTGATCAGCACGACCCGGTGGCCGGGAAACAGGTCCACGTAACCACCGTCGGGCGTCGGATGAATCGGATACCGCCCTATCAAGACCAGGTTCCCGTCTTCCACTCGCCCGTCGCGTTGCAGGAGCACGATGCCGGCCGACCATGTCGTCGAGGTGTATGTGCCGGGTTCGACATCGGCAGCTGCCTGCCCAACAGCACCGACGAGCGTGGCCGCACCCACGGCCACAGCTATCGCAGCGGTCCGGGCTATCAGCGGTATGGCGCGTATGGACATCGTCTACTCCTGCCGCCCCGGGGTTACCAACTCTACGCCCGCCGACCATCACCGTCGAAGAGATCACCGCCCCGCACTGTGCGTCGGGCACAAACTGTTCGGAGTCAGAATGTCCGAAAAATGATGTGACAATACCAGCGGCAGACGCCGAGGGCGAACCGTAGACGGAAGTTGTCCCCGTCCAATGTGATTCCGAAGCGGCCGGTGATCTGCTGGATGCGGTACTGGACGGTGTTGCGGTGGACGTCGAGGAGGCGGGCGGTGCCCGAGTAGCTGCCGCCCTCGGCCAGGAAGACCTCCAGGGTGTGGCGGAGCATGGCCATCTTGGCGCCGTCGTCGGCGAGCGGTCCGAGGACGCGGCGGACCAGTCCGGCGAGCTCGTCGGGTTCGTCGGACAGCAGCGCGAACGGGGCGACGGTGTCGAAGTCGACCACCGGTGGCGCGTCGGGCCCGGCGGTCACGGCGAGGTTCTTGGCGCGCGCCGCGCTGCGGGCGGAGTTCCGGAATCCCGGGAGCCCGTCACCGACGGTGCCGATGGCGACCCGGACGGGCAGCCCGGAGGCCGTGATCTGGTTCGCGAGGTCTTCGGGTGCGATGTGGTGGTCGCCGGTGGACGGGAACCAGATGCGCAGCGCGCGTTCGCCGGTCGCGGCCGCCAGCTCCGCTCCCCTGGCGCCCATCGCCGTCGACAGGAGCTGGCGGGCCTGGTCGAGCGCGCGGGCGGCGTCGGCTCCCGGGGTGTCCGGTGGGGTCCAGACCTCCGCGGCGCGGTGGGACTGGTCGAGCCGGTAGTCGAGTGCTTCCTCGGCGGCCGGGACGTCGACGTCGTCGCTGTCGAGCAGGCGGGCGATCCACTGCTGGCGCGCGGCTTGGCGGCTGCTGAGCCAGCGGTCCCGTTCCGTCTCGTAGATCCGGCCCATGGACGAGTTGAGCCGGTCCAGGTAGGTGCCGGCGAAGCGGAGCAGTTCGGCGATCCTGGTGGCCTGGTCGGGGCCGGGGACGGCGAGGATCAGGCCGATGGCCGCGTCGAGGAGGCGGTACTGGCCCAGGCCGTACGCGCGCAGCAGGACGGTCAGCGGCACGCCGCGCCGGGCCAGGCGCTGGGCGTAGGCGGCGGCGCCCGCGGGTGGGCTGACGGTGGCCGGGTCGATGTTGTTGGCCAGGACGTACTGCACGACGGCGATGTTCTCGGCGATGCTGGCGGCGCGCAGGTCGGCCAGGTCGAAGGCGATGTCGGTCACCGGGATCATCTGTTCGGTGACGCGGATCAGGTCCTCGGTGATCGCGTCGGTGAGTGGACCCAGGGCCTGGCCGACCCAGACGAGGGATCCGTACGCCGCCACCGCCCACTCCGTCCGCTGTACAAAAACTACCGCCGATATTGTGCCATGCGCACAAATTCCCGCCTGACAAGGCGTCAGAGGTGGTTGTCGGGGGCGGTTGTGTGGTCGTGACAGCGTGACGTGTGGTGTCATGGTCGCCGAACGCCCCGATATCGACTCCTTCTTGCTTGTTCGACACTGGTCCGCCGCCCGGTAGGCCCAGAATCCGACAGGGTTCGTGGGTCATCGCAGAGCTGTGGGCCGGACGGATGAAGGATGTTGTACAAGGATGGGTGAGGTTCGTCGTGCGGCGCGAGGTCGAGGCAATCGCAAGGCGAGCACTCCCCTCTTCGCGCAGCTGCTGACGGCGGCGGTCGACACGGCGGGCGAGACGATCGCCCTGACCTCCTCCCCCGTCGATGGCGACCGGATCGACCTCACCTACACCCAGCTCGACGAGTCGTCCTCGCGGCTGGCCAGGGAGCTGCTGGACCGCGGTATCGGGCCCGGTGATGTGGTCGCGCTCGGTTTCACCCGGTCGATCGAGTCGGTGCTGGCCGTGTGGGCGGTCGCCAAGACCGGTGCGGCCTATGTCCCGGTCGATCCCGGCCTGCCCGCGGAGCGGATCGCCTATCTGGTGGCCGATTCGGGCGCGGTCCTCGGGCTCACCGCGACGGCGCACCGGGCCGCCCTGGCCGACGCGCTGGAGTGGGTCGAGGTCGACGCGCCTGGGCAGCGGGAGCGGATCGCGGCGTGGCCGTCGCATCCGATCTCCTATCTCGATCGGGTGCGTCCGCTGACCGATCAGCACCCGGCCTATGTCATCTACACCTCGGGGTCGACGGGTAGGCCGAAGGGTGTGGTGGTCACCCACACCGGTCTGGGCGCGCTGGTCACGGCGGCGCGGGAGCGGTACGCGGTGAACGCGGGCGATCGGGTCCTGCACGTGTGTTCGCCGAACTTCGACGTATCCGTGCTCGAGCTGCTGATTGCCTTCGGGGCCGGTGCCACGGTGGTGGTGTCGCCGCCAACGGTGTTCGGCGGCCCGGAGCTGGCGGCGTTGCTGCGCCGGGAGCGGGTGACCCATCTGCTGATCACGCCGGCCGCGCTGGAGTCGGTCGACGCCGAGGGGCTCGACGACCTGCGGGTGGTCGTCGTGGCCGGTGACGCGTTCGGTCCTGGCCTGGTGGAGCGGTGGGCGGTCGGCGAGCGCGCGTTCTTCAACGGGTACGGCCCGACTGAGGCGACGATTCTGGCTACCGGCAGTGCCGGATTGGTGCCGGGCGAGCCGATCACGATCGGTTCCGCGTTCCCCGGTATTGGGGCGATGGTGTTGGACGGGCGGCTGCGTCCGGTGCCCGCGGGGGTGGCCGGTGAGTTGTATCTGTCGGGTCCGGCGCTGGCCCAGAGCTATCTGGGCAGGCCGGGGCTGACGGCGGAGCGGTTCGTCGCCGCGCCGTTCGCTGGCGTGGCGGGGGCCAGGATGTATCGGACCGGTGATCTGGTCCGGCGCACCATCGAGGGCGATTTCGAGTATCTGGGCCGGTCCGATTTCCAGGTGAAGATCCGGGGTTTCCGGGTCGAGCTCGGGGAGATCGATGCCGCGCTGACCGCCCATCGGGACGTCGAGTACGCGGTCACGCTGGGGGTGAAGGCCGACTCGGGTGCGACGGTGCTGGTCTCCTATGTACTCCCCCGCCAGGGTGTTTCGGTCGATACCGAGGAGGTGTCTCGGTTCGTCGGGGTCTCGCTGCCCGGTCACATGGTGCCGACCGTGCTCGTCGTGCTGGACGAGATCCCGTTGACGCCGAACGGCAAACTGGATCGCGCGGCGCTGCCCGCTCCGGTGTTCGGTGCGGCCGGGTCCCGGGCGCCGGAGGGGCCGCTCGAGACCGCGATCGCCGCGTTGTTCACGCAGGTGCTGGGTGTGCGGGAGATCGGTGCGGAGGATTCGTTCTTCGCCTCGGGTGGCGACAGCATTCTGTCCATTCAGCTGGTGTCGCGGGCGCGGACGGCCGGTATCTCGTTCACCCCGCAGCAGGTGTTCGAGCATCGGACCGTGGCGGGGTTGGCCCGGGTCGCGGTGGTCGGCGCGGAGTCGGTTCCGACGTTGGCCGAGCTGCCCGGTGGTGGCGTGGGGACGATGCCGCTCACGCCGGTGCTCGCGGCGTCGGTGGCGGGTGGCCGGGTGTTCGGGCGGTTCAGCCAGCAGATGGTGTTGGCGCTGCCGTCCGGTATCGACCGGATCGGTGTGCTGGACACGCTCACGGCGGTGCTGAATCATCACGACATGCTCCGGGCCTGTGTGCGGCAGGTGGATGGCCGCTGGGAGCTGAACGCGCTGCCCGCGGGGGCGGTGGAGGCGCACCAGCTGCTCACCCGGGTCGATGTGCCCGCGGGCCGGTCCGAGGACGAGCTGGCCGAGATCGCGAGCGCGGCGCTGGATGCGGCTCTGGCATCGCTGGATCCGCTGGCGTCCCGGATGGTGGCGTTCGTGTGGCTGTGCCGTGCGGACGGCCCGGACGGTCTGGTGGTGGTGGCCAATCATGCCGTGATCGATGGCGTGTCCTGGCGAATCCTGTTGTCGGACTTGGTGACCGCGTGGGCGCAGCATGCGGCCGGGCAGCGGGTCGAGTTGCCCGCGGTCGGTACGTCGTTCCGCCGGTGGGCGCACGGCGTGGTCGAGGCGGCGCCGCGGCGTCGGGGCGAGCTGGATTACTGGCGGCGGATTCTCGCGGTTCCCGACCCGTTGCTGGGCGAGCGTCCGCTCGACAGTTCGGTCGATACGGCCTCGACCGTGCGGACTTTCAGTGTCACGGTGCCCGCCGAGGTCAGCGAGGCGGTGCTGACCGACCTGCCGGCGTTGTATCGCACGGGCGCCGAGGACGGGTTGCTCGCCGCGCTGGCGCTGGCGGTGCGGACGTGGCGCGCTCGTCGCGGGGTGACGGCGGCGGCGACGCGTCTGCGGTTGGAGGGTCATGGCCGCGAGGAATCGGCGGTCGAGGGTGCTGATCTGACCCGGACGGTCGGCTGGTTCACCACCATGTATCCGGTCGCGCTCGATCTGGACGGGATCGATACCGAGGCCGCGTGGCGTGGTGGTGCGGCGACGGCGGCGCTGGTGAAGGCGGTCAAGGAGCAGTTGCTCGCGGTGCCGGACAAGGGCATCGGTTTCGGTATGCTCCGGCATCTGGACGCCGAGTCGGGTCCGCTGCTCGATGGTGCGCTGGGGCAGGTCGGTTTCAACTACCTGGGGCGGGTGTCGGCCGGTGATGTGCCGGAGGCGTTGGCCGGGCACGGCTGGCTGCCGACCGACGCGTGGGGTGAGCCGGTCGCCGAGCAGGATCCGGCGTTGCCCGCGGCCGCCGTGATCGATGTGAACGCGCTGGCGGCCGGTTCCGCGGAGGGTGTGCTGCTGCGGGCGTCGTTCTCGTATGCCTCGGCGATCATCGACGAGGCATCGGTGCGCGAGTTGGCCGAGTGCTGGACCGAGGCGTTGGCGTTGCTGGCCGAGCATCTTCGTGATCCGGTGGCCGGTGGCCTCTCCCCCGCCGATGTCGCGCTGGTGCGGGTGTCGCAGGGCGAATTGGATCGGTGGCATCGGGAGTTGCCGGGGCTGAGTGATGTGGTGCCGTTGGCGCCGTTGCAGCTCGGTCTGCTGTATCTGGCGCAGGCCGCGCCGGAGGCGGATCCGTATCTGGTGCAGCTGGCCGTCGAGTTGGCGGGTGCGGTGGATCTGGAGCGGCTGCGGCGGGCCGCGCAGGTGGTGCTGGATCGGCATGCCATCCTTCGCACGTCGTTCGGGTCGGCGGCGTCGGGTTCGCCGGTGGGTTTCGTGGCCGAGGGTGTCGCGGTGCCGTGGCGGATCGTCGACACCGAGGTGCGTGATCCGCGGGAGTTCCTGGCGGCCGAGGCGCGGGTCGGTTTCGATCTGTCGGCGCCGCCGCTGTTGCGGTTCACGGTGTATCGCCGGGGTTCCGGTGATGTGCATCTGGTGCTGACCGCGCATCATCTGCTGGTGGACGGCTGGTCGATGCCGTTGCTGATGACCGAGTTGCTCGTCTCCTACGCCACCGACGGCGGCCCGTCGATGCTGCCGCGGGTGCGGCCGTATCGGGACTATCTCGCGTGGCTGGCGGGCCGGGATCGTTCGGCGGCGCTGGACGCGTGGGGTGCGGCGTTGTCGGGGCACGTGCCGACCGTGCTCACGGCCGCGGTCGCACCGCCTGCCGAGGTGGCGGCGGGTTTCGGGATGTGCGCGGTCGATCTGTCGGCGGAGGAGGCGGAGGTCTTGTCGGCGGCCGCCGCGGCGCACGAGGTCACCCTGAACACGGTGTTCCAGGCGGCGTGGGGTCTGGTGCTGGCCGGTGTCGTCGGCCGCGACGATGTGGTGTTCGGTGCGGTGGTGTCGGGGCGGCCGCCGCAGCTGGACGGGATCGACGGCATGGTCGGTCTTTTCGCGAACACCATCCCGGTGCGGGTGCGGCTCGACGGTGCCGCGTCGCTGCGCGCGGTGCTGTCGCGGGTGCAGTCCGAGCAGGTCGCGTTGCTCGACGGCCACTATCTGGGGCTGGCCGAGATCCAGCGGGCGGCCGGCGCGGGTGAGCTGTTCGACACGCTGATGGCCTATGAGTCGTATCCGGTGGATACCGAGGGGATGCGGCGCGCGCACGGCGCCATCGACGGTCTGGAGATCGTGGCTGTCGAGGCGGCCAACGCGACGCACTATCCGGTGGCGGTCGGGGTCGAGGTGGGCGACGGTATCCGGGTGGGCCTGCAGTATCGGCTCGATGTCGTGGGTGCCGAGGTCGCCGCGGCGCTGGCGCACCGGCTGCGGGTGGTGCTCGATGCTCTGCGGGAGACGCCGGATCGTCCGGTGCGTGATCTGCTCGAGGTGCTCGCTCATCAGGATGACGCGGTCGAGCGGTTCGCGTACTGGCGGGCGGTGCTCGCGGATCTGCCCGAGGAGCTGGATCTCCCGGCGGATCGCTCCCGGCCCGCGGAGCTGGTGGTCGTCGACGATCAGGTGCGGTTCGAGATTCCCGCCAGTCTGACGGCGCGGATGCGCGAGGTCGCGGAGTCGCGGCAGACGTCGGTGCGCACCGTCGTCCATGCCGGGTTCGCGGTGCTGTTGGCGCGGCTGTCCGGGAGCGCGGATATCGCGATCGACGCGTTCGGCCCCCACGATCCGGTGTTGCTTCGACTACCGGTGCCGGGCGAG
The DNA here is from genome assembly GCF_042888005.1 of Nocardia sp. NPDC003269. Lineage (NCBI taxonomy): Bacteria > Bacillati > Actinomycetota > Actinomycetes > Mycobacteriales > Nocardiaceae > Nocardia > Nocardia sp. NPDC003269. The sequence goes on from NZ_JBIAPA010000003.1 coordinate 508,004, forward strand.
CGGACCGTCGACGCGTTACTCACCGAGGCGGCCGGTCTCGCCCGGCAGGCTGTCACGCACACGGAATTGTCCGCGGCGGAGTCGGCGGCGCTGGGTCTCAGCGGACGAACAACGAGCCGGGTCGCGCTGCTGACGGAGCCCCGGTCCGACGTCACCGGGTACGACCTGGTCCTCACCGTCCCCACGGACGCTGCGGACGCCTTCGCCGCCGAATTCGCTTTCGCCGGTGTCCTGTTCGACCGTGCGACGGTCGCGGTGTTCGCCGAACGTCTCGTCCGGCTGCTGACCGAGATCACCGAGTTCCCAGAGTCGCCGGTCGGTGACCTGGCCATTCTCAGTGCCGCCGAGCTGCGCACCGAACGTGCGACCGATCCCGGCGGGCCCGCCGTGCTGTTCCCGGATCTGGTTTCGCGCGGGGTCGCGATCGGCCCGGACCGGGTGGCGATCCGGCACCTGGGACGGTCGATCAGCTACGGCGAGCTCGACGCGCAGACCTCCCGTTTGGCGCGTGCGCTGATCGCGCGGGGTGTCGGCCCGGAAGTCGCTGTCGCGGTGGCGTTCCCGCGGTCGTCGGACATGGTGGTCGCGGCGCTCGCGGTCGCCAAGGCGGGCGGGCATTTCGTGCCGATGGACCCCGCCCTGCCCGCACAGCGTCTCGAGCACCTGGTCGCCGACTCCGGCGCGGTGGTGGGTATCACCGCGCCCGAGCAGCGCGAGCGGGTGCCCGCGGGCGTGGACTGGCTCACCGTCGACGATGCCGCGCCCTTCGCCGCGACCGCGGTCACCGACGCGGATCGCCGTGCGCCGCTGCGGGTGGAGCATCCCGCGTATGTCATCTACACGTCCGGTTCGACCGGCGTCCCCAAGGGTGTCACGGTGACGCACGCCGGGCTGAGCGTCCTGGTCGACGAGGCCGTCCGCCGCTACGACCTGACCTGGAATCACCGGTTCCTGCACATCTGCGCGCCCTGGTTCGATCCGTCGGTCCTGGAATGGCTGTGCGCGTTCAGCACGGGGACGACGCTCGTCGTCGTGCCGTCGGAGATCATCGGCGGTGTCGAGCTGTCCGAGCTGCTGGCGGCCGAAGCCGTCACCCACGCCATCATCACCCCCGCCGTGCTGGGCACTCTCGATCCGGCGGGTCTCGACGCGCTGGAGGTGTTGTCCGTCGGCGGTGATGTGACGACGCCGGAGCTGCTGGCGACGTGGCAGCCGGGTCGCCGCTACCTCAACGGTTACGGCCCCACCGAGACCACGATCATCTCCGCCTACGCCGAGCTCACCGCGGGCCGTCCGGTCTCGATCGGCGGGCCGGTGCGTGGCACGGACGCGATGGTTCTGGACGCGCGGTTGCGGCCGGTGCCGCCGGGGGTGACCGGTGAGCTGTATCTGGCCGGTCGTGGGCTGGCGCGTGGCTACCGTGGTCAGCCGGGGACGACGTCGGCCCGGTTCGTCCCCGATCCCTGGGGTGCTCCGGGGGCGCGGATGTACCGCACCGGCGATCTCGTGCGCCTGCGCGCGGGGGAACTGCACTATGTGGGTCGCGCGGACACCCAGTTGAAGGTGCGGGGGTTCCGGATCGAACCGGGCGAGGTCGACGCGGTGCTCACCGGTCGCGCCGAGGTCGCTGCCGCGGTGACGGTGGGTCGGTCGACCGCGTCCGGGTCCACCACCCTGGTCAGCTATGTGGTCGCCGCTCCGGGCCGGGCCGCCGATCCGGGCGCGCTCACCGACTACGCGGCGCAGCGTCTGCCGTCGTATTTGGTGCCCTCGGCGATCGTCGTGCTCGACGCGCTGCCGTTGACCTCCAACGGCAAGCTCGACCGTGCCGCTCTCCCCGCGCCGGTGGCCGCATCGGCGGTCGACCGGGCACCCTCGTCGCCGAGGGAGACCGTGCTGTGCGAGTTGTTCGCCCGGGTGCTCGGGGTCGAGTCGGTGGGGGTGAACGAGTCGTTCTTCGCCATGGGTGGCGACAGCATCCTGTCGATCCAGCTGGTGTCGCTGGCTCGTGCGGCCGGCATCGTGTTCACGACCAGGGAGGTGTTCGAGCACCGGACCGTGGCGAAGCTGGCTGCGATCGCCGCGGTCGACAGTCCTGCGGTCACGCTCGCCGAGCTGCCCGGTGGCGGGATCGGTGAGGTGGCGCTGACCCCGGTGCTGGCGGAGTTCCTGGCCACCGGCTCGAGTGATCGTTTCGCGCAGACGATGGTCCTGGCGCTGCCGGACGGTATCGATCGCGCCGGGCTGGTCACGACCGTGGCGGCCGTTCTGCGCCACCACGACATGCTGCGTTCGCGGTTGCGTCACGACGGTGTCGCGTGGCGGTTCGAGGTCCTCGACCCCGAGACCGTGGACGCGGGCTCGCTGATCACCGAGGTCGACGCGGCCGCTGCCGACAGCGAGGACCTCACCCGGCTCGGTAGCGCCGCCATGGATTCGGCGCTGTCGGCGCTCGATCCGGGCGAGGGCCGGATGATCACGTTCGCCTGGGTGCGTCGTGACGGTGCCCGGGATGTGCTGGTGGTGGCGGCGCACCACTATGCGATCGATGGTGTGTCGTGGCGGATTCTGCTGCCCGATCTGGTCGTCGCGTGGGCTCGGTACACCGCGGGGCAGGAGATCGTGTTGCCGCCGGTGGGTACGTCGTTCCGGCGGTGGGCGCACGGTCTCGTCGCGGCCGACCGGACCGGTGAACTGGACTACTGGCGGCAGCTGCTGGCCACCCCGGATCCGCTGCTCGGCGCGCGAGCGGTGGACAGTGCGGTCGATACCGAAGCGACGACACGCTCGATCACGGTGCAGGTGCCCGCCGAGATCACCGAGCCGCTGCTCACCACGTTGCCCGCGCAGTACCGCGCCGGCGCCGACCACGCCCTGCTGGCCGCACTCGCGCTGGCCGTGCGCGACTGGCGCGCACGCCGTGGCGTGGACGCCGACACCCTGCGGATCAGGCTGGAAGCGCACGGTCGGGCGGAAGATCTCGTCCCCGGCGCCGATCTGACCCGGACCGTCGGCTGGTTCACCAGCGTCTACCCGGTCGTGCTCGACCTGTCCGGGGTCCCGGGGCAGGTCGAGGACGCCGCCCTCGCGACGGCGGTGCGGTCGGTGAAGGAACAGCTGCTGGCCGTGCCGGACAACGGCATCGGCTTCGGTGTGCTGCGCCTGGACGCGGCACACCAGCTCACCGGTGGTCTCGGCCAGGTCGGCTTCAACTATCTCGGACGCGCGACGACCGGTCACGGACCCGCCGACGACACCGCCTGGCTGCCCGCCGCCGATCTCGGCGACCTCGAGGTCGACTACGACCCCGCGCTGCCCGCGACCACCGTCGTGGATATCAACGCGATCGCCGTCCCCACCGACACCGGTCTGCAGCTGCGTGCCGACTTCCGGTATGCCACCGGCATTCTCGACGCGGACGACGTGCTGGAACTGGCCGACGACTGGCGCAGGCACCTCACCGCGCTCGCCGAGCACACCCGGCACGCACACGCGGGCGGTCTGACACCCTCGGACGTCGCGCTGGTGCGGGTGTCGCAGGCGGATCTGGACCTCTGGCGCCGCACCCACCCCGGTCTGACCGAGGTGCTGCCGTTGTCGCCGCTGCAGCATTCGCTGCTGGCGCTGGGTGAGCTGCTCGACGAGTCGGTGCACGCCTATGTCATCCAGCTCGTCGCCGAACTCACGGGTGATCTGGACACCGAGCGGCTGCGCCGCGCGGCCCGCACGGTCCTGGATCGGCACGCGAATCTGCGTTCGGCGTTCGTCACCGCCGCCGACGGCACGCCGGTGCAGGTGGTGGCCGACGCGGTCGAGGCGCCGTTCCGGATCGTCGGCGGTCTCGACGACGCCGACCTGCCCGCGCTGCTGGCCGCCGATCAGCAGGCCGGATTCGATCCGGCGATCGCGCCGCTGCTGCGATTCACCGTGTACACCACCGGTTCCGGGCGCAGCCGGCTCGTGCTGACCGGTCATCACATCCTGCTCGACGGCTGGTCGATGCCGCTGCTGATGAAGGAACTGCTGGTCCTGTACGCGACGCACGGTGACGCGACGCCGCTGCCGCCGGTGCGGCCCTACCGCGACTACCTCGAGTGGCTGAGCCGTCAGGATCGCGCGGTCGCCGAGCACGCGTGGGCGACGGTGCTGGCCGGGGTGGAGCCGAGTGTGCTCGCGCCGGAGCTGACGTGGCCGCCGGCCACGGAGACCGGATTCGGGCTGTGCGAGTTCGACCTCGACGCCGACCATACGACCGAGCTGACCGCGTTCGCGGCGCACACCGAGGTCACCGCGAACACCGTGTTCCAGGCGGCGTGGGGGTTGGTCGTCGCCGGCACCACGGGCCGCGACGACATCGTCTTCGGTGCCACGGTGTCCGGTCGTCCGCCGCAGCTGGACGGTGTCGGTGACATGATCGGCCTGTTCGTCGACGCGGTCCCGGTGCGGGTCCGGCTCGACCCCGCCGCCACGGTCACCGACCTGGTGCGCGCGGTGCAGGCCGAGCAGGCCTCGGTGCTCGATCACCACCATCTGGGTCTCGGCGCGATCCAGCGGGTGGCCGGGCGCGGTGAATTGTTCGACACCATGCTGGCTTTCGAGTCCTACCCCGTCGACGCCGAAGGACTCCAGCAGGCCGGTGGCGCGTTGGACGGCCTCAGCATCGACGGGTTGCGCGGGGCCGACTTCACCCACTATCCGCTCACCATCCTGGTATTCCTGGGTGCCCGCACCCAGGTGCAGATCAAGTACCGGCGTGATCTCGTCGCCGACGCCACCGCGCAGGCGGTGACCGATCGGCTGCGGACCGCGCTGACCGAGGTGATCGCCGTCCCGGACAGCGCGGCCGCGCAGGTCGCGTGGCGGCTCGCGGCCGAGCCCACCGACCCGATCTCGCGCGCCCGCTTCTGGCGCCGCACCCTGGTAGATCCGCCGGGGCGGCTCACGCTCCCCACGGCCGTCCGCGGCGCCGCGGACGCTCCGGGACGCGCGCGGCTGCCGATCCCGGCGGCGGTGCACGACGACCTGCGCCGACTCGCCGAGGCGGCGGGTGTGAGCTGGTCGACGCTGATCCGCAGCGCCGTCGCGGTGCTGCTGGCCCGGCTCACCGGCACCGACGACATCGTGATCGCCGCACCCGAGCAGAACATGGTGGTCCGCACCCGGATCGACGACGCCCAGCCGTTCCTGGCCCTGCTGCCCCACGCGCACCACAGCGAGACACAGGCCCTCGCGCACGCCGGAATTCCCCCGGCTGAGCTGGCCGTCCTGCTCGGGACCGATCACCTCGCTCAGGTGTGTCTGGGCTTCGATCACCTCCCCGCCGGCGAGCTGGCCCTCGCCGTGCTCGACGACGCGGCCGGCTCGACGCTCGACATCGCCTTCGCCCGAACGCTTTTCGACGACGATGACGCGCTGACGTTGGGTCGGCGCCTGCTCCGTATCCTGGCCGCTCTCGCCCAGCGACCGGGGACCCCGGTCGGTGACCTGCCGCTGTCGGACCGCGACGAGGACCTGTTCCTGACCCGGCTCGGCGACGGCGGCACACCGTCGACCATCGCCACGCTGCCGCAGCTGCTGGTCCGCGGCACCGACTACGGCCAGCACCGGATCGCGGTGCGCGACAACGGCCGCGGCCACACCTACGGCGAGCTCGACGCCGACTCCTCGCGCCTGGCGCGGGTCCTGATCGCCGACGGGGTCGGGCCGGAAACCGTGGTCGCCTCGGCGATCCCGCGCGGCTACCGGTCGATCCTGGCGTTCTGGGCGATCGCGAAAGCCGGTGGCGTGTATCTGCCGGTCGACCCGAACTATCCCGCCGACCGGGTGCGGCACATGCTCGAGGATTCCGGTGCCGCCGTTGGCCTCACCGTCGCTGGACACGCGCGGGAACTCGGCGAAGCGGTGCGCTGGCTCGTGCTCGACGATCCGGCCGTGCGCTCCCGCATCGCCGACCATCCCGCCACCGCGGTGCGCGACCGGGACCGCCGGGCGCCGTTGCGGCGCGACCACGCGGCCTACGTCATCTACACCTCCGGCTCCACCGGACGGCCCAAGGGCGTCACCGTCACCCACGCGGGCCTGGCCGCCCTGGTCACGCACTCGGCCACCATCATGGGTCTGCGGCACGACCATCGGATGCTGCACGTCTGCTCGCCCAGCTTCGACCAGTCGATCGAGGAGATCGGCACCGCCTTCCATCGCGGTGCCACCCTGGTGATCGCGCCACCGGACACCGTGGGCGGCACCGATCTCGACGACCTGCTGCGCCGGGAACGCGTGTCCCACACGATCATCACCCCGGCCCTGCTGGGCACCCTCGATCCGGCGGGCCTGCCCGATCTGGTGTGTGTCTCGGCCGGCGGTGAGGCGTGCACCGCCGAACTGCTGGCCGCCTGGCAGCGCGGCCGCCGCTTCCTCAACGGGTACGGACCGACCGAGGCGACGATCGGCGCGACCTACGCGCGGTTGCGCTCCGGTGACCGGGTCACGATCGGTCGCCCGGTGCCCGGACTGCGCGCGGTGGTCCTCGATGACCGGCTGCACCCGGTGCCCGTCGGGGTCACCGGCGAGCTGTATCTGGCCGGTCCGGGGCTGGCCCGCGGCTATCACGGCCGTGGCGCCGTGACCGCCGACCGGTTCGTCGCCTGCCCGTGGGGTGTGGCGGGTGAACGCATGTACCGCACCGGCGATCTGGTGCGGTGGGTTCGCGGCGCCGAGGACGCCGACGAGCTTGAGTATCTGGGCCGCACCGATTTCCAGGTCAAGATCCGCGGCTTCCGGATCGAGCTCGGCGAGATCGATGCCGTGCTGGGGCGGCATCCGCAGGTCACGTTCGCGGTGACGGTCGGGGCCGAGAATCCGGCGGGCGAGACCACGGTGGTGTCGTATGTGACCGGCCGCGACCTCGACCCCGCCGCGGTGGCCCGGTGGTCGTCGTCGATGCTGCCCGCGCACATGGTTCCGGCCGCCGTGGTGGTGCTCGAGCGGATTCCGTTGACCGCCTCCGGCAAACTCGACCGCCAGGCGCTCCCCGCGCCCGTCTTCGCGGCCCGCCCCTACCGGCGGCCCGCGAGCGGGCTGGAACGGACCGTGGCCGAAATCTTCGCGGAGGTGCTCGGCGTCGACCGGATCGGCGCCGACGACAACTTCTTCGAACGCGGCGGCAACTCGCTGCTCGCGACCCGGCTCACCGCCCGCCTCAGCGCGGCCGTGGACCTGCGGGTCCCGGTGCGGGTGCTGTTCGCGGCACCGACGGTCGCCGAGTGCGCCGCGGAGGTGTCCCGGCTGACCAGGGCAGGCCGCCGCCCGGCGCTGCGGGCACAGCCACGGCCCGAACGGGTACCGCTCTCGCCCGCCCAGCAGCGCATGTGGTTCCTCAACCGCTTCGACACCCACACCTCGGCCTACACGATTCCGGTCGTGTTGCGCCTGTCCGGCGCGCTCGATGTCGTCGCGTTGCAGGCGGCGTTCGGTGATGTGGTGGCCCGGCACGAGATCCTGCGCACGGTGTATCCGGTCGCCGACCACGCGCCGGTGCAGGTGGTGCTGCCCGCCGACCATCCCGACCTGCCCCGGTTGACCGCGCAGGCGTCCGCCGAGGTGGAATCTGCTGTGTCGCAGCTGGTTTCGACGGTGTTCGATGTCACCACCGAGGTGCCGTTGCGGGCGACGCTGTTCGAGGTCGGCCCCGAGGACTTCGTCCTTGCCATGGCGATCCACCACATCGCCGGTGACGGTTTCTCCGGCGGACCCCTCACCCGCGATCTGGTGACCGCCTACGGCGCCCGCGTCACCGGGCACGCGCCCACGTGGACTCCGCTGGCGGTCCACTACGCCGACTACGCGGTGTGGCAGCAGACGCTGCTGGGCGAGGACACCGATCCGTCCTCGGTCGGCGCCGAGCAGATCGCCTACTGGCGCCGGGCCCTGGCCGGGCTGCCCGACCAGCTCGACCTGCCCCGGGACCGCCCACGACCGCCCGTGCAGTCCTACGCCGGTGGCCGGGTGCCGTTCACGGTGGACGACGCCACCCATGCCGCGCTCACCGAACTGGCCCGCACGCAGGGCGCGACCCTGTTCATGGCCGTGCACACCGCGCTGGCGGTGCTGCTGGCCGGGCTGTCGGGCACGACCGACATCGCCATCGGCACTCCGGTCGCCGGGCGCGGCGAGGCCGAGCTGGACGATCTGATCGGCATGTTCGTCAACACACTGGTGTTCCGCACCGAGGTCGACGGCGACGCGAGCTTCGCCGAACTCCTCGGCCGCCAGCGCGAGATCGACCTGCGGGCCTTCGCGCACAGCGACGTCCCGTTCGAGCGACTCGTCGAGGTGCTCAACCCGGCCCGCTCCACGGCCCGTCATCCGCTGTTCCAGGTCGGCCTGTCGTTCCAGAACCTGGCCGAGGTGCGGATGGACCTGCCCGGCGTCACCGTCTCCTCGGTGGAGACCGATCGCGAACTGTCCCAGTTCGACCTGCACCTCATCCTGGCCGACCGGTACACCGCCGACGGTTCCGCGGCCGGCATCGGCGGCTACTGCACCTTCGCCACCGACCTGTTCGACGCGTCGACGGTGCGCGGCTTCCTCGAACGGTTCAGCCGGATCATCGCCGCCGTGGTCGCCGCGCCCGGCGCCCCGCTGCACACGATCGATCTGCTCGCCCCGGCGGAGCGGACCCGCATCGTGGAGCGGTGGAATCGCACCGCGCGCCACACCGATCCAGCCGCGACCCTGGTGTCGCTGCTCGACGAGACCGTCGCCGCCGACCCGCACGCGGTGGCCCTCGTCGCCGACGGCCGGCGGTGGACCTTCGCCGAGCTCGACGCGCGGGTGAACCGGCTGGCCCGGTATCTGGTCGCCGCGGGTGTGGGACCGGAGACCCGGGTGGCGCTGGCCATGCGGCGCTCGGTCGACCTGGTGGTCGCGATGTACGCGGTCGCCACCGCCGGTGGCGCCTATGTGCCGATCGATCCCGATCAGCCGGTCGCGCGCACCGAGTACATCCTGGACACGGCACTGCCGATCCTCGTCCTCACCGACACCGCCACCGGATTCACGGCCGCCGGAACCCGGGTCATCGCGGTGGATCAGCTCGAGCTGTCGACACTCGGCGCCGCCCCGCTCACCGATCGCGATCGGCGCGCACCGTTGCGGGCCGCCAACACCGCGTACGTGATCTTCACCTCCGGCTCGACGGGCAGGCCCAAGGGTGTCGTGGTGTCGCACGCGGCCGTGGTCAATCAGTTGCGCTGGAAGGCAGAACGATTCGGTCTCACCGCCGAGGACGTCGTGCTGCTGAAGACGGCGGCGACCTTCGACCTGTCGGTATGGGAGTTCTGGTCGACGGCGGTCTCGGGCGGACGCCTGGTCATCGCCGCCCCCGACGGTCACCGCGATCCGGCCTACCTCGCCGACCTGATGCGTCGCGAGGGCGTCACCACGCTGCACGCGGTGCCCTCGATGCTCGACGCGCTGCCCGCCGACGCCCTGCCCACCTCGCTGCGCCGGGTCCTGGCCATCGGCGAGACCCTGCCCGCGGCCTCGGCCCGCCGATTCGAGTCCGCGGCACCGCACGCCACCCTGTTCAACGTGTACGGGCCGACCGAGGCGGCGGTCTCGATCACCAGTCACCAGGTCGGCGCCGCGGACACCGCGACGGTCCCGATCGGCAAGCCGGTCTGGAACAGTCAGGTCTACGTGCTCGACGCGCGGCTGCGCCCGGTGCCGGTCGGTGTGCCGGGTGAGCTGTACCTGGCCGGCGCGCAGCTGGCCGGCGGCTATCTCGGCAGGCCGGATCTGACCGCGGAGCGATTCGTGGCCAACCCGTTCCACGCGGGCACCCGCCTGTATCGCACCGGTGACCTGGCGGCGTGGAATGCCGACGGGGCGCTGGAGTATCGCGGGCGCACCGACTTCCAGCTGAAGATCCGCGGGTTCCGCATCGAACTCGAGGAGATCGACGCCGTGCTCGCCGGGCACGCCGATGTCGGCTATGCCGTCACGGTGGGGCGGGAGAACCAGACCGGCGCGACGGTGCTGGTGTCCTATGTGGTCGCCGCGCCGGATCGCGTGGTTGCCGTGGAGGACCTGCTCGAGTGGGCGGCGCGGTCGCTGCCCTCGCACATGGTGCCCGCCACGATCATGGTCATCGATCAGGTGCCGCTCACCCATGTCGGCAAGCTCGACCGGTCGGCGCTGCCCGCACCCGAGCTGGCGGTCCGCGTCTACCGGGCCCCCGATTCCGCGATCGAGCAGACGGTGTGCGAGATCTTCGCCGATGTGCTGCGGCTGGACCGGGTCGGCCTGGACGACCACTTCTTCGAGCTGGGCGGCACCTCGCTCAGCGCCACCCGCCTGGCGACGCAGCTGAGCGACGCGGTGGCCGCGACCATCCCGGTCACCTGGCTGTTCACCACGCCGACGCCGGCGGGCATCCTCGCGGCCCTGCGCGCCGACGGGGCCGACAGCACGGGTGCCGACGCGGCGTTCGAGGTCCTGTTGCCGTTGCGGACCGGCGGAACCAGGGAACCGCTGTTCTGTATCCACCCCATCAGCGGTGTCGCCTGGTCGTTCGGCGGGCTCGCCGCCCACCTGCACGCCGACCGGCCCGTCTACGGTCTGCAGTCACCGGTGCTGAGTTCGGCCGAGCCGCTGCCGGATTCGATCGAGGAATGGGCGCTGCTCTATCTCAAGCAGATCCGCGAGGTCCAGGCCGAAGGGCCCTACCACCTGCTCGGCTGGTCCCTGGGTGGGGTGATCGCGCACGCGATGGCCGTGCAGTTGCAGGAGGACGGTGAGGAGGTCGCGCTGCTCGCCATGCTGGACAGCACGCTGACCGCCGCGGCACCGGCTGCGGCGAGCCCGGTCACGGCGGCCGATCTGCTCGGCGGCTTCGCCGGTGATCTCGCCACCGACGGCGCCCTCGACGAGGTCGCCGATGCCCAGGGGCTGGCGCAGGTCCTCGGTCAGCTCGCGTCGCCGCTGGCCTCGCTGGATCCCACGCGGATCGAGCGGGTCGTCGAGGCGGCGATCACCTCGGCGGCACTCGACGCGGCCTACCGGCCGCACCGATTCGACGGTGCCATCACCTATTTCACCGCGGGCCAGGACGATTCCACCGGCGCCGCGTCCTGGACCGAGGCCGCCACCCGGCCCGTGCGCAACCATGTCGTCGACGCGACGCACTGGCGGATGACGGAGGGCCGCGCACTGGAGGCGATCGCGAAGGTGTTGCGCGAGTGGCTGTGACGACCACGAACCCATAAGCGGTGCTGATGGGGTGGTAGGCACCGGCCTACTACCCACCGCGCCGAACGGGCACCAGGATCGTAGGTGTCCCGTGTCGCGGGTCAGGATCGGAGGAGACCACTGTGACGTTCGTGATCGGCGCCGACTGCGTCGACGTCCTGGATCGGGCCTGTGTCGAGGAGTGCCCGATCGACTGCATCTTCGTCGGTGACCGGATGGCCTACATCCAGCCCGTCGAGTGCATCGACTGCGGGGCGTGCGAACCGGTCTGTCCGGTCGAGGCGATCCACTACGAGGACGACCTCCCGGCCGGGCAGGAACAGTTCCGCGCCGAGAACGCCCGCTTCTTCGCCGAGCCGCTGCCAGGGCGGGACGCGCCACTCGGGGAACCCGGTGGCGCGACCGCGCTCGGCCCGCTCGGCGTCGACACGCCGTTCGTGCGCGACTACGAGCGGTGACCGATCACCGGACCAGGCGCCGGGCGGGCAGCGGGACCCGGTCGAGATCGTGCGCGAGCACGGCCCCGGGAAAGTCCGCCTGCTCCAGGAACAGCGGATCGTCGGATTCGCCGTAGCGTTCCGAGAAATGGGTCAGGACCAGGGTTCGGACCCCACACGACCGGGCCACCTCACCCGCCTGCCGGGCGGTGAGGTGGCCCCGCTCGTTGGCCTGGTCGGTCTCGGAGTCCAGGAACGTGGATTCGATGATGAGCATGTCCACCCCGTCGGCGAGGGCGTAGACGTTGTCGCACAGGCGGGTGTCCATCACGAACGCGACCATCTGCCCCGGCCGGGGCACCGTGCATTCCTCGAGCAGCGCGCCGGACAGTTCCCGGACCGCCGCACCGGAGATCCCGTGGGCGCGTAGGCGTTCGGGCAGAAACGTCCGGCCGTCGGGTTCGGCGAGGCGGTAACCGTAGGTGGTGATGCTGTGGTCCAGCGGCAGGGCGGTGAGGGTGAAACCGTCGGCCTGGAGCGTCTCGCCGGGCCCGCTGAGCGGATGTTCCACCAGCCGCGGTTCGTCGTAGTAGCTGGTCGCGTGCTTCAACCGCTCCCAGTAGGCGGCGCCGTCGGCGGGAAACACCGCGTGCACATCATGCGGGACACCGTCGCGACCCAGCCGCTGCACGATGCCCGGCACCCCCAGGGAGTGGTCGCCGTGGAAGTGGGTGACACACAGCCAGTGCAGCTCGGTCGCCGACGCACCCGCCTGCGACATCTGCCGCTGCGTCCCCTCCCCGGGATCGAACAGCACACCCCGCCCGTCCCAGCGCAGGAGATACCCGTTGTGGTTCCGCCGCCGCGTCGGCACAGCACCCGCTGTCCCGAGCACGACCAGTTCGCGTGTCGACATCGGCCCATCCTCGCCGCAACGGCGCACCGTGTCGAGAATCGCCGGACTGCCCGTCACCCACCACCAACGAAGGAAAATCTCCACCCGTAGATGGATCTGTGGGGCCTGGGGCCGGGTTAGCGTGGATCGAGCGGTTCGGCGAAAGGTGGGGAAGCTGTGGACGGCAAGACGATCGCGCGGCAGTGCACGCTGTGTGAGGCACACTGTGGAATTCTGGTGACGGTGGAGGGCGAGCAGGTCACGCGGATCGAGGGCAATCCCGACGACGTGCTGTCGAAGGGCTACATCTGCCCCAAGGCGACGGCGATGGGCGGGCTTCACCACGATCCCGACCGATTGCGCACTCCCGTCCGCCGCGTGGGGGACAGCTTCGAACCGATCGGCTGGGACGAGGCGTTCCGCGAGATAGGGCAGCGACTGCGGGCGGTGCGCGCGGCCCACGGTCCCAGCGCGATCGGGATGTACATGGGCAACCCGGCCGCGCACAGTTCCTCGGTGATCTACGGCGTCGCGTTGCGTACCGCGCTGCTGACCCGCAATTTCTTCTCCGCGTCCTCGATCGACCAGTTCCCGCAGGAATTCGTCGCCTGGCGGATGTTCGGCGCCAATGTGCTGATGCCGGTCACCGATATCGACCGCACCGACCGGCTGGTGATCCTCGGCGCCAACCCGGCGGTGTCCAACGGGTCGATCACGACCATGCCCGGCGCGAAACTGCGCATCCGGGACGTCCGCAAACGCGGCGGCACCGTCGTCGTGATCGACCCGCGCCGCACCGAGACCGCCCGGCTGGCCGACGAGCACGTCGCGGTGCGCCCCGGCGGCGATGTCTACCTGCTGCTGGGCATGCTGCACGTGCTCGTCACCGAGGGGCTGTGCGACGAGCGCGCCGTCCGCGCGCAATGCGCGGGGTGGGATCAGCTGAGCGAGCTGGTCGCCACGACGACACCGGACCGGATGGCAGTGCACGCGGGCGTCGACGCCGACACCATCCGGCGCCTGGCCCGCGATCACGCCGCGGCCCCCTCGGCGGTGCTGTACGCCCGGATCGGGGTCTGCCTGCAGACCACCGGCGCGCTGACCCACTGGCTGGTGAACACGATCAACGCCGTCACCGGAAATCTCGATCGGGTGGGCGGGCAGATGTTCGCGACCCCGCCGGTCGACGTCGCCCGCTACGGCAAGTACCTGCCGATGGGCTACGGCGCCTGGACCGATCGCTCCGGCACCCAGAAATCCTTCCGCGGCGAACTACCGGTGTCGGTGCTGGCCCAGGACATCCTCGCCGAGGGCTCGGACCGGATCCGGGCGATGATCACCTACGCGGGCAATCCGGTGCTGTCCACACCCCAGGGCGGACGCCTAGACGAGGCCCTGGAGTCCCTGGACTTCTACGTCGCGGTCGACATGTACGTCACCGAGACCACCCGTCACGCCGACATCATCCTGCCGCCGGTCTCGCCGCTGGAACGCGAGGACCTCAATCTGGTGTTCCCGGTGTTCAGCGTCCGCAACAACGTGCGTTTCGACGCGCCCGTGTTCGAACCGCCGGCCGACGGGCTCGAGGACTGGCAGATCCTGGCCCGGCTGCTCACCGAGGTGGTGCCGCTGCCCGCACGGCGTGTCACCGGCCGCGCGCTCACCGGCGTGCTCGAACAGCTCAGCCCGCTGCGATTGACCGCTGCCGCCATCGCCACCGGCCCGTACGGCATCCTGCGCAAGGGACGGAAGGGGCTGACGGTCAACAAGATTCGCTCGACGGCGGGCGGCGTCGACCTGGGGCCGCTGGTGCCGCGATTGCGCGAGCTCATCGGAACCAAGGATCGCAAGGTCCAGCTGACGCCGCCAGATCTGCTGGCCGCCCTCCACGTGGTCCTCGACAAGGCCGACACCGCGGCGAGCGCGGGCTACGACCTGCAACTCATCGGCCGACGCCACCTGCGCAGCAACAACTCCTGGCTGCACAACATCCCGTCCATGATGAAGGGCCGCGATCGCTGCACCGTCCTGGTGCATCCCGACGACGCCGCCACCCGCGGCCTCGCCGACGGCGATCCGGCCCGCGTCGAGTCCTCGGTCGGGACGATCGTCGTGCCGGTGGAGGTCAGCGACGACATCCGCCCCGGCGTGGTGGCCATCCCGCACGGCTGGGGCCATCGGGAACCCGGTGTCGGCTGGCAGGTGGCCGCGGCGCAGCCGGGCGTCAATGTCAACCTGCTGCACGATCCGACCCGCACCGATCCGCTCACCGGGACCGCGGCGGTCAACAACACCTGGGTGCGCGTGAGCCCGGTCGTGACCGAGCGAGACGCGGCCGACAGCGACCGGATCGGCGTGCCCGCGGCAGGCTGAACCGGCGATGGTGGTGAACCCGGGCGGCCGGGTCCACCACCATCGGATCAGCGGAAACGCAGCGTGGTGGTGGCGAGACCGAAGATCTTGCGGCCGCCGGACTTGGCGACGATGGCGATCACCGCGGACTTGGTGTCGGCGTCGAGCGACTTCACCCGGCCGGTGAACTCCACCTCGCCGCCGCTCTGGAAGTCGACGATGGTGTAGTTCGACAGCCGCACGCCGTAGCGGGTCACCGCGCCCGGGTCACCGGACCACGCCGAGACGAAACCGGCACCCAGGCCCATGGTGAGCATGCCGTGCGCGATCACATTCGGCAGGCCGGCGAGGCGGGCGATGCTCTCGTCCCAGTGGATCGGGTTGCCGTCGCCGGAGACACCCGCGTAGTTGACCAGGTCGCCGCGGGACAGGTGCGCGTCGCGCAGCGGGAGCTCGGCACCGACGGTCAGCTCCTCGAACGACAGCGTCGTGCTGGGGACGCGGGCCGCGCCGGCCACGGAGAGCCGGAGCTCGCCTTCGGGGCGCAGCGGCGTCTCGCCCGCTTCTTCGACGGTGGCGTCACTGTTACCGAACACCTTGACCCCGTGCACCATCACGTTCTCCACCGCACTGGTGATCTCGGGATCGACGCCCTCGCCGGTGATGCCGACGACCGTGGTGTGCATGATGTGCACCGTCTCGCCGGATTCGTCGGCGAAGGTGTTGGTGACGGTGATCAGGTCCTTGCCCGCGATGCGGCGCACCGAGGACAGCTCGACGTCGACGACCAGCCGGTCACCGGCGACGATCGGCTTGTGCTGCTCGAAGACCTGCTCGGTCTGCACGAACATGTCGTAGCCGACGACGACCGACTCGAACAGTGGCCGGTTGGCGGCCATGGCCGGAATGGAGACGAAGGTCAGCGGCGCGACCAGCCCCGGGTAGCCGAGCGCGGTCGCCGCGTCCTCGTCCCAGTGCGCGGGGTGGAAATCCTGTACCGCGCGGGCATATTCGCGGATCTTCTCGCGGCCGACCTCGTAGACGTCGTCGACCCGGTAGTAATGCCCAACCTTCGACGCGATATCAGGGGCATCGACCACGGAAGTCACTTTTCGATCACCTTCGTTCGGGGAACGGACACCCGGCAGGCTAGCGGACTCGTCGCACGACCGCGCACACCTTGGCACACTTCACAGTGGCGTCGCCCGGTGTGCACGCTCTCCGCGGGGCCGAGCCGAACCGGCGCGGGCGTGGTCAGCGCGTCGGCAGCATCGACACCGGACCGGCCCCCGGGCCGTCGATCGGCGTCAGGTCCCGGCCGAGTACCCGCTCGCCGCAGTGTGAACACACCGGTTCGACGGTGGCGACCTGACCGCAGCCGCGATGCACGGCCACGACCGGCGCGCCGTTGGGCGCCGCCCACTCGTCGCCCCACTGCCGCATCGCGGTGACGACCTGCCACAGCGAGCGCCCCTTGGGGGTGAGCAGGTAGTCGTAGCGCACCGGGTTGTCCTGGTAGGACTCCTTGGCCATGATCCCGTGCTCGACCAGGCCGTCGAGGCGTTGGGTGAGCACATTGCGCGCGATGCCGAGTCGCTCGCGGAACTCGTCGAAGCGGGTCACGCCGAACAGGGCGTCGCGCACGATCAGCAGCGTCCACCACTCCCCGACCACCTCCAGGCATTGGGCCAGGGAGCAGTTCATGTCCTCGAAGCTGGTGCGGCGCATGCCCCGAGTCTAGTCGGTTGCATGAACGAACTCACCCATCTACCGTAAGTTTCATGATGAAACTCACTGGGCGGCTGGGCGCGGAATTCGCCCTCACCGCCACCGCACCCGGGCACTGGCAGGCCGTCGTCGGCGATTCCTGGCGAGGCTGGACCGGCCCGCACGGTGGCGCGCTCGCCGGACTCCTGATCGACACCGCCCAGCGCGCGAGCACCCGCGATCAGCCCGTGCGCGCCGCCGACATCCGCTTCCTCGGCCGCCCGGCGACCGGCGCGTTCACGCTGCGCACCGCCGAACACGTCGTCGGACGCAGCACGACGATCCTCGATGTGGTCGCCGAGCAGGACGGTGCGCCCGTCGCCGCCGCCTCGGTCACCCTCGGCGCGGCGGGGGTCACCGCGATCGCCGCCCACTCGGCCCGGCCCGCGCCCGCTGTTCCCGCGCCGCAGGAGTGTGCGCTGTTCCAGTTGCCGCCGGAGATCGTTCCGGTGGGAGCGCATTTCGTCATCCGGCCCGCCGCGGGCCCGCTGCCGCTCAGCGGCGCGGACGAGGCGATGATGTGCGCCTGGATCGCCCTCGATCCCGCGCTGCCGCTGGACGCACCCAGTCTGGCCGTCCTCGCCGACGCGCTGCCGCCCGGACTGTTCCCGCTGCTCACCGCGCCGGTCGCGGTGCCGACCGTCACACTGTCGCTGCAACTGCACGCCGATCCCACCCGGCTCGCCGAGGCACCCGTCCTCGTGCGCGCCGCCGCGATCAGCGCCGGGGACGGCTGGTCCGTCGACGACACCGATATCTGGGACCGCGACGGGGTCCTGCTCGCCACCGCCCGCCAGACCCGCCGCGTCCTCGGCTGATCGGGAGCTTTCGCATGAATTCCGTCGTCACCGCGCGCACCACCGATCCCCGGGTGGTACTCGCCGTCGTCTCCACCGGCGTCCTGCTGTCGAGCCTGGACCTGTTCATCGTCAATGTCGCCATGCCCGCCATGGCCACCGATTTCGGCGCCGGGCTCACCGGGCTGTCGTGGGTGCTCAACCTCTACGCGATCGTCTTCGCCGCGCTGCTCGTCCCCGCGGGGCGCCTCGGCGACCGCAACGGCAATCGCGCGACCTTCCTGCTCGGCCTCGCCATCTTCGTACTGGGTTCGGCACTGTGCGTGGTGGCCTGGGATGTGACCTCGCTCGTGGGATTCCGCGTCGTGCAGGCCGTCGGGTGCGCGCTGCTGACACCGTCCTCCCTGGCGCTGGTCCTGGCCGCGACACCGCCCGAGCGGCGGGCGGGCGCGGTGCGGCTGTGGGTCGCCTTCGGCGGTCTCGGCGCCGCGCTGGGACCGGTGATCGGCGGTCTGCTGGTCGAACTCGATTGGCGCTGGGTGTTTCTGGTGAACGTGCCGATCGGGTTGGTCGCCCTGGCGGTCGGTGCGCGCACGCTGCCACGCCCGCCTGCCGAGTGCGGTCCACTGCCGGACCTGGTGGGCGCGGTGGCCCTGATCGGCGCGGTCGGGTCGTTCATCCTGGCCGTGGTGCAGGGTCCGGACTGGGGCTGGACGTCGACCGGGGTGCTGGCCGCGTTCACGGTCGCGCTCGCCCTGGGGGTGGTCTTCGTCGTGTCGTCGGCGCGGCACCCCAGTCCGGTGGTGGATCCAGCGCTGCTGCGGGCCCCGAATTTCACCCTGGCGAGCGCCAATTCGCTCGTCTTCCAGATCACGTTCGCGGGCATGTTGCTGTCGGTCACCCTGTGGGCGCAGAACGTGTGGGGATGGTCGGCACTGCGCACCGGACTGGCGATCGCGCCGGGACCGCTGGTCGTCCCGATCGTCGCGATCGCCGCGGGCCGCCTCATCGCCCGCGTCGGCGCCGGTCCGGTGATCGCCGCGGGCGGGCTGGCCTTCGGCGGCGGGTTGCTGTGGTGGGCCCGGGCCGCCGAACTGACCCCGGACTACCCGTCCGGCCTGCTCGGCGGCATGCTGCTGACCGGCCTCGGCGTCGGCCTCACCCTGCCCACCGCCTTCGCCGCCGGCGCGGGAACCCTACCTCCGCACCGCTTCGCGACCGGCTCGGCCGTCCTGAGCATGTCCCGCCAACTCGGCCTCGCCGTCGGCGTCGCCCTCCTGGTCGCCCTCCTCGGCCACCCCGCCACCCCCACCGCCACCCTCGACGCCTTCCACCGCGCCTGGTACGTCACCGCCGCCGTCGCCGTCCTCGCCGGCCTGCTCGGCCTCGGCATCCGCTCGACACCGCCGGCGGCCGAGCAACAGGACTCCGAGCCCGCCAAGGTATCGCACGGGTAGGTGTACCGCCCGAACGTTCGCCCGGTGCTGATCGACACCATCAGCACCGGGCGTTCGCCACGCGGTAGCGGATCGTCGAGTCGTCTACCCGCCGAACTCACTGCCGTATCCCTCGATCCGCGGCTGTGCGGTGTCCGGTGATGACGCCTGTGAACGCGCCGAGGGATCGTGAATTCGGCTGAGCCCGTTCAGATCTGATGGGTCCAGGCGATGAAGAACAGGGTGCCCGCCGTGGTGAGGGCGATGCTGATAGGGATGGTCCACCAGGTTGCGTCGCGGCCGAGGACGGTGCGGGCCAGGCGCAGCTGGAGGCGGCCGAGGAGGGCGACGATGCCGAGGAAGGCCGGGGCCAGGAGTAGGCCGAGCGCGGCGTGGACCAGCCAGGCGCCGACGAGAGTGGGGCCACCCCAGGCGGTTTCGTAGGCGTTCGCGGCCACCACGGGGTAGGCGAGGCCGCGGATCAGGACCAGGCCGGCGAGCAGGGTGAGGAACCAGGCGACCAGACCGGTACCCGCGGACAGGACGGAGTGGACCAGGCAGCGCAGAGCCGGGACGCGGCGGGCGGAGACGGGTTCGTGCAGGAGCAGGCGCGGCACCCGAAGCCGGGTGCGGACCGGCGACAGGGCCAGGGGCAGCGCGAGCAGGGCATAGCCGATCGTCCGCCCGACCCCGCTCACCGTAGGGAACCCGCCGCCGCCAGATCGTCGAAGAGCAACTGGTCGACCGGCGGCACGAGATCGCGATCGCGGTAGCCGAACCAGGCCAGGGCCTCGATCTCGCTGCTGGCGGTCAGGACGCCGCGGTACTCGGCGGTGTAGCAGGCCATCCGCACGACGGTGGGGTGACCGTCGGCGATCGCGGCCTCATAGGTGCCGACATGGGCCGCGCTTTCCGGTGCGAGGTCGACGCTCAGTTCCTCGGCGACCTCCCGCACCAGCGTCTGCACATCGGTCTCGGCGCCTTCCCGTTTCCCGCCGGGGATGAAGAAGACGTCCTTGCCCCGGGGGCGGGCGCACAGGATGCGCCCGTCCTCGATCAGTACCCAGGCCACCGTGTCGATCAGCTGCTGTACCGGAGAGTCCACCACGGCCCGCAGCCTACTGCGCCCGCCTCAGTGGCCGGGCAGGACGCAGACGGTGTCCAGGCCGAGCACCCGGTTGAGCCGACCGAACGCGAGCCACGATCCGATGCTCATGCTCAGCTCGACCACCTCGGTCTGGGTGTAGTGCTCGAACATCCTGGCCCAGAACTCGTCGTCGAGGCTGTGATGGTCGGTGGCGTAGCGCTCGGCGTATTCGGCGGCCAGGCGAGCCCGGTCGTCGAAGAGTTCGGTGGTGCGCCAGTTCGTGACGGCGTCGGCGAACTCGGCCTCGACCTTCTGCCCGTCGCGTTCGGTGCGCCAGTCCTGACAGAACAGGCACCCGTTGATCTGCGCGATCCGCAGTCGGGCCGCCTCGAACTCGCGCAGCCCCAGCGTCGAGTGTTCGTAGACCGACAGTGAGAACGCGGCGGCGGCGACCCCGATGCCGGGCACCATCTCGCCCCAGACGTAGCCGATCGGGTCCTTGCCCTCGGGAATGTCGATGATCATGGTGTCTTCCTTCCGAGTTTGCCGACCGCGGCCCGCAGCGGCACATCGAGTGCGTCGTAGAGGCCGGGTTCGGCCTCGACCAGCCAGTCGACGGCGTTGACCAACCGGCCCACCGCCGTGGCGTTTCCGCCCGCCGACCGGTTGCCGCCCTCGTCCGCGGCTTCCACGCTGACCTCGATCCGGGGCGTGCCCTCGATGATCACGCGGTGCGCGCCGACGCCGTCGGGCGGTGTCGGCCAGTCCGGCGCGCAGCTGGGATGGATCCGGGTGACGTGCTCGATGACGATGCGCGGCTCACCCTCCACGATGCCCTGCACCTCGAACCGCACCGCGCCCTGGGTGCCCGCCTCGAATTCGCCCATCTGCGTGGTCTGCACCGTCGCATCGAGTGCACGCCGGTCGAGCGTCTCGCGGATCTCGTCGAGCTCCACGCCCAGCGCCCTGGCCATGAGCCGGACCTGCCCGCCCCACACCATCGTCGGCACGGAGGGCAGCAGCATCGGCGGCTGGTAGTCCATCGGCTGTCCCATGCCGACCAGATAGCGCACCGAGTCGGGCTGGTCGTAGGTGGAGTAGTCGAAGATCTCCTGGCAGCGCACCACCTCGAGGGTGCTGGAGAGCCCGCTGATCAACAGCGGCAGCACATCGTTGCCCCAGCCGGGATCGACACCGGAGACGAACAGCGAACCGCCGCCCTCGGCGATCGCGGCCAGCACCGGGTCGCGCATCTCGGCGGGCGCGTTGCTCGCGTCGTAGAGGGCGTAGAGGGCGGGCGTGACGACGACGGCACCGACGCGGATCGCGCGCACGATGTCGGCGAGGGCATCATCGGGGCGGATCTCACCGGAGGCCGCGTAGACGACCGCGCGTGGCCCGGTGGCGAGCAGCGCGTCGATGTCGTCGGTGGCCGCCACCCCCAGCCCGTAGTCGAGTCCGGCCAGGTCACCGGCGTCACGGCCGACCTTGTCGGGATTGTGCACCAGCACCCCGGTGAGTTCCAGGGCCGGGTGGGCAGCCACGGCACGAATGGCCGCTCGGCCTACGTTGCCGGTGCCCCAAACGATCGTGGGGATCATCGCGCGAGCGTAGCAAGCGCTTGGTTCGGTGTCCGGAATATCCGGAATACGGTCTCCGATCAGCCTTCTCGCACCGCGGCCACCGCCGTCGACAGCGCCCGGGACGGCAGGTGTCCACCGTCGAACATCGTCACCGCGACCTCGCCGTCGACCCGGTCCCAGGTCCCCGCGATCCGCCCGTCGACCACGACCAGCGGCGAGATCCAGCCCGCCGTGCGGCTGACCTTCGCGCGATGCTCGGCGGGCAGCAGCACGGTGTCGGCGGTGCCGGGTCCGAGCACGTACTGATCGAACGGGCCGAGCAGATGCACGGCGCCGTCGAGTCGCGCGGCGGCCAGTTCGTCGGCGAATTCGGTCGGGATCCAGCCGCGCCGGCCCTCGACGTCGACCTCGGTCAGTGCGTCGCCCAGCGCGGCGAACCAGCCGCGCACCAGGGTCTTGCGCAGGCTGTTGCGGCTGAGCCAGGCATCGAAGACCTCCGGC
Organism: Nocardia sp. NPDC003269; assembly: GCF_042888005.1. Lineage (NCBI taxonomy): Bacteria > Bacillati > Actinomycetota > Actinomycetes > Mycobacteriales > Nocardiaceae > Nocardia > Nocardia sp. NPDC003269. The sequence goes on from NZ_JBIAPA010000003.1 coordinate 530,109, forward strand.
GTCGCCGGACCGTACGCGCCGAGGTAGGCGCGGATCAGTGTCGGCGCGGCGAGCTCGGGGTCGGGCACACCCGTCCAGCCGGGAACCAGGTGTCCGGGGCTGGTGAAGGTGATCTTCGTGCCGCGCGCCGGACCGTGACACAGCGCGCCCTGCCAGGCCAGCGGCTTGAGCACCGCGCCCCAGCCGGAGCGCAGCTGCTCACCCAGGTGCGCGAAGCCGGGCTCGGCCAGCACGGCATCGACGAGTTCGTCGCGCGTGAGGACCTGCTCGGCGAGTACCGCCGAGACCACCTCCACCAGCGCCGCCACCTGATCGGGGGTCGCGCCGAAGGTCTTCTGCCACGACGGCTTCTCCCACGTCCGGGCCGCGCCGATCAGCGCCAGGGCCGCGGCGGCCTGATCGGGCACCATCGCGTGCAGCGTGCCGCGCATCGCCCAGGTCTTGACGAGGGTGCCCGCCGTCAGCGCGTCGGCCACCGCGTTCGGTGCCGCGTCCCGGCTCCGGATCGCGACGGCCGTCTCCGCCGCCGACGCGACCTGCGCCTGCACCCCGGCCAGCCTGCCCGCGATCGTCGCGACGCCGCCCGCGGCGGGCTCGGTGACGAACTGCCTGCGCAACCGCCAGGCGAAAACCTGATCCCACCCGACTTCGAGCACTAGTTCTCCTCGGCGCGCTTGGACACCACCCGCCGGAGGGCGGCCCGTAATCCGGCGAACTCGTCGTCACTGATCCGGTCGACGAAATGACTCAGCACGAGATCGGACCGGCCGCCGAGCCCGAGCGCCTCGTGCATGAGCTGGGCGCTGTGTTCCTCGCGGGTCATCGTCGGCCAGTACCGGTAGGCGCGACCGTCGCGTTCCCTGGCCAGCCAGCCCTTGCGGTGCAGGTTGTCCATGGTCGACATGACCGTGGTGTAGGCGATGTCACGTTCGGCGGCGAGCTCGTCGAACAGTTCGCGCACGGTGGTCGAGTCCACGTCGCGATCCCACAGGCGGTCCATCAGCACCGCTTCGAGATCGCCGAAACCACGCACCGCCTACCGTCTCCCTCATCATCGCCGACTCGCCGAAACCGGCTTCACACTACCGGCTGCGCCGCGGTGAGACCGCTATCGCGCGGCAACCCTTTCTGTCGGACCCCGATGCGAACATATGTTCGTGTCCGACTCCGCTCCCGCCCGCCGCCCGCGCATCCAGACCCGCGCCGAGGCGTCGATCCTGCATGCCGACCTGGATTCCTTCTATGCCTCGGTCGAGCAACGCGATCAGCCGTGGTTGCGGGGCAAACCCGTCATCGTGGGTGGCGGGGTGGTGCTGGCCGCGAGCTACGAGGCCAAGGCCTTCGGTGTCCGGACCCCGATGAACGCGGGCCAGGCCTTGCGCTTGTGCCCGCACGCGGTGGTCGTGCCGCCGCGGATGTCGGCCTATGCCGCGGCGAGCAAGGCGGTGTTCGCGGTCTTCCATGACACCACCCCGATCGTGGAGGGCATCTCGATCGATGAGGCGTTTCTCGACGTCGGCGGGCTGCGGCGGATCAGCGGCGCGCCGATCGAGATCGCGCACGCCCTGCGGGCCCGGGTCAGCAGGGAGGTCGGGCTGCCGATCTCGGTCGGTATCGCCCGCAACAAGTTCCTGGCCAAGGTGGCCTCGGCGGTGGCCAAACCCGACGGCTTGCGGCTGGTGGAGCCCGGCCGTGAACTCGATTTCCTGCACCCGCTGCCGGTCGAACGATTATGGGGCGTCGGCGCGGTGACCGCCGCGACCCTGCACGAGAACGGCATCACCCGGGTCGGGCAGCTCGCCGAACTCGGCGAACCGCACCTGCGCGCCATCCTCGGGCCGGGCGCGGCGCGGCACCTGTTCGCACTGTCGTGGGGTCGCGATCCGCGGCGCGTGGAGACCGGGAAACGTCGGCGCTCGATCGGCGCGCAGCGCGCGCTGGGCCGCCGTCACCGCACCCCGGAGGAGATCGCCGCCTACCTCGACGGTCTCACCGATCGGCTGGGCCGCCGGCTGCGCGCCGCGGAGCGCGTGTGCCGCACCGTCATCCTGCGATTACGCTTCGACGACTTCACCCGGGCGACCCGCTCACACACCCTGGTCGAGGCCACCGACGCCACCGCGTCGCTGCGCCACGCCGCCCGCCTGCTGCTCGACACCGCCCAACCCCTGATCGCCGAACGCGGCATCACCCTCATCGGCCTGTCGTTGACCAACCTCGACGACGCCGACACCATGCAACTCACCCTCCCCCTGGAACCCCGCGCCGAGAACACCCTCGACGCCACCCTCGACGACCTGCGCCGCCGGTTCGGCTCGGCCGCCGTCACCCGCGCCGCATTGCTCAACAGCGGTGAGGGCCTGTCGGTCCCGATGCTCCCGGACTGACAGGCCCTCACCCCCGATCTCACACGAATCGTTTGGGCCGCTTGTCCATCAGCCGCAGGATGAGCGGGGTGAAGATCAACTGCATCGCCAGTTCCATCTTGCCGCCGGGCACCACGATGCAATTCGGCCGCGACATGAACGAGTCGTGCAGCATCGACAGCAGATACGGGAAATCGATCACCTTCGGGTCGGCGAACCGGATCACCACGAAACTCTCGTCGGCCGTGGGAATGCTGCGCGCGATGAACGGATTCGACGTGTCGACGGTCGGCACCCGCTGGAAGTTCACATAGGTCCGCGAGAACTGCGGACAGATGTATTTCACGTAGTCCGGCATCCGGCGCAGGATCGTATCGATCACCGCCTCACTGGAATACCCGCGATGGGTCTTGTCCCGGTACACCTTCTGAATCCACTCGAGATTGATGATCGGCACCACCCCCACCAGCAGATCGGTGAATTGGGCGACATCGACGGCATCGGTGACGGCCGCGCCGTGCAATCCCTCGTAGAACAACAGGTCACTGCCGGGCGCCAGATCCTCCCACGGGGTGAAGGTACCCGCCGGCTGCCCGTAGGGTTTCGCCTCCTCGTCGTCGTGCAGGTATCTGCGCACCTGCCCGACCCCCGATTCACCGTATTCGCGGAACAGTGCCTCCAATTCGGGCAGCAGATTGGCGTCCTCACCGAAATGCGAGAACGTCGTATTGCGTTGCTGCTCGGCCTCGGCCATCGCGATCTTCATTTCCGAGCGGTCGTACCGGTGGAACGAATCACCCTCCACCACCACGGCACTGATCCCCTCGCGGCGGAAGATCTCCTCGAACGTGCGGGTGACGCTGGTCGTTCCCGCGCCGGAGGACCCGGTGATCGCGACAACGGGATGCTTGACCGACATGGGCGACTCCTAAGTGCGCTGGTCGTGCTTGGCCGGACGGAACAGTGACCGCGTGCCGAACAGTGAACTGTCGAAGCTCGGGCCCGCGTCCGGCTCGGAGTGGTAGCGCTCGATGCGCAGGACCTCGGTGCGGGAACCGAAGATGAACGGCACCCGCTGATGCACCTCCGCGGGCGGCACGAGCATCACCCGGTCGTGCCCGGTGGTGGCCGCCCCGCCCGCCTGCTCGACGATGAACGCGATCGGATTCGCCCCGTACAGCAGGGAAACCCGCCCTGGGCGGGCGGGATTGCGGGTGTCGCGCGGATACAGGTACACCCCGCCCCTGGTCAGGATGTGGAACGTGTCGGCCACCAGCGACGCGACCCAGCGCATATTGAAGTCCCGGCCTCGCGGTCCGTCCATCCCCTGCAGGCATTCCTGCACGTAGCGGCGCACCGGTCGCTCCCAGAACCGCTCGTTGGCGGCATTGATCGCGAACCCCGCGGTGTCCTCGGGGATGCGCATGCGCGGGTGGGTCAGCACGAACGCGCCGATCTCCCGATCGAGGGTGAACCCGTCCACGCCGCTGCCGGTGGTGAGTACCAGCATGGTCGCGGGCCCGTAGAGGGTGAACCCGGCACAGACCTGGCGCACCCCCGGCTGCAGGAAGTCCGCGTCGACCGGTTCCGCCGTCCCGTCGAGTACCTCCTGCGGCGCGCGCAGAATGCTGAAGATCGAACCGACGGGCAGGTTCACATCGATATTGCTCGACCCGTCCAGCGCGTCGTAGGCCAGCAGATACTTGCCTCGCCGCTGCGTTGCGGGCACCGGCAGCGCCGTGGCGCGCCGCTCGGACAGCAGCCCCGACAGATGCCCGGTCCACTGCGTCTGCGCGACCATGATCTCGTCGGTCAGCACATCCAGGCGCGCGCTCACCGACAGCGGCTCCGCGTCGCTGGTCGAGCTGATGATCGCGCCCCGGGTCACCTGATTGGCGATGATCTTCGTGGCCGTGGCCACCACGTTGACCAGCGCCGAGAACTCCCCCGACGAGCCGGGATGCCGATGTTCCTCCTCGATCGTGTAGCGGGTGAGCGTCTTCAATCCGTTCGGCATGGCGTCGTGGCCACCTCCTGCACCGTCTCGTCGAACACGCTGCTGCCGTACACGTCCCGGTCACACAGGGTGATCAGGTCGGTCCGCGACAGCGGCCGCGCCGCCTCCACCAGTCGCTTGGCCTGCCGCAACCGGCACCGATCGATCGCGTTGCGCACACTGCGCGCGTTGGAGAACCGCGGCCTGGTCATCCGCACCGTCAGATACTCCGAGAACGCCACGTGCGCGGCGGCGTCGAACCGGAAGTTCTCGCCCGCCACCATGAGTTCGGCGATGCCCATCAGCTCGTCGTGGGTGTAGTCGGCGAACTCCAGGTGATGGGGCACCCGGGAGGACAGCCCCGGATTGGCGGAGAAGAACCGGTCCATCCGGTCGGGATAGCCGGCGAAGATGACGACCAGACTCGCCCGCTCGCTCTCCATCTCCTGCAGCAGGATCTCGATCACCTCCTGCCCGTAGTCGCGCTCGTTCTCCGGCCGGAACAGGTAGTAGGCCTCATCGATGAACAGCACGCCGCCCGCGGCCTTGGCGATCGCCTCCTTGGTCTTGGGCGCGGTGTGGCCGATGAACTGGCCGACCAGGTCGTCCCGGGTCACCGTGTGCACCTTGGGTTTGCGGATGTAGCCCAGCGCGTGCAGCATCTGCGCCATCCGCAACGCCACCGTCGTCTTGCCGGTGCCCGGCCCGCCGGTGAAGCTCATGTGCATGGTCGGGCGCGACGATTCGAGCCCGAACCGCCGCCGCGCCCGATCGATCATCAGCAGCGCGGCGATCTCGCGCACCCGTTCCTTCACATTCGCCAGGCCGATCAGCTCGGCGTCCAGCGCGGCCAGCGTCTCGGCCACATCGTGCCCGGCCACATCGAGGGAAAGGTCCAACAGCGCGTCCTCGCTCAGCAGTTCCTCGGTCGCGGTGGCGCCCTCGGCGGGCGGGCGCGACGGCCGGGCGTCACCGACGCCCGGCCGCGGCAACCGGAATCCGGCAGCGGACCCGTCAGCCGCCATACCGCTGTCCCTGCGGACGACCGGTGGCGTAGGACCGCATGCTGTAGATCTGGCGCCGGTCCGGTCCCTCGGTGCGCGCCAGCTCGAAACCGGGCTCGTCCGCGGGACGCTGCACCAGGAAGCTCAGCGCCGTCGTCTGTTTCGTGTAGGTCGCGTCGTAGGCGGTGACCCGCACGTAGTGCCGGGGGAAGGTCGCCCGGCAGGCGTTGATCTCGGCCAGCACCCCGTCGGGTTCGTCGAGGTCGAACAGTGGCAACCCCCACATCTCCCAGTAGGTGTTGCGCGGGTGCGGGTCGTCGGTGTACTCGACCGAGATCGGCCAGTTGTTGAGCAGCGCATAGCGCACCTGGGCGGCGATCTCGGCGTCGGTGAGCTCGGGCAGATACGAGAACGTCCCGTGTCGCAGATACATGGTTGCTCCCTACAGGCTCGGCGTCGGCACCGCGTCGGGTGCGTCGGTGGACGTGTAATCGAAGGTGACATCACCCCAGGTCGACAGCGCGACCTCCAGTGGACGGCAGGTCGAGGCCGCGGCGCGCAGCACGTCCGGCCCCTCCTTGAGCAGGTCGCGACCCTCGTTGCGGGCCTTGACGACCGCCTCCAGCGCCACCCGGTTGGCCTCGGCCCCCGCCGCGATGCCCAGCGGATGACCGATGGTGCCGCCACCGAACTGCAGGATGACGTCGTCCCCGAACAGGTCGAGCAGCTGATGCATCTGACCGGCGTGGATACCGCCCGAGGCCACCGGCATGACACCGGGCAGGCTGGCCCAGTCCTGGTCGAAGAAGATGCCGTTGCCGAGATCGGTGGGAATGTGGTTCTCGCGCAACGTGTCGTAGAACCCCCGTGTGGTCGCCGGGTCGCCCTCCAGCTTGCCCACCACGGTGCCGGCGTGGACGTGGTCGACGCCGATCAGCCGGCACCACTTGGCCAGCACCCGGAAGCTCACGCCGTGCGTCTTCTGCCGGGTGAACGTCGAGTGCCCGGCCCGGTGCAGGTGCAGCAGCACCCCGTTGCGTCGTGCCCACTTCGACATCGACTGCATGGCGGTGTAGCCGACGGTGAGGTCCATCATGATGACCACCGACCCGAGTTCCTTGGCGAACTCGGCCCGCTCGTACATGTCCTCCATGGACGCGGCGGTGACGTTGAGGTAGTGGCCCTTGATCTCGCCGGTCTCGGCCATCGCCCGGTTCACGCCCTCCATCGCGAACAGGTACCGGTCGCGCCAGCGCATGAACGGCTGGGAGTTGATGTTCTCGTCGTCCTTGGTGAAGTCGAGACCCCCCTTGCAGGCCTCGTAGATCACCCGGCCGTAATTCCGGGCGGACAAACCGAGTTTCGGTTTCACCGTCGCGCCCAGCAGCGGCCTGCCGTATTTGTTGAGATATTCGCGTTCCATCACCGTGCCGTGCGGCGGGCCCTGGAAGGTCTTGACATAGGCCACCGGAATACGCATGTCCTCGAGCCGCAGCGCGAGCAGCGGTTTGAATCCGAACACATTGCCGATGATCGAGGAGGTCAGGTTGGTGATCGACCCCTCCTCGAAAAGATCCAGATCGTAGGCGATGTAGGCGAAGTACTCACCCGGCCTGCCCGGCACCTCGTCGATCCGGTAACACTTGGCCTGATACTTCGAATGCGCGGTGAGGCGATCGGTCCACACGACAGTCCATGTCGCCGTGGAGGATTCACCCGCGACAGCGGCCGCCGCTTCGATCGGGTCGACTCCGGGCTGTGGCGTCACCCGGAACACCGCGAGCACATCGGTCTCCGACGGCACGTAGTCGGGCGCGTAATATCCCATCGACGCGTAGGACTGTACGCCCGGATCCCAACGGTCCCGTTCGGTTTCTTCCGCCATCGTTCCTCCTGTACCTGATTCGCCGGTTCAGGGGCCCTCCATGGTGACGCAAGCTACCGCCTCCGGGCCCTGACTTCACCGGCGGTGGAATCCGGTGTACGCCTTGCGAATTCCAGGATGAGGCCCGGACGGGTAGCAAACAATGTGAATGTTTCTGGGAACGCTCAACCGAAACGTTGAGTTTGCTACCGTCGGGTAATGGGCAGGGTGAGCGCGGGACGGATGGAAACTTTCCTCGCGGTGGCCCGGCTCGGCAGCGTGCGCCGCGCGGCCGCTCAGCTGCACGTCACCGAGGCGGCCGTCTCCGCCGCCGTCGCCCATGTCGAGAAGCAGCTCGGCGCCAAACTGATCACCCGATCGGGGCGCGGGATCGCGCTGACCGAAGCGGGCCGGGTCTACGCCGAGTACTGCCGCGGAATCCTGGGTCTGATGAAGGAGGCACACGCCGCGGTCCGCCAGGCCGAGGCGGGCAGGCTCCGCATCGGCGTCGTCGCCACGGCGGGCGAATCGGTGGTGCTGCGCCCGCTGGCCTCGTTCCGGCACCGCTATCCCGACGTGGAACTGAGCCTGTCGATTCAGCCCCGTGACGTGCTGTTTCTCGAATTGCAGCACCACGAGACCGATCTCGTCATCGCCGGCCGCCCCCCGCACGCGGCGAACCTGGTCATCCAGGCCCGGCGGCCGAGCACGCTCGTCGTCGTGGGCGCGAACGATGCCAACGATCCACGCCACGACACCTGGCTGCTGCGCGGCAACGGCTCGGGCACCCGGGAAGCGACCCTCGCGCTGCTCGACCGGCTCCAGATCGATCCCCCCACCCTGACACTGGGTTCGCACGGCGCGGTCATCGCCGCCGCCCGTGAGGGGCTGGGCATCACCCTCATCCATTCCGATGCCGTCGGCGAGCATCTGGAATCCGGTGCGCTGCACACGATCGACGTGCCCGGGACCCCGCTGGACCGGGCCTGGCACGCGGTCACGACGCCGACCCCCACCCCGGCTACCCGCTTGTTCCTGGCGCACCTGATCGACCCGCTCGAGACCGGAACCGACGCCTTCCACGCCGCGATCGGGCCCTAGCGGGCCGTTTTCGGGCGCTATCGGGCAGCGAAGCGGGCGTCGAAGGCTGCGCGATTGGCCGATACCGCCGCCCGATCCCACACGGCGAACACCACCCGATCGAACGCCGCGCCCCACTTGTCCAGCGCCGCGGCGAAGGCGTCAGCCACCTGGACGGGATCGTTGCGGAACACGCCGCAGCCCCACGCGCCGAGCACCAGGGTGCGCACCTCGTGCCGCGCCGCGGCGGCGACCACCCGTTCGGCTCGCTCGGCCAACAGCAGGGGCAGGTCGACGGTCACCGCCCGACGGGCGAGCTCGCCGGCGTTGGGGGCGGGCGAGGTCAGGAAGGTCACCGGAAACGGTTCGGCCAGCGCGCCCTCGTCGTCGCGGATGACCGGCACATCCGGCGAGACGATCACCCGGTGGGTGTAGGCCAGGTCCGACGACGCGCGATGCGCCGCATAGTAATCCGTCGCCTCGATCAGGCAGGTGTAGAGCAGCGCGCTCCGGCACAGGTCCTCCTCCTGGGCTCGCGCGCCCCTGAGGTAGCCACCTCCAGGATTCCGCGCCGAGGCGAAGTTGAGTATTCCGATCCGCCCGCCGTTGTCCTCGCCGTGCAGTCGCCGGGCCGCCGCCACACTGCCTTCGCCGGTCACGTCGATGGTCGCCGGGCCGGAACCGGGTGCCCGCGTTCGGATCATCTCGTCCAAGCGCGTCGGCGTGTAGGACACCGTTCCGCCTCGCGCCGCCGCCAGTTCCGCACCGATGTCGACGGCCACTCCCGCGGCGGTCCGGTAGGTGCCTCGTTCGGCGATTTCCTCGTTCACCACGGCCACGTGGTGCCATTTCTTCGTCATCGTCGTGACCGTAACCGGCGAGACCGTCGGCCCGCCACTGGTTTTTGTCTAGATAACAACAACTATGCCGACCGGCTGGCCGGAGCAGGGTGTCGGTACACCGTGCCACGATGCCGCTCATGACCCGCGACCAGGAACCCGTGTTGGAACACCGTCTGGAATTGGCCCTCGACTACGGCCAGTTCGTGCTCCACGGGGGCGAGGGCGAGGAGGACGCCGAGCTGGCCCTGCTGGAAGCGGCGCTCGCCACCGGTCCGTCCGCCGGTGACGGGCACACCGTCGTGGTGTGCAGCCCGCACCAGAACAACTTCGAGATGCCCGTGGTGGTGCAGGTGTGGGCGACCCGTCCACCGGCCGACGAGGACGACTGGCAACAGATCAGCGAAGCCCGGCTGCATATCGGCGAGTACGGACTGAACATCAGCTCGCCGGTGGATACTTGGGAGTCCGCGCCGGTGCCGCCGGGCGACTACATCGTCGAGATCGCGGGCACCGGCTTCGTCGGATACGGCTGGCCGGGCACCACCACCCCGGGCGATCACTGGCGGATTCGCTGCTGGCCCGACGATGGCAGCGAGCTGCGAGCACCACGGGTCTGGGTCGACCCCGAAATCGCCGCCGACTCGACCGGCGCACTGCCACGCATCGATACCGGCGTCACACTCCCGAGCGGAACGAAAGCCGCGCCCGCGCACCTCGTGATGCCGTTCGCCCCCGACGGTTCGGCGCCGGACGACCAGGCCCGGCAGTGGGAGCAGGCGGCGGCGGAGCGTGCCAGGGAAGAATGGGGCGGCGAGCCGATCGCCGCGCTCGCCGACATCTACTGCGCCCGCGATCTGGCCGGATACGACCGCGCGCTCGCCGAGTCGATCGCCGGGATGGATGTCGAGGAACTCCGCGCGTTGAGCGTGTTCTGCGCCGAGCGGGCCTACGAGTACGCCGGGCTCGCCGATCGCGAGTGGGTCCGGCCCGCGCTCGCGGCCCTGCGTTCCGGTGACCCGTTCCCCGAGCACTTCCAGGACGCGGCCGCGACGTTCGCCCGGCTGGACGAGGACGAGTACGGACCCGGCGCGGCGGAGTTCCGGTCCGTCCTGCGAGTGGACGGCGACCTGCCCGCGCGCCGCCGAAATCCCTACGACCGCGGCAATATCAGCCGACCGCATTTCGCCGTCAACACCCTGTTCCACGCGCGCCTCGCCGATCCGCTGCAGGGCGCGCTCGCGGGTCTGAACGAAGCCGCGATCACCTTCGGCGACCGGGTCGAGGTCTTGTTCGCGGGCATCCGCGCCGAGTTCGGACTGCCGCCGAGGTACTGACGACAACGCCGTGGACGGTCATGGTCGCCGCGGGTACCGTCGTCGCCAGGGGCGGGTCCATCGTCTGCGCACAATCGAACGAAGGGGTGGGGCATGGCAACGGAAGTGACGCTGTCGGGAGACGCGCTCGAACTGCCGGGCGGCGTCCGGGTGACATTCATCCGTACCTTGCGCTTGCCCGAGACGGGCACCTATCCGCTGCCGCCCGGACTCGGCAGCTTTCCGCTGCGCCGCGTCGCCGACTACCCCGACACCGTGCCCGAGGAGTGGCGCACGCGCGGCGGGGTCATGCTGCCGGTGTATCAGCGTGAGGCCCTGTGGCTGCGCTTCTCCGCGACCGCGCCCACCGCGCTCAAGGTCGGCGTCGGCAAGGTCTGCGCGATCTCCGGGAAACCGTGGAGCGACACCATCGGGCAGGACCCGCAGAACTATCTCGCCCTGCCCCAGCAGCCGTGGATGGACGGAATCAACTCCGGCGACGGCACCGTCCGCCAGTTCGTCGCGGTGCCGCTCGGGCTCGGCGCGACCGTCGAAGGTCAGGTCACCGGAGTCGAACAGTGGGGTGGCGTGCAACTGGCCGTCCACGGGCTCACCGACGCCGCCCGCGCCGCGTGGCACGCCGCCGAGGAAGCCCGGCAGCGCGCCGTGCGCACCGCGACCACCCCGCCTTGGCAGTCCGGCGAACCGGTGTACGGCGCGCCGATGCCGGTGAGCGCACCGCCGGCCGGGGCGGCGTATTCCGGTCCGGCGCCGGGTGGGCCACCGCCCGCGGCACCCGCAGGGGCCGCCCGGATGCGTGGAGCGGCCAGGAAGATGGGGCTCGGTGCGGGTGGCACCATGCGGCAGGAGATGTTCGCCGACCGCAGGCCGGTCGAGGACTATCACGCCGAGGCCGACGGCCGCGTCTTCGTCCACCTCGCGTCGGCGGCCGAATGGCAGCAGATCACGGGTGAACCGGCCCCGCCGACGCCGATCACGGCCCAGGCCTACGCCGAGCACAATCTGCCGTGGTTCGACTACTACGCCGCCGACGCCGAAGACCTGGCCCCCTCGGCCGAGCTCGCCGGGGTGAAGCCCACCGGCGCGTGGCTGGCCGACGAGCAGCCCAATCCGCCGCTCGAGCAACCACTTCCGGTGATCCCGCTGGGCGGCAAGAAGGTCGAGGACGGCGACTGGTAGCCGTCGCGGGCCCACGGTGGACTCGCTTGCCCCGCAGGCCAACCGGCCGATCCGGCGAACCTGCCACGCCGCGCGCCCGCGCGGACGTACGATCCGAGCGTGGCCGAATCGAATGGTTCCACCCCGCTGCGTGTGCTGGTCTACAGCAACGATGCCGACACCAGGCAACAGGTGATGCTGGCGCTGGGCCGTAAGCCGCGCCCCGACCTGCCGGAGCTCGACTTCTTCGAGGTGGCCACGGCACCCGTGGTCATCGAGCAGATGGACGCGGGCGGGATCGATCTGGCGATCCTGGACGGGGAGTCCGCGCCCGCGGGCGGCCTCGGCATCGCCAAGCAGCTCAAGGACGAGATCGACGAGTGCCCGCCGGTGGTCGTGCTGACCGGCAGGCCCGACGACGCCTGGCTGGCGAACTGGTCGCGCGCCGAGGCCGCGGTCTCGCACCCCATCGACCCCATGCAGCTCACCCACGCGGTCACCAGCATCCTGCTCGCCCGCTGATCGGCGACCTCCGGGCATCGTCCCGGCCCCGCGGATAGTCCCACGCCCCACAGTTCTGCCTATTACCACTGGTAACACCAGTGGTTACCTGGCGTGCGCCGATCCGGGATTACCCCCGGATCGCTCATGAATCGCTGTATCGAAATCGATCAAAGCCCACCCCGGAAACGCGCGGCGCGCCCCCGCAACGGCGGTAGTCTGTGCTCTAGCTCACACGAGCGCGGGCTCCTGTATAACGCTCCGCCATCGCTGCACAGCCTTGCGCGAGCCCCGTATCGGCGGACAACGTTGTCGGCCCCGTCTCGCCAAAGCTGCCGTCCGCGGCCGGGCCACACGGCTCGACCTGCTCCAGCGAGGAGGGGAAAGCAGTCGTGAATATCGAGGTGCCCGCGCTCGTACTCGGCGCCATCGCCGCCGCGTTCGCGGTGTTCTCCGTCATCATGGCGGCGCTGATCGGCCCGAAGCGGCGCAACCGGGCCAAGCTGGAACCCTACGAATGCGGCATCGAGCCGACCCCGCACGCCATCGCGGGTGGCCCCGGAAACGCCACGGGACAGCGCTTTCCGGTGAAGTACTACCTCACCGCGATGTTGTTCATCATCTTCGACATCGAGATCGTGTTCCTCTACCCGTGGGCCGTGCACTTCGATGCGCTCGGGCTCTTCGGTCTCGCCGCGATGGCGCTGTTCATCGTCAATGTGTCGGTCGCCTACGCCTACGAGTGGCGGCGCGGCGGCCTCAGCTGGGAATGAGTGGGAAATAATGGGTCTCGAAGAGAAACTGCCCAGCGGGTTCCTGCTGAGCACCGTGGAAGATTTCGCCGGCTACCTGCGTAAGGGCTCGGTCTGGCCCGCGACGTTCGGTCTGGCCTGCTGCGCGATCGAGATGATGGCCACTGGCGCAGGACGATTCGATATCGCCCGCTTCGGCATGGAGGCGTTCCGCGCCTCCCCGCGCCAGGCCGATCTGATGATCGTGGCGGGCCGGGTGAGCCAGAAGATGGCGCCGGTCCTGCGCCAGGTCTACGACCAGATGACCGAGCCGAAATGGGTGCTGGCCATGGGCGTGTGTGCCTCCTCGGGCGGCATGTTCAACAACTACGCGATCGTGCAGGGCGTCGACCACATCGTCCCGGTCGACATCTACCTGCCCGGCTGCCCGCCGCGCCCGGAGATGCTGCTCAACGCGATCCTCGCGCTGCACGCCAAGATCGCTGAGACGCCGATGGGCGTCAACCGCGAGGAAGCGATCCGCGCCGCCGAACAGGCCGCGCTGGCCAGCACGCCGACCATCCGGATGGAGGGCCTGCTGCGATGACCTTCGACGCTCCCGACAACGCCGACAGCACTGCGGGACAAGACATTCCGGACGAGACACCCGCCACGCCGAGGCCGCCCGCGGCACCCGAGGACGAGGTGATCGGCACCCGCCGCGGCATGTTCGGTGTCACCGGTACCGGCGACACCTCCGGCTACGGCGGCCTGGTCACGCCCGTCGCGCTGCCCGCGGGCACTCCGCCGCCCTACGGCGGCTGGTTCGACGCGTTCGTCGGCACCCTGCGCGCCGCGCTGACCCACCGGGTGATCGCGTTCGACACCGTGATCGAGAAGATCGTCGTCTTCCGCGACGAGATCACTCTGCACGTCCGGCGTGAGCACCTGGTCGCCGTCGCGAGCGCGCTGCGCGACGACACCTCGCTGCGCTTCGAACTGTGCCTGGGCGTCAACGGCGTGCACTACCCCGACGACGAGGGCCGCGAACTGCACGCGGTCTACCACCTCATGTCGATCACCCACAACCGGCGGATCCGGCTGGAAGTGTCGGCCCCCGACGCCGATCCGCACATCCCCTCGCTGTTCGCGGTGTATCCGACCACCGACTGGCACGAACGCGAGACCTACGACTTCTTCGGCATCCTCTTCGACGGGCATCCCTCCCTCACCCGCATCACCATGCCCGACGACTGGCGCGGCCATCCGCAGCGCAAGGACTACCCGCTCGGCGGGATCCCGGTGGAGTACAAGGGCGCGCGGATACCGCCGCCCGACGAGCGGAGGACCTACAGCTGATGACCGACACCGATTTCCGCCGCGACGAACCGCAGGTCGTCACCGTCGCAGGCCAGGACTGGGACCAGGTCAGCGAAGTGATCGAGGGCGGCGGCGAAGAACGCATCGTCGTCAACATGGGCCCGCAGCACCCGTCGACGCACGGCGTGCTGCGCCTGATCCTCGAGATCGAAGGCGAGACCGTCACCGAGGCCCGCTGCGGCATCGGCTACCTGCACACCGGGATCGAGAAGAACCTGGAGTTCCGCACCTGGACCCAGGGCGTCACCTTCGTGACCCGGATGGACTACCTGTCCCCCTTCTTCAACGAGACCGCCTACTGCCTCGGCGTGGAGAAACTGCTCGACATCACCGAGCAGATCCCCGAACGCGCCACCGTCGTGCGCGTCATGCTGATGGAGCTCAACCGGATCTCCTCGCACCTGGTCGCCCTCGCGACCGGCGGCATGGAACTCGGCGCGCTCACCCCGATGCTGTTCGGCTTCCGCGAACGCGAACTGATCCTCGACGTGTTCGAGACCATCACCGGCCTGCGGATGAACCACGCGTTCATCCGGCCCGGCGGCCTCGCCCAAGACCTGCCCGACGACGGTGTCACCAAGGTGCGCGAGCTCCTGGAGATCATGCCGGGCCGGTTGCGCGACATGGAGCACCTGCTCAGCGCCAACCCGATCTGGAAGAAGCGCACCCAGGACATCGGCTACCTCGACCTCACCGGCTGCATGGCGCTCGGCATCACCGGCCCCGTCCTGCGTGCCACCGGTCTGCCGCACGACCTGCGCAAGTCGGCGCCCTACTGCGGTTACGAGAACTACGAATTCGACATCCCGACCACCACCGGGTGCGACTGCTACGGCCGCTACCTGATCCGGGTCGCCGAGATGCGCGAGTCGCTCAAGATCGTCGAGCAGTGCCTGGACCGGCTGCGGCCCGGCCCGGTCATGGTCGACGACAAGAAGATCGCCTGGCCCGCCGACCTGCAACTCGGTCCCGACGGACTGGGCAACTCGCCCAAGCACATCGGCAAGATCATGGGCACCTCGATGGAGTCGCTGATCCATCACTTCAAGCTCGTCACCGAAGGCATGCGGGTACCCGCGGGCCAGGTGTACGCGGCGGTGGAATCACCGCGCGGTGAGCTCGGCGTGCACATGGTCAGCGACGGCAGCACCCGGCCGTACCGGGTGCACTACCGCGATCCCTCGTTCACCAACCTGCAAGCGGTGGCCGCGATGTGCGAAGGCGGCATGGTCGCCGACGTCATCGCCTCGGTCGCCAGCATCGACCCCGTGATGGGCGGAGTGGACCGATGAAGATCGAACTGAAACTCACCACCAGGCCGGAACCGTACCCGCCGCACGTGCGGCAGCGACTCGAAGTCGACGCCAAGGAGATCATCGCCCGGTACCCGCACCCCCGCTCGGCGCTGCTGCCGCTGCTGCACCTGGTGCAGGCCGAAGAGGGATACGTGACCGGCACCGGCATCGACTTCTGCGCCGACCATCTCGGGCTCACCGGCGCCGAGGTGACCGCCGTCGCGACCTTCTACTCGATGTACCGGCGCACCCCGACCGGCGACTACCACGTCGGCGTGTGCACCAACACGCTGTGCGCCGTCCTCGGCGGCGACGCCATCTACGAAGCGCTGCAACAGCATCTGGGCATCCACCACGGCGAGACCACCGCCGACGGCGCCATCACCCTCGAACACGTCGAGTGCAACGCCGCCTGCGACTACGCGCCGGTGATGATGGTCAACTGGGAGTTCTTCGACAACCAGACTCCCGAGTCGGCGCGCGCGATCACCGATGCCCTGCGCGCGGGACACCAGGTGCGTCCCACCCGGGGAGCGCCGCTGTGCACCTTCCGGGAGACCGCCCGCATCCTCGCCGGCTTCCCCGACGAACGTCCCGGCGCGCTCGACGGCGCCCCTGGCGCGGCCACCCTCGCCGGGTTGCACACCGCGGAAACCACTGCCGCAGAAGGCGATTCCCTCGGACAGGGGGAATGAGATGACCACCCTCACCCCTGTTCTCAGCGAACACTGGGACCGGCCACGATCCTGGACCCTCGACAGCTACCGCGCCACCGGCGGCTACGAGGGACTGCGCGCCGCCCTGCGGATGGCACCCGACGACGTGATCCAGACGGTGAAGGACGCCGGCCTGCGCGGTCGCGGCGGCGCGGGCTTCCCGACCGGGATGAAGTGGTCGTTCATCCCGCAGGGACCCGGTCCCGACGGCACGACCAAACCGCACTACCTGGTCGTCAACGCCGACGAGTCCGAACCCGGGACCTGCAAAGACATTCCGCTGATGCTGGCCACCCCGCACACCCTGATCGAAGGGGTGGTGATCGCCGCCTACGCGATCCGGGCGGCCACCGCGTTCATCTACGTGCGCGGCGAGGTGGTGCCGGTGCTGCGCAGGCTCCAGGCCGCGGTCGCGGAGGCCTACGACGCGGGCTACCTCGGGCGCGACATCCTGGGTTCCGGGTTCGACCTGGAACTGATCGTGCACGCCGGCGCGGGCGCCTACATCTGTGGCGAGGAGACCGCGCTGCTCGATTCGCTCGAAGGCCGCCGCGGTCAGCCGCGGCTGCGGCCGCCGTTCCCGGCCGTGGCCGGGCTCTACGCCTGTCCGACGGTCGTCAACAATGTGGAGTCCATCGCGTCCGTGCCGTCGATCCTGCGCAAGGGCACCGAATGGTTCCGGTCCATGGGCAGCGAGAAGTCACCCGGATTCACGCTGTACTCGCTGTCGGGCCATGTCGCCCGGCCGGGCCAGTACGAGGCGCCCCTGGGGATCACCCTGCGCGAACTGCTCGGCTACGCCGGTGGCGTGCGGGCAGGTCACACCCTGAAGTTCTGGACACCGGGCGGTTCGTCGACGCCGCTGTTCACCGCCGAGCACCTCGACGTCCCGCTCGACTACGAGGGTGTCGCCGCCGCCGGATCCATGTTGGGCACCAAGGCCCTGCAGATCTTCGACGACACCACCTGCGTCGTGCGTGCCGTCCTGCGCTGGACCGAGTTCTACGCCCACGAATCCTGCGGCAAGTGCACACCGTGCCGCGAGGGCACCTACTGGCTCGTGCAACTGCTGCGCAGGCTCGAAGCGGGGCAGGGCACCGAGGCCGACCTCGACAAACTCGCCGACATCGCCGACAACATCAACGGCAAATCGTTCTGCGCGCTCGGCGACGGCGCGGCCAGCCCGATCTTCTCCTCGCTGAAGTACTTCCGCGACGAGTACCTCGAGCATCAGCGCCGCGGCGGCTGCCCGTTCGATCCGGCCCGCGCCACGGTGTGGGCCTCGGCAGGGAATGAGGACCGATGACAGCGATCGCCCCCGGCAACAGCAGCGACGTAGTTCCCGTGGATCTGGTGAGCGTCACCATCGACGACACCACCGTCCAGGTGCCCGCCGGCACGTTGCTGATCCGCGCCGCCGAACTGGTTGGCGTGCAGATCCCCCGCTTCTGCGATCACCCGCTGCTCGACCCGGTCGGCGCCTGCCGGCAGTGCCTGGTCGAGGTGGAGGGGCAGCGCAAGCCGGTGGCGTCGTGCACGATTCCGGTCACCGACGGCATGATCGTGCGTACCCAGGTCAGCTCGCCGGTCGCCGAGAAGGCGCAGCGCGGGGTGATGGAGCTGCTGCTGATCAACCATCCGCTCGACTGCCCGGTCTGCGACAAGGGCGGCGAGTGTCCGCTGCAGAACCAGGCGATGTCCACCGGCAGCGCCGACTCCCGGTTCGACGGGGAGAAGCGCACCTACCCGAAACCGATCCCGCTCTCCTCGGCCGTCCTGCTGGACCGTGAACGGTGCGTCCTGTGCGCACGGTGCACACGGTTCTCCCAGCAGGTCGCCGGTGATCCGTTCATCGAACTGATGGATCGCGGTGCGCTGCAACAGGTCGGCATCGCCCAGGCCGAACCACTGGACTCCTATTTCTCCGGCAATACGGTGCAGATCTGTCCGGTGGGCGCGCTCACCGGCACCTCCTACCGCTTCCGGGCCCGCCCGTTCGACCTGGTGTCCACTCCGAGCGTGTGCGAGCACTGCGCCTCCGGATGCGCCCAGCGCACCGACCATCGGCGCGGAAAAGTGCTGCGCCGCTTGGCCGGTGACGATCCCCAGGTCAACGAGGAATGGAACTGCGACAAGGGCCGCTGGGCCTTCACCTACGCGACCGAACGCGATCGGCTCACCACACCGCTGGTCCGGGGCTGGGACGGCGTGCTGGCCCCAGCGTCCTGGTCGGAGGCACTGGCCGCCGCGGCGACCGGGCTGCGGGCCGCGATCGGTAACGCGGGCGTCCTCGTCGGTGGGCGGGTCACCGAGGAAGACGCCTACGCCTACAGCAAGTTCGCGCGCATGGTGCTCGCCACCAACGACATCGACTTCCGCAGCCGCGTGCACTCCGAGGAGGAGGAACGCTTCCTCGCCGCCCGCGTCGCCGGACACGGTGTCGAGGTCGACTACGCGGCGCTGGCCGCCGCACCGGTCGTGCTGCTGGTGGGATTCGAACCCGAAGAGGAATCCCCGATCGTCTACCTGCGTCTGCGCAAGGCCGCCAGGACCCGCGGGCTGCGCGTGGTGTCGCTGGCGCCGTTCGCCTCCCGCGGGCTCGAACGGATGTCGGGCGCGCTCATCCAGACCCCGCCGTGCGGCGAGGCCGACGTTCTCGACGCCATCGCCGCCGAGACCTCGGCTGACGCGGCCGAACTCATGGCACTGCTGCGCAGCCCGGGCGCGGTCGTCCTGGCGGGCGAACGGCTCGCGGGCAGCCCCGGCGCGCTGTCGGCCGTGGTCCGGCTGGTCGACGCCACCGGCGCCGGGCTCGCCTGGGTACCCCGGCGGGCGGGCGAACGCGGTGCCTTGGAAGCGGGAGCATTGCCCGGACTGCTGCCCGGTGGCAGGCCCGTGGTCGATCCGGCCGCGCGGCAACAGGTTCGGCACCGCTGGCAGGCCGACGATCTGCCCGTCACGCTCGGCCGCGACACCGCGGGCATCCTGGCGAGCGCCGCTCAGCTCGGCGCGCTCGTCATCGGTGGTGTCGACCCCGACGACCTGCCCGACCCGGCGGCCGCACTGGCCGCGATCGACGCCGCGCGGTTCGTGGTCAGCCTGGAGTTGCGGCACAGCGCCGTGACCGAGCGCGCCGACGTCGTCTTCCCGATCGCGCCCGTCATGGAGAAGTCCGGCACCTTCCGCACCTGGGAGGGCAGGCCGCGCCCGTTCGCCGCCGCCCCGCTCGACACCACCCGCCGCGTCGCCGCTCCGCTGTCGGACCTGCGGGTACTGCACTCGCTCGCCGCCGAGATGGGGACGCCGATCAACCTGCCCGACACCGCGTCAGCGCGCAGCGAACTCGACCTGCTCGGCGCGTGGAACGGCACACCGATCGCCGCACCCGAACTGAGCAGCCAGACCCGCCCGGCGCCCGGTATCGGTACCGCGGTGCTGGCCGGCTGGCGGATGCTGCTCGACGCCGGGCGCATGCAGGACGGCGAAGCCAACCTCGCCGGCGTCGCCCGCCCACCGGTCGCCCGGCTCTCGGCCGCCACCGCCGCCGAGATCGAAGCGGCCGACGCGGATCACGTCATCGTCTACACCGACCGCGGCGAGATCACCGTGCCGCTGATGATCACGGACCTGCCCGACCGGGTGGTGTGGCTGCCGCTGCACTCCCCCGGCTCGACGGTCGCCGCCACGCTCGGCGTGACACCCGGCGCCGTGGTGCGCCTGCGCCGCGCCGACGACAGGATGAAGGAACACCGCCATGAGTGATCCCGTGCTGCACCTGGCAGCCGACACCGCCCCTGTCTTCGGCACCGACCCGCTCTGGCTGGTGATCGTCAAGGCGCTCGGCGTGTTCATCTACCTGATGCTGGTGCCGCTCATCGCGGTCTACGCCGAACGCAAGGTCGTCGCGTGGATGCAGATGCGCGTCGGCCCCAACCGGATCGGCCCCGGCGGCATGTTCCAGTCCATCGCCGACGGCGTGAAGATGGCGCTCAAGGAAGACATCATCCCGGCCATCGTGGACAAGCCGATCTTCGTGCTCGCCCCGATCATCTCGGTGATCCCGGCGTTCATGGCGTTCGCGGTGATCCCGTTCGGCCCCGAGGTGTCGATCTTCGGCCAGCAGACCGCCCTGCAACTCACCGACATGCCCGTCGGTGTCCTCTACATCCTGGCCATCACCTCCATCGGCGTCTACGGCATCGTGCTCGCCGGCTGGTCGTCTGGCTCGACGTATCCGCTGCTCGGCGGCCTGCGCTCGACCGCGCAGGTGATCTCCTACGAGATCGCGATGGCGCTGACCTTCGCGACGGTGTTCCTGCTCTCGGGCACCATGGCCACCTCCGGCATCGTCACCGCGCAGGAGGGCACCTGGTACGTCTTCCTGCTGCTGCCCTCCTTCCTCATCTACTGCGTGTCCATGGTCGGCGAGACCAACCGCGCGCCGTTCGATCTGCCCGAAGCCGAAGGTGAACTCGTCGGTGGTTTCCACACCGAGTACTCCTCGCTCAAGTTCGCGATGTTCATGCTCGCCGAGTACGTCAACATGGCCACGGTGTCCGCGCTGGCGACGACGCTGTTCCTCGGCGGCTGGCGGGCGCCGTTCCCGATCAGCCTGTGGGAGGGCGCGAACTCCGGCTGGTGGCCGCTGCTGTGGTTCACCCTCAAGGTGTGGACGTTCCTGTTCGTCTTCGTCTGGTTGCGCGGCACGCTGCCCCGTCTGCGCTACGACCAGTTCATGAATCTGGGCTGGAAGCTGCTCATTCCGACCTCGCTGGTGTGGGTGATGATCGTGGCGACGGCCCGGGTCCTCGATATCGAGGGCGTCACCGGCCAGACGCCGATCCTGGTGACCGTCGGCATCGTCATCACCGCGGCCATGATCGCGATGTTCCTGCGCGCGGGCCGGGCCCAGGGCCTGCCGCCGCTGCCGGAGGAGCCGACGAAATCACCGGTGTTCCTCGGCTTCCCGGTTCCGCCGATGCCTCCGCGCACCACCGACGAGCAGCCCGAGATCGGCCTGTTCGAACCGCTCGCCGGTTTCGCGGTCACCGCGGCGACGATGTTCAAGAAGCCCAACACCGAGTCCTATCCCGAGCAGAAGGTGCCGACCGCCCCGCGCTATCACGGCCGCCACCAGCTCAACCGGTACGACGACGGCTTGGAGAAGTGCATCGGCTGCGAACTGTGCGCTTGGGCCTGCCCCGCCGACGCCATCTTCGTCGAGGGCGCCGACAACACCGAGGACGAACGCTTCTCCCCCGGTGAACGTTACGGCCGCGTCTACCAGATCAACTATCTGCGCTGCATCGGCTGCGGCCTGTGCATCGAAGCGTGCCCGACCCGGGCGTTGACGATGACCAACGAATACGAACTCACCGACGACAACCGCGCCGACCTTATCTACGAGAAGGACCGCCTGCTCGCCCCGCTGCAGGACGGCATGGTCGCCCCGCCGCACGCCATGGCGCCGGGCACCGACGAGGCCGACTACTACCTGGGCCGGGTCCGTCCCACCACGTCGGAAGAGGTGCTGCGATGACCGCACTGCTGGCCGCCGAAGTCGCGTCGACCTCCACCGGGGAGGCGGTGCTGTTCTGGGTGCTCGCCCCGATCGCGGTACTCGGCGCGCTCGGCATGGTGACCGCGGCCAAGGCCGTCCACTCGGCACTGTGCCTGGCCGCCACCATGATCGCGCTGGCGGTGTTCTACATCGCCCAGGGCGCGCTGTTCCTCGGCGTCGTCCAGATCGTCGTCTACACCGGCGCGGTGATGATGCTGTTCCTGTTCGTGCTGATGCTGGTCGGCGTCGATTCGGCCGAATCGCTGCGCGAGACGTTGCGCGGCCAGCGAATCGCGGCCGCCGTCGTCGGTGTCGGGTTCGGGTTCCTGCTCATCGGCGGGATCGGCGCGGCCCTGCGCGACAGCGGGATCAGCTTCCCCGGGCGGGGTTTCGGTGGCCGCGACGTCATCGCCGAACTGGCCGAACTGATCTTCCTGCGCTACGTGTGGGCCTTCGAGCTGACCGGTGCGCTGCTGATCACCGCCACCATCGGCGCGATGGTCCTCGCGCACCGCGAACAGTTCACGCCGCGGCGCGGGCAGCGCGAGATGTCGCGGGACCGGTTCCGGACGGCCGGCGAACGCGCCACTCCGCTCCCGACCCCGGGCGTCTACGCCAGGCACAACGCGGTCGACAGCCCCGCTCAGCTCCCCGACGGCAGCTTCGCCGAACTCTCGGTGAGCACGATCCTGCGTCACCGCCGCACCCGCGCGCACACCGAGGCCGCCGCGCTCTCGGTCGGCGCGGGCAGCGACGTCACCCCGACGGCCGACGAGGAAGGCAACCGGTGAACCCCCAGAACTACCTGTTCCTGTCCGCCCTGCTGTTCACCATCGGCGCGGCGGGAGTGCTGTTGCGCCGCAACGCCATCGTGGTGTTCATGTGCATCGAGCTGATGCTCAACGCGGTGAACCTGGCCTTCGTCACCTTCGCCCGCCTGCACAGCAACCTCGACGGTCAGGTGATCGCCTTCTTCACCATGGTCGTCGCCGCCGCCGAGGTCGTCGTCGGCCTGGCCATCATCATGACGATCTTCCGTGCCCGCCGGTCGACCTCGGTCGACGACGCCAACCTGCTGAAGTTCTGACATGGGCACCGCAACGTTGTGGCTGCTGCCCGCCTTCCCGCTCGCCGGCGCGATCCTGCTGCTCCTGCTCGGCCGGTTCGCCGACCGCTGGGGTGTGTATCTGGGCACCGGCGCCGCGGTGGCCTCGTTCGTCGTCGCCGTGGTCGCGTTCATCGGCATGCTCGGCCGATCCGACGCCGACCGCGCCATCCACGAGCAGCTGTTCGAGTGGGTGCCGGTCGGTGATCTGCAGGTCGGGTTCGGACTGCAACTCGACCAGCTCTCGGTGTGCTTCGCGCTGCTCATCACCGGCGTCGGTTCGCTGATCCACGTCTATTCGATCGGCTACATGAGCCACGACCCGGGCAAGCGCCGGTTCTTCGGCTACCTCAATCTGTTCCTGGCCGCCATGCTGGTGCTGGTCCTGGCCGACAACTACCTGGTGCTCTACCTGGGCTGGGAAGGCGTCGGTCTGGCGTCCTACCTGCTGATCGGGTTCTGGTACGAGAAGCCGTCGGCCGCGACGGCGGCCAAGAAGGCCTTCATCGTCAACCGGGTCGGTGACATGGGCCTGGCCATCGCCATGATGACGATGTTCGCCGCGTTCGGATCGTTCGACTTCCGCACCGTGTTCGCGGCGTCGCCGGGCGCGAGCGAGGGCACGCTCACCGCGATCGGCCTGCTGCTGTTGCTCGCCGCGTGCGGCAAATCGGCCCAGGTGCCGCTGCAGTCCTGGCTCGGCGACGCCATGGAGGGCCCCACCCCGGTCTCGGCGCTCATCCACGCCGCCACCATGGTGACCGCGGGCGTCTACCTGATCGCCCGCTCCAACCCGATCTACGACCTCGCGCCCGACGCCAGGACCGCGGTCCTCGCCGTCGGTGCGGTGACGCTGATGTTCGGCGCGATCGTCGGCTGCGCCAAGGACGACATCAAGAAGGCGCTGGCCGCCTCGACGATGAGCCAGATCGGCTACATGATCCTGGCCGTCGGCCTCGGCCCGGCCGGCTACGCGGTCGCGATCATGCACCTGCTCACCCACGGCTTCTTCAAGGCCGGACTGTTCCTCGGTGCCGGTTCGGTGATGCACGCGATGGACGACGAGACCGATATGCGGCGCTACGGCGGTCTGCGCACCCTGCTGCCGATCACCTTCGCCACCTTCGGTCTCGGCTACCTCGCCATCATCGGGGTGCCACCGTTCTCCGGGTTCTTCTCCAAGGACAAGATCATCGAGGCCGCGTTCGACCACGGCGGCACCACCGGAATCCTGCTCGGCGTGGTCACGCTCGTCGGCGCCGGGCTCACGGCGTTCTACATGACCCGCGTCATGCTGATGACCTTCTTCGGAGAACGCCGCTGGAAGCCCGACACCCACCCGCACGAGGCCCCCGCGGTGATGACCGGGCCGATGATCCTGCTCGCGTTCGGCTCGGTGTTCGCGGGCGGGTTGTTCGTGTGGGGTTCGTCGTTGCAGAACTGGCTCGCCCCGGTCGTCGGCTCGCACCACGGTGAGCCGGTCGTGCCCGCGGGTGTGGTCACCGGGCTGGCCCTGACCTCGGTCGCCATCGGTGTCGCGATCGCCTATCGCAAGTACGCCGAGAGCCCGGTCCCCGAGACCGCGCCCGAGCCGGTCACGGTGTTCACGACGGCTGCGCGCAAGGATCTCTACGGTGACGCGATCAACGAGGCCGCCTTCGAGCGTCCCGGCCGTCACCTCACCCGCGCGCTGGTGTTCCTCGACGCGCGCGGCATCGACGGGATCGTCAACGGCACGGCCGCCGGCATCGGCGGACTCTCCGCACGGGTCCGGCGGATTCAGACCGGTTTCGTCCGCTCCTACGCCCTGTCCATGTTCACCGGCGCGGCCCTGGTGGCCGCTGCCCTGCTGGCGGTGAGGTTCTGGTGAACTCGTTTCCCTGGCTGACGACGCTCTGGCTCGCCCCCGCGGTCGGCGCGGCGGCGGTGCTCGCCGTGCCCGCCGCGCGCCGGAATGTGGCCCGCGTGCTGGCGTTGGCGGTATCGATCGGCGTGCTCGTGCTGGCGGTGAGCCTGGCGGTGCGGTTCCATCCCGGTGGCGACCAGTACCAGTTCGTCGAAGCGCACGAATGGATTCCGGCGTTCGGCGTCGGCTACACCCTCGGCCTCGACGGCATCGCCACCGTGCTGGTGTTGCTGACCGCCGTGCTGATGCCGCTTCTGATCCTGGCCGGCTGGCACGACGACACCGCGGCGGGCGACGGCCGCAAGACCGCGCACATCTACCTGGCGTTGATGCTGCTGGTCGAGTCGATGGTGCTGATCTCCTTCCTCGCCCTCGACATCCTGCTGTTCTACGTGTTCTTCGAGGCCATGCTCATCCCGATGTACTTCCTCATCGGTGGCTTCGGACCGCGCACCAGCGACGCCGCCGTGCGCGCCCAGCGCTCGCGGGCCGCGGTGAAGTTCCTGCTGTACAACCTGTTCGGCGGCCTGATCATGCTGGCGGCGGTCATCGGGCTCTACGTGCTCACCGCGCAGGCGGGCCTGGGCGACGGCGGCGCGGGCACCTTCGACCTGCGGACCGTCGTCGCCGCGGCCAACAACGGACAGCTCGGCGGCAGCACCGCGGTCGTCAACGCGCTGTTCCTCGGGTTCATGTTCGCCTTCGCGGTGAAGGCGCCGCTGTGGCCGCTGCACACCTGGCTGCCCGACGCGGCGGTCTCGGCCACCCCGTCGAGCGCGGTGCTGATGATGGCGGTGGTCGACAAGGTCGGCACGTTCGGCATGCTCCGGTACTGCCTGCTGCTGTTCCCGCTGGCCTCGGACACGTTCGCGCCGTTGGTCATCACCCTCGCGGTGATCGGCATCCTCTACGGCGCGCTGCTGGCCATCGGCCAGACCGATGTGATGCGGCTGATCGCCTACACCTCGATCTCGCACTTCGGGTTCATCATCCTCGGCATCTTCGCCATGACCACCCAGGCACAAGCCGGTGCGACGCTGTACATGGTCAACCACGGACTGTCCACGGCCGCACTGTTCCTCATCGCCGGGTTCCTCGTCTCGCGGCGCGGTACCCGGATGATCGCCGAGTTCGGTGGCGTGCAGAAGGTCGCGCCGATTCTGGCGGGCACGTTCTTCGTCGCCGGTCTGGCCACCCTGTCGCTGCCCGGTCTCGCGCCGTTCGTCAGCGAATTCCTGGTGCTGGTCGGCACCTTCTCCAAGTACAAGGTGGCGGCCGTCATCGCCACCGGCGCACTGGTGCTGGCCGCGATCTACGTGCTGTGGATGTACCAGCGCATGATGACCGGCCCGGTGAAGCAGGGCAACGAGCACCTGCGTGACCTGGTGCCACGGGAACTGGCCGTGGTGGTGCCGCTGCTGGCCGCGCTGCTGGTACTCGGCTTCTACCCGAAACCGATCCTCGACCTGGTCGATCCCGCCGTGGGACACACCCTCTCGACGATCGGAAAGCACGATCCCGCTCCGACGGTTCCCGCTCCCGAAGCAGGTGCGGCCACCCCGCCCGCGGGCGGACACAAATGAGGACGGACTCCGTGACCATCAACGAGCTCGCGGCCACTCTGCCCGCACCGAGCATCGAATACCACCTGCTCGCACCGATGTTGATCGTGTTCGCGGTCGGCGTCGTCGGTGTGCTGGTCGAGGCGTTCGTGCCGCGACCGTATCGGTACCTCACGCAGCTGAGCCTCGGGCTGGCCGGTGTGGTCGGCGCGCTGGTCACCGTCGTGCTGCTCGCGGGGACGACGGGCACCGCCGTGGCCGGTGCGGTCGCCGTCGACGGGGTGACACTGTTCCTGCAGGGCACGATCCTGGCGGTCGCGGTGCTCGGTCTGCTGCTGATCGCCGAGCGTGGCGCGGTGCCCCGTGCCCGCAGCGGGCCGGGCACCTGGAGCCGGGCGGCCGCCGTGCTCGATCGTGGCGTCGACGCGTTCACCCCGCAGGCGTCCGCGGTGCCGGGGAGCGCGCACGAGCTCGCCGCCGTGCGGGCGGGGGTGTCGACGACCGAGGTGTTCCCGCTGACCATGCTCGCGGTCGGTGGTCTGCTGCTGTTCCCCGCGTCGAACGATCTGCTGACGATGTTCGTCGCGCTGGAAGTGCTGTCGCTGCCGCTGTATCTGCTGTGCGGGCTGGCGCGGCGCAGGCGCCTGCTCTCGCAGGAGGCGGCGCTGAAGTACTTCCTGCTCGGCGCGTTCTCCTCCGCGTTCTTCCTCTACGGTGTCGCCCTGCTGTACGGGCAGACCGGGACGGTGTCGCTGCCGGGCATCGGTGCGGCGCTGGACAAGCAGCCCGAGAACGCGACGCTGGCCCTGCTCGGTATCGGGATGCTGGCCGTCGGCCTGCTGTTCAAGATCGGCGCGGTCCCGTTCCAGGCATGGGTGCCCGATGTCTACCAGGGTGCCCCGACGCCGATCACCGCGTTCATGGCCGCGGCCACCAAGATCGCCGCGGTGGGCGCGACCATGCGGGTGCTGATGGTGGCCGTCGGTGCGCTGCGCGACGATTGGCGACCGGTCCTGGCCGCGGTCGCGGTGGCGACGATGGTCGTCGGCGCGGTCATGGCGATCACCCAGACCGATGTGAAGCGGATGCTGGCGTACTCCTCGATCGCGCACGCGGGTTTCCTGCTGGTCGGGCTCGTCGCCGCCGACGACGCCGGTGTCGCCGCGGTCCTGTTCTATCTGCTGGCCTACGGTCTGGGGACGGTCGGCGCGTTCGCGGTCGTGAGTCTCGTGCGGGACTCCTCCGGTGACGAGGCGACCCAGCTGTCGCAATGGGCGGGCTTGGGCCGCCGGTCCCCGTGGCTGGCCTCGGTATTCGCGCTGCTGCTGCTCTCGTTCGCTGGTCTGCCGCTGACCAGCGGTTTCGTCAGCAAGTTCGCGGTGTTCGCCGCCGCGTCGGGCGCGGGTTACACGTTCCTGGTGATCGTCGGCGTGTTGTGCAGCGCGATCGCGGCGTTCTTCTACATCCGGGTGATCGTGTTGATGTTCTTCACCGACCCACCGGCCGACGCCCCGACCGTCACCGCCCCGTTCGCGACGACCCTGGTGGTGGCGTTCAGCGCGGGAGCCACGCTCATCCTCGGTGTCTTCCCGCAGCCGCTGCTCGACCTGGCCGAGCGCGCCGCGGTGTTCCTCCGCTGACATGAGTTCGTTCGCCGACGACCCGCTGCCCGACCGGCTGCCGACCAGTCACGAGCGGCAGTCGGGTCGATCGTGGGACGCGTCCTATCGCGACGGGCCCGCGCCGTGGGATATCGGTCAGCCGCAACCGGCGGTGGTGCGGTTGGCCGCGGCGGGCGGTATCGCCGGCCACGTCCTCGACGTGGGCTGCGGCACCGGCGACAACGCGCTCCACCTCGCCGCCCTCGGGTTCCCGGTGCACGGGGTCGACGTGGCGGCGACGGCGGTGGCGATCGCCCGGCGCACCGCCGAGAACCGTGGCCTCACAGCAACCTTCGACGTGGCCGACGCCCTCCACCTCGAACGGCTGGAGCGCCGGTTCGGGACCGTGCTGGACAGCGGACTGTTCCACACCTTCGACCACACCGAACAAGCCGTCTACGCCAGGAGTCTCGGCGCGGTCGTCGCCCGGGGCGGGACCCTGTACGTCCTGTGCTTCGCCGATGTCGGCGTCGACCTCGGACCGCACCCGGTCAGCCGGGCCGACCTCACCGCGGCCTTCGATCCGGCCGAGTGGGAGATCGCCGCCATCGACGAGGAGAGCCTGCGCACCCGGTTCAGCGAGTCCACTCCCGCCTGGCTGGCGACCGTCCACCGCAGGTAGCGTGACGGGGTGCCGCGACGCCCCGGGATCCGAATCGCCATGTCCGCGATGCTGACCGGTGTCGGTGTCCTCGTCGCGGCCTGCGGACAGGCCGTGTCCGGGACACCGATCCCGCAGGCCGATGGCGCCGCGGCCTGTCCCACGATGGTGCTGTTCGTCCTGGATGTCTCGCTGTCCATGGAAGCCACCGATGTCGTGCCGAGTCGATGGACCGTCGCGCGGCGCGCGGCGACCGATTTCGCGTACCGGCAGCCCGCTCGAACGACCCTGGGGCTGGTCACTTTTGCAGGCACTGCCTCGGTGCAGGTGCTGCCGACGACCGACCGTGGCGCGTTCACCGACGCGCTCGACAACGCGGCACTGGCTGAGCGGACAGCGACCGGCGAGGGCATCTTCAGTGCCCTGAGCGCGATCGATACCGCGAAGAAGCTCGCTCCCGCGACAGGACCACAACGGATCGTCCTGCTGTCGGACGGCAAGCAGACCCTGCCCGCCGATCTGGACGCGCCACGCGGTGCCTACACCGCCGCCCGCGCGGCGAAGGCCGCCGGCGTCACGGTGTCGACGATTTCCCTCGGCACCGCGAGCGGTGTCGTCGACATCCCCGACTCGGCGGGCTCCGCACGGGTCCCGGTGCCGACCGACCCCGATTCGCTGCGGGCGATCGCTGAGCTCGCCGACGGCGAGTTCCACTCCGCAGCCAGTCTTCCCGAGCTCGATGCCGCGCTGACCGGCCTCACCTGCCACTCGTAGCGGATCGCTCGCCGCGATTCATTGCCGCCGGTACAGCCGCCCATGGTTGCGGAACCACGCGACGCCGCCATCCGCTCCGCGCACGAAATCCGATCGGGTGCCCACCGGTTCGAGGTCGGCGTCGAGATCGAGGCCGTAGTCGGGCTTGTAGAAGGCGAGGCCCAATGCCGGTGGCTGCCCGGGTGGGGTGCTCGCGTCCGGGCTGTCGGCCGTCGTGCCGATCAGTCGCCCGTCATCGCCGCGGAAGTCGATGACCGCGTGGTCCCACGCGCCCGTTTCGGTGATCAGGTCGGCGACGTAGCGCCCTTCGTACGGCGCGAGCTCTGCGGCACCGAGCCGCTGCGGTGTCGCGGGGAGGTTGCTGAGTCCGGCGAAGGTCCGCAGCGACCAGTCGTCGGCGAAGAGTTCGGACAGCAGGTGCCCGCCCCCTTCGGAATTCGTGAGCACGGTCATCGCGAAATCGCGCGTCGGCACCAGGAAGAACCCCGATCGCTGTCCTGACCAGGTCCCGCCGTGCTGAACGATCGTCTCGTTCTCCGCCGACGGCCGCAGCATCCAGGCCACGCCCATTCCGGTGAGTTCGACCTGCAGCGTGCCGCCTGGCCCCGGGTCCGAGCGCATGGCGATCAGCGCCTGCTCGCTCATCAGCCCGGTGCCGTCGCCGAGGTGGAATCTCGCGTACCGCAGCTGATCACGGGCGGTGGAGATCAGCGAGCCGGTCGGGTTGCAGCTGCGCGGGAAGTGCCAGAAGCCGGTGTCGACGACGGCCTTCTCGCCGACGACGTCGTGCGAGGCCGCGACGTTGAGTCCGATGATCTGGTCGGAGAAGAACCGGGTGTTGGTGAGGGCGAGCGGGTCCAGCAGCAGGTTCTGCACGGCGGTCTCGTAGGTCGCTCCGGTGACCACCTCGATGATCCGCCCGGCCACCACCAGTCCCGCGTTGTTGTAGGCGAAGACGGCACCCGGTGGGGTCAGTTGCGGGAGCCGGGTCATCGCCGCGACATACCGGGCGATGGCATCGTCGCCGCGCCCGAAGTCCTGGACGAAGTCGCCGAGCCACCCGGCGGTGTGGTCGAGCAGTTGTCGCACCGTGACGATGGCGCCGGCGTCCGGGTCGGCGACCGCGAAGTCCGGCAGGTAGCGACGCACCGGCGCGTCGAGTTCGACTCTGCCCTCGTCGACCAGCCGCATCATCGCCGTTCCGGTGAACGTCTTCGTCGTGGAGCCGATCCGGAACAGTGTGTCCCCGTCGACGGGCACCGGCCGGTCCACATTGGTGACCCCGTATCCCTTGATGTATTCCTCGCCGTCGGTCAGCACACCGACCGCGACGCCCGGAATCCGATACGCCCGCATGGCCGTCTCGATCTTGGCGTCCAGTTCGGCGAACGCGGCTGCCCTTCCGGCCGGGGTGCTCGTCGCGAGCGTTTTTGTCGGCTGGTCCGACGAGCAGGCCTGCAGTCCGAGGATCGCCAGCCCGGCGACCGCACCGCCCAGCACCGAACGCCGCGATACCACCGGGGACATGGTGGTCACGGCCCTGGTGGACGGATGTCGTATGCGGGTGGTCGTGTGGTGTCCGCGCAGCTCGTGTCCGGATTGCCCGGGTTGTCGAAGAACGAGGCGATGATCTCGGCCCCGCACGGCTCGGCGTACACGCCGTGGGCGGCTCCGGGAACGACCGCGACGGTGGACCGCGAGAGGTTCTTCGCGATGTAGTCTCCCCACACCGCGCCGGTCTGCCCGTCATAGCTGCCCGACAGCACCAGCGCGGGAACGTCACTGGTGGTGGTGTCACGAATCGAGTCGGGAGCCTTCGGCACGTTCCATGCCGCGCACCCCTCGCGCAGGAACGGCAGCTGTGGCGCCTGGGCCAGCACGGAGTCGGGGAACTCGGGGAAGGCCGCGTTCGCCGCGGCCAGTTGATCCTCGACGGTCTCGAACGGGACCCATTCGCGGCACCAGATGCTCAGCGTCAGACCCCACGCCAGAAAGCCGACCTTGTCCGGATTGGTCCACGCCGCGGCCCATTGGCTCGCGACGAGGTCCGGATTCCCGTGCACGAGTTCGTCGATCGCCGCCGGGAAGTCGACGGGCAGGTGGGTGGCCACGGGAACGAACCAGTTCAGCAGCATGCCACCGTCGACGACCACCGTCGTGGGTCCGACGCCGGGAACATCGACCGTCGCGGTGAGGGGATTCGCCTCGAGATCGCCGACGAGCCGGAGGAATGTCGCTTCCAGGTCGGGGTAGCGCTGCGCGCAGGCCGGTTGCGCCGCACACGCCTCGATCATGTTGTCGAACGCCTCCTCGGCGCTGGCCCAGGTCCAGCCCAGGGCGGCGACCGAGGGCGGGGTGACCCCGTCGAAGGCGATCGAGGCGATGGCGTCGGCGTCGTGGCGCAGGTAGATGAGGGCGAGGTCGGTGCCGTAGGAATGGGAGAACACATTCCACTTCGCGATGCCGAGGGCCTTTCTGAGGTCGATCAGGTCGTAGGTGCTCTCGGTCGAGTTGAATGCCGACAGGTCGGTGGTGGGGGCGAGGCGGTCGTGGCATTCCCGCACCGCGGCCACGTACTCCACACCGGTGGACGGCGCGTTGTACGGCAATCCGACCCGCCGGGCGTAGAACCGGTCGATCTCCGGGCAGGCCATCGGCGTGCTCGACGTCAGGTTGCCCCGCTGCCCCATCAGGATCAGGTCGCGCGCGCGGTTCAGTGGGTAATCGGGGTTGATCGGGGGATCCGCGATCGCGTCCTGCCCGGGGCCGCCCATCAGGAACACCAGCGGATCCGAGGTCGGCGGCTGAATCTGCGACGGAATCACAGCGACCGCCAAGCGCAGGGTCGCGCCGTCCGGTTCGGTGCGGTTCACGGGCACCACCAGCTCCCCGCAGCGCGCCCCGTCCAGGATCGGCACCGGATGTGGTGTCGTCGCACATGGCCCGTCGAGGAATTCCGCCGGAGGAGCGGCCACCGTCGATGGCGCGCCCGCATCGGGCGGGGTGTTCGGCGTCCCGCACGCCGCGCCGACGAGCAGTAGCACGAACGCGTATACCGCGAGTTGGTTCCCGTACCGCATATCGATCACCCGACCATGTGGATGCCCGGAAGAATCGGGGCGGATATCGCCACCGGATTTATCGTCACACACATTGCGTGTCACCGGAAGATCATCTGCCCGCGCATCACCCTATGGCCGCCTTGTCGGCGTCAGGGCCGTGGCGGGAGAATGTCGAACGGCGGTGGCTCCGTTTCCTCGACACAGCGCGTATCGGGATGTTCGGGATTGTCGAAGAACGAGGCGATCACCGCGGCTCCGCAGGGGTCGGCGTACAGGCCGTGCGCGGCTCCGGGCACCACGACCACCGTGGACTGCGAGAAGTTCTTCGCGATTTCGGCTCCCCAGCGTGCGCCGGTCTGGGCGTCGAAACTGCCCGACAGAACAAGCGCGGGAATATCGCTGGTGACCACCGCACGCGCGGATCGCCGGCCCGCCGGGACATCCCATACCGCGCACGCTTCCCGGATGAACGGTAGCTGCGGAGTGTGCGCCTGCACCGATGCCGGGAATTCCGGGAACGATTCCCGCGCCTGGCGCAGCTGTTCCTCCGGGGTTTCGATCGGGACCCATTCCTGGCACACGACACTCAGCAGCAGCCCCCAGGCCAGGACACCGGCCTTGTCGGCATTCGACCAGATCTCGGCCCAGCGCGCGGCGATCGGCTGCGGATTCCCGTGGTCGAGTTCGTCGAGCCCGGCGGCGAATTCGGTGGGGAAATGCGTCGCCGACACCGCCCAGTTCAGCAACGCGCCGCCGTCGAGGACCACCCGCGTCGCGCCGGTCCCGGGGATGTCGACGGTGGTGGTGACGGGATTTGCCGCGAGCTCACCGACCAGCCTGGTGAAGGTCGCGCCCAGGTCGGGATAGCGCTCCCGGCAGGCGGGCTGCGCCGCGCACGCCGCGATCATCGCGTCGATCCCTTCCCGTGCGCTGGTCCCCAGAATCGAGACGTCGACGGCGGAATTCGGGAGTACGCCGTCGAACGCGATCGATCGGACAGCGCGAGCGTCGTTCGCCAGGTAGCTGAGCGCGAGCTGGGTGCCGTACGAGTGGGAATACACATTCCACGTATCGATACCGAGCGCCTTTCGCAGGTCCATCAGGTCGTAGACGCTCTCGTGTGTGTTGAATGCTGCCAGGTCCACGTGGGCGGAGAGCCGGTCGCGGCATGCCCGGACCGCCTGCACGTACTGTTCGCCGGTGGTGGGAGCGTCGTACGGCAGGCCGACTCGGCGGGCGTAGAAATCGTAGATTTCCGGACAGGTCAAGGCCGGCGTGGACGAGGGGGTGCCGCGCTGGGACAGCAGGATCAGATCGCGGTCGCGATTCATCACGATATCGTCCGGAATCGGTGGGTTCGTGACGCCGTCCTGGCCGGGTCCGCCCATGAGGAAGACCAGCGGATCCGAGGTCGGCGGCTGTATTCGCGACGGGATGACGGCTACCGCCAAGCGCAGCATCGTGCCGCCGTCTTCGGACCGGTCAGCAGGCACGATCAATTCCCCGCAGCGGGCCCCGTCCAGGATCGGTACCGGATGTGGCGTGGTCGGGCAGGGGCCATCGACGAATTCCGGCGGTGAATAGGCGACCGTAGTCGGCTTGGCGCAGGCCGTGCCGAGCAGAAGCAGGACGACCGCGTACATCGCGAACTGGTTCACCGACCGCATATCGATCACCCGATTGCGTGAATGCTCCGAATAGCGTTAATCGTCGCACAGGTGGAAAAGGCCGGAAAGGCCATCCGCGCGCCTGGCGCGCTCAGGCTTCCGGTTCCTGAGTGTGGTGGTCCAGGAGTCGGGTGAGCAGCGTGGTCAGCTGCGCGCGTTCATCGGCCGACAGCGGGGCGAGCAGTTCGTCCTGGCAGGCGGCCAGCTGCTTCTCCAGGCGCCGGAGCTGACGTGTGCCCGCGGCGGTCAGGGTGATGACGTTGCGGCGCCGGTCGTCGGGATCGGGGGCGCGCTCGACGAGATCGCTGTCGGCCAGTTCGTTGATCGTCGCGACCATGTCGCTGACGTGGATGCCGCTGCGCCTGCCCAGTTCGGCCTGACTGGCCGGGCCGAACTCCGCCAGCGTGGCCAGCAGCCGGTAGTGGTAGCCGCGGGCGCCGACGGCCGCGAACCCGTCGGACACCAGGCGATGCGCGTGCTGGGCGGTCTGGGTGAGCAGCCAGCTGGGCAGGCGCTCCCAGCCGGTTCGGGTCCGCTCCGCGGGGTTCTCCATGGGAGAAGTGTAGCGAATCGTTGGTGCGACAAATGATTGTGCTATCGTTGGCCGCACAAACGTTTATATGACAAACATTTATCGCCCGAACGAATCCGCTGGAGTTGAGACCATGATCGCGCCGTTCCACATCGACATCCCGCAGGCCGACCTCGACGACCTGAACGACCGCCTCGCCCGCACCCGCTGGCCCAACGAGATCATCGACGCCGGAACGGACTACGGGTTCCCGCTCGCCCGGCTGAAGGAGCTGGCCGAGTACTGGCGCACGAGCTACGACTGGCGCGCGCACGAGGCGAAGCTCAACGAGCTTCCACACTTCACCACCGAGATCGAGGGCCAGAACATCCACTTCGTCCACGTCCGCTCACCGAAGCCGGATGCGCTCGCCCTGGTCCTCACGCACGGCTGGCCCGGGTCGTTCCTCGAGTTCCTCGACGTCATCGAGCCGCTGTCGCGCGATTTTCATCTGGTGATCCCGTCGATTCCGGGCTACGGCTTCTCGGGCCCCACCCACGAGCGCGGCTGGGATGTCACCCGGATCGCGCGCGCCTGGGCCGAGCTCATGCACCGGCTCGGCTACGAGCGCTACGGCGCGCAGGGCGGCGACTTCGGTTCGGGTGTCTCCCAGGCGCTGGGCGCGGTGGCGCCCGATCGGGTGGTCGGTGTCCATGTGAACTACCTGCCGACCCGGCCCGACCCGGACGCCGATGTGGTGCTGTCCGCCACCGACGAGGCCCGCCTCGACAAGATCAAGCACCTGATGGCGAATCGTCCGCCCTACCAGGCACTGCAGGCCGCCACGCCACAGACCATCGGCTACGCGCTCACCGACTCCCCCGTCGGCCAGCTCGCCTGGATCGCCGAACGCTTCGCGCAGTGGACCGACCCGCGCTCCCCCATCGACGACGACCGCATGCTCACCGATATCTCGCTGTACTGGCTCACCGCCACCGCGGCGTCCTCGGCGCGACTGCACCGCGAGACGACCCGCGGGGTCACTCCGTGCCCGGTCCCGCTCGGCGTCGCGGTGTTCCGCCGCGACATCACCCAGTCGGTGCGACCACTGGCCGAGCGGCTCTACGACATCCGGCACTGGTCGGAATTCGATCGCGGCGGCCACTTCGCGGCGATGGAAGTGCCCGAGCTGCTGGCCGAGGACATCCGGACGTTCTTCCTGGGCATGCTGAGCGGCCAGCTGGTCGATCAGGGGCGTTCGGTGGGTATCTCGCCGTAGAGCTGGCGGGCGCGGGTGGTCAGCAGCGGGAGCAGAATGGTGCGCCAAGTCGGCAGGTGAACTGCTTCCGAGGTGCCTTCGACGACGAAGGACAGCTCGGGAATGGCATCGGGATCGTCGAGCTCGACGCCCGCCACGCGGGCGAACTCGTCGCGCAGCAGCACGGCGAACTCCGTCGCGGTCGCGGGCGGTGCGGCCGCACAGACCTTGTCCCGCACCGCATTCCACGCGATCGGATCCGCGGGCGAACCCCACTGGCGCGGTCGCTTGTCGAAGAGCCGGGCGATGTCGGCAGTCTCTGGCACGCGCCGAATCCTACCGAGCAGCGGTGCGGTGACGGTCGGCGCCGATGCTGCCGACGAGGAGGTCGGCGAGTGCGTCGATCGCGTCGCCGGCCGTGGTCGTGCCCCGATGGAGTTCGGCGCCCAGGGTTTCCGCGGCACCGAGGACGGCGACGCAGCGCAGCCGCAGCGCGGTGTCGGTGAGATCCGAATATGGCAGCAGCGTGGTGGCCATCCAGTCGCGGTAGCTGTCGAGCATGGCGTGCTGGATCGCCAGCACCTCCGGATTGCCTTTCAGCGCCGCCGAGATCGCGTCGAATTCGGGCATGTCGGTGGCACAGGCGAAGTAGGCGGCACTCATCACGCGCGCGATCTCCTTCGCGTCGGCCGGGGCCGCGAGGACGGCCTGTTCGGCGGCGAGCCGGTGCCGTTCGTCGAGTCGCCGATACAGGGCGAGCAGCAGGTCGGGGCGGGTGCCGAAGTGGTCGTAGACGATCGGCCTGCTCACACCCGCGGCCTCGGCGAGCGTGACGAGGGTGAGCCCGTCGGTGCCGTGGTCGCGCACCATCGCCAGCGCGGTGTCGAGCAGCTGCTCACGCCGGGCCGCCTTGGGCATGCGGGCCGTCCTGCCTTGCGTCATGGGAACAGTTTAGCTACAAAGAGTAGGTTACAAAATGTAGCTTGTGTGGCGAGAGGAAAACACCATGTCGACTACACCATCCGTCCTGATCCTGGGCGGTTCCGGACAGGCGGGATCGGACACGGCCGCCCTGCTGCGGCGCTGGTATCCGACCCTGCCGCTGACGATCGCCGGCCGCGATCTCGACCGCGCCCAGCGGGTCGCCGACGACCTCGGCACCGCCACGGCGGTCACGATCGACCTGCGCCGCCGTGATCTCGGTCTGCCGACCGACGCCACCTTCGCGGCGGTGGTCGCCGCCCTGTGGGACGACCGGCTCAACGGCCTCGGCTACGCCCAGGACCACGGGCTGCCCTACCTGAGCATCTCGAGCGGCCTGCTCGACATCGGGCCCGAAGTCGTCACCGGCGCCAGACGGGCAAGCGCCGCACCGATTCTGGTCGCGAGTCACCTGCTCGCCGGACTCGCCACACTCGCCGCCCTGGCGGCCGCGCGCGAGTTCGGCCGGATCGACAGCGTCCGGCTCGCCGCGATCCTGGACGAGATGGATACCGGTGGGCCCGCGGGGATCGCCGACCTGGAACGGTGGTCGGCGGTGACCGCGGCGGGCCTGGTGCGCCGCGACGGGGTCTTCACCTGGCTGGCCGCCGAGGACGCGCAGGTCGATGTGCCCGCCGTGGACGGCTCCCGGCTGGCCGGACAGAGCGTTCCCGTCCTCGATGTGCCGAGCCTGGCGCTGGCGACCGGAGCACCGGATGTCCGGGTGGATCTCGCGGTCGGCGAATCGCCGGGCCGGCGCCGTGGCGACGCGGCCTCGATCGAGATCCGCATCGAACTGGACGGCGCCGACGCGACGGGATCGCCGCTGCGACGGCGCCGCTACCTGGTCCATTCCGCGGGCCAGCGACCGCTCACCGCCCTCGGCATCGCCCTCGGTGTCGAGCGGCTGATCGGCCTGCGCGGCGACCCGGTGGCCCCGGGGACCCATACCCCGGAGGCGCTGATCGACCCCGGCTACGCCGCGCGGCGGATGACCGAGATCGGCGCCGTCTTCGTCGACGCCTAGCCGCGAGCTACAGCACGGCCTGCGTCTGGGTGGTCTTGCCGACGAGTTTGCCCGCGTCGTCGTGGATCTCGGTCTCCACCACGATGAAGCTGCGGCCCGCGTGCAGGGGACGCGCGGTGGCCACGGCGTAGCCGGAGCGCACCGCGCGCACGAAATTCGTCTTCGATTCCACGGTCGTGGTGCCCTGCTTACCCTCGGGCAGATTGAGGAACGCGCAGACCGCGCCGGTGGCGTCGGCCAGCGACATCAGGACGCCGCCGTGCAGCGCGCCACCGAGCGTGCACAGGGACTCGTCCCAGGCCAGCCTGCTGCGCACCACCTCCGGCCCGTGTTCGAGGACCTCGACGCCGAGTCGCTCGGTGAACGGCATGGAGGCGTGGAACAGTGTCGTGCCCTCGGTATCGGTCATGATCCGAGCATGCCAGGACCGGCTGGCGCGTGGTCCTCGAACACGGGTGCCCTCAGCGCAGTGGCCGGAAGAACTCCCGGATGTCGTCGACGAGCAGATCCGGTGTCTCCATCGCCGCGAAATGTCCGCCGCGGT
Organism: Nocardia sp. NPDC003269; assembly: GCF_042888005.1. NCBI lineage: Bacteria > Bacillati > Actinomycetota > Actinomycetes > Mycobacteriales > Nocardiaceae > Nocardia > Nocardia sp. NPDC003269. The sequence goes on from NZ_JBIAPA010000003.1 coordinate 568,595, forward strand.
CGAATTCGGTCCAGCGCACGAGGTTGTTCTGTTTCTCGGCGATACCGCGAATGGTGGTGTCGCCGGGGAAGACCGCGATGCCGGTCGGCACCCCCGAGCTGGGCAGGTCGGCGCCCCACTGCTGGGATTCCTTGTACAGCCGCATCGAGGAGCCCGCGGTGCGGGTGAACCAGAGCACGGCGATCTCGGCGAGCAGGGCGTCGCGATCGAGGGAGTCCTCGGGGAGCGCGGCGGCGGGGTCCTTGTAGGTGTTGACCACGTCGACGACCCAGCCGAGCAGACCGGCGGGCGAGTCGGTGACGGCGTGGGCCAGGGTCTGCGGGCGGGTGCTGTGCACGGCCGCGTACGAGGAGGTCTCGTTGCTGTTCCAGTCCTGCAGCGCGGCGAGCTTCTCTTGGTCCTGGGTGGAGTAGCCGGCGCCGTCGTCGTCCCAGGCGGGAATGGTGATGGCGGCGTTGAGGTGCACGCCGGCGACCCGCTCGGTGTCGATCCGGCCCAGCTGCGGGGCGATGAACGAGCCTGCGTCGCTGCCCTGCGCGCCGTAGCGTGCGTAGCCGAGGCGGCGCATGAGCTGCGCGATCACGGCGGCGGACTGTTCGGTCGCGGCCTGGCCCGGCAGCTGGGTGGGACCGGAGAATCCGAAGCCGGGCAGGGTGGGGATCACCACGTCGAACGCGTCGCGCGGGTCGCCGCCGTGGGCAGCGGGGTTCGTCAGGGGGCCGATGGTCGCGCCGAAGTCGGTGAACGGCCATCCGTGCACGAGGACCAGCGGCAACGCGCCGGGTTCGGGCGAGCGCACGTGGGTGAAGTGCAGTCGCTGTCCGTCGATGTCGGTGACGAACTGCGGTCGGGCGTTGCGCGCGGCTTCGGCGGCGCGCCAGTCGAATCCGGTGCGCCAGTGGTCGGCCAGACCGCGCAGGTAGGCGGTGGGCAGGCCGTAGGTCCAGCCGACGTCGGGCAGGTCGTCGGCCCAGCGGGTGCGGGCGAGGCGGTCGTGCAGATCGTCGAGGTCGGACTGCGGAATGTCGATCCGGAAGGGGTGGATGTCGTTCATGCGGACCACGCTACGAACCACTTAGGTCGACATCGGTCCTAAGTCGAGAGCATTCTGGAGGCATGTCCGAGACCTCCGCCCGCCTGCTCCGTCTGCTGTCACTGTTGCAGACCCATCGCGCGTGGTCCGGTGCCGAATTGGCCGCGGAACTGGACGTCACCGCGCGCACGGTCCGCCGTGACATCGAGCGGCTGCGCGGTCTCGGCTATCCGGTGCAGGCCTTGCAGGGGGCGGCGGGATATCGGCTGGGCGCCGGGGCGTCGATGCCGCCCCTGCTGCTCGACGACGAGGAGGCGGTGGCCGTGTCGGTCGGTCTGCGGACCACCTCGGGCGGCACCGTCACCGGCATCGAGGACGCGTCGCTGCGCGCGCTCGCCAAGCTGGAACAGGTGCTGCCTTCCCGGCTGCGCCACCGGCTGACCACCCTGCAGCAGTCGATGGTGCGGGTCGCGGCCGAGGCGCCGCGGGTGAGTCCGGCGACGCTGCTGGCGATCGCGGAGGCGTGCCGTCGGCACGAACGTCTCCGGTTCGACTACACCGATCACGCGGGCCGGGTGTCCCGGCGCGACACCGAACCCGACTCGCTGGTCAATGTCAGCAGGCACTGGTATCTGGTGGGCTGGGATGTCGATCGCGCGGATTGGCGGTCGTTCCGGGTCGATCGGCTGGTGCCGCGCGTCCCGACCGGGCCGCGCTTCACGCCGCGCCCGCCGCCCGACGGTGACGCGGCCACGTACCTGTCGCGCAGGCTGTCGGTGGCCTCGTGGCCGTGGCGCACCGTCGTCACCCTGCACTGCCCCGCGGCCGACGTGGCCGAGCGGCTGTGGCCGGGGACCGGTGTGCTCGAAGCGGTCGACGACGCGACCTGCCTGCTGCGTCTGGGCGCCGACTCCCCCGCCTCCCTGGCCTGGATGATCACCGCCCTCGACACCGACTTCACCGTCACCGGCCCGCCCGAACTCCTCGCGGCCCTGGAGCGTCTGAGTGTGCGCTGCCGCGACGCCATCCCCGTCGCACCTGATGCGTAGTTGCATCGACTGCCGAAACGGGGTGTCGCGTCACGGCTCGTCGACGACTTCCTGGAGCCGGAGCGCGAATGCCCCGGGATCAGCGACGAATCCGGTGTGATCGCCGGGGAACAGCACCGGCTCGCACCGCAGTTCGGCGGCCAGCGCGCGTGAGGTCCGGTCACAGAACTGGCCCGCCGAATCGGCGCCGATCCCGACGATCACCCGGGTGGGCACGGCCCGCAGCAGCGGCGGGTCGGGCACCCAGCCGGTGGTCGCGCGCAGTTCGTGGTCGAACCAGTGGCGTTCACTGGCGACCTGCCGCGGATCGCGGTCGCCACCGAACATGTGCTCCACCACCTCGTCCGGGATCGGCAGGGCGGCCTGGACGAAGAACTTCTTCCACGCGCCGACCACGTCACCGAGGTCGTAGGTGGCGATGATCTCCTCGGTGACGGCGCGCTGCGCGGCCGCGTCGGGCAGCAGTTCCCGCAGTGGCGGTTCGTGGGCGACGACGGTGGTGACCCGATCAGGGTTGGTCTGGGCGAGCGCCAGCGCGCTGACGGCGCCGCCGCTGGAGCCGAAGACGACGGCGGGACCGGCGTCGATGTGGGCGATCAGGCGGGCGAGGTCGTCGGCGCGGGCGAGCACCGTCGAATCCTGGTTCGGATCGTCGAGGGGGCTGGCGAAATGGCCACGTGGATCGGTGGTGAGGACGGTGTTGGTGGCGGCGAGCTGCTCGGCCGCGGCCGCGAACGAGGCGGCGTTCATCGGCGCGCCGACGAGCACGAGCAGTGGCCCTGCCCCGCGGACCTCGTAGTACAGGCGGGCATCGGGCACCTCGAGGGTGCCGGTGGTGACGGCGGAACTGGCGGTCATGCGACTCTCCCGGATCTCGGCTACAGGTAGCACTCATTGAGACGGGGCCGGGTCGGTGAACTCATCGCTGCGCGCGAAATCGTTTTCGCACCCGCCGCTTCCGCAGGTCAGGAGGCTTTCGTCGGTGCGAGCCGGGCCGTTGCCAGCACCAGCAGCCCGCAGACCGCCACGACCGACCACCCGATCCGGGCGGAGTGGGCGCCTGCGATCAGCCCGCCGGCCGCCGCGATCCCGACCGCCGCGCCCACCTGACGGGCGGTGGAGGCGATCCCGCCCGCGACACCGGCCCGGTCGGCGGGCAGCCCGCTCACGGCGGTGTTGGTGATCGGCGCGTTGGCGAATCCGAATCCGATCCCGATCAGCGCGAACGCGATCAACAGCACCGCGCTGCTCGCCTCGTCCCCGGCGGCCACGAGCACCACCCCACCGGCGGTGAGAAAACCACCGGCGAACAGCAGCGGCGTCCTGGCGCCGACCCGGCCGACCAGCACGCCCGACAGCGGCGCGCACAGGGTGGCGGCCACGGCCAGCGGCAGCGTGAACGCACCGGCCGCGACCGCGCTCAGGCCCCGATCGTGTTGCAGCTGCCAGGTGCTCAGCAGCAGGGTCGTGGTCAGCGCGACGAAGACGACGACCGCGCCGGCCACCGCGGCGGTGAACGGCGGCCGCCGGAACAACCGCAGATCCATCAGCGGCGCCGCCACCCGGGCCTCGACCCGCACGAATCCGACCACCGCGACAACGATTCCGAGGTAGGCCGCGAGCGCGAGCGGCGAGGTCCACCCGATCCGTTGTCCTTCGATGAGCACCGCGATCACCCCGCCCACCACGACGACCAGCAGCGCCTGGCCCACCGCATCGATCCGGCGTGTCCGCCCCCGCGACTCCGGCACGAACAGCCACGTCAGCCCGAGCGCGACGACCACGACCGGCACCGCGATCCAGAACACCGACCGCCACCCGAACCAGTCGACCAGCGCGCCCCCGAGTGTCGGCCCGACCGCCATGCTCAGCCCGAACACCGCCGCCCACACCCCGATCGCCTTCGCCCGCTGCCGCGGATCGGCGATCGCGGCGACCACGATCGCCAACGCCACCGGGCTCAGCATCGACCCGCCGATCCCCTGCGCGACCCGCGCGAGGATCAGCACCTCGACCGTCGGCGCGACCGCGCACACCGCCGAGGCGAGCCCGAAGACGGTGAGCCCGAGCCGGAACACCCGCCGCCTGCCGAACCGGTCGGCGAGCGCGCCCGCGGTGATCAGGAAACTCGCCAGGGCCAAGGTGTAGGCGTCGACGATCCACTCCAGTCCCTGGGTGCCCACGTCCACGCCGGCCCCGATCGACGGCAGCGCGACGGTGACGATGGTGGCGTCGAGCCCGACGACGAACAGGCTCAGCGAGCACACGGCCAGCACCGTCCAGGGACGGACGGCACCGGCCGTGGTGTGGGCGCGGGTGGGATTGTCCAGCATGGGAAGACCTCCTCGGAGCAGCGCCCGAGTATCACCACCGCCGCGCCGGAGTGACCAGATTCCTTGCTGGAACGGCAAATCCGGTTCTAGGCGGCGGCGTCGACCACCGCACCGTGACACACCGCCATCCGCTGACCGGTGAACCGGCGGCGCAGCTGCCGATCGTGGGTGACGATCACCAGCGCGCCCCGGTAGTCGTCGAGGGCCCGCTCGAGTTCCTCGACCAGGGCGGGCGCGAGGTGGTTGGTCGGTTCGTCGAGCAGCAGCAGATCGGCGGGTTCGGTGACGAGGCGGGCGATCTCGATCCGCCTGCGCTGTCCGTAGGACAGCTCGCCGACCCGCAGCCCGAGTTCGGCGGGACGGAACAGGCCGAGCGCGAGCAGCGTGTCCACGTGCTCGTCGGGATGTCCGGGCCTGCCCGTGGCGAACGCGCCGAGCACGGTCGCCGACGCCGGGTAGCGCGGCGCGTCCTGACGCAACCAACCGACTCGGCCCGCGATGCGCGCCGACCCGGTGTCGGGGCGCAGATCCCCGGCGAGCACACGCAGCAGCGTCGTCTTGCCCGCACCGTTCGGCCCGGTGACGAGCAGCCGGGCACCCGGTTCGATGCGCAGGGCGGGCACCCGCAGCCGGTCACCGATCCGGAGGTCGGTGAGCTCGGCAACCGGCCCGGTCGGCGTCGGCGCCTCCGTCGCCACGGTCACGTCGAACCGCAGCGGGTCGAGCGGCGCCGCGACCGGATCGGCGTGCAAGCAGGCGACGCGCTCCTTGGCGTTGCGGATGCGCGACATCGTCCCGTGTCCACGGCCACGCGCCCGGAAGGGTCCCGCCGCGAACACCGCCAGCGGCAGTTTCCGCGGGATCGCCTCGAGCCGGATCACACTCGATTCGGCCAGCCGCCTGCTGCGCGCCAGCTCGGCCCGCCACTGCTCGTATTCCTGGGCGGCCCTGCGGCGTTGGGCCGCCTTGGCCGCCAGATACCCGCCGTAGCCGTCGCCGAACCGCGTGACCTTTCCGGCGTCGACCTCGACGATGGAGCCGGTGATCCGCTCGAGGAACACGCGGTCGTGGGTCACCGCGACCACGGTGCCCCGGTGGGTGCGTAGCTGCTGTTCGAGCCAGGCGACCGCGGCATCGTCGAGATCGTTGGTCGGTTCGTCGAGCAGCAGCAGTTCCGGGGCCGAGGCCAGGGTCGCCGCCAGCGCGAGTCGTGCCTTCTCCCCACCGGACAGGGTCGCGAGCGTGCGCGCACGGTCGAGCCCGGGTAGGCCGAGCGCGGCCAGCGCGATGTCGACCCGGGTATCGGCCCGGTAGCCGTCGCGTGCCTCGAACCGGGCCGACAGGGCCGCGTACGCGTCGAGCACGGCCGGATCGCCGTGTGCCAGTTCCCGCTCGGTGTCGCGCAACCGCGTTTCGATGGCACGCAGTTCGGCCAGCGCGTGATCGATCGCGTCGGCGACAGTGGCAGTCTCCGGCAGGTCGAGTGCCTGTGGGAGGTACCCGATTCCGCCCGGCGCGACCACGGTGACGCTGCCGTTGTCGGGCTGCTGGACTCCGGCGAGCAGCCGGAGCAGGGTCGATTTCCCCGATCCGTTCTCGCCGATCACGCCGACGGTGTCGCCGGGCGCGATCGACAGGCAGACGGCGTCGAGGACGGTGGTGGCGTCGTAGCGCACGGTGACGTCGTGGAGGGTGAGTTGGGCGGTGCTGGTCATGGCAGCTCCTGTTCTCGGCCGTATCCGGCCGCACGAAAGTCCCCGTGGCGGGGCTGGATCGAGAGGGAACGCACGCGCTGCGGGAGAGTGCGTGCGGTGGCGGAACGCGGAGCTCAGCTCGACGCGTTTCGCGCGATCACAAGAACAGGAAACCGATACCCATGAGGTCTCCGACCCTAACGACACCTGACACGGTCCGCCACCCCTGTTTTCAGCGTCCGGTGAGGGCTTCGGTGCGGAGCCATCGGAGCAGGGTCGGGGTGTCGGTGGTGGTGATGATGCCGACGGTCCGGTGGATGTGCCGGTCGTCGTCGAGCAGGGCCAGCAGGTAGGCGGCGAGGTCGACGCGGGCGGTGAATCGGCCGTCGGCGTGTCCGTCGACGACCGTGTAGTCGGTGGGTGCGGGCAGGTGATACAGCCCGCTCGGGCGCACGATCGTCCAGTCCAGTCCGCTGTCACCGACCAGCTGTTCCATCCGCCGCATGTCGTCGTAGAGGGTGCGGCCCGCTACCCGCGTCACGTACGGCAGCAGTACCCGGTTGAACAGGAACCCGCCGTCGGAGTAGGGCTGTGGGTCGACGCCGCTCGAACTCACCACGGCGAGACGGCGGACCGCGTGCCGCCGCATCGCGGCGACGATCGCCGCCGTCCCCTGCGAGTAGGTGGTGATCGGTTCCTTGCCCGGGGGAACTCCGAGCGTCGAGAGCACGGCGTCCTGTCCGGCGATCACCGCGTCGACGGCCGTCGGATCGAGCACGTCGGCGCCCGCGACCCGGAGCCGATCATGGCGCAGCGGAAACAATTCCGGCCGCCTGGTCACCGCCGTGACCTCATGTCCGGCGGCCAGTGCCCGACCGGTCAGCAACCTGCCGGTGGGACCGTTCGCCCCGAAGACGGCGATCCGCCGCGCGACCCCACCCTGTTCCCTGATCTCGTGCTCCATCTCGGTTCTCCTGTCCGCGTATGTGCTGGATGACCACGAGTAGCCCGCGCCCCGGCAGCTGTGACACCACCGTGGTGTGAGCAGCGCCACGCGCCGCCGATGTCACAGAACAGCGGTCGCGGACCACTCGTGTACGACACCTGTCGACACCGTGGAAAGGACCGACATGCGGGACAGCGAGCGCGCCACCGCGGCCTTCGTCGCCCAGCGCAATCTGCTCTTCACCGTCGCCTACGAGATGCTGGGCTCGGCCGCCGACGCCGAGGATGTCCTGCAGGAGACCTGGTTGCAGTGGGCCGAGGTCGACCTCGGTGAGGTCCGCGACGAGCGCGCGTTCCTGGCCACCATCACCACCCGTCAGGCGATCCGGCGCCTGCGTGTCCTGGGCAGGCGCCGCGAGTCCTATGTCGGGCCGTGGCTGCCCGAACCGTTGCTGACCGCTCCCGATATCGCCGAGGACATCGCGCTGGCCGACAGCGTGTCGCTGGCGATGCTGCTGGTCCTCGAGACGCTCGCCCCCGTCGAACGCGCGGTGTTCGTGCTGCGCGAGGTCTTCGACCTGGCCTATGACGAGATCGCCGACGCCGTGGACAAGAGCCCGGCGGCGGTTCGCCAGATCGCCCACCGCGCCCGGGTGCACGTGGCCGCGCGCCGGCCACGCGGAGTGGCATCACCGGATCAGACCCGGGCCGCGCTCGGGGCGTTCCAACGGGCCGTCGACACCGGTGACCTGCAGGGTCTCCTCGATCTGCTGGCGCCCGATGTCGTCTTCCTCGGCGACGGCGGCGGTGTCAGACAGGCACTGCTGCGTCCGGTGGTCGGCGCCGACCGGGTGGCCCGCGTGCTGGCCGGTGGTTCGGCGTGGATGGGTGGCACCGCCTCGGTGGAACCGGCGCAGATCAACGGCAGGCCCGCGCTGATCGTCCGGCTCGACGGCGAGATCGACGGCGTGGTGGCACTGCGGATCGACGACGGCCTGATCACCGGCCTGTACTTCGTCCGCAATCCGGCCAAGCTCGCGAATGTCCACCGCGAAAGGCCGCTGGACCGGCACGGAGCACGGCGATGACTGCATCGGGTGCCGCGCGGCGAACGGCCGTGCGGCACCCGATGCGATGCGGAGATCAGTTGTAGGACTTGGCCACTCCGTCGAGCAGGTGCTCGAGGGTGTCGTAGGCGGGGGCGTCGACGACGTCGATCAGGTCGGCGGGCACCGGGACGTTGCGCTCGGCGGCGATCGCCGTGAACTGGGCGTTGTCGCCGGTGCGGAAGCCGTGGACGGCGGCGAGGCGGCGCAGTTCCGGGTTCTCGGTGAGCAGCTTGCCGATCTTGTCGCCGGTGCCGGTCAGCGGGACCAGGGTGTGGCTCGACAGCACGGTCGGGGTCGGGTAGGTCAGCACCATGTCCGGCTTGATCTTGCCCTTGCCCGCCGCCTCGACGAACTGGGCCTCGTAGATGCACACCAGCGGGGTCGGGCCCATCCCGTTGGTCAGGTACTGGGTGAACGGACCTTCGCTGCTGTTGTCGGTGTAGCCCTGGGCGAGGAACAGTTTCGACAGCGCGGGCAGCACGTGCTGTTCGGCGGTGGCGCCGCGCACGATGGTGTGGTCGTTGGCGACGTAGCTCGCGATCGACAGGTACATGGCCGCGGAGTTGGAGCTGCGCGGATCGGTGGTCGAGACGAGGATGTTCTTCTCGACCGGGTAGACGGTGTTGTCGGGCAGGTCGTCCCACTGCACACCGGTGCCCGCCAGTTCCAGGTACCGGTTCATGTCGAAGGTGGCGACCGGGCCCGGCTTGATCACGCCCGCCGCGGTGAGCAGATCCGCGATCGGCCGATAGGTGGCGATGGCGATCGGCGAGGCGAACGGGGTGTATTTGGTGGTGACGTTGCGCTGCCGCTGGATCCGTTCGGCGGCGGGGCTGCTCGACGGGAACGCGAAGTCGTAGCGGTCCAGGTCGACGGTGGTCGCGATCTGCCGCGACCCGGCCGGCTCGACCTCGACCCGGATGCCGTTGTCGGCGAGGACCTTCACCACCTGCTCGTCCTGGAAGAACGACACCTTCTCCGACCCGACGACGCCGCGCACGACCGTCACCGGAGCGCCCGTCGGCGCGGCGGCCGGGGTGTCGCCACCGCCGGGTAGCAGGATCACCGCGGCCGCGACGGCGGCGACGACGGTGACGGCACCGATGGACAGCGGCAGCACGCCACGCCTGCTCACCAGCTGCCCGGCCCGGTCGGCGGCCGAATTCTCCGGCTGCGCGGCGGGCGCCGGTTCGGGTTCGGCGGCCCGGACACCGGCCGCCGGGGCGGGCACCCGCACGGTCGGGTCGGGATCGGCAAGTTCACTGCGGACGATCCGTTCGACCAGAATCGGCACGAACTCCCGGATCGGCTTGCCCGCGAAACGATGGTGCGCGGCACCCACCGCCGAGGTCACCTGGTCGGCGGGGACGTTCTCGGACAGGTCTTCGACCAGACTCTCGGTCATGCGCCGCATCGCCAGCTCTTCACGCTGGACGGTATCGGCGGCTTCGCCGGGGGTTACGCGCGACACCACATTTCTCCTGGGCTCACTTCGGGCTGCGGACGACGGCGCGCGTCCACCGGGCCCTCCCGTGCGCACGCCGCGGGCCACGCTACCGGCGCGCAGCACAGTTACCCCAGCGGTGAACGGCCGGGCACGCAGTGTTCAGCACCCGCTCCGCTGCCCGCAATGTCGCGTTGTCCGCGCGTTCGCGTAAACATCGAAACACACTCTGCGAGTGTGGGATTCACTACTATCGCCCGGCCGTGGCCGACCCGGGGACGGTGCCGGTGTCCGGCTGCGAACGCCGCACACCGCGCAGTGCCGTACGCAGCATCCCACCCGCGAGCTGTTCCAGCACGCCGATCACCACCAGCGCACTGCCGGCAACCGTGGCCAGTCCCGTGACGGTCTCGAACTTCATCGCGATCATGGTGATCCCGATCGCCGTGGTGCCCAGTCCGCAGATCTCGTGCAGCCAGCCGTCGGTCACCCCGGTGTCCCAGGCCGCGACCAGTGCCTGCACGATGCCGCGCACCGACCAGCCGATCCCGATCCACAGCGCCAGCAGTTCGATGTTCCCGCCGCCGAAGGCCAGTGCCGCCAGGATGACGGTCAGCACGGCACTCACCAGTACCAGGACCCGCAGCGGAAACGCGATTCGCGCCACCACCGCGAGATAGGCCTGGATTCCGGCGCTGAGCAGCAGCGAGACGCCGAACAGCAGGGCCAGCGTTGATTCGCTGCGGCCGGGCCACAGCAGCGTCGCGATGCCGAGGACGAACGAGCACCCGCCGGCGATCACCATCGCCTGCCGGGTTCGGTCCGGTACCGGATTCCCCTCCCCGTCGTTCACGGGCATTCCCTCACGATAGGCGCACCACACCCGATAGCCGCAGATTTGCCCGGCGCGCCGCGCGGTTCACGTCAGCCGCTGCCGCAGGAAGGGCGCCGTCCGGCTGACCGGATCGGCCGCGACCTGCTCCGGTGTGCCCTGCGCGACGATCCGGCCGCCCTGGGCCCCGCCGGCCGGCCCCAGGTCGACGACGTGATCGGCCTGGGCCACGACGGTCATGTCGTGTTCGACGACGATGACCGTGGCGCCGGAGTCGACGAGCGAATTCAGCTGGGTCAGCAGGATGTCGGTGTCGGCCGGGTGCAGTCCGGTCGTCGGCTCGTCGAGCAGGTAGACCGTCCCCGCGCGCCGGGCTCGCTGGAGCTCGGTGGCCAGCTTCACCCGCTGCGCCTCACCGCCGGACAGCTCGGTCGCGGGCTGACCCAACCTCAGGTAGCCGAGTCCGACCTCGGTCAGCGTGCGCAACGCCCGGGCGACCACCGCGACGTCGGCGAGGAATTCCGCGGCCTCGTCCACCGACATGGCCAGGACCTCGGCGATGGTGGCGTCGTGATAGCGGATCTCGAGCGTGTCCGGGTTGTAGCGGGCACCATGACAATCCGGGCACGGGGTGTAGGTGCTGGGCAGGAACAGCAGTTCCACCGTGATGTAGCCCTCGCCCTGGCAGGTGGGACACCGCCCCTCGGCGACATTGAACGAGAACCGGCCGACGCCGTAGCCGCGAGCCCGCGCGGCCTCGGTGTCGGCGAACAGTTTGCGGACGGTGTCGAACAGGCCGGTGTAGGTGGCGAGGTTCGAGCGCGGCGTCCGCCCGATCGGCGCCTGATCGACCTCGACGACACGCACGATTTTCGGATCGGCAGCGGCGGCGGTCGAGATCGCGTGCAGCAGGCTCGATTTCCCCGATCCGGAGACGCCGGTGATCGCCGTGAACACCCCGAGCGGAAGATCGGCGTCGAGGTCGCGCAGATTGTGGCTGGTGACCGCGCGCAGTTCTAGCGTGCCGTTGGGCGTGCGGTCGGCTCGTGGTGGCCGGGTGACCTCGTCGAACAGATAGGGGCGGGTGACCGAATCGGCGACCGTGCGCAGCCCGTCGACCTCGCCGCAGTACAGGACGCGGCCACCGTGCACGCCCGCGCCGGGACCGATGTCGATCAGCCAGTCCGCGTGCCGCACCACATCCAGATCGTGCTCGACGAGGAACACGCTGTTGCCGGACGCGGTGAGCCGGCTCAGCACGGTCGTCAGCGCGGCGGTGTCGGCCGGATGCAACCCCGCCGACGGCTCGTCGAGGATGTAGACCACGCCGAACAGTCCGGAGCGCAGCTGCCCCGCCAGCCGCAGCCGCTGCAACTCGCCACCGGACAGCGTCGGGCTCTCCCGGTCGACGCTGAGATAGCCGAGGCCGAGTTCGATCAGGACCTCGATGCGCGAGAGCAGATCCTGGGTGAGCACCGCGGCCGCGCCCGTGCCCTCGGTGTAGGGGCGCAGCACCGCGACCAGCTCGCTGAGCGGCAACCCGGCCAGCTCGGTGATGTTGTGGCCCGCGAACATCACCTCCAGTGCTTCGGGTTTGAGCCTGCGCCCGTCGCACAGCGGGCACGTCGCGGTGTGCAGGTACTCGGCCGCGCGTTTGCGGGTGGCCTCGCTCTTGGACTCGGCGTGCGCGCGCAGCAGCAGCCGTTCGGCGCTGGTGTAGGTGCCCTGATAGGGCCGGTGGATCCGATGCGGTTCCCGCTCGGGTTCCACCGTGACCACCGGCTTCTCGTCGGTGAACAGGAACCATTCGCGGGCCTGCGGTGACAGTTGCCGCCACGGCCGGTCGATGTCGTAGCCGAGCGCGGCGAGCACATCGCGCAGGTTCTTCCCCTGCCAGGCGCCGGGCCAGGACGCGATCGCGCCGTCGCGGATGCTCAGCGACGGGTCGGGCACCATCGACGCCTCGGTCGCCTCGTGGACGACACCCTGACCGTGACAGCGCGGGCACGCACCCTCGACGGTGTTGGGCGAGAACGCATCCGAATACAGCCGATTCGTCCCCGCCGGATAGTGACCGGGCCCGGTCCTGGCCGGGCCCTCCGGGTAGTCGCCCTCGCGCGACAGGAGCAGCCGCAGCGAGTTCGAGATCGCGGTGACCGTCCCGACCGTCGACCGCGATGACGGCGAGGATCGGCGCTGCGCCAGCGCCACCGTCGGCGGCAGCCCGGTCACGTCGTCGACATCGGGCGCTTCCACCTGGTGCAGCAAGCGCCGGGCATACGGCGCGACCGACTCCAGGTAGCGGCGCTGCGACTCCGCGTACAGGGTCCCGAAGGCCAGGGACGACTTGCCCGAACCCGAGACCCCGGTGAACGCGACCAGGGCGTTCCTCGGCATGTCCGCGTCGACGTCACGCAGATTGTGGACCCGGGCGCCGCGCACCCGAACCGAAGGATCGACCTCGTGCGAATCCACAGCTACCCAGATTACGCGGCCCGGCCGCGCGTTCGCATGCTCGTCAGAAGAACCAGCCCAGTTCCGGTGCGCGCTCGGAGGTGAACGCCGCGTCGAGATCCCGTAGCGCCGCGTCGTCGTCGACCCGGATCCGGTGCGCGGCGGCCAAGCTCGCCGCCCGATGCGCACCGAAGTACAGCGCGCCGAGGACATTGATGTCGAGACCGAGCGCGGCCGGGCGGGTGGTGGGTTCGCACTCGGCGACACCGTCGCGTACGCGCAGGGCGAAGGTGCCACCGGCCGACCGGAACGGGTCGTGCACGGCCAGAACCGTGTCCAGGTCGTGCCGGTAGCGGCGGGCGGTGAGGGCGGCGGGCACATCCATCAGCCGCGCCCACAGCGAGTCACCGCGATCGATCACGCGCGCCGCGCGGGAATCGGCGAGCAGGTACGGCAGCGGGTCGTCGTCGGCGATCTCGACATCGATGGTCTCGACCAGGTCCAGCCCGAGCAGCACCCGCCACAGCGCGGCGTGCGCGTCCGGGGCGAGCGCACGGTACTCCCACACCGACGCGGTGGCCCGGCCGTCCCGCCAGCGTCGCCGATACAGGGCGTACCCGTCGGGGTGGACCAGGGTGAACAGGGTGGTGGCACCGTCGCGATGGCGTTCCACGTCGGCGAAGAACAGGTCCCACTTGGCGTCGGGGCGCACCTGGGCGCCCGGCACCGTCGCCTGCCAGCGCTCGTAGATCGCCCGGATGTGCGGCGCGGCCTCGGCCAGGGTCGACATTTCGACGCCACCGGGATCGGGCGTGGTCGAGCGGAACTCGGCACGGCGGCGGTCGATGGAGATCGTGGTGGACAGGATCGCCGGGTCGTAGCCGAACCGGCCGTAGATCGTGGCCTCGCTGGCGGTGAAGATCGTCAACGGCAGGCCGTCGGCCTCGGTGCGCGCGTGCTGGGCGGTGTACAGCTCGCGCAGGATGCCCCGCCGCCGATGCGTCGGCGCGACCGCGACACCCGACACCCCGCACGCCCGCACCTGCCGCTCCCCCGGCACCGTCACCGTCATGGTCCGGTCGACGGTGTGCCCGACGACCCGGTCACCGTCGACCGCGACCAGTGACCGTTCGATCGGGAACAACTCCCACCGATACGGGAGCTCATCGGCCCCGTACCGCATCCCGAACCCGGTCTCCTGCAATCCGATGATCGCGTCCGCGTCCGCACTGGTAGCCGATCGCACGGTGATGCTCTTCGCCGATGCCATCCCCGTACCCTCCCATGCCGGCCCGGCCCGGCACATCTCATTTTCCCGGAACTAGCCCGGCAGCAGCGCGACCACCTCGACCGCGGCCCGCTGGTCCCCGCCCAGCTCGTAGGGCGCGGCGACAGACCCCGGCGCACCGGACGGCCGCCCCGAAGGAGAACGCGGAAACCGCAGGACAGCGCCAGCGGAACCGATCGGTATCTCGGTCGCCGTGTCACTGTCGACCGCGGCACCGAGGCCGACGCCGGTCGGCAGGATGTCGGCCGGCGTCACCAGGACCGAGGGGTCGGGCGTGTCGCTGTGATTCTGCGCCTGCGCCACCGCGCGCCCGCTCAGCAGTTCCACCACCGCCGCGAGGGCGACCGGATCGGCGGTGCCGTCGTAGATCCACCGCCTGCCGAGCACTCCGTGCTCGGTGGTCCCTACCAGCGCACGGTCGCCGTCGAGCAGCGGGGCGCCGCGATAGGTCAGCGGCACGTTGTAGAGCACCAGATCGGCGGCGGATTCGTCGACGACGAGTACGAATTCGATGCCGACCGCCCCCGCGGGATCGTCGAGCCGGAACCCGCCCACCTTGCGCAGACGCGGCGCCTGGCCTCGATACCACGGTCGCCGGGGCAACAGTGTCTCGATCAACGCGAGTTTGCTCGGAGTCAGGGTGGTGCGGTGGATGACGGCCATGCCGAAGGCTACCCGTGGTCGGTCATCGCCCGCAGATCCGGCAGGGAGCCGATGCGCTGGGTGATCGGACGGCCCGGCGCCGCGGTCTGCGGTGAGCCGGTGGCGCGCAGCAGCGCCCGAACCTGGTCCGGGGTCGCCCGCCCCGGACCGGTGGCGCGGATGCCCTGATAGGCGGCGACCGCGCCGACCACGATCGGGGAGGCACTGGAGGTGCCGCTGAATTCGTCGGTGTACCAGAGGTCTTCGTCGGCGCCGCCCTGGAGGTCACCGTAGCCGGTGGTGGTGACCTCGCGGCCCCAGCCCTGGACGTCGAGGCGGGCACCGTAGTTGGAGAACGGGAGCCGCGAGCGCGCCGGGCCGTGGTCGCGGCCGTGCAGGCCGGGCGGCGGTGCCCCCGCGCCGACCACGACGGCACCGGAGTCGGTGTCGCCACCGCGGAACGGGTTGTGCCAGGTCGCGGGAAAATCGCCGGGGCGCGCGTCGTAGACGGGGTCGTCGAGGTTCTCGTTGCCGTTACCCGCGGCCTCCACCACGACGATGCCGCGCCCGACGGCGTAGCGGATGGCGGCGAAGTCGTCGGGCCACCATTCGACGGCGATGTAGCCGCGCTGATCGGGCCGGCCCGCGTAGTCGAATCGGGGTCCGGGACGGTGGAGTTCGATGAGCAGGACGTCACCGGGGTCGAGCGCGTCGGCGGCCGAGCGGATCGCGGTCGCCGAGCCGATCCCGAAGATCGAGATCGCCCTGATGTGCGCCTCGGGCGCGATGCCGGTGACGCCGAAGCCGTTGCGGTCGCCGCTGATCTCCCCGGCGACGGCGGTGCCGTGATTGCGCCAGCCGAGATCGGCCGACGCGGTACCGCCGATGACCCCGCCCTGATTCTGCCGCAGGTCCTCGTGCGTGAACCGCCAGGCGCCTTCGACATCGATCACCCGCACCCCGGTCCCGAGTCCACCGGGCCGGGTGTGTGCCCAGGTCGCGTCGATCCCGGTCGGCGCCGGGTCCAGGTAGCCCTGTCGGTCCCGGAAGTCGGGCGTGGCCGCCGGTGCGTCCGGCGCGAGGGTGTTCTCGGCCAGCGGGGCCAGCGGCGGTTCGGCGGCCGGCTTCACATAGGCGGCCGCGACCGTGTCGTCCCGGCGGAGCCGATCCGCGAGTTCGGCGAGATCACCCATCTGCCCGCGCACGGTGTAGTAGCTCAGGTATTCCCCCGCGACCGGTGCCTGCGGCATCTCGGCCAGCCGCGCCGCCAGGCGGTTGTCCGGTCCGAAGATCGGCACCAGGTAGGTGTCGGCGGGCAACAGTTCGTCGACGCGGGCCCGCACGGAGCGGTTCTCCCGCAACGCGATCGGCGTGATCTCGGGACCGGTCGCCGTGGTGACGACGACCAGTTCCGCCGGCGACACCGCGGGGCCGGGAACCCCTGGTCGTCGCTGCCTGCTGGGTCGAGCGGTGGGAGCCATGGTTACCAGTCAACAGGGCGCCCGGCCCGGCCGCCACCATTGCGCCGCAACCGGATTCGCGACACGCCGTGCCCGATCGTCGCGACGCACCGGCGACGCCGAAATCGCAACCCCGACCGCTGTTTCGCACAGCCCCCGCGTACGGCCCGATTCTCGCCGTTCCTGCCTGTCGGCCCGGCCGGGTAGGGTGCCCATCGTCGGCGAATCACGGTGTGCTGCTGAGTGTTTCGCTTAGAATGAGTGCAGGGTGAGATCCTCGGTCACCCGGTACCGATTCTCGGGTACCAGCGTAACCCCGCCGCCGTCGCGCGGGGTGCGAGCGTGAACCATGCCAACGGATATGCAGTCATGCAGGGGGTCAACCATGTCCACAGCTGTCGATTTCGCCGCCCGTCTCATCGATCCGGCCGCCATCGCCGCGGCCGGGCACTCGGCGGTCCTCGCCTATGTCGCGCCGAGCAGGCCCGGCGCGAACTTCGGCGCCAAACCGATCACCGCCGACTACGCCCGCGCGCTGGAAGCCGCGGGGCTCGACATCGTGTCGATCTGGCAGTACGGCAAACCGGGCGATCCCACCCCGTCGGACTGGACCACCGGTTTCGACGGCGGCAGGCGGATGGCCGAGCAGGCGCTGGCCACCCATCTGAGCCTCGGCGCGCCGCGCCGCGCGCCGATCTTCTTCGCCGTCGACGAGGACATCGCGCTGTCGCAGTGGAACAGCACCGCCGTCGAGTTCTTCCGTGGCGTCAACGCCGTCCTCGGCACCGAATGGACCGGCATCTACGGGCATTCCCGGGTGTGTGCCTGGGCGATCGAGGACGGCGTGGTCGGCGGCCGCGGCGGTTTCAGCTGGGTGTGGCAGACCCGCGCCTGGTCGGGCACCGAGCGCGAGCCACGCGCGGTGCTCTACCAGCGCGTGATCGACACCCCGAGCAATCCGGGCCCGATCATCGACGGCACGCACGTCGACGTCGACGACATCCTCGCCCCCGATTTCGGGCAGTGGAGCCTGGACCGCTCCGTCACGATCCCCGAGTTCACCGAACTCGACCGGCTCGGTCCCTCGCACTCCTCCCGCGACGGTGCCCGGATCACCAATTTCATCCTGCACACCCAGGAGGGCAACGGCACCGCGGAATCGCTCGCCGCCTACCTGAACAATCCGGCCAACGGCGTCTCCTACCACTACACGCTGCGCGATGCGATCCTGGTGCGGGTCGTGCCCGAGGAACGCGCCTCCTGGTCGGTGCTGTCGGCCAACCCGTTCACCGTGAACCTGTGCTTCGCGGGCAGCCGGGTCGCCTGGTCCCGCCAGGACTGGCTGGCCATCGACGACGACCTGCGCATCGCCGCCTACATCGCCGTGCGCAGCGCCCACCGGCACGGGTATCCGACCGAGGTGATCGCCCCCGACTATCACGTCGCCGACGGCATCACCGACCACAACTATGTGACCAGGGCACTGGGCATCGGCAGTCACACCGACGTCGGCCCGAACTTCCCGTGGGACGTCTTCACCGCGCACGTCGCCGCGTTCGCGGGAACCGCCCCGAACGCCATCGACGACCGCGCCGCGGCGTCCCCGTGGCTGGGCGCGCGCCGCACCGTCGGCGAGATCCCCACCCCGGACGGGGTGGGCCGGTTCGCCGAGTTCGAGCACGGCTACATCTACTGGCACCCGGCCACCGAAGCGCACGCCGTCCCCACCGCGATCATGACCAAGTTCGCCGAACTGGGCTGGGAGGCGGGACCGCTGGGCTACCCGATCGCCGAACACACCGAACTCCCCGACCCACGCGGCACCGGGCCGGGCCTGGCGCAAGCGTTCCAGGGCGGCGCCGTCTATCGGCGGGCCGGTCGGCCCGGCTACCGCGTGCACGGCGCGATCGGCGCGCGCTGGTCGGCGGCCGGGTTCGAGAACGGTCAGCTGGGCTGGCCCGCCTCCGACGAGGTCTCCCACGACGACGGCAAATACCAGGAGTTCGAGTTCGGCCGCATCTACTGGGTTCCCGACCAGATCGTGGCCCTGCGCAACTCCGGTGATCCCGACACTCCGCTGGCCCGCCCGGCGTAGGTCAGGACAGCAGGATCGCGAGGGTGGTGGCGCCCGCCCCGAGGACGAGGGTCGCCACCACCAGGATCGCGATCATCCGGATCCGCGGTGACGGACCCGTGTAGGTGTCCTCGTCCTCGTTCAGCATCGCGGCGAGGTCGACGGCGGCGAACTCGCGGGTGGACTCCAGCGGTCCCGGCTGTTCGGTCATGGCGCTGACGCTAGTCCAGTGCGCCGCTCCCCGCGCCGGTTAGCCCGTTCACCTCGACCGGCGATCGGGTCGCGGCCAGCAGTTCGTCGAGCTGCCGTTCGGCACGTTCGGCGCGGGCCAGGGTCTGCGTGCGCGCGTCGTCGAGCGCGGCGAGCCGTTGCGAGGTCTCGGCCCTGACCCGGTCCAGCGCGGCCGCCGACTCGGTCCGCCAGGTCTCGGCATCGGCGGCGGCGGTGCGGCGCAGGTCGGCGAGTTCGGCGCGCGTGCGATCGAGCTCGGTCCGGGTCGTTTCGAGTTCGCTTCTGGCCCTGCGCCATTCCTCCCGCGCCTCGCTCGCGGCTTCCACCCGTTCGGCGGCTGCCGCTTCGGCCCGCTCGGTCGCCCGGTCGGCGTCGGCGGCCCGCTGGACCGCCAGATCGCGTTCGGCCTGGGCGGCGTTGACCCGCGCCTCCGACTCGCGCCGGACCTGCGTGATCTCGGTGTCGGCTCGCTGCTCGGCCCGCGCGGTGTGCTCGGCGGCCTCCTGCCGGATCTGCTCGATCTCCTCGGCGGCGTCGCGGCGCGCGGCGCGTACGTCGGCCTCGGCCGCGCTGCGCGCCGCGAACACCTCGTCGGCAGCCTGCTTCGTCAACCGTTCCACCTCGGCCAGCGCCTCGTCGCGCGCCGCGTGCGCCGCGGCGATCAACTGCTCGGCGTCCTCGGCCGCGCCGGCCGCATCCTCGGCCGCCGATTCGGCAAGGGCCCGCGCCTCCTCCGCGTCCCGCCGTGCCTGTTCGGCGGCGACCGTCTTCATATCGGCTTCCGCGATCCGCCGCGCGGCATCGGCCTGCACCGCCTGGACCTGGGCCTCGGCCACCGACGGGTCACCGAGCGTCGACAATTCAGCCACCGCCGCATTCAGCGTCGTGCCCAATTGCTCGGCCAGGCCACGGAACTGACCGAGCAGCTCATCGGCCCGCAACCGCGCCACGGTCACCGGACCCTGAGTCGTCACAGTGACGGTTTCGGCCCCACTCTCCGACTCCTGCTGCAGGCGCTGCCTTTCCCGCCACGCGCGCCATCGCGTGTGGTCCGGGTGATCGCAGTATTCGGAGGGGCGACCGGGGCCGCCGCCACGGGTGATGGGACGGGCACAGCCCGGATAGTTGCAGACGCTCGACACGAGGGAATCGTAACGTTGGTTTCGTCATTTCCTTACGAATTAGACGAAACGAAAACCGTGTCGCCCCTTCGGGACTCGGATCGGAGGGTTCAGCTTCTAACCTCCGATAAGTGAACATTATCGGTGGTCAGACTCGCGGGCAGATCTCGAGTACCTCGTTTTATTTCCGTTTACGTTTGGTCACCGCCAACGCAACGCAACTGCTACGGAACAATGCGAGAACTGTGGTCGGTGGTACTTCCGTACCATTCCTGAGAACAGTGACAAGATTGTCGGGGTCGGGAGACTCCTGCCGCCCGGCCAGACCTGCCCCACCGTCGGGCGCTGCTTGGATCACGCCGCATCGAGCCGGGCCAGGCGACGCCGAGCGCGGGCAGTGGTGTGGCCGAGGCATTCACGGTCCGAGACTCGTTGCGGTTGGATATCGCCGCCGAATGCTGAACATTGCCCAGAGCGTGACTGCGTACCTGAGTTGCGGCGCGATCGACGCGGATCATCACAACTATCTGGACAAATTTCCACGCCCGCCGATTAGCTGAACAGTCGCCAAGCACACAGTCTGGGGTTTGCTGAAGATTTCGTGATCGCTGCGGGTGAGATCCCGAACAGCTATGTTTCCCGCATGGACACCTCAGAAACCGTGACATCGGCGACGAGGGTCGGCCGCCGCCTGTCCTATCCGATGTTCGCCCTGATCGTGATCGTCTATCTCGCGATCATCCAGCTCGGCGGGCTGCTGATGACAGCGCTCACCGGCGAGGACGACTTCCTCTCAACCCGCGCGGTGTTCTTCGGCATGATCATCCCGCTGGGCGCGGCCCTGGCCTTCACCTATGGCGTCATCAGCTATCTGGGCTGGTTGCGGCCGGTCCTGCACGACGATCGGCCGACCCGGCCGTGGGTGCGGATCGTGCCGATCGTCTTCATCGTCGCGATCGTCTTCGGGATCAACTACAGCGCGTTGGCCGACAAGGGCTTTCTGTATGTCCTGGTATTGCTGATCGCCACACAGTTCGTGGGGTGGGGCGAGGAAGGCATGTTCCGTGGCATCGGCGTTCTGGTGCTGCGCGATCACGGGCTCACCGAGGGCAGGGTCGCGCTGTGGTCGAGCATCGTGTTCGGCGCGGTGCACCTGGCCAACGGGGTCACGCACGGCATCAGCGCGCTGCCGCAAGCGATCATCGTCAGCCTGGCCGGCTACTTCTTCTACCTGACCCGCCGGGTCAGCCGCGGCAACACCGTCAACTCGGTGCTGCACGGCCTGTTCGACTTCACACTGCTCACCGGGACCGTCATCCTCGCCGATCAGACCATGTATCCGGGCACGCTGCTGCCGATTCTGGTCTACCCGCTGCTGGCGATCGTGCTGCTCGTCAAGCGTCACAGCATCGAACCGATCGCGAATCCGGCGTCCTGACCACACCGCCGCGGTGTCGCCCCGAACGATCACGGAGTCCCCATGGGTACACATCAGCGAGAATCCGAACAGGCCTTCTCGGAACGGTATTTCGACCCGGGCGACCGCTGGGTCCCCGTCGACCGCCGCCGGCTCGGCATGGACAAGCGGACCATCCTGCCCGCACTCATCGTGCTCGCCCTGGCCTTCGTGCAGGGTGTCCTGCTGCCACAGATCGATGCGGCGATCCCGGAGAAGGACGTCACCACCACGGGCGAGGTGATCGCGCTGCAAGGACAGGTGGGGTTCACCGCCGCAGGCGGCTGGTCGCTGATCGCCGGCGAACGGCGAGAGGACGAGCCCACCGGTCAGGGCTATCCCCCACAGGCGGTGTTGGCCCGCGGCGGATCCCAATTCGTGGTCCGCACCGGCACGTTCGACGGCGACCCCCGCGCCCTGCTCGCCCAGATCGAACGCACCGACGAACTTCTCGACACGGGCTTGACCGCGTCCGGCGAGCCGACCGCCATCACCACGCGCAGCGGCGTGGACGGCGTCATCACCCGGTACGCGGCCGCCACTGTCGACGGTGTGCTGGCCGCCTTCGTCGTCGACGGCACCGGCATCGAAGTCGTCGCCGTCGGACCGGCGCAGCCGGGTCAGGATCTGCTCGGCGAGGTCGCCGACATGATCGCGAGCATCGACCGCATCGGAGCCACACGATGACCACCTTCGACTCGGCACAGGCCAGGTTCCTCGCCATCGAGAACTCCGGTTGGGGTCGCAGTTTCACCTTCTACCAGCCGCGCAATCTCGCGTTCTGGGTGTATGTGCTGATCACCGGTTCCGGCGCACTGCTGTTCGTGTCGCGGATCGCGAGCAGCTACCCCGCCTACGGTCGCGCGATCGCGGTCACCGCCGCGGTGTTCGCCGTCTACGGTGCGCTGTTCTGGTGGTTCGTCGCCCATATCGACCGCTACGCCCGCCAGCCGACGAAACTGCTCGTCACCGCGTTCTGCTGGGGCGGATTCGCCGCCACCTGGGCCATGGCGTCCTACGCCAACGACGCGCTGATCGGCATCTACGCCAAGGTTTTCGGCCACGCCTGGGCGCAGGACTGGGGCGCGAGCCTGGCCGCGCCGTTCACCGAGGAGACCGCCAAAGGGTTCGGGCTGCTGCTGATCATCGCCCTCGCGCCCCGGTTGATCCGGACCGCGTTCGACGGCTTCATCGTCGGCGCATTCCTCGGTCTGGGCTTCGAGATCATCGAGGACATCGCCTACGGCATGAACTCCGGTGCTTCACAGTTCGGCGCGAATCAGGTCGACGCGTCGATGAGCACCGTCGTCCTGCGGGTGGCCACCGGAGCCACCGGGCACCTGCTCTACACCGCGCTGTTCTGCGCCGGGCTGGTGTACCTGCTGGGACGTCCGGCCGAACCCCGCCGGGTGGGCCGCGGCGTCGCC
Organism: Nocardia sp. NPDC003269; assembly: GCF_042888005.1. Lineage (NCBI taxonomy): Bacteria > Bacillati > Actinomycetota > Actinomycetes > Mycobacteriales > Nocardiaceae > Nocardia > Nocardia sp. NPDC003269. The sequence goes on from NZ_JBIAPA010000003.1 coordinate 591,187, forward strand.
CTGATCGCGACCGCCATGCTGCTGCACGGATTCTGGGACTCGATGGCCAACTTCGCCGGCAACAGCGCGCTGGGCGGAATCGGCGTCATCGTGGGCACCATGATCGTCGCCCTGGCGATCGCCGCCGCTGTCTTCCGCACGACGGTGCCCCGCGAGCGGGAGTTCCTGGCCCAGATCCTGGCCCCCGAAGTCGAGAACGGCACGATCACCGAGAACGAAGCCGCGGCCGCGTGCGCCGACGCCAAGGGCCGCAGGGCCTTCCGCAAGACCGGTGCGGGCCGGGCGGGCCGCGCCCGCAACGACCGGGTACTCGACGCGATCTTCGACCTGGCCGACGCACTGGCCGCGGACCGGGGCGCCGAGACGCCGCGTGTCGAATTCGCCCGTTCGGAGATCACCCGCGTGCGCGCCGGGCGCCCGCCCACCGAGGCCCAGCTCCCGGTCGAGGTGTGAGATGTTTGCGGGGATGTGGGCCGGGGGATCCGAACGGCAGCCGGCCGCAGCCGATCGACCAGGAGCAGCACATGCCCGGAGCAGTCCCCCGCACCACTCTCACCCATGTCACCCTCGGCCTCGGCTGGGATCCCGTGCGCTCGGGCAAGTTCCGGCGCCGCGCGAAGGACATCGATCTCAACGCGGCCGCGCTGTCGTTCCGCGGACAGGACTTCGTCGACATCGCCTATCACGAACAACTGACCTCGCGCGACGGCGCCATCCGGCACCTCGGTGACAGCGTCGACGGCGTCGGTGACGGCGACGACGAACTCATCGTCACCGACCTGACCCGGCTCGACCCCGCCGTCACCACCATCGTCTTCCTCATCACCTGCTACACCGGCCAGCCCTTCGACCGGATCGAGAACGGCTTCTGCCGTGTCCTCGACAGCGTCACCGGCACCGAACTCGCCCGCATCGACCTGGCGACCGCGCACTCCCACACGGGCCTGGTCCTCGGCACCCTCCGCCGCGCCGACCGCGACTGGACCTTCACCTATGTCGCCGAGCCGATCACGGCCCAGCACGTCGCCGACGCGGTCCCCCACCTCACCGCCTACCTGAACTGAGCCGTGCGGCACCGTCGAAAAACCTGTTGGCGGACGACGGCGGCCACTGCTACCTTTCCGGAAGCCGTGTGAGAGAACGAGGAGGTGGTACCCGTGAACGCAGTTTCGACATGGGTGCTCCCCTCCGGGGTCACGGTCGGACGATAGGTCGTCCGGGAGCGCCGCACAGCACTCCCGAAAGGCACGACCATGCACTTCACTTCCGAACGCCGCCTCGATGACGGTGTCCTCGAACGCGAATTCACCCTCGGTGAGATCCCCGGCATCCTGTGGACGCCCGCATCCACCGCCGCACCGGCGCCGTTGATCCTCGTCGGCCACCCCGGCGGACTACCCGCCCTGTATCCCCGGCTCGCGGCCCGGGCCCGGGAAACGGTCACGGCGGGCTTCGCCGCGGCGACCATCGAGCTCCCCGGTGCCGGTGCGCGTCCCCGCTCCGCCGCCGCGGACCAGGCCCGCGCCGACCTGCGGCGAGCCCTCGAGTCCGGCAGGCCGGTGGACGACGAGATCGTCGACCGGCTCGTTCTGCCGCTGGTCGAACAGGCGGTCCCGGAATGGCGGACCGCCCTCGACGCCCTGCTCGCGCTGCCCGGGATCGGTGGCCCGGTCGGGTACTCGGGCGGGGTGATCTCGATCGGCGTGCGCCTCGCGGTGGTCGAACCCCGGATCGCCGCCGCCCTCCTGTTCGCCGGTAGTTTCGTGCCCCGCGCCATCGTCGAGGAGGCCCGGCAGATCACCATTCCGCTGCAGGTCCTGCTCCAGTGGGACGACGAAGGAAACGACCGGCAACAGGCCCTCGACCTGTTCGACGCCTTCGGTTCGAAGGAGAAGACACTGCACGCGAATATGGGCGGGCACACCGGAGTCCCGCGGTTCGAGGGAGACGCGGGGAACCGGTTCTTCGCCCGTCACCTGAGGTGAGCTGGGTCGACCACCGAGGATAGGAGCGAGCGCCCGGGACGCCGATCGTCGACAACGATCGGCGTCTCTGGGCGCAGCCGACCGTCCGGCGTCCGGCAGGACCGGTTATCCGCTCGCGCACCGACCGATCGGCGCGTTTGCGTTCCTCGACTTCCGTTGCGGGGCTGATAGTTTCAGTGCATCGAGGGACGCTGGTCTAAGGAAAGCGAGCACTGCGTGGACGTCGGACCTGTGATCCGTACGGCAGCGGGCGTCGTGCGCGGACGGTGGGAAGGCGCTGTCGCGGTCTTCCGGGGAATCCCGTATGCCGAACCACCGGTCGGCGCACGACGGTTCGCCGCCCCGGTGCCCGCCCGGTCCTGGGACGGAGTTCGCGATGCGGGGCGGTTCGGTCCGCCGGTTCCGCAGGTGCGGAACACCGGCGCGGTGATGTCGTCGGTGTCCGGCTGGACGGACGACGGATCCGAGGATTGTTTGACTCTCAATGTCTGGTCACCCGACCTCGGTGCCGCGGAACTGCCGGTGATGGTCTGGATCCAGGGCGGCACCTATCTGGAGAACAACACCGCCAACCCGCACTACGACGGCGCGCTGCTGGCCGCGGCCGGTGTGGTGGTGGTCAGCATGAACTATCGCGTCGGTGTGGACGGGTTCGCCCATCTCGCCGGTGCCCCGGACAATCGCGGACTCCTCGACCAGATCGCCGCCTTGGCCTGGGTCCAGGACAATATCGCCGCGTTCGGCGGTGACCCGGCCGCTGTCACCGTCTTCGGCCAGTCCGCCGGTGCCGCGTCCATCGCGGCCTTGCTCGTCATGCCGAAGGCGGCCGGACTGTTCCGCCGGGCGATCAGCCAGAGCATGCCCGGCACCTATTTCACGCCACAGCTCGCCGCCGCGACCTCGACCACGATCGCCGCTCGTCTCGGCGTCCGAGCCACCCGCTCCGACCTCGTCCAGTTACCACCACGCGCCCTGACCGACGCGACCTGCGCGGTGATCGCGAAAATGCCGGAGTTCGTGGATATCTGGGGCCCGATGGCACTCACGCCCACCCCGTTCTCGCCCGTCGTCGACGGTGACGTGCTGCCGTGCGCACCGTGGAATGGAGTCGCCGACGGTGCCGCGCGTGAGGTGGACCTGCTCATCGGCCACACCCGCGACGAATTCCGGCTCTACTCGTCCCGGCCCGGCAGCGAGCCGACCCCGGCGGCCGTGGCCACGGCGTTCGACCACCTGGCCCCGGGTACCGACGGCGACCGCTGCTACCGCGCCGCCTACCCGGACGCCACACCCAGCCGACGATTCGAAGTCCTCCACACCGATTGGCTGTTCCGAATGCCCAGCCTCCACTTGGCCGACGCCGCCCACACCGGCGGCGGCCCCGTCTGGCTCTACGAACTGGCGTGGAGCTTCAACGCCGACCAGGGCGCCTCGCACTGCCTGGACTTCCTACTCCTCTTCGGCACCCTCACCCCCGAAGAAATCCGCGCCCACCGCTCGGCCCACCCGAACGCCGCGAACGAATTCCCGCACGTGGCCCAGCACATGCGCGGCGACTGGGTGCGGTTCGCGACCACGGGCAAACCCGGCTGGGCACCCTACGATCCCCAGTCCCGAACCACCCGCGTCTACGACAGCGAACCGGTCACCCAGCCCTACCCCGAGGAACTCTCACGCCGTATCTGGGCTGCTCACCGATTCGACACCTTGGATCTTCCGAATCAGCCCTGACCCGGACCCGCCGCTCCGATCAGCGGATCGACGATGCCGTGGGCGGCGAATCCCACAGCTGTTCCCATTCAGCCGTCCGGCCCGGCGACACCCACGCGGTCGTGCGCCGAGGTTCGAACGGCAGGTAGGTCGCGAGGTTCACCAGCTGCCGGTCGAAGGCTTGCCGGACTACGGTATTCGAGGGTGCGGCACCGGCCAGCACCTTGCGGTGGTGCTGCTGGACGGCGTTGTACACCGAGTCATGCGAGGCCGCCGACGACCCGGAATGCAGCACGAGGACCTCCGGTGGCAGTCCCTCGGCGAGCGCGGCGACGATCCGGTCGTGCCCGTCCAACACCAACCAGCCGTCCACACTCGTGACCCACCACAGCAGGACCGGCGGCAGACAGCCTTCACGCGCACGGCGGCGATACGCCTGGACCCGGGGCGCGTCCGGTGCCGACAGGGGGCGCACGGGGATGATCGGGGTGCAGCCGTCGCACCAATCGATGTAGGCGGTGGGCCGAGTTTCGAGGAGTTCCAGCGTCCAGGAGTATGGCGGTGGTGCGTGGCGCACACCGAGAAGCCATCGACCGGCGTGCAGCGGACCGCGGTCGGTCGCGATGAGTGCGTCGGCGAACCGGTGCTTCCAGTCGGGTGAGCGTCGTGACAGGTCGGCCGACAACGGTGGTACCGGTGACCGGTATCCACCGAGACCCCGCACCGTGACGCCGGCGCGGTCCTCGTCGACTTCCGCGAGCAGGACGGGAATGCCACACTGCCGCACCAGGAACCGACGGTCACCCGCGACTTCCCACCGCAGCGGCGGCCGGGACGGCGAATCCGGAACCGTCAGTTCGAGCGTTCGGTCCAGATTCCGGCGGATCACCATGGAGGGTCAGGTTACGGTTCGCCGCGATATCCGGTCCACGCATTACCTGTGGGCACGAGCGCTCGTCGTCGCCCGATCAGTACACCGAAGTCCTCGCGAGGAGGGTATTTCGGCCCTCTCCGGTCGGTGATCGGGCGCGCGAGAATCGGCTGCGCTATGCCCTGGTCGAGCAGTGAGGCAGATCCGATGTCAGCATCGAACAGCGATCCCGTCGTCGTCGGCGTCGACGGCTCCGACTGCGCGCTCGGCGCGGTGCGGTGGGCGGCCAGGACCGCGGTGCTGCGGGGTGCGCCGTTGCAGGTGGTGTACGCGATGAGTTCGGGGTGGGATCTGGGCAGGGCGGGCATCGTGTCGATCGACCAGCAGAGTTTCCGCGACGCGGGTGACGCCGCGGTTGCCCGGGCCGCATCGATCGCCGTCGCCGAAGCCGCACCGCGTCTCCTCGACGTGGAGACATCGGTGGTCAGCCCGGGCCCGGTCGCGGCTCTGCGCCGCCGTGCCCGCCACGCCCAGCTGCTCGCGGTCGGCACTCGCGGTCTCGGCACCTTCGAGCGCACGCTCCTCGGTTCGGTCAGCACCGCGCTCGCGCGACGACCACTCTGTCCGCTAGCGGTCATCCCCCAACCCGGCCGTCCCGCGTCCGATCGGCTACCCGTGTTGGTGGGGCTCGACGGTTCGCCGGGCAGCGAACACGCGCTCGATATCGCGATCGAGGAGGCGGCCCGGCGGGGTGTCGGCCTCGTCGCGCTGCGCGCGTGGGGGGAACCCGCCCCCGGACTGCGGGAATCCCAGATGACCGAGCACACGCATCGGCTCCTCGGGGACACCTTGGTCGGGTACGGCGAGAAATATCCGGGCGTACCGATCACCAGGATTGTCACCGGCGACGATCCGGCACAGCGGTTGCTCCGGGAATCGGTTCGCGCGCAGCTGCTCGTGCTGGGCAGTCACCGGCGGGGCGGACGCGACGGCTTCGGGTCCGTCAGCCGAACCGTCCTGCACGCCACCGAGATCCCGCTCATCATCCTCGACCGCCGCTGAGACACCCGTCCCGCGGGTCAACGACGATGCCGCGCGAGCAGCCGCACGCCCGCGACGATCTCGGGCTCGATGGCGACGACGGTATCCATCACCCGGCCGACCCACGGCCGCAACAACCGTTCGTAGTGCGCGACCCGCACGGGGTCGGTGACGGTGCGCGCCAACCCGGTGACCGTGACCGACCAGCCGATGCGCCGGACCGGATCGATATCGTCGACCTCGTAGGCCACGACGACCGGCGAATTGCCGGCCACCGCACCGGTCAGCCGCGCGGTGAGCCGTGTCCGGACGATGATCACGCCGTCCTCGTCGACGAGGTGGTTGACCGGGCGTATCGCCGGCAGCGCGTTGCGGGTGAACACCACCCGCCCGAACGGCGCCTCCGCCACCAGCCGCATGGCTTCGGCGCGGTCCAGGTCGATGACGTCCCGGCCCATCTCGTCCCCGGCCGGCGCGCTCACGACCGGTCCTCCGGGTCGTGGACGGGCTGCACGATGGCCAGATCACCGTCGTAGCGGCGGTAGAGGAGATGGCCGCGACCGCTGTCCGCGTCGGTGAAGAACACGTACGGCAACCCGAATCGGCACACCCGGTTCGCGGCGTCGGACTCGGTCAGCCGCGGTGCCGGATGCGGATTCACCGTGAGCACGGGGCCGTCAGGTAGTCGTGTGAGGTGCTGCCGCGCCAGCCGCACGCCCAGCGGACCGGCCCAGTAGACGAGGGCGTCCTCGCCGGATTCCGCGTCGACGAACAGGTGCGCGTCGTAGTCCAGGGCGTCCATCGACCGGGTCGCGGTGGTGGGGTCCGCGCTGCGCAGCACGCAGCACTTGCGCCGCACGATCGGCCGGTCGCCGGTGATCGAGGTCAGTGGCGGTCGCGCCGGATCCGGCCATCGCCGCACCGGTCCCGCCGGTCGCGATCGGGAGATGGCCCGGTCGAGTCGTTCGGAGGCGATCGTGGCCACGAAGCCGGCCGGGCCTTCCACCTGCACCCGGACCGCCTCGGCCGCACGGCCCGCGTTGACCTGCGCGAGCACCGACCCGTCGCGGGAAGGCGTGGTGGACAAGCGGATTCGGGCCGGACCGTCGATGCGCTGGGACCGCAGTACCGCGGCGACCGCGCGCGCTGTCCGGGAGACGTCCACCGTGTCGACAGCGCCGCCGGTCGTCACCCCGATCTCGGGACCGGCCCACCGTAGTTCAGGAGAACTCACGTACTCCGACCTCGCTTCCGCTGCTACTCACTCCCCGCACAAGGGCTTCGAGCAATAGCACCACTCCGGCGTGCCCGTGCTTAGGGGCGAAGGTCCCGGTGCGTCGTGACCATCGACCCGAAAATGCGCGGCCGGGTCGTGGAGTCAGGCGCGCAGGAGCGCCGCCTGTACCTGGCGCAGGCGCTCGACATCGCCGCGGAAGCCGGCGACGGCGTCGTTGTACAGGAAGGCTTCCCAGAGCCGGACCAGGGCGTAGGCCAGGGTGCCACGGTCGATCGGCGGCACGTAGCCCTGCTCTTCGGCGCGGGCGATCAACCCTTCGACAACGGCGACCGCGGCCTGGTGGACGGGGCCGTCGCTGCGGGTGATCAGCCGCAGGGCGGCGGTGGATTCGTTGTCGAAGTAGGTGCGCAGGGAATCGTCTTCGACCAGCCAGTGGATGCAGCGATCGAGGATCTCGTTGAGGCGTTCGGCGCCGGTGGCCTCGCTGGTGCGGTCGGCGTAGGCGACCATCCGCTCGAGCTGGCTGGCGATCGCGGCGCCGAGCAGTCCGTCGCGGGAGCCGAACCACCGGTAGATGCTGGTCCGGCCGAGGCCGAGGTGGGCGGCGATGGCGTTCACGTCGATGCGGTTGCCGGACAGGAACACCTCGACCGCGGTGCGCAGCACATCGTCACGGCTGGCGGCGGCGGGGCGTCCCGGCGCTCGTGTCCCCTCGGCTCGCGTCACATCGCACAGCATAAGGGCTCCCTCGCGACCACCATTTGAAACATATCGATCTCTGTGTAACATACTCGACCATGCAATTGGCACTCACCGAGGACGAGCTCGCCTTCCGCGACGAGCTACGTGCTTTCTTCCGGCGCGAAATCCCCGCCGACATCCGCAATCGGGCCAGGCACATGGCCGAACTCTCCAAAGACGATTTCGTCACCACCCAGCGCATCCTCAACGCCCACGGCCTCGCGGTCCCGCACTGGCCCGTCGCCTGGGGCGGCCGCGACTGGACCCCCATCCAGCGCCACCTCTGGCACGACGAGATGCAGCTGGCCTCGGTGCCCGAACCACTCACCTTCAACACCAACATGATCGGGCCGGTCATCGCCCAGTTCGGCTCCGAAGAACTCAAGGCCCGCTTCCTCCCGGCCACCGCGAACCTCGACATCTGGTGGTGCCAGGGCTTCTCCGAACCCGACGCCGGCTCCGACCTGGCCTCGCTGCGCACCGTCGCCGTCCGCGACGGCGACCACTACGTGATCAACGGCCAGAAGACCTGGACCACCGCCGCCCAGAGCGCCGACTGGATGTTCTGCCTTGCCCGCACCGACCCGGACGCCCCCAAGAAGCAGGCAGGCATCTCGATGCTGCTCTTCCCCCTGGACTCCCCCGGCGTGACAGTCCGCCCGATCGAGCTCATCGACGGCGGATTCGAGGTCAACGAGGTGTTCCTGGAGAACGTGCGGGTGCCGGCCGACCAGCTCGTCGGCGCCGAGAACCAGGGCTGGACCTACGCGAAGTTCCTGCTCGGCAACGAGCGCACCGGCATCGCCGCCGTCGGCCAGACCAAAGTGCGGCTGTGGCTGGCCAAGGAATACGCCAAACAGACCCGCCTCGACGCGGGCACCCTGCTCGACGACCCGGTCTTCGCCGCCCGCATCGCCGAACTCGAGAACGAGCTGCTCGCACTGGAACTCGTGCAGATGCGGGTCGTGGCCGGCTCGGCCGACGGCGCCCCCAACCCGGTGTCCTCGATTCTGAAGCTGCGCGGCACCGAACTCCAGCAGGCGGTCACCGAACTGCTCGTCGACATCGCCGGACCCGACTCCCTCCCCCGCGAAGGCGACAGCGGCGACTGGGCCCGCCGCAGCACCGCCACCTACCTCAACTACCGCAAAACATCGATCTACGGAGGATCCAACGAGGTGCAGCGCGGCATCATCGCTTCGACGATCCTCGGATTGTGAGACACCGTCATGGATTTCGAACTCACCACCGAACAGAACATGCTGCGCGACACCGTGCGCAGCGTGCTGACCCGCCACTACACCCATGAACGCCGCACCGAGGTCATCGGCACCGACCCGGGCTGGGACCCGCAGGTGTGGTCGACCTTCGCCGAGATCGGACTACTCGGGCTCACCATCTCCGCCGACGACGGTGGCATGGGCGCGGGCCCCATCGAAACGATGCTCGTGCTCGAGGAACTCGGCCGCGTCCTGGCGCCGGAGCCGGTGCTGGACTGCGCGTTGCTGCCGGGTGCACTCATCTCCAGTGCCGGATCGGCGATCCAGCGCAAGGAGATCCTGCCCGAAGTCGCCGCGGGAGAACGCCGCATCGTGTTCGCGCACGGCGAGCCCGGTGTGCGCCCGGTGACGGCGCGCGCCACCACTCAGGCGACACCGGTGGGCGACGGCTGGCAGGTGACCGGACGTAAACACCCCGTGGCCTACGGCGACAGCGCCGACCAGTTCATCGTCAGCGCGGCGCTGCCCGACGGTGGTACCGGACTGTTCCTGATCGAGCCCACCGATCCGAGCGTGACCGTCGCCGGATTCCGTACCCACGACGGCAGGCGCGGGGCCGACCTCACCTTCGCCGGCGCGACCGCGGTGCCGCTGGGCCCACCGGCCGACGCGACCGATGTCATCGCCGACATCCTCGTCACCGCGCAGGCCGCGCTCTGCGCCGAAGCGGTCGGCGCGATGTCCGAAGCGCTGCGGCTCACCACCGACTACCTGACGACCCGCAAGCAGTTCGGTGTCCCGCTGCGCAGCTTCCAGACACTCACCCAGCGCGCCGCCGACATGTACGTGTCGCTCGAACTCGCCAAGAGCATGAGCCTGTACGCATCGATGTCACTGGCCGACGGCATCGCCGACCCCGTCGTCGCGGCCCGCGCCAAGCTGCGCATCGGACGCTCCGGCAGGCACATCGGGCAGGAAGCGATCCAGATGCACGGCGGAATCGGCATGACCGCCGAATACCCGGTCGGCCACTACACCGCCCGCCTCACCGCCATCGACCACACACTCGGCGATTCCGGTGACCACCTGCGCTACCTCGCCGCCCACGTCGCCGACCACCAACTGGCCGAGATCTGAACCCACCGCTCGACATCGCCGCACCACAGCGAGCGCGGCGATGTCGAGCGGTCCATGGACTACCCTTCTCGGTACCGCTAGAGCGGCCTCGATGGTCCTGGATTTCGAAGCTTGCCCCTGATTCGATCGTGATGACGACCGGGAGGTAACGGCCGTGGACTTCTACACCACCGCAGCGCAGGTGATTCCGGTCCTGCTCATTGTCGCGACCTTGGAATCACGCCTCCTCTCATGGGCGGCCCGTGAGTATCAAGAACAGGGCATGGATCGCCTCTGGGCCAGACTCGTCCTGTCGGCGATCGGGGCGTCCCTGGTCTGTGAAGGCGTCGCGCTGGTCGTGATCCTCGTAGACCGGGAGTGGCTGACGACCTGCGTGTGGGTCCGCTTGGCGGTACTGGGCGGCTGCCTGGCGGCCCTGGCCACAGCATGGCGCGGCGGCCACCTGGTGTGGGTGAACCAGCGCGACAACCCGCCACCGCCGCCAGCGAACCCTACTGTCCCCTAGCGTGTTCACTCGACCGGGCTGTTCGACCGAGCGCGGTGCTGTGCGGGAGTAGGTTTGCGGGAATGAGTTTCCGGCTGGCCGCGTACGCCGTGTGCATCGAGGACGGTCGGGTGTTGCTCACCCGCCATGTATCGCGGACCGGCGAATCCACCTGGACCCTGCCGGGCGGCGGGGTCGAGCACGCGGAGGATCCGTTCGATGCGGTGACCAGGGAACTCACCGAGGAAACCGGCTGCCACGGGGTCGTCGAACGCTTGCTCGGGGTGGACTCGAGGGTCATTCCCGCTGCCGTGGCGCGCGCCGGAACCGAACACCAGAACGTCGGGATCTTCTATCGAGTCCGCGTCACCGGCGGTCACCTCCGGCCCGAACCCGACGGCGACACCGCCGAGTCGGTCTGGACTCCGATGACCGACGTCGCGGGCCTGCGCCGGTCATCCCTCGTCGACATCGGACTCCGCCTGGCCCGGACCCTTCCCGCCACCGGACACGTCGATCCCGTGCCGGTCAGCGGATTGATCCAGCACTGAGGACCACCGGCGGGGACGGCGCGATCAGTCGATCGGGCTGTGGCCCAGCAGCACCCGACCGCTGAAACGGGTCTGCTTGGCGCGGGGCAGGGGATGGAACTGACAGCCGTGGATGTCACGGTAGAGGCGCTCGAGGTCGCAGGCGCGGGAATAGCCTGCGCCGCCGGTGGTTTCGATGGCCAGGCGGACCGTGGTGATGAGCGCGTCCGCCGCGACGGTCTTGCGGCTGAGGGTGCGGGCCGCGTAGGCGTCGGTGTTGGCGAAGGTCAGGTCCTCGGAGTCGGCGAACATGGCGGCGATCAGGTCCGAGGCGGTCGTGTAGGCGTTGAGCATCTCGCCCGCCGACTGCACCGTGTGCGCTTCGCTGCGACCTTCGAGCATGTGGGCGGTCAGGTCGACGGCGGTGTCGGCGACACCGAGGTAGGCCGCCAGCACCAACGGCAGCGCCGCGCCGATCACCACGTTCAGCACCGGCGGCCACGGACCGGCGGGACGGATCAGCGAGATCGCGGCGTCCGGGACGAACACCTCGTCGAGCACGACGGTGTGCGATCCGCTCGCGCGCAGGCCGAACGAATCCCAGGTCTTGTCGATGCTTACACCGGGCGCCGTCATCGGCACGGCGAAGTGCAGGACCTGATCCTCGAAGCGGACGCTGGTCACCAGGACGTCGCCGACCTCGCAGCCGCTCGCGGGCGCCTTCCTGGCACTGACCGAGTAGCCGCCGTCGACGCGCGCGGCCGTGCCGTTGGAATCGACCCAGTCCGACGCCCCGGTGCTGACCAGGATCGCGCCCGCCGCCACCTTGGCGAACACCGCGGACGCGTCGACGCCGTGCTTGTGCCGCCAGACCTGCGCGGCCACCAGATGCGAATGCATGGCGAAGGCGACAGCGGTCGACGGATCATGGCGACCGAGCTCCCGCAGGATCTCCCCCATCTCCCGATGGGTGGCGCCACCGCCGCCGAACTCGACCGGCACGAGCGCGGCCGAGAGTCCGTCGGCGCGGAGCCGGTCGAACGCGGCGACGGAGATCTCGCCGGTGCGGTCCCGCTCGGGGACCTCCGAACGCAGGGATTCACCGATCGCGCGGGCCAGGGCGACGCGGTCGGTACGGGACGTGGTGTCGGAAAATGTGGAAGTCATGTTTCGAAGGTAGGAAGCGCCGCGATAACCAGATAGTCCAGAAAGTGGACTCTCCCGGTCCAGGAAATGGACCCCGTCGGCGAGGTGACCATGACTGATACGACCGCAGGCTACGGCCAGTACTGCCCGATCTCCCGCGCGCTCGACGTGCTCGGCGAACGCTGGTCGCTGCTCATCCTGCGCGACCTCTACCTGGGCACCACCCGCTTCAACGACCTCGCGCGCGGTCTGCCCGGCCTGTCCCGCAGCCTGCTCGCCAAACGGCTGCGCCAGTTCGAGCGCGCCGGGCTGCTCGACAAGATCGGTGCCGACCACCTGCTCACCGAAGCGGGCACCCAGCTCCAGCCGATCCTGTTCGGCCTGGGCGAATGGGGTGCCCGCTGGACCTTCAGCGCACCACAGCACGAGGAACTCGACCCCGCCCTGCTCGTGTGGTGGATGCACACCCGCGTCGACACCTCCGGATTCCCGGGCAGGCGGCACGTCCTGCAGGTCCGGTTCACCGACGACGTCCGCCGATTCTGGATCGTCGTCGAGGCGGGCACCCCCTCGGTGTGCGAGGCAGACCCCGGATATCCGGTCGATGTCGCCATCGTCGCCGACGTGGCTGCCCTCTACGAGGTCTGGCTCGGCCGCATGCCGCTGACCCACGCCCAGCGCACCGGACGGGTGACCTTCGCCGGTCCGGCCGCGCTGACCCGCCGCATGCCCGGTGTCCTCCAGCTGAGCCCGGTCGCCGGCTATGTCAGCGAAGCCGCTCTCGCCGAGAACCCCGCCGCGCGCGCGTCCTGACCGCGAGCCTCACGGCCACAGGCGTTCGCGAACCCAGGTGTCGTCCGCGCCGCGGTATCGCAGCCGGAGATGCCGTCGGTCGTGGCTCGCCTGCCAGAACTCGACCTCGACGGGCGCGATCAGGTAGCGCGTCCAGGTGTCCGGTGCCGTGCCGGGGTTCTCGTCGACCCAGTGTTCGGCCTCCCGGGCCGCCGCGGTCAGCTCCGCCGCATCGTCGAGCACCTGGGACTGCCGTCCGATCAACGCCTCGACCCGCGAGGCCGGTGGCCGGGCGAGGAAGTCCGCGGCGGAGACGTCCGGCGCCGCGGGAGTCACCGGGCCGCGCAGGCGGACCTGTCGACCGCGCCCCGGCCAGAAGAACGTCAGCGCCGCGTGCGGAGTCTTCGCCAACTGCCGGCCCTTCGGGCTCTCCGAGCTGGTGGCGATCGCCCACCCTGACGGACCGACATCCTTCAGGATCACCACGCGCGCGTCGGGAGTGCCGTCGGCGTCCACGGTCGACAGCGTCACTGCGTGCGGTGCCAGCACGTGCTCCCCGGCCTCGGTCAGCCAGTCCAGGAAGAGCTCGTGTGGTGTCGGCGGTGCCGAGTCCGGGTCGAACGCCGGGAGCTCGTCGGGAAAGGAGGCCCAGCCACGCAACGAAACCATGCCCCCGACGGTACGGCCATGTACCCACGCCGCGATCATCCACCCGCTCTGAAAACGTGGCGGTTATCACTACCGGGCCCGCCTTGTTGGCGGCGGCCGTAATCAAAACGTTAAGGTTCAGGCATGGTTCGTCACGGAGCAGCGCACACCGACCAGGATGTGCCGAATGTTCCTCTCCCCCAGCAGTATCCGGCACGTCTCGCACCCGTCGACGAACCCGCCGGCGCCCCCGAAACCGCATCGGACCACGTCGACGACCATTTTCCGCGACTCGGCGACACCAGCTTCCTCACCACCGCGGCCCGCCATCGACTCGCCGCCTACATCCACACCAAGCTCGCCGAGCTGGCCGAGATGCCATGACGGTCCGCCGATGACCTAGGCTCGAACGCCAGGAGTCATCGGCGACAGACTGATTCACGCGAGGAGCGGCGACGTGAGCGGCAGCGACGCAGCGGTCGTCCTTCCCGAACAGGTACGGACCGAACTGCGCCGCGGCGTGCGCAGCGTCCTCGTCGACACCGCCGCGCTACGCCTGGTCCGCGAACGATTCGACGACGGCCAGGCCGACGCCCTGCGCCGCTACCTCGAAGCCTCCCAGTCGGCGAACACCCTGCGCGCCTACCGCACCGACTGGATCGCGTGGGCGGGCTGGTGCGCCGCCGAGCACCGGCAGGCCCTGCCCGCCGACCCGCTCGACGTCGCCGTATACCTCGCCGCGGCCGCCGATGCCCGCCGCGACAACGGCACCTGGGCATTCAGCCCCGCCACCCTCGACCGCAAGTCGGCCGCCATCGCCGCCGTGCACGCGGCCAACGGACTACCCTCGCCGACCCGCTCCGACGTCGTCCGGCTGACACTGCGCGGCATCCGGCGCACCCGCCGCACCCCGCCGACCCGCAAACGCCCCGTCCTGCTGCACACCCTCGACCAGCTGCTCGCCGAACTCCCCGACCCCGGGTGGCCCACCGAGCCCGCCCGGCGCCGCGACGCACTCGCCCTGCTGGTCGGCTTCGCCGGCGCCCTGCGCCGCAGCGAACTCGCGGGCCTGCGCGTCAGCGACGTCCACGTGCGGACCGATCACACCACCGGCGAACCACTGCTCGTCGTGCACCTGCCGACCACCAAGACCGACCCCACCGGCGTCGCCGAGCAGCGCATCGCCCTACCGCGCGGCAAGCATCCCCGCACCTGCCCCATCTGCGCTTTCGCCGACTGGATCCGGCTCCTGGAGGTGCACGCGGCGGCGGGTGACCACGGCACCCGCACCTGGACTGCCGACCACCCCGTGCCCGACACGACGATCCATCGCTGCCACGGCTTCACCGGCACCCCGCTCGCCGCCGACGTCGACCGCCCGCTGTTCCCCACGATCAACCGGCACGGCTCCGTCGGCGCGGCCCCGCTGTCCGGGCGCGCGGTCGCCGAACTCGTCAAACGCTATGCCGCCCGCGCCGGCCTGGACCCCGACCTGTTCTCCGGCCACTCACTGCGCGCGGGCTTCGCCACCCAGGCCGCCCTCGGCGGCGCCAGCGACCGCGAGATCATGCGCCAGGGACGCTGGGCGAACCCCCGCACGGTGCACGGCTACATCCGTACCGCGAATCCGCTCGAGGACAACGCCGTCACCAAACTCGGACTCTGATGCGGTAACTCCGGCGAGATCCACGCGAGTGCCCGCCGCCGAACACCGTAGTCGCTGTGACATCTATCCCGTTGTCCGAAAAAGCATTTCATGGCCCGAACCAGTCGGATCAACCCGAGTCGACACCGTGACCTGCGAAATGACGAAATCGCTGCATCGATCGGTGAAATCGAGGCCCGAATTCGACTGTCCCGTTGCGCCGAGAGATCCTTTATGGCTGCAGAAGCACGCCGATACCGTCCGCTGCATGGAGTGGAATTTCCGATCAGCCGAAGAACTCGCCACCGCCCTGCGTGCCGGTGAGGTGACCTCAGCGGAACTGACCGAAGCAGCGATCGCCGGTATCGAACGCGACGACACCTCGATCAACGCGATCTGCGTGCGGACCTTCGACCGTGCCCGAGCCGCCGCGCAGCGGGCCGACCGAGCACGCGCCCGCGGCGAAGACCGCCCCCTGCTCGGTATCCCGGTGACGGTCAAAGAGAGCTACAACATCGCCGGGCTGCCAACGACCTGGGGAATGCCGCAGCACGCGAATCATCTACCCGCCGAGGACGCGGTCCAGGTGTCGCGCCTCGAAGCAGCGGGCGCGATTGTCCTCGGCAAGACCAATGTGCCGCTCGGACTGCAGGACATCCAGAGTTTCAACGAGATCTACGGCACCACCAACAACCCGTGGGATCACGCGCGCACGTCGGGCGGCTCCTCCGGTGGATCGGCGGCGGCTCTGGCGTCCGGATTCGGCGCGCTGTCCATCGGCTCCGACCAGGCCGGTTCGCTGCGTACCCCCGCGCATTTCTGCGGCATCTACGCGCACAAGCCATCCCGCGGGCTGGCGGCACCGCGCGGGATGGTTCCACCGGCCACTCCCGCCTGGCCTGTCGACCTCGACCTCGCCGTCGTCGGTCCGATGGCGCGCACTGCCCGCGACCTCACGCTGCTCCTCGACGTCATGGCCGGGCCCGATCCCCTGACCCTCGGCGTCGGGTTCGATCTCGCCCTCCCGCCCGCCCGTCACCGACAGCTCGGCGACTTCCGCGTCCTGGTCCTCGACGACCATCCGCTCATTCCGACCGGGTCCGCGGTGCGAGCGGCGGTGAACCGGGTGGCCGACGCGCTCGTCGACGGCGGCGCCCACGTCGCACGGCACAGTCCGCTGCTGCCCGATCCCACCGAAGCCGCGACGCTCTACATGCAGCTGCTGTTCTCGGGCTCCGTCGCCTACTTCCCCGTCGACGAGTACGAACAGCTCCGTCAACGCGCCGCCGAACTGGACGCCGACGACCGGAGCCTGGACGCGAGCCGGCTCCGCGCGATGGTGTTCAGCCACCGTGACTGGCTGGCGGCGAACAACCTTCGCGAACTCCACCGGCACCGCTGGCGGCAGCTCTTTACCGAGTACGACGCCGTGGTGTGCCCGATCACGCCGACGCCCGCGTTCCCGCACGACCACCACCCGCAGCCCCTGGAACGTCGACTCGACATCGACGGCACCGCGTACCCGTATTTCGACCAACTCGTCTGGGCCGGTGTCGCCACCATGCCCGGTCTCCCCGCCACCGCCATACCGGCGGGCCGCTCACCCGAGGGCCTGCCAGTTGGCGTACAGCTCATCGGCCCCATGTTCGAGGACCGCACCCCACTCCGGCTGGCCGAACTGCTCGAACAGCAGATCGGCGGCTTCCGGGCACCGTAGCGCCCAGCACCTCGGGCAGCGCAACGGTGCCGAGCGTGGCCCGAACCGGGACCGGCCGTGGAAGGGGATGCGGTTACGACCTCGGGTCAGTCGGCGATGCGGTCCAGCCGGAAGATGCGGAACTCGCGGCCGCCGGAGCGTTCGAACTCCATCTCGTAGCCGGGCCAGAACTCGACGGCCAGATCCCAGACGCGCTTGCGCTCTACGCCGGTGATCTCGGCGACCGTCACCGGGAAGGCGGAACTGCTGTTGTAGCGCACCGAGGCGGTCCGGGCCGCGCGCAGGTTCGCCGACCACGCGGGGTGTTCGGGCTTGCCCCAGTTCGAGCCGACGAGATAGAAGCCGTCGCCGTCGGGGACACACAGCAGCGAAGTCGTCCGCGGCTGGCCGGACTTGCGGCCGACCACGGTGACCTCGATCGACGGCAGGCCGGCCAGATCCAGAACTCCCCACCGGCCACCGCTGAGCCTGCGCAGCAGTCGTTCGGCCGGCAGCACGATGCCCGCACCGCGCATGACCCAGGGCTGTGTGGCGAATTCACGTGCGAGGGCAGGTAAGGGGTTCCGCGGCATCTTGAAATCCTGTCTCGAGCGAAACGGATACCTCGACTCGGAACGGCCCGCTGAGAGACAACTCACTCGCCCACCCGGAGCGCCGCCGCGACATGCGGGCGCCAGTGCCCCCTCGTCTATGCAGTAGAGCGGTGCTGACGTTCGGACATGTAGAGAACTTGTGCGGGGCTGGGATATGGAGGCGAGTTAACATGGTTAAATGCGCATATCTACGTAACCACATGTAGTAATCGACGTTCGGGTTGGTGCGACGCCGCACCGGCGGGATTCCCGGAATCCGCCGTCTGGATGACGCACACTGGACAACTCCCCCACCTTCCCTTCAGGAGTGAGTGTCATGCCCTCCCCCAGCGGTCGCCGATTCCTCGCCACGGTCGCCTTGGCCACCGCGGCACTCCTGACGACCAGCCCCTCCCCCGCTCTCGCCCGCCCGCAGGCACCGGCCCACCTCGCACCCCTCGGGTCCGAATTCCTCTGGGGCGTGGCCGCTTCCGGGTTCCAGGCCGAAGGCGATGCGCCGGACAGCAATTGGCGTCGCTACGCCGCGTCCGGTGCCACCCAGGATCCCTACCTGAACTCGGTGGACTTCCACACCAGGTACCGCTCCGACATCGCACTCGCCGCGGATCTCGGTGTGCGCGTCTACCGCATCGGCATCGAGTGGGCGCGGGTGCAACCACAGCCCGGGGTCTGGGACGAGAGCGCCCTCGCCTTCTACGACGACGTGGTCCGCACGATCACCGACGCGGGCATGCGCCCGATGCTCACCCTCGACCACTGGGTGTACCCGGGCTGGGCCGCCGACCGTGGTGGCTGGCGCGATCCCGAGATCGTGTCGAACTGGCTGGCGAGCGCGCGAGTGGTGGTCGACCGTTTCGCCGGCGCGGACCCGCTGTGGGTGACTTTCAACGAGCCCACGTTCTACCTCGTCAACGAGGTACGCAAGGGCGGGATCGGCGTGGCCGACGTGCCGGCCATGGGTGACCGGATCGCCCAGGCGCACAACAGCATCTACGACTACATCCACTCGGTGCAGCCCGGAGCCCAGGTCACCAGCAATATCGCCTTCATCCCCGGCGTCGACGACGCGGTCAGCGGGCCACTGCTCGACCGGATCGCCGCCCGCCTCGACTACATCGGTATCGACTACTACTACGGCGTCTCCCCCACACAGCTCACCGTTCCCGACTTCGACCGGCTCTGGACGCTGCCACTGCAATCCGAGGGCATCTACTACGCACTCGACCACTACGCCCGCCGCTTCCCCGGCAAGCCGCTCTACATCGTCGAGAACGGCATCCCCACGGAGAACGGCCGCCCGCGCGCCGACGGCTACACCCGCGCCGATTCGCTGCGCGACACCGTCTACTGGTTGCAGCGCGCGGTCGCCGACGGCATTCCGCTCATCGGCTACAACTACTGGAGCCTGACCGACAACTACGAATGGGGCTCCTACACACCGCGATTCGGCCTGTACACGGTCGACGTGCTGACCGACCCGACACTGACCCGGACTCCGACCGACGCCGTCGCGGCCTACCGCGCGATCACCGCGAACGGCGGGGTCCCGGCCGACTACCGCCCGACCCGGGCGCCGGTCCCGTGCTCGCTGGTCGACGCGGCGACGAGCTGCACCGATCCCGTGTCGGTCCCTCGGTAGCGGTTTCCGCGCGTGCCGGGTGCTCTACACTCGGGCGGGTGTCGAGCGCAACGTCACGCCCCTCCAGCGCCGTGAGCGGCAGACAAGCCCGATGGCAGCCGCACAACGACAGCCGCCGGGAGCGGATCGTGCTGTCGGCGGTCGAGTTGATCGAGCAGGCACCCGCCGGCGTCGAGGTGCCGATCATCCAGATCGCCGAGAACGCAGGCCTGGCGAAGTCCGTGGTGTACCGACAGTTCGCGGGGCGGGACGAGCTGGACCGGCGGATCCGCAGCGATATCGCCGACCGTTTCGTCGCCGACATCGAGGACGCGCTCGATATCGCCGACGGGTCCATCCACAGCATTCTCGTGCGCACGGTCGGCGCGGTGGTGACCTGGATCGAGGACCACCCCCGGCTGCACGAGTTCCTGCGCACCGGCCCCTCGGACGACGATTCCGAGATCGACGCGATGAGCGCGCTGATCGGGACCATCGCGGCGTCCACCAGAGCCTTGGTCACCGGTCTCGCCGGTGTGGTCGGCGTGAGCGACGACGGCTCGGCCGACACGATGACCTTCGCCATCGTGTCCATGACCGAGGCCACCGTCACGCGCTGGGCCAACGACCCGAACCCGGTGCTGACCAGGGACCAGCTGATCGAGGAGGTCGCCTCCTACGCCTGGCACGTGGTCGACGGTGTCGCCCGCCGCCACGGCCTGACCCTGGACCCCGACCAGCAACTGGTCGAGATCATCACCCAGCTCGCCACGGGCTGAACACCACTCAGGCGACCCGGCGATGTCCGCGTTCGGGCTCGCTGCGATAGCGCGAGGCCGGGCCGTCGACACCGAGCGTGCGCCACAACCGCCGGGCGATCGGGTTCATCAGACCGAGGTCGTCGGCCAGCTTGCGCATGTCACCGAAGTAGCCCGACAGGATCTTCTGCGAGTGCTCCGACTTCCAGAACGCCTGCTCGATCACCTCGCGAGGAATGTCGAACTCGCGCTCGAACGAGCGCGGCGGCGCCATGATCTCCCCGGCCAGCCAGCGCATCGCGATCGGGAACGCGACCGAACACGCGCCGCGATTGAACTTGCCCATCCGGCCGACGTGCGCGGCCAGGAACTCGCCGGCGAAGGAGATGTGGCGCGCTTCCTCGGCGATGTGGATCTCCATGGTGCGCAACACCATCGGCGGCATGGACGCGCCCTCGCGGATGACCGCCTTCTGATAGTGGTCGATCGGTTCCTCGCCACCGAGGATGCCGATGAACAGGATCGTGTGGGCGTAGCCGCCCGCGACCCCGATCAGCGGCGAGAGCACCTTGAACATCGGGCGCATGCCGGGCACGTCCACCCCGATGCGGTTCACCAGTTCCTGGAACATCTGGATGTGGTTGCACTCTTCGGTCATCTCGTGCAGGCAGTACCGGAACTCGGGCGAGCCGTTCGGCAGCTTCATGATGTACTGCATCATCCCGCGGATCAGGATGCTCTCGAAGGCCGCGCCGACCTTGATGGTGTTCGAGATCCGCCACTTCCCGATAGCGATCTGCCGGTCCAGCGGCTGGTCGCGGTACCACTGCGTGGCGCCCAGCGGGTCGACGTCGGGTGAGAGAACCCAGCGCACGTCGTTCGGGTCAAGGGCGAGCTCCGGCGAATCCCAGTCGATGTCGAGGTAGGGATCGAAATGCCGGTCGACGGACCCCTGCGAGAGGGTCGCCAGCGCATCTCGGTACTCCTCGGTGATGAGTCCGCCACGGCTCGATTCGGTCAGCGTCATCGGTGCCTCCTCGGTTCGCGTCCGGTCGGCGGCACTGTAAGCGCCGTCACACCGGTTGATCCGAGAATAACTGAGACTTACGGTCCCACACAACCCGCCACACCGACTTGTGACCGCCGGTCGAGCGCTATTCGACGAGGAGGACGATCAGTTGCCGGGCCAGGTCGGCGTCGCCCGGGCCGCCCAGCCAGACCAGGGGGCGCCGGGGGTCCAGGCGGTCGAGGGCGTCGGGCAGGGAGCCGAAGACGCGGTCGGCGCGCACGACGCAGACCTGCGGGACCACTTCGGAGACGTCGGGGCCGCCGTCGACGTCCAGGGCGAGGGAGCCGGTCGAGGCGTCGCCGGCCACCGCGTCGCGGACGACGGCGTCGCCGGACTCCGAGGCACCCGAGCCGCGGTGTACGACCTCGTGGCCGGGAGCGCTCGCCCAGTGGTCGAGCCAGGCGGGGCCCGGTTCGACCGCGGCCAGGACCGAGCGCACGCTCATGCCGTAGAGGACGTCGGCGACCGCCGCGGGCAGGCCGGCGAGGTCGACGGAGCGGACGAGCGAGCCGTGTTCGCGCAACCGCGCGGCGAACTCGGCGAGGACGGCGGCCCGCTCGGCGGGATCGATGTCCTCGCCGTTGCGCGACGACCGCCGCATGGGCACCCGACGCTCGTCGTCGGGAAGGTCCAGCAGCCCGTCACGGACGCGGCGCAACATCTCCTCGCGTGAATTCACTCGGGCACTCCCGTTCGTTGGCGACACCGGTGGGCGTCGCCGGATACACATCTCTCTTTCCACATACCGTGGGAATCAGCTCGATCGCTACGGTACCGACCGGTCCACACTAGGCGGTCCGCCACACCGAACCGAACAGCTAGTTCACGGCAACGTTCGCGAACCCGAGCATGCGGAGCATCTGGTCGATCTGGAGTTCGAACACTTCGGCCCGGTCGGCGAAGGTATCGCGGCCGTACATGTCGAAGACGTCGAAGTTCACCGCGCCGAACAGGGTCGTCCAGGTGGTGAGCCCGGCCACGATCAGCCAGTCCGGGGCGGCCATGCCGAATTGCCCGCGAATTGCGGTGAAATCGGCCGACGCCGCCGGTGACACCACCGGCTCGACGGCGGGAGCGCTGAGCTGCCCCGCCCGGAAGGCACTGTCGATGATGCCGAGCAGGGTCGCGATCACCCGGATTCCGGGCGTCTCGGTGTCCTCGGCGGGGGCGGCGTAGCCGGGCACGGGGGTGCCGAACAGCAAGCCGTACCAGGCCGGCTCGGCCAGCGCCCAGGTGCGCACGGTCCGGGCGACCACGCGGAAGCGCGTCGCCGGGTCGTCGGGCGCTTCGGCCAGAGCCGCGTCGACGGCGTCGCCGAGCGCGTTGTAGCCGTCCACCACGAGCAGGGTCAGCAACTCGTCGCGGCTGCGCACGTACCGGTACACCGCCGACGACACGACACCCAGGTCGCGGGCGACGGCGCGCAGCGACAACGCGGCCGCGCCCTGCGAGGCGAGGTGCTCGCGGCCGATCCGTTTGATGTCGGCGAGAGTCTGGGCGCGCGCCAGTGCCCGCGGCCCCGGTCGGTCGGTACTCATCTCCCGATCATCGCGCACCCGCGGCACGGTCCAGCCGCCGCCGGTCGGCTGTGTCGGCGACCGGCTCGACGACGCCGGCCGCGCGTTCGATCTCGGCGGCGAAGGTCGCGCCGCCGACCTCCCAGGCCATGGCCAGGAACTGCTCGTGGAACCGGCTCAGGTCGACGCCGACGTCCTCGCCGCCGTACCCGGTGCCCGCGGCCGCGCGGATCGTGCGCACCACGTCGTCGGCCAGCTCGGCGATCCGTTCCCGGATCAGGGTGCGCAGGACGCCGCTGAGGGTGATGTCGGTGCCGACGTCGTAGAGCACGAGCGCGCCCTTCAGCATCGGGCGGTCGGGCACGAACCAGGTGTCGTCCCGACGCTCGAGGTAGCCCGCCGCGATGAGCTCGGCGAGGACATCGGTGCCGCGATCGCCGAGCAGTTCGGTCAGCTCGGCGTCGTCGACGATCACCGTCCGCTCCCCCGCCTGCACGGCGCGCGGATCGAACAGCGTGCGCCAGTCGCCCGCGCCGGGCGACGGCTCGGCGTCGAACACCTCGCGGATGGCGTCCAGGCGCAGCCCGCGGGCCTGCATGGCGACGATGTCGCGGAGCCGGTCCAGGTGCGCGTCGGAGTAGACGACCTCCTTGCCCGCGCGGCCGGGTTTCGGCAGCACGCCAAGCGAGTGGTAGTAGCGGATGGTGCGCGCCGCGACGCCGCTGACGTCGGCGAGTTCCGCTCGGGTGTATCGGGGCACCCGACCAGCATAGGGCCGCCCGCGCCGGACTTTGACAGCTCTGGCTGTCGACGTTAGCGTTACCGACGTCACTGTCGACACCGATCGAGGAGCCCTCGTATGTCCGATCGCACCACCGACTTCGACGTCTTGATCGTCGGCTCCGGCTTCGGTGGCAGTGTCACCGCGCTGCGCCTGGTCGAGAAGGGCTACAAGGTCGGCATTCTCGAGGCGGGTCGCCGGTTCGCCGACGACGAACTGCCCAAGACCAGCTGGGACCTGCGCAAATTTCTGTGGGCGCCCAAGCTCGGCTGCTTCGGCATCCAGCGCATCCACCCCCTGCGCGATGTCCTGATCCTCGGCGGCGCGGGTGTCGGCGGCGGTTCGCTCAACTACGCCAACACCCTCTACGTGCCGCCGGAGCCGTTCTTCCAGGACGCCCAGTGGCGCGACATCACCGACTGGCGTTCCGAGCTCACCCCGTACTACGAGCGGGCCCAGAAGATGCTCGGTGTGGTGCGCAACCCGCACATGACCCCCGCCGACGAGATCTTCAAGGCGGTCGCCGAGGACATGGGCGTCGGCGACACCTTCGTGCAGACCCCGGTCGGCGTCTTCTTCGGTGAGCCGGGCCAGACCGTGGCCGACCCGTACTTCGGCGGTGCCGGGCCCGAGCGCACCGGCTGTGTGGAGTGCGGCGACTGCATGGTCGGCTGCAAGTTCGGCGCCAAGAACACCCTCGTCAAGAACTACCTCTACCTGGCGGAAAAGGCCGGGGCACAGATCATTCCGATGACGACGGTCACCGCCTTGCGCCCGCTGCCCGACGGCACCTGGGACGTCGCGACCGAGCGCACCGGCGCGTGGGTGCGCAAGGACCCCAAGACTTTCACGGCCGGACAGGTCGTGCTGGCCGCGGGCACGCTCGGCACCCAGAAGCTGCTGCACTCGATGCGCGATCAGGGTGTGCTGCCGAACCTCTCGGACACGCTGGGCCTGCTGACCCGCACCAATTCCGAGTCCATCGTCGGCGCCGCGACCAAGACCCTCGCGCCCGGCCAGGACTTCACCAAGGGCGTCGCGATCACCTCCTCGATCCATCCGACGCCCGACACCCACGTCGAGCCCGTCCGCTACGGCAAGGGCTCGAACTCGATGGGCCTGCTGCAGACCCTCATGGTCGACGGTGGTGGCAAGGTCCCGCGCTGGCTGCGCTTCCTCGGTATCGCCCTGCTGCATCCGCTGCTGCTGCTGCGCTTCCTGAGCGTGAAGAACTGGAGCGAGCGCACCATCATCTCGCTGGTGATGCAGCACCTGGACAACTCGATCACCACCTACACCAAGCGTGGCCTGTTCGGCGGGCGCAAGCTCACCTCCAAGCAGGGCCACGGCGAACCGAATCCGACCTGGATTCCGGCGGGCAACGATGTCACCCGCCGGGTCGCGGAGAAGATCGGCGGTGTCGCGGGCGGCACCTGGGGTGAGGTGTTCAATGTCCCGCTCACCGCGCACTTCCTGGGTGGTGCCGCGATCGGCGCCGACCGCGAGCACGGCGTGATCGACGCCTACCACCGTGTCTTCGGCTACCCCACCCTGAGCGTCGTCGACGGCGCCGCCGTCTCGGCCAACCTGGGCGTGAACCCGTCGCTGACCATCACCGCCCAGGCCGAGCGCGCCGCCGCCTACTGGCCGAACAAGGGCGAGGTCGACACCCGCCCCGAGCAGAGCGCCGGCTACACCCGGATCGCCCCCGTCGCCCCGCAGCAGCCCGCCGTCCCCGCGGGCGCCCCCGCCGCCCTGGTGCTGCCGATCGTGGAGATCCGCAGCAAGGAGCAGACCGCGGGCTGACCCCCGCCGCGAAATCCGGCCCCGGACAACGGTTCACACCGCGGTCCGGGGCCGTTCCCGTTCTCGGGTTTCCGCGAATCGCGTGGCCCCGGTGCCCAGGTGCCAGGAGACTCAGAGGGCGTTGATCCGGGCGAGGGCTTCGAAGGCGAGGTCGGCTGCCTGCCACAGCGCGGTGACCTCCGCGCGGACCGTCGGGGCGAGAGCGGGGTCCTGGAGGGCCAGACCATTGGTGAAGATGACGGTGTTGGCGCCGAGATCGGCGGCGATGAGCAGCTGTTCGGTGGCCACGCCCGCGCCGAAGAGCTGGTCGAGGCCCTCACCGACGAAGTAGAAGCGCCACAGCGGGCCCAGGTCGGCGCCGTAGGCCGCCTTGGTGCGGTCGACGATGAGGTCGCCCGCGGCGGCGATGGTGGCGACGATCTCGAAGTAGTCCTGCGCGTTCTCCGGTCGGCTGCCCACGGCCGCGACCGAATACGTCAGATCCACGGTCAGGTGGGCGTTGTAGCCCGCCATCGCGGTGCGCGCGCGGGAGGCGCCGCAGTCCTGCGCGAGGGCGAAATAGTGCGTCCACTGCGGCTCGGTGACACCGCCGGTGAATTCGGCGTGCAGGTTGTCGAGGAAGCGGCGCAGCAGTTCGGTGCTGATCGCGTGCGCGTACTCGCGATTCACGAAGGCGCCGGGATCGCGCTGCAGCGGCATGACGGCGGCGTCTTCGACCGCGTCGAGCCCGATCGCGAACAGGCCGCGCAGGTCTCGGTGCTCGACGAGGATCTCGGTGATCCGGTGATGCCGAGCGACGGCGTCCTCGAGCCGGGCCAGCGCATCGGCGCCGGAGATCGTCGACGTGTCCGAGAGACGCGCGATCTCGGCGATGTCCCCGCCCGACAGTGTCGACCCGCAGGCCGTGTCGCGGACCGCGCCGCTCGCCGGTGCCGCGACGAGCGCGGGCAGGGTCATGATCACGGCCGCAGTGACAGCGGCGATCCCGCTCGATACACGCACCCGCAGATTCCACCATCCGCGCGGCCGAACCGCAGAACGCGACACGGCGACCGGCGCGTCCCTCCCCGCACCCCGGGTGCAATAGCCTGGGCGGATGCCGGAAACCATTGCGATTTCAGGGGCCAGTGGACAGATCGGCGGGCGGGTCGCTCGGCTGCTCGCGGACTCGAGCGCACCCTTGCGGTTGCTCGGCCGGCGTCTCGATCGCCTGCCGTCGATCGCGGGGGCGAGTGCGGCGGTCATCGACTACGCCGATCCGGACACGGTGGCCGCCGCGCTGGCGGGCGTGCAGACCTTCTTCTTCGTCTCGGCCACCGAGAGCGCCGATCGGGCCGCGCAGCAGTCGACGGTGGTCAACGCGGCCCGCGGCGCGGGTGTGCGGCGCATCGTGTACCTGTCGTTCGTCGGTGCCGCGCCGGACTGCACCTTCACCTTCGGCCGCGATCACTGGTTCACCGAGCAGGCCATCCGGCAGTCGGGCCTGGACTTCACGTTCCTGCGCGACAACCAGTATCAGGACATCATCCCGCACTTCGCCGACGCCGACGGCGTGATCGCGGGCCCCGCCGGTGACGGCACCGTGGCCGCGGTGACCCGCGCCGACGTGGCCGACTGCGCGGCCGCCGTGCTCACCACGACCACCTATACCGGCGAGACCTTCGACCTCACCGGTCCGCGGCCCTTCACACTGTCGGACGCCGCCGCCGACATGACCGAAATCCTCGGCCGCCCTTACCATTTCGTCGACCAGACCGTCGACGAGGCGTATGCCTCACGGGCGAGCTACCACGCGCCGCGGTGGGAGGTCGACGGCTGGGTGAGCACCTACACCGCCATCGCGCAGGGCGATCTCGCCCAGGTCTCCGACGCGGTGGCCACCCTCACCGGCCGCCAGGCCACCGACTTCCGCGACTACCTGGCCTCCTTGCCGCACACGCCCTGATCGCGGCGACGCGGGTCACGCCGCGTGGATCGGCTCGGCCTGTGCCGCCGCGGCTGTCGCGGGCGACGCCGGCCACCACACGCGGTCGCCGAGCAACGCGAACAGCGCGGGCACGACCAGGGTCCGCACCACGAAGGTATCGAGCAGGATGCCGATACCGACGACGATGCCCAGCTGGGTCAGCGTGATCAGCGGCAGCACGCCGAGGACGCAGAACACCGCGGCCAGAACGACACCCGCGCTGGTGATGACCGCCCCGGTCGACGCGACGGCCCGCACCATGCCGCGCGTGGTGCCGTGCGCCCCGGCCTCCTCGCGGGCCCTGGTCACCAGGAAGATCGTGTAGTCCACCCCGAGGGCGACGAGGAACAGGAAGCCGAACAGCGGAACATTGGTGTCCAGGGCGGGGAACCCGAACACCGTGCCGCTGATCCAGCTCCCGGCACCGAGCGCGGCGAGCGCGCTGAGCACCGTCACCCCGACGAGCAGTAGGGCCGCCGGGACGGCCCGCAACAGCACGAGCAGGACCAGCAGGACGACGGCGAGGATCAGTGGGATGACCAGCGCCTGGTCCCGGCGGGCGGCGTCGCGGATATCGAGCGCCTCGGCATCGGACCCGCCGACGAGCGCCTCGGCGCCGGGTACCCCGCCGACCGCCGACCGGATCGCCGCGATGGTGGTGAAGGCCTCCGCCGAGCCGGGCGCGGCATCCAGCACGACCGACCAACGGGAGCTGCCCGCGTCGGTGACGCCGGTGGCCGTGGCACGCGAAACACCGTGCACGCCTTCGATCTCCCGTCGCACGTCGGCGTCCGCGGTGGTGCGGGCGATCACCACGGCCGGATCCGAGGAGCCGGACGGGAAGTGCCGTGCCAGGGTCTCGAGCCCGTCGACCGATTCCGCCTCGACCCGGAACTGCTCGGTGCGCGCGAGCCCGATATCCGTGGTCGCCAGCCCGGTGGCGAGCACCACCAGGATCGCCGACGCGACACCGGCCACCAGCGCGGGCCTGCGCACGACGCGGTTCGCCACGGCCGACCAGACGCCGTGCGCGGCCGTGTCTCGACCGTCCGCGCGCGGCACGAACGGCCAGAACACCCGGCGCCCGCACAGCGCGAGGGCCGGGGGCAGCGCGGCGAGGACGAAGACCAGCGCGACGACGAGACCCGCCGCGGCGAACGCGCCCAGGCTGCGCGTGTTGGGCAGCACGGCGAGCAGCAGCGTCAGCAGCGCGAGTACGACGGTGATGTTGCTGGCGACGATGGCCGGCGCGGCGTGCCGCACCGCCGCGCGCAGGGCCACCCGATGGTCGGTGTGCCGGTGCAGTTCGTCGCGGTAGCGCGACACCAGCAGCAGTGCGTAGTTGGTGCCCGCGCCGAAGACCAGCACGCTGGTGATGCCCGAGGTCGACCCGTCGAAGGTGAGGCCGGTGAGCTGGGCCAGCGCGGTGCCGACGCTGGTGGCGACCCGGTCCGCCAGTCCGACGACCGTCAACGGCACCAGCCAGAGAACCGGTGACCGGTAGGTGACGATCAGCAGGACCATCACCACGAGCGCGGTGACGAGCAGCAGCAGCGCGTTCGCCCCGGAGAACGAGTCGGCGATGTCCGCACCGAAGGCCGGTCCGCCGGTCACCTGCACGCGCAGCGGTTCGGGCAGGTCGGTGGCGAGCGCGCCGCGCAGCTCCTCGATCCGGTCGGTGAGCGCGAATCCGTTGAGCTCGGCAGACACCGGGATCTGCGCGAGGACGGCCCGGCCGTCCGGTGCGGGCACGACGCGCGGTCCGTCGGAGGCGGCCACGCCCGCCCGGGTGAGGGCGGCCTCCAGCGCCGCGAGATCCGGCGGGGTCAGCGCTCCGTCGTCGACCCGCGTCGCCACCATGATCGCGGCGGCGGTGCCCGCGTCGGGGAACCGCGCGGCCGCCTCGGCCGCAAGTGCCGATTCCGCCGACGCGGGCAGGGACACCGGCGCCTGCCCCGCGCTGTCGTTGCCGCCTGCCCATCCCATCACCGCTATCGCGGCCACGAGGACGGCCAGCAGCACCGCCCACGATCGCCGACCGGTCACCAACCCGGCGAACCGGTCCCAGCCCTGTCCGTCGCTCCCTCGCATCACGGGGAGACTATTTCAGAAACTTAACTAATGGGCAATGGCGGGCTGTCCGGGCGCTAAGCTCGCAGCCGGGTAGCGAGAGGAGACAACGCGTGGGCGAGGACAGCGTGGACACCGATCCGGCCGTCGACCGGACGGAACTCCAGACCGAGATCGCCCGGGATCTGCGCGCGCTGACCGCGATCTCGGAGCAGATCGGGCACGTCTTCGCACGCTCGAACAACCTGCGCCCGAACGATTTCCGCGCCCTGATGCATGTGGCGACCGCCGAGGCCGAGGGCGCGCCGGTGACCGCGGGTCAGCTGAGCAAGCTGATGGGCGTCTCCGCGCCCGCGGTCACCTATCTGGTGGAGCGGATGATCGAATCCGGCCACCTCGAGCGGGTACCCGATGCCACGGACCGGCGGCGCGTGCACCTCGGCTACACCGAGGACGGCATGGCCGTGGCGGCCGGCTTCTTCGGACCGCTCAGCGCCCGGACCCGGGCGGCGCTCGCGGACCTGCCCGACAGCGATCTGGCGGCCGCCCACCGGGTGCTCGTCGGGGTGACGGCCGCGCTGCGCGAGTTCTACGCCGACCTACCCGAACCCGGATAGACCGGCACCGCAGACGCGTCGATCAGGTCTCGTCGACCGTCGGCTCGGCCGCGGTCGGGGTCGACGTCGAGGGCAGTACCGAATAGGCCAGGCAGACGATCGCGAAGAAGGCGTACCCGAGGGCCACCTGCGGCGCGGCCGCCCACTCGACCGCGTGCGCGTGGATGAGCCCGATCCAGCTCAGTGCCGCGCCGATGAGCGCGGCGAGTCCCGCTGCGCGGAACCGTTTGTCGAGGATGAACGTGACGATCGCGCCGAGGACGAGACCGGCCAGCACCGCGCCGGAGCCGAACGTCTTCAGCCCGTCGTACACCACGCCGGCCTGGCCCAGCGCCGCCGAGCCGACCTTGTCGGCCGAGGTGCCCGCCGCCGACAGCGCGTTGTCGATCTGGGTCACCGCCCACTCCGCGAGGTTGGGCAGCAGGGCCGCGACCACCGCCACCGCGTGCAGCCGGGGGACGGCCTGGAACGCTTGGGCGCCGATCAGCAGGCCGATGTAGAGCAGGATCGGCACGATCGCCGGAATCGGCAGCACCGTCGCGAGCACGCCGAACAGGCCGAGCAGACACATGACGCCGATGGTCAGGCCACTGGCCAGCGAGTACCCGGTACGCCCACCGGCGTCCTTCCAGCCGGGATGGCCGATGTAGACCGCGGGCGGGAACGGTGAGCCGAAACCGGCCCCGATGACCGCGCCGAACCCGTCGGCCAGCAGGACGCTGCGCAGGTTGTAGTTGTCCCCCGCGGCCGCGGCGCTCTCGACATTGCTCATCGCCTCGGTGAAGTTGTAGATGCCGAGGGGAATGGCGGTGGCCAGCAACGGTGCCAGATTGCCCAGTCCGTCGAACAGCAGATCCAGGCGCAGATCCGGCAGGCCCAGCGCGATATCGCTCGCCGCCTGCGCCACGTCCGGTGCCGACAGGTAGCCGCCGATCCAGCCGATCGCCGTACCCACCAGCAGCGCCACCAGCCCGACCGGGATATTGCCCGGCAGCTTCACATCGGTGAAGAAACCGATCAGGATGATGGCCAGCACCGGCAGACCGATCCAGGCCGCCTCCCACATCTGCGCGGCGGGCCGCATGGCGATGAAGGTGATCGAGATACCAGCCAGCGTGCCGAGCATGGCGGCGCGCGGGGTGACCCGCCGGATGTAGGGCCCGACGAAGGCGCCGATCATCACGATGACGCCGATCATGAAGGCCCAGGCCAGCCCGGCGGCCCACGCCTGCAGGGGATCTCCGGTCTTCAGATAGATCGGCAGCATCACCACGAACACGACGATGAACATGTGCGGCACGCTCGGCCCGTACGGCAGCGCGGTGACATCGCCGCGATTCTCCCGCCGGGCCAGCCGCCGCGCGAGGACCATGTAGTAGAGATTGCCGAGGACCAGCGCGACTCCGAGCGCGGGCAGCACGGTGCCGAGCACGTCGCCACTCGGGATCCGCACCACGGCGATGGTGAGGGTGGTGAGGGTCAAGACGTTGACGAGGATGTTGAACGCCAGGCCGAAGAAGGCGTTGGTGTCACCGCGCGTCCACCACGGAAGGGCCAGGGGCGCAGGGGGTTCGGGAGCTTTGCTGGTGGTGGTCGTGTCGACGGACATGGGTGTTCCTGTTCGCTAGGCCGTGACGGGGGAAGCGGTGGTGGTTGTCAGCGCGCCGACGACGGCGGCCGAGTCGGCGACCCACCCGAAGATCCCGCCCTGGGCGGCGATCATCGCCAGCCCGACGCGCTGGAACTCGGGGAAATAGGAGCCGACACAGTCGGCGACGACCAGGCACTCGTAGCCGCGGTCGTTGGCCTCACGGACGGTGGTGTGCACGCACACCTCCGTGGTGACCCCGGTGACCAGCAGCGAGGTGATCGCGAGCCGGTCCAGCACCGCGCCGAGCTCGGTCGCGTAGAACGCGCCCTTGCCCGGCTTGTCGATCACCACCTCCCCCGCGAGGGGCGCGAGCTCGTCGACGATGTCGTGCCCGTACTCGCCGCGGATCAGGATGCGGCCGAACGCGCCCGGATCGCCGATGCGCTGGGCGGGGTTGCCGCGCCGCAGTTTCGCGGGTGGACAGTCCGAGAGATCCGGCAGATGGCCTTCCCTGGTGTGGATCACCGGCACGCCCGACGCGCGCGCGGCGGCGATCAGCCCGGCCAGCGGATCGATGACCGCACGTAACAGCGAGACATCGTTGCCCAGGCTCTCGCCGAAGCCGCCGGGGAGCAGGAAGTCGCGCTGCATGTCGATCACGAGCAGCGCGGTCGTGGCCGGGTCGAAGGGGAACGGTGTCGGGGTGGCGGGGATCTCGGTCATCGGTGGTCCTCGAGAACGGTGGAGCGGGACGGGGTGACGGCGCGCGGTTCGTCGAGCAGGCGGGCGGCGGCCGCGAGGACGGTGTCGTCGGCGAGGGCGGGCCCGAACACCATGAGCGAGACGGGCCTGCCGTCGCGGGTGGTGCCCGCGGGCACGGCGACGGCGGTGAGGTCGAGCAGATTGCCGAAGTGGGTGTAGTGCCCGAGGACGGTGTTGGTCGCGATCGGGTCGGCCAGGACCTGGTCGACGGTGAAGGTGGTGCCGATGGTCGGGACGACCATCACATCGAAGTCCGCCCACAGCAGGCCGACCCTGGCCCGCAGCTCCTGCAACCGCTGCTGGGCGCGGAACACGTCGACCGCGGTGAAGCGCTGCCCACCGGTGAGGATCTCGCGGATCACCGGCAACAGCGAGTCGGGCCGTTCGGCGAGGAAGGTCTCGAACTCGACGAGCCGTTCGGCGACCCAGGGGCCCTGGTAGAGCAGGGACCCGGCGTCCAGGAACGGCGCGAGCGTGGTCGCCACGCAGTCGAAACCGGAGCGCGGCAGGCGATCCCGGGCCGCGAGGTGGGCGGCGCGCATGGCGTCGTCGCCGAAGAAGTCGAGGTCGGTCTCGGCGGGCAGGCCGACCCGGATCGGCGTGCCGCGATAGCGCGGCCCACGGGCCCGTGTCCACGGGTCGTCGTGGTCGACCCCGGCGATGATGTCGAAGACCAGGTCGAGGTCCTCGATCGTGGTGCCCATCAGGGTCAGGCAGTCCAGCGACTTGCAGGCGGGCACCAGCCCGACGGTGCTGATCAACCCGCGCGACGGCTTCCAGCCGACGATCCCGTTGAGGGCGGCGGGCACCCGGCCCGAGCCCGCGGTGTCGGTGGCGACACAGAACGGCACCTGCCCGAGCGCGACCGCCAGCGCCGACCCGGAGCTCGATCCGCCGGAGATGAGGTCGCCGCCGAAGACGCTGCGCGGCATCGGATACGGCGTCCTGGTGCCGTTGAGGCCGGTCGCGAACTGGTCGAGATTGGTTTTGCCGACGAACAGCGCGCCCGCGTCGAGCAGCCGCTGCACGGCGGGGGCGGTCCTGGTCGCGGTGTAGGCGTAGTCCGGGCAGGCCAGTGTGGTCGGGTAGCCGGCGACATCGATGCTGTCCTTCACCCCGAACGGGACGCCGTACAACGGCAGTGCCCGCGCCCCCGGCCTACGCTCGATCTCCGCCGCGGCGGCGAGCAACGCGGCCCGCGGCACCGGGGTGATCCAGGTGCCGTCGTCGCCACGCGCCGTGATCGCGTCGGCGACCCGCGCGGCGGTTCTGGCCGGCGAACCGTTGCCGTCCTGGTGCTGGGCGAGGATTTCCGCGACCGTGGGGCCTGCCGAACCGATCATGTTGTCGATTGTCGACAAAATGTGTGACGGCCGGAGGCGCCGTCTGTATCGGATGTGTTAGCAGATACCGAGTTTCAGGTATGTTTGCTCGCCGTGCTGCCGCAGCGCGGCCTCGGCGACGGCCGGGTCGTTCGAGGCGACCGCGGCCAAGAGCTCGCGGTGTCTGCGCACACCGTCGCGGCGGGCGGCGACCTCGGTCTCCTCGCGCAGGTTGCGCGCCATCGCCAGTTGCAGTTTCACCAGGATCTGGCCGTACACCAGATCGAGCTGCCGATTGCCCGCCAGCGCCACGATCTCGGCGTGGAAACGGCGATGCGCGTCGTCGCGGGCGACCCAGTCGCCGCGCCGGTCGGCGTCGGTCAGCTCGTCGAGTGCGGAGCGCACGCCCCCGAGCCCGCGGTCCAGATCGGGGTGCGGCAGCGCGGTGGACAGCGCGTGCCGCTCCAATGCCCGTCGCACCTCGAACAATTGGACGAGGTCGGCCGCCGACCACACCATCACCCGGTACCCCCGCCGCGGCAGGTGCTCGATCAAGCCCTGCTCGGCCAGGCGCCGCAGGGCCTCGCGGACCGGCGCCCGGCTGATGCCCAGCCGCGCGCACAGCGCCTCCTCCCCCACCCGCACGCCCGGGGCCAGCGCGCCACTGAGCACCTCGGCCCGCACGTGCCGCGCCGTCATCTCCACCAGACTCGCCGGTAGCACAGTCGAATCGGATGCCGCTGCCGTCATAGGTCGAGTCTACGAACACCGCGGCCGGGCGGCCCCGGCCGCTAGACCAGGCGCAGGCTGGTGATCAGCTTCTTCGCCTCGTCGGCGCTCATCTCCCCGCTCGTATTGCGGTCGACGAGGATGGTCAGCACGAGCAGGGTGCCCGCCGCGTTGCGGAAGGCGAAGGTGTAGACCGAGTAGGCGTTGGCGGTGCAACCGGACAGCTGGGGCTTCCATGGCCCCGTGCTCTCCACGAACTGGCCCGCGACTCCGCTCTGCGTGGTCAGCGAGGTCGGCGTGGTGAGCTTGCCACCGCTGGGATCCGAATACCCGCCCGCCGCGGCGATTTTCGCGACCGTCTTCGCGGCGGCGGCCGGATCGGACTCCGTGGTCGCGGTGACGGCGGCCATGGCGCGATACGCCGAGCCCGGGCAGTACTTCTCGCCCTCGGTCGACTGGCCACGGCCGTCGATGGAGCCGTTCGCCGTGCTGAAGCTCATCGTGTCGTAGGACGGGGCGACCGCCCAGGTCGACGGCACGTCGTAGGCGACGCGATAGGTGGGGATGAGCACGCCCTTCGCTCCCGGTGTCACCGGGGCGGTGGTCGTGCCCGACAGCGATCCGGTGGGCACCGGCGCCGAGGTGACCGACGACGAGGACGCGGTGGTGGTGTCGTCGGAGGAGCGGGTGCCGAGTACGACGGCCACGATGCCGACGGCCACGATCAGCACCGCCACGACCACCACGGCGATGATCACGCCCGCGCCACCACCGCCACCGCGACGCGGCGGGCCCGGAGCGGGCTGTGGCGCATAGCCGTACGGCTGCTGACCGTACGGCGCCTGCCCGTACCCCGGCTGCGGTGCGCCGTACTGGGGCGGCGGATACGCGCCCTGCTGCGGTTGCGGGTAGCCATAGGGCTGCGGTGGCACGGGCTGCGCGTACGGATCCGGACCGGTCTGCGGCGGCTGCCCCAGTCCCGGTGCTTCCCACCAGCGATCGCTGTCGTCCGCCACGTCGAGTCCTCTCTCACACCTGCCGCGACCATCCCGCTGGTACGGCCGGGTTCTCCCCGCCAGCCTAATGGCGAACGGTCGGCCGCGGTGGTCCGGACGACGGGTCAGGCCGGGTGGATCGCGTGCGCGCTGATCTGTTCCGCGGCAGCGACAGTGGCCGCGCCGAGCGCGCTCACGGCAGCGGCCGACAGGCGGGCGTCGGGACAGCTGACCACCGCCGCCACCACCGCGCCGCTCGCGTCGCGCACGGGCGCGGCGAGGGTGACGACCGCGTTCTCCCGGCCGAGTTCGTCGGGCAGGTAGTCGATGGTGATCAGTTCGGTGATGACCGAGCCGAGCTGGGCGCGCAGCGCGGCGGTGATGGGCGTATCGCGCAGGCCGGCGAGCACCTCGAGCATCGGCGTCGAGTCGTCGACGAGGCGTTCGACGGAGTAGCCGCGCTGCCGGATCTCGGCGAGCACACGCGTCAGGCGGTCGCGATGGGCCGGGTCGGCGGCCGCGAGCCACGCCCGCCGGACGGGTTCGGGCGCCCAGGCGACGAACTCCCGGCAGACCGGCGGCGCGAGCGGGAGCCTGCGGCCCGCGCGGATCCACCCGGCGGACGGGTCGCCGACCACCTCGGTGACCACGATGCTCTCGCCGTCGCGTTCGGCCAGGAACACCGGGTCGCCGGTGTGTTCGCACAGCGCGCGCAGGTGCGGCGCCGCGGTCCGGCGCAGGGGAAACGCCGCTTCGGCGCGCCGGGCGACGGTGAGCAGGCGCAGGCCGATGCCGTAGCACCCGTCGTCGTCGCGGACGGTCCAGCCGTCGGCGGTGAGCTGGGTGAGCACGGCGTGCGCGGTGGCCCTGGACAGCCCGGCCTCCCGGACGATGCGCGCCAGCGACAACCGGTCCGCCGGATGCCGGGACAGCAGCTCGAGCACCTTCACGACTCGTTGCGTCGGGGGCGAGGCCACGCCTGGCTCCGCCACCTCGCGCACGGATTCCGGGGTCACCTCTTGACCGGCGCGCTCGGCCCGGCTTATCGTCGGTGTCACAATATCGAACAATAGCGTCGAGTATTCGACAACGCAACCCGGCGGGGAGATTCCCCCGGCGGAGCACACAACGAAGTGGGTGAACGAGTGCAGACGGGGTACGAGCTGTCGCATCTGGCGGCCTTGGAGGCCGAGTCGGTGCATATCTTCCGGGAGGTGGCGGCGACCTTCGAGCGACCGGGGCTGCTGTTCTCCGGTGGCAAGGACTCGGCGGTGCTGTTGCACCTGGCGCGTCGCGCGTTCTGGCCCGCGCCGCTGCCGTTCCCGCTGTTGCATGTCGACACCGGGCACAATTTCGACGAGGTCATCGAGTTCCGCGACCGGACCGCCGAGCGCACCGGGGCGCGCCTGCTGGTGGCGTCGGTGCAGGACGACATCGACGCGGGCCGCGCGGTGGAGCGCCCCGGCGGCACCCGCAATCCGCTGCAGACCACCACCCTGCTGCGGGCGATCGGCGAACATCGCTTCGACGCCGTGTTCGGCGGGGCGCGCCGCGACGAGGAGAAGGCGCGGGCCAAGGAGCGGGTGTTCAGCTTCCGCAACCGGTTCGGGGAATGGGATCCGCGCGCACAGCGGCCCGAGGTGTGGAACCTCTACAACGGGCGGCACCAGCAGGGCGAACACATCCGGGTCTTCCCCCTGTCGAACTGGACCGAGCTCGATATCTGGGAGTACATCGATCGGGAAGAGGTCGAGCTGCCCACGCTGTACTACGCGCACCGGCGCCGTGTCGTCGAACGCGACGGAATGCTGCTGTCGGCGGGCCGATTCATCACCCGGCAGCCGGGTGAGCGCACCTTCGACGCCACCGTCCGCTTCCGGACCGTGGGCGACGCCACCTGCACCGGCTGTGTCGAGAGCGAGGCCGACACCGCGGCGAAGGTGATCGCCGAGACCGCCGCCACCCGGCTCACCGAGCGCGGCGCCACCCGCGCCGACGACCGAATCTCCGAGACCGGCATGGAAGACCGTAAGCGAGAGGGCTACTTCTGATGAGCCGCAACCTGTTACGCCTGGCGACCGCGGGCAGCGTCGACGACGGCAAGTCGACCCTCATCGGCAGGCTGCTCTACGACTCCAAGTCGCTGTTCGACGACCAGCTGGCCGCGATCGAACGGGTCAGCACCGAACGTGGCGGCGACGCGGCCGATCTCGCCCTGGTGACCGACGGATTGCGCGCCGAGCGCGAGCAGGGCATCACCATCGACGTCGCCTACCGCTATGTGACGACGCCGCGGCGCAAGTTCGTCATCGCCGACACCCCCGGCCACGTGCAGTACACCCGCAACATGGTGACCGGCGCGTCCACAGCCGATCTGGCGCTGATCCTGGTCGACGCCCGCGCCGGGGTGTCCGAGCAGACCCGCAGGCATGCCTTCCTGGCCACGCTGCTCGGCGTCCCGCACCTGGTGGTGTGCGTGAACAAGATGGACCTGGTCGACTGGTCACAGGAGCGTTTCGAGGAGATCCGGGCCGAATTCGCCGCGTTCGCCGCGAAATTGACGGTCGGCGACCTCAGCTTCGTGCCGGTCTCGGCGCTGCTCGGGGACAATGTCGTCGACGGTTCCGAGCACATGGACTGGTACCCGGGTCCGCCGCTGCTGCGCCATCTCGAGGACGTGCACATCGCCTCGGACCGCAATCTCATCGACGCGCGGCTACCGATCCAGTACGTCATCCGGGCCCAGCAGGGTCTCGATCACCGCAGCTACGCGGGCACGGTCGCGGGCGGCATCTTCAAGCCGGGCGACGAAGTGGTGGTGCTGCCCGCCGGCCACACCTCCCGGGTGCGCGAGATCTGGGGCCCAGGCGGTAGCAAGGTCGACGAGGCGTTCACCGGCATGGCGATCTCGCTGACCCTCGACGACGAGATCGACATCGGCCGTGGCGATCTCCTGGCCAGGCCGGGCAATCGCCCGCAGCAGGGCGCCGACCTGGACGCGATGGTGTGCTGGTTCTCCGAGACCACGCAGCTGCGCGCGGGTGGCCGGTATCTGGTGCGCACCGCCGCGCAGACCTCCCCCGCCGAGGTGACGGCCATCGACTACCAGCTCGATGTCAACACCTTGCACCGGCTCGAGGACGTGGACGCGTTGTCGCTCAACGACATCGCCCGGGTGCGACTGCGCAGCCGTCAGCCGCTGCTGTTCGATCCGTACCGGGAGAACCGCCGCACCGGCAGCTTCATCCTGATCGACCCCGTCACCGATCAGACGGTCGCCGCGGGCATGGTCACCGGACGCGACACCGGTGCGCATGCCGCGCCGGCGACGGTGGTCTGGCATCGCTCGGCGGTCGGCCGGGACGATCGCGCGCACGCCGGTGCCACGGTCTGGCTGACCGGTCTGTCCGGGTCGGGGAAGTCGACCATCGCCGTCGAGGTGGAGCGTCAACTGGTCGACGCCGGGCGGGCCGCCTATCTGCTCGACGGCGACAATCTGCGGCACGGGCTCAACGCGGGCCTGGGCTTCTCCGCGGCCGACCGGGACGAGAACGTGCGCCGGGTCGCCGAGGTCGCCGCGCTGTTCGCCGACTCCGGCGCGATCGCGATCGTGTCGGTGATCAGCCCGTTCGCCGCGCAGCGGGCCAGGGCGCGCACCACCCACGACGAGCGCGAGCTGCCGTTCCACGAGGTGTTCGTCGACACCCCGCTGCCGGAATGCGAGCGCCGCGACCCCAAGGGCCTCTACGCGAAGGCCCGCGCGGGTGAGCTGCCCGGCTTCACCGGCATCAGCTCGCCCTACGAGCGACCCACCGACGCCGATCTCGTCATCACCCCCGATCTCGGCACCCCCGCCGAGATCGCCGCCCATATCCTCCGAGAGCTAGGAATCGCAGACCGTTGACCCACTCCAGCACCGCCACCGAAGCCGGGAGCACCGCGCCACCGGAACCGTTGACCGCGCCGTTCACCGCCGCGGTCGCCCAGGCCGAGAAGCTCATCGCCGGCGCCGAATTCGTGCGCAGTGACGCCGATCTGGCCGAGGGCTACGACTACCTCGCGGCGAGCGTCGCCGCCTGCCTGCGCCTGTCCGGTGCGCACGGCACCAGCCATCCGTACTTCGTGTCCTCGACCGGACCCTACGCCAAGATGGGCCTGGACAATCCGGACACCCTCTACTACCACGCGAACATCGAGCCGGACGCCGAGTACGTGGTGAGCGGCGTGCGCGGCAGCACCGTCGACCTCAGTTTCCAAGTGCTCAAGGGCGATTACACCGCGACCGAGGTGCCCGGCGGCGAGGACGCCTTCGACGACCGCCGGATCCCGATCGCCGACGACGGCAGCTTCTCGATCCGCTTCGGCCCCGCCAAGCCGGACGCCGGGCCGGGCTACTTCGCGCTCGGTGAGGGCGCGTCGATGCTGGCGGTCCGTGAGGTCTACAGCGACTGGACCGAGCGCAAGGGCTCGATCCGGATCGAGCGGGTCGACACGATCGGCACCGCCCCGGTCGAACCGGACCTGGCCCGGATGCGCAAGCGCTACGGCGCCGCGGCCAAGATGCTGCTGACCCGGGTGCACACCTGGTTCAACTTCCCGAAGTGGTTCTACCTCGACCTGCCGGTGAACACCCTCACCGCGCCCCGGCTCACCCCGGGCGGCCTGAGCACCCAGTACTCCTCGGTGGGCCATTTCGACCTGGCCGACGATCAGGCGCTGGTGATCACCGTGCCGAAATCGGATGCGCCGTATCAGGGTTTCCAGCTGGGCAGCCTCTGGTACATCTCGCTCGACTACGTCAACCACCAGACCAGTCTCAATCACGCCCAGGCCCAGGTGGATCCGGACGGCATGATCCGGATGGTGGTGAGCAAGCGGGATCCCGGCATCACCAACTGGATCGAGACCACCGGCCGCACCAGGGGCATTCTGCAGTTCCGCTGGCAGCGCACCGATCGGCCGATGACCGAGGCCGACGGCCCGACGGTCACCGTCGTCCCGGTCGCCGAGATCGCCGAGCACCTTCCCCATTTCGACCACAACACGATCGACGCCGCGGGTCGGCGCGACCGGATCGCCGCCCGGCAGCGGGCGTTCGCAGAGAGGATGCTCGGATGAGCGGGGCACTGTTGGATGGAAAGGTCGTCGTCGTCTCCGGGGTCGGTCCCGGACTCGGACGCTCGATCTGCCTGGAGGCGGCGGCCGCGGGTGCCACGGTGGTGCTGGCGGCGCGCACCGAATCGCGGCTGCTGGAGGTGGCCGCGGAGATCGAGGCCGCGGGCGGCGCCACGCTCAGCGTGCCGACCGACATCACCGACGAGGCCGCGGTCGCGAACCTGGTCGCGCGCACCGTCGACACGTTCGGCCGGGTCGACGCGCTGGTGAACAACGCGTTCTCGGTGCCGTCGATGAAACCGCTGGACCGCACCGATTTCGATCACATCCGCTCCAGTCTCGACATGACGGTGCTGGGCGGCCTGCGGATGACGCAGGCGTTCGCCCCCGCCCTCGCCGAGGCCAAAGGCGCTGTGGTGATGATCAATTCGATGGTCGTGCGGCATTCCGAACCCCGGTACGGCAGCTACAAGCTGACCAAGGCGGCGCTGCTGGCCATGTCGCAGACCCTGGCCACCGAGCTCGGCGGCAAGGGCGTGCGGGTCAACAGCGTGCTGCCCGGCTACATCTGGACCGACCAGCTGAAGTGGTACTTCGGGCAGGTCGCCGAGAAGTACGGCATCACCGTCGAGCAGGTGTACGAGCAGACCGCGTCGAAGTCCGACCTGAAGCGACTGCCCGAACCCGAGGAGATCGCCCGCGCCGTGGTGTTTCTCGCGTCCGACTGGTCCTCGGCGATCACCGGCCAGACCCTCGACGTCAACTGCGGCGAATACCACAACTGAGCAAGGAGCTCCCTTCGATGACCGTGCGCACCGATGTCGGCACCGTGGCCGACCTGCACGCCTCAGCCACCAAACTCACCGGTCTCACCGATTTCGGGGTCGACGACTACACCGAGGCGTTGCAGGTGCTGCTCGACTCGTACCGTGACGAGGCCGGGCTCACCGAACTCGGCAGCAAGATGTCGCGGTTCTTCCTGCGCGGCACCCTGGTCGCCCGCGCGCTGAGCGAGGCCGCCTGGGCGGCCAACCCCGGCTATGTCGACACTCCGGTCACCCGGCCGATCTTCGTCACCGGCCTGCCCCGCACCGGCACCA
Organism: Nocardia sp. NPDC003269; assembly: GCF_042888005.1. NCBI lineage: Bacteria > Bacillati > Actinomycetota > Actinomycetes > Mycobacteriales > Nocardiaceae > Nocardia > Nocardia sp. NPDC003269. The sequence goes on from NZ_JBIAPA010000003.1 coordinate 632,500, forward strand.
CCGCGCTGCACCGGCTGCTGGCGGCCGATCCGGCCAACCAGGGCCTGGAGATGTGGCTGACCGACTTACCGCAGCCACGTCCGCCGCGCGAGACCTGGTCGCAGAATCCGGCCTACCAGCAGATCGACGCGGGCCTGCGTCAGCATCAGGTGCAGAACCCGGAGTTCATGGGTCTGCACTACATGAGTGCCTCGGATGTGGAGGAATGCTGGCAGCTGCTGCGGCAGTCGGGCACCTCGCATTCCTACGAATGCCTGGCCTATGTGCCGAGTTACGCGCAGTGGCTGGCGGGGCAGGACTGGACCCCCGCCTACGCGCGGCATCGCCGTAATCTGCAGCTGATCGGCATGAACGACAGCAGGCGCTGGGTGCTCAAGAACCCCAGTCACCTGTTCTGTCTGGACGCGCTGCTGGCGGTCTACCCGGACGCGATCGTCATCCAGACCCACCGCGACCCGGCCACCATCATCCCGTCGGTGTGCAGCCTCAACGAACACGCCACCCGCGGCTGGTCGACCGTCTTCACCGGGGAGACCATCGGCCGCACCCAGCTCGATCTGTGGGCGCGCGGCCTCGCCGAGTTCACCGCCGCCCGTGCCCGGCACACCGACGCCACCTTCATCGACGTCGACTTCGACGATCTGCGTGCCGACCCGTTCGGCGTCGTCGACCGCATCTACACCCGGATCGGCACCGATTTCACCGAGGAGGCCCGCACCGCCATCACCGCCCTCGACAACGAGAGCCGCACCGGCGACCGCAAACCCACCCACCACTACTCCCTCGCCGACTACGGCCTCACCGAGGACATGGTCGCCGAACGCTTCGGCAGCTGAGCGAGATCGACGATGAGCTACCCGACCTCGACCCCGTACCCCCGGGCCATCGTGGCGAGGTCGGACTCATAGCCCTGCCCGACGGCGCGAAACCGCCAGGTCTCGCCCCGTAGATACAGCTCGGCGAGCAGGAGGGTCCGTTCGACCGTGGCCGCGTCCAGGGTCGAACGGATCACCGCGCTCGCTTCGGGTCCCGCGGCGACATCGATCTCGATGGCGCCGACCTCGCCGAAGGTCACGCCGGGTGCGTCGAGGGCGGCCGCGAAGACGACGCGGACGCAGTGCTCGGGGAGGTCGTCCAGCGAAACGGCGATCGATTGCTCGGTCGGGCCTTCCTGCGCGAGTCTGGCGCCCTCGGCGACAGGCTGGTTGTAGAACACGAAATCGTCGGAACTGCCGACCTTCTCCTCGGCGTCGACGAGAAAGGCCACCAGGTCCACGGCGGCGGTACCGAGCTGGTTCCAGGTGGCACGTAACGTCCAGGAGTCCGAGTCGATCGGCAGATCGATCACCTGGCCCCGGGCCAGGACGGTCGGCTCGGGTGCTGTCGGGACGTCGGGCGGAGGCTCGGATTCCGTTGTCGGCGTCCGCGTGAGCAATTCCGGTCCGTGCAGGGCCAGCCCGAGGTCGGCGGCCTTCCGCACCCGGCGATCCGCTTCGCCTCCCGGCAGGAGCAGCAGATCCGTCACGGTCGCCGAAAGATTGACAGCCGCGGATCCCCCGAGCTCCACGACCCGGGCCCTGGTGTGCGCAGCTTGCTCGTGGGTACCGCCGAGAACCAGTACGCGGTGCCCGGACAGCGGCCCCCGCGGCACCGAGGTTCGCCGCCGCGACGGGGGCTGATCTGCCGGGGTGGTCCTGGGCCGCCCTGGTTCGATCGTCGCCAGCAGCGCGATGAAGCACGGCTCGTCCATGATCGGGGTTGCGTGCTGGATCGCTTTGCGCGCCTTGCCCGTCCCGGAATCCGGCGCGTTGGTGACGAGCACGCTCGTGCGACCGCTCACCGCACCGGTCACGTCGAGCCCGGCCGCCTCGGCGCGCGTCACCAGTTCTTCGCGGTCGCTCCGGGTGTCGCCGGTGAACGCGACCTTCATGCCCTGGCGCAGTGGCGCGCCGGGCTCCCACCGTCCCGGGTAGGCGTAGGCGCACGGCGGCTTCGGGCCGCTCCGCTCGATCGGCCAGGTCGTCGCTGCGCGATCACCTGCGGTCGGCTCGCAGGACAGCAGGGGCGGCGCGATGCCGAGGCGGGCCGCGTCGGCCACCAATGCTCGCAGAACGTTCACCAGAACCCGGGTGTCGTCGAGCGCGTCGTGCGCTTTCTGTTGCGGTACACCGTAATAGCCGGCCAGGGTCGCCAACTTGTAGTCCGGTGTCGGGACCGCGACGCGGCGCGCGAGTGCCAGGGTGCACAACCGACGGCCGACCGGGAGTACTCCGCCCGCCCGGTCGAACTCACTCGCCAGGAATCCGAAGTCGAACAGCGCGTTGTGCGCCACCAGGACCCGTCCGGTCAGCAGCGACGACAGTTGCTCGCGCACATGCGCGAACCGCGGTGAGCCACGCAGGACTTCGGCGGTGAGCCCGTGCACGTGGACCGGACCGGGGTCGCACTCGGGATCGAGCAGCGTGTGGAACTCGTGCGTCACCTGTCCGGCGCTGTCCAAGGTCAGCGCGGCGACGGACAGGACCCGGTGCCTGCTCGGTTGGAGGCCCGAGGTCTCGACGTCGACCACGGTGAACTCGCCGAATCCCGCTGCCTGCTGGTACGCACCGACCTGTGTCATCCCCTGCATGAGCATCGCATCGTAGCCGAGTTCGGAAATGTTGCAGTCGAACTCGACTTCGGCTGTGCCACACGACGCCCCCTTGCTTGCGAGCACCAGGTGCAGGCGGTCGGCACCGCCCGCTTAGCCGGTCACCACGCAGCCGGTCAGCTGATCGCCGGCCAGCCAGTAAGCGCTCCCCTACGTGCGCGGGCCGTAGAAATCCGGCACGTTGGCGCCCACGCGGCGCGCTGCTGCTGGCCGCCTGTGCACTCGTGCGATCGCTGACCGCCCCTGTCATGTCGAACCCGGCCGCCTCGGCCTGCGGCACCGTTTCGGTCAGTCAGCTGGCCGGCCGGTGAGCGCTCCTCTGGTTACGTGCGCGGGCCGAAGAATTCGGCGCGGGCGGCGTCGATGCGGGCCTGGGCTTGGGCGGCGCCTTGGAAGCTCACCGCGGCGGATCCGCCGCCGGCGAGACCCAGTGCGAGGAGGCCGCCGATCACGGAGAGCAGGTCCGGCTCGGGGAGGGTGCCGGTGTCGCTGGTTGGTCTGACGTCGTGCGCGGGAATCGGCCCGCCGACCGGTGCCTGTGCGGCGGGTGGGCTGCCCGGTCCGCTGGGCGCCGGGGCTGCGGGTGACTCCGCGCCGGGGGCAGGTCCGGCGGGTGCCTCGGCGCCAGGGGCAGATCCTGCAGGAGGTCCGCCGCCGGGTGGGCTTCCCGGTGCCGACGCGCCTCCCGGTTCGGCAGGCCCCGGGTCGGAGGCGTCCGGTGCGGCCGGCACTGGTGCAGGTGGCGCTTCGGGAGCCGCCTCAGCGGGTGCCGGTGCTTCCGCGGGAGCTTCCGGCACGGGTTCGTTGCCCGGGTTCGGGGTGTTGCCTTGGTTACCGCCACCGTTGCCCTGGTTACCGTTGCCGCTGCCGGGGTTCTGATTGCCGTTGTTGCCCTGGTTCGCGTTGTTGCCGTTGTTGCCCTGGTTCCCGTTGTTGCCCTGGTTGCCGTTCCCGTTGCCCTGATTACCGTTGCCACTACCCGGGTTGGAATTCCCGTTGCCGCCTTTGTTGCCACCGCCGTTGCCGTGGTCGCCCGGACCGGCAACCAGCCAGGCACCGTCGCTTCGCGCGGGACGCTCCGCGCCGGGAACCCCGGCGATGCCGAGCTCACCGCGGGTGGCGAGGGCCGGTTCAGCACCCGCGACCCCGCCGTATCCGAGCAGGCCGAGGACTCCCGCGGTCCCCGCCACCACGACTGTTCGTCTCATCCGACCGACCGTCACGCGCCTGCCGTCCTGTCCTCGCTGGTCCAGCCCCACACCATTGCGGTCGGCGCCAGCTACCCGCACGTTACGTCCCGCCTCGCCACCGTGCCCCGGAGGGCCGTGGCGCGCACCCTCGGACCAGGCCTGATCCGACGCGCCGGTAGTTCGCGCGGGCTCCCGCCGATCGTCGCACGGATCGGCGGCGAGCCCGCCACCGGGCTCAGCGGCGGATCTGGGCGTACCAGTCGAGGAGGGCCGGGTGGTCGACGGTGCTCGGGTCCAGGACCTGCGCGGGATCAGCCCCCTGCAGGATGCGTTTGACGGGGACCTCCAGCTTCTTGCCGGTCCTGGTGCGCGGGACGCCCGGGGCGGCGATGATGTCGTCGGGGACGTGCCGGGGCGAGACGTCGGTCCGAATGATGCCGGCGATGCGGGTCCGCAACGCGTCGGAGAGGACCGCACCGTGCGGGAGCACGACGAACAGGGGCATCCAGTAGCCGCCGTCGGGTTGTTCGGCACCGATGACCAGGGAGTCGACGATCTCGGGCAGCCGCTCGACGGCCTGGTAGATGTCGGCACTGCCCATCCGGATACCGTGCCGGTTCAGGGTGGAATCCGAGCGGCCGTGCACGACGACACTGTCGCGCCCCGTCACGGTGATCCAGTCACCGTGCCGCCAGACACCGGGATAGGTGTCGAAATACGCGGCGCGGTACCGGGATCCGTCGGGATCGTTCCAGAACCGGATCGGCATCGACGGCATCGGCGCGGTGACGACGAGCTCACCGACGGCGTCGCGCACGGATCGGCCCGCCCCGTCCCACGCCGCCAGTGCGACACCGAGGTAGGGGGCCGACAGCTCGCCCGGCCACACCGGCACCGTGCGGACACCACCGGCGAAGGCCGACACGATGTCGGTGCCCCCGCTGATCGAGGACACCGGAACGTGGTCGCCCACGGTGTCCCGCAACCACAGCGACGACGACGCGGGCAGTGCCGAACCGGTGACGCCGACGAGCCGCAACGCGGACAGGTCGTGGTCGCGCCGCGGAACCGACTCCGCCTTCGCGCACGCCAGGACATACCCGGGACTGGTCCCGAGCACGGTGGCCTGGACCCGAGCGGCGATGGCCCACAGCGCATCCGGTGCGGGCGCGGTCGGGCTGCCCGAATAGCAGACGATGGTCGCGCCGACCAGCAGGCCGGCGACCTGGTAGTTCCACATCATCCAGCTCGGGCTGGTGTACCAGAAGAAGGTGTCGTCGCGGCCGAGATCGGACTGCAGCGCCAGCGCTTTGAGATGTTCGAGCAGCACCCCGCCGTGCCCGTGCACGATGCCTTTGGGCAGCCCCGTGGTACCGGAGGAGTACAGCACCCACAGGGGGTGGTCGAAGGCGACCTGCTCGGTGGCAGGCACCCCGTCCGCCGCGGTCACCGCTTCCCAGTCGAGCGCACCGTCGACCGTGCCACCGAGCCGCGACACCAGCACGGTCGCCCGCAGACCCGGCAGCGCGGCACGCAGTGCCGAGATCTCCGCGAGTTTGCGATGTTCCTTGCCGCCGAAGCGGTATCCGTCGCAGGTCACCAGCACCGCCGGGTCGAGCTGCCCCAGCCGGTCCAGGGCCGCCGTCGCCGTGTAGTCCTGTCCGCACGCACTCCATATCGCGCCGATGCTCGCGGTCGCGAGGAACGCGATCACCGCCTCGGCGATGTTCGGCAGGTAGCCGACTACTCGGTCACCGGGCCCCACGCCGAGCTCGCGTAGAGTAGCCGCGAATCCGGCTGTCCGGCGGAGCATCTCGGCCCACGACAGCTCGGTCACCGCACCGGTCTCGTCGACCGAGACGATCGCGGGCCGATCCGTGCGCGCCTGCCGGACCACCTGGTCGACGTAGTTCACCCGGGTGCCCGGAAACCACTGCGCCCCGGGCATTCCGGCGTCGGCCAGGACGTCCGTCGACCGCTCCCCCAGCTCGAAGTAGTCCCAGATCGCGCCCCAGAACCCCGCCAGGTCGTCGACCGACCACTGCCACAGGGACCGATAGTCCGCGACCTCGACCCGGTGCCGGGCGGCCACGAAGCGCGCGAAGTCGGTGATCCGCGCCTGTTCGACATCCAGATCGCCCGGCACCCACTGCGGCGCCACCGTCACACTCGTCATCGCGCGCTCCACCCGCCGTCCATCACATACGACGAGCCGGTGACCATGCCCGCGTGATCGGAGGCCAGCCAGCCGACCAGCGCCGCCACCTCCTCGGGCTCGATCAGCCGCTTGATCGCGCTCTCGGTGAGCAGCACCTTCTCCACCACCTCCCGCTCGGGGATACCGTGCGCCACGGCCTGTTCCGCGATCTGCTTGTCCACCAGCGGTGTTCGCACATAGCCGGGGTTCACGCAATTGCTGGTGACGCCGTGCGGGCCGCCCTCGAGGGCGGTCACCTTCGACAGTCCTTCCAGCGCGTGCTTGGCCGTCACATAGGCCACCTTGAACGGCGAGGCGCGCAGGCCGTGCACCGAGGACACATTGATCACGCGGCCGAAACCCTGGGCGTACATGTGCGGCAGCGCGGCCCGGATCAGCAGGAACGGCGCCTCCACCATGAGCGTCTGGATCAGCCGGAACCGGGCGGGCGGGAAGTCCTCGAGCGGGCTGACGGTCTGCACGCCCGCGTTGTTGACCAGGATGTCCACCGACAGCGACAGTTCCGCGAGCGCGTCGACGTCGAGCAGATCGACCGCCCAGGCGTGGCCTCCGATCTCGGCGGCCACGGTCTTGGCACCCAGCTCGTTCACGTCGGCGACGGTCACCTCGGCGCCGCGCGCGGCCAGCTCGTGCGCGCACGCCGCGCCGATCCCGCCCGCCGCGCCGGTGACCAGGGCCTTGCGTCCGATCAGGTCGCTCATGCCGGAACGACCTTGGTCGGCACCGGCGCGGGCGCGGTCACCGTCTCGGCGGCATCCGCGATGTCGAGCGACTCCAGGTCGATGCCCTTGGTCTCCCTGGCGCACAGCACCGCGATCACCGTGATCGCCGCCGCCACCGCCAGGTACACCGCGATCGGGACCGACGAGCCGTAGGAATCGAGCAGCTTGACCGCGATGATCGGCGCGAGCGAGCCCGCCACGATCGAGGTGACCTGATAGCCCAGGGACACACCGGAATAGCGCATCCGGGTCGGGAACATCTCCGCCATGATGGCGGGCTGACCGGCGTACATGAGGCCGTGGAAGACCAGGCCGATGATGATCGCGGACAGGATCAGCAGGCTGTGGCCGGAGTCCATCAGCGGGAATGCGAAGAAGCCCCACGTCGCGGCGGCGAGGGCGCCGACCAGATACACGGGCCGACGGCCGAACCGGTCACCGAGGTGGCCCGCCAGCGGGATCACCATGATGTGCACGGCGTGCGCGGCCAGCAACCACCACAGGATCGTCGTGGTGTCGGCGTGCACGTGCACCTTCAGGTAGGTGATCGAGAAGGTGACCACCAGGTAGTACATGATGTTCTCGCCGAAGCGCAGCCCCATGGCGGTGAACACGCCGCGCGGGTACCGGCGCAGCACCTCGAACACACTGAACGAGGTGGCCTTGGCGTGCTCCATCTGCCGCTGCGCCTCGACGAAGATCGGGGCGTCGGTGACCTTGGTGCGCACGTAGTAGCCGACCAGCACGACCACCGCCGACAGCCAGAAGGCCACGCGCCAGCCCCAGCTCAGGAAGGCGGCATCGGACAGCGTCGAGGTCAGTACGAGCAGCACGACCGTCGCGAGCAGATTGCCCGCGGGCACACCGGCCTGCGGCCAGCTCGACCAGAACGCCCGGCTGCGGCTGGGGCTGTGTTCGGCCACCAGCAGGACCGCGCCACCCCATTCCCCGCCGATCGCGAAGCCCTGGATGAAGCGCAGGGTCACCAGCAGCGCCGGTGCCCAGTAGCCGATCTGGGTGAAGGTGGGCAGACAGCCCATCAGGAAGGTCGCGCCGCCGACCAGGACCAGGCTCAGCTGCAGCAGCTGCTTGCGGCCGTAGCGGTCACCGAAGTAGCCGAAGACGATGCCGCCGAGCGGGCGCGCGGCGAAGCCGACCGCGTAGGTGACGAAGGCGGCCAGGATCGCGTCCAGATCACTGGTGCCCTTGGCGAAGAACACCTTGCTGAAGACGAGGGTGGCGGCGGTGCCGTAGAGGAAGAATTCGTACCATTCGACGACGGTGCCTGCCATCGAGGCGGCTACCACTCGGCGCAGACCGCTCGGGGCGCGGTCCTCACCGGCCACCGGGGTCGCATTGCGGACGCTCATCACTGCTCCTTGGTGATCGAGACCACCTCACGCCAGGAATGTGATGTGGCCCACTAGCAATGCGAAGAGTATTCGTGCAGATCGAATCCGGTCGCAATGGCCAAGTTCGCACCCGTAATCTGCGAAGATGCAGAAATGAGCGCGACCTCGTCTGATCCGGGTCGGCGTCCGAGCGCCGATGACCTGCTGGTTCTGCTGGCGGTCGGCCGATCGGGCCGCTATGTCACCGCCGCCGAGGAACTCGGCATCAACCACACGACGATCTCGCGGCGGATCGCGGCGCTCGAGCGCGCGGTCGGCGGCCGGGTGCTGACCCGGGTCACCGGCGGGTGGGAACTGACCGAGCTCGGGCGCGCGGCGCTGGCCGCCGCGGAGACCATCGAGACCGCGGTGCGCTCACTGGGCACGGCGGACGGGGAGCGGGAACTCGAAGGGGTGGTGCGGCTCTCGGCCACCGACGGATTCAGCGCCTATCTCGCCGCACCTGCCGCCGCGCGGGTGCAGCGCACGCATCCGAGGGTGGCGGTCGACATCGTCGCCACCACCCGGCGCGCGTCCACCCAGCGCAGCGGACTCGACATCGAGGTGGTGGTCGGGCAGCCCCAGGTCCATCGTGCCGAGGCGATCCGGCTGGGCGACTACAGCCTCGGTCTCTACGCCGCGCGCGACTACCTCGCCGAGCACGGCACCCCGGCCGCCGTCGCGGACCTGCGCCACTATCCGCTGGTCTACTTCATCGAGTCGATCCTGCAGGTCGACGATCTCGACCTGGCCACCGATTTCGCGCCCGACATGCGCCGATCCGTCTCGTCCACCAACGTTTTCGTGCACGTCGAGGCCACCAGGGCCGCGGCCGGGATCGGCCTGCTGCCGTGCTTCATGGCCGACCGGCACGACGATCTCGTCCGGGTGCTCGGAGCGCAGGTGCGGGTGCAGCTCACCTACTGGCTCGTCATCCGCTCCGAAACGCTGCGGCGGCCCGAAGTGGCCGCCGTCGTGGACGCGCTGCGCGCCACCGTCGAGGAACGGCGCGCGGAGCTGCTCGGCGCTCAGCGTGGGTCGGGGCAGCGGCCCGCGTAGTGGGTGAGGCCGAGGCCGTTGCTGCTCTTGCTGCGCCCGACCGGGCCGTTCTTGGCCGACCGCAGCCAGGTGCCCCTGGTGTCGAGGACGGGCATCCGTTCGCTGAACGCGCGGCTGTAGCGGGTGGTGCCGTCGACGGTGAGGATGCCGTCGCGGACATCGATGTGGGCGACGGTGGCCCAGAACGAGTTCTTGCCGTTGCCGATGACGACGGTGATCTGATCGGCGTCGGGGCCGGGCAGCCCGTCGCGACCGGGACGGCCGTAGCGGACGCGCACGCGTGGCTTGCCGAAGGTGTCGATCGCGCCGGCGCCGTTGTCGACGGATTGGTACACGTTGAGCAGCAGGTCGCCGTTCTCGGTGGGCCGCACGATGACCTGCTCGGTGGCGGGCAGGTTCTTCGCGCCGGGACCGCGGCTGTCGCCCTGGTGGTGGATGAACGGCCACACGGCCAGGTCGCCCTGGTGGCCCTTCTCGCCGCTGATCACGACGTAGTCGCCGGTGATCTCGTTGCGGCAGAAGAAGTACACGTCGAGGTCGCCCGTGCCGAACTTCGTCACGCGGCCGTTCGCGTCGTACTGCGCACCGCGGCCGTCCCATTCGAGGCCGACGGTGAGGACGTAGCCCGGGTCGCCCTTGCGCAGATCGATGCTGGCGCGCCGATCGGGCGAGTCCTTGGTGAGCACTACGTCGACCTTGCGGAGGTCGATCGCCGGAGGGCTCGGCGGCGCCGGACGCGTTGGCGGTGCAGCGGGCTTCGCCAGCGCAGCGGCGGGCTGGACGAGCTGGGCCGGTGCGACGGCCTCGGCCGGTTCCTCGTCGTCCACCACGATCCCGTGCTCGGTCGCGAACGCCGCCAACCCGGCGCTGTACCCCTGCCCGATCGCGTCGAGGCGCCACCCGCTCCCCCGCCGATACAGCGCCACCGCTTGCAGCACCGTCTCCGAATCCAGCCCCGGCGGAACGAAATTCAGCGCCTGCCCGGTTCCGGCGACCGCCACTCGCAGCCCACTGACCTCCCCGAACCGCAGGCCCTGCGCCTCGGTGCTCGCGGCGATCACCACCCGCTCGATCTCGGGCGGGACGGCGGCGAGATCCACCGACACCACGGCATCGGATTCCAGGCGCACGCCGGGCGCCGACGGATTGTTGAAGAACACGAAATCGGCGTCGGAGCGGACCCGGCCTGCCGCGGTCACCAGCACGGCCGACACGTCGACCGCGCCGGGCGGACCGTCCAGATCGATGCGCACCGTGTAGCGCCCGTCGACCAGATCGGTCTTGGACCCCTTGGACACCTCGACCATCGTCGCGCTTCCCGTCATGACGCCGCCCTCCACCGGTCGTTGCCCTCGTCGCTACCCGCGATCAGCCCACGGTACCCGGGTCACGGCCGCGGGGGCCGGGCATCACGCGAGCCCGCGCAGCGGGTGCCCGGACTGTCGGTGCCGATAGCGGGCCACCCGGACCGTTGGCGTCGTTCACAGGATTCAGCCGGATCGGTGGCGCCCGCGGGGACCGGTGTCGTTCACTGGTCGCCATGGACGTCCGTGCGCTGATCGACCGCAAGCTGGGTCGCCGGGTCTCGGTGGTGGTGCCCGCGCTCGACGACGAGGACACCGTCGCCGGGGTGATCGCCGCCGTCCGGCCCTGGCTCGGCGGGCTGGTCGACGAACTGCTCGTCATCGACGCCGGCTCGACCGATCGCACCATCGCGCGGGCCCGCGCGGCGGGCGCCGCGGTGTACACCCGGGAGGAGGCGCTGCCGGGCGTGGCGCCGCGGCCGGGCAAGGGCGAGGTGCTGTGGCGGTCGCTGGCGGTGAGCACCGGCGATCTACTCGTCTTCCTCGACGGCGATCTGGTCGAGCCGGACCCGGATTTCGTCCCGACGCTGGTCGCCCCGCTGCTCGACGATCCGGGGCTCGCGCTGGTGAAGGGCTTCTACCGGCGGCCGCTGCCGAGCGGGGATGCCGACGGCGGCGGGCGGGTGACCCAGCTCGTCGCCCGCCCGCTGCTCACCGCGCTCGCTCCCGCCCTGGCCGAGATCGTGCAGCCGCTGGGCGGCGAATACGCCGCCACCCGAACGTTTCTCGGCGGCATCTCCGTCGCCGGCGGCTACGGCGCGGAAATCGGGATCCTCATCGACTGCTGGCAGCGGCACGGTCTATCGGCGATCGCCCAGGTCGATCTGGGTGTCCGGCGGCACCGCAACCGGCCGACGCACGAACTGGCGGTGATGAGCAGGCAGGTCGTGGCGACGCTGCTCGACCGCCTCGGCATCCGGGACTCCGGGATCGGCCTCGTGCAGTTCCTGCCCGGCGAATCGGGTTGGCAGCGGATGCCGTCCGAGGTCAGTCTCGCCGACCGGCCCCCGATGACACAGCTGATCGCGACCCAGCGCGAGACCGCCTGACACGACGAACGCCGGCCCGGCCCCAGAGACCGAACCGGCGTCCGCCGCACCGGATTACACCGCGACCAGACCGAAGTCCAGCTTCACCAACTGGTCGGCGCAGTCGAAGTAGCGGTCGTCGTGGGTGATCACGATGACCGTCTTGCCGCGCCGCTTCAGATCGGTGAGGATCTCCCGATAGAAGACCTCGCGGAAGCGCGGCTCCTGATCGGCGGCCCATTCGTCGAAGACGTAGATCTGCCGATCCTCGAGCAGCGCGGTGAGCAGCGCCAGCCGCTTACGCTGCCCCTGCGACAGATCCACGGTCGACAGGCGCCCGTCCCGCACACTCACCTTGTGCGCGATCTGCAACTCCTCGAGGTACCGCTGGACTTCGGCGTCGATACCGGGACGGTCGAAGCCCAGGTAGTCCTCGAACAGATGGAAATCGGTGAACACCGCCGACGAATTCTGCCGGTACCACTCGATGTTGTCGTGGTCGATCCTCTCCCCGTTGAGCGACAACGACCCCGAGCGTGGCACGTACAGACCGGTGATCAGCTTGGCCAGCGTCGACTTCCCGCTGCCGTTGCCACCGACGATGAACGTGATCTGCCCCGGTTCGAAAACCAGGTCGATCGGACCGAGCCGGAAGCCGGCGTCCTCGGACTCGTCGAGTCCGGGCGGCGGTGCCAGCGGGCGCACATCGGTGCCACCGTGGTCGATCCAGTTCTTACCGTTGACATCCGGCTGCGCGCCACCCGGATGCGCACCGGGATGCGCGGGATGCGGCCCGTGCCCCGGCCTGCCGTTGCCGTTGCCGTTGCGCGGTGGCATGCCCGGACGCGGCGGATGTGCACCCCGCTCGGGCGGACCACCCGGTCCGGCCGGATGCGCGCCGGGCGGCGGCGGCACGAGCGACGGAGCCTCGGCGCGGTACACATAGCTGACATTCGTCAGTTCCAGCTTGGCCTCCCCTGCCACTGGACGCTCGGTGTACGGCAGGAGATCCTCGTTGTGCAGGGTCTCCATCGACAGGTTCATCGCCCGGATCTTGGCCAACGCGACATCACCGCGCAGCAGGTCCGGGATGCGGTGCATGAAGTTCTGCATCGGCATCGCCAGGAACGTGGTGACCAGCACGTAGCCGACCATCGTGTCCCGCGGCAGATCCAGGGCCGCCGCGATGACGAACAGGATCAGCGCCATCGTCGCCAGCTGCAGCGCCTGGCCGAAACCCTGCGCGTAGGAGAACTTCGAGCCCGCGTCGGTGTTCTGATCGCGCAGCGTGCCCGCGGAACCGAGCAGATGCCGATCCATGAAGTCCCGGCGCCGGCCACGGTGCAGCTTGAGTTCCTTGATGCCGAGGGTGACGGCCTGGAACGAACGCAGCAGCGCGTCCTCGTTCTCGCGGGCCTCGCGGTAGATCCCGCGCACCCGCTTGAGCACCAGCTCGACACACGCGATGCCGACCAGCGTGCCCGCCACCGTCACCGCGAAGATCGGACCCGACACGATGAACAGGAACACGAAGCAGCCGATGATGGTCGCCACGTCGACGCAGATCGACGGGATGGCGGTCACCGCCTGCGACAGCGATCGCACGTCCTCGGTGAGCGTCGCCATCAGGCGGTGCATACCGAGCCGTTCCAGATGCTCGAGCGGCGCGGAGACGATGCCCGAGCTCAGGTCGCTGCGCAACCGGAAGATCGCGTCCTGCGACAACCGGATCAGCAGTACCTGCGACGCCACCCCACTGACCAGGATCACCAGAGCGGTCAGCCCGAACCGCAGCAGCAGCTGATCAGGCTGCGGCTTCGGCGAGACGACCGCGTTGATCAGGGTCACCAGGTAGGTGTTGGCCACACCGCAGATCAGGCCCGCGGCCACCACGGCGGCGATCCTGGCCGGCGAGAGCGCGGCGAGAAAACGGAGTAGATGCATGACGTGCGCTCTCAGCTGCGGATGACATCGAACACGATGCCCTCGAGGGTGACTCCGGGCGCGAACGAGAACGCCACCCCGGTGGAAATCGGTGCCGCCGAACGCGCGTCGCGGATCATCCGCTCCAGCACGAAGATCAGCGAGACACTCAGCATGTTGCCGTGCTCGGCGAGCACCGCCCAGCTCGGCGCCGCCGCCTCGGCCGGGATCCCCAGCGAGCGCGCCGACTCCTCGATGATGCGGGGACCACCGGGGTGGATCGCCCACAGCTCGATATCGTCCTTGCCCAGGCCGTTGCGCGCGAGCACCTCGGTCACCACCGGATCCACCCCGCGGTAGATGTAATCGGGCAGGCTGGTCGCCAGCTCGCAGGTGATGCCCGCGTCCTTCACACCGAGCACGATGCCGTCCTCCGCGTCGTCGAACAGGTGGCTGAAGCTGTCGCGGATGACAATGCTGCCCGGAGCCAGCGGCTGGTGCACTTGGTTGGCGCCGATCACCACCGCGCCGCACCCGTCACCGAAGAGGCTGTGGGTGATGACGTCGTTGACGTCGTCGTCGAACACCGCGTTCACCGAGCTCAGCTCGATGCACAGCACCATCGCCTTCTTGTCCGGGTGCGCCCGGACGTAGTCGGTGGCGGCGCGGATGCCGTTCATCGCGGCGGCGCAGCCCATGAAGTTGACGACCATCCGGCCCACGGTCGGCGACAGCCCCAGCTGCTTGACCACCGCGACGTCGACGCCGGGAGCGATGAAGCCGGTGCTGGTCACGAAGATCAGCTGGCCGATGTCGTCGGCCGGATTCTCCAGACCGGCGACGGCGCGACGGGCCACGTCGACCGCGAGCGGCGCCGCGAGCTCGAAGAACAGGTTCATCCGCTCCCGGATGGTGCCGGGGCGACGGCTGAACTCGAGGAACTCCGGGTCGAGCGGGTCGATCGCCAGGTGCCGGGTGTCGATCCGGGTCTTCTGGTAGATCCGCGGAATACGCTGCCGCTGCGCGGGATCGGAGAACAGCTCGGCGACCCGGCCCGCGTTCACGGTCTGGTCGACCACGGGTTCGGGCGATCCGGTGGCGACCGCTTCGATCACGCCGACGGTGGTCGGCGGGGCGGGCGGTAGCAGGTCGTGCCCGCGCTCGACGTCGGCCGTGCGGAGCAGATCAAAGGAAACAGACACGGGCACAAATCCTTTCGAAACAGAAATGAACGTGGCAGCGGAGTCGGCTCAGACGGTTCCGATGCCGGTGAAGCCCTGCACCGTGTAGGTCACACAGGTCTTCAGCGCTGTCGGTGCGCAGTGTTCGCGCACGAATCCCCACCGGTTCTCCTCGGCGTCACGCGAGGGCGCGAGCAGGTAGGTCCGGCACAGCTTGGGGAAACGATCTCCGAAGAAACTCTTCGCGGGCAGCCACTCCACGCCGAACTTCGCGGCCTCCTCGCGCACCACGTCCTCGGTGGCGATATTGGCGAAACCGCTGCGCTGGAACGGAAGCACGTGGTGCACCCGGTGCGAGCTCAGACCGGCGGAGAGGAAGCAGTCGACGTACTTGTTGCCGACGACGGTCAGGTCGTAGGCCTGCTCGAGCTGGTTGACCGCCCAGTCCTCGGTCTCGGTGTGCAGTTCCTCGGTCGGCACCTCGAAGTCGTGGCTGGCGACCACCATGAAGGTGCTGATCCACAGCGTGATCACGAATTGCAGTGCCCAGGCCCAGAAGTCGCCCGCCAGGGTGAAGACCACGACCTCGGCCACCAGCAGGAAGCGCACACCGAACGATCCGATGAAGTGCGGCAGCGCACCGCCCCAGGTGCCGTACATGTCCTTGATGCCCACCTTGCGGGTGAGCCGGCAGACATCGAGCAGGCGAATGATCATGCCCGTCAACAGATGTCCGAACTTGTGCACGGTGTGCACTGGCACCCGGTACAGGCGCGGCACCTGCATCATCATCGTGAAGACGTTCTTCTTGATGTCGACTTCACTCTGCGTGTGCGGGTGATGCAGCAGGGCGTGGCCGTCGGCGGTGACGAAAGACAGTGCGACATAGTTCATGTCGAACGCGTTCACCGCGTACTTGTTGAGCCCCTTCTGCGCCCGGTGGATGGCGTAGTGCCCGAACCCGGCCAGGGAGCTGCGCAGCAGCACCATCGCGATCACGAAGACCGGCAACGGCATCCAGCTGGTGTCCCACAGGCGCAGGCCCTGCACGGCGAAGTACAGGAAGATCAGCACCGCGACGACGACGTCGAAGGTCCGGTCCATCCGCTTCAGGCGGGCCGCCAGCTCGGGCTCCTTGATCCGGGCCTTGATCTGATGCAGGAGGTCGTTCTTGTTGTCGAACTTGTACTTCGGGGTGTCGTCCCAGCTGTTGAAGCCTTCCTTGAACAGGAAGTCGGGCGCGTTGTTCTTCGGGTGGATGTCTTCCGGAGTGGCATCGCGACCGAGGCTGTAACGCTCGATCATCCGCGCGATTTTTTCCGGATCACGGTGGTAGGAACCGATGATCGAGGTGATGTCGCGGTTCTTCGTCCGGCCGATGAAGAATTCACCGCCTGGATGCTTGGAGATCCAGTCACTCAGGTCGTAGGCTCTGCCGTTATAGACCCACACGTTGTTGACGGGAGGCCGACCCCCAGGGCCGGGCGGTGGCGGGAGCTCGCGCTCCTCTTCATCAGGTCGATCATCGATCGTCATTTGTTCTTCCTCCGTGTCGATCGGCGTTCGATGCGTGCTGCCTGCCGACCAGCGTCCCGACAGGTATAGTCCTTGTGGCGCCTTGCATCTCGCTGAACATTCTCTTATTGGTGCCGCGTCCACGGCCCGAAGCTCTGGTCATCGCAGGCGACACCCAGACGACACACCGGCCCGGGGCCGCGGACGGCACTGCGTGCCAGGCTCCGCAATCCCCGGACCGGTGTGTCGTGATCCGGTTCGGTCGGCTCGGATCAGCCGGCCGGCTTGACGATGTTGACCGGCTTGGCCCAGTTGGACAGGCCGACGGTGACCTCGCCCTGGTCCTTCTTCACCACGGCGCGAACGAGATTCGGGCCCTCACCGGTGGACGCGGCGTCCGACGGCTTGGTCGAATCCGAGGCGGGCGGCGCGGTGTCCTGGATCCACAGGGTGATCGGCATGGTGCCGGCGTTCTCGCCGACGCGGGGCACGATCGGGTCGATCACGGCGGCGTCGATGGTGCCGGTGACCTTGACGGTGTTGATGCCGTCGATGACCTCGCGGCCCTCGGTCTTCGGGTTCTGGACGTTGGCGATCACGTTCGCGATGCCCTTGTCCTTGTCCAGGATGACGCCCGGATCGTAGACCTTCTCCGCCGGGCCCGCGGGCACGTAGCGGCCGCCGGCCTGGGTGTAGAGAACCTTGTCCACCACGAGGAACTTCGACTCGGTGAAGTCGGCCTCCGGCTTGAGCTTGACCTTCGCCTCGCCCATCGCGGCGCCGGAACCCTGGGTCTCGTTGGTGACGTCGGCCGAGACCGTCTCCACGGGCAGGTTCGGCAGGTTCTTCACGTTGATCTTCAGGTGCACGGTGTGCAGGGTCTGCGTGGTCTTCGCCGACTCCTTCACGATCTGCGCGCCGTCGGGCAGCTGACCGGTCGGCGGCGCCGCGGTGGTGGTGGCGTCGTCCTTGGTGCAGCCGGTCACGAGCGCGGCGCAGAGAGCGGCGGCCGCGACGATCGAGGTGATGCCGGAGCGCCGCGCGAAGCGGCTCCGGGGGGTGGGGTTCGGTGTGGTGTCGATCAAGTTTCATCCCCTGGAGATGTCGTGTCTGGCGTTGGTGAGGCAGCCGAAGCTGCCGGTGCCTGCGACATACTAAGCAGACCATCGGACATCTCGCGCTCCCCCGACGGCGATAGTACCCGAGGTTCGCAGATTGCGACTTGCAAGCGCGCACTGAGGTTTTCGATTGCGTTCAGTGGGGTTGACTCGACCGTTTTCGCAGGTCAGACGACCACGCGGGCCCCTCCTCCCAAGAAGCTCTGTGGTCCGGCGGGAGAAGTTCTCAGTGGGGACGGTTCCCCAACCTAATGCGTTAATGCGCATATATACGTACCAATATGGTTGCGCGAGAGGCGGGCCTTGCGACGAAGCCCCGTGTGCGCCTGCGCAGACCAGGCGGTAGACGAACGTCACCGGGGCTGGTCAGCGCAGCGCGACTTCACGAACTCGGCGGGCGGCGCCGAGGCGGCAGGGCCTCCCCTATTCGGCGTCCAGGTACACCGGAACGCTGGTGTGCCCGTTGGAGATGAAGCTCTGCACCGGTGTGAGTTCGGCCGGGCTCGTAGCCAGTCGCATCCGCGGGAACCGGTCGAACAGCGCGGGCAGGGCGACGGCCGCTTCCAAGCGGGCCAGCGAGGCGCCGATGCAGTGGTGTGCCCCGTGGCCGAAGGCGAGGTGCTGCTCGCGGGTGGCGCGGGTGGGGTCGAACGTGGCGGTGTCGGCGCCGTGGATCTTCGGGTCGCGGCTCGCGGCGGCGTAGGAAGCGAGGATGGCCTCGCCCTTGGCGATCCGGTGCCCGCCCTCGATCTCGATGTCCTCCACCGCGTACCGCAGCGGCAGGTGCGCCACCGGCGCCTGGAAACGCAGCGTCTCCTCCACCACGTCCGCCCACGACACCTCGCCCGCGGCGACGGCGGCCCGCTGCTCGGGATGGCCGAGCAGGGCGACGATCGCCTGGTCGAGCAGATTGACCGTGGTCTCGTGCCCGGCGTTGATGACCAGCATCAGGGTGTCGACGAGTTCCTTCTCCGACAGCGGGGAGTCGTTGTCCTCGTCGCGGGTGGAGATCAGCACGCTGGTGACGTCGTCGCCGGGCTGCGCGCGCCGGTAGGCCACGAGTTCGCTGACCAACCGGTACATCTCGAGGTAGTTGGCCTGCGCCTGTTCGGCGGTGAACGAGCCGTCGAAGAAGCCGTCGACGCACTTGTGCAGCGCGGGACCCAGTTCCTCCGGCACACCGAGGAGTTCGGTGATGACCCGGATCGGCACCGGGTAGGCGAAGCCGGTACGCAGGTCGACCGGTTCACCGGCCGGGGTGGCGGCCAGCGCGTCGAGCAGGCCCTCGGTGATCTCGGCGATGCGCGGACGCAGCGCGGTGCTGCGGCGATGACTGAACGCCGGGGACACCAGCCGGCGTAGCCTGCGATGATCGGCGCCGTAGGCGGTGAACATGTTGTCCACGGCGACCCACGGCAGCAGCGGCCAGGCCTCGGTGATCTCGCCGTTGATGAACGCCATCCAGTGCTGTCGTGGATCTTTCGACACCCGGGGGTCGGCGAGCAGGCCGCGGAGCACGGCCTGATCGGTGACCGACCAGGCGGGCACGCCGCCGGGGAGTTCGACCAGCGCCACCGGCCCGCGCTGCTGAATGCGTGCCGACTCCCCTTGGATGTCGGCACCGGTCGAATCCAGCACGATCGGTTCCATGATGTTCTCCTCCATACCAGGGACCTCGGCCCGTGATCGATAGTGCCGCAGCCGGTTTCGGCCACGTGGTGGGCAAACTTACCCCGCGGCCGGGCCGCTCATGGGACGAACAGCGGCGCCGAGGGCGGGAAGCTGATCGGTAGCGCGGTCATCGCCCGGTGGAACGGCCCCGGCCGCCAGGCGATCTCGTCCGCGGGCACGGCCAGGGTCAGGTCCGGCAGCGCGTCGAGCAGTTGGTCGAGCGCGTCCTGCGCGATCTGATAGGCCACCGAACGCGCCGGGCAGGCGTGTGGGCCCGCGCCCCAGGCGAGGTGCGACCGATTGCCGTTGCGGTCGCCCTGGGCGATCGCGGGGTCGTTGTTGCAGGCCGACAAGCTGATCACCACCGGCTCGTTGGCCGGCAACCACACGTCGTCGACCATGACCGGCTGCCGCGGATAGGTGGTGCAGAAGTTCGCCATCGGCGGGTCGAGGAACAACACCTCGTCGAGGGCGTCGCGGGTGGACAGGCTGCCCGCGATCACGCCGCCGCCGAAACGAGAGTCGGTGAGGATGAGCAGCAGGGCGTTGCTGATGAGGTTCTGCATCGGCTCGATGCCGGCGCCGTAGAAGCTGATCAGGTTGTAGAGCATCTCCTCGTCGTCGAGACCGGCGGCGTGGTGCGCCAGCCGCGAGGTCAGATCGTCGCCAGGGGCCGCGCGGCGCAGGGTGATCAGCTCCATCAGCGCCGCGGACAGGTACTCCATGCCCCAGGCGGCGTTGACGGTGTCGAACAGCGCGGCCATCCCGGTGGCGACCCGCCGCCCCAGCTCCGGGGTGCAGCCGACGATCTGGTTGAGCGTTTCGAAGACCAGCGGAAAAGCGTACTGCGTCAGCACATCCGCGGAACCTGCGCCGCAGAACGTGTTGATCAGCGGGATCGCGACCTGTTCCACGATGGTGTGCAGGGAATGGTGGTCGATGTAGTCGATCGCGGTGACGTAGGCCTGCCGGTAGCGGGCATGCACCGGGCCGGAGTTCCGCAGCGCGTTCGGATACCACTGCATCATCGGCCGCACCGGGCAGTCCTCCGAGATGCTGTCCTGCCACACCCGCGGATCCGCCGGAAAGTTGTCGGGGTCGTGCAGGATGCGCACCGCGGTCCGGTAGCCGAGCACCAGATTGGCCGGGACGCCCGGGGACAGCTCGATCGGCGCTATCGCCCCGTATCGCTCCCGCATGGCGCGGTAGTTCCCGTGCGGATCCGCGGCGAAATCCGGCTCGTAGACGCGCCCGTGGACCGGGCAGCCGGCTCCCCCACCGGACAACGGCGACGACTGCGGCGCGGGCCGGCCTCGATGGACGTCCTCCACAGCTGGTGCTCCTTCCCGAGCGGACGGCAGGGTCGGACGGCACGGCGAACTCCGCTGGCGCACAACCGCCGTCGACACAACGCCCCGACGATGCCACGCCCCGCACGACGCCCGGATCGGCGTGACATACCGGTGAGTAGTCGCCCGCGAGCTGTACGGCATCCGACGTGCCGTACCGACGGCGGCGAAAACGGATGATCGGCAATTCCCGACATTCCGGCTACGGTGTAGTTATCCAATTCACCGAGACCCGACATCTTGGAGTCAGCATGCCGAAGTTGGAGATCAAGAGAAAGTCCGTACTGTCTCGGAAAGAGGCCTCCGAGCGACTGATCGCGATAGGCAAGGCACTGGCAGGCGAATCGGAGGTGGAATTCGGTTCGGAGGGCGATTCGATCGAGGTCGAGGTCGCCGACCGGGTCAGGTGGGAATTCGAGATCGAGGTCGACGGCACCGAGACCGAGATCGAAATCGAAATAAAATGGCGGGACGACCCGGGCGAATCAGCGGCAGCTACTCCCCCGCGACCCAAGGCTGCCGCGGCACCGGCCAAGACCACGACACCGGCGAAGACCACGGCGCGGAAGGCCGCGACACCGGCCAAGGCCACGCGCCGCACGCGGGCCAGGAAACATCCCGCCGGCTAGCCCACCACGGTTGGCGCCCGCGGCGCTGAATCTCGGGTGGGCTCAGCCGGGTGCGATCGGCGCGAAGGAACGGATCGAGTCGGCACCGGCACCCACCACCCCGGCCGAGGATTCCGGCACTTCGTTCCACGCGCCCGACAGGTCGCCCAGCGGCTCCGAGACCACGAATCGGGTCTCGGAGCCGAGTTCGCGCAATATCTCCACCTCGGGGTGCAGTGCCCGCAATGCGGCGATCCCGGTCGAGAAGAACAGCGACCGCGATTCCCGCTCGCTCGAATAGCGGAAAATCCACAGGAATTGTCCGTCGGTGGTCGCGACGGTCATCTGTACCGGGTGTTCGACTCCGTACGCGTGCCCGACGTCCTCGACGAAACCCACCGCGCGGGCGACGGCACCGAAGGGGTCGTCCACGAGCCCGAGCGTCAACGCGAGAAAGAACAGGGTTTCGCTGTCGGTCGAGCCCTCGATATCGGCGAACAGCCCCGGTTCGACGGCGGCCAGCAGGTCACGCCGGGTCTCGTGGAAGCCGCGCAGGGCGCCGTTGTGCACCCACAACCAGCGCCCGTGCCGGAACGGATGACAATTGCTGCGCTGCACCGGCGTCCCGGTCGAGGCGCGAACATGCGCCAGCATCATCGGCGTGCGCACCTGACCGGCGATCTCGCGCAGATTTCGATCGTTCCAGGCGGGTTCGATGCTCTTGTACACCGCCGGTTCGGTGCCGAGGCCGTACCAGCCGAGGCCGAAACCGTCGCCGTTGGTGGTGGTCGCGCCCATGCGGGAATGCAGGCTCTGGTCGATCAGGGAGTGTTCAGGGCGGAACAGCAGATCCTCGGCGAGGATCGGCTCACCCGAGTACGCCATCCACCGGCACACGAGTCCATTCAACCAGAAACGACGGCCTACCGCTTCCGGCCGACACCGCCGACGATGCAGTGGCGGACGGCGTTCAGCGGCGTCAGGTGGGGCCCGTCGGGCCACCAGTCGTCGCAGCGGACGAGGCCCGGTTCGACCATCTCCAGGTCGCCGAACATGGCCTGGATCTCGTCTCTGGTGCGGAAGCGGCCGCTGCCCATCGGGCTGTGGATGAATTTCTCTTCCATCTTGCGGGCCAGTTCGCTGTATTCGGGTGTCTGCGGATCGTGGAAGTGGGCGATCGCGACGAACGAGCCCGCAGGCAGGGCATCGATGTAGGTCTGCATCAACGCGGGGCCGTCCTCCCCCAGGTAGTGATGCAGGGTGCCGATGTGGAACAGCGCCAGCGGGCGGGTGAAGTCGAGCGCGCCCCGGATCGTCTGGTTGCCGAGCACCTCGAGCGGGCGGAAGATGTCGGCCTCGGCGATGCGGGTACGACTGTTGCTGGCCAGCAGCGCCTGACCGTGCACGAGCACCGACGGATCGTTGTCGACGTAGACCACCCGCGACTGCGGGTTGACCCGCTGGACGACCTGATGGGTGTTCTCCGCGGTGGGCAGGCCGGACCCGAGATCGAGGAACTGATCGATCCCGGCCCTGGCCAGGAACCGGCACGCGCGGATCAGGAAATCGCGGTTGGCCCAGGCCAAATCGTTGACCTGCGGCGCGACGGTGCGGACCTGTTCCAGCACCGCGCGGTCCACGTCGTAGTTGTCCTTGCCGTTGAGCGCGGCGTCGTAGACGCGCGCGATGCTGGCGCGGGTGGTGTCCACCCCGACCGGAACGGCGCTGGGGTAGGCGGCAGAGCTGTGCGACATCGGGAGCCTCCGGGCATCGGACCGACTGTACGAATTCAGCCTAGAGCATCGGTTCCGTTGGCGGGGAAGCTATCCCGGGTGCGAGCCCAGGATCAGAGCTGGGCCTCGATCGCGGCGACGACCTCGCCCGCGTCCGGGGTGACGGTCGGGCGGAAGCGGCCTGCGACCGTGCCGTCCCGGCCGATCAGGAACTTCTCGAAGTTCCACTGGATGTCGCCCGCGCTGCCGTCGGCGGCGGGGGTCTCGACCAGGGCGGTGTAGAGCGGGTGCCGGTCGTCGCCGTTCACCTCGGTCTTGGCCAGCAGCGGGAAGTCGACGCCGTAGGTCACCGAGCAGAATTCCTGGATCTCCTCGGCGGTGCCGGGCTCCTGACCCATGAACTGGTTGCACGGCACGCCGACCACGGTGAAGCCACGCTCGCCGTAGGTCTTCTGCAGTTCCACCAGGCCGGTGTACTGCGGGGTCAGCCCACACTTGGAGGCCACGTTGACCAGCAGGACCGCCCGGTCGCCCGCCAGCTCACCCAGCGTGGTGTCGGCCCCGGTCAGGGTCTGCACCGCAATGTCTCGAATGTTCGCGCTCACCACAACACCACCAGATCTCGTCTACGTCGGTTCGATCGCCACCGTACCGGAGCCCGATCGGGGCGCAACCGTCCCGCTGGGCGGGAGCTTTTGTAACACGTTCTTGTTTTGTCGCGCGGTTGGCGGCACCATTTCGGTACGTACCCCGAGCAGCGGAGGAAGCCCGTGACCGAACAGCCCTATCGGATCGACACAGTCCGCCCGCTGCGCGCGAACGCCGTGGAGCACTGGGATTTCGAGGCCGACGTGGTGGTGGCCGGTTTCGGCATCGCGGGCGTCTGCGCGGCGATCGAGGCCGCCAGGGCGGGCGCGAAGGTCCTCATCCTGGAACGGACCGGCGGCTGGGGCGGCGCGGCGGCGCTGGCGGGCGGTTTCGTCTACCTCGGTGGCGGCACGCCGCTGCAGCAGGCGCTCGGCTTCGACGACACCCCGGAGAACATGGCCGCCTTCCTCAAGGCGGCGCTCGGCCCCGGCGTCGACGAGGCCAAGATCGACGACTACTGCGCGGGCAGCGTGGAGCACTACAACTGGCTCGTCGACTGCGGCGTGCCGTTCAAGGAGTCGTTCTGGGGCGAGCCCGGCTGGGAGCCGCCGCACGACGAGGGCCTGATGTACTCCGGCGGCGAGAACTCCGCGCCGTTCCTCGACATCGCCAAGCCCGCTCCGCGCGGGCACGTGCCGGAGCTGGCCGACAAGAAGATCGGCGAGCGCAGCGGCGGCTACATGCTGATGAAGCCGCTGGCCGACACCGTGGCCGCGCTCGATATCGACGTCGAGTACGACACCCGCATCCGCAGGCTGATCGTCGACGACGACGATCGCGTCGTCGGCATCCTGGCCACGAACTACGGCAAGCCGATCACGGTGCGGGCCGCCCGCGGTGTCGTCCTGGCGACCGGCAGCTTCGCCTACGACACCGAGATGATCGACCGCTACACCCCGCGGCTCAGCGGCAGGCCCGGCGCGGCGATCGAGGAGCACGACGGCATCGGCATCCGGCTGGCCCAGGCGCTGGGCGCCGAACTGGCGCACATGGACGCCAGCGAGGTCGCCATCTTCGGCGATCCGCAGATGATGGCGCGCGGCATCCTCGTCAACGGGCGCGGCCAGCGCTACGTCACCGAGGACACCTACCCCGGCCGGATCGGGCAGGCGACCCTGCTGCAGAACGACAACCAGGCCTTCCTCGTGATCGACGAGGCCTCGCTCGAGGAAGCGCTCGCGACCGAGTCCGCGACCCCGTTCTTCCGGTTCCCGCCCAAGTGGGTCGCCGAGACGGTGGCCGAGCTCGAAGCGGACATGGGGCTGCCGGAGCAGACGCTGCAGACCACGATCGCCACCTACAACCGCCACGCCGAGAACGGCAACGACCCGCTGCTGGGCAAGAAGCCCGAATGGGTGCGCCCGATCTCGACGCCGCTGGCCGGTTTCGATCTGCGTGGTTTCACCGCCGGATTCACCCTCGGCGGGCTGCGCACCGACCTCGACTCGCGGGTGCTGCACGTCAGCGGTGAGCCGATTCCCGGACTCTTCGCGGCGGGTCGTTGCACGTCAGGGCTGTGCGCGTACGGTTATGTCAGCGGTGCTTCGCTCGGTGACGGCAGCTTCTACGGCCGTCGCGCCGGTCAGGCCGCGGCAGCGGCCGGCACGGACTGAGACAGGCGGCACCCACCGGGCCGCCACTGTCAGTACGCTGCATGCAGCGCCGCCGCCGGACGACGAGTCCGGCTGCGCTCGCGGGCTTTTCGGGCCCGCGAGCGGGCGCGTCCAGTTGGCTACGACAGATGCAGTGCAGGATCGGAGTTGGACAGTGCAAGCAGGTGGGATGTCCGCGGATTACGTGATCGTCGGCTCGGGGTCGGCGGGGGCGGTGCTCGCGAATCGGCTCAGCGCCGACCCGGGCACCACGGTCGTGCTGCTGGAGGCCGGTCCGGCCGACGACGACAAGTTCGCCCATATCCCGGCGGCGTTCTCGAAGCTGTTCCGCACCGAGCGTGACTGGGACTACCTGACCGAGCCGCAGCCCGGCCTCGGCGACCGGCAGATCTACTGGCCGCGGGGCAAGACCTTCGGCGGCTCGTCGTCGATGAACGCGATGATGTGGGTGCGCGGGTTCCGCGCCGACTACGAGGAGTGGGGGCTCCTCGCCGGCGAGAAGTGGAACTTCGCGGCGGCGGTCGAGCAGTTCCGCAAGATCGAGAACGTCCAGGACGCGCAGTACCCGGACGAGGGGTCGCGCGGCCCGCTGCACGTGCAGCGTCAGCGCAGCCCGCGCGCCTCGACGCACGCCTTCCTCGAGGCCGCGCGCCAGGCGGGCCACGAGCTCGAGTCGCCGAACCGGCCCGCGCCGCAGGGCTTCTCCCAGACGATGGTGACCCAGCGCGACGGCAGGCGCTGGAGCACCGCCGACGCGTACCTGCGCCCGGCGATGAAGCGGGCCAACCTGACCGTGCGCGCCGAGGCGCTGGCCACCCGGGTGCTGTTCGACGGCACCAAGGCCACCGGGGTGGAGTACCTGCACGACGGGCAGACCCACACCGTGACCGCGAATCGCGAGGTCATCCTGTGTGGTGGCGCGGTGAACAGCCCGCAGCTGCTGCAGCTCTCCGGCATCGGCGACCAGGAGGAACTGAAGAAGTTCGACATCGAGGTCGTCGCGCACTCCCCCGAGGTCGGCGCCAACCTGCAGGACCACCTGATCGCGGCGCTGGGCTACAGCGTCGACGGCGATTCGCTGTTCGCGGCGGAGAAGCCGCTCGAGCTGATCAACTACCTGGTCCGGCATCGCGGCATGCTCACCTCCAATGTCGGTGAGGCGTACGGCTTCGTGCGCAGCGAGCCCGATCTCGAGCACCCCGACCTGGAGCTGATCTACGCGCCCGCGCCGTTCTACCACGAGGGTCTGGTCGAGCCGACCGAGCACGGTGTCGTCGTCGGCGCGATCCTGCTGCGCCCGCGCAGCCGGGGCCGGATCGGTCTCGCGTCGGCCGATCCGACGGCCAAGCCGGTGATCGACCCGCGGTATCTGTCCGATCCCGACGGCGCCGACCGCGCCGCGCTGACCGCGGGCCTGCGGGTGTGCGCGAGCCTGGTCGAGCAGCCCGCGCTCAAGAGCGCGCTGGGCGCGCTGATCTACCCGCCGGAGGCGCCGGACGAGCTCGAGGCGGCCATGGCGCTGACCATCGAGCAGTTCTCGCACACCCTGTACCACCCGGTAGGCACCTGCCGGATGGGCACCGACGCGGCCAGCGTCGTCACCCCGGACCTGAAGGTGCGTGGTGTGGAGGGACTGCGTGTCGCCGACGCGTCGGTGATGCCGTTGATCATCCGCGGGCACACCAACGCCCCGGCCGTCTTCATCGGTGAGCAGGCGGCGGACTTCATCCTGGCCGAGTCCTGACCCGCCGTGGGGGGGGGGGGGGGCGGGGGCGCCCCCCCCCCCCCCCCGGGGGGGCCCCCCCCCCCCCCCCCCCCGCCCCCCCCCCCGCCCGCGCCCGCCCCCCCCCCCGGGGGGGGGGGGGGGGGGCCC